>CAWEGS010000007.1:0-700581 GCA_963808675.1 uncultured Solirubrobacteraceae bacterium
CGTCGGCTCCTGCGACCGTGAACTCGCTATGGACCTGAAGGTTCCTTCGGAATCCCGTGCGCGACCTGCGCGCCGGTTCTACGGAGAGCTGTCGGTGCGTTCGAACTCTCTGTCCGGAGGGCCCTTGACGACGCGTCTACCGCGGGAGATAGTTCTCGGACTGCGGACTATTGGGATCAGAGCACCAGGGGAATGATGTGGGTCATGGACTCTCTGGCGCCGGCCTCGGCTCAGAGCGACGGCGAGCGCTGGCATCATTCGCGCGATTACATCCGCCGCCTAGACCGTGAATGTGCGACTTTGATCGTCTTCGGACGTCTGTCCATCAATCCGTGGGCCTACGCGAATACGCCGGCCCATAGCCGAATGGCCTAACAAGGGGGGATATGTGGGAAGCGCGAGCGAGTTCGTACCGTCACTTGAGCGTGGATTGACCTCACAGCAGGACCCTCGTACCGAAATGACGAAAACACCCGACGACATGAACATCGACCGCCGAGACTGGGTTCTCTTCCTCCTGGCCCTTCGCGACGCTACCGAGCCCCTCGATCCAGTTCGCATCCAGTGCGGGATGTTCGCGCTCGCCCACCGTCTTGACTTCGGCGACGAGGCGCCCTATGTGTTTGAACTCGTCGACGCGGCGCCGTTCTCGCCCTCGTGACCGCAGATCTCGCGTCACTCGAAGAGTCAGGGCTTGCGGCCCGGCACATGGTCGCCGGCTATACGTGGTCCGAGTTCACGGCGACAGATGCGGGCATGGAGCGCGCCCAGCGCTTGGTCAACGATGTTTCCGCGACTGAGCTTGAGTTGCTGCGCGAGCTCGCGCGGGTAAAGCAATACTGCGCTTTGTCTCGGCTTTAGAGATCTGATGGACTACATTCACGCTCATTACTCAATGCCGGGCCGGAGATCCGTCCTCAGCTAGCTCCGCCCTGGCGCTGCCAGCTTGACGTGGGATTGGGTGGTTTGCAGCTGTCCCTCTCGGAATCGCCCGAGCCGATGCATGCGGGAGACGAGATATGACCGTAGTACTTGCGCTGAAAGGCATTGACTGTGTGGCTCTCGCTGCCGACGGACAGGCGACTGGAGAGCAGGAGCCGACTCGGACGGCCGCGATGAAGCTCGGCGATCTGCACGGTCGCGTCGCATACGGCTTCGCTGGCAACGAGGGGCTCCGTCAGCGCGTGATACGCAGCCTCAACGAGCAGATCACCGAAGCGGATTGCGGGCTAGAGATCGCCGAATTGAGACCAAGGCTCCACGACGCTGTGAATGCAGTCCAGCAGAAGGCTCAGCGCGAGCTAGTCAAGGATATGTTCGGTCAACCGATCAACGGTCGTGCGAGCGTCATTCACGCACTATTTGCGGGCGTATCAGACTCCGGTGACGCGTGGATCTACGAGGCATGCCCGGACGGAATCGAGCAGGAGCACGATGGCGGAGGCGATCGGAACCGGGCGCGTCTACGCGATATGTGCGCTGCAGGGACCGAACTACCATCTCCTTGACCGACAGAAGGACGAGGAGGCTGTTCTACTCGCATACAGGGTCCTGGCCAACACGATCTCCATCGCAGCCAACGACGTCGGCCCCCCGATCAGCATGTACATCGCACGACGGGACGGCGCCTCAGCGCTAACCGAGGATCAGCTTCTCGCGATAGATCGACGAATGACCGAATGGCAGCAAGAAGAGCTGGAAGTGTTCAACCACCTGGCTGAGAAGCGTGGCATCCAGGCAGGAAACGAGGACGAGAACTACGCCGACGACTCCGTCGGCCTGGACTTGCCCCCGGAATGACATCCACAGCGCGAGCCTAATCTCCCTTCTTCCCGAAGTAGAAGCCGAGCGCTGAGCCCAGCAGGGCGGTTACAGCAGGGAGCACTAGGTCAAGGAGCTCCTTCGTGTCGTTCCAATTCGAAGCCCTGATGAACGCGAAGACGACTATCACCCCAAGGAGCGCTATGAGCAATAGAGCGACAGCGGCACGGACAACCTCGTCCTTGACCAAGTCGAAGACAGGGCTCCGCTCCTTGATCTGGCGACCGTCAAGCGTGTCGATCGCCACCGTATCGACACTTACCACAGTGTCCTCGCCACCAACGCCGGCAGCCCCGACCGTCCGAGCCGGAGACGCCGGCGGTACGGCCCCCGACGCCCCCGACGCTGTCGCCGGAGGCTCGGGTGGGCGCGGATTATCGGGGAGCGGGGCCATTAGCGCGGGATGACTTCGCGAACCTTGCCGTCTCGTTCGACCAGAACTCGGTCTCCTTGGCGATTCGTCTCGTCAAACCACTGCTCAAGCGCGATCGCATCCCGAAGCAGATCGGAAATCGTCTTCCCCTTGCGTTCGGCGAGCTTCGCCAACTCCTGGTAGGCGTCCTCGGAGAAGTTCACGTTGACGCGATGCACGTTGGCCACAATTTCCTCCTTTCTATTCGACGACGGGCGGAGTCAGTTGAGGCTCCGAAGCACACTATACACGCCTGATTAGCGCCGTCAAGGTGTGTATCGTCCTCATAATACGCGAACTTGAGCCCGTGCGTTCGACTGCACTGCGCCATATCCCTCTCTTCCGGGACGACATTTGCCCATCGGAAGCTGATGGCGCCGACCAGGGACGCTCCCACCCGGGCTGATCAGGTGTGGGCGCGCGCGACCTCCCGAACTTGATGTCTGCGCTTAAATGGCGCCCACACGAGCTCCAGGGGGTTCTCGAGTGAGGTTTCGCGGCACACACCCCGGCGCGGTGTTCCGAGTGTCGCAGTAAGCCGATGGACAACCGAACTCGCGATATTTGGCGCGCACGAGGCTCGTCCGTCTGTTCGTGTGTCGCAATAGACCCGTCCGGTGATTGGTCGCACTGCCCCGGGCTATCCGTACACGCTCCTGGGCGGCTAGAGCACATGAGCGACGTCGTCCGTCGCGCGGCGAGCGCGGACGTAGCCGGCGAGGCGCGCTGGTCCTGGTGGTGGGTGGTGGCGGAAGTTTGGGGAGGGTCGTGGCCGTCGCGGGCGGCTTGGGTGGCGTAAGGGGCCCGGAGCGAGTGCCCGGCGAATTCGCGGGGGTCAAGCTCGGCGTCGCGGGCTCGTTGCTAACGAACAGGCGTGACTGATTGCACGCTCAGGGGGTGCTGATCGGGGGGTCGCGAGGTCGAAGGCGACGCGCCTCATCAAAACGCCCGATAAGGCGTATCATGTATGAATGCCCCGGAAATGGACATATTCCCAGGCCGGCTTATGGCGACTTGGGTCGCAGGCCGCTGGCATTCTCAGCCGATCCTGATCTGCTGGGCGCGGTCCCCGATAGCTGGCGGAGTTCCCCGCGCGGCTCGCAGCCAAGTTCTACGCTCGGTCTATGCCGATCCCCGAGCCAATGCTGAGCACTCGCGCCGCAACGTGGCCGGCACAGGGTGACTGGATGATGGAGCCCAAGTGGGACGGGTTCCGGCTGCTCGTGGCGATCGACCGGCACGGACGCATCCGCGCCTGGTCGCGCCGAGGCACGAGCCTGGGCGATCGTCTCGGCTCGCTGCTGGAGCCGCTCGCCGAGGCACCCGCGGGACGGTCTTCGACGCCGAGCTCGTCGCGCTCAGCTCCCGGGACGGCCGAGCCGTCCAGGACTTCGCGGCGGTATGCCGAGCCGCGCTCCAGGCCGACGCCGCGGCGGCCGGCAAGCTTCACCTCGTTGCCTTCGATCTGCTCGAGCTCGCCGGCGACGACCTCCGAGCCCTGCCCTGGGTCAAGCGCACCGAGCTGCTGCGGGAGGCCTTCCCCGCCAGCGACCGGCTGCGGCTGGTCCAGGCGCACCGGCCAGCCGCGCCGCCCACGATCAGCTCGTCGAGCTCGGGTTCGAGGGCTCGGTGCTCAAGCGGCCCGGGTCGACGTATCGCCCCGGCCGCCAGACCACCTGGCGCAAGTACAAGGCCAGCCATCGCGCCACCGCCACGCTGCGCGGCGCTCCGGCTCGGACGTGACGGCCACACCTACGCGATCTCCGATCTCGACGGCCGGCGCGTGACCACGCTCGGCAGCCCGCAGCTCGCCGCGCTGATCGGCCAGCAGGTCGAGCTCGCCTACTCCCGCATCGATGCCGACGGCTCGCTGCGCGAGGTCAGGATCAGCGCGGTCGACGCCGCGCACGCCTAGGCATCCAGCGCAATCCTCTCGGCGCGGCTGGGATACGAGGCGATCACCGCCGGCAGCGCCGCGCACGCTCACCGGAGTCGGGGCCGAGACCCCACATATACGTCACCGGCCTGACGCGCAAGCCTGGGCGCAGTGGGGACGGATCAGCCACGCCTTGTGCTGACGACCGCCATCGCGGTTGTTATCCCGTCCTACCGCCCCCTTGGCGCCTCCGTCCCGCGCAGCGGGTTGATCAGCCGCTTGACGTCCTCGGTCTCCCCCGCGCCCTGGCGTCCGGGATCCCGGGCCGGTGGCGGCAGCGGCTCGCGGGCGCGCTTGGCGGCCTGCGCCTCGGCGTCGAGGTCCTCGCCGGTGCGCGGCCGCTCGCGCTCGAGCGCGGCTTCGATCTGCGCGAGCTCGGCGCCGAGGTCGGTCTCGATCTGCTGGGCGCGGTCGAGCTCGCCGCGGGCGCGGTGCACGCGGCCGAGCTCGGCGGCGAGCAGCGCGAGCTCGCGCGCGACGATCAGCCAGCCGACCGCGCTGTCGGGCTTGCCGGCGGCGAGCATGAACAGCGCCAGCCCCGACGCGCGCGAGAGCGGCTTCGGCGGCGCCGGCGTGTAGGCGGGCAGCTCGGCGGAGCGGGCGAGCTGCCGGGCGGCGCGCGCGAGCGCGCCGGGCTGCTCGCCTTCGAGCGCGATCGACCAGGCGGCGAGGACGCCGGCGCCCTCGCGGGCGGCGTGCGCGATCGCGGCGGGGTCGCTGCCGGCGGCGCGCAGCTGCTGGCGGACGCGCTCGAGCTCCGTCGTGCAGCGGTGCCACATCAGCCCGCGCTGCTCGAGCTCGGCCTGGCGCTCCGCCGGCGAGCGCGGCCTCGCCGGCGTCGCCGAGCTCCACTCGGCGACCGCGCGCCGCGCGCCTCGTCGGTCTTGCCGCCAGCCGCGCCGCAGCGCCGGGAGGGTCAGGTCGCGCGCGAGCCGCCCGCCGCCGTACCACACCGCTCCGCCGCGGACCGTCTCGGCGCCGGGGAGCCGGACGGAGTAGCCGACGACCACGCTCGGTGCCGCCCTCGGCGTACCGCGGGCGGCAGCGGATGCCCTCGTCGCGCAGCCGGCGGATGAACTCGCTCTCGTCGCGGCTGGCGCTCGCGCACGCGCGCACGATCCGCTCGAGCGTCTGCCGGCTGGAGCGCTCGGCGTGCTCGCCGCGCTCGCCGAGCTGCGCGGCCGCGGCGGCGGTCAGCGGCGAGCTCGCCGTGCTTGAGCCCGCGGCTGCCCGCCTCGCGCGTGCGCGCCTCCAGGCGCCGCAGCCCGAACCGCTGCTCGAGCTCCCGGCACGCCTTCTGCGCGCGCGGCCGGTCGTTGTGCACGCTCGCCTTGCTGCCGTCCTCGGCCACCAGCGTCACGACCAGGTGCGCGTGGTCAGAGCCGCCGGCGGAGCGGCCGTGGCGGATCGCGACCCACCGGCACTGCGCCGCCGCCGGTCTCGCCGGCGAACCCCATCTGCTCGATGAACTGCTCGCAGATCTCCGCCCACCGCTCGTCCGCGAGCTCGGGCTCCTCGCGGATGCAGCGCTCAGCGAGCAGTGCCACACGTGCGCGTCCCGCGTCGCCGGTCAGCGCGCCCGTCTCTTGTCGCGCTCGGCGATCGTCACCTGCGTGCCGAACTGCCTCGCGCGGCTCGTCGAGGAACCGCGCCAGCGCGACCGCGTCGCGAGCGCTCGAGCAGCTCGCGCCCTCCCGCCATCCGGACCGCCTCCGGCGAGCCGGCGACCAGGTGCGGGTTCTCGTGCTCCTCGCGCTTGCCCTTCCCGACCAGGTAGAGCAGCACGCCGTGCGTCTTGCCGCCGCGGGTGACGTTCGGGATCACCGCCGCACCCCCGTCAGCTGCCCGCAGCTCGCGCACGACGCAGCTCGTCGACCTCGGCGAGCGTCTGCTCGAGCCGCCGGCCCGCGTCGACCTGGCCGGAGATGTTCGCCGACCGGGCGAGCTGGTTGACGTTGTTCGCGACCGTCGCCAGCAGCCGGCGGGCCTCGAACAGCTCCGCGATCATGCCGCCGCCGGTCGGTCGGCGTCTCCACCCCGACGAGCGCCGACTCGACCATCAGCCGCGGCACCGACACCCCGAGCTCCGCCGCCCGGGCCCGGAGCTGCTCGCGCTCCTCCTCGGTCAGCTTGACCTGCTGGTAGACGCGCCGCGGCGCGGCCTGCGCTCCCGCGCGCGCGACGCGCCCCTTCGGGCGCGCGTCCGGGCCGGCGCTCACAGCGCCCGGCCCCCAAAGCCAGCGCAGCGACCCGCCCCCCGGGCGGGACTCACACCGGCCGGCCGCAGCGCGGCCGGCGGTCCGGCTAAGCGCGTGCGAAAGCACTGCCTTAGTCTATAGCTTGCTCCCGCCGGAAACCGACGTCGTTGACGGAAACCGACATGTTGACGTAAACCGCGGCCGGAGCAGGTGGCGACTCCCGGCTCATGTGTCTGCGGACAGTTACGCTGCCGACGGATGACGGTCGAGCAGCTCTGCGTACAGAACGACCGTCGGCTGGCCGAAGCACGCGACGAGATCAAGCGGCTCGAGGGCGCTCGCGACGCGCTCGGGAAAGGCGCGGACACGGCACCGACCCTCGCCCCGATACCAGCGGCAACGGCTGCAACGGAGACACCTCGTCGCACTGACCATGTCAGCGGAGCGACACGCCACGCCGTCAGAGCCCGCTCGTCAACCGCCCGGCGGCACACGGGCGAATGCTGCGAAAGCCCACGGTAGCGGTGGCGCAGAAGGCGGAGAGCCGCGGCCGCGATCGGTCGAGAGCTCGATGCTGGCCCGCAAGCGGCCTGACCTGCGGTCGGAGCGGACGAGTCTGTCCGAAAACGAGGAGTTCCCGGACAGGCGGCTGGGCATGGGGGCGACCCGGCGCGACGCTCGAGGCGTCCGTAAAGTCCTCCGGAAATCAACGTCCAGGCCGGGCGTGGCGTCCGCGGCTTTTGGGACGATCGCGGGCATGGCGCGATGTCTCTGACCGCCCTCGACGGCCGGCCCGGGGCCGACCGGTCCCGGGGTACCGGGTCAACCCGGAGCAGGAAGGAGGACTTCGTGGATACCACGCCGCTCGTCATCACGCTGCTGATCGTGCTCCTGGTCGTGATCGACCGGGTGATGCGGCGGTAGCACCGGCGCACTGCGCCAAGCCCCGGATCGGGAGTCGGCCCCGAGCCCGGTCCGGGGCGCCCTCAACGAAGAGGAGCGCCGCGGAAACCGCGACGCTCGCCTTGCAGAAGGAGCCTGAAGCCACGGCCCTCGTATCACACGACAGAGGATATCGCTGCGGTGAGCGAACACAAGACGCTGATCGGCTACGCGCGCGTCTCCACCCGCGGACAGGATCTCGCCCTGCAGCTCGACGCGCTCGAGCGCGCCGGCTGCGAGCGCGTCTACAAGGACGTCGGCTCCGGCACGATCCGCCGGCGCCCCGAGCTCGACGCCTGCCTCGACTACCTGCGCGCCGGCGACACGCTCGTCGTATGGCGGCTCGACCGGCTCGGCCGAAGCCTCCGGCACCTCGTCGAACTCGTCGGCGAGCTCCAGGAGCGCGAGATCGCGTTCCGGTCGCTGACCGAGGCGATCGACACCAACACGCCCGCCGGCCGGCTGCAGCTGCACCTGTTCGCTGCGCTGGCGGAGTTCGAGCGCGAGCTGATCCGCGAGCGCGCCAGCAGCGGGCCGCGAGGCCGCTCGCGCCCGCGGCCGTCAGGGCGGCCGGCCGAAAGCTGATCACGCCGGAGAAGCTCGCCGCCGCCCACGCGATGCGCGCTCAGGGCGAGCTGACGATGGCGCAGATCGCCCGCACGCTCGGCGTTGGCCGCTCAACGCTCTACGAGCACCTCGACCTCGCCGACGAGACGACTCCGGTCAGGGACGCCTCTGAACATCCTCTTCGGGCGCGGTGAGAGGTCGTCTCCGCGACCCAGCGGGCCTCGGCGAGCTCGTCTTTGTAGACGCCGGTGGCGAGACGGGTTCGTAGGCGCGGCGCTCTGCCAGACACGACTGCTTGCAGGAAGTCTGCAAGCACTGCCCATCGTGCTAAGCCAGGGCGCGATTTCTGCGTCCCGCCACCACCTGTGAGAGCCCGGTCATTCCATCGACTTAACCTTGGCCTCGATGAAGGCGATCTCCTCGGAGTCGAGCCCGTACTTGGCGTACAACTGCTGGTCGATCTGGGGGATCGGCTTCGACCAGTCGATGTCGGAGCGTGCCGTGAAGTCCTGGGCGGGACGTACTTCCAAGTTCGCCGGGTTGTGCTGGGTGATCTTCAGGACGCCGAGCATCGTGCGGGCGAACTTGGACTTGACGTACTTGAGGCAGGCCTGCATGCCTCGGTTCGTCATCAAACGCGCCGATAGTGATGAAGGTCTATGTGACCCGACCCCTGGCTCGCCGATCAGCGGTTCGCCGATGACCAAGCGGCTCCTTGCCGAGCTTGCGCTCCGAGTCGCGGTAGGTGACGGCGATGCCGCCCTTGATGGTCCGTAGCCGGGAAACAGATCGTCGCTGTCGGGCACGTAGTGCGGCGACGGTCAGGTGCGGGTCGGCGAGCATCTTCTCGTTCCACGCCTTCGGCGTGAAGCCTGCGTTGAACAGGAAGCGTGCCGGCGTGATGAGCACGGCCTTCTTCCCGACCTCGTAGGCCGCGTCCATGAACAGGTGGTAGACCGGCGTGTCGCGGGTGCCGCCGCCCTGGGCCTCTTCCTGGTAGGGCGGGTTGCCGATGACGACGTCGAACTTCTTGCTCATGGTCAGTGCCCTTCCGTCAGCATGTCGTCGACCATCTTCTGCCGCTCCTCCGGCGTCATCCGGGCGAGGTTGCCGACCTTGAAGTGCCCGGAGTCCTCGATCCACGCCTTGCGCTCCGGGACGCCGCCGGAGACGGCCTCGATGGTGATGCGGTGCAGGATCTCGTTGTGGCTCATCTCGAAGACCTGTGAGGTCAGGATGTGCCGCAGCCGCTCGTCCTGGTCAGGGAACGACGTCGGCAAGGCCCGTGTCGAGGCGGCGCACGAGCTCCATCAGGAACAGTCCGGCGGTGGAGAACAGGTCGGCGAAGGTCTTGGTCGGGTCGGTGAAGATGCCCGGGTTCTCGGCCTCGAGGGTGTCGACCATCATCTTCACGACCGGCTGCGGGGTGAAGACCAGAGACGTCTTCTGCTGCGGGATGTAGGCGAAGATGTTCTCGGTCTGCGCGTCGTCGAAGTAGTCGGCCAGCGCCTCCTTCTTGTCCAGGAACTCCTGGACGGACTGGTCGAAGACCGCCTCGTCGAACAGGCCCGGGATCTTCGTGACGGTGCCGTTCTCCTCGGTGACCTCCTGGCCGTCGCGCAGGAGGCGGAACTCGGCTTCGGTGATCCCGGTGATCTCCTCGAACACGTCGTCGGGCGTGTAGTCGTCGAAGTTCGACAGGCGGATGTCGCGGTCGCCGTACGCCATGAGGAACATGGGGATCGTGCGGGCGAATCCGCGCAGGTGGGAGCGGGCGTCGTCCATCGTCTGGTTCGCGCGCTTCTGCTCCTTCTTGGTCTCCTCGCGGGTCACCACCTCGGGCACGATCGCGTCCATCGTCTCGCTCGACGATGGCCAGGATGTTCGCCTTGAACGCCTTGTCCTGCTCGGCCCGCTTGGCCTCGACGGCCTGCGGCCTCGGCCTCGGTGGCCGCGTTCTTCAGCTCGTCTTCGAGGTGCTTGCTGGCGATGTTGTGCTCGGTGTAGGCGCGCTCGACCTGGGCCTTCACGGCCTGCTCGGTGCGCTTCTCGTCGCGCTCGACCTGCTTGGCCGTGAGCCCGTAGGCCTCCTTCAGCTCCTCGCGCTTCTGGCGGCTCTGCTCGGTCACCGCCTTCGCGATCTGCGTCGCCGCCGTCGTGCGCGGGGGCATCGGGCTCGAGCGGTCGGGATGTCCTCGATGCTGTAGACGGGCTTGCCGAGCTCGGCGACCTTGGGGTTGATGACGGTCTCCACGTCGACCTGGACGTTCCCGTCGGGGTCGGTGACGGGCGGCGGCTGCGGGATCTCGATGGGCTGCCCGTTCGTGACCTTGCCCTGCTTCGCGGTCGGCAGCTTGTCGAGGATCTCCTTGACGTGCTCGGAGTACCGGAAGATGCCGGCGACGTTCGCGAACAGCAGGTTCGACAGGAACCCGCGGCGCACGACCTCGCGGGCCTTGAACACCTGCGGGAAGGTCAGGACCTGGGAGGCGTCGAGCTCGATCATCCGGCCCTCGGCGTCCTCGCCCAGGACCGGGAAGAAGTTCAGCAGCCGGCGGATGTTCTCCTGCCGCACGCCCTGGTCGCCCGAGGGGTTCGGGTGCAGGTTGTTGGCGAACGCGTCGAAGATCGTCAGCGTGCGCTCGGGCGCGAAGTCGAAGATGTACGCGTTCTGCTTCTGGAACACGTGCCCGGCACGCTCGAAGGTGCAGGGGTTCTGCGCCCGGAACGCCGCCTGCATGTACTGGGCCGGGGAGGACAGGTTGGACAGCATGATGACCGCGGTCCATTCGGGCACCGTGACGCCCGTGGTGAGCTGCCCGACCGACAGGGTGATGGTCTTGCCGTCCGACTTCTCGGCCTCCGCGATGGCCGTGCGCACCTTGTCCAGAGACTTCCCGGCCGCGACCGGGTCGGTGTCGTCGTCGGAGCGCCCGTCGCCGGCGGCCAGGACGACCGTGTAGTCCTTGAAGACGTCGTGCTTCTTGAGCAGCCGTCTCCAGCGCCTTGGCCGACGCGACGCGGTTGAGCAGCCAGAACGAGTGGCGGATCTCGTCGCGCAGCTCGGGGGTGGAGAACGGGTACTTCTCGTTGGTCGCCAGGCAGTCGAGGAACTTGATGACCTCGGCCTCGTGCTCGAAGAACCCGTTGTCCTTGGTCGCGAAGAACTCGTTGAGGTCGAACGTGTAGTCGATGTTCGCCTCGTCCTCGTCGATGGCGACGCCCTCGGCGAGACGGTCGGTGATCATCCGCGAGATCTGGTAGGTCAGCAGGTTGAGCGTCGGCAGCGCCGCGTACGGGTTCTCCTGGCCGTCGTCCTCCCACTGCTGGCGGGCGGTCTGCTCGTCCTCGTAGGTCCAGTTGAAGATCTGGTCCTGGTCGAACTTGCCGGAGGCCAGCGCCTTGAACGGCGTGCCCGACAGGTGCAGCGTCCGCGTGCGCTTGATCTGGTCGAACGCGACGTCGGTCTTGGTCGTGTCGATGCCCTCGTGGGCCTCGTCGATCACCAGCAGGTCCCAGTCGAACTCGGCGATGTGCTTGAGCTTGTCGTAGCGAGCCGCCGAAGTACTGCGATCCCTTGAGGTCCTGCAGCGAGAGGAACTCGACGATGCGCGGGTCCTCGTCCAGGTGGTTGAGCGGAGAAGTGCACGCCACTGCTCGCGGGTCATCGGCGAGCGGCTCGGCGAGCGAGGGCGACTCCGAGACGAACCGGTACGTGGTCTGGTGGCCGATGAAGCGCGTGAAGTCGTCGAACCAGGAGTTCGCGATCGCCGGGCGGTTGGTGACGATCAAGACCCGCCGGACGTCCAGCGTCCGCATCAGGTCGTACGTCGTCAGCGTCTTGCCGAACCGCGGCTTGGCGTTCCACAGCACCTCGGCCTTGCCCGGCCGTCGAAGGCGGCCACGGCCTGGTCGACGGCTGCCTGCTGCTCGGGACGCAGGACGTAGTCGTCTTCCGCCGCCGCGCTCGGAGGCTGGGGAAGTCCTGGCCGGCGAAGTCGTTGAAGTACTCCAGCGACGTCTTCGGCGCGACCGCGAAGTGGTGCCACTCGGTCCGCTTCGGCGTTGGTCTCGCGCTCCACGCCCTGCTGGTTCAGGTAGGCGTGGAAGTCCTTGTCGCGTGAAGCGCCCGCCGGCCTCGGACGTGAACAGGGCCCGCCGCGACCAGACCTTCTTCTTCGTCGACGGACAGCTGGGACGCCTGCTGGGCGATGCGCGCGTCGGCGCTCTCCTGCTCGGTGTAGCCGATCTTCTCCCAGCCCGCGTACTTGGGGATGTCCGGGGTCGTCCACGAGTAGATGAGCGGGATGATCTCGCGGAACGTGTTGATCTTCGGACTAGGCATCGGCCCTCACTTCCTCGTGGACCTTGTCGATCCGGCAGGCCCGGTAGCTGTCGTAGACGGTGAAGTCGAAGGCGTCGTCGCGCGCAGCGAGGCGAGCGTGAACGGCTCGCGCTGAACCATCCCGGGCGCTCCGGTGACCCGGTTCCACCAGGAGAACTGGATCTCCTCGCCTCGCCAGTCCAGGCCGGTCAGAGTGTCGCCGCGAACGACGTTCGTGTCGATGAGGAAGGCCGCGGCTTGCCGCAGGCTCGTCTCCGGGCCGCATGGGACGCCGTGGTCCTCGTGGAAGCTGCAGGAACTCGGCGAGCATGGCCTCCTTGGCGTCCCGGTGGTTGTCCTCCAGCAGCTCGATGCCGTAGATCGAGGCGAGGGCGAACAGGGACTCGTCTGGCCACTGCCTCGGGCGGGTAGCGCTTCTCGATCGCGCGGAGCTTGCGGTGCAGGATCGCGACGAGGAAGTTGCCGTGCGCCGGCTGCCGGCTCAAGGAAGGTCTTGTCGACGAAGTCGGGGCCGGTCTCCAACTCCTCGCGGACCAAATCGAGCATCCGGTCGACCATGTGGCGCGGAGTGAAGACCTCGCCGTAGGTCTTGACGCGGTGCCGCGACTTCACGACCTGCTCCTCGACGATCGTCTGCGTCACCGTCACTGGTGTTCCGCCGATGCCGCCGATGATCGAGCAGGCGGAGCCCGTGGCGGCGGGCTCATCTGGCCGACTTGTCGAGCAAGTCGGCAAACCGGTCATCTCGTGATGGCGACACATGCACTCCAATTCTCCAAGCCGAGGCTCCGCTTCAGACGCTAGCGGTACGGGCCGACAAGTTCGCTGCCGCCTCAGGCTGCGCGCGCCTTCGCGCCGCGGGAGACATGCGGATCTCCGGCAGCGCAGAGCTGCTGGAACCTCGTCTCAGCCTCGGAATCGTGCTCGATGCGAGCCGACGGAAGCATCCCGCGTAGCGCGCCACCCGCTCGCGTTCAGGGAACCGGACCGTCGAGCGGCTGGGGACGCCGCCGAGGTTGCGGTAGGTGCTCGTGTGCGTGACGCACCTTATTCGGGCGGCCGGTTGACAGGTAGGGTTGTCGCTGTGGCGTCCTATCTGCTTGTCATTGGCGACCGCGAAGCCCTACAAGCGTGGATTCTCATCGAGGCGCGGATGGCGTTCCCGGCGTACAGGCGGAGGGAAGTCGCCGACCTGAAAACCGGCGACGACCTCTTCCTTGGACACGACGCGCGGGTGCTTTCGCAATCCGACGCGAGACCGCGGGCGCGTAATTGGGCTCGCCAAGGCGCTAGAGCGACCCGTGCAGCTGCCTGAGCCGGTGACAGTTGCCGGCCGGGAGTTCGAGCTCGGCTGCAGGATCAAGTTGTCGCGCCTGACCCCATATCCCGACGGAGTCGAACTCGCGCCGCTAATCCCGCAGCTCGACAGCTTCCCGAACAAGCACGGCTGGGCGACGAGCCTGCGCCGTCCACTCTTCTTCCTTGAGGTCGGTGACGCGCGCCTTCTGGCCGGCCTGATGACGGTCCGCAGTCAGCCCGCTGACGCCATCCCCGGCTATGTGACAGCCGCGCGTATCGCCGGTGGTTGACGGAAGCTCCGCCGCGGCGCGGATAGGCCGTTCCGAGCTAACGCTGGGCTCGATCGAACGATCCCGCCGAGCGCGCATTCTGTGCCTCGGGCGGCTGCAATCAGCGGCAGCGGCGTGGCCGCTTACGTCCCGCAGCGCGGGCAGTAGTGCGCGAGGCGGTGGCGGCGCTTCATCGCCCGTTCGGTTTGCTTCGAGCCGGGCCAGGTGGCGACGATCTCGGGGTTCAGGCCGCGGTCGTGTGCGGCTTTGACGAGGGGGCTGCCGGCGCCGGTGAGGTGCTCGCGTAGGCGGTCGGCGGGGTCGGGGTAGCTGGTGGAGCCGAGGTAGTGGCTGGCGTTGCCGGGACGTGCGCCGCGCGGGATGCCCGGCTGGAAGCAGATGAGGTAGACGGTGGTGGTGTGCATGCGGCGGGCATGGCGCAGCTGGAGCCGGTGCTGTCACCGAGCGCAGCGAGGGGAACCCGTCAGGGTTGACGGCGCCGGCGGCTGCGCCAAGCTCCCGCGGAGCTGCACGCCACCACCGGCCCGGCCTGGTGCTGGCCTCCGGCGTCTGACGCGGTCGACGCGCGACACGTCGCGCGCCGCTACGGGGCGTCTGCGTGGCTGAGCGCGAGCGTGACGTCTGGCTGGCAGTCGCAGAGGGTCGGCGCCCAGACGAGCTGCAGCGCTCCGTGCGCGGACACCGGCCGCGGTGAGGTGACCGTGCTGGCGTGCGGGCAGCCGGGGCGGTGAAGCGTGTTGGTCGCGCTGTCGTAGATCAGGTCCTCCTCGGCGACCCAGCGCAACGGCGGCAGCCCCATCGAGCGAGTGTGGCAGCGCGGTCAGCTGCCGGCGAACAGCTGGAGCTGGTCGTCCTCGAGGTCGATGTGGCCGTTGGCGGAGACGCCGGGCTGCGGTTGGCGGCGGGTGGATCCGGCGGTCATCGTGCGCAGCGCGGCGCCGGCACCGGCGGTCTCGGCGAGTGAGCGTCGGATCGCGTCGAAGGTGCCCATGCCGCCTTCTTGGGCCATCAGCGCGAGCGCGTCGATGACCGGGACGCCCTCGCGGGTGACCATGTCGAGCATCCCGGGGACGTTCTCCATGCAGAAGCTGCGCGGGTGGATCTCGCAGACGATCCGCATGAACTCGAACACGAGCTCGTTGCGCGGGTCGTCGGCTTGGCGGCGGCCGGCGCGGGAGAACCCCTGGCAGGGTGGGCCGCCGAACACGCAGCCGATGTCGTCGCCGGTGAGGCCGAGCTCGTCGAGGATCCGCTGGCCGGTGAGCGCGCGGACGTCGCCGAAGAAGAACACCTCGCACGGCTGGACGCGCGGGCTGGGTCGAGATCCAGCCGGAGCCGGGCTCGAGCGAGGGGCGGTCGGGCTGGGCGTGGTAGCGCTCGAGGCGCTGGCGGCGGCGCTCCCAGCGCTCCTGGTCTTCGGGGGTGCAGAACACGATCCGGGTGCGCGGGGACGCCGAGGTTGTACGAGGTAGGTGTGGGCGGCGTCGACGTCCCATTCGTTGGCGGCGATCACGTGCCAGCCGGCCTGCTTGAACCCGCACGAGAAGCCGCCCGCGCCGGCGAACAGGTCGATCCCGATCGGCTGAGGCTGCGGGAGCTCGACCGCCGCGGTCGGCGGCGTGTCGGGGAGGTCGGCCCAGTCGGGTAGGAGGATGCCGCTGTCGGTGCGCTGCCAGCCGTCGCCGGTGCCGATCGTGCGGGTGGCTCGGAGCGGCATCAGCGCCTCCCCTCGGGGGACGTGTCGCTGGCGGCCGCCGACGGGCGCGGCTGGGGCACGGGCGTGTACTCGCCGTCCCAGAACGCCTGCGCGTCGCGCGGGCTGTCCTCGGTGTCGGCGAGGTAGGCGGTGATGAAGAAGAACTCGCCGTTGACGATCGGGACTTCGTGCGGTCGGCGGGAGGCCCATTTGAGCATCTCGCCGAGGGAGAGCTGGCCGCGCTGGGCGGCTTGGCGGCGCTGTGCCGGGGTCATCGCCCACATCCGCGCCAGCCGGTCGGGGTCGATCGCCAGGCTGGCCGGGCGGGGGATCGCGGTCCGCGTCTGGGTCTGCTGTGCCGTTTCCCTCACTGTTTCGGCTCCTCGGTCGGTGAACATGGCCGAGGGTCAGGCGCCGGCGCAGACGGCTGTCAAGCAGAAAAACTGGACTCTCGCCGTACCGCCCGCGCGATCACCCTCCGGGGCCGAAGGCCGGGCTACCTGTGGGCGCGGGCGGGGCTCTTTTCTGCTTGATCTGCCGGCAAGCCAAGCCACGATCCCGAAGGATCTGTTCACCGACCGAGGGGACGGAAGCTCACCGGGCCCGCCGGAGGCGTGCCGTGGACCCTCCGCCTCTCCCGCTCCCGGTCTGGCGGGTTGTCTTGGCTGGCGGTGATGATCCCGGGATGCAGCTGGAGCTGTCCGGCGTCGAGGTGCGCAGCGAGTCGTGGATCGAGCGGTGCGCGTGCACGATCGAGAACGCGAGCGCCTACGTGGTCACGGTCATCACCGTGATCGAGAGCCGTTCGCTGTCGCTGGTCTCCGCCTACGTCGCCGATCTGTCGGGGCAGACGGCGGTCACGCACATGCGCCTCGCGCCCGGCCGTGCGGCGAGCTTCGAGCAGCAGGTCCTCGGCGGATTTCCCGGGGTGTCGCATCCGCGGGCGTGCCTGCTCGATCACGCCGCCGAGCTGCGGGCGCTCGTCGAGGAGCTGCTGGAGGAGCCGGTCGTGGTCGAGATCCCCGAGGCCTCGCTCGAGCACGCCAGCACCGTCTGGGGCGCCCCTCCCCCAGCCTGAATCGGCCTATCGCCCGCGGGCCGGTCCGCGCGCCGGGGCCGCGGCGGGAGGTGAGATCGGTCCGCCGCGGGCGCGGCGGCTGGCGGCCGCGCGCTCGGCGCGCTCGGGAACGCCGCGGCCCGGGTGGCGAGCACCGGATCGTCCGGCGCCGTCGATGCCGGTGTCGGTTCGGGCTGCTGGTTCTGTGCGTGGCGGGCGGTGATCTGCTCGTGGATGCTGCTGCTGGCGGTCGCGGGCGTCGGTGAGCTGGTCTGCGTATTTGAACGGGCGGGCGAGCTGCTCGCGGGCGGTGGCGTGCTCACGCAGGGCGGCGTCGCGGTCTGCCTGCAGGCGCTCGGCGAGCTCGGGCAGGGTCTGGGCGCGGTGCTCGAGCTGGCGCACGAGCGACAGTCCGGAGTCGGCGAGCTGGGCGCGCTCGAGCGTCGCCGGCGCCGCTGGTAGGCCGTGGAGCGTGAGCTGGACGATCGGGCGGCCGTTGGTGCCGGCGGTGATCTCGGCGTCGACGGGCAGGCCGGCGAGCTCGCCGATCGGGACGCGCTGCCCGTAGGGGAGCTGCTGCAGCCGGCTCGGCGAGGAGCTGGGCGGCGTCGGTGCGGGAGGTGACCGCTCGCCCGTTGACGGTCATGCGGAAGAGGTCGCCGCGGGTGTCGGTGCGCTGCGCGGCGGCCGCGCGCACCGTGTTGATCTGGTCGGCGAGCGCGTGGGCGCGGTCCTCGGCGCCGGCGATGGTGCCTTTGAGGGTGTGCTGGGCGCGTTGCCAGGCGCGTTCGAGGCGGTGAAGGCGGGTGACTTCGGCGTCGATCTTGGCTTTGTCGAGGATCAGCGGGTCGCCGGAGGCGAGCGCTTTGACCTCGGCGAAGCTGAGGGTGTTCTCGCCGATGTCCTCGATCTCGCGGACGTCGAGGCGGCCGCGCATGACCTGGTTGATGAACCGGGCTTTGCGCTCGACGGTCTGCCAGCTGTAGGTGTCGAAGCTGCCCTTGGGTGGCGTAGCGGATGATGTGGATCTCGGGGTTCTGGTTGCCCTGGCGCACGCCGCGGCCGTCGCGCTGCTCGATGTCCGCGGGCGCCAGGGGCAGTCGAGGTGGTGGATCGCGATGCACCGGTCCTGGATGTTGGTCCCCACCCCCATCTTCTCCGTCGAGCCGACCAGCACGGAGACGTGGCCGGCGCGGCAGGCGGCGAACAGGCGGGCCTTCTCGGCGTCGTTGCGCGCCTCGTGGATGAACCGGACCTGCTCGGCGGGCAGGCCGCGGGCGGCGAGCAGCGCGCGGAGCTCGTCGTAGGCGTTCCACCGCTCGCTGTTGGGGGTGGAGAGGTCGCAGAAGACGATCTGCAGGCCGCCGGTGATCGGCGAGGGCTCGCCGGACGGGGTCGCGGTAGGTCTGGTCGCGGTGCTCGCGCCAGAGGCGGGCGATGGTGTCGGCGGCGTGCTCGAGCTTGCCGGGTGTGCTCGGCCGGCTGGCCGGTGACGAGCCGGGTGTCGAGCGCGGCTTTGCGCCCGTCGGTGGTGACCTTGAGCATGTTGTCCTCCTCCGGCGTGACCAGCCGGGCGCGGACGGCGTCGGCGCGGCGCGCGAGCTCCTGCACGTAGGCCTGGAGCTCGGGGCTGGGGTCGATCAGCACCGTCTCGGGGCGCGCTGCCCGTCGGGGCGCTCGGCGAGCTCGGGCGCGGGGAGCTGGAGGTCCTCGGCGGTCTTGACGTCGGCGAACACGTGCCAGAGCCGGAGCATTTCGGGGACGTTCTGGAAGCGGGCGAAGCGGGTGTGCATCCGGTAGTCCCCGCCGCCGGTCGGGGCGACCTCGATCTCGGTCACGGTCTGCCCGAACGTCGCCGCCCACGCGTCGAAGTCCTCGATCCCTGCCGCCTGCAGGAGGTCGGGGCGCAGGTAGCGGGTCATCACGTGCGCCTCGGTGATGCTGTTCGCGATCGGGGTGGCGGTGGCCATCGTCGCGACCCGGTCGCCGTGGCGGTCGCGGAGCCATTCGAGCTTCATGTGCAGATCGGAGGCGCGCTGGGAGCCGTCGATCGCGGCGTCGCGGATGTTGGAGACGGTCTGGAGGTTCTTGTAGTCGTGGGCCTCGTCGACGATCAGGTAGTCGATCCCGGTCTGCTCGAACGTCAACCCCGGGATCGCGCGGCGAGTCCAGCAGCGCCTGGAGGCGTTCCTCCTCGCGCAGGATCTGCTTCTCCAGCCGCTTCACGGTCAGGCCGCCGGCGCCTTTGGAGTGCTCGAGCATCGCGCGCAGCTGCGCGAGCTCGCGGCGGGTGTAGGCGATCTTCGTCTCCGGCGGAGACGGGCAGCCGCGCGAACGCGGAGCGGGTGAGGATCACCGCGTCCCAGTCGTTCGCCGCCGTGCGGGCGACGAACGCGCGGCGCCGCTCGCCGGCGAGATCGTCGCTCGAGGCGGCCAGCACGCGGGCTTGGGGGTAGAGCTGCAGCCATTCGCGGGAGAACTGCTCGAGCATGTGGTTGGGCACCACCACCGCGGGCTTTGAGACGAGGCCGAGGCGGCGGAGCTCCATCGCGCCGATCACCATCTCGGCGGTCTTGCCGGCGCCGACCTGGTGGAAGAGCCCGACGGCGGGCTCGGCGAGCATCCGCGCGACCGCGGCGCGCTGATGCGGGCGCGGGCGTGAAGGTGCGCGCGAGGCCGGGGAGGGTGAGCCGCTCGCCCTCGGTGCTGTAGTCGCGCAGCACGATCGCGTTGAACCTGCGGTTGTACTCGCCGGCGAGCCGGCGGGCGCGGTCGGGGTCCTCCCAGCACCACTCGCTGAAGCGCTCCTGCAGCGCCTGGGCTTTCTCTTGGGCGGCGGCGGTCTCGGTCGGGTTGACCACGCGGCGGCCGTCGTCGGTTTCGTCGGTGACCTGGATCGGGCGCTGCTCCAGCACGGCCTTGGCCAGCGCGGGGCGGGCATCCGGTCGGTTCCCCACACGCTGGTGGCCTGCACGCTCCAGCTGCGGCCCTTGACCGCCCACATCGCCCCGCCGGGATGCTCGACCTGGATGCCGGGGTCTTCGAGGATCTCTGCGAGGAACTGGCGGTGGGTGTCGGCGTCGATCCACACCGCCCCGAGCCGCGGCTCGATCTCCTCCACGGTCAGATCCGCCGGCAGCACCCGCTCCAGCGCGCGCACGTTCACCTCGAGCTCCGGCCGCTCGCTCGCGGCGTGGCGGGCGTGGTCGAGCTTGGCGCGGACGTTCCCGGACAGGTACTCGGCCGCGGGCACCAGCCGCTGCTCGGCCGGGTCCTCGTAGACGAGCTCCGCCGAGCTGCGCCCGCGCGCCTCGGCTGGTCGGTGCCGAGGAGGTGGGCGATCTCGCCGAGGTCGACGCGGCCGCGGGTGTCCAGGCAGATCGCGAGCGCGTCCTGCGGGGTGTCGGCGCCGAGCCGCGGGGCGCGCGGGACCACGACCCGCTCGGTGAGGATCCCGGCCGGCGCGGCGGTCTGGGTGGTCTCGTCGAAGGTCTCGAGCGCCTGCACGAGCGCGGCGAACGGGTCGGAGCGCAGCAGCCGGACCGCGGTCGGGGTGACGCGGGCCATCCGCTCCTCGCCGGTGGCGGGGTCGGTGCGGCCGGTGCGCCGCAGCGTGAAGCGGTTGATCGGCCCGTACCGGCGCTGGTAGTCGCGGTAGCGGTCTCTCGAGCTGGGAGCGGAGCTCGGCGATCTCGGTGGTGTCCTCGAGCGTCGAGGCCTCGGCGCCGAGCAGCGCGCGGGCTGTGTCGCGCAGCCCGAGCAGCGCGCGCAGCTCTGCGCGGTGCGAGGCGGGGACCTTCAGCGGCTCGGCGAGCCCGTCGCTGGTCACGGTGAAGGTGCCGTCCTGCGAGCGCGGCGATGTGCCCGTCCCACGCGCCCTCGGGCGCCAGCTGCGCTGTGCGCGACGGGTCGCCGGCGGCCGCCGGCGGGCGCGACGTGTCGCGCGGGCCCGCGAGCAGCCCCTGCTCGCGCGCGCGGTCGACGAGCTCGCCGAGCGCGTCGGCAGCTGCGCGGGCGTGTCGTCGAGGCTGCCGTGCGGGCGGACGTGCAGCGTGTCTGCGCCGTACATCCCCTGCCCGACCGCCAGCTCGCCGAGCACCAGCTGCGGGTGCTCGGCCAGGTAGCTGTTGATCCGCACCTGGCGGCCGTCGACGTCGATCAGGCGGGTGGTCTCCCAGCTCGTGTCGCGCGCGGGCTCGTCGGGGTGGCGGCGGCGGAGGATCAGGAGGTCCATCAGCGCGTCGGTGCCGGCCGTGCGGCGGTGCGCGCCGGTCGGCAGCCTGACGGCGCCGACGAGGTCCGCGAGCGCGCTCATCTCGCGGCGGGCGGCCGGGTTGGCGGCGTCGAGCGTGTAGTGCGAGGTGAGCACCGCGACCAGCCCGCCCGGGCGGGTCAGCGCCAGGGATTTGAGGATGAAGTGGTTGTGCAGGCTGTGGCCGCCAGGGTTGTGGCGCGGGTCGTGCAGGCGCACGTCGGCGAACGGCACGTTCCCGACCGCCAGGTCGAAGTAGCCGTCCGGCAGGCGCGTGGCCGCGAACGACTCGGTGCGGATGTCCGCGTCGGGGTACAGCGCCCGGGCGATCTGCGCGGTGGTGGGGTCGAGCTCGACGCCGACCAGCTCCGCGCCGGCCGGGGCGAGGCCGAGGAAGATCCCGGCGCCGCAGCCGGGCTCGAGCACCCGGCCGCCGGCGAACCCGAGGCTCTCGACGGCGTGCCAGATCGCGGCGGCGATCTGCGGGTCGGTGTAGTGGGCGTTGATCGTCGTGCGCCGCGCCGCCTCATAGCCGTGCTCGCCGGCGAGCTCGCGCAGCTGCTCGCGCGCCGGCGCCCACTCCTCGCGCTGCTCGTCGAACACCTGCGGGACCGCTCCCCACCCCGACCACGCCGCCAGCACCTGCTGCTCCGCGCGCGTCGCCGGCCGCTGCTCGTGCTCGAGGACGCGCCGAGGACGCGGAGCGCCTCGAGGTTGGCCTGACGCTGGCGCGGGCGCCGCTCGGCGCCAGCTGCCCGCCGGCGGGCGGCGTGAACCGGCTGGCGGCTACTCGTCCTCGTCCTGTGGCGCAGCCGGGCGCGGTCGCGCATCGTCTCCAGATGCCAGCGCGCCGGCTCGTTCCCCTCGTCCTGCTCGCTCGAGGAGGGTGGCGGGATCAGGATCAGCTCGGCCAGCACCCGCTCCTCGGCCTGCAGGCGGGCCATGTTCAGCCGCCCGACCTTCTCCAGATAGCTCTCCCCCGCCGGGTCCGGGCCCGCCAGCTGGTCCTGGAGCTGCTGGATCTCCATCTCCGCCCGCTCGCCCAGCTCGGTGAAGAACGTCTCCCGGTCGCTCTCCGGGATCTGCTGGAAGCGGTCCGGGTCGGTCTTCTCCCAGTGCCGTATCGCCATGCGGCCGTACTTGTTCATCGCGCGCGGGTTCGGGCTCTGCCCAGAGGGCTTCGAAGGAAAGCTGCTGGTCGTCGTTATAGCCCGAGCGGCGGCTTCGCGGCATCCCCGCACCCTCCCCGGCCGACCGCTAGACCTGCGCCTGCCGTGCACGTGATCACTCGCCTCCGTTCACCCGCCTACATCGTCATTGACGAATCGAGCTCGCCGTGCGCCCCGAGCCGTTGAGCAAGTGCCCGCGCTGCGTCGGCGCCAACGACGGTGAACGCGAAGCTTTGGCGCGCTCCCGGCTTGACGGTGACCTCGAGGCCGGTCGCGCTGCTGACGGCATCACCAAGTCGTAGGGCGAGCGCGGCCTGATCGGCATCCTGTCGCCGTTTTGGCTTGCGGGCGCGTGGTGTGGCGAGTGCGCGCACAGCGGTCTCGAGTTGACGGGTGGACCAGTCGTTGGCGACGGCTTCGCGAGCGAGCCGGCGCCGTTCGGTGTGGTCGTCGGTCATCAGCAGTACGCGCCCGTGGGCGTAGCTGAGTTCGCGCGCGTTGATCAGTTCCTGGGTGTCGTCGGGGAGATCGAGCAGGCGGAGGTGGTGACTGATGGTCACGCGCGATTCGCCGAGTCGGCGCCCGAGCTCCTCCCGCGTGAGCCCGAGATCTTCGATCAGGCTCGCGTACCCGCGGCCCTTCTCGATCGGGGTGAGGTCCTCGCGCACGACGTTTTCGATCAGGGCGTCCTGCAGTGCGGTCGCGTCGTCCTGGTTTTCGCTGACGAGAACGTCGACGGTCTCGGCTTCGATGATGCCGAGGGCGCGCCAGCGCCGCTCGCCGGCGATGATCTGGAAGCTTCCGGGTTCGGTCTCGCGGACGATCAGCGGCTGTAGCAGCCCGCGAGCGCGGATCGATTCGGCGAGGCGCTCGAGCGCGTCCTGTTCGAACAGCTTGCGTGGCTGGTTGGGGTTGGGCGTGACGGCGGTGTACTCCACGGTTCGTAGCCGGCCTTGGTCGGCGAGGGTGCCGAACAGTGCGCTGCTGGGCGGTGGGGGTGAGCGCCGGGGCCGGGTGAGGATGCGGGTGGGAACGGTGTTCTTGGTCGGCATCAGTCTGGTGCGCTTGCTTGCGTGGTTGGCGAATCGTGATCGCGGGCGAGCGAGTCGGAGAGAGCCGGCCGGCCGCCGAGCTGCTCGGTTGTCTCCGGTATGCGGTCGAGCGGGCGCCGCGCCTGCTCGTAGGGGTCGGCGGTCATCGAATTCCCGCTGCGATGTCGATCAGCACTTGCCCGCACGCAACGCAAGGCTCCTCCGCCGCGGTGCCCTCCGGCCAGATCGGCGAGTGATCCGCGAGCGCGAGCCTGGGGATGCAGTCGACGCACCACACGGTCTCGGCGCCGGTGTCCGGGTCGTTGACGAGGTAGCCGACGGCGGCGTCCGGGTCGGTCACGTCGGCGAGCGCTTCGTAGCGGCCGGCGGCGTCTTCGAGCGCGGCCGCAGCTCCGCGTAGCGCCGCGGCGAGCTGTCGGTCGCTGTCGACGGCGAACTCGAGCCGCTCGATCAGCGTGTGTTGGTCGTGGTCGGCCATCTGGTGGTAGCCGGTATTGCGCGCCGATTCGAGGGCGTTGCCGTCGGTGTCCATCGTTTCCCTCCTTCGTGGATCGCAGGAGTTGCCGGGGGTTTCGGGGTGCGTGACGCGCGTCACGGTGCTCACGCGGCCTGGTCCTGGGCGAGTTGCGCGAGTCGCGCCTCGAGCTCTTTGGCGGCTGCGGCGTAGTCCTGAGCTACACGTCCGCCGGGATCGGCGAAGACCGTCGGTACTCCGTATCCGGGGTGGTCGCGAACTGAGCTCTGTTGGCGGATGTGCGTCTGAAACACGTACAGCGGGCCGGACGGGAACTGCTCGGGGTCCGCGAACGCGGTCGCCCATGCGCGCAGCTGGCGGGAGCGGGCGTTGGTGCGGACGAACAGCATCCCGACCGGTGTGATGGCGTGTCCCGCCTCGACGCCGAGCTCGTCGAGTTCGTCGAGGCGCCGCGCGATGGTCTTGGCTTCGTAGACGCCAGGCTCGCCGCAGAAGAGGATCCCGTCGGCGGCGAACATGGCCATGCGGGTGAGCGGGGTGACGGCGCCGGTGGTGTCGATCAGTGCGATGTCGGCGGTCTCGTCGAGCTGCATCAGGAGTTGATCGAGGGCGTCGAAGCGCCCGGTCGCGGCGACATCGGCGGTGAGGGCGAGGAGGCGCTCTGAGGTGGCGAGCAGCCTCAGCGATCCGCCTGGCTTGTGGTTGCGCGTGGGGGCGATTGGATCGTCGATCTCGATCGTGGCGGTGAGCGGGTCGGCGCTTCCCGCGAGGAGATCCTCGATCCGCGTGACGTCGTCGTCGTCCTCGATGCCGAAGGTCATCTCGAGGTCGGGCTGGTGGGCGTCGAACCCGACGAGGAGGACGTCGTTGCCGCGCCGCGCGAGCGCGGGTCCGAGGTTCGCGACGGAGGTCGTCTTGCCGACCCCGCCCTTGGAGGACCAGACGAGGAGCCGGTACATCAGCTGGCCTCGGTTCGATGGTGCCGTGCAGTCATGAGCGCGTCTCCTGACAAGGGGGTGTGGTTGGTGTGAGCCGAGGCTTGGGCATTGCTTGGTGGTCAGACGGGCGAGTAGCGGAGCTGCTCGTCGATGCGGGTGGCGATCTGACCGAGTTGGCCCTGACGGTTCTTGCGGACGATGAGGTCCATCTCGCCGGGTCGTTCGGAGTCGGGGTCGTAGTAGTCGTCGCGGTAGAGCATCAGGACGCAGTCGGCATCCGCCTCGACTTGTCCCGAGTCCCGCAGGTCGGACAGGAGCGGACGCTTGTCGGGCCGCTGCTCGACGGCGCGCGAGAGCTGGGAGACCGCGATCACGGGACAGTTGAATTCGCGTGCGAGGCGCTTGAGACCGCGGCTGAACGCCGAGACGTCCTCGACGCGGTTGCCGCTCGGCTTCTCGGCGCGCATCAGTTGCAGGTAGTCGACGACGAGCAGCTCCAGCCGGCCGTGGCGGACCGCGACCTGGCGGGCGTGCGCGCGCAGCGTGGGGAGGGAGAGGTCGCCGTCGTCGAGCAGGTGAAGCGGAAGATCGACGCTCGCCTGCGCGGCTTTCAGCAGCGGCGGCCAGTCGTGTTCGTGCAGGCGCCCGAGGTGGATGCGGCTCGGTGCGACGCCTGATTCGGCGGCGAGATGGCGCTGGGCGGTCTCGGAGTCGCTCATCTCGATCGAGGCGAACAGCACACGACCGCACTCGACGGCTGCGACGTGCCGGGCGATCTGCAGGGCGATGAGGCTCTTGCCCATCGACGGCCGTGCGGCGACGACGTACAGGCGCCCCTGTTGGAGGCCTCCGAGCAGTTCGTCGAGCGGAGCGATCCCGGTTGTGAGTCCGGGAACGGCGCGGCCCGATTGCGAGCACTGGGCGAGGCGGTCCACCTCGTCGGTGACCGCGTCGGCGAGAAGCCGCTGTCGGCCTCGGACTGTGCTCGCGCGGAGCTGGAAGATCAGCTGCTCGGCGCGTTCGATCAGCTCGTCGGACCCCGAGCGGGGTGCGCTTGCAGCAGCCTGGATCTCGTAGGTCGCGCGCATGAGCCGCCGGACCTGCGCGAGGTCGCGCACGATCGCGGCGTACTCGCGACAGTGTCCGGCCGCCGGCACCCAGCCCGCGAGCTCATCGACGCTCGCTGAACCGCCGACATCGTCGAGTTCTCCGTTGCGTTGGAGGTGCGCAGCGACCGTGAGGTGATCGATTGCCTCGCCGGCGCTGTGCAGCGCCCGCATCGCGGCGAACACTCGCCCGTGTGCGGGTCGGTAGAAGTCGTCGTCCTGGAGGCCGACGTCGAGGGCGGTGTGGAGATGGCGTTCGTCCAGGAGAACGGCGCCGAGCACTGACCGCTCGGCCTCGAGGTTCTGAGCGTGCGCGGCGTTGTGGACGGCCGATGTCATGCCGCGGTCCGCTCCTGGTGGTCGTTATTGCGCTCGGTGAGCTCGGACCATAGGTCTCGGTATTGGCGCTCGGAGTAGTGCAGGGGGTGCTCGCAGAGTGCTGTCCAGCGGGCGGTCAGGACGAAGCGCTCGAGGGTGGGGTGGATGGCGCCGAGCTCGGCGAGCGCCGCCGCGCGGTGGTCGCGCCCGTGTCGCTGGATGGCGCGGGCGAGGTGGTCTTTGGCAGCCGGCCAGCTGAGAGCGCTCGCGTCGGGTGATCTCGGGTCGCCGGTTGGGGGGAACGCCGTGCCGTGCCGGTCGCGGTCCGCGGTGGCGAAGCGTTTCGCGATGAGCTCTTCGGCGATGCGATCGAAGTCGGGGAGGGTGGTGGCCTTTGCGCCGATGTATGGGTCGGCGACCATCTGCGTGAACCCGGCCGCGATGCGCTCAGGTTCGAGGCGCTCGAGGAGTCGGTCCGCCGCCTCGTGCCAGCGCCGTGTGTCGCGGCCGTACCGGATTGCCGGGCTGCTGCCCAGCGCCGGCTTCCAGGCGTCGATGAACGACTCGATAACCCAGTCCCTCGTCCCGTATGCCATGGAGCGCACGCCGTCGACCGGTTCCGGCTGACCGCCCTGGAAGTTTTCTCGTTGTTCTTCTGGATCGCCGTCACCTGCGCGCGCGCTAGAGGGCGGCGAATCAGCGATGCCGGTGGCGGCGTTTCCGCCCTGCCAGTTCTGTCCCGCCGCCCTGCCAGTACCGTTCTGGCGCCCAGCCAGTTCCGTTTCACCGCCCTGGCCGTTTCGCCCCGCCGCCCTGCCAGTACCGTTCTGGCGCCCAGCCAGTTCCGTTTCACCGCCCTGGCTGAGTGGCGCTTCGTGGACGGTGTAGATGCTCGGCAGGTTCCGACCGCCGTTGCTCGCTCGACGCCGTTCGATGGTGAGCAGACCGGCCGCTTCGAGGATGTGGTGGCAGTCGTCGACGCGCTCGACGTGCAGCCCTGAGTGCTCGGCGATTTGCGAGCGAGTGACCTGCGCCTGGGTCCACGTCCCTTCCGGACCCTGCCGCACGCAGAACTCGAGCAGGACGACGATCAGTCCGAGATCTCGCAGCAGATGCCCGCCGTCTCGAGGCGCCGCGAGCCGGTCGGCCATCGGCACCGTCACGGCGATGAAGCTGTGCTCGTGGATGAGCAGATGCGCGATGCTGATGCTGCCGCCGCGCTCAGGGTCGGCCTGCGTCTCCCTCCGGAGAACACCGGCCTGCTCGAGGCAGGCCAGCATCTTCGCGACGCTTCCCTTGGACACTCCGCCGCGGGCGGCAAGGAGGTCGTAGCTGTAGCGGACGCGGCGTTGCTGGCCGATGTTCCGCTGCTCGTTGGCGAGCTGGCAGAGCAGTCCGTAGAACCCGATGGTGCGGACGCGGCGAGGGCCGGCGGTGTGTTCGCGGATCGCCTCGACCGCGCGCGTGTAGACCATGAAGAAGGGCAGCTCGCGGCGGTCCGCGATCGTGACGGGATCGTGCGTGTGGCCGACCGCCGTCATGCCGTCCCCACCCCGCTGACGAGAGTGCGCGGCCCCGGCCGACGAGCTGCGACGGGGCTGACGTTCGTGTCTCGACGAGGAGCAGTTACGCGGTCCGAGTGGGCCGCGATGGGTGCTCCCGAAAATCCTGATGCACCCGTATTGCACCCAAATGCCGGCTCGAGCGGAGCGCGGCGATGGGGTGCGATCTCAGCAAACACCTCGCTTTGCAGGGATTTCCTGAGAGTGGGCGATCCAGGACTCGAACCTGGGACCTCTTCCTTATCAGAGAAGCGCTCTAACCGACTGAGCTAATCGCCCTGGCGTTGAAGCGAGGCATGGTAGCGCTCGGTCTCGGAGCCGGGAGCGCACCGGGCGGTTGGTATCGTCGGGCCAGCCGCGGCCGCCGGGATGTCCGGCGGCGGTGAGTCGACTCGGAGGCAGGGTTGTCATAACGCGCAATCGGATCGTCGTCGCCGTGTGTGTTGCCGTGGTGGTGGCGTTGCTCGGTGCTCCCACCGCGGGGGCGGTCATGGCGTCGATGGCGCGGGCGGGTCGGCCCGGGCAGCCGCTCTCACGATCCAACCCGACGCCGTTTCCGGTTAGCCGGAGCATCGTCGGGGCGCGGTGGACGAGCCTGCGCTACGACCCGCCGCGCAACCAGTGGGGCGACATCCTGCCCACCGTGTGGAGCGACGACGGCTCGACGTACGTGATGATGGACGACGGCGGGGTGGACGCGCCGGGCAAGGGCAGCGAGCTGTGGCGCCAGTCGCTGGCCAAGATCCACGGCGCGCCGCCACGGCTGCGGTTCACGCACGTGGGGGACCCGTTCTCGCCGCCTCCGCACACGTGGTCGCAGATCGGCGGCAACCGGCAACTCGACACAGGCCCGCTGGGGCCGTACTACAGCATCGGCTTCGTCGAGGACGGCGGCGTCTTCTACGCCACCCAGCAGCGCGACTGGAACTGGGCAGCCAACGGCCCGTTCACCGGGCTCGCCGGGATCGCCTACTCCAGCGACCACGGCGAGACGTGGAACTTCGCCGACAAGCCGTTCCCGGCTCCGCTCGGCAACCTCACCTTCATCGATGGCGGCGCACCGGGCGGCGGCCACGACGACGGCTACGTGTACGCGATCGGGACCGAGCGGGAGTTCAACGCATCGCGGCTGCTGCTCGGCCGCGTCCCGGAGGGGATACAGAGCATCACCGACCCGTCTCGGTGGCAATGGTTCGCCGGTTTCGGCGCAAGGGGCGCTGGCCGGCGGGCGGCCAAGTGGACGAGCGCGGTGAGCGCGGCCGTGCCGGTCCTCAGCTGGGGCGGGCACGTCACCTACCCGCAGATGACCTTCGACCGGGCGCTCGGGCACTACCTGCTCACCTTCACCTACTCGTACTCATCGAGCCCGCCCGCACTGTGGCGCGGGGGGGCCGAGCTCGTCATCCTCGAATCGGCGAGCGCCAACGGCCCGTTCTCGTTCGTCGCGCGCTCGCCTGACTTCGGCCCCTCGAACGGCTACGACGCCGGGTTCCCGTCCCAATGGATCAGCCGCGACGGTCGCGATCTGTGGCTGAAGTGGGCGGCGAACTTCGCCGGCTGCTGGCACGTCCTCGACTGCTCGGGCAAGTACGGCTTCAACGTGGCGAGGCTCCACCTCACCACCGCCTCCATCTCTCGCCCGGCGCCGCGCCGGCACGCCCGGGCTCGCGCTCGCGCTCGCCGCAGCGTCATCGTCCTGCACGCTCGCGACGCCGCCGTCGCGTCGGCCACATCGGTCCCGCTCCTCGCGGGGCTGTGGCTGCTCGGCCGTCTGCGGGCCCGCGGCCGGCGCGCTCGCCGGTGACCGCCCCGTCCCTGGCGTCGGCGATCCCACCGTGTTCACCTCGCCACCAGCGGGGACCGGTGGATGTTTGGCTCCATATTGAGGCACAACTTCCACCGATCCTCGGGGCCGCGCCGCAGAACCTGATTCCGAGCGGGACCTGTGGATGTTGGGTCGCGCATAGGGCGGCAAACGTCCGCCGATCAGCTCGCGGGCTCCCGCTGTGGCGCGCCGGGCAGGTCGATGCGGTGCGAGCCGGACAATCGCCGGTAGGCGCCGGGTGGTGGAGGTCCACTCGCCGCCAGTATGTGCGGAATGTCACGAGTCTCCGCCGCGCCTGCGCCGGTGTTCACGCAGGGATAATCAGGCGACGGCGCGCACACGCAGGCGACGGGCGAGCTCGAGCGCGTCCTCGACCGAACCGAACGTCAGATGTGCGCGATACCCGCCGCCGACGAGCGTGACGTCGAGCTGGGCTCCCAGAGCCTCGCCGAGGGCGTCGGCGATCTGGGCGATCGCGGCCTCCTGGTCGGGATGCAGCGGCGGACGGGGGCGGCTGCGGGGCGCCAGGCGAGGTGCGGACCCTGCGGCGCGGGCGCGCTGCTCGAGCTCGCGCACCGACCAGCCGGCTGCAGCTGACTCGCGGGCCAGGCGGCGGCGCTCAGCGTGGTCGTCGGTGAGCAGCAGCGCGCGGCCGTGACCTTCGGTGAGGTCACGGCTCTCGAGCAGGGCCAGGGCCTCGTCGGGCAGATCGAGCAGGCGGATCAGGTTGGAAACCGCGACCCGGCTGCGGCCGACACGTAGTCCGACCTCCTCACGGGTGAGCCCGAGCTCCTCGACCAGCGCCGCGCAGGCGCGGGCCTCGTCGACCGGGTTGAGGTCCTCGCGGACCATGTTCTCGATCAGCGCCATCTCGAGCGAGGCCGCATCGTCGTGGTGGCGGACGATCGCCGGGATCGTCTCGAGCTCGGCGAGGCGCGCGGCGCGCCAGCGGCGCTCGCCGGCGATCAGCTCATAGCGGCCGCCGAGCAACGGGCGGAGGAGGACTGGTTGGAGCACGCCATGGACGCGGATCGAGTCGGCGAGGCCGACGAGCGTCGCCTCGTCGAAGCTGTTGCGGGGCTGGTCAGGGTTCGGCTCGATCAGCTCGACGGCGACCTGGCGGAGCTCCTCGGGCTCGTCGCGAGGGGCGGCGGACAGGATCGCCGCCAGTCCGCGTCCCATCCCCTTCTGTCGATCAGCCACGGGCGGCCACCTCCTTTGCGAGCTCGAAGTATGCGTCGGCCCCGGCGCAGTGGGGGTCGTGATGGATCACCGGCCTGCCGAAGCTCGGGGCCTCGCCGATCCGGACGTTGCGCGGGATCACGGTGTCGAACACGAGCGAGGGGAAGTGCTCGCGGACCTCGCGCTCGACGTCCTGGGCCAAGCGCGTGCGCCCGTCGTGCATTGTCAGCAGCATCCCGGCCACCGACAGCCGCGGGTTGAGCTCGCGCTGGATGAGCGAAAGGGTGTCGAGCAGGCCTGCCAGACCTTCGAGCGCGAAGTACTCGGCCTGCACCGGGACGATCACGCGGTCGGCCGCGACGAGCGCATTGACGGTCAGCGGGCCCAGTGAGGGCGGGCAGTCGAGCATCACGAACGCGTAGCGATCGCGCACCGAGGTCAGCGCGTCACGCAGGCGGGTCTCCGATCCCGGCTCTCGAGGCAGCTCCACCGTCGCGCCCGCGAGGTCGGGGCTTGCCGGCGCCACCGACAGGCGCTCGACCGCGCTCGGCACGACGACCTCGTCGAGCCGGGCGGACCCGACCAGCACGTCGTAGACGGTGAGCGGGAGGTCCTTGGCAATTCCCAAGCCCAGCGTGGCGTTGCACTGCGGGTCGATGTCGACGACCAGCGCGTCGTAGCCGGCCTCGGCCACGCAGGCGGCGAGGTTGACGGCCGTGGTGGTCTTGCCCACCCCGCCCTTCTGGTTGGCGATCGCGTAGACGGTTCCCATCGTCATCCACGCTACTGGCGCGACCGGTCAGACGGGGCCTTTCGCGTCCCGCCCAGTGGCCGTTTGCGGGCGATCCCGGGCCGGCGGGGAAAGCCGCTCGGGGTCTCGGCGACCTTGCGCACGAGGTGGAGGTGCCGGCGCTCGGCCGTTGGGTAAGGGCGGACCGGCACGACGTCGCCGATCTCCATCCCGAGCGCGTCGGCGGCCCGCGCCGCCTCGTCCTCGGCCTCCGCCGCCCGGCGGCCGCGCCAGGCGACGAGCCAGCCGCCGATCCGCAACAGCGGCGCGGCGTACTCGGCCACGACCGCGAGCGGGGCGAGCGCCCGGGCGGTGACGACGTCGTGCACCCCGGCGCCCTCGGGCCACTCCTCGGCGCGGGCGTTGACGACCTCGGCGTTCTGGAGTCCGCATTCCGCCACTGCGCGGGCGATGAACGCGCATTTCCGGGCGTTGCTCTCGACGAGCGCGGCGCGCGCGGCGGGGAGCGCGATCGCCAGCGGCAGCCCGGGGAAGCCGGCGCCGGCGCCGAGGTCGGCGAACCGGCCGGCGTCGCGCACATGCGGGAGCTCGAGGGCGACCAGCGAGTCGGCGATGTGGTCGTCGATCACCGCCGCCGGCGCCCGGACGGTCGTCGGCGAGTGCGCGTCGCCGGTGACGAGCTCGACCAGCTTCGCGAGCTGGTCGACGGCGGGGCCGGGAAGGGCGTAGCGCTCGGCAAGCGCGCTCAGTGCGACGATCGCGCTCGGGCGCGGGGTCATTCCGCATCCACCCGCGCCCGCTCGCGCGCGATGAACGCCGCGTAGCGCTCGCACATCGCGGCGAATCGCTCGGCGCCGTGGCCATCGAGTCCGGCGTTGAGCTCGCGCTCGAGCAGCGGCAGCACCTCGGTGACGAGCGCGCGCCCGCGGGCCATCCACTGGTAGTACGACCGACCCCCATGGTGATAGGGGCCGTACAGCCGGGTGGACGGGAATCGGTCGATCAGCCACTGGAACAGCGCCTCGTGGCGCGTGTGCATCCGCAGCGTGATCTGCGGCTGCTTTCCATCGCCCCCGAACGACCCCTCGCCGACGAGTAGGCCGACGAAGAAGCCGCGGTCGAAGTCGCTCAGCTCGGACGGGGGCACACTCCGAGTTCTATCGCGGGGCCTGTTTCACCGCAAAGAAAATCGTGAAACCGGCGGGGTGGCGGGCGGCGGGCCGCCGCCACAGCACGCGCGGGGGCGCTCGGGGGGTCAAGGGCCCCGCGAACGGCGGAATGGCTGGGTATCTCAGTGGGAAATCGCCGCGATCCGCTGTAAAGCGAGTTGCAACGCACTACCCGGTGGCTCGAGGTCGCGTCTACCCGCCGGCGGACTGCCGAAGGCCTGGGTATCCACGGGAAAAATAGGCCCGTTAGATACCCAGGCTCACAGAAAACGGCTGCGCGCCCGGGGAGGACCGCGCCGGCCTCATGCACGCCCCCCAGCGCGCCCGCGTGCTGCTGCGGGCGCGCACCGGCGAGGCGCGGGCCCCCGCAGTCACGCGCCGCGGCGCCGCGGCGCCCGGGGGGGGGCCCGCCGCGACGACAACCCCGGCTCAGTCGACCAACGGCGCCACGACCAGCCGCCGCGAGGGCTCCTGGCCCTCGCTGTACGTCTCGACGTCGTGACGGCTCTTCAGGTGCTCGTGGACGACCTTGCGCTCGAGCGCGTTCATCGCGTCCAGGGCTATGGGCCGGCGGTCGTGGATCGCGGCCTCGGCGGCCTGGTCGCCGGCGGCGCGCAGCGCGACGGCGCGGCGCTCGCGGTAGCCGGCGGCGTCGACGATGACGCGCTTGCGGTCGGAGGCGCCGCGGAAGGCGATCCGGTAGGCGAGGTGCTGAATGGCGTCGATCGTCTGGCCGCGGTGGCCGATCAGCAGGCCGAGGTCGTCGCCGTCGTACTCGCCGGTGATGCCGTCGGGGTCCTCGTGGATGGCGACGTCGGCCTCGACGCCCGCCTCGTCGGCGATGCGCTCGAGCAGCTCGCGGACGCGGTCGCCGGCCTCGCTCATCGCCGGCGCCCTGAGCGCTTCTTCTTCTTGCGGGGCGGCGGGGGCGGTGTCGCCCGGGTTCGTGGCTTGGTGGCCACCGCCGTCTCCTGCTCACCACGCACCCGGCTTCGGATCAGGGCGCCGAGGCCGCCACCGGAGCCGCTGCCGTTGCCGCCATCCTTGCCGTTGTCGCCGCCGGGGCCGGACCCGCCGCCGCCCCGGCCGGACCCGCCGCCGCCGGCGCCGGGACCTCCGTTCTCCGGCCCTCCGGCCGCCGCCGCGGCCGGGACTATCGGGCCGATCCGTTTCTTGACGATGTACTGCTGGAGGATCGTCCAGGAGTTGGTGGTGATCCAGTAGACGATCACGCCGGCCGGGAAGTTGATGATGAAGATCACGAAGAACAGCGGCATCGCGAGCATGATCTGCCGCTGGGTCTTGTCCATCGTGGGGCTGGACATCAACAGGCTCGAGGCGAGCTGGGTGCCGACGTAGAGCAGGATCAGGATGACCAGCACCGCGCCGGTGGCGTGGTTCGTCAGATCGTTGACGAACAGAAAGCTCGCGCCGCCGTGCGGACCGCAGGCGACCGTGTGGGCCTTGCTGATGCCGAGCCAGTGGCCGTTGACCAGGTGCGCGCCCGGCTGGAGCTGCGGGCAGATGTCCGCGCGCAGGCTCGACCGGAGCATGTAGAAGAGGGAGATGAACACCGGCAGCTGCGCCGCGAGCGGGAGGCAGGCGCCGGCCGGGTTGATCTTGTTCTCCCGGTAGAACTTCATCATCTCCTGCTGCTGGCGCTGCTTGTCGTCCTTGTACTTCGCCTGGATCGACTTCAGCTCCGGGGTGTGCTGCTGGAGGCGCTGCATCGAGTGGAACTGCTTGAGCGTGAGCGGGACGAGCAGCGCCCGGATCACGACGGTGAGCAGCACGATCGACCAACCCCAGGGGACTCCCACCGTGTTGTGGAAGAACTTGAGGACCGCCTCGAATACGTCGATCAGAGGCTGGAAGATGTTCGCGGTGAGAAACATGGATCAGGCGCTCGGCGCGGCCGCCCTCGGCTTGAACAGTCGCTGCTCCTCGACCGGGTCGAAGCCCCCGTGGCTCCACGGATTGCAGCGGAGCAGGCGCCAGGTGGCCAAGATCAGCCCGCGGAGTATGCCGAATCTCTCAATCGCCTGCGCGGCATACTCGGAGCACGACGGGTAGTACTTGCACCGCTGTCCGAGGGCCGGCGAGAACAGCCGCTGGTACACCCGAATCGGGGCGATCGCCACGGCCCGCAGCGCGATCACGAGGCCACCGCGCCGTCGGGCTCACCAACCTCCGCGGACACCGCAGCGCCGTCGGGCTCACCAACCTCCGCGGACACCGCAGCGCCGTCGGGCTCACCGACCGACGCACCCACCCGAGCACCCTGCGACTCATCCCACTGGGCCGGCGCCGCCCCATCGACCTTGCCGATGAGCTCTGACAGCACTCGGCGCACCCCCGCCAGCCCTTCGCGCTCGGCCAGCGGCCGGGCGTCAGGCCGGGCCACGACGACGGCGTCGGTCCCGTCGGGCAGCCGCGAGCCCTCAACCGCGAACGCCTCGCGGAGCAGTCGCTTGACGCGGTTGCGCTCGACCGCTCCGCCGACCTTGCGCGACACGGACAGGCCCAGGCGCTGGTCGCGATCATCCCCGCGCGGGAACACGTACAGGACGAACTCGCGGCCGGCATGGGACCGGCCCGCTCGGAACACGCGGTCGAAGTCTGCGCTGCGCGAGAGCCGTCCCCGACTCTGCCGCGGCCGGGAGCCGGCCGGCGCGCGCATCAGACCGTCAGCCGCTTGCGACCCTTCGCGCGGCGGCGCTTCAGGGTCACCCGGCCGCCGCGGGTCTGCATCCGCGCGCGGAATCCGTGCGTGCGCGCTCGCTTGCGCTTTTTCGGCTGGTAGGTGCGTTTCATAGCTCACGTGCCCGGACCGGGTCGAGGTCAGTATACGCACGGCCTCCGGGAGCGCTTCGAGGCGCCTCATCGCGCGCGCGAGGCCTGTCGCGACGCGCCGCTCACGACGCTCGGGGCGACGACGAGGCTTTTCCCGCGCTTTGCGTCAAGCCACCCCCGATCCCCGATCCCGGGCCAATGGCCGCTGGTATATTCGCCCGCCCCGGCGCTGCTGGCCGGGCCCTCTCAAAGACGTTGACCGAACACTCCCAGGAGGAGTCGCTTGGAGGTGCCGCAACCCGAGCTCGTCCCTGCGTGGCGCGAGATCCGTACGCGCCTGCGCGGCCTGGTCGGCGACTCGGCATACGAGATCTGGCTCTCCTCGCTGGAGGTCAAAGGATGGGACGGGCGGCTGCTCGTGCTCGCGGGCCCGTCCGACACCCAGGCGTGGGTGTCCGAGCGCTTCGGCCGGGCGGTCAAGAGCTCGGCCCGTGAAGTGATCGGCCCGAGCGTAGAGGTCGCGTTCGCCGCCGCCGCCCAGGGCGAGGCCCGCAGCGTTGAGACGACCGCGCCGGCCACCGCGCCCGACCCGAGCGCGCGGATCACCTCCTTCCATCCGCGGTACACGTTCGAGCAGTTCATCATCGGCCGCGGAAACCGGCTCGCCCACGGCGCCGCGCTGGCCGTCGCCGAGCTGCCCGGCGAGACTTACAACCCGCTGTTCCTCCACGCCCCGCCCGGGCTCGGCAAGACGCACCTCCTCCACGCGATCGGCAACTACGTGCAGACGTTCGGCGGCGGCGCCACGGTCCGCTACACGACGGTCGAGGCGTTCACCAACCACTTCATCACCGCGATCACCTCGCGGTCCGTCGACCGCTTCAAGCACGCCTACCGCGACACCGACGTGCTGTTGATCGACGACGTCCAGTTCCTCGCCAGCAAGGCACGCACGGAGGAGGAGTTCTTCCACACGTTCAACGCCGTGTACGAGACGGGCCGGCAGCTCGTGCTCACGTGCGACCGCCTGCCCCGCCAGCTGCTGGCGATCGAGGAGCGGCTGCGCGAGCGCTTCGAGTCCGGGCTTGTCGCCGAGATCGACCCACCCGACTTCGCCACGCGCCTGACGATCCTCCGCAAACGCGCGATGCTCGACCGCGTGCCGCTCGCCGAGGACGGCGTGCTGGAGCTGATCTCCGAACGGGTGAGCGATAACATCCGCAGCCTCGAGGGAGCGCTCATCCGGCTCGTCGCCCAGCACTCGCTGACCCGCCAGCGAATCGACCTCGAGCTCACCCGCCGCGTGCTCGACGAGATGCATCCGCTCCCGTCGGCGGCCGGCATCACCCCGGAGGGGATCCAGTCCACGGTCGCCGCGTTCTACGAGATGTCCGCCGCCGAGCTGGTATCCGCCAGCCGCAAGGCCAAGATCGCCTGGGCGCGGCAGGTGGCGATTCTCCTCACCCGCGAGCTGACGAGTACCCCGCTGTCGGAGATCGGCGCTGCGTTCGGCGGTCGCAATCACGCCACGGTGCTGCATGCGTGCAAGCGGGTCAGCGAGCGTGTTCACAACGATCAACAAGCGGCCAGCGAGCTCGAGCAGATCCGGCGCGAGCTCGCCTGAGACCGACCCGACCGCATCTGTTGACACACTTGCCTGCCCTTCCTGAGCGACAACTCTCCCGCTCGTTGCGAGCGAACACGCACTTCTCCACAGCTTCTATTCGACTTATGACTTCTACCTTCCTCTTGAGGTATTCATCGTGAAGATCTCCCTCGAGCGAGACCTGCTCCTCGGCCAGCTCCAGACGGTCGGCCGAGTCGCCTCGACCCGGAGCGCGATCCAGGCCCTGTCCGGCGTCCAACTCGTCGCCTCCTCGGATGGCTGCGAGCTGCGCGCGACCGACATGGACGTCGGGCTCCGGGTCCCGCTCCAGGCCGAGGTCGCCCGGGAGGGCGTCATCGTCCTCCCGGCCCGGCTCGTGCTCGACGTGATCCGGTCGCTGCCCAAGCCCGAGGTCTCAATCGAGCTGCGCGCCGCCGAGCAGGACGTCGAGATCGTCTCGGGCTCGGCCACGTTCCACATCCGCACGCTCCGCACCGAGGACTTCCCGCCGTTCCCCGAGCCCGAGGGCGACAGCGCGGTCACACTCCCAGCCGCGGCGTTCGTCTCGACGGCGCTCAAGGTCGCAGGCTCCGCCTCGCGCGACGAGACCCGCCCGGTCCTCACCGGCATCCTCGTTTCCGCGACCGGCCGCGAGCTGCGGATGGTGGCGACCGACTCCTACCGGCTGAGCGTCAAGGAGACGACGCTCGAGGACGCGCTGTCAGCCGGGTTCGAGGTCAACGTCCCCGCCCGCGCGCTCCAGGAGCTGGCGCGTGTCGCCGGCCACGCCGAGGACGAGCAGCTGACGGTGAGCGTGCGCCAGAACCAGGTCCTGTTCGTGCTCGGCCGCGTGATCCTGTCCTCGCGGTTGATCGACGGCCAGTTCCCCAACTATCGCCAGCTGCTCCCCGAGAGCTTCGAGCACGAGCTGCGCGTCGCCTCCGGCGAGCTCACCGATGTCGTGCGCCGGATCAGCCTGCTGGCTCAGAAGAATGCGCCGCTGCGGCTCGCGTTCGCGCCTGGTGAGCTGACGGTCTCGGCCCAGACGCCGGACGTCGGCGAGGCGCAGGAGTCGCTGCCGGTCGCGTTCCAGGGCGAGCCGCTCGAGATCGGCTTCAACCCCGACTTCCTGCGCGACGGGCTCGAGGCGATCGACGAGGGCGACGTGCTGCTGAAGCTGATCAGCCCACTGCGGCCCGGGCTGATCGAGTCGGCCGACGCCAGTGGCTTCAAGTACCTGATCATGCCGATCAGGCTCAACGTCTGAGACGGACGCGGTGCGCGTCGCCGCAGCCGTCCTGCGTGACTTTCGCTGCTATGCGGACGCCCGCCTGACTCTGGGCGACGGCCTGACCGTGATCGCCGGGCCCAACGGCGCCGGCAAGACGAACCTGCTCGAGGCCGTGTACTTCGGCTGCACCGGCCGCTCGTGCCGGACGACGAACGAGCGTGAGGTCGTGCGCTTCGGGGCGCCCGCCGCCCGGGTGGTGCTCGACACCGAGGACGAGGACGGCGCGCACCAGCTCGCGGTCGGCTACGCGCCCGGGCAGCCGAAGCGGATGACCGCCGATGGCGCCACGGTCGAGCGGATGCTCGACGTCCCCGGCCGCCCGCTCGTGAGCGTGTTCCTCCCCGATCGCCTCGAGCTGATCAAGGGCGCTCCCGCGCTCCGGCGCGCTCACCTCGACCAGTTCGTGGCCGCGCTGTGGCCCGCTCGCGCCGCCTCCCGCCGCGCCTACTCGCAGGCGCTCGCACAGCGCAACGCCCTGATCGCCCGGCTGCGCTCAGGGGCAGGAACCCGAGCGTCGCTGGCGGCCTGGGACCTCCAGCTGGCCAGCCACGGAATCGCGCTGATGCGGGATCGCGCGCAGGCCGCCGACGCGGTCGCGCCAGGGTTCGCGGGGCTCGCCGGGGCGCTGGGGCTGGACGGAGCGGTCGCGCTCGGCTACCGCCCGCGCTCGAGGGCCCAGACCGCCGCCGAGCTGGCCGCCGAGCTGGCCGACCGGCTCGACGGCGACGTCGAGCGGGGGTTCACCGGGCACGGCCCACACCGGGACGACCTCGTGGCGACGCGCGACGGCCGCGAGCTCCGCACCTACGGCTCGCAGGGCCAGCAGCGGCTGGCGCTGCTCGCGCTGCTGCTCGCCGAGCGCGAGGCGATCGCCGACACCCGCCATGCGCCGCCGCTGATGCTCCTCGACGACGTGATGTCCGAGCTCGACCGCCGCCGCCGCCACGCGCTGGTCGACGTGCTGCTCGACGGAGGCGGCCAGTCGATCGTCAGCACCACCGACCTCGAGCACGTGCCCGGCGCCGACCGGCCCGGCGTCGTCAGGATCGAGGTCGCAGATGGAGAGCTGATGCAGGAGGCCATGGCCGCGTGAGCCACCGGCGCAGTCCGCGGACGCTCGGAACCGCGCTCGGCGCGCTGCGCGACGAGCTTGCGCCGGCCACGCTGCTGGCCGAGGTTCAGGGGATCTGGCCGTCGGTCGTCGGCGCGGCCATCGCGGCCGAGGCGCGGCCCGCTTCCGAGCGCAGCGGGGTGCTCACGGTGTCCTGCTCGGGGGCCGTCTGGGCGCAGGAGCTCGACCTCATGGCGCCGACCATCCTCGAGCGCCTGAACGTCTGTCTGCAGGGCGGCCAGGTGGCCCGTCTGCGGTGCGTCGCAGTATGACGTGAAGACGCGTCGCAGAGGTGACACAGAAGCGTTGCCGAGTCGTTCGTTTTTGCTGCGTTTTGCAGGGAAATAAGTCGCCCGCGGGGGCCGAATTCCGGGGCCGGTTGTGCTATTCTTCTGTACACCAGCTTCGACGCCCCGGCGCGCACCTGGTTGCGCGGGTCCGGGGCGTCTCAACGTCACCGGAGGAACGTTGGCAAACGACAGCGGCGCTGGACGGCGCCAGAACGAAACCACGTACGACGCCCAGGACATCACAGTCCTGGAGGGTCTCGAGGCGGTCCGGCGCCGCCCCGGCATGTACATCGGCTCGACCGGCCAGCGTGGGCTGCACCACCTCGTCTACGAGGTTGTCGACAACTCCGTCGACGAGGCGCTCGCGGGCTTCGGCAGCGACGTCGTGGTCACGATTCACCCGGACAACTCGGTCACGGTCACCGACAACGCACGCGGCATCCCCGTGGCGACCATGGAGAAGGAGCAGCGGCCGGCGGTCGAGGTAGTGCTCACCGTGCTGCACGCCGGCGGCAAGTTCGGCGAGGGGCGCGGCTACAAGGTGTCCGGCGGACTGCACGGCGTCGGGCTGTCAGTCGTCAACGCCCTGTCCGAGCACCTGCACATCGAGATTCGCCGCGACGGCTTCACCTGGACCCAGGACTACGAGCGCGGCAATCCGCTCGGCGACCTGCAGAAGGGCGCGCCGACGAGCGAGACCGGCACCACGATCACCTTCCTGGCCGACGCCGACGTGTTCGAGGCGCTCGACTACGACTTCACCACGCTCGAGGAGCGCATGCGCGACACCGCGTTCCTCACCCGCGGACTGCACCTGATGATCATCGACGAGCGCGGCTCGGGCCACCGGGCCGAGTTCCAGTACGACGGTGGGATCGTCGACTTCGTCGCGTTCCTCAACGAGAACAAGGAGCCGATCCACAAGAAGGTCGTGTCGTTCGAGGGCGAGAGCGACGAGGGCCAAATCGAGGTGGCGATGCAGTGGAACTCCTCCTACCAGGAGTCAGTGTTCTCGTTCGCCAACAACATCAACACGCTCGAGGGCGGCTCGCACCTGAGCGGGTTCCGCTCGGCGCTGACGAGTGCGCTCAACCGCTACGCGCGCGACAAGGGCGAGCTCAGGGAGAAGGACGAGAACCTCACCGGGGAGGACGTCCGCGAGGGGCTGACGGCAGTCGTGTCGGCGAAGCTCACCGATCCGCAGTTCGAGGGCCAGACGAAGACCAAGCTCGGCAATCCCGGGATGCAGGGGTTCGTCCACTCGATCGTCAACGCGCGGCTGACGGATTTCCTGGAGGAGAACCCCCAGGACGCCCGCGCGGTGATCCGCAAGGCCGTCAGCGCCGCCCAGGCGCGGTCCGCCGCTCGCAAGGCGCGCGACCTCACCCGGCGCAAGTCGGCGCTCGAGAACTCCACGCTGCCGGGCAAGCTCGCTGACTGCTCGGTCAAGGATCCGTCGCTGGCCGAGCTGTTCGTGGTCGAGGGGGATTCCGCCGGCGGTTCGGCGGTGAGCGCGCGGGACCGCAGCACGCAGGCGATCCTGCCGCTGCGGGGGAAGATCCTCAACGTCGAGAAGAGCCGGATCGACAAGGTGCTCGCGAACACCGAGGTCCAGGCCCTGATCACCGCGATCGGCACCGGCGTGCGCGACGAGTTCGACATCGGCAGGGCGCGTTACCACAAGGTCGTGCTGCTCACCGACGCGGACGTCGACGGCGCCCACATCCGGACGCTCGCGCTGACCCTCCTGTTCCGTGAGATGCAGCCGCTGATCGAGGCCGGCTACGTGTACATCGCCAAGCCGCCGCTGTACCGGCTGACGCGCGGGCAGAAGCACCGCTACCTCGAGCGCGAATCCGAGCTCGAGGACATCCTGCTCGGCGACAAGTTCGAGAAGATCGAGGTGTACGACCGGTACAACAAGTCGTTCAAGCTCACCGACGCGCGATGGAAGAAGTTCTCGCGGCTGCTCAAGCGCTACGAGGGCTGGGCGGCGGCGTTGCGGGCGGCGCACGGGCACGGCGTGGTCTCGTTCCTCCAGCAGGCGCGCCTGCTCGAGGAGGGGATCGTCGACGTCGACGGGCTGCTGCGCCTGATCGACACGGGCGGCGAGCAGGGCGAGAACGGGCACGCCTACACCGCCAAGCTCGTCGTCGAGTCGCCCGAGGAGATCGTGGTGCGCACGATCGAGGAGAAGACCGGCCTGGCGACGACCCACCACGTCCGCCGGACCACGCTCCAGGCGACCGAGTATCACAACCTCGCCGAGGTCCACCGCGATCTCGCCGAGCTCGTCGGGACGCCGCCGTTCACGATCCGCTACGGCGAGACGACGAACAACGCGGCGAGCTTCGACGACCTCCGGGCCGGCATCCTCGGCGTTGCCCAGAGGGGGATCGACTACTACCGCTTCAAGGGCCTCGGCGAGATGGACGCCGACGAGCTCCGGGAGACGACGATGGACCCGTCCACGCGCACGCTCGTGCAGGTGACGATGGAGGACGCCGCCTCGGCGGACCGGGTCTTCTCGATGCTGATGGGGGACCAGGTCGAGCCGCGCAGGGCGTTCATCGAGGAGAACGCGCGGCTCGTGAGCAACCTCGACGTCTAGCTGTGGCCCCTCACGCAAATACGATCGCATTCGAGGCGCCCCTGGCGGCGCCGGGCTGTGTCCTCGAACGCTCGTGCACCTCCAGTGCACGTCGCATTCTGCGTCCTTGCCCGGCATCCACCAGTGGCACCTCTCGGTGCGACCGTACTCACCTGAGCGACCACTAGGGAGGCGCGATGTCAACCATCGACACCATCAGTGGCGGCAACATCGAGCCCCGCGGGCTCGAGGAGGAGATGCGCTCCGCGTATCTCGACTACGCGATGTCGGTCATCGTCGGGCGCGCGCTGCCCGACGTGCGCGACGGGCTGAAGCCCGTCCACCGGCGCGTGCTGTACGTGATGAACGAGCTCGGCCTACAGCCGAACCGCAAGCACGTCAAGTGCGCGCAGATCGTCGGCGAGGTGATGGGCAAGTACCACCCGCACGGCGACTCAGCGATCTACGACGCGCTCGTCCGTCTGGCGCAGGACTTCTCGATGCGCTACCCGCTCGTCGACGGACACGGCAACTTCGGCAACATCGACGGGTACTCGGCCGCGGCGATGCGCTACACGGAAGCGCGGCTCGACCGGCTGGCCACCGAGATGCTGCGCGACCTCGACGCCGACACAGTCGACTTCAGCGCGACGTACGACGGGTCCCGCCAGGAGCCGGTCGTGCTTCCCGCCCGGTTCCCGAACCTGCTCGTCAACGGCGGCTCGGGGATCGCGGTGGGGATGGCAACGAACATCCCGCCGCACAACCTGCGCGAGGTGATCTCGGCCACGATCGCCTACGTCGACAACCCGACGATCGACGTCGAGGGGTTGATGAAGCACATCAAGGGCCCCGACTTCCCGACCGCCGGCACGATCCTCGGCCGGGACGGGATCCGCGACGCGTACGAGACGGGGCGCGGTCGCGTGCGCGTGCAGGGCAAGGCCCACATCGAGCCGATCGGCCAGGGCAAGGAAGCCATCATCATCACCGAGCTCCCATTCCAGGTGCGCCGCGACGGCGAGGGCGGGCTGATCCTCAAGATCAAGGAGCTCCACGAGCAGAAGAAGCTCCCCGAGATCAGCGACCTGCGCAACGAGTCCGACCGCCACGGAATGCGGATCGTGATCGAGCTCAAGCGCGACGCGATCCCCAAGGTCGTCCTCAACAAGCTCTACAAGCACACGCCGCTGCAGACGACGTTCGGCGTCAACATGGTCGCGCTCGTCGACAACGTCCCGCGCACGCTGTCGCTGCGCGAGGTGATCGGCCACTACGTCGATCATCAGCGCGAGGTCATCGTGCGCCGGACGAAGTACGAGCTGCGCCGGGCCGAGGAGCGCGCCCATGTGCTCGAGGGCCTGCTCGTCGCGCTCGCCAACCTCGACGAGGTGATCGCGCTGATCCGCAGCTCGCGGGATCCGGAGACCGCTCGTCATGGGCTGATCGAGAAGTTCGACCTGACGATCGTGCAGGCGCAGGCGATCCTTCAGCTCACACTCAGCCGCCTCACCGCGCTCGAGGCCGACAAGATCAAGCAGGAGCACGCCGACCTCGTCGAGCGGATCAAGGAGCTGCGCGAGATCCTCGGCGACGAGGACCGGGTGTACGGCCTGATCAAGGACGAGTTGTCGGAGATCGCCCAGGCGTACGGAGACGACCGGCGCACCGAGATCGTCCACGCCGAGGGCGAGATCGACATCGAGGACCTGATCGCCGACCAGCAGATGGTGATCTCGATCACCCACTCCGGCTACATCAAGTCGCTCCCGCTCTCCACGTACCGCCAGCAGCGCCGTGGAGGCATCGGCGTGACCGGGATGGACATGAAGGACGACGACTACATCGAGCATCTGTTCGTCTGCTCGACCCACGACTACCTGTTGTTCTTCACCAACCGCGGCAAGGTCTATCGCTTGAAGGTGTACGAGCTCCCCGAGGCCTCGCGCACCGCGCGCGGGCGCGCGCTCGTCAACCTGCTGCCGCTGCGCGAGGGCGAGCGCGTCCAGTCGGTGCTCTCGACCCGTGACTTCGCCGAGGGCAAGTACCTCGTGTTCGCGACCCGCAAGGGCGTGATCAAGAAGACCGAGTTCGGGGCGTACAACACGCCGATCAAGGCCGACGGGATCATCGCGATCAAGATCCGCGACGACGACGAGCTGATGGCCGTCCGCCGGACGAGCGGCCACGACGACATCATCATGGTCTCGCGCTCCGGCCAGGCGGCACGCTTCAGCGAGGACAAGGTCCGCGCGATGGGTCGCGACACGAGCGGCGTGCAGGGCATGAACGTCTCGCAGGCCGCCAATTCGGTGCTCGCGATGGACGTCGCCCGCGACGATCAGGAGCTGCTCGTGGTCACCGAGAACGGCTACGGCAAGCGCACGCTGATCTCCGAGTACCCGGCCAAGGGCCGCGCGACGATGGGCGTCAAGACGATCCAGCTGACCGAGAACAAGGGCCGGCTGGCCGGCGCACTCGTCGTCCGCGAGCACCAGGAGCTCGTGTTCATCTCCCAGAACGGCATGGTCCAGCGCACGTCGGTGCGGGGCATCAGCCGCTACGGGCGCGCCTCCCAGGGCGTCCGGCTCATGAACCTGCGCGACGACGACATCGTCAGCGCTGTGGCGCTCGTGGTCGAGTCCGACGCAGCGACCGTGGCCACGGTGGCCGAGGACGCACCGGCCGCCGACGGGCCGGTCGAGCTGAGCGCGGACGGGATGGCCGATGCCCCACAGGGCGACGCCGCCGCGCCGGGCGAAGGCGACGACACGGCCGATGGCGCCCCCGACGGCGACGACGCCGCAGCCGACGGTGCCCCCGACGGCGACGACGCTTAGCTATTCGAGCGGCAGCAGCGCACTGAAGTCCCACGCCCCGCCGGCGTCCCGGCGCAGCCGGAGCGTGCTCGCGCCGGGCGGCGTGCCGGGGCGGTTCGCGCCGGTGACGTTGACGAGCACGGTGTCGTCCGGTCCGATCGTCCCCTCCGCCCGCGCCTTCACCAGCCCCGCGAACGCGGCCGCGGCGGCGAAGCACGGGTAGATCGACTCGGACCGCTCGAGCGCGCTGCACGCCGACCGGATCTCCGCCTCGCCGACCGACGCGAACGTGCCGCCGCTGTCGAGCACGATGCGGCGGATGTGCGGATACGTGCGGGTCGGGTCGCCGCGCATGATCGCCGCCGCGATCCCGGTCGGCCGGGCGACGATGTCCTCCGGCCGGATCCGCTCGGCGCCGGCCCGGAATGCGGTGACCATCGGCGCGCACGTCTCCTGCTGGACGCACAACAGCCGCGGGATGCGCTCGGTGCGACCGAGCGCGGTGAGCTGCCGGGCGGCGTTGTAGACCCCGTACACGCCCATCGCGCTCGAGATCGCCTGGACGTACCAGTCGATCGGCCGGGACAGCTGCTCCGTCGCCTCGAGCCACGCGAGCTTCAGGCCCTCGCGCCGGCCCGGGTTGAAGAACCCGCGCTCCGACGTGAGCCCATGCTCGTCGGCGAACCGCCCGGCCGCGGCGAACGCCTCGACGAACGTCGCGTCTTCGAGCACGACGTCGACCGCCTGGTCGCTCCCGGCGAGCGACAGCCGTTCCCGGAACGCCTCGGCGGTGAACACCCACATCCGCAGCTCGGGGATCTGGCCGATCGCCCGCGCGTATGCGCTCGAGCTGTTGCCGGTCGACGACGTAGTGAACCCGCGCACGCCGCACTCGTACAGGTACGGCAGCGCGATCGCCGCCATCCGGTCCTTGGTCGTGCCGGTCGGGAGCCCGGTCTCGTCCTTGAGGTAGACATGCGGAAGGCCGAGCTGCGCGCCGAGCTCCCGGCTATGGACGAGTGGCGTGAAGCGCGCGTTACGTGGCAGCAGCCGTGGGTCGCGCACGGGCAGCAGGTCGACGAACCGCTCGTACGGGTTCGGCGAGTCACGGAGCACGACCGCGTCGAGGTCGTAGCTGACGTCGGTCATCGCGCCGCAGGCGGGGCAGAACGGCACGAACCCCTGCTCGAACACCGCCCCGCAACCCGTGCACTCGGTTCGGAACGCCGCGTTGCGGGCGAGCGGGGGGACGTTGGTTGCGCTCGTCACCTGAGCGCCTCCCGGTCCGGAGCGCACGGCGCGATCGGCAGCGACGTCTCGCCATCGAGCAGGAGCTCGGCCGCCGCGAGGCCCAGTCCTGGTCCGTAGCAGCATCCCCTTGCGTCCCGAGCCGCCCGCGAGGCAGACGTTGCTCCAACCGGGCGCGATCCCCACGATCGGCAGTCCGTCCGGCGACACCGGCCGCAGGCCCGCCCAGTGCTCGAGCACATCCGGCTCGCCCAGGCCCGGGAGCAGGCGCGCGACGCCCGACAGGACACGCTCGCGTCCGTCGTCGGTGGCGTTGGAATCGAGTCCGGCGTCGTCCTCGGTGCCGCCGAGCAGCACCCGGTCGGGGCCGGCGGCGTACACGCCCACCGGGCCCCACGAGAGGTCGGCCGCGGGAGCGCCGGAGTCGACGCGCGCCAGCACCAGCTCGCCCTTGACCGGCGTCGTCATCGCCGGCAGCCCGAGCCAGCCGAACGGGCCCTCGCTCCACGCGCCGGGTGCGAGCACGAGCCCGTCGAGCGGATGCTCGCCGGCGTCGCTGTCGACGTGGGTCGCGCGGGCGCCGTCGCGGCGCAGGCCCACGGCCTCGGCGGAGGCGATCCGTGCGCCAAGCGACTGTGCCGCGCGCGCGACCGCGCGGGTGTACGGACCGGGATCGACGTGCGCGTTGCCGCGCGTGAGCAGCCCGCCGATGGCGTCCTCGCACATCCGCGGCTCGAGTTCCCGCAGGCGCGTGGCCGTCAGCCACTGCGGCGGAGAAGCCGTCGGTCGCCGCGTAGCGCTCGAGCTGGACGCGGAGCTCGTCCTCTTCGGCCGGCGTGAGCGCAACGTGCAGCCGGGCGACGGCCCGCGCCCCGAACGCGCGCCCGCTGAGGCGCTCGATCTCGTCGCGGTGCTCGGTGTGGAGCTCAAGCGAGCGCAGCGCGAGCGCCTGGACCGGACCGGGGATGCCGGCGCCGTGCATCGGGTTGAGCCCGCCGGCGCTCGCTCCCGACGCACCGCCCCCGATCGCGCCGCGCTCGAGCAGCGTCACCTCGGCCCCCGCGCGCGCGGCAAAGTACGCCGCGTAAGCCCCAGTGATCCCGCCACCCACGATGACGATCCGCGATCCCGTGATCGGGCTAACCTATCCGCCGCGATGGCCTGGGGCGAAGCGGACACGGCAGCGTCCATTCCTGAGCGCTTCGCTCAGGTCGTGGCCGACCGGGCCGAGGCGGTGGCGATCGCGGGGGCCGGGGATCCGGTCCGCTACGCGGAGCTCGACGCGCTGTCCGCGGCGTACGCGGCGCGGATCCCGGACGGCGCGGCGCTCCCCCGCTCTCCGGCGGCGTCGCGGCGCTGCTGTTCGACCACGGCCCGGAGGTGATCGTCGCGGCACTGGCCGCGCTGCGGCGCGGCTACGCCGTCGTGACGCTCAACCCGAAGGACCCCGCCACGCGCCACGCGCTTGTCCGCGAGGCGGTCGTGCCGTCGGTGCTGTTGAGCGACACGGCGCATATCGCTGCCGCCGAGGAAGCTGGCTTTGACCCCGCCTCCGCGGTGCTGATCGACGGTGGGGCCGGGCCGACCGAGATGCCGGCGGCCGCCGCGCCGGATCCCGACACGATCGCGTTCCTGATCGCCACCTCGGGGTCGACCGGCGAGCCGAAGCTCGTGCTCCAGCCGCACCGGAACATCCTCCACAACGTCCTGCGCTACACCAACGGGCTCGGGATCGGGGTCGAGGACCGGATCGCGTGGCTGGCGTCGCTGAGCGGCGGCCAGGGTCTTGCCACCGCGTGGACGGCGTTGCTCAACGGGGCCACCCTGTGCCCGTTCCCGATCGCTGAGCGCGGGGTCGCGGGCCTGCCTGAATGGCTCGCCGAGCACCGCGTGACGGTCCTCGACACGGTGCCGTCGGTGCTGCGGAACCTCGCGCTGGCACTCCGCGACCGGCGGATCGACGGCGTCCGGCTCGTCCGCCTCGCGTCGGAGGCGGGGCTTGGCTCCGACCACGCCGCGTACCGCCGCCACTTCGCCGGCACGTGCCGGCTGGCGACGGTGCTCGGGTCCTCCGAGACCGGGATCATGGCGCAGGCGATCCTGCCCGCGGAGTTCACCGCGGGCGAGCGGCTGCCGGCCGGGTTCGAGGCCGACGGGCTTTCGGTGACGCTCGAGGACGCCGACGGATCGCCGGTCGCCGACGGCGAGTCCGGCGAGATCGTCGTCGCCAGCCGTTACCTGTCGCCGGGCTACTTCGAGGACGAGGCGCTGACCGCGGCGCGGTACGCGACGGCCGGCGGCGTGCGCCGATTCCACACGGGCGACCTTGGCATCCGCCGCCCCGACGGGATGCTCGCGGTCGTCGGCCGCCGGGACGCTCAGGTCAAGGTGCGGGGTCACCGGCTCCAGCTCGAGGAAGTCGAGTCTGCGATCGCCGCCCAGCCCGGCGTGGCTGCGGTCGCGGTGGCGGCCGGCCGGACCGGGCGCGGCGAGACGCGGCTGACCGCCTACGTCGCGGTGCGGCCCGCCGCCGCGGTCACCGGGACCGGGTTGCGCGCGGCGCTCAGCGAGCGGCTGCCCGCGTTCGCCGTGCCCGCGGAGTTCGTGACGGTCGACGCGCTGCCGCTGACCCCGCACGGGAAGGTCGACCGCGCGCGCCTGGGGGAGCTGACGCCCGTTCCCGCCCCGGCCGAGCCGCCGCCCGGACCCCGGGCGGCGTCCGAGACGGAGGAGCTGCTCGCCGAGATCTGGCGCGAGGCGTTCGAGCACGACGATATCCGCCTCGACGACCCGTTCCTCGAGCTCGGCGGGGACTCGCTGACCGCCGCGCTGATCGCCGCCCGGGTGCGCGAGGCGTTCGGCGTCACCCTCGGCCTGTCGACGTTCGCCTCGGAGATCACGATCGCGTCGCTCGCGCAGCTGATCGGGTCCGGCAGCCTGGTGGAGTCGGGCGACGACGGGTTGCCGCCGCTGCGTCCCCGCCGCCCGCCGCCCGCCTCGATCGTCCAGCGCGCGATGCTCCGCGCCACGGGGACCGATCCGGGCGGCCTGATCCTCGCCAACGCGTACCGGATCACGGGGCCGCTCGACGTCGACGCGCTGCGCCGGGGCATCGAGCGGGTGATCGCCCGCCACGAGGTGCTGCGGACGGCGTTCGGCGCGGTCGGCGACGTCCCGGTGCAGCGCGTCGCGGCCCCGGCGGGGATCGAGCTCCCCGTCTACGACCTGCGCGGCGACCCGGACCCGGCCGCGCGCGCCGCCGAGCTGCTGGCGCTCGAGGCGCGGCGCACGTTCGATCTCGGGCGCGGGCCACTGCTGCGCTTCTGCCTCGCGCGGACCGGCGCAGACGAGCACCACCTGCTGCGGCTCAACCATCACGTGATCGCCGACGCCCCCTCGTGGCTGCTGTTCTTCGAGGAGCTCGGGGCGGCGTACGAGGCCGAGCTCGCGGGCCCGCCGTCGCGCCCCGCCGAGCCGCTGCCCCTCCAGTACAGCGACTACGCGAGCTGGGAGCAGGCGCTCGTCCAGCAGATCGACCGGCCCCGCCTGCAGGCCGAGATCGCCTGGTGGCGGGAGCAGCTGAGAGATGCCCCGCCGCCGCTGCGCCCGAGCTTCGAACGGGCGCGGCCGGTGGCGAGCGCTGCGGGCGCCTCGGCGTCGATCGAGTGGGGGCTGCCGCCCGATCGTGGAGAGGCGATCGACCGGCTGGCCCGTTCCGCCGGGGCCACGTATTACATGAGCCGGCTGGCCCTGTGCTCGGCGCTGCTCGCGCTCGATGGCGGCGTCGAGGACATTGTGCTCGAGGCCTTCTTCAGCGTCCGCCGCCAGGCGGAGCTACAGCGGATGATCGGTCCGCTCATCAACCGCGCCCTCCTGCGGCTGCGGCTCACCGGGGCGCCCACGTTCCGCACGTGGCTCACCGAGGTGCGCCGGGTCGTGATCGACACGAGCGTGCACACGGTCGTGCCGCACATGCGGCTTGCCTACGAGCTGCATGAGCGAGGGCTCGAGATGCCGCGGGTCCGGGCCGGGTTCGCCGCGCTCCATCAGCTGCCGACGATGCGCTTCGGCGGCCTGCAGCTCGACCGCCTGCCCCGCGAGCACCTGGCAACCCGCGGGTTCGTGCTCGGCGTCGACCGCATCTACGACGCCACCGCGTGCCGCGTGGAGTTCAACCCACACCTGTACGACTCGGCGCTCGTGCGGCGCTTCATCGACCGCCTGCAGGCGTTCGCGGCCGCCGTCTGCGCCCGACCGGACGCGCCGCTACGGGAGATGTTCGACGGCCTGCCGGAGCACTAGGTGGCGTCGGACTGTTCCGCTATTCTGCGCGTACCAGAGAAAGGAGGTGGTCCGAGCTTGTCTGACAGTTCTTGCGGGACCCTGGAGGTGTCCGGCCGCTAGGTCGGAGGCTGACCCCGCTTAGCGGAGTCCCCCCGCGACACCGCCGGTGATGGGCGCCGGGAGTAGTCCCTCCGGTTTACGAACCCATCACGGTCTGGCAGTCACGTTGCGAAGGGCGTCGGGTGGCCGGCGCCCTTCGCGCTTTTCCGGGACCGTGCCACCCCCTGGAACGGAGGTGGTTGCTATTGACCCCGCATATCGGTGTCAACAGCAACCAGTCGTCGGGATCGGGGTGCGAACGCGCCCTGGCGGCGGCCGCCGGCGCGCCCCGCCGCGCCCGCCCGGCGTCTACGCTAGGTACATGTGCCGAAACATCCGAACCCTCCACAACTTCGACCCCCCCGCCACGAGCGAGGAGGTCCACGCGTCCGCCCTCCAGTACGTGCGCAAGATCAGCGGCTTCACGAAGCCCTCGCACGCGAACGAGGAGGCGTTCCAACGCGCAGTCGGTGCGGTCACCGAGATCTCGATGACGCTGCTCGCCGAGTTGCAGACGAACGCCCCGCCGAAGAACCGCGAGGTCGAGGCGGCGAAGGCGCGCGCCCGGTCGGCCCAGCGCTACGCGGCGTAGCCGCTCAGATCAGGCGGCCAGGTACTGCCGCCACGCCGCCGGGATCGTCGGGCTGGCGACGTGGATGAACACGTGCGGGCTCGGCGTGCGCGGCTCGCGCAGCAGGCGCATGCCGGCCTGACGCGGTAGGGCGTTCCCCTTGCGCCGGTTGCACGGCGCGCACGAGGCGACGATGTTGTCCCAGTTCGAGGTGCCGCCCTTGGAGCGGGGAACGACGTGGTCGACGGTGAGGTTCGAGCGCGCGCCGCAGTACTGGCAGGTCCAGTCATCGCGTGCGAACACGGCGCGGCGGGTGATCTTGCGCCGATGCGTGTCGCGCGGGATTCGGACGTAGCTCACGAGGCGGATGACGACGGGCCTGGACAGGGTGGTCGAGGCCGAGTGCAGCTCGAGCTCGCCGTGTTCGATGACCTCGGCCTTGTCCTTCAACAGCAGGACGACTGCCCGGCGAACCGTGCACACGTTGATGGGTTCGTAGGTCGCGTTGAGCACGAGCACCCGGCCAACCTCACGTCCGCGCCGACGGTGCTCTGAAGTCGGCGCGGACCACACTGGCGCAGGTACTGACGTGGCCATGGCAGCCGCCAGTGTACCGGGCGTCGAACGCGGACCGAAGCGCTTACCCGGCCGGGTATGAGCCGAGTACCCGGAGCACCTCGACGTGCCCGCGGAGCCCTGCGAGCGCCGAAGCGACGTGGGGCTCGGTGTCCCGTCCCTCGAGGTCGGCGAAGAACATGTAGCGCCCCAGGCCCTGCTTGCGGGGACGTGACTCGATCCGCGTCAGGTTGACGTCGCGGCCGGCGAACTCCGACAGGCAGCCCACGAGCCATCCGGGCGCCTCCGAGCCGATGCCCCAGAACACGATCGCGGTCTTCCATGGCCCGAGCAGCGGGTGCGTGTCGGCCGGGCCGCCCGGCGCCGCGCCGACCGGGCCGAGCCACACGAACCGGGTCTCGTTGTCGGGCACGTCCTCGACCCCGGCCCGGAGCACCCGGCAGCCGTAGTGCTCGGCCGCCGCGCGCGTGCCGAGCGCGGCCCACGGTCCGTCGTGCTCGGCCACCATCCGCACGGCGTCCGCGGTCGAGATGCCCGTCATCACCCGCGCGCCGGCCAGCCGGGCGCGGATGAACCGCGCGCACTGAGCGGTCGCCTGCGGATGGCTGACCACGACCTCGACGTCCGCGAGCTCGAGCTCGGTCCTGGCGATCAGGCACTGGCGGATCGGCTGCACGACCTCGGCCACGATCGCCACGTCCTCGGTCTCCATCGCGAGCGCGTCGAGCGTCGCGTTGACCGACCCCTCGAGCGAGTTCTCGATCGGGACGAGCGAGCGCTCGACTGTGCCGTCGTGCACGGCCATCACGGTCTCGTAGATCGTCGGGAACGAGACGAGCTCGACCTCGGCGCCGCGGGCGGAGTCGAGCGCCGCCTCGTGCGTGAACGTGCCCTCCGGCCCGAAGTAGCCGACGAGCATCGGCACCCGCTGCCCCCCGCCAGCCTACGCCGGGGCGTGGTGCCCGCGGTCGCCCTCGAGCGCGACCCGGATCGCCTCGTCCTCCTCGGGCGAGAGCTCGAGCTCCGGCTCGCCGTTGTGGACCTGCTTGGCGTACAGGCGGGCCTGGTCGCGGTGGTGGATCGAGGACAGCACGACCCCCGATCCGCTCGCGTCGAGCAGGGCGATCGAGGTCGACTGCCGGCCGGACATCTCGCCGTAGGCGTCGTAGCGGATCAGCGACCGGTAGGCGACCGCGCGGTCGAGGCGCGCCTCGGCCGTCGCGCATCCGGCCATCGAGCCGGCCGGCGGCGTCCTGGACGTACTGGGAGAGCGCTTCGAACTGGGCCTCGAGTGCGGCCGCGTGCCCGACGAGGTCCTGCTGGCGCCCGGCCAGCACGACGCGCTGGTCCATGCGGACCCGCCGCAGCCGCACGGCCAGGAACACGTTGGTGGCGAGCGAGACGACGCCCACGGCGCCCGCCGCGATGGCGACGATCCCGGCGGTGCTGGTCAGGTCGTGCACCCGCGACAGGATAGGCGCCTGGCCCGGCGGACGTTATGGCCCCCCGCCGGCCGGGACCGGCGCCCGCGCGCTACTGGAACGTGACCGGGAAGGTGAGCGAGTTGTTCTTCGTGTTCTTCTCGCCGGGGACAGGCTCGATCGTGGCAGTCACCTGGGCGCTGCCCGCTGTCGGCGCCGAGCCGAGCTTGACGTCGCAGGTCGTGCTCTGGCCGGCGGTGGTCTGAGGCACGATCGTCTGGCCGGTGTCCGACGAGCCGCTGACCGTCACCTTGCAGACGACGTTCGTCTCGGTGTTCTGGCCGCCGTTGGTGAAGTGCAACGTGAACGTCGGCGCCGGGCTCGCGGTGATCGTGTTGGTGGAGCCGGTCTGGAGCGTGTTCCCGGCCACCGTGACCGAGTCGAGCGAGTGGCCGTGGAGGCCCGGGGCGGGCTTCTTGTTCGAGCCCGGGAGGCGCACGTGGAGCCGGGTCGCCACGAAGTCGGGCGAGAGCCACTCGATGTCGGGCACGAACTGGCCGCTCTCGATCGTCTGGCCGTTGGTGCCGCCGACCCCGATCCCGGCCGAGTGCAGCGCGGTGAAGATCTCGTGCGTCGCGTAGTCCTTGTACACCGCATCCGACGCATACAAGCGGGCCATCTCGGCTGCGATGGTCTTCACCGCGTCGGCGCTCGACGAGGTCCCGAGCGCCCGCTGGATGTTCGAGGCGATGTTGGCGATCCCGTCGCGGCGCATCGTCAGCGCGAGCAGCACGTCGGTCTGGGCGGCCTTCATCTCGTCGGGAACGCTCAGGCTCTTCGCCTGGCTGAGCTGGCTGTCGGCGCTCACGCGCGCTTCGTTGATCGAGTTCGTGAGCCCGCTGATGTTGCTCGAGGCGGCTCCGCCGAGCAGTTGGAACAGATGCTGGCCGGTGTCGTTGGACTGCTTGATCAGCGAGCCGACGCTGTTGTTGTAGTTCTTCAGCGACGAGTTACGGGCGCTGATCTGGCAGCTGTGGATGCCGAGCACGATCAGGATGAGGACGACGACAACGACGCCGATCAGCACCGCGCGGCGGATCTGGATCGCCTGCTGCTCGCTGGGCGGGCGCCGCCCGCCTCCCGACGGACGGCGTCGACGCGGCGATGTACGCGTGGCTGCTGGAGGCTCGTCCACGTCGTCGAAGAACGACACGCTCTCTCTCGCTCCTTGCGGGACTCGGGAAAGTCTCAGTATGACCGCGTAGGCGGCTGGATAAGCAAGCGAGCAAGGCCGCGTGCAACGGCGGGGCGCCGCCGCCGGGGGCCTGATTTACCGGTTATTGGCCTTCGCGGCGCGCAGGGACCGCGGTCCCGGTGTGGAAAAGCTCAAGCGATGAGCGCCAGCGATGTGCGCACCGCCCGTCTGGCCCGTCCGACGCAGCGGTCCGGAGACACGACGGTCGGCGCACGCCCCGCCTGGGGTCGCCGCGAGGCCCCGCTGGTGCTCGGCCGCTATCGCCTCCATCGCCGCCTCGGCACGGGCGGCTTCGGGAGCGTGTGGATGGCCGCCGACGAGCGCCTCGGCCGTGATGTGGCGGTCAAGATCCTCCACCGCGAGCGCGTCGTCGGCGGGCGCTTTGAGCGAGAGGCGCGGGCCGCCGCCCGGCTTGCGCACCCGGGGATCGTCACGCTCTACGAGGCCGCGGTCGACGACGACGGCGCCTACCTCGTCTCCGAGCTCGTCCGCGGGCACACGATGGGCCAACTGCTCGAGGCCGGCCGGCTGTCGGACCGTGATGTCGTCGTGATCGCGATCGCCCTGTGTGACGCGCTCGCCCACGCCCACGCCCAGGGGATCGTCCACCGCGACGTCAAGCCGTCGAACATCCTGATCCCCGACCACCCGGCCTCATCGGCCCAGGTGGCGAAGCTCACCGACTTCGGGGTCGCCCGGGTGATCGGCGGTGACGCGCTCACGCGGACCGGCGATGTGATCGGGACGGCCGCGTACATGGCCCCCGAGCAGGCCGAGGGCCGCGAGACCGCGGCTCCCGCCGACCTGTACGCGCTCGCGCTCGTCGTCTACGAGGCGCTGACCGGCGTCAACCCGGTGCGCACCACCACCGCCGCCCAGCGCGCCCGGCGGCTCGGCGCCCACCTGCCCCCGCTGCGCCGCCAGCGACGCGATCTCCCGCGCGAGCTCGGGTGCGCGATCGACCTCGCGCTGCGCCCGAAGCCCCGCGAGCGCGGCACGCTCGAGGAGCTGCGGGCGGCGATGATCGAGAGCCTCCCGGCGACGGCAGACCGCCCCGGAGTGGTGACGAGCGCATGGCCGGGGGTCGTGACGCGTGACCGGCGCACGACGGATGAGGGGGCCGAGCACTGGCGCGAGCCCGGCACCCGGGGGTACGCGCCCGACCGCCCCGGCGCGGCCGCCCGCGCCGGCGACACCGACGACCCCGACGACGAGGACGCCGCCCGGCCGCTCGCCTGGCCCGACCGCGCGCTCGCCGCCGCAGCCGCCGCGCTGACCGCCGGCTGGCTCAGCGTCCACCTGCTCGCGAGCCCGCTGCTCGCCCCGGCGGCGATCGCGCTGGTGGCGGCACTCGCCACGGCGGTCCTTCCGCGGCTCGGCTGGGTCGCGACCACGATCGCGCTCGCGACCGCCGCGATCGCCCAGGGACGCCCCGCCGGCGCGATGCTGCTCGTGGCCGCCGTTGCGGTGCCGATCGTGCTCATCCCGTGGCGGGGCCGACTGGCCGCTCGCCGCCGCCGCCCCCGCCCTCGGGCTGATCGGCCTGGCGGGCGCCTGGCCGGCCATCGCCGCGCGCGCCGCCGGGCCCTGGCGTCGCGCGGGACTCGGGGCGGCGGGATGGATCTGGCTCGTCCTCGCCACCCCGATCCGCGGCCGCACCCTGTACCTGACGCTCTCGACCGGCCACTTGAATGGATCGCTGCACGCGGTTCTGGCGCCGGTGATCAGCTCGGGCGCCCTGCTCGGCGCCCCCGTGTGGGCCGCAGGCGCCGTCGTGCTCCCGTGGCTCGTCCGGGGCCGGAGCCTCGCCGTCCACGTGACACTCGTCACGATCTGGTCGGCGACGCTCGTGTCTGCTACCGGAGCGGCGATCGACGTGGTTCACTCAGCGGGCGGCCCGCTCGGACTGACCGGGGCGGTGACCGGGGCCGTCGCGGGCGCACTCGTGGCACTGGCTCCGGGCCTCATCGCCGCCGGGCGGGTAGCCCGCGGTCAGGCCGGAGTTCCGTAGCATGGAACCGCCCTCCGGGGCAGCTCATGAGTGTCCTCAGAAGTCTTGAAAGCAAGATCGCCGGCCTTGTCGAAGGCACCTTCAGCCGAGCATTCCGCTCGGAGGTGCGGCCCGTGGAGATCGCCCGCCGGCTCGCCCGCGAGATGGAGGAGCACAAGTCGCTGTCGGTATCCCGGACGTACGTGCCCAACGAGTACCGCGTGTATCTCTCGCCGCGCGACCGGGCCCGGTTCGCCGACTACGAGGATGCGCTGGCCACGGAGTTGGCCGGTTACCTGCTCGAGCATGCCCGCCGCGAGCGGCTCGCGCTCCTGTCGCGCCCGGTGATCGAGTTCGAGACCGACGAGCGGCTCGGGCTCGGCGAATTCGGGATCCAGACCCGGGTCGTCCAGCCCGCGGCCGAGCCCGACGCCGAGCCCCAGGTGTCGGAGTCGGGCCGGACGATGGTCTACAGCTCGGCGGATCGCGTCGCCGAGCCGCTCGAGGAGCGCGCGCGCTCCCGCGTGCAGACCGTGCTGCTGCTGATGGAGGGCAAGCGGCTCGTCGTCGGGCCCGGCGGGGCCACGCTCGGCCGCAGCCGTCAGTGCGACGTCGTCGTCAACGACCCGAACATCTCCCGCGAGCACGCGGAGATCCGTCCCCGGGGCGGCTCGTGGGTGCTGAACGACCTCGGCTCGACGAACGGGTCGATCCTGAACGGCCGGCGAATCGATGGTCCGGAGGTGCTCAAGCCCGGCGACCAGATCGAGCTCGGCACCTCGGTGATCACCTTCGAAGTCGAGTAGGCACGATGCTCGAGCCCGTATCGGTCGCACTGAAGTTCGGATTCCTCGCCATCCTCTACCTGTTCCTGCTCTGGATCGCCCGCAGCGCGCTGCGGGACCTGCGCCGCGGGCACGGCGGCGTGCGCGAAGCCGATGGCGCCGCTCCGCCCGACGCGACCGGCATGTACAGCGCCGCCGACGGGCTCGCACCGGGCGACGATTTCGAGCCGCGTCTGCTCGTCGAGCGCGCCGTCGGCCATGAGGCCGGAACGGCCTACGATCTATCGTCCGGCGCCACCCTCGGACGGGGCGACGTCGAGATCCGGCTCGATGATCCATTTGCCTCAACCCGTCACGCCCGCATCTCTCGCGAGGGCCACGTGGTCGTAATCGAAGACCTCGGCTCGACCAACGGGACCTACCTCAACGAGGAGCCGCTGGGCGGCCCGCAGCCGCTGCACGCGGGGGACCGGATCCGGATCGGGGACTCCGAGTTCTCCTACCTGCATTAGATCGATGCTCCGGGTCGCCGAAACCATCCAGCTCACGGACACCGGCCGCCAGCGCCGGGACAACGAGGACTCGATGTTCGCGCGCGCGCCGCTGTTCGTGGTGGCCGACGGGATGGGTGGCGCCCAGGCGGGCGAGGTCGCCTCGCGGATGGCGATCGAGACGTTCGCGCAGGGCCTGCCCGAGCAGGGGAGCGCCGAGGAGCGGCTCACCGTGCGCGTGCTCGAGGCCAACACGAAGATCTACGAGCTCTCGCGCGCCGAGCACGAGCGGGCCGGGATGGGGACGACGCTCACCGCTGCCTACGTCGACGATTCGCATCTCGCGATCGCCCACGTCGGCGACAGCCGCGCCTACCTGTTCCGCGATGGCGCGCTGCAGCGCCTCACCCAGGACCACTCGCTCGTCGGAGAGCTCGTCCGCCGGGGCAAGCTGACCGAGGAGCAGGCCGAGGAGCATCCGCAGCGCTCGATCATCACCCGCGCCCTCGGTCCGGAGGAGACCGTCGAGGTCGACACGTGGAGCTACGCGCTGCGCGACGGTGACGTGCTCCTGCTGTGCAGCGACGGCCTGACCTCGATGATCAGCGAGGCGAAGATCACCGAGGTGCTCGGGTCGACCCAGACCCTCCGCGAGTCGGCCGACCGGCTGATCGCCGAGGCGAACGCGGCCGGCGGGCGGGACAACATCACGGTCGTGCTCTTGCGGATCGAGGAGATCGGCGAGGACGACAGCGGCGTCGAGGCGCCGACGATGGTCGGCGCCCGGGCGGCGACCGTGATCGTCGACCGGCCCGACGGCTCCGCTCACGCTGACGGTGCCGATGGACCGGACGCGCGCGCGACTCCCGAGGGCCCGCAGGCACGAGCAGCCCCCGCCCAGTCGAGCCGGACCGCGAGCCGCTCGGGAGAGCGATCGCTCGCCACGGTGCCGCTGGCGCGCACGCAGGGCCTACCGCCGCGCCCCGCCGCCGCCCCGCCGCCCGCGGCGCTTCGCCAAGCCGCTCGCCGCGCTCCTGGCCACACTGATCGTCCTGGGCCTGATCGTCGCCGGCGGATACCTGGCCTCGCGCCAGCTCTACTTCATCGGCACGAACTCCCAGGGGATCGTCACGATCTACCGCGGGTTCCCGTACGACCTGCCGGCCAGCATCCGCCTGTACGAGACCTTCTACGTATCCGGAGTGCCGGCCGCGCAGGTACCCGTCGACCGGCGCAAGGCGCTGTTCAGCGATCACCTGCGCTCCCAGGCGGACGCGGAGAGCCTCGTGCGGGCGCTCGAGCTGGGCCAGCTCGCCAAATGAGCGCCCGCAACCGAGAGCTGATCGGGCTGATCCCGGCGTCGCTGCTCGTGACCGCCGGGTTCGCCGGCGTCTTCATCCAGCGCTCCAACCAGCTCTCGAACCTGTCGCTCACGTACGGGTTGATCTTCCTCGGGCTGTGCCTGGGCGCCCACTTCTTCATCCGCTTCACGCTGCCCGACGCAGATCCGTACCTGTTCCCGCTCGTCACGCTGCTGGCCAGCTTCGGGATCGTGATGATCTACCGGATCGACTCGACGCTCGCGCGCCAGCAGGCGCAGTGGTTCGTCCTCGGGCTGATCCTGTTCGCGGCCACGATCGTGTTCCTGCGCGACTACCGCAAGCTCGAGCGCTATCGGTACACGATCGTCGCGGTGTCGCTGGGATTGCTGCTGCTGCCGCGCCTGCCCGGCATCGGCTACCAGGCCAACGGCGCCTACCTCGGCGTCCGGATCCCGGGCCTGTTCGTGTTCCAGCCGGCGGAGTTCGCCAAGATCGGGCTCGTCGTGTTCCTCGCCAGCTACCTGCGCGACACGCGGCAGGTGATGGTGATGGGCGCGCGCCGCGTCCTCGGCGTGACGATCCCGCCGCTCAAGCACTTCGGGCCGGTGCTCGTGATCTGGGGGATCGCGATGCTGATCCTCATCATCCTGCACGACATCGGCTCCTCGCTGATGTTCTACGGGGGCCTGCTCGCGGTGCTGTACGTGGCCACCGGACGGGTCTCGTTCGTCGTCGTCGGGGTGACCGCGTTCGCGATCGGCGCGTGGTACCTCGGCACCCACATCCCGCACATCCACGACCGCGTCGAGGCGTGGCTGCATCCGTTCAACCCGCACCTCTACAACAGGACGGGCGGGAGCTTCCAGGTCGCCAACTCGATCTTCGCCCAAGCGGCCGGCGGGTTCTTCGGCGAGGGCTTCGGGCAGGCGACGCTGACCGTGCCCGGCACGACGTTCAACCTGTTGCCGGCTCCCCAGACCGACATGATCTACGCGGTCATCACCGATGAACTCGGGCTGTTCGGCGCCGCAGCGGTGATCCTCGTGTACCTGCTGTTCGTGGCCCGCGGGTTGAAGACGGCGATCCTGGCCCGCGACTCGTTCTCGACCCTGACCGCCGCCGGGCTCACCGCCGTGTTCGCGCTGCAGGTGTTCGTGATCGTCGGCGGTGTCACCCGGGTGATCCCGCTCACCGGTGTGACGCTCCCGTTCATCTCCTACGGCGGCTCGTCGATCGTGGCCAACTTCGTGCTGCTCGCGCTGCTGCTGTTGATCTCCGACCGCGCTCGGCGCCCCGAGGGGAGGCCGCGCACGTGAACAGCCAGATCTCGAAGCTGTTCGGCCTCGTCGTGATCCTGTTCGGGATCCTGATCATCTGGACCACGCGGTGGACGGTGATCGACGCCAAGTCGCTGCAGAACAACCCGCTCAACGTCCGGACGCTCGTCCAGGAGCTGCGCATCAAGCGCGGCCGGATCCTGGCCGACAACGTCGGCGGTGCTCGCCCGCTCGGTCCGCCAGCCGGGCGGGACCTGGAGCCGCACGTACCCGACGGGATCGCTGTTCTCGCAGGCGGTCGGCTACTCGACTGCCGCGGGAGTCGCGCGCGGCCGGCCTCGAGCTGTCGCGTGGCAGCGAGCTGCGCGGGATCCAGACGGGGCTGAGCTCGGTGTTCGGGCCGCTCACGTCCAACCGGGTCGGCGACGACGTCTACACCACGCTTGACCCGAAGGCCCAGCGCCTCGCCCTCGCCGGCCTGGCCGGGCGCCACGGCGCCGTCGTCGCGCTCGATCCGCGCACCGGCGCGGTCAAGGTGATGGTCGCGATCCCGGGCTACGACGACAACCACCCGGACGCCAAGGGCGCCGACGTCTCCCAGTTCAACCGCGCCACCCAGGCCTGCGACCCGCCGGGCTCGACCTTCAAGGTCGTGACGGCGGTCGCGGCGATCGACAGCGGCAAGTACACGCCGAACTCGGTGGTCAACGGGAAGTCGCCGGTGACGATCTCGGGCGTGCCGCTCAACAACGACCTCAATCAGTCGTTCGGGCCGATCACCCTCACGACGGCGCTCACCTACTCGGTCAACACGGTGTGGGCGCAGGTCGCCGAGTCGGTCGGCCGCCCGACGATGACGAAGTACATGAAGCGTTTCGGCTTCTACTCGAAGCCTCCCCTCGACTACCCGCCCGACGAGCTCAACACGAGCCGGCCGTACTCGCCCAAGGGCCGGCCCTACCCGCCTGCCAGCCCGAACGAGGACATCGGCCGGATCGGGATCGGCCAGGGCGGGCTGCTCGTCACCCCGCTGCAGATGGCGATGGTCGCGTCGGCGGTCGCCAACGGCGGCAAGCTGATGGTCCCGCACCTCACCGACCGCGTCGTCGACCAGGACGGCCGGACGGTGGAGACGATCCAGCCGAAGGTCTACAACCAGGTGATGACTGCGACGACCGCGCAGGAGGTCACCCAGATGATGCGCAAGGTGGTCGAGGAAGGGACCGGCCAGCCGGCCCAGCTCGGCGGCATCAGCGTGGCCGGCAAGACCGGCACCGCCTCGATCGGTGCCACCGGCTCGAACCTGACCGAGCCGTGGTTCATCGGCTTCGCGCCGGCTGGGGCCCCGAAGATCGCGGTGGCGGTGACGGTCCAGCAGACCCACGGCGGCTTCGGTGCCACGGTCGCAGCGCCAATCGCCCGGACCGTGATCCAGACGCTGTTGGCGGAGGGCTATTAGCCGATGTCCGACGTCGCCACCGGGGCCCTGGTCGACGGTCGCTACAAGGTGATCTCGCGCCTCGGCGCGGGTGGGATGGCCGACGTCTTCCTGGCCGAGGATCAGCAGCTTGGCCGCAAGGTCGCACTCAAGCTGCTGCACCGCCGGTTCGCCGCCGACCCTGGGTTCGTCGAGCGCTTCCGCCGCGAGGCCCAGTCCGCTGCCGGGCTCCAGCATCCGCACGTCGTCAGCGTCTACGACCGCGGCGACTACGACGACACGTACTACATCGCGATGGAGTACGTGCCGGGCCGCTCGCTCAAGCAGCTGATCCGCCAGGACGCGCCGCTCGATCCGGTGAGGGCGATCGACCTCGCCGTCCAGATCCTCCGCGCGGCCCGCTTCGCCCACCGCCGCGGCGTCATCCACCGTGACCTCAAGCCCCACAACGTGATCGTCGACGAGGCCGACCACGCCAAGGTCACCGACTTCGGGATCGCCCGCGCCGGCGCCTCGGACATGACCGAGACCGGCTCGATCATGGGGACCGCCCAGTATCTGTCGCCCGAGCAGGCCCAGGGCCACGCGGTCAGCGCCGCATCGGACCTGTACTCGGTCGGCGTCGTGCTCTACGAGATGCTCACCGGCCGCGTGCCGTTCGAGGGCGAGTCGGCGGTCACGATCGCGCTCAAGCACGTGTCCGAGGCCCCGGCCCCGCCGCGGATCGCTCAACCCGGCGATCCCGCTCGAGCTCGAGCAGGTCGTGCTGTGGGCGCTCAACAAGGATCCGGCCGACCGGCCGGCCGACGCCGATCAGTTCATCGCCGCGCTCGAGCATGTCAAGCAGTCGATCCTGTCCGGCACGGGCGGCCAGCACACGGCTTCGATGCCCGCGCTCGTGGACGTGATCCCGGCGGTGGCGCTGGCCGCCGCCGCGGCCCCGAGCGCGACCGGGACGTTCCCGCCCCAGCCGTGGGACGGCAACGGAGCGGGGGAGTACGGCCCGGTGCCGCCGGACGAGGGGCGCCGCTGGTGGCTGTGGCTGATCGCGCTGCTCGTCCTGCTGTTGCTCGCGGGCGGCGGCGTGGCCGCCTACCTCCTCACCCGGCCCGTGACGAAGGTCGTGCCGAACGTCGTCAAGGAGCAGGTCGAGCACCGCCACCGCCAATGTCGAGAACGCGGGACTCACGCCGGCGATCATCAACGTCGCCAACGCGAACCCGCCCGGCACCGTGATCCGCCAGAACCCGCAGGGCGGGCACGAAGGCCAAGGCGGCCTCGACGGTGACCCTGACCGTCTCCCAGGGGCCCGGCGACGGTGTCGATCCCGACGGTGGCCGGGCGGTCGCAGGCGAAGGCGACGCGGCTGCTGAGATCGATGGGGCTGAAGGTCCTGGTCCAGCGCGAGCACTCGAACACCGTCCCGTCCGGCCAGGCGACGCGCACCGACCCCCTGTCCGGCACCTCGGTGCAGGTCGGCTCGGCCGTGACGCTGTTCATCTCCTCGGGCAAGCAGATGGCCCAGGTCCCGAACGTCGTCGGCCAGAGCCGAGTCCGACGCGACGGCGAAGCTCCGCAGCGCCGGGTTCAGCGTCACCACCTCGGACCAGACCTCGAGCACGGACACGCCCGGCAACGTGATCTCCCAGAGCCCCGGCGGCGGCACGACCCAGGTGGTCGGTACGACCGATCGCGCTCGTGATCGCCAAGGCCCCGCCGACGGCCACGGTGCCCCGGGTCAAGGGCCTCGACCGAGGCCGCCGCCACCGCCGCCCTCACCAAGGACGGGTTCAAGGTGATCTCGCAGCCGGAGGCCGTCCACAAGCAGAAGAACGACGGGATCGTCCTGTCGGCCGATCCCGCCCGGCGGCAGCACCGCAGAAGAAGGGCAGCACCGTGACGATCACGGTCGGCCAGTTCCAGTCGCCGCCGACGACGAGCACAACGACGCCCACGACCACGACGACGCCGTCCACCACGACGACGCCCAGCACGACGTCGACCACCCCGACCACGACCGGATGACCGAGCTGCGCGTCGCGGTCCTCGGCGGCGGGCGGTCCTCCGAGCACGAGGTGTCGCTCGACTCCGCCGCCTCGGTGCGGGCGGGGCTGGCGGAGGGCGGACACCGGCCGATCGAGATCGAGATCGGCCGCGACGGCGTCTGGCGCCGGGACGGCGAGGAGCTGGCGCTCGCGCCGGGCCGCGGGATCGACGGCGTCGACGTCGTGTTCCCCGCGCTGCACGGGCCGTTCGGCGAGGACGGGACGGTCCAGGGACTGCTCGAGTGCGTCGACGTGCCCTATGTCGGCGCGGGGGTGCTCGCCTCGGCGCTGTGCATGGACAAGGTCGCCTTCAAGCACCTGATGGCCCAGTCGGGCCTTCCCCAGGTCGACTACCGCCAGGTGCGGATCGAGCGGTACCGCTCGGACCCGTCGGGCGTGCTGGCGGGGCTGTCGGCGCTGGGGCTGCCCGCGTTCGTCAAGCCGGCTCGGCTCGGGTCCTCGGTCGGGATCGTCCGCGTGCTCGAGCGCGGGCGAGATGGCGCGGCGCCTGGAGGTCGCGTTCGAGCACGATCCGGTGGCGATCGTCGAGGCGACGGCCGGCGGCCTCGAGGTCGAGTGCTCGGTGATCGGCAACGGCGACCCGGTCGCCTCCCAGCCCGGCGAGATCCTGCTCGCGGCCGGCGAGAGCGGCTGGTACGACTACGAGGCCAAGTACACGCCCGGCGGGATGGAGCTGATCGTCCCGGCCCGGATCCCCGGCGATGTCCGCGAGCGAGTCCGCGAGGTCGCCGTCGAGGCCTTCACGATCAGCGGCTGCCGCGGCCTCGCCCGCGTCGACTTCTTCGTCGACGGCGACCAGGTCCTGCTGAACGAGCTCAACACGATGCCCGGCTTCACCGAGACGAGCGTGTTCGCCTCGCTGTTCGAGGCCAGCGGGATCGGATACGCCGAGATCCTCGACCGGCTCGTCTCGCTGGCGCTCGAACGCCACGCGGAGGAGCGGCGGTACCGCTTCTAGACGGCCAAGCGACTGGCAGGCGACCCAGCCGCTCGCGTAAGCTCCACCGCCGTGAGCATCGAGAGCATCGCGGTCGTGGGCGGCGGGTTCATGGGCACCGGGATCGCCGAGTCGGTCGCGGTGGCCGGGATGCCGGTCGTCGTCCGGGACGTCACCGAGGCGGCTGTCGACGCCGCCCGCGACCGGATCGAGGGGTCGCTGCAGCGGGCGGTGCGCGGCGGGAAGCTCGACGCCGACGGGGCGCAGGAGGTGCGCGAGCGGATCGAGCTGACGACCGAGCTGAAGGCGGCTGCGTCGGCGGACCTGATCGTCGAGGCGGTGCCGGAGGACGAGCGGCTGAAGCTCGAGGTGATGGCGCGCGATCGGCGAGGTCGCGGCACCCGACGCGATCATCGCGTCGAACACGTCCTCGATCCCGATCGCCCAGCTCGCGCAGGCGGTCAGCTCGCCGGAGCGGGTGATCGGACTGCACTTCTTCTCGCCGGTGCCGGTGATGGGCCTGGTCGAGGTCGTCGTCGCGCTCGACACGAGCGAGGCCACGGTCGCCGCCGCCCGCGGGTTCGCCGAGCGGATCGGCAAGACGCCGATCGAGACCAAGGACCGGTCGGGCTTCATCGTCAACATGCTGCTCGTCCCGTACCTGATGGCGGCGGTGCGGATGTACGAGGACGGGTTCGCGAGCCGGGAGGACATCGACGCCGGGATGAAGCTCGGGTGCGGCCATCCGATGGGTCCGCTGACACTGTGCGACTTCATCGGCCTCGACGTGTTGTACGCGGTGTGCGACTCGCTCTACGAGGAGTTCAAGCGCGACGAATACGCGCCGCCGCCGCTGATGAAGCGGATGGTCGCGAGCGGCCGGCTCGGGCGGAAGTCCGGCCGCGGCTTCTACGACTACAACTGAGCGTCGCCGCAGCTGGACGCCTCCCGGGACGCTACCGTGGGGCGGCACACCGACCGGGCTGGCGCGCAAAACCGCCGGCCTGGCGGGAATTGAATCGGCCCACGCGGAGGCGGACCAGGGCCGACCATCGACCGTGACTCACGGGGAGAAAGGAACAACATGAAGCTGATCGGAGTCGGACTCCCGCGCACCGGGACGTTGTCCCAGAAGGTGGCGCTGGAGATGCTCGGCGTGGGGCCGTGTTACCACATGGTCAACGTGCTCGGCGACCTCGACAACGTCGAGCCGTGGCGGCGGGCTGTCGACGGCGACATCGTCTGGAGCGACATCTTCGACGGCTTCGAGTCGACGGTCGACTGGCCGGGCTCGTACTTCTACCGCGAGCTGATGGACGTCTACCCGGACGCGAAGATGCTGCTCAGCGTGCGCGACCCGGATGCCTGGGCCCAGAGCATGCGCGACACGATCTGGACCCTCCTGTACGGCCAGGAGCTGCTCCGTCACATCTCCGAGACCCGCAGGCAGATCGACCCGAAATGGCGCGCGTTCACCGATTTGATGTGTGAGATGTGGCAGCGCAGCGGCCTGCTCAACGGCCCCGACACGACGCTCGAGTGGATGAGCACCGCGATCCAGCGCTACCAGGACGAGGTCCAGGACACAGTCCCGGCCGAGCGCCTGCTCGTGTGGTCGCCGGCCGACGGCTGGGGCCCGCTGTGCGAGTTCCTCGAGGTGCCGGTGCCGGACATGCCGTTCCCGCACCTCAACGACTCGGGCGAGTTCGTGGGCCGGATCATCGACGGCGCGCTGATCACGCTCACCGAGTGGCGCGCCCAGCAGCGCCAGGACGCGCCCGCGCGCCGCGCCGCGGCGGCGCCTGCAGGCGCGGCCGCGCAGCGAGGTAGCCGAGTGACGCCGGCGCCCGCCCCGGCGGCGGGCGCCCCACCCGGTCAGATCAATAGTGACCTGGCGTCGTCGTCGTCCCGCCGGTCGTGGTGGTGGGAATCGGCGGCTTCGTGGTGGTCGTGGCGGCGGGCTCGTTGACGTCGGGCGCGTGGTGGTCGGCGCCGGCGGCGTCGTCGTCGCCGGCGGGGCGGCGGTCGTCGTCGGTGTGATCGGCGCAGCCGACGTGGTCGGTGCCGCGGCAGTGGTCGTCACCGCCGCCACCGCGGCGGTCGTCGTATGCGTTCTGTGGCGCTTGTGCGCCGCCTTGTGATGCTTGTGACGAGCGGCCTTCTTGTGCGTCTTGGCGGTTGGGCTCGTCGCCGCGGCGGGGGTCGTGGTCGAGCTCGACGACCCCCCGCCGCCGCAGCCGGCCAGTCCCACCACGGCGGTGGTGATGAGCAGGAGCGTTCGTTTCATAGCGTGGCGCTTCCCCCTTCGTCAGAAGTCCTCCGGCGCGAGGGTAGCGGAGGATCGGGTCGCCGACGCCCGCGGGGGCGGCCGCTGGAACGTTCTGTACGCTGGCCCCTCCCGCGGGTTCCGGGTGAGCGAGAAACGGATGAAGGCTGATGCACACAGGCGATGAGGTGCCGGACACGGCTGGCCGCCGCGCGCGCGGGGCGGTTGCGTCCGTGCCCGCGCAGCCGATCGCGCAGGCGCCGGGCGCCGGGCACGCGGCCCGTGAGCGGCCCGCCCCGGCTGGGGACGACGGTGGCAGCGGGCGCCCGTCGAGGTGGATCCTGGTCGTCTGCTGCGTGGCGCAGTTCATGGTCATCCTCGACCTGAGCATCGTCAACGTGGCGCTGCCCTCGATCCAGTCGAGCCTCAACTTCTCCTCCAACGACCTGCAGTGGGTCGTCGACGCCTACGCGATCAGCTTCGCCGGGTTCCTGATGCTCGGCGGCCGCGTGGCCGACCAATTCGGCCAGCGGCGCACGTTCGCGGCCGCCCTGCTGCTGTTCTCGGTCACCTCGCTGGCCGGAGGCCTGGCCCCGGACCGGACGATCTTGGTCGCCGCGCGCGGGGTCCAGGGCTTCAGCTGCGCGTTCATGGCCGCCTCGTCGCTGGCGATCATCACCTCCTCGTTCCCGCCGGGGCCCCGCCTGCACCGCGCGATCGGGCTGTGGGCGGCGATGAACGGTCTCGGTGGCGCGGCGGGCACACTGCTCGGCGGCGTCATCACCCAGGAGCTGAGCTGGCGGTGGATTCTGCTGATCAACCCGCCGATCGGGATCGCGGCGACGTTCGTCGCCCTCCGGGTGGTCGCCGACCGGCGCCGCCAGAAGGAGGGCCCCGCGTTCGACCTCGGCGGCGCGCTCACATTGACCCTCGGCCAGATCGTGCTCGTGTACGGCGTCGTCAAGGCCGGCGTCAACGGCTGGGGCTCGAGCCAGGCGCTCGTGCCGATCGCCATCGGGCTGCTGCTGCTCGGCCTGTTCGGGCTGATCGAGGCGCGCTTTGCGAAGGCGCCGCTCGTCCCGTTCGGCGAGTTGACACGGCCACTGCGGGTGGCGAACACGGTCGTGCTGCTGTTCAGCGCGGCGCTGTTCCCGATGTGGTACCTCGGCTCGCTGTACCTCCAGCAGGTGCTCGGGCTCTCGCCGCTGCACGCGGGTCTGACGTTCCTGCCGATGGCGCTGACGATCATGCTCGTCGCCCGGCGGGCGGGCGGCCTCGTCAGCCGGTTCGGGGTCCGGGCCGTGCTCGGCAGCGGGCTGATGATGATGACGGTCGGGATGCTGCTGTTCACGAAGATCGCCTCGAGCGGCAGCGCGATCGTGTACGTGATCATCCCCGGCCTGCTGACGGCGGCCGGCATCGGGATGTCGATCGTCCCCTCGACGATCGCCGCCACCCAGGGCGCCAAGCAGGGCCAGGCCGGACTCGCCTCGGGGCTCGTCAACACCTCGCGCCAGGTGGGCGGCGGGCTCGGGATCGCGATCCTGATCACGCTCGCCACCCAGCGCTCGAGCAACCTGATCGGGGGCGGCCAGGACGTGCCGCAGGCGCTCACCGAGGGGTTCCGGCTCGGCTACTACATCGCCGCGGCGCTGACCGCGGCGGCCGCCCTGTACACGTTCGCGTTCATCCCGCGGGCCGTCCCGAGTGGGGCCCGCCCACAGCCCTCACCCCGCGCCCGGGTCCCGATCGCCGCCGTCGTCGGCGCTGTGATCGCGCTCGTGGTCGCCGCGGACTTTGCCTTCGGCGGGTCTCACGGCGCCCCGATCGGCCAGTACAAGGTGAACGCGAACACGTACAGCTTCGTGTCCGAGCCGGGGCTGCACCCGCCGTTCGCACGCGCCGACGTGGTCCCGAAGAACCCGAACAGCCTGGCGCCCGGATACATCTTCCTGGCCAACTTCTACGACCTCACCCAGCCGCCGATCATCGGGCAGAGCGGCCCGCTGATCCTCGATGGCAGCCTGTCGCCGGTGTGGTTCCACCCGGTGCCCGAAAGCGTCGTGGCCTCGAACCTCAGCCTCCAGCGCTACCGGGGGCAGCCCGCGCTGGGGTGGTGGCAGGGCTACATCACGAACGCCGGGGCGACGGTCACCGGCGAGGACGTGATCGTCAACCGGCATTACCAGACGGTGGCCACGCTCAAGGGCCAGGACGGCTGGGTGATCACGCTCCACGAACTGCTCGTGCGCGGCCACGACGCCTGGGTGACGGTCAACAAGAACCTGCCGATGAACCTGTCGAAGTACGGCGGCGCCTACAACGGCGCGCTGATCGACTCGGCCGTGCAGGAGTACGACCTTGACACCGGGAAGCTGCTGTACAGCTGGGACGCGCTCAAGCACATCCCGCTGAGCGACTCGTACGCGTCGCTTCCGACGAACGGCTTCCCGTGGGACGCCTATCACGTCAACTCGATCCAGCTCGTCGGGCACGGCCAGCTCCTCGTGTCGATGCGCAACACGTGGGCGGCCTACCTGGTCAACATGCGCACCGGCCAGATCCGGTGGACGCTCGGTGGCAAGCGTTCGAGCTTCACCCTCGGGCACGGCGCCGGGTTCGAGTGGCAGCACGACGTCGGCTCGCCGAACCCCTCGACCGTGACGCTGTTCGACGACCACTGCTGCCAGATCACCGGTGGCGGCACGTACGTGTCCCCGACCGGCGCCTCGCGCGGGCTCACGCTGAAGCTCAACCAGGCCGACCACACGGCCGCTGTGACCGCCGAGTACAGCCACGGCAAGAGCTTTGACTCCGAGTACATGGGCAACACCCAGCTGCTGCCCGGCGGCGGAGCGTTCGTCGGGTGGGGCTCGCAGCCGAACCTCACCGAATACGGCCGGGGCGGCGACGTGCTGCTCGACGTCGTGCTTCCCAAGCCCGACCTCAGCTACCGGGCGACGCTCGAGCAGTGGGTCGGCGTCCCGACATATCCGCCCGCCGCCGCCGCCCGGCGCAGCGGCGGCCGCACGACCGTGTATGCGAGCTGGAACGGGGCCACGAAGGTCGCCGGCTGGCGGGTCTTCGCCGGCGGCTCGCCGGTCGCGACCGTCGCCAAGTCCGGGTTCGAGACGGCGATCCCGGTCCACAGCGCCGCCGCGATGTTCACTGTCCAGGCGATCGACGCCAAGGGCCACGTGCTCGGCGGCTCGCGGCCATTCGGCGTCCGCGGCTGAGCAGCCTGGAGCCGGGACCCCGCGCCCGCCGGCTACTTGTAGAGCGTGACCTCGTTGAGGTCCAGCTGCTGGTGCTGGCCGAGGCTCGTGATCCAGATCAGGTAGTAGCGATACGCGACGGTCGTGCTGGTCAGCTTGATGTCCGTCCGCGAGGCGACGTTCCTCGACGCCGAAAGCGCCACCCACCCCGGGTCGGGCCATTTGATCGGCGGCGGCGTCTTGCGGCCGTAGATCGTGGCGGTGAAGCCGGGGGTGCGGGTGGCGATCCGCAGCACCCGCGCGGTCGTGCCGGGGCTGGCGTCGAGGTACAGCCCGAGGCCCGCCTTGTTGAGCACGCTCGAGTAGTAGATCTGGGTCTGCCAGAACGTGTTCGGCTGGTTGTCGATCGCCAGGCTGGCGTCGGGGTGTTCGTCGGTGGGGCTCCCGAGCGGATTGAAGCCGTGGGCACAGCTCTGGCACAGCGTCACCGAGGTCAGCGCGTGGTTCGGCGCGGGCACGTTCAGATGCCCGGTGCCGTGGTGCGTACGCGTCGCGAGCCACGCCGCGACGCCGGCCGCCGCGGCGGCGATCAGCAGCACGACGAGTGCCACGGCCAGCGGATGGCGCAGGCGCATGGGCACCCGCCGCTGGGCCCGCGAGGGCAGCGTCCGCAGCACGCTCGTGACCTCGCCGGTGGCCGTGCCGCTGCGGGCGGTCTCGATCGCGAGCACGTCCTCGAGGTCGGCGATCATCTCGGCGTCGTTGGCGTAGCGATCCTCCTGGCGCTTGGCTGTGGCGATGTCGATCACCGAGGCGAGCGCGGCGGAGATCTCGGGGCGGCGAATCTGGACGTCGGGGATCTCCTCGCGGACATGCTTCATCGCCACCGCGACCTGGTTCTCACCCTTGAACGGAACGTCGCCGGTGAGCATCTCGTACAGCACGACGCCGAGCGAATAGAGGTCCGATTGGCCGGTCACCCGATGGCCGAGGGCCTGCTCGGGCGCGACATAGTCGGTCGTTCCGAGAACCCGGCCGTCGGCCGTCAGGCCCTCCTCGTCAAGGGTGCGGGCGATCCCGAAGTCGGTGACCTTGGCCGACCCCTCCTCGTCGATCAGGACGTTCTGGGGCTTGACGTCGCGGTGGACGATGTGGCGGGCGTGGGCGGCCCCGAGCGCGCGGGCGATCTCGATCGCGTAGGCGACCGCCTCGGCCACGTCGAGCCGGCCCTGGCGCCGGATCCGCTCCTTGAGCGTCTCGCCCTCGACGTACTCGAGCACGATGTACGGCCGGGGATGGGTGGGATCCAGATCCTCGCCCGCGTCGATCACCGCGACGATGTGGGGATGCGACAGCTGGGCGACCGCCCGGGCCTCGCGGCGGAAGCGCTCGAGCTGGTCGGAGTCGGTCGACACCTCCCGGTTCATCAGCTTGATCGCCACCTGGCGCTGGAGCGTCTCGTCGAACGCTCGATAGACCGTCGACATCCCGCCGGCGCCGATCTTGGCCTCTAGCCGGTACCGGCCACTGAGCGTCGTTCCGACCAGGGTGCTCATCGAGTCGACCCTATTGTGAGGCACCAGGGGATGGCGCATCCACCCGGAAGCCGCGATCTGTCCGGATCAGAACGTCCGCGCCACTCGATCACTCGGGGTGCAGGCCCTCGGAGCTCCCGGCCAGGCCGATGGGGACCACGCCGACGCGGTCGGCATCCGCCGTCACGCGACCGATCACTGCGGTCCCCGGATGCCGCGCGGCGAGCACGGACACGGCTGCCTCGGCGTCCTGGGCCGCGACCATCGCGCAGAAGCCGCAGCCCATGTTGAACACCTCCCACATCTCGGCCGGGCTCACCCCCCCGAGCTCGGCGATCAGCTCGAACACCGGCGGCACCGGCAGCGGCGCGGTGATCTCGTAGCCGACCCCGGAGCCGATCCGCAGCAGGTTGAGCAAGCCGCCGCCGGTGATGTGGGCGAGCCCGTGGACGCCGAGCCCGCTGGCCAGCAGCTCGAGCACCGCCCGCACGTAGATGACGGTCGGCTCGAGCAGCACTTCGCCGACGCTCGCGTCCGCGAGTCCCGAGGGGCGGGCGTCGAGCCCCAGGCCGCCGTCGTCGAGCAGCGCCCGGCGGGCGAGCGTGAGGCCGTTGGAGTGCACGCCGGACGCGGGCAGGCCGATCACCGCGTCGCCGGGCCGGCAGGCGGCGCCGTCGAGGATCGCGTCGAGCCCGACGGTCCCGAACGCCGAGCCGACGAGGTCGAACCCGTACGGCGACGGATGGCCCCGGATCACCTCGGGCAACTGGCACACCTCGCCGCCGGGGATCTCGACCCCGGCCTGCTCGGCCCCGAGCCTGAGGCCGACGGCCAGCTCGCGCAGCAGCTCCGGATCGGCCTGCTCGACGGCGATGTAGTCGAGCAGGGCGAGTGGCTCGGCCCCGACGCAGATGAGGTCGTTGACGTTCATCGCGACGCAGTCGATCCCGATCGTGTCGAACCGCTGGGCCTGCTCGGCGATGATCACCTTTGAGCCGACGCTGTCGGTGGCCAGCGCGATCCCGAGCTCGGGGCCGACCCGGATCACGCTCGCGTAGTGGCCCGGGAGCGGCACCGCCAGCCGCGGTCGGCCGGGCTCGATCGCCTTCAGCACGTCGACGAGCGCCGCCACGCCGCGATCGGCCTGGCCGGTGTCGACTCCGGCGGCTGCGTACGCGTCGTTCACGGCCTCATTGTCGTGGATCGGCCGGACCCCAGCCGGCTGCGGATGACGCGGGCCAGCACCACGCTTCCAAGCGCCGTCCGGTACGCCGCGTAGGGCAGCAACGAGCGGTCGCGCTCGACCTGGCGGATCAGCCACGTGGAGCCCAGCGTGGAGGCGAACGAGGCGGCGGCACCGAGCGCGAACGACCCGTGCGTGCCCGCCGGCAGGCCCCGGCCACGCAGGCGGATTCCCTTGAGCAGCGTGGCCCCGGCGATCACGGGGAGCGCCACATGGCGCGACAGCCGGTTGGCGTCCTCGCGGGTGAAGTGCCGCAGCCGAGCCGCGGCCAGGGTCGCCCCGTTGCGCGAGACGCCCGGCACGAGCGCGCTCGCCTGGGCCAACGCCGAGCCACAGCGCGTCGGCCGCGCCCGCGTCGAGATGCGAGCGCTCCTGCGGGCGGCGGTCGGCGACCGCCATCACGACCGCCCCCGCGATCAGCCCCAGGGCGATCGTCGGCGGCGTCCCCAGCCACCGTTCGATCGGGCGCTCGAGTGTGTAGCCGACGATCGCCGGCGGCGCGAACGACAGCGCGATCAGCGCCGCCCGCCGCGCGTCCAGGCCCTCGACGGCCTCGCTCACCTCCTCGCGCAGGGTGATCAGGAGCGCCGCGGCCGTCCCGGCGTGGACGGCGACCTCGAACGACTTGCGCAGCTCGTGGTCGAGCTGGTCGTAGTCCCAGCCGAGCAGCCAGGGGACGAGCGTCACGTGCCCCGAGGAGGAGATCGGGAGCAGTTCGGCGGGGCCGTGGAGCGCGCCGAGCGTCAGCGCATGGGCGGTCGAGAGCCGCGAGCTGGTGGACCCGTCCGCAAGGACGCGCCCACTAGGCCGCGACATCGGGCGCGGGGCCGCCACCGCCACCCCGCGCCCGGCGCAGGATCAGGTAGACGATCACCCCGATGACGATCGCCGCTCCGACGTAGTCGACGTACTCGAGGTTGTGGCGCCAGTTCTTCCAGTTGGAGCCGACCGCCTGGCCGAGCACCCCGAGGCCGGCGATCCACGGGATCGAGCCGAGCGTGGCGAACGCGACGAACCGGCTGAACGGCATCTCGGCCACCCCCGCGGCGTAGGGGAACGCGGCGCGCACGACCGGGACCAGGCGGGAGACGAACACCACGGGCGATCCCCATCGCTCGAACCATCGGTGCGCGACATCGAGCCGCCGCGGGTTGATGTGGAGCTTGTTGCCGTGCCTCTCGATCAGCTCGGCCCGGCCGTAGTACCCGATCGCGTACGCGACGCAGGCCCCGATCACGTCCCCGGCGATCCCGAACAGGATGATCCCGAACAGCGACAGGTGGCCGTCGAACACGTTGAAGCCGGCGAACAGCATCGTCGGCTCGGTGCCGGGCAGCCCGATGACCGCCGAGGACATCGTCAGCAGCAGCACGCCGGCGAGCCCCAGATCGCGGATGATGTGGGTGGCGACGTTGACGAGCGAGTCGGTGACGGAGGCGATTTCGAGCAAGGCGGCAAGGGTAGCGGGCTGGGCCCCGGGGCCCTGGGTAGGGTCCCGCCCATGGAGGTCTGCGACTCGCCGCGGCGATGAAGGTCTGGATCGACCTCACGAACTCGCCCCACGTGCTCGTGATGCGCCCCGTGGTGGAGCGGCTGCAGCGCCGCGGCCATGAGGTGCAGGTGACGGCCCGGGACTTCGCGCAGACGCTCGGGCTGTGCGACCGGTTCGGGATCGCGCACACGGCGATCGGCCATCACCGCGGGGGCAGCCTGGCGGCCAAGGCGCGCGGGCTCGGCGAGCGCTCGCTGACGCTGCGGCGCTGGGCCCGGGGCCGGGGCTTCGACGTCGCGCTCGGGCATGGGTCAAACGACGTGTCGGTCGCCTCGGCGCTGCTGCGGATCCCGTGCGCGACGATGTTCGACTACGAGTGGGCGACGGTCCAGCACAACGTCAACTGCCGGCTCGCGCGCTCAGTCGTCGTCCCCGACGCGATCCCCCCCGAGCGGCTGTACCGCTACGGCGCGCGCGGGAAGGTCAACGCCTACCCGGGCCTGAAGGAGGAGTACTACCTGTCGGACTTCGAGCCCGATCCGGCGATCCTGGGCGAGCTCGGGCTGTCGGGCAGCGAGCCGATCGCGGTCGTCCGCACCCCGCCCGCGGTCTCGCTCTACCACCGATTCGAGAACGACCGCTTCGGCGAGGTGCTCGAGCGCCTGCGGGGTCGCCAGACGGTCGTACTCCCGCGCACCGATGAGCAGCGCGCCGAGTTGACCGCGGCCGGCGGGTTCATCATCCCCGAGCGGGCGATCGACGCCCAGTCGCTGATCGCATTCGCCGACCTCGTCGTGTCAGCCGGGGGCACGATGAACCGCGAGGCGGTGGCGCTCGGCACGCCCGTGTACACGGTGTTCGAGGGTCGCCTCGGGGCCGTCGACGAGCGCCTGATCGCCCAGGGACGGCTGCGCCGGCTCACCGACCCCGGCCAGGTCGACCCTCACCAAGCGCGAGCCCGCCACAGGCGCCGCGCGCGTCCGGCGTGACCCCGAGCTGCTCGTCGACCTGCTGCTCCGGGCGTGCAAGCCGTGAGCAGCACGGAGCGCACCTAATCGTGTTCCATTGTGTTGTCAGAGAGGTGCACCCCCCGCCGGCGTACCGGGCCGGCCAGACGTCCGATCCTGGAGACCCCCACGTGATTTCACTCAAGCGACCCCTCCGCCTGCTGGCCGCCGCCGGCGTTCTCAGCCTCGCGACCACCCTGGTGGCGGCCGCCGGCGCCGGCGCCAGCTCCTCGCCGCCGGCGCTCGGCGCCTACACGACCAAGGGCGCCTACAACTACGTGTCCACCCCGCGCCTGCACCCGCCGAAACTGGCGGCCGACGCCGCGGTCAGCTCGAAGCAGTTCAAGGCACTGGCCCCGGGCTTCTTCATGCTCGCCAACTTCAAGGACCTGACCGCGAGCAAGCCGATGGTCGGCCAGAGTGGCCCGCTGATGCTCGACCACAGCTTGGCGCCCGTGTGGTTCCGGCCGGTGCCGACGAACGTGCTGGCCACCAACCTCACCGACCAGACCTTCAACGGCAAGCCGGCGCTCAGCTGGTGGCAGGGCGTCGTCACCGAACACCGGCCAGATCGTCAGCGGCGAGGACGTCGTCGTCAACCAGCAGTACAAGACGGTGGCCACGCTCAAGGGCGCGAGCGGCTGGACGGTCGCTCTGCATGAGATGCTGATCCGCGGCACCGACGCGTGGGTGATCGCCTCGCGCACCGTCCCGGCCTCCGCGTACGGCGGCCCGGCGGGCACCCAGGTGCTCGACACGGCCGTCCAGAAGTACGACCTCACGACCGGCGCCCTGCTGTACACGTGGGATCCCGGCCTGTACATCCCGCTCGCCGACACGTACGCGACGCCCATCAACGGGGTGCTCGACGCGTACCACGCGAACTCGATCAACCTCATTCCCGGCGGCAAGTTCCTGGTCAGCCTCCGGAACACCTGGGGCGCGTACCTGGTCGACCCGTCGACCAACACGATCCAGTGGCAGGTCGGCGGCAAGCCGCTGCCCGGCGTCGTCAACTTCTCGGTGCCGGCGGCCGACCAGTTCCAGTGGCAGCACGACGTCGAGCTGCACCGCGGCGACCGGCTGTCGGTGTTCGACGACCACTGCTGCGGGATCACCGGGCCCGGCACGTTCGCCCCGCCGACCGGACCGTCCCGGGGTCTCGTGCTGAAGCTCGACATGACCGCCCACACGGCCTCGCTGCTCGCCCAGTTCAGCCGTGGCAGCCACTTCAACGCCGGCTTCCTCGGCAACACCGACCTGCTCCCGAACGGGAACACGATGATCGGCTGGGGCTCGACGCAGTTCTTCTCCGAGTACGGCAAGACCGGCAAGCGCCTGCTCGACGTCACCTTCCCGTCGCCGGACCTGAGCTACCGGGCGTACGTCCAGCGCTGGACCGGCAAGCCGTCCTACCCGCCGACCGGAGCGGTGCGCACCCGCGGGCAGACCGCGACCGTGTACGCGACGTGGAACGGCGACACCCAGGTGACGTCATGGCGCGTGCTCGGCGGCTCCAACGCAGCGCATCTGGCGACGCTGGCCACGGTGGGCAGGAGCGGCTTCGAGACTGCGATCAAGCTCGGCAAGACCTACAAGCTGTACAAGGTCGTCGCGCTCGACGCCAAGGGCCACATCCTGAAGCGCTCGAACGCGTTTCCCACCAAGAAGAAGAGCAACCCGACGGCGCCTCCGGGCTCCTACTAGCGCACCGCGAGACGGCGGGCGCCTCCGGCGTGAGGCCCCGCCGTTGCTGACAAGGGATCGAACCAACCGCCTAGAATCCTCGCCTGCATGCGCCGGCGGATCAGATCCGCGGCCTTCCCCGTCCATCGCCACTCGTTCCCCCTGCTGCTGGTGGACGGCCTCCTGGTCGCGCTCGCCTATTTCCTCGCCTTCCGGCTGAGGTTCGATGGGCATGTCGTATTCAAGTACGAGCAGCTGTTCGAGACCACGATCCCGTGGGTCGTGCTCGGGTCCGTCGCGTCGCTGGCCGCGTTCGGCGTCTATCAGCGCCTGTGGACGTTCATCGGCCAGCGTGACTACGAGGCGGTGATCAAGGGGCTCGTCGTCGCCACGTTCGTGATCGTCGTGGCGATCGCGCTCGTCCACCCGGTCCAGACCTCGTCGCAGTTCCGCCGCTTCTCGGTCGCCTCGAGCCCGGTGACGCTGCCGGCCAGCGTGATCGCGCTGTTCCTGCTGCTCTCGCTCGCCTTCCTCGGTCGGCGTGCGGTTCGTCGTCCATCTGGTCGTGGAGGGTCGCGTCCGCAACTTCCGCGTCGCCAAGGGCGCCCGCGACGTGCTGATCGTCGGCGGGGGTGAGGGCGGCCACCTCGTCGCCCGCGAGCTGATCCGGAACCCGTTGCTCCGGCTGCACCCGGTCGGGTTCGTCGACGACGACCCTCGCAAGCTCGGGATGAAGGACGAGTACGGCCTCAAGGTGCTCGGCACCACGTCGGCCGAGGACATCACGCGCATCCTCGACGAGGTTGAGCCCGACGAGGTCGTGATCGCGATCCCCTCGGCGCCGGGCACGCTGCGCGCCCGGGTCGTCCTGGCCTGCCGCGCGCGGGGGATCCCGGTCCGCACCACCCCGACCGTGTTCGAGCTGCTCCAGGACGGCTCCGGGCAGCTCCGGGTCACCCGCCAGCTCCGCGAGGTCCGCGTCGAGGACATCCTCGGTCGCGAGCCGGTGCGGATGGAGCTCGAGCGGGTCGGCGCCTACCTGTCCGGCGAGGTCGTGCTCGTGACCGGTGCCGGCGGCTCGATCGGGGGCGAGCTGAGCCGCCAGATCGCCCGGGTGGGACCGCGCAAGCTCGTGCTCGTCGACCACGCCGAGGACAACCTGTTCGAGATCATGCGCGAGCTCGAGGAGGATCGCCACGTGCGCACGGCGGTTCCGGTGCTGGCCGATTGCAAGGAAGAGGAGCGGATGCGCGAGGTGATCGCCGAGTACCGCCCGAGCGTCATCTTCCACGCGGCCGCCTACAAGCACGTGATGATGATGGAGCTCAACCCCGTCGAAGCGATCCGCAACAACGCCCTGGCCACGCGGCTCGTGGCCCGGATCGCCGGCGAGCTCGGGGTCGGCACGTTCGTGCTCGTCTCGACCGACAAGGCAGTCAAGCCGGCCACCGTGATGGGCGCCTCCAAGGCGCTCGCTGAGTGGGCGGTCGAGGCCGAGGGCGCCCGGCATCCCGCCACCAGCTACTCGACGGTGCGTTTCGGCAACGTGCTCGCCTCCTCAGGCTCGGTGGTCCCGATCTTCCGCCGCCAGATCGCGGCCGGTGGCCCGGTGACGGTCACCGACGCCCGGATGCGCCGTTACTTCATGACGATTCCGGAGGCGGTCCAGCTGATCATCCGCGCCGGGTCGCTCGGCGGCGCCGACCTCGACAGCCACCCCGCCGGGACCGCGCAGCCGGTCGTCCGCCGGACGAGCGGCGAGGTGTACGTGCTCGACATGGGCGAGCCGGTGCGGATCGTCGAGCTGGCCGAGACGATGATCCGGCTGTCCGGGCTCGAGCCCGGCCGTGACATCGCGATCGAGATCGTCGGGGCCCGTCCCGGCGAGAAGTTCCACGAGGACCTGGTCAACCCCTACGAGCGGATGCAGCCGACCCCGGCCCAGCGGATCATGCGGGCCGACCGCGAGCCGCTCGACCCCGAGTGGGTCCAGGAGACGTTCTCGAAGATCAACCTGCTGGTGCTCGAAGGCGACGCGGCCGTGCTGGCCGAGCACGTCGCTACGCTCGCGCGCACTCGCTCAACCACCCCGGGTGGACAAGATGCCCGGGTCGGCACGTAGACTGCGCACGCAACATGGGCACGCTCCCATTCGCCTTCTCAGTCCACCACTTCATCAACTCGGTGGGCGCAGACGCCGGCTTCGCCTCGATCATCGGGCTGGCCATCCTCATCCTGCTCTATTTCGCCCAGGCGCGTGAGACCGCGTCGCTGCGCTCGCATGCGTACGAGGCGACTGAGCGGATCCAGGACCTCGAGGCGCGGCTGGCGCGCGCCGAACAGCTTGAGCGTGCCGCCCCCGACATCATCGCCTCCGCCCCCGGGCGGGCGATGCCGGCTGCGTCGTCTGGACGCTCCGCCGTGGCCACCGGCCAGCCTGCCGCGGTCCCCGTGATGGCCGGCGCTCCCGCCGGTGTCGGCGCCCCCGCGCTGAGCGCCGCCACCAGGCTGATCCCGACGGCCGCCCCGGCAGGAGCGACCGCACTCGCGCCGAGCCAGCCGGCCCAGGCGCCCGGCGCCGCCACCCCGGCAGGCGGCACGTCTCCATCGCCGAGCGGCGTGTCCGCGCCGCCGAGCGGGACGCCCGCGCCGGCCACGGTGGCCGGAGGGGCAATCGCCGGGGGAGCGCTCGCCGGCTCGGCAGCCGTCGGGCCCGGCGCGGCTCCGGCCACGAACGGGTCGTCCGCGCCCGCCGCCGGCTCCGCGCGCGCCGTCGCGGAGGGGTCACCGCCCCGCGTCCGCGCTGGCCAGACGATGCCGCCCGGGCGTCGCCCGCTACCCCCGCCCCGCGGCCAGGCGCCCGACCCGGGCCGCTGGCGCCGGATCCTCGGGATCGTCGCCGGCGTCATCGCCGTGGCGGTCGTCGTCGTCGTGCTGCTGATCGTGACCGGGAGCAGCGGCAGCAGCTCGAAGTCCCGGACCCGCCCCGCGAGCACGGCGAGCGCCGGCAGCTCTCGCCCCAGTACGCAGCGCGCGGCCGCCGTCAACCCGGCCACGGTCACTGTCGCTGTCCTCAACGGCACCACCCAGACCGGCCTCGCCGGCCGGATCGGCCAGAGCCTGATGGCGGTTGGGTACAAGCAGGGCGCGGTCCAGACCGCGACCGATCAGACCCACACCACGACGATCGTGGCGTACCTGCCCGGCTTCCAGAAGGACGCGCTCGCGGTGGCCAAGAGCCTCAAGCTCAAGCCCGCGTCGGTGGCACCGGTCGATCAGGCCGCCCAGCAGGTCGCCTGCCCCGGCTCGGCGCCGTGCACGGCGAACGTCATCGTGACGCTCGGCGCAGACCTCGCCAACGGCCAGTAGCGCACCGATGGCGGACCTGCTCGACCTTCCGGAGCGGAGCGAGAAGCCGCGCCAGCAGGGGCTGACGCACGTGCTCGACCGCGGCCTCTCGGTCGCCGGAGTCGACGGCCTGGCCGAGGTCGCCGGCAACTACGTCGACGTCGTCAAGCTCGGCTGGGGCACGGCGCTCGCCACTCAGAACCTGGGGGCCAAGCTGGAGCGCTACCGCCATCACGGGATCGCGGTCGTGCTCGGCGGCACGCTGACCGAGCTGGCAATCGGACAGGGCCGGCTCGAGCAGCTGATCGAGTGGCTTCACGAGCTCGAGATCGACCACGTCGAGATCTCCGACGGCACGATCGAGATGCGCCACGAGGACAAGCTCGCGCTGATCGAGCGCCTCGCCCGCGACTTCACCGTCCTGTCCGAGGTCGGCTCCAAGGACGACACGCGGATCATGGCGCCGTATCGGTGGGTCGAGCAGATCGAGCAGGAGCTCGCGGCCGGCGCCTGGAAGGTGATCGCCGAGGCACGTGAGAGCGGCACGGCCGGCATCTTCCGCCACGACGGCGAGGTGCGGATGGGCCTGATCGACGAGATCGTGCACGCCGTGGCGCCGGAGAAGATCCTGTTCGAGGCGCCGCGCAAGGACCAGCAGGTGTGGTTCGTGCGCCGCTTCGGGGCCAACGTCAACCTCGGCAACATCGCCCCCGACGACGTGCTCGCGCTCGAGACGATCCGGGTCGGCCTGCGCTCGGACACCGCGTCCAGCGTCCTCGAGTAAGGGCGGCCGGTGCCCGGTCAGGTCCTGCTCGCCCGCCACGGCCAGACGAACGACAACCTGGAGCCGATCAAGGTCCAGGGGTTCACCGACACGCCGCTCAACGACACCGGCCGCCGCCAGGCGTTCGAGCTCGCCGAGCGTGTGCGGGATGACGGGATCGCCTCGCTGTGGGCCTCGGACCTGTCGCGAGCCCGGGAGACGGCTGAGATCGTCGGCGCCGCGATCGGCCTGCGCCCGAGGCTCGACTGGCGCCTGCGCGAGGCCTGGCGCGGCCGGTGGGAGGGCAGCACGTTCGTCGACATCGAGCGAGCCGAGCCCGAGCTCTACGCCCGCTGGCTGCGCGCCGGTGACGAGTGGCGGTTCCCGGGCGGCGAGTCGCTGCTCGATCAGCAGCGCCGGGTGAGCGCCTGCCTCAAGGACGTGCGCGCCTGGGATGAGCTCCCAGCGCTCGTCGTCTGCCACGGCGGCAGCATCCGCGTGATGCTCTGCGCGGCCGATCCCCGCGGGCTCGACGCGTTCCACGAGTTCGACGTCCCGAACGTCGCCGTGGTCCCGGTGTGAAGCGCTTCACTGCGATCGCGTTCTGCGCGCTCGTGGTGGCGACGGTGGGGGCGTTCTTCGTCACGCAGCACCTCAAGGTCTCGACGCCGCTGATCGCCGGGGTCCGGATCGGCCCCGTCCACTTCAACCCGTACGGCGCCCGCTGCGGGACCGTCGACCACTCCCGGCTGGGGATCTCGTTCTATCTGCTGTACCGCACCGACGACGCGTCCGTCGACATCGTCGACGCGGGCGGCACGATCGTCCGGTCGCTCGCCTCCGCCCGCCACATGCGCAAGGGCGTACGCACGCCCGACGGCAACTTCACCTGGAACGGCCGCGAGGACAACGGCTCGGTCGCCCCCGATGGGACCTACTACGTGCGGGTGGCGCTGCTGCGCCAAGGGCGGACGTACGACCTCAGCAACGCGGGCGGCCAGCCCGTCAAGATCACGATCGAGACGGTCCCGCCCCGTCCGCGGGTGACCTCCGTATCGGTCCAGGGTGCCACCGCCGGCTCTGCCCCGCAGATCACCCCGCCCGGCGCCAAGGTGACGATCGACTACACGGGCACCGACGGCGGCCGCCCAACGGTGACGATCTACCGCACCGACCTCCCGGGCGCGCCGCAGATCGTGAAGACCTTCCAGACCCAGCACGGCTCGCGCTCGGCGGTGTGGGACGGCCTCCTGCGCGGCGGGGCGCTCCCGCCGCAGGGCACGTACCTGGTCGGCCTGTCGGTGCGGGACGCCGCCTGCAACCTCGGGCGCTTCCCGCCGGTCAACCCGCCGCCGCCTGGGACGACGCCGCGTGCCGGCGTGACGGTCCGCTACCTGGCCGCGCAGCCGCCGCTCACTCCCGTCCCCGCCGGCTCGAAGGCGACCGTCTACGTCGACGCCAATCGCCGGCGCTATCACTGGACGCTGTGGCGCGCGGGGGCGCGCAAGCCGAGTGCGCAAGGCGCCCAGCAGCCGTTCCAGCTCCCGGTCAAGCTGCCCCCGGCCAGGGGCGCCGGGCTCTACCACCTCGTGATCACGGCCGGTGCGCGCCGCACCGACGTGCCGCTCGTCGCCGACCACCCGGGCACGTCTCACCGGCCGCGGATTCTCGTCGTGCTGCCCGCGCTCACCTGGCAGGGCGAGAACCCCGTCGACGATCCGCCGCAGTACGACGGGCTGCCGAACACGCTCGCCAACGGCGGCCCGATCCAGCTCGCCCGCCCGCTCGTCGACGGGCTGCCGGAGGGGTACGCCGACGAGGCCGCGTTCCTGTCCTACCTCGACCGCGCCCACCTCGCCTACGACCTCACGACCGACATCGCCCTCGCCGGCGGCACCGGGCCGCGGCTCTCGCAGTACCGCGCGCTCGTGTTCGCGGGCGCCGAGCGGTGGCTGCCCTCGTCGCTCGCCACCTCCGCCCGCTCCTACGTGCTCGGCGGCGGTCACGTGCTGTCGATCGGCCAGAGCTCGCTGCTGCGCCGCGCGAGCCTCCAGGGCGGCCAGGCGCTCTCGCCAGTGGGGTCGGGCGCCGACATCTTCGGCGCCAGCCCCGGCTCGCTCGTCACCGGCAACCACGAGCTGATCCTCGTCATCCACGACGGCCTCGGCCTGTTCTCCGGGCACCTCCGGCGGCTTCGGCGGCTACACCACGTTCCAGCCGATCCACTCCTCGGCCGGCGTCACCTCCTCCGCCGGCGTCAGCGACCGCGCCCCCAGCATCGTCGGCTTCCGCCTCGGCCACGGCATCGTCGTCGAGATCGGGCTCGGCGGCTTCGGCGCCAGCCTGGCCGGCAACGTCGACGCCAAGCAGCTGATGGTGCGGCTGTGGTCGGTGCTCGGGCACTGACGGCGGCGTCGCGTGCACCAGGTGCCAACCTCGCCCCGATCTCGCCGAATCCGGTACGCGGAGCATCGATCTGATGCACGGGATGCCGAACTCCCAGTCGAGGCGCCGAGTTTGGCATCTCATTCACCGGCCAACACCGTCTCCGCGGCGTGCCCCGCGAGCCGCACCGGCGACGCCCTCGCATGGGATCGCCCTCGACCAGCGCCACCGCGTCGTACCGTGTGCCGCCGTGAGCGGTTACCTCAAGCGGCTGGTCAGCTCGCTCGGCGCCTACCAGGTGGCGGACGTCATCTCGAAGTTCATCGCGGTGATCCTGCTCCCGGTCTACACCCGGTACATCTCCGCGTCCGGGCTACGGCGTGGTCGAGCTGCTCGCCAACGGGGTGATCTTCATCAGCATCCTCGTCCGGTTCGGGATGATCGAGGCGTTCCTGCGCTTCTACTTCACCGACGAGGACCAGGGGCGCCGCGATGCGCTCGTGCGCAAGGCGGCTGTGTTCCTGCTCGTCGCCACAACGGTCGCCGCGATCCCGCTGGCGCTCGCCGCCGGGCCGCTGTCGAAGATCGTCCTCAGCCATCGTGACCCGGGATCTTCCTGGTCGCCGTGCTCGGGCTGTGGTCGTTCACCAACCTCGAGCTCGCCTACGGCGTGCTGCGGGTCGACGAGCGCCTGCGGCTGTACGCGATCGCCTCGATCACCAACGTGATCTTGACCGTGATCGCCTCGGTCGTGCTCGTCGTCGGCCTGCACAAGGGCCCACGCGGGCTGCTGCTCGGCAACTACGCCGTCTCGACCGTCGTCCTGCTCGGCCTGTGGTGGACTGATGCGCGGCCGGTTCCGAGGCGGTCGCGGCGCGGGAGCGGCTCGGCGTGCTGCTCCGGTTCGGGCTGCCGACGGTGCCTGCCGAGATCTCCGTCTACGCGCTCAGCATCGTCGACCGCTACTACATCTACCACGACCGCGGCCAGGGCCTCGCCGGCCTGTACTCGATCGCGGTCAAGCTGGCCGGCGCGGTCGCGTTCATCGTGCGCGCGTTCCAGTACGCCTGGCCGCCGCTCGCCTACTCGGTCACCGACGACGCCGAGGCGGCGCGGCTGTACGGGCTCGTCACCACGTACTACATGCTCGTCAGCGGCTGGGTCGTCGCCGGGCTGGCGCTGCTCGGCCGGTGGGTCCTGCGGCTGCTCACCACGCACGAGTTCTACGGCGCCTACAGGGCGCTGCCGTGGGTTGCGCTCGGCTGGGCGATGTACGGGCTGTGGGTCGTGTTCCTCGTGATCGCCGGTCGGGCGAACGTGACGACGCGCAACTTCCCGGCCTCGATCGCCGGGCTGGCCGGCAACGTCGTGCTGCTGCTCGTGCTCGTGCCCCCGCTCGGGATCGCCGGGGCCGGGATCGCCCTGTGCGGCGCCTACGTGGTGATGCTCGGCGTCATGCACGTGCTCACGCGCCGGGCGTTCGCCACCCGGTTCGAATGGCGGCGGATCGTCCAGCTCGTCGCGGTGATGGGCGGCCTGGCCGCGCTCGGCGACCTGCTGCTGCCGACCCACGGGCTGCCCGGTTTCCTGTCTCGGGCGGCGGTGTTCGCCGTGATCCCGCTCGTCCTGTACGCGACCCGGTTCGCCCATCCCGACGAGCTCGACCAGCTGCAGCGGCTCACCAGCCGGCTACGGCGATCGTCAGGCAAGAGCGGATGAGCAGACCGACCGTCAGCGTGGTGATGCCGTTCGCCGGCGACCGGCCGGCAGCCGACGCTGCCCTCGACACCCTCGGCGCGCTCGCCACCCACACCGGCGACGAGCTGATCCTCGCCGACAACGCCGGCACCGCCCCGCCGCGCGAGGGGGTCGCGGTGATCCGGGCCGTGGGCGAGCGCTCGCCGGCGCACGCCCGCAATGTCGGCGCCGAGCACGCCTCGGGTGAATGGATCCTGTTCCTCGACGCGGACTGCCGCGCGCCGGTGGAGCTGCTCGACACGTACTTCGCCGAGCCGCCGGACGACAAGGTCGGGGCGCTGGCGGGCGAGGTCGTGTCCGCCGCCCCGGCGCCCACGCTCGCCTCGCGCTACGGCGCTGCACGCGGCTTCCTCAGCCAGCGGGCGCATCTCGCCCATCCGTACCTCCCGCGGGCCGTGGCAGCCAACCTGATGGTCCGCCGCGAGGCGTTCGAGGCGATCGGCGGCTTCTACGAGGGTGTCCGCGCGGCGGAGGACACCGACTTCAGCTGGCGTCTGCAGCGCGCCGGATGGCAGCTCGAGCTCCGCCCCGGCGCCTCGGTCGAGCATCGCTACCGGGCGACCGTGCGGGAGCTCCGCCGCCAGTGGCGCGGCTACGCCGCGGGCCGGGCGTGGCTGCGCCGGCGCTACGCCGGGTTCGTGCCCGAGCCGGCACTGCGCCGGGCCGCGCGCCGGGCGCTGCGGATCGTGCTGCGCCGCGGGCCGGCCCCGGCGACCGCCGCCGGTAGGGGCGCCGCCCGCGACCGCCGCGCCTCGAACGTGGCCGGTACGTCGCCCTCGACGCGATGCTCGCGCTCGACGAGCTGGCGGGCTTCGCGCTCTCCAACCGCCCGTCGGCATCGCGCCCGAGCGGCGTTCCCGCCCGCGTGGTCCTCGTCGCCGATCGGTTCCCCGTCCGCGGCGACCCGCTCGTCGACCTCGCCCGCACGCTCGAGGGCGTCCGGATCGAGGCGGTCGCGCGTCCCGACGCGCCGTGGGTCGAGGCCTCGCGGACGCTCGCGATCGCCTACCGCGAGGATGACGGTGTCGCGGCCCGCCTGCTCGCGCTCGTGGCGCTCGTCGTCCGCCACCCGCTCCGCGTCGCTGCGCGATCTCCGCGGTCGCCGGCCGGGCCAGCCCCCGCTCGTCGCGCTCGCCCCAGCCGTGCGCCGGCTGCGACGTTCGCCGGGCGCCCGGGTTCAGCCCGTCGGCGGCGCGGACGTCCAGGCGGCCGCCCGCCGCCTTGCCGCCCTCGCCGGCCTCGCGATCGACTCCCGCGGGCGGCGATGATGCGCGTCCAGGTCGTCGACCCGTCGGCCTTCACGCCGCCGTACGACCACGCGCTGTGCGCCGCGCTGGCCGCGGCTGGGGCGGAGGTCGAGCTCGTCACCAGCCGGTTCGCGTACGGGGCGGTGCCCGCGCCCGATGGCTACGAAAGGCGGGAGGCCTTCTACCTCCGCGCCGGCGCAGCGGCCGGGTCGCGGGGACGCAGGCTGCAGAAGCTGGCCGCCCACGTGCCGGACATGCTCCGCTATCGCCGCTCGTCGCCGGCGGCCGCCGACGTCGTCCACTTCCAGTGGCTCGACGTCCAGTGGCTCGACTGGGCGCTGCTCCCCGACCGCCCGCTCGTGCTCACCGCCCACGACCTGCTCCCGCGTGAGCCCCGGCCCGGTCAGGCCTGGGCCCAGCGCCGCCTGTACCGGGCGGTCGACGCCGTCGTCGCGCACTCGGAGTACGGGCGCGCCCAGCTGATCGCGGGCGCTGGCGTCGACCCGGCCAAGGTCCACGTGATCCACCACGGCGCATTCACCCACCTGGCCGCGCTGCCGGACACGGCGCCCCTGCCCGAGGTGCTGCGCGGGGTCGAGAAGCCGGTCGCCCTGTTCTTCGGGCTGCTGCGGCCGTACAAGGGCATCGAGACGCTGCTCGAGGCCTGGCGCGGCCTCGACGCCGACGCCGAGCTGTGGGTCGTCGGTCGCCCGCGGATGCCGCTCGGTCCGCTGCGGGCTGCCGCGCCGCCCGGTGTCCGGTTCCTCCCCGAGTTCGTTCCCGACGCCCAGCTCCCCGCCCTGTTCCGCCGCGCGGACGTCGTCGTCCTCCCGTACGTGCGCACCGAACGCTTCGACCAGTCGGGCGTTCTCGCCACCGCGCTCGCGTTCGGCACGCCGGCGCTGCTCAGCGACATCGGCGGGTTCCCCGAGGTGGCGCGCACCGGCGCGGCGCGGCTCGTCGCACCGGGCGACCCGGCCGCGCTGCGGTCCGCCCTGTCCGAGCTGCTCGGCGACCCCGCCGCGCGCGAGCGGCTGAGCGCCGCGGCCCGCGCCGCCGCCGCGGGACCGTACTCGTGGGGGGCGGCCGCCGCGGCGACGCTCGCGCTGTACCGAACGATCAGTTCGGCAACTTGACGCTGACCCGCCCGCGGCCGTTGACGAACGCCGTGAGCGATTGGCCGGAGACGATGTCGGCCGATCCGGAGAAGTTACGCAGCGTCCTGTGCGCCGTGAGCGGGACCGGACTGGTCGACGTGATCGCGCCGACCGCGGCCATCGCCCCCGGGGACTGCGTGAACGTGGTCGGCGTCACCGCCGGCGGGCATGTGATCTGCCACGTCGCCATGTCCGCCCCCGCGACGGTCAGCCCGTACGTCCACTGTGCCGGACCGGAGTCGAACAGGTCGTCGGGGACGGTCAGCGTGCCGCCGACCGCGGCGAACATCTGCGCCGGGTCGGTCGAGTAGGACACGAGCGCGGGGCTGCTGCAGCCGGCCGCCTGGTCGGCCGCGTTGGCCGTCACGCTCGACACCTGCTCGGTCACCGCCAGGTGCGGCGACGCCAACGCGAACTCGTTCGGCCCGGTCGCCGAAGCGACGGTCACGGGACCGGAGGCGACCGCCGTCGAGACGATCTGGGACAGCGGCGGGCGCGAGGACGAGGGCTGCCAGTTGGCCAGATCGACCTGTACGCCGGCCTGGCCCGTGAACCGCGTGCAGCGCGGCACCGCGGCCGTGATCCCCGCCGGACCGCCGATCGCGGAGCCGATTCGGAGCGCCTGCGCGACCTGGCCGAGGGTCAGCACGGTCTGGAGGTTGCCGACACCCGCCCCGGCGTCGCACGCCGCCAGGTGACGCCTCCACTGCCGCGCGAGCGCGACTGCCAGCAGGCTCTTGAGGCGCTGGTCCTGCTGGCCGGCGAACAGCCGCCCGTCGCCGAGCAGGCGGACCTCGCGCTCGAACGCGATCGCCCGCTCGGCCGCGGTCGTGAACGCGGGCGCGGTCGCGCCTGCCCGGCGCAACAACGGGTCGATGAACTGGTTGTAGAAGCCGCCGAGAGTGCCGACGGCTTGCATGCCCGGGTTCGCGACCCCGCCGGGATGGAGGTGGAGTCGCTGCAGCCGCAGCTGCCGGGTCGAAGCGGCGAGCTGCTGCAGGAAGGCGGACAGGGGATCGCCCGGGGCCCGGTGGGCGAGCGTCTCGAAGCGCCCACCCGATGCCGAGGCCAACCCGGCGCCGCCCAGCCGCAGCAGGGGGATCGCGACGGCGCGGCCATCGGCGGCCGGGACGAGCGAGAACTGGCTGCCTCCGGCGGTGTAGGCGAACGCCGCCTGGTCTCCGGCCGGGACCGGCTGGGCGGGCGTGATCGCCAGCGAGGCGGGCTGCAGCAGCCGCAGGCCGTCCGGCCCGAGCTGCGCCCCCGCGGCGAGCTTCGCGCCCGAGGCGCCAAGCGAGGCGAGCGGCGTCATCGTCAGCGGCTCGTCGCCGGCGAGTGCGCCGGCGGGGACGGTGAGCGTGAGCGTCGATCCGTTCGCGGTCGTGGTCGACAGCATGCCGCCCGCGGGCCCGATCGTCGCCTGCGCCGCGCGAGAGCTGTCGAGGGCCGGCCGGACGCTCGTCCCGGCGCCCCGGGCGATCGCGATCGACGGGATCAGCGCGAACCGGGTCGAGCGTACGCAGGCGCCGCCGGGGCGGGCCGGCGTCCGCCGGGTCGCGCACACGATCAGCTGGTAGCGGCCGGCGGGCAGGCCGTCCGGGACGCGCGCGGTGAGCGGAAGGGCGAGCCGGGTGCGAGCGGGGAGCGTGAGATGGCCCGGCGTGAGGTGCAGGCGGGTGAGCCGGCCGGCGCCGGACAGCCAGCCGGTCAGCGCGTTGCTCGAACCGCGCGCGGTGAGCGACACGCTCAGTGTCGACGCCCGGACGAAGGTATGCGGCACCCGGCCGAGCCTGAACAGCTGCGCCGCGGACGCCACGCCGGGCGCCGCGGCGAGCGCGGCGGTGAGAACGAGCAACCGGATCAGTCGAGCACGCATAGGCTGTGGAAGTGTGACCCGGCCGCGGTCGTCGGCGACCATAGCATTGGCTCCGCCGGGAGCCCCGCCTCCTGCACAATCCGCCGCCGGGAGCCCCGCGTCCTGCACAATCCGCCGCCGTGACCCGCGGTGTCCTGCACAATCCGGCGCCGTGACCGTGCTCGCGATCCTGTTCTGGCTGTCGGCCGGCCTGCTGCTCTATACGCATGCCGGGTATCCGCTGCTGCTCGCCGGGCTCGCGCGCGGGCGCCGCGGCGCCGTCCGCGGGGGACGGCCCGGACGAGCCGCCGTTGGTCACCGTGATCGTCGCCGCCTACGCGGAGCAGGAGGTGATCGCCCAACGTGTCGCGAACCTCCGCGGGCTCGACTACCCGTCCGAGCTCGTCGAGGTGATCGTCGCCTGCGACGGCTCACCTGACGACACCGCCGAACGAGCCCGGGCGGCCGGCGCCGACGTCGTGCTCGAGCTCCCCCGCGGCGGGAAGATCCGAGCCCAGGATGCGGCGGTGGAGCGGGCCGGGGGGACGATCGTCGCCTTCTCGGATGCAAATGTCGTGTGGGAGCCCGGCGCGCTGCGCCGGTTGGTGGCGCCGTTCGCCGACCCCGGCGTCGGCTACGTGTGCGGCGACGTGCGGTTCGTCAACGAGCGGGGGACCAACCAGGAGGGCGTCTACTGGCGCTACGAGATGGCGCGTCCGCGGGCTCGAGTCGCGACTGCGGTCGGTGACCGCCGGCAACGGCGCGATCTACGCGACCCGCCGCGACTCCTACCTCGTCGTCGATCCGATCATGGGCCACGACCTGTCGTTCCCGTTCAACATGGTCAAGCGGGGGTGGCGGGCCGTGTACGCCGCCGACGCTCACGCCAGCGAGAAGATGGTCCCCTCGATCGAGGGCGAGTTCGCCCGCAAGCGCCGGATGATGAGCCACGGCTGGCCGATCGTCCTGCAGGGCGGGATGCTGTCCCCGCGGGGCTACGACCCGCTGTACGCGCTGATGATCTTCTCCCACCGGGTGCTCCGCTACCTGTCGCCGTTCCTGCACGTCGTCGCGTTCGCCTGCAGCGTCGCCCTGATCGGGTCGGGGTGGGTGTACGCGGCGGCCGTCGTCCTGCAGGTGCTCGTGCTGCTCGCGGCGCTCGCGGCGCCGATACTCCCCGCCCGGCCGTTGCTGATCGCGCGCTACTACGTGCTGACCACAGCGTCGCTCGCCGCCGGGCTGTGGGATTGGCTTGCGCACGGGACCGAGGCCGGATGGGAAGCGGCCGAGGGCACCAGGTGAAGCGCGCGCTCGATCTCCTGATCGGCGGCATCGGCTCGCTGCTCGCCGGGCCCGTCGTGGCCGTGCTCGCAGTGCTCATCCGGCTCGAATCGCCCGGGCACCCGATCTACACCCAGACCCGGATCGGCCGCGACGGCGAGCCGTTCTCGATCTACAAGCTCCGCACGATGGTTCGGGGCGCCGAGTTCACCGGCGCCGGCCTGGCGATCCAGGAGGGGGACGACCGGATCACCCGAATCGGCCGGTTCCTGCGCCGCACCTCGCTCGACGAGCTGCCGAATCTGTGGAACGTCGTCCGCGGCGAGATGTCGATCGTCGGGCCGCGCCCGACGGTCCAGGTCCAGGTCGAGCAGTACACCGAGCGCCAACGCGGCCGGCTCGCCGTGAAGCCCGGGATCACCGGCTGGGCCCAGGTCAACGGCCGCGCCTCGCTGCCGTGGCCCGAGCGGATCGAGCTCGACCTGTGGTACGTCGAGCACCAGTCGATGGCCCTCGACCTCAAGATCCTCGTGCGCACGATCGCGATGGTGGTGAGCGGACAGGGCCTCTACAAAGGAGACAGGGGCGGATGGGTGCCATCGCCTGGCGGCGACGGCAATGGGAGCCGCCCGCCGGAAGGGAGAGATCATGAATAGGTCAGCCGAGGCGACTTCCTGCACAGCCAGCCCGGGCGTCCTGCTCACGGGCGTCGGCAAGCGCTACGACATCGTGTCGGCGTTCGCCCAGCACGCGACGGTCGTGGCCGCCGACCCCAACCCGCTGGCCCCCGCTCAGTACGCCGCCCACCACCGGCGGGCGGTGCCCCGCATCGATGACCCGGACTACGTGCCGGCGCTCGCTGCGCTGTGCGACGAGTACAACGTCGGCGCGGTCGTCCCGCTCACCGATCTCGACCTCGAGGTGCTCGCGGTGGCGCGGGCCGAGGGCGCGCTCCCGGCGTTCGTCCCCTCGCCCGAGGTGGCTCGGTCCACGTACGACAAGTACGAGGCCCACCTGCTGCTCTCGCGGCTCGGGCTGCCGTCCCCGCCGACGGTGCTCCCGGGCGAGGAGGTTGGGTCCTACCCGGTGATGGTCAAGCCGCGCCAGGGCTCGGGAGCGCGCTCGATCCACCGCGCCGACGACGCCGTGGCGGCCGCGTTCTTCGTCGACTACGTGAAGGAGCCGGCGATGGTGCAGAAGCTGATGGACGGGCCCGAGTTCTCGATCGACTGCCTGTCCGACCTCCAGGGCCGCTGCCTGAACGCGATTCCGCGCTCGATGATCGAGTCCCGCGGCGGCGAGTCGATCAAGGGCACGGTGATCGCCGATGACGAGCTGATCGCGCTCGGCAGGCGGGTGGTGGAGGCCCTCGAGGTGCGCGGGCCATGCACGGTCCAGGTGTTCCGCGACCGTGAGATCGGCCTGGGCATCACCGACGTCAACACCCGGTTCGGCGGTGCCTTCCCGGCCCCGATGTACGCGGCGCTGCCCGGCCGCACGTACCCGGAGCTGATCGTCCGGATCGCCGCCGGCGAGACGATCGAGCCGCACGTCGGCGAGTTCCGGGCCGGGGTCACGTTCACCCGCTACTTCTGGCAGCTCGAGCTCGACACCGACCTGCGGCCGACTGGGCGGGACATCGTCGCGCCGCCGGGGCCGCCCGCGCCGCGGTAGGCGGCGGCTGGGCCACCGGGCCGCCGAGCGCGCCCGCGCCCCTGCAAGCGGCAGCCGGCGACCGGGCCGCCGAACTCCCCCGCGCCCCGCTAGCGTCTGGCCCCGTGATTGCCTTCGTCCTGGCAGGGGGCGCCAGCCTCGGCGCGATCGAGGCGGGCATGCTCCAGGCCCTCTACGAGCGTGACATCGCCCCCGACCTGCTCGTCGGGACGAGCGCCGGCGCGGTCAACGCCGCCTACATCGCCTCCCGCCCACCGACGGTCGAGACGGCCAAGTCGCTGCAGGACGTGTGGCGCGGCCTGCGCGCGTTCGAGGTGTTCCCGCCCAACCCGGTGACGGCCGTGCTCGGCCTTGTCGGCCTGCGTGACCACCTCGTCCCCAACATCGGATTGAAGGCCATGGCAAGCGCCTACCTCGAGTTCAGCCGGCTCGAGGACGCGGCGATCCCGCTGACGCTGATCGCCACCGACATCCGGACCGGCGCCGAGGTCCGGATGTCGACCGGCGATGCCGAGTCGGCGGTGCTGGCCAGCGCTGCGATTCCCGGGGTCTACCCTGCGATTGACCGGGAGGGGGCCGTCCTGGTGGACGGCGGTGTCTGCGACAACACGCCGCTCTCGGCGGCCGTGCAGGCCGGCGCGGACACGATCTACGTGCTGCCGACCGGCGGCACCTGCCGGATGCCGACCCCGCCCCAGGGCGCCGTGGCGATGCTCGTCCACGCGATCACCCTGCTCATCAACCAGCGCCTCGTCGCCGACATCGCGGCGGCCCAGAAGCGGGCCACCGTGATCGTGCTGCCGCCGCCCTGCCCGCTCGACGTCCTGCCCTCGGACTTCAGCGACGCAGATCGGCTGATCAAGGCCGGCCGGCGCCTGGCCGCCCGAGCGCTCGATCATCCCGATCCGCCCGGGTACGCCACTCCGCTGGCGCTCAAGCGCCTGCGCCCGCACACGCGCTGATCCGCCGGATCAGCGTTCCATTTCTGCGGAAACCGGGCAGAACCTCCAACCATGGAAGCGAGTGCGGCGCCCGCCCTGGTGCCGGTACGCGGCCCACGGATCACGGTGGCGAGGCTGAGGCTTGCGCCTGACGAACGGCTGGTGGAGGAGATCCGCGACGGGCAGGTGGCCGCGTTCGAGGTCCTGTACGACCGCCACCACCCCGGGATCCTGTCGTTCTGCCGGCATATGCTCGGCGACGCCGGCGAGGCCGAGGACGCCCTCCAGCAGACGTTCCTGTCCGCCTACAACAGCCTCCTGGCCTCCGATCGGCCGATCCTGCTGCGTCCGTGGCTGTACACGATCGCCCGCAATCGCTGCCTGTCAGTGATCCGGACCCGCCGCGAGCAGCCCGCCTCCGAGCTTCCGTTCGCGATCACCGAGGGCCTGGCCGTCCAGGTCGAGCGCCGCCAGGACCTCCGCGACCTGCTCGTCGATCTCCAGCGCCTCCCCACCGAGCAGCGCGCTGCGCTCGTCCTCGCGGAGCTAGACGCGATGAGTCACCGCGAGATCGCCGAGGTGCTCGAGGTCCCGGCCGCCAAGGTCAAGGCGCTCGTGTTCCAGGCGCGGGCCTCGCTGCTCGCCAGCCGTGCCGCCCGCGAGACCGACTGCGCTGCGATTCGGGCCGAGCTGGCCGGCGCGCGCGGCGCCGGGCTCCGGCGCGGCTCGCTCCGCCGCCACCTGCGCCAGTGCCCCGGATGCCGCGCGTTCCGCCGTCAGGTCGACCGCCAGCGGCGCCAGCTCGCGGTGCTGCTGCCGGTGATCCCGACGGCCGCGCTGAAGAACTCCGTGCTCGCCGGGACGATCGGCGGCGGAGGTGGCTCCGGCGCGCTCGCCGCCGCCGGGCTGCTCGGCTCCTCGGCGCTCAAGGGCGGGCTCGCGAAACTCGCGCTCGGCGCGGCGGTCGCCGGCCTTGGGACAGCCGGGATGATCGTCGCCGCCAGGGACCTCGCGCCCTCCCCGCGTGCCGGACCGAGCGCCCGCCCGCCCGCCCCGCAGCCGCCGGCGAGCTCGCAGTCGGCGATCCTCGCGTCCGTCAGCGGGATCGCGCCGTTCACCCGCTTGCCTGCGGGCGGCGCCGCCACTGCGCCCGGGCGCCACCGCGCGCGCGGCACGCGCGCGTGCCCGCCACCGTGCGGGCGCGGCTGGCCGTGCGGGTGCGGCGCCCGCCACCACGCCGCCCGTCGCGGCCGCCACCCCGCTGTGCCGCGTGAGCCGGCGACCGCTGCCGGCGCTGTCCCGGTCCCGCCTGGTACCCGGGCACTCGGCAACGGACACCGCCACGGCGCCCGGGCCGCCCACGGGGGACGGGGCGCCCACGGGGCCCGGGGCGCCCAGGGGGCTCGGGCCGCCCGCGGCGACAGGCCGAGCCGCACGCCGGGCCGATCCGCCGTTTTTCCGTCCCTCCCGGTACCGTCTGACCGGCGCGCACGCTGGTGCGCACCGGATTCAAACCAGGAGGCATACATGGCCAAGGTCCCACGGTCGCTCGCCGGCCAGGTCGTCGCAATCACCGGGGGCGCCCGCGGAATCGGCCGGGCGACGGCCGCCGCGCTGATCGTCCAGGGTGCCCGGGTCGCGATCGGCGACATCGACGCGACGCTCGCCGCCCGCACGGCGGAGGAGCTCGGCTCGGGCACGGTCGGGCTGCCGCTCGACGTCACCGACCGCGCCAGCTTCGCCCGCTTCCTCGACGACGTCGAGGCCCAGGTCGGCCCGCTCGACATCCTCATCAACAACGCGGGAATCATGCCGATCGGGCCGTTCGTCGAAGAGACCGACGCCACCGCCACGCGGATGATCGACATCAACGTGCACGGCGTCATCTACGGCTCGAAGCTCGCGCTCGAGCGCTTTCTCCCCCGCAACCGCGGCCACCTCGTCCAGATCGCCTCGGCCGCCGGCAAGGCGGGATTCCCGGGCGGGGCGACGTACTGCGCCACCAAGCACGCGGTGGTCGGCCTGAGCGAGGCGCTCAAGGCCGAGCTTCGCGACACGAACATCGACATCACCGTGGTGATGCCGGTCGTCGTCAACACCGAGCTCGGGTCGGGCCTGCCCGAGACCCGCGGGTTCAAGGCTGTCGAGGCGACCGACGTCGCCGACGCGATCGTCGAGGCGCTGCAGACCGCGCGCTTCGAGGTCTACGTGCCGCGGAACATGAAGGCGCTGATCCGGCTCGGAGCCGTCGTCCCGCGCCGTGCGATGGAGGCCGTCGGCCGCGTCCTCAAGGGCGACCAGGTGCTGATGGCGCCCGACCACCATGCCCGTTCGGCGTACGAGGCCCGGATGGTCGAGACGATCGCGCACGCCGAGCGCCCCCAGGTGGCCGAGTCTGAGCCCGACCCGGAGCCCGAAGCAGAGCACGTCTGAGGCTGTCTCGGCCGGCCGGCCGCGTCCCGTCGCAGGGGCGCGGCCCGGTGGCCGCATGCGCCTCGGGTTGCCCCGAGCGGTCCGGGTTGCCGAGCGCGGTCCGGTTGCCGAGCGCGGTCCGGTCAGGCCGTCTGTGAGCGCAGCCAGCCGGCGATCAGCTCGCCGATGTGCGGCCCCTGGTCCTCCTGGAGGAAGTGCGAGGCGTCAGGGATGACGTGGTCGACATCGGTCCCCAGCGCGGCCGCGAACCGCCGGCCGACCTCGAGCGGGAGCACCGGGTCGGAGTCCGCCCACAGGACGAGCTTCGGCCGGGTGTCCTCGCGCAGCGCCTCGAGCACCCGCTGTCCGGCCGGCCCGCCCGGCATCTCCGGTGAGGTCGGGAGCATCAGCGGGAACGCGCGGGCTCCGGCCTTCGACTCGACGCTCGGGAACGGCGCCTCGTAGGCGGCGATCACCTCGTCGCCGGGGTCGGTCTTGCATGCCCGGCGGACGAGCAACCCGACCGGCAGGTCCTCCGTGCGATCGACGAAGTCGCGGAACGCGATCCACGCATCGGTCATCTTCTGATGCCCGGTGAACAGCCCGGTGTCGAGCACCACGATCCGCGCGATCCGGTCGGGATGCTCAACTGCCAGCCGCAGCCCGATCGGGCCACCCCAGTCGTGTACGACGATCGTCGCGTCGCGCACGTCGAGCTCCTCGAGCAGCGGCGCCACCGCCTCCGTGTGACGGTCGTAGCTGTACCAGTCGAAGTCGATCGGCTTGTCCGACCGGCCGAATCCCGGCAGGTCCGGCGCGATACACCGAAAGCCCGCCTCGCGGACCGGCGGGATCACCTTGCGCCACAGGAACGACCACGTCGGCTCGCCGTGCATGAACAGCACCGGCGGCCCGTCCCCCTCGTCCAGATGCGCCAGCCGTATCCCGTCGTACTCCCGATAGTGCGGCTCGAACGGGAAGTCCGGCAGGCCCTGCAGCAGTTCGTCGGGAGTCCTCACGGCGTCGGTCATGGCGGGCACGCTATTCGATGCGGGGTGCTCGCCGGTCTCGTCCCCACGACGAGCGGGGCCTGGCTCGTGCCCCAGCCCCCGCTCGCGCCCCAGCTCCCGCTAGGCCCAAACTCAGCCTGACGAGAAAGCGACCGCCGCCGGCGCGCCGAGACGCGGCGATGCCGCAGTGAGGCCGGGGACACCACCGGGACCCCGGCGGACTGAACGTCCCAACCGAGCCTGGGTCGCTAACGGGACGGATGGTCCCGTTAGTTGTCCTGGCCCTCGGCCTCCCGCGGGCGGGTGAAAAGGCGCCGCGACACGGTTCAGGGTCACTCTTGCGGCATGGCGGATCACGGCTATTTTCCGTCCGGTGCTCAGGCCGGACCGGCGCGCCCGGCTGGCAGGGAACCGGAGGGCGGGGCGCTCGGCGGAGGGGCGCTCGCGGCGGGGGGTCGGCGGGCACCCGCCAGCTGCACGCGGGGGCACCTGGGGGACGCGCAGAGCCCGGCGCAGTCCTCCCCGGCGCGCAGCCGTTTTCGGTGAGCCTGGGTATCTAACGGGCCTATTTTTCCCGCCAGATACCCAGGCCCTTAACCGCCCGCCCGCGGGTGACACGCCTGCCGTGGCACCGTTTAGTGGTTAATCTTGCCTTACAGCGAATCACGGCGATTTCCCACTAGATACCCAGGCCCTGGGCCGCGCCTCGCGGGTTGCGGCCGCGGGGGTCGCGGCGCTTCGCCGCTACGGCACAGCAGCCTTTTCGTGACATGAAGCGGGGCCCCGGGGGTTCCGTGTGACGTTGGGGCTCGCCCGCGACCCTAACGTTGCATCGTGTCGGCGTCCGCGGTTCCGTGTGACGTTGGGGCTCGCCCGCGACCCTAACGTTCCACCGTTCACGCTGCCACGGTTCCGTGTGACCTTGGGGCCAAGCGCGCAGATCGTGCCGTCAGCGCCCGCTCGTTCTCGGCGCCCCTTACGGTCCGTGCACGATCACCTGGGACGCATCAGACGCCACGGTGACGTCGATCGTCGACGGTGTCCGGTCCCAGGCGATCAGGTTGAGCGCCTGGAGGCGGTCGAGCATCGCCTGGAAGGCGGCAGCCTGGGCGCGGCCGGCGTAGCGGCGGGCGATCTGGAAGGCGTAGCCGGTGGCGGCGGCCGGGTAGGAGGCGTCGATCTGGCTCTCGTAGCGGCGGTCGAGCACCGTGCTGAGTACGGTCAGCGGCGCCTTGCAGCCCGGACAGGGCGCGCACGCGGGCGGCGAGCTCGATCAGCAGGTCGAGCGCGGCCGGGCGCAGCCCGCGGTACAGCGCGGGCGTCGCCCCGACGCGCGGGGCGAGGTAGCCCATCTGCGGGTTGACCGCGAGCCCGAGGCGCGCGGCGTTCGTCGGCAGGCGCAGCAGGGTCCGGGCGGCGTACGCCGAGTACAGGGCGTTGGGGTCGGCGAACGACGGCGTGCGGTCGGGCGGGTGGAGCACGAACGCGTTCGAGCCGGCCTCGTCCTGGAGCGTGGCCAGCCGGGTGAGCGCGGCGCGGTCGGTGCGGTACAGGCGCATGATCTGCATGGCGCCGAGCACCCGCCAGTAGTACAGCGAGGAGTCGTCGCCGAAGCCGGCGAGCAGGTCGAACGCGCTGCCGTGATGGTCGGGCGCGGTGTCGAAGTACAGCTGCGCGTACGGCACCGGTTGCCCGCCGTCGTAGTCGGAGAGGACCTGCTGGAGGTTGCCGATCCCCATGTGGTAGGAGACGACGGCGAGGTCGGGCCGGACCAGCCGCTGCTCGGCGAGGCGGAGGTAGCGGATCGTCGCCGCGATCGCCTTGGCGGGCACGAACCGGTCGTCGATCGCCGCCCGCTCGCGCACCGAGCTTCGGGACTCCGCTCACCCGCCCGGTCGCCTCGGCGTCGACGATCTTGCGCGTCAGCGCGCGGCTGCGGGCGAGGTCGATGTGCATGCCGAGCAGGCCCTGGCCCGTCTGGGCGAGGATCTGGGTCAGTCCCGCCGCGGCGCTCGGGTCGCTGCCGGCGATCACGTCCGGACGTCCGGCGCTCTCCACGAACACGATGCCCTCGAGCACCGCCGGGTCGATTCCGGTGCCGGCGCTCAGACGGTCGATCAGCGGCCGGAACGGGGCCACCCGCTGGGCGGTCGCGAGCGCTCCGCCCGGGCTCTGGGTGAACAGCACATGGGCCTCGCCGGCGATCGCGCGGCTCTCGAACTGGGCCTCGCGCGAGGGGATGTAGCCGAACGGGTCGCCCGCCCGCGCGGGCTGTCCGGCGCCCGGGAGGGGCAGGCCGGGGTGACCGCCGCCGGAGGCGAAGACGATCGCGACGACCAGCAGGACGAGTCCGGCGACGAGCGCCAGTCCCAGCCGGCGCGCGTTCGCCCACGCCCTAGGCCGCCGAAGTCCGGAACCCATGGGCTCGCATCGGTGGCGGCGAAACTAGCACCGGACGCTCCGGCGGAGTCCGAGGGAGACCCCGGGCCGGCGTCGAATACGTAACTTTATGGCGCGCCCGGCCTACTTCCCTTGTTGCCGTCGGCTATTCTCGGCCGCTCGCAGGTCCGCGATCGCTTCAGCCTCGGCCGCAGCCGGAGTGCCGCCACGCCGGCCGGGAACGCTGAGGATCTGACACAGACTCGATGTCACTGGAGCATTCGTATGCACACCTTCGATCTCCGCGATGACCGTTCCGCTGGTCCCCGCGCCGGTCGCTGGTCCGCGCCGGCGCCGCTCGCGCCGGCGCGCCGGCGACGCGGCGGGTGCGACCATCCGGGTGCGGGCGTGAGCGCGGGCGCGCTCAGCGGCCGCCGGATCCTCGTCACGGGCGGATCGGGCTTCATCGGCCGCCACGTGGTGTCCGAGCTGACCGGCGACGGCGCCCACGTGCGGGTGGTCGACCTCCAGCCCCATCCTGACCCCGCCGTCGACGTCGTCCAGGGCGACATCGCCGAGGCGGAGACGCTCGAGGCGGCCTTCGAGGGCGGCTTCGACGGCGTCGTCCACCTCGCCGCGGTGACCTCCGTATTGCGCTCGATCGAGCAGCCCGAGCTCACCTACCGGACCAACGTCGCAGGGCACCCACCGGGTGCTCGAGGCGGCCCGCCAGGCGGGCGCAACCTCGCTCGTGTTCGCCTCCACGAACGCCGTCACCGGCCCGATGGAGGAGCCCGCGATCACCGAGCGCGCGCGCCTGCGGCCGATGACCCCGTACGGCGCGACCAAGGCCGCCGGCGAGATGCTGATGTCGGCCTACACCGAGGTCTACGGGCTGCGCTGCACGTGCCTGCGCCTGACCAACGTCTACGGACTCGGGATGCAGGCCAAGGACAGCATCGTCGCCCGCCTGATGCGCGCGATCCTCACCGGCGGCCAGTTCGAGATCTACGGCGACGGCACCCAGGTCCGCGATTACGTCAACGCTGCCGACGTGGTCGCCGGCGTGCGGCTCGGGCTGCTCAACGAGCAGTGGTCCGGGCCGGTCGTGATCGGCACCGGGACCTCGCTGTCGGTGCTCGAGGTGCTCGACGAGGTGCGCCGCGTCACGGGCGCCGAGCTCGATGTGCGCCACGGCCCGGCCAAGTCTGGTGAGATGCCCGCCGTGATCGTCGATTCCAGCCACGCCCGCGCCGGCGGTTGGTCGCCGCGGTTCAGCTTCGCCGAGGGCTTGCAGGCCGTCTGGGAGGAGTGGTCCGCCGGCCACGCCGACGGGCCGCTCGCGTCCTCGCCGGCCGTCGGAGGCCGTTCATGACCGTGGCCGCGACCGGTGCCGTTCGACACCGAGGCCGAGCTCGCCAAGCTCGATCCCGGCGAGCGCGGTGCCGCCGCCGCCTTCATCGCCGCCCATCCGGTCGGCGCCGGCGCTCCGCTGGCGATCGTGATCCCGGCATACAACGAGGAGCCGACGGTCGCCGAGGTGATCGCCGAGATCCCGGCCGAGGCCGCCGGGCTGACCGCCGAGGTGATCGTCGTCGTCGACGGGGCCAAGGACGCCACCGCCGCCAGGGCCGGCTCGGCCGGGGCGCTCGTGTGCGACGTCCCGGTCAACCGGGGCCAGGGCGCGGCGCTCAAGCTCGGCTACTGGCTCGCCCGCGCTCGCGGCGCCCGGATCATCGCCACGATCGACGCCGACGGGCAGTACGAGCCCGCACGAGATCGCCGCCGTCGTGCGCCCGATCCTCGACGGCAACGCCGACTTCGTCTCCGGCTCCCGGCGGCTCGGCACCGAGCTCACGACCGACAAGGTCCGCCACGCCGGCGTGATCGTGTTCGGGGCCCTGATCAGCATGCTCGTCCGTCACCGGGTCACCGATCCCGCCTGCGGCCTGCGCGCGATGCGGGCTGAGCTGACGGCCGACGTCGTGCTCGAGCAGCCGCAGTACCAGGCCTCTGAGCTGATGATCAGCGCCGCGCTCCACGGCTACCGCCTCGGCGAGGTCCCGACGACGATGCGCGACCGCGGCCGGCACGCGACGAAGACGAAGAAGGGCGGCAACTTCGGCTACGGCGCGAAGTTCGCCCAGGCCGCCATGCGCACGTGGTGGCGCGACCGCCGCGCCACCCGCTGACCGAGCCGCGCATGCGTCCGACGGCGCTGGACAGCGAGCACCCGGCCGCGGTCGGCGCGACTGCGCTCGCACGCCACCGCGATCCGCCGCCGCGGCGCCCCGCCCGGCCTGCCCGGCGCGAGCGCGCCGACGCCCAGCACTCCGCGCGCGCCGATATACGGCTGGCTCGCGCTCGCCGCCGCTCGGCCTCGCGCTCGCGTCGCTCGCGCTCAGCTCGGCGCCCTCGTATGACCCGTGGTCGTGGATCGTCTGGGGCCGGGAGGTCCTCCACCTCGATCTGGTGACGGTCGGCGGCCCGACGTGGAAGCCGCTGCCGGTGCTGTTCACGACCGCTGTTCGCCCCGTTCGGGAGCGCCGCGCCCGACCTGTGGCTGCTCGTCGCCCGGGCCGGCGGGATCCTCGGCGTCGCGCTCGCGGCGCTGCTCGCCGCCCGGCTCGCCCCGCCGCCGCGTCCGGGCAGCCCGCCGCTCGCCCGCGCGCTCGCCGCAGCGCTGGCGGCCGCCGGGATCGTGCTGATGTCCGGCTACGCCGACAGCGTCGCCTCGGGCGAGTCCGAGGGACTGCTGCGTCGCGCTCGTCGTGCTGGCGATCCTGCGACACACTCGACGGCGGCGCCGCGCCAGGCGCTGTGGCTCGGGCTGCGGCGCCGCCCTGATCCGCCCCGAGACGTGGCCGTTCGTCGTCCTGTACGGCGCGCATCTGTGGCGGCGCGATCCGGGCGCGCGGATCCTGATCCTCGGCGTGCGCGGCGGCGATCCCGGTGCTGTGGTTCGGCGCCGGAGGTGTGGGGGTCACACTCGGCACTGCGCGGCGTCGAGCTGGGCCCAGCATCCGCGGCCGGGCAGCCCGGCGTTGGCGGCGTGTCCGTTCTGCGCGGAGCTGACCGGCCACGCCTGGCCGCTGGTGATCGCGCCGTTCAAGCTCGGCGCGCTGCTCGCGCTCGGCTTCGCGCGTGCGCCTCGGCGGCGCCGCGGCCGGGCGATCCTCGCGGTCGCGGCCCTGGCGCTGGCTGTGGATCGCCGAGGAGGCGCTGCTCACCCAGGCCGGGCTTCTCGGGCAGCGATCGCTACCTGATCGCTCCGATCGGCACTGCTGATCGTGGTCGGGCGCGGCCGGGTGGGCCGGGCGCTGTCGCTCGCGCGCCAGAGCCGGCTGCTCGTGAGCCGACGTGGCGGAGCCACCGGTGCCGGCGTCGCCCGGCATGCGGGACCCGCCACCTCGTCGCGCTGCTCGCGGTGACCGCACTGCTCGACGCCGGCCACCTCGCGAACCTCGCGACGACCGCGTCGCGCCAGCGCGCCGGCGCCGCGCTGCGCGCGGAGGTGGCGACCGCGGTGCGCCGGGCCGGCGGCGCGCGCCGGCTGACTCGCGTGCGGCTCGATCCAGACCAACCCGTCGGAGGCCCCGCTCGCGGCGTGGACGCTGGGGATGCCGCTGCTGTGGACCGAGAACGGCGACGGCAACGTCGTGATCCAGTCCCCGAGCGATCAGTCCTCAGCGGTCGCGCCGGATCCCGTGCGGACGCCGACTCGTCGCCCGCGCGGGCGCGGTGGCCGTCTACGCGCGCTGCCGCGGCTGAGCCTGGCGGTCCCGGAAGCCGGGCGCGCCGACGCTACGGCGTGCGGTTGGCGCGCGCCTCGATCCACACCTGACGGCGGGAGCGCAGCGCGGCGCGGACCCGGCTCTTGCCGGAGAAGATCCAGAACTCGTACAGGAAGAAGCGCACCCCGTAGAGGACGCGCGAGCACGGCGAAGTACGAGCCGGTCACGAGGAGCACCCGGATCCCGTGCCCGGCGGGGATGCTCTGGACGTGGTGGTGGGTCCAGGCCGTGGCCAGCGACAGCAGCACGAGCGTCGAGGCCGAGACGACGATGTAGGCGACGATCTCGCGTCCGAAGGCGACGTCCGCCCTCGACCTTCCAGGTCCACCTGCGGTTGATCGTCCAGTTCGGGATCGCGCCGGCGACGAACGCGGTGATCGAGCAGACGGTCGTCGACGCTCCCATCACGTAGAGGAGGGCGAAGACGACGGCGCTGGTCGCTGCGGCAAACATCGAAGAGACTGCGAACCGCATGACCCGCACCCCCAAAGGAGAGCGCCGCAATGTGCGGATGCGAGAGAGCACGAGACCTTGCATCCTAGCGTTTTCCCCGGCATTGGCCGGGTGTAAGCCTGCGCAGACGCCGGATCGAGGGTACCGTCCAACGCCGTGCGTACGCAGCTTGCCTCCGAGCCGCCGGTGCTCGGACGACGACCTGCTGATCGTCGGCGACAACGCGGACGTCCTGCCGCGGCTTCCGGACGGCGCCTTCGACCTCGTCTACATGGATCCGCCGTTCAACACCGGCCGCGCGCAGGCCCGCTCGACGCTCGCGGTCACCGCCGCCGCCGAGGCGACGCGGGTCGGCTTCGGCGGCCGGCGCTACAGCTCGACACTGCTGCAGACGCTCAGCTACGACGACGCGTTCGCCGACTACCTCGCGTTCCTCGAGCCGCGCCTGCGCCGCGCCCGGGAGCTGCTCGCATGCGCACGGGACCCTGTACTTCCACATCGACTACCGCGAGGCCCACTACTGCAAGCTGCTGCTCGACGAGGTGTTCGGCCGCGACGCGTTTCTCAACGAGCTGATCTGGGCCTATGACTACGGCGCCAAGCCGCGCCGCCGGTGGCCGGCCAAGCACGACACGATCCTCGTCTACGTGCGCACCCCGGGCGCCCATCACTTCGACGCCGATGCCGTCGAGCGCGAGCCGTACATGGCGCCCGGGCTGGTGAGCGCCGAGAAGGCGGCGCGCGGCAAGCGCCCGACCGACGTGTGGTTCCACACGATCGTCCCCACCAACGGCCGCGAGAAGACCGGCTACCCGACCCAGAAGCCCGAGGGCGTGCTGCGGCGGCTCGTCGCCGCCTCCTCGCGTCCGGGCGGATGGTGCCTGGACCCGTTCGCGGGCTCGGGCACGCTCGGTGCCGTGTGCCGGCAGCTGGGCCGCCGGTTCGTGCTCGATCGAGCGCCACCCCGAGGCGGTCGAGATCATCCGCCGCCGGCTGTCCGCGGAGGCTCCGAGCCCGGCACGAGCGGGACGAATCTGACCGGCTCGAGCTGCACGCGATCGAACCCGTGCAACGTGCGGCGGGTGAGCACCAGGTACTGCTGATCGCCGCCGACCGGCACCACCATCCGGCCGCCCGGCGCCAGCTGTGCCTCGAGCGCGGCCGGGACCGACTCGCCGGCCGCCGCGACGTTGATCGCGTCGAACGGCGCCTCGGCGGGGAGGCCCTGGCAGCCGTCGCCGACGGCGAACGTGACGTTCGTGATCCCCAGCGCAGCCACCGCCTGCGCGGCTCCCTCGCTCAGCTCGGGGTGGCGCTCGATCGTCCACACATGGGCGGTCAGGAGCGCGAGCAGCGCGGCGTGGTAGCCCGAGCCAGTGCCGATGTCGAGCACGCGGTCGGTGTCGCGCAGCTCGAGCGCCTCGAGCATCCGGGCCACCACCAGCGGCTGCGAGATCGTCTGCTCGCAGCCGATCGGCAGGGCGACGTTCTCGTAGCTGCGGGCCTGCTCGGCGGGCGGGACGAACCGCTCGCGGGGGAGCGCCGCGATCGCCGACAGGACGCGCGCGATCGGCGATTTCGGTGCGGAGCTCGCGCAGCAGGGCGGCCTGGGGATCCATTAGATCCTGATTCTGCCCCCGCCGCCGGACCGCGCTACATCATGGGGCGTACGCGATAAGCTCGACCGGGTCGTCGCCCGAGTCGATTCGCGCCGAACCGTCCGTCCCCGCCCCGCCGGTCTCGCCCCGGCCCCACAGTTTTTGTGAGCACTCCCGCCTACCAACGTCCTGTGCGCCCGATGGGCCCCCGCAGGCGCCGCCGCCGCCGGCGCGCCCGCGGCCCGCGGCTCGCCGTGGTCCTGCTCGTCGCCGTCATCATCGCCGTGGTCCTCAACGCGGTCCTCGACGGCTCCGGTGACGCCCGGCGCACCGCCGGATCGGCCAAGCTCGGCACGCAGTCGCACGGTCTGGCGGTCGGCCGTCACCACGGCCGTTATCAGGTGCCGCCGCTGCTCGACCCGCACAACGTCTACGCCGCCGATACGCGGCTCTCGCCGGTCGTGCGCGGCTTCCGGCCGCTCATCTACGTGCCCAACAGCGGCTCCAACACGGTCGACGAGATCGATCCCACCACCTTCAAGATCGTTCGCCAGTTCGCGGTCGGGGCGCTGCCCCAGCACGTCGTCCCGTCCTACGACCTGAGGACCCTGTGGGTGACGAACGACGAGGGCAACTCGCTGACCCCGATCAACCCGCGCAACGGCGTCCCGGGACGCCCGGTCCCGGTCACCGACCCCTACAACATGTACTTCACGCCTGACGGCCACTACGCGGTCGTGATGGCCGAGCGGATGCGGGAGATGGACTTCCGCGATGCGCACACGATGAGGCTCCATCACCGGCTGCTCGTGCCCCAGTGCGTGGGCGTCAACCACGCCGACTTCACCGCCGACGGCAAGCTGATGCTCGTCAGCTGCGAGTTCGGCGCGGCGATGATCGTCGTCAACGTTGCCGCCGAGCGGGTGATCAAGACGATCGCCCTGCGGTCGGGCGCCTCGCCGCAGGACGTCAAGCTCTCGCCGGACGGCAGTGTGTTCTACGTCGCCGACCTCGTCTACGGCGGCCTGTGGGTGTTCGATGCGCACACCTTCCGCAAGCTCGGGTTCATCCCCACCGGCGCCGGCGCGCACGGCCTGTATCCGAGCCGTGATGCGAAGGAGCTGTACATCTCCAACCGGGCTGCCGGGACGATCTCGGTGTTGAGCTTCGCCACCCGTCGTGTGGTCGCCACCTGGACCATGCCCGCCGGCGGGAGCCCGGACATGGGCAACGTCTCGGCCGACGGCAAGGTGCTGTGGCTGGCCGGCCGCTACAACGCCACCGTGTACGCGATCAACACCGGCCACCGGGAAGCTGATCCGATCGGTGCCCGTCGGGGCCGGGCCGCACGGCCTGTGCGTGTACCCGCAGCCCGGGCGCTACTCGCTCGGGCACACCGGCATCATGCGCTGAGAGCCGGCGCCGCTACTCGCTGCGTCACACCGGCATCGCGCGCTGAACGCCCCCCGTGCGGCTGCGAGAATGGCGTGCGATGACCGCGCCGTCCTCGACCGCGCAGCGCGTGCTGCTCGTCGTGCTCGTGGGGCTGCTGGTGGCGATCGGCGTCGTGCTGATCACCGCCCCCAGCCCGGCCGGCACCCCCGCCGTATCGGGCGCCGCACTCGCCGTTCGACGGTCCGACGATGCCGCCCGGCCTGCGCGCGGCGAACTTCTCGCTCACCGACCAGAACGGCCGCCGGGTGTCGCTGTCGGAGTACCGCGGCAAGGTCGTCGTGCTCACGTTCATCCACTCCCTGTGCCACGACACGTGCCCGTTCATGGTCGAGCAGATCAAGGGCGCGCTCAACGCTATGCCGGGCGGCGGCGCCGGGATCCCGGTGATCGGCGTGAGCGTCGCTCCCGGCGAGGACACCGCGGCCAGCCGGCAAGCGCTTCCTGGCCAGGCACGAGATGGACGGGACGATCGCGTTCGTCAGCGGCCCGGTGCCCGTGCTGCGGCAGGTCTGGCATCGCTACGCAATCCAGCCCGTGACCCCCAAGGTCGACCACTCGACGTTCGTGCTGCTGATCGACAAGCGCGGGTACGAGCGGGTCGGGTTCCCCGCTGACGAGCTCACCCCGGAGGGCCTCGCCCACGACATCCGGGTGCTCGAGCGCCAGCCCGCCTAGCGGTCGCTCACGGCCACGAGCCCTGGCCCTCACGGCCGCCGCGCCGCTCGAGCACCGGCGCGATCTGACCGCGGAGCTCATCAGCCACGACGTGGTCCGCCTGGAAGCTCGCATCCCCGGTGGACGCCTGGATCACGACGTGCGCCCCGCGCCGCCGCCGCCGCACTCCTCGCGGAGCCTCGACGACCACATCGGTCACGTCCTCCCAGGCGATCCGGCCGACGAGCTCGCCGCTCGCGCGGACGATGTCGATCCCGTCGTCCGACAGACTCACTGCGACTCCGTCCTCGTCGTCGGCGAGGTCGGGGATCCCGCCGAGGTGGGTCGCCAGTGAAGCGGGCGGTGGGGGCGGCCCGCCCGGCCTCGGCGGGCGTCTCGGGCTCGCCAGACGCCTCGGGCTCGCCAGACGCCTCGGGCTCGCCAGACGCCTCGGGCTCGCCAGACGCCTCGGGCTCGCCAGACGGCTCGGCTCGGCTTGCACGGCCGTCGCCGCCCCCGCGAGGGCCTCCTCATACGACGGCGCCCCCGCGAGCACCTGGGCTCGCTGCGACGGCCGGATGGCCGAGCGCCGTGCCGAGCTCGATCCCGAGCTCCTCGCTCGCCACCGTGGCGAGCGCCGTGCGCCACTGCATCCCGTCGGCCCGCTCGACCGCCCGCTGGACCATCGCCTCGACCTGCTCGTCCCCGAGCGCGAGCACGTCGGCGTGGGCCGCGGCCGCCTGCGCGAACGCCGGGCGCATCCGCTCGGTCAGCGCCTCCCGTCCGCGGTCGGCGATCCGCTGCGCGGTCTGCTCGAGCTCGTCGCTCATCGCGCGGTCAGGCCGTCCGCGATCGCGGCCAGGAAGGCGGTCGCCTCGGCGCCGTACAGGATCCGGTGATCGCAGGCGAGGGTGAGCATCATCAGGCGGCCCGGGACGATAGCTCCGTCGCGGACCACCGGTCGCACTTGCGGCTGCCCCGCGCCGAGCGCGGCCGCGTGTGGGGGGACGATGGCCGGGCTCGCGCTGCTCACGCCGTCGGCGGGCCACAGGCTGAACGTGGCGCCGGACAGCTCCGGCGGGGCCAGAGTCCGCTCGGCGAACCCGGCGAGCTCGGTGGCGAGCTCCTCCTCGGACTTGGCGTCGGCATCGAACACGGTCGCCAGGACGTAGGCGTCCCCGGTCGCCACCGGCACCGCGACGTTGACCCGGGAGTACAGCTCGAAGCGCCCGTCGCGGTAGGCGGCATTGGCTCGCGGATGGGCGCGCAGCGCGCGCCCGCAGGCCGCCACGACGGCCGCCGGCGAAGGGTCGTCGACGTCGACCTCGATGCCCAGCTCGAGGTGCGGTACGGTGGCGCGCGACTCGGCAGCCCGGCGGGCGATCGTCCGCTCCGCCCGGGACGGCTCGACGACCGTCGTCTCGCCGCGGTTACCCGCTGCCCTCTCCATCCGCTCCCTCCCAGCGAGTGATGAACTCGGTGGCGTCCAATGACACCAGGTCGGCCCGCAGTCGCTTGAGCAGCTTGGCCGCCGGCTTGGCCGGCAGGGCCCAGAACAGGACGGCCTCGCCATCGTCGATCGACACGACCTCGATCCGGTCGAGGCGGTCGTGGTCGGCGAAGATCGCGGGCTCGCGCCCGCCGCGGGCGACGATCAGCTCGAACGCCCGGTTGGCCCTCACGGCGCCCGCTCCATGTCGCGGGCGGCCAGGGCGATCCCGCCGTAGCCCTCGTACATCGATGCCCCGACCTGGATCGCGGGGAGCGTCGTGATCCCGGCCGCTCGCGCCCGCCGCGCCGCGGCCGCCAGGCCAAGGCTCACCGAGCGCAGCCCGATCCCCTTGAGCAGCGCGGTCGGGTGCATCTCGCAGGCCGCGCCGGCGATCAGGACGGTGTCGCGGTCGAGCTCGCGGCCGCCCGCGAACGCCTGGCGAAAGCAGGCGAGCGAGAACGCCACCGCGCGTCCGATGTGCTTGGCGTACGTGGCGGCGAGCATTGCCTCGCCCGCCACCGGGACCAGGCGGGAGGGCCAGCGGACCGACTGCAGCCCGAGCTGCGGCGCCACGTGCTCGACGAGCTCGCGCTCGGCGTCCCAATCCGGGGCGCCCAGCTCGGCAGCCACGACCGGCTCCCACTCGGGGACCACCGGCAGGGCGGTCATCACCTGCTCGGCAGCCAGGTAGCAGGCCGGGCTCGCGAGGTCGTAGTAGAAGACCGGCTGCTCGCCGGCAGCGGCGCCGCTCACGGCTTCAGCCGTGGATGAGCCAACCGTCGGCGGCCCGCGCCGCCTCCATCACCGCTTCGGACAGCGTCGGATGGCCGTGGACCATCCGCGCCACCTCGGGGTAGCCGCCCTCGAGCGCCCGCGCGTTGACGAGCTCCTGGATCAGCTCGGTCGCCTTGGCGCCGACGATGTGGCCGCCGAGGATCTCGCCGTACTTCTTGTCGCCGACGACCTTGATCATCCCGGTGCGGTCGCCGTACACGGTGCCTGCGCCGACGGCCCCGTACTGGACCTTGCCGACGACGACGTCGTACCCGGCCTCGCGAGCCTGCTCCTCGGTGAGACCGAAGCTCGCCACGTTCGGGGTGCAGAACGTCGCGCGGGGGATGTCGACGTACTCGAGCGGGTGGGTCGTCATGCCTGCCGCGTCCTCGACGGCGATGATCCCCTCGTCGGAGGCCTTATGGGCGAGCGCCGGGCCGGGAACGAGGTCGCCGATCGCGTACACGCCCTGGACGCTCGTGCGCAGCGCGCCGTCGACCTCGATCAGGCCGGTCTCGCCGAGCTTGACGCCGGCCGCATCGAGCCCGAGCGCGTCGACGTCGGGACCGCGTCCCGCGGCGATCACGAGCCACTCGACCTCACCTGAGCTCTCGCCGTGCGCTGAACGCGACGCTCTTCTCGCCGGGGGCGACGTCGGTCACCAGCGTGCCGGTGTGGATCGTCATCCCCTGCTTCTTGAGGCCGCGCTCGGCGAGCTTGGAGATGTCGGCGTCCTCGGTCGGGAGCACGCGGTCGAGTGCCTCGAACAGGAGCACCTCGGCACCGAGCCGGGCGTAGGCCGACGCGATCTCGGCCCCCGACGCGCCGGCGCCGACGACGGCCATCGTCCTCGGCAGCTCCTCGAGCGCCCAGGCCTCCTCGGTGCCGATCACGCGGCCGCCGAACGTGGTGCCGGGGATCGGGCGCTTCACCGAGCCGGTGGCGAGGACGATCGTCTTGGCCTCGATCGAGTCGCCGCCGACGGTGACGACGCCCGGGCCGCCGAGTGCGCCCTCGCCCTCGATCACGTCGATCGCGTTCTTCTTGAACAGCCCGGCCACGCCGCCGGTGAGCGTCTTGATCACCTTCTGGCGGCGGGCGCCGACGGCCGCGAAGTCGACCTCGGGCTCAGACACCTTGATCCCGAACTCGCCGGCCTCGCGGACCTCGCTGAGCACGTCGGCCACGCGCAGCACGGCTTTGGCCGGAATGCACGCGTAGTTGAGGCAGCGGCCGCCGATCTCGTCGTCCTCGACCACGGCGGTCTTCATGCCGAGCTGGGCGGCGCGGATCGCGGCCACGTACCCGCCGGGACCGGAGCCGATCACCACGCAGTCATAGGAGGAGGCCATCGCCTCTGAGCCTATCTCACGGTCAGTGACGGCCGGGGTACCGCGGCATCTGCAGCCGGCTGAGCACGCGCACCAGCTTGACGAACAGGTAGCCGCCGCCGAGCACGATCACGATCGCGACCGCGAACCCGAGCAGGTTGCTGGCCCGGATCAGCAGCAGCGAGAAGATCAGGATGACGATCCCCAGGATCGCCTGGAACCCGAGCACCGCCCACACCTTCAGCCGCCAGGTGCCCACAGCGCAGACGAGCATCATCACCGCGAACAGGACGACCCCGCCGACGCCGGCGTGCCGGTTGCCGAACCGGATGTCACCGCCGGCGATCACGTCGACGAGATCCCCGCCACCGACGAGCAGCGCCAGCAGCGCGGCGATCCGGATCGACCACGGCCGCTCTCCGGGGCCCAGCGGGGCGAGCCTCGCCCGGACGGCCGCGTTGCGCTCCTCCGTCCGCGCGCCGTAGCCACCGTGCTTGCGCGGCGCGTCCGCGGGCGTGTCGGTCCGTGCGACGGCGTCGGTCCCCGCAGCGGTGCGGGACGGAGCGGTGGCCACAGGACCGCCGGCGGGCTTCGAGCGGCGCCCGCGCTTGCGGCTACGTTGTCCCAACCCGCTGCTCCTCGGCGACGGCGACGGCGACGCGCGGCGCGCAGCTCGCGTGCGGCGGGCTCGGGATCCTCGGCCTCGGTGAGGGCGCGGACCACGGCGATCCGGTCGGCACCTGCGGCGAGCACCTCGCGCGACCGTGCCCCGGTCGATGCCGCCGATCGCGAAGAACGGCACGCGGGCGTGCTCGGACGCGTGGGCCACGAGCGCGTGGCCGACAGCCGGCCGGCCGGGCTTCGTCGGCGTCGCGTGCACCGGGCCGACGCCGATGTAGTCGACGTTGAGCTCGCCGGCGCGGTCGACCTGCGCGGGCGAGTGGGTCGAGAGGCCGACGATCCGGTCCGGCCCGACGAGCGCGCGGGCCTCGGCCACCGGGACGTCGTCCTGGCCGACGTGGACCCCATCGGCTCCGGCCCGCTCGACCAGGTCCGGGCGGTCGTTGAGGATGAACAGCGCGCCGTGCTCGCGGCAGATGCGCGCGGCCGCCCGGGCCGCGATCAGGATCGTCTCGTCGTCGGCGTCCTTGGCCCGCAGCTGGACGATGTCGACCCCGCCGCGAAGCGCAGCCCGCAGGAACGCGTCTGGCCGCACGTCGGTGACGAGGTACAGCCGCGCCGTCCGCAGTCGCTGTCGCCGCTCGGACACGCCCTGAGTCTGGCACGAGCGGCCCGCTAGCATTGCTGGTCGACGGGAGCCCCTTCGTTCCGGGCTGAGAGGGCGGATGAGATCCGCCGACCGTATGAACCTGACCCGGGTCATTCCGGCGGAGGGAGACGCAGTGGCTTCTGAACCGAGTCAATCATTCGATGTAGCGATCGTGGGCGGCGGCGTGATCGGCCTCACGATCGGATGGCGCGCGGCCGCCCAGGGCCTGAAGGTCATCGTGCTCGAGCGCGACCGCCCCGGACGCGGCAGCTCGCACGTGGCGGCCGGCATGCTCGCCCCGATCGCCGAGGCCCGCATGACCGAGCAGCCGCTGCTCCGGCTCGGCCTCGAGAGCAACGCGCTCTACCCCGAGTTCATCGCCGACCTCGTGGCCGGCTCCGATCACGATCCCGGTTACCTGCGCTGCGGCACGCTCGTCGTCGCCCGTGACCGCGACGAGGCGGAGGCGCTCGAGCGCGAGCTGGCGATGCGCCAGAGCCTGGGCCTCGAGGTCCACCGGCTGCTCGGCAGCGCGACCCGCGAGCTCGAGCCGTCACTCGCGCCGACCGTGCGCCTTGGGCTGCAGATCCCCACCGACCACGTGCTCGACCCGCGCCTGTTCACCGTGGCGCTGATCGACGCCTACGACCACGCCGGCGGCGAGCTCCGCACCAGCGCCGTCGTGACGGCTGTGTCGAGCTCCGCCGGCCGCGTCACCGGCGTGACCATGCGAGACGGGTCAGAGATCCGCGCCGAGAACGTCGTGATCGCCGCGGGGGTGTGGTCGGGCTCGATCGACGGCATCCCCGATGAGGCCCGCGTGCCACTGCACCCGGTCAAGGGTCAGATCGTCCGCCTCCACGACCCGTCCGGCCCAGGCCTGCTTACCCGTGTGCTGCGGATGCCGGGCGGCTACATCGTGCCCCGCGGCGACGGCCGGTATGTGCTCGGCGCGACGATGGAGGAGCGCGGCTTCGACACGACCGTGACGGCCGGCGCGATCTTCGGCTTGCTGCGCAACGCCGGCGAGCTGCTGCCGGGGATCGCCGAGTTCGTGATCGACGAGCTATCCGCCGGCTTGCGCCCGACGACTCCCGACAACGCGCCTGCGATCGGCCCCGGCGCGCTGCCGGGCCTGCACTGGGCGGTCGGTCACTACCGCGGCGGCTTCCTGCTCGCGCCGCTGACGGCCAAGCTCGTGCTCGCGTCGCTGGCCGGCGAGTCGCTCGGTCCACTCGCCGGCGAGACCGATCCGGCCCGATTCGCGGGCATGACCGTCGGCACGTGATGCACCTCACGATCAACGGCGACCTGCGCGAGCTGCCAGACGGCTGCACGGTGGCGGCCGCGGTCGACCTGGTGCACGGCGACGCCGGGCGCCGGGGCGTGGCGGTGGCCGTGGCCGGCGAGGTCGTGCCCCGCGGCGCCTGGGAGTCGACGACCCTGCGCGACGGCGAGCTCGTCGAGGTCGTGGTCGCGGTGCAGGGGGGCTGAGCCGTGGTCGGGCCGCTGGCGATCGCCGACCGCGAGCTGTCCTCGCGCCTGATCCTCGGCACCGGCGGATTCGTCGGCCACGACGTGCTGGCCGCCGCGCTCGAGGCCTCCGGCACGGAGCTGTGCACGGTCGCCCTGCGCCGCCTCGAGCCGGCCGCGCGCGGTTCGATCCTCGACGTGCTCGACGCCGCCGGCGTCGCCGTCCTCCCGAACACGGCCGGGTGCTTCACCGCGCGCGACGCGATCCTCACCGCCCAGCTCGCCCGAGACGCCTTCGAGACCGATTGGATCAAGCTCGAGGTGATCGGCGACGACCGGACGCTGCTCCCCGACGCGGTCGAGCTGGTAGCGGCCGCCGAGGCGCTCGTCGACGACGGCTTCACCGTGCTGCCGTACACGACCGACGACCCGGTGCTCGCGCGGCGCCTGGAGGACGTCGGCTGCGCCGCGGTGATGCCGCTCGGCTCGCCGATCGGCAGCGGGATGGGCATCTGCAACCCGTACAACATCTCGATCATCGTCGAGCGGGCGGGGGTGCCGGTGATCCTCGACGCCGGGGTCGGGACCGCGTCCGACGCCGCCCAGGCGATCGAGCTCGGCTGCGATGCGGTGCTGTGCGCGAGCGCGATCTCCCGCTCGCACGATCCGGTGGCGATGGCCCGCGCGATCCGGCTCGCGATCGAGGCTGGGATGCTCGCCCGCACCGCCGGGCGGATCCCGCGCCGCCGCTACGCCGAGGCCTCGACCCCGCACGAGGGCCTCCCGGTGTTCGATCCCCGGTGACCGTCGACGAGCTCTTCGACGCCTGGGAGGCGGCCTGGTCCGGCAAGGATCCCGACGCGTTCGAGCCCCTGTGCGCGCCGGACATCCACTACGAGGACCCGCTGACCGGAGAGCCCCTCGAGGGCGCGGATGAGCTCGCCCGCCACGCCGCCCGCCTGTGGGCCGCCTTCCCCGACGCCCGCGTCGAGCAGACCGGCGCCCGGCTGTCCGGCGGTGAGTTCGTCGCCGCCCCCTGCAAGCTGCTGGCGACCCACAGGAACGCTCTCGAGGGCCTCCCGGCGTCGAACCGCTTCGTCGTCGTCCACTGCGTCTTCTACTGCGAGCTCCGCCGCGAGCGGCTCCTCCGAGTACGCGCCTTCTTCGACCTCTACGACGCCGCCACCCAGCTCGGCGTGCTGCCCGCCCGGGGCACGCTGGGCGAGAAGGCCCTGCTGGTGCTCCGCGGGTTCGGGTTGCGCGCGGGGCGCGGCACTCCGTAGGGCTCCGCGCTCCGAGAGCGAGGGCCATAACCGTGAATTCGCACGAGGAGACGCACCGTATGAACATCGCGATCCCGATCTTCGACGGCATCACGGCGCTCGATGCCGTCGGCCCGTACGAGGTCCTCAGCCGCCTCCCGGACGCTCGTGTGCACTTCATCGCCGAGACGGTCGGGCCGAAGCGGACCGAGACGCAGATGCTTGCGCTGCACGCCGACAGCACGCTCGAGGAGCTCACCGACCCGGAGATCGTCGTCATCCCGGGTGGCTACGGCACGCGAGCACTGATGCGCGACGAGCGGATGCTCGCCTGGGTGCGCCACGCGCACGCCGGCTCGCAGTGGACGACGTCAGTGTGCACCGGCTCGCTCGTGCTCGCCGCGGCCGGGATCCTCGACGGCCTCCGGGCGACCACCCACTGGATGCTGCTCGACGCGCTCGCCGAGCACGGCGCGATCCCGACCTCCGAGCGGGTCGTGCGCGAGGGCAAGGTGTTCACCGCCGCCGGCGTCTCCTCGGGAATCGACATGGCGCTCACCCTCGCCGCCGAGATCGCCGGTCCCGCGTATGCGCAGGGGATCCAGCTCGGGATCGAGTACGACCCGCAGCCGCCGTTCCCGGGCGGGTCCGTCGACACCTCACCGCCGGAGATCGTCGAGCTCGTGCGAGCCGAACGCCGCCACGTTCGCCTAGTAGTTAGTTGTCGTGGCCTTCGGCCTTCCGCGGGCGGGTGAAAATGACGCCGCGGCACCGGTTGGCGGTCACTCTGCGATATGGGGGATCTCGGCTATTTCGGTCCGGTACTCAGGCCGGGCCGGCGGGCTCGGCCGGCGGGGAACCGGGGGGCGGGCGGCGGGACACTTCGGCGGAGTGGCGCTCGCGGCCGGGGGCCGGTGCGCGCCCGCGGGAGCACGCGGGGGCGCTGGGGGGGCGTGCCGAGCCGGCGCGGTCCTCCCGGCGCACAGCCGTTTTCGGTGAGCCTGGGTATCTAACGGGCCTATTTTTCCCGCCAGATACCCAGGCCCTTGGCCTTCCGCCCGCGGGTGACATCACGGCCGTGACACCGGTTAGTGGTTAATCTTGCTTTACGGCGGATCGCGGCGATTTTCCCATCAGTTGCAAACGGGGAACTGGCACCGACGATTGGCCCTCAGACCGGACGGATGCGCGAGCCCGTGAGCAGCCAGCTCGTCAACTCGTCGGCCGCCTTTCGGCAGTGCGCCTCGGCGAGTGCCGACGCCACGTCGGGCTCAGGGTGGATCGCGCCGAGCTGAACCGCTCCCGTGTGGCGATCCCGACGGATGTCGACGCGCGCGATGAGCCGATCTCCGTGCAGGAGCGGCATCACGAAGTACCCATGCCGTCGCCGGCCGGCCGGGCGGTAGAGCTCGAGTGCAAAGCGAAAGTCGAACAGCCGCTCGGCGCGCCGTCGGTCTGAGATGAGGTTGTCGAAGGGGGAGAGCAGCGTGCTGCGCGCCATGAAGTCGCGGTCGAGCACCGCCTGCGAGGCGATCCACCGGGTGCCGTCGCCGCGGATGACGACCTCGCGGGCCGTGCCCGACGCGATCAGCCGGCACACGGCTGATCTCGCTCCCAGCGCGGCGCCGTCGAACGCGCGACCGAGCTGCTCCGGCCGCGCGATGCCGAGCGCGTGCAGCTGCTGCTCGGCGAGACGTGTGGCGGCTTCGGGGCCGCTCACTCGAGGCTGCTGGTAGGCGGGATGCCGCGCGGCGAGATCCCACAGACGCTCGCGGCCGTGGCGTCCCACGATGGCCAGCTTCCCCCCGAACCACAGCGCGTCGAGCATCCGCCCGAGGCTCCGACCGTCGTTCCAGCCGCCGGTCTGCCACGGAACCTCCGCCCGATCCTCGAGATCGCGTGAGCGAAGCGGACCGCGCTGCGCGATCTCCCTCACGACGTATCTGCGAAAGCGGCTGTTGGAGCGAAGCCACTCGCGCACGTACCGCGCACGCGCCGACGAGCCGCGGGGATAGCGGCGCATCGAGCCAAAATGCACGGGGAGGTCGGCCGTCGCCACGATGTGGACCCAGTAGTCCACCAGCGCCCGCTCGTCGTAGAGCAGCCGACCGAGCTCGCTCCGATCGTAGCCTCCCAGCCGTGACCAGAGAACCAGTTCCTCGGTCGGCGCTACGGCCGCAGTGGGGTCGCGCTGTATGGCCCCGAGGTCGCCGATCACGTCCATCACGCCGGCCGGCCTGCTGCCGGCAAGGCCCTGACCCAGGAGCGCAAGCCGTCGTGCGGCGCGCACGGTGATCTCCGGGACGCCCGCCATCCGTTGCGCAGCCTAGTGCCCCTCACGTACGATCGGTTCGAGGCGAGGGGACCCACGAGTGGCCACACCAGCGGTCAGCTCAGCTCCACCGCCACCACCACCGGAGCGTGGTCGGACAGCCGGCCTCGCTCCAGCACCGCACAGGCACCCTCGGGCACGAGCCCGGCGCAGAACACGTAGTCGACGTCGTGGGCGGCGGCGCGCGCGAACCCCTCGAGCGCCAGCCCGCGGAGGTTGAAGTCGCCGCCGAGGACCGCCGGCGCCCCCGCCGCCCAGCCGACCACGGTGTCCGCCGCGAGCCGGGCCTGCTCGATCCGGGCCTGGGCATGGAGGTTCGCCACCCACATCCCGGTCGCCAACCGCACACCGTGGACCCTGCGGCGCTCGGGAAGCCGGCCGAGAAGCTGGGTCCGGTGCGCGACGACTCCCATCCCCCGGACGAGGATGGCGTTGCTCCCGCCGCCGTTCGACTTGATCAGGTCGGGCCGGCGCTCGGCCACCACTCGGCGCAATGGAAGCAGGGCGTTGCGCGATGTGAGAACACACCGCTGCTCGGCCCCGAGCCGGTCGGCGAGCCGTGGCGGCCACCACGGCGGCACCTCTTGCAGCAGCGCCACGTCCCACGCCCAGCCGGCGAGCGCAACAACGAACTCCTCGAACAGATCGTGCCCCGCCGAGGGCATCGCGCGGCCGTGCTTGAGGTTCCAGCTCAGGACGCGCACCGCCACCGGACCCAACGTACACTCCGCCGGTGCCACGCCACTTCCTCACCGGGGCCGAGCTGAGCGTGTCGGAGCTGCAGGCGCTGCTCGGCCGCGCGCTCGATCTCAAGGGCGCTCCGTACAGCTCCGACGCGCTCGCCCGCCGGACCGTGGCGCTCATCTTCCAGGCGCCTTCGACGCGCACGCGCGTGTCGTTCGAGGCCGGGATCACCGAGCTCGGGGGCCGGGCGATGGTCCTGCGCCCCGAGGAGACGCAGCTCTCCCGCGGCGAGTCGGTGCGCGACACGGCGTACGTGCTCTCGCGCCACACGGCCGCGATCGGGATCCGCACCGGCCCCGACCTGCTCGTCGAGGAGCTCGCCGGGCACGCGAGCGTCCCGGTGATCAACATGCTCACCGGCGCAGCACCATCCGTGCCAGGCGCTCGCCGACCTGATGACGCTGCGCGAGGCATTTGGGCGGCTCGCCGGGTTGAAGCTCGCGTACGTCGGCGACGGCAACAACGTGGCTCGCTCGCTCGCGATCGTCGGGGCGCTGGCCGACGTCGAGGTCCGGATCGCCTCGCCGCCGGGCTACCAGCTCGAGCCGGTCGCCGACGCGATCCTCACCGATGACCCCAAGCAGGCGGTGCTCGGCGCCGACGCGATCTACACCGACGTGTGGGTGAGCATGAGCGACGACCCCGCGACGGCCGAGGATCGCCGCCGCGCGCTCGCGCCGTACCGGATCGACGGCGAGCTGCTCGGCGCCGCGGCGCCGCACGCGATCGTCCTGCACTGCCTGCCCGCGCATCCGGGCGAGGAGATCACCGAGGAGCTCCTGTACGGCGAGCGCCAGCGGATCTGGGTGCAGGCCGAGAACCGGCGCCACGCGCAGAAGGCGCTGCTCGAGTTCCTCGTCGACCATTAGTCCGCAGCGGAGACCTCAGCTGGAGCCGCCGAGCCGGCGGTCGGATACGCTCGCGCAGAGCTTCACTCACGGAAGGAGAGGAACAGTGCCCGCAGCGAGATCGTCGTCCGGACGCGCCAAGCGCTCCGGAGCGAGCGCGGCCGCGAGCAAGAAGCCGACCCGCTCCCGTGCGCCGGCGCCCACCGCGGCGTCCCCGCCTCGCGCGGTCGCTGAAAGCATCGCCAGCCTCGCCGAGCAGCTCGCCAACCGGGTGCTGAAGCCGTTCGACGCCGTGCTGATGACGCGCGATCGCATCCAGGAGACGCTCGAGGAGGCCGTCGAGCGCGGCCGGATCACCCGCAGCGACGCCGAAGACCTGGTGGCCGAGCTGTTCTCGCGCGGCCGTCAGCAGACCGACGACCTGCTGAGCGGACTGCTCCGACCCGCCACGCGCCGCGCGCGCCGCAGCGAGTCGCTCGACCGGATCGTGCGCGGTGCCGACCGGGCCCGTCGCACCGTCGGGGTAGGCCAGACGTTCCCGATCCTCGGCTACGACGACCTCACCGCCGGCCAGGTTGCCGCCCGCCTCGACGGCCTGTCGCCGGCCGAGCTGCGCCGCGTGCGCGACTACGAGCGCCGCCACGCGAACCGCAAGTCGGTGCTGACGGCGGTCGAGCGCGCGCTCGACTGAGCGCCGCTGGCCGGACCGTGCGCGGTCACCCGACGCCGAGGTCGGCCAGCAGCACGGTGAAATCGAGCCGGGCCCCCGTCAGCTCGTCGAGCAGCGCCTCGGGCGTCATTCGCTGGCCCGCGCGCCACAGCTCGCGCAGCGTCGCGCCGGCGGCCGGCGACTCGAACCACGCTTCGCCGTGCTCAGCCCGCAGGTGCGCGCGCAGGTGGGTCTCGAGCGCCCAGGCGCGCAGGTAGCAGGAGCAGTAGAAGCCGGGGTCGACGTCGGACAGGTAGGTCTCGGTCGGCCATCGCAGCCGCAGCGCGCCGCCGAGCAGCTCGGCGTAGCGGCGCGGGAGCTCGTCGAGCCGCGCGCTCCGGGCCGTGCAGCTCGAGCTCGTAGGCGAGCTTGGCCGCGTACCGGCGCAGGTAGATCAGGCGGTGGGCACGGGCGTAGGCGCGCAGCTCGCTCGGGTCCTCGACGCCCAGCCGGCGCTCGAGCCACACGGGGTCCTCGATCACGTGCTGGAGCAGGAACGCGAACGACTCGGTGATCGCGTTGTCGCCGAGGTAGCGGTACTCGAACGCCAGCGTCGGCATCGACGTGGGCGTAGTGCTCGGTGTGGCCGGCCTCGTGGAACAGCGCCGAGAAGTCATCGCGCCCGCCGACCGGGGCGATCACCAGATACACCTCGTCCGGGACCCGCACCGGGGCGCAGAACGCCCGCGGCGACTTCTTCGGCCGCTGCTCGACGTCGAGGATCGCCCCGGGTCGGCCCGCCACCCCGAGCGCCTCGAGCGTGTCGGTGAGGCTCTCGACGAGCCGCGCCGCCGGGAAGTGGACGTCGTCGTCGGGCGCGCGGAAGAAGCGCGGCAGGTCGGCGCGGCGCAGCTCGCCGAGCGACAGCCCGAGCACACGCTGCAGCTGGGGCTCGAGCAGCTCCGGATAGGCCGTCTCGGTGGCGGCGCTGAACGCGGCGGTCTGGGCCTTGAGCCCGGCGAGGTCGAGCCCCTTCGTGAGCTCGCACAGCTCGCGGTAGCTGCCGTACCCGAGCGTCCGCGCCTCCGCGTGCTGGGTCTCGATCAGCTCGCGGTGCAGATCCCCGAGCTCGGTCTCGGTGACCGCCAGCCGGGCGTCCTCGATCGCCGCCCGGCGCGCCGCGTCAGGCTCGTTGGCCTGGAGCACCGCCGACTCGCGCAGCCCCACAGGCGCGCCGTCGAACTCGATCGTGGCCCGCGCCTCGCGGCGGGCGAGCTCGGCCTCGACCGCCTTGGTGGCGGCGCCGAGGTACCCGTCGGTGGCGAAGTCGAGCAGCAGCGCCAGGCGGCGGCGCTCGTCGGTCCCGTCGCCGGCGGCCGCGGCCAGCTCGCGCAGCGTCTCGACTGCCGAGCGCTCGAACAGCTCTGCGTGCGCGTCATAGATCGGCTCGATCTCGAACTCGTCGTCGAGCCCGGCATAATGGCGGTAGTAGGCGCCCGTCAGCCCTGACACGAACGCCTCGGCCGAGCTCCGGTAGGCGGCCAGATCCATGCGGCTGCCATGCTAGACGCCATGGAGACACCGGCCACCGCCACCCGGCCCCGCCGCGGGGACGAGCTGGAGCTGACCGTCGACGCGCTCGCGTACGGCGGCGCCGGCGTCGCCCGGCTCGACGGCTACGTCGTGTTCGTGCAGGGGGCGATCCCGGGGGACCACGTGCGGGCGGTGATCGGGAAGTCCAAGCGCGCCTACGCCGAGGCTCGAGCGCTCGAGATCCTCGCCCCCGGCCCCGATCGGATCGACCCGGTGGCCGAGCATCCGGGCGCGCCCTGGCAGGTGCTCCCGTACGAGCGCCAGCTCGAGGTCAAGCAGGCGCAGGTCAAGGAGGCGCTCGAGCGGATCGGCCGCCTCCACGACGTGACGCTCGAGCCGATCGTCCCGGCTGTGCAGGAGTGGCGCTACCGCAACAAGCTCGAATACTCGTTCGGGGCCGACCCGGCAGGGCGACTCGTGTGCGGCTTCCACGCGCCCGGTCGGTGGGACGAGATCGTCGAGCTGCACGACTGCCTGCTCGCGTCCGAGCCGGCCAACGTGGCCCGCGAGCAGGTTGTCGGCTGGTGCCGGGCCCAGGGCCTGCCGGCCTACGACCGGCGGACCGGCACCGGGATGTTGCGCAATCTCGTCGTCCGTGAGGGCCGGCGCTCGGGCCAGCTCCAGGTGCGGCTCGTGACCGCCCCCGGCGCGCTCGACCGAGAGGGCCTGGCCGGCTGTGTGACGCCCGGGACGAGCGTCTTGTGGACGCGGCTCGACGGCGTCGCCGAGACGACCCAGGGTGGCGAGACCGAGCTCCTGACGGGCGCGGATCGGCTCGACGAGGAGATCGGCGGCCTCGCGCTCCGCGTCTCCCCCCAGGCGTTCCTGCAGACGAACACGGAGATGTCCGAGCGGCTCTACGGGCTCGCGATCGAGTACGCACGGCTGACCGGGTTCGAGCGCGTGTACGACCTGTACTGCGGGATCGGGACGATCGGGCTGCTGATGGCGCCCCGGATCGCCGAGCTGTGGGGCCTCGAGCTCGTCGAGGAGGCGATCGCCGACGCGATCGCCAACGCGCGGCTCAACGAGATCGAGAACGCGCGGTTCTTCGCCGGCGATGTGAGGCTGGCGCTGCGCGAGCTGACCGCGACCGCCGGACGCCCCGACGTGCTCGTGATCGACCCGCCCCGGTCTGGCTTGTCGCAGAAGGTCGTGCGGCGTGTGATCGAGGCGGCGCCGAAGCGGATCGTCTACGTGTCCTGCAATCCGACGACGCTGGCGCCGAACGCGGCCCAGCTCGTGCAGGCCGGCTACGAGCTGATCCGGGTGCGGCCGGTCGACATGTTCCCCCAGACGCCGCACATCGAGTGCGTCGCGGAGCTCGAGCGCAGAGGCTGAACGCGCGGGTCCCAGCGGATATACTTCGCCTGTTATTCGGCACGGATTCGCCGGGCCAGTTCACCACCTAAGGGGGTACGTTGAGACGACGTATGGCATTAGCGCTGTTCTGCGGAGCTGCGCTGTCGATGGTCGCTGCGGCGACGGCATCGGCCCACCCGACGTTCACTGCGCGCTACACGGTTCGCCCGCTGCAGGGCGTCAGCAAGGCGGCCTTCGCCCGCCAGGCAGCCGCCGGGAGCACCGTAGCGAGCTGGACATCGACCACACACACGTTCGGGAGCGCCTGGACCTACACGATGATCGGCAACAACCCGTTCATCCACGAGGCGAACCCGAGCACGACGATCCCGACCGACGTCATCCCGGTCAAGTTCAAGATCGGCTCGACGACGTTCGACCCGAACTCGACGAGCAACGGCTGCACCGGGTCGAACAGCATCACCAACCTGACGTTGCAGTCACCGGTGTTCACCAAGTACGGCCACGCGGTCGGCGGCACGTTCCTCGGCAGCGTCCAGTACCTCGACGGGTTCCAGCGCGAGAACTTCGCCAAGTACATCTTCGGATCCTCGGCGGTCAATCCCGGCGTACCACGTGAACCTGTCTCCGACCCAGCGCCCAGAGGTGACGATCACGATCCCCTCGGCGGATAGCACGATCCTCGTGGGCGGCAGCTGCCCGCTCGGCGGGATGGACATCAACTGGTGGGACAGCTACGTGCAGAACACGCTGCTCCCGGGCGTGGCGAAGAACTTCACGAGCCCGACGCGGTTCCCGTTCTTCCTGTTCGACAACGTCGTCATGTACGACGGGAGCACGAGCAACTGCTGCATCATCGGCTACCACGGCGCCTACTCCCGTTCGGACTTCGGCGGCGCCGTGCAGACGTACGGCAACGGCGACTACGAGTCGACCGGTGACTTCACGCGGCCTCTCGGACGTCGGCGCGATCGCGCACGAGGTGGGCGAGTGGATGGACGACCCGTCCGGGGGCAACCCCACGCCGGCGTGGGGCCACATCGGACAGGTCAGCGGCTGCCAGAACAACCTCGAGGTGGGCGACCCGTTGAGCGGCACCTCGGTCACCCAGGCGATGCCGAACGGCATCACGTACCACCCGCAGGAGCTCGCGTTCTACTCGTGGTTCTACCGCCAGCACCCGTCGATCGGGCTGCACGGCTGGTACTCCTCGAACGGCACGTTCCGCAGCGGCGCAGGCGCGACCTGCACCTGACCGCCGGAGCGCTCCTCAGCTGACGCACGCGGCCGGGGCACCCGCCCCGGCCGCAGTCGTTGAGCGGCACCTCGGCCCGCGACACCGGGGCTCGGGCGTCAGCCCGGCGGACTGATTAGGGTGTCCGCCATGCGCGCTGTCACGATCCGCGATGGGGAGCTGAGCGTCGAGGACCATCCCGACCCCGAGCCCGGGGCCGGCGAGGTGCTCGTCCGCGTGCGTGCGGCCGGTCTCAACGGCGCCGACATGATGCAGCGCGGCGGCCATTACCCGGCCCCGCCCGGCGCGCCCGCAGGAGATCCCCGGCCTCGAGCTGGCCGGCGAGGTGCTCGCCCTGGGTCCGGGCGCTGCGCGCTTCAACGACGGCGAGCGGGTGATGGGGATCGTGGCCGGCGGCGCCCAGGCGGAGCTGTGCGTCGTGCACGAGCGGATCCTGATGCGCGGTGCCCGACAACCTCAGCTGGGCAGAGGCCGGCGCGGTGCCGGAGGTGTTCACGACCGCCCACGACGCGGTCTTCACCCAGGCCGGGCTGCGGGCCGGAGAGCGGCTGCTCGTCCACGGCGGCGCCGGCGGCGTCGGCACGGCGGCGATCCAGCTCGGCCGGGCGGCCGGCGCGAGGGTCACGGCGACGGTGCGCAACCCCGACGCGCGTGAGCCGCGTGGCGGCGTTCGGCGCCGAGGCGATCGACCCCGAGGGGTTTGCCGACCACGGCCCGTTCGACGTGATCCTCGAGCTCGTCGGGGCGCCGAACCTAGCCGGCGACGTCGCCGCCCTGAGATCGGCGGGCGGATCGTCGTGATCGGTATCGGCGCCGGGGCGAAGGCCGAGCTCAACCTGGCCGTGCTGATGGGCAAGCGCGGGCGGATCCACGGCTCGACGCTGCGCCCCCGGCCGCTGGAGGAGAAGGCGCTCACGGCCCGGGCGCTCGAGCGCTCGGTGCTGCCGTTCCTCGCCGCCGGCACGATCGAGGTGCCGATCGCGGCCACCTACCCGCTCGAGCAGGCCGTCGAGGCCTACGACCGGTTCGCGGCCGGGAGCAAGCTCGGCAACATCGTGCTCGAGATCGGCGGCTGAGGCTCTGAACGCGGCGCCGCCGGCCCCCACGACAGGGCCGGCGGAACCCACCACGTCAGAGGCTCGCCGCTACTTCAGCGAGGTGTAGTTGTAGTCCCACGACGCCGATGTTCCACAGGTCGTTGATGCCGCGGACGTCCTTGGACTCGATGTTCGGCTGCTTGGTGAAGTACCACGGCACCGCCACCGCCTCGCGAGGTCAGCATGTTGTCGACCTTGGCCCACGCCTGCGCGCGCGCCTGCGTTGCCCTGCGCCTTCTCGGCGGCCTTCATCGCGATGTCGAGCGGCGTCGTCGCCTGGCCCGGGTGCGGGCCGAGCGGGCCGTCCTGCCAGCTGACCTGACCCCAGTTGGAGTTGTTCGTGGTCACGTTGTTGTAACCGGCGAACGTCGGGTCGAGCAGCGTCTGCGGGTCCGACCAATCGCGGATCCAGCCCACGTTCGGGGCACACGTCGATCTCTGCCTTGGGGTCGCCGCAGTACTTCTGGTACATGACCGACTGGTCGACGAGCGTGAAGTTCGTCTTGAACCCCAGCGCCTGGACCGCGTGGTTGGCGATCGCTGCCGTACTTGTCGGCCGGATCGCCGGTCGAGCCGACGACCTTGACCGTGGCGCTGCCGGTGTACTTGCCACTCGGGTAGCCGGCGAGCTTCATGTACTTGGCCGCCACCGCCAGGTTCCCGGCGGGGTAGTTGTTGTAGTCGACGTTCGGGCCGTGGTCGCCGCCGGCGAGGTCGTAGCCGGCCGACCCCGGGTAGATGAAGTGGGTGCCGACCTGCCCGACGACCTCGCCGCCGCCCTCCTTGACCATCGCCTCGCGGTCGAGCGCCGCCCACAGGGCCTTGCGGACGTTGACGTTCGAGAACGGGCCCTGCTTGTTGTTGAGCGCGACGTAGAAGTCGCCGGCGCCCGGAACGGCCACGAGCTGGTTGTAGTACTTCTGGTAGGCGAGCTTGACGATCGATCCCGCCGGGGTGTCGTTCTGGAGCACGTGCGTTCCGGTCAGCACCTGGCGGCCGATCACGTTCGTGTCGCCGCCGATGTTGATGTTGATCTTGTCCAGGTACGCGGGCCGCGGGTCGCCGTTGCCCACGTGCCAGTTCGGGTTGCGCACCAGCGTCGCCGACTTGCCCGGCTGGTAGCCGATCCCGAGGAACTTGCCCTTGGCGTCGGCCTGCAGCATGTACGGGCCCGGTCGCCGCCTCGTACACGTCGCCGTACTGGGTCGGCTTCTTCTGGTCGAGCGGCGCCGCGAACTCCTTCGGGACCGGCGCGGTCAGCGGCAAGGACAGCGCGCCGGTGAAGAACCCGCCGTAGGGCCCGGTGAGGTGGAACACGATCGTGTACTTGTCGGGCGTCAGGATCCCCTTGATCGGGCCGCCGGTGGCCTTGCTGGCGCCGACGATGTAGTTGAAGTAGGACGGGAAGTACGGGTTGGCGACGTTCGGGTTGGCGCCGCGCTCGATCGCGTAGGCGACGTCGGCCGTGGTGACCTCGCGGTTGACCGGCGGGCTGTAGTGGACGCCGTGGCGGATGTGGACGGTGACCGTCTTGCCGCCGTCGCTCACGACCGCGGGACCCGGCGGCGAGCAGCGGCGACGACCGTAGGTCGAGTTGTTGGGCGGGAAGAAGTACAGCGGCGTCTGGGTCGCGTAGATCACCTCGTAGTCGAGGGAGAAGTACGACTGCCCCGGATCGAGGTGCTGGAAGTCCTCGTGGTCATAGACCGTCAGCGTGCCGCCTCGCTTGCCGTTGGTCAGATTCTCGCCCGACCCGTCGAGTGCGGGCTTGAGGCTCGAACCCGAGCTCGACGTCGTGGAGCTGCTCGAGCCGCCGGAGCCGCTCGAGCTGCCGGAGCTGCTGGAGCCGCCGCACGCGGCGAGAACCAGGGACAGCGCGCACACGGTACCCAGCAGCGCGAGCGCCCTCGTGGTCACCTTCATCCTGGACTCCTCCTTTGGGATATGTGCGGGCCCCCGCCCCGATCCCGCATCCTCAACAATCGCGCGGGTGCACGCCACGCGAATTCCGTTAAGGGGCCGTTGGCAGCCGATTGCGCGCCGTGTGCGCGACGTTGGCTGGACCGTAAGCCCGTGTTGTCCGGCGTGTGCACGGGCGTGCGCACGATTGCGATTGCGTTAGGGTTCGGCCGGGTCGCCTACTCGTCGGCGCCGAATACCGCCTCGTCGGCGGCCAGTCCCGGCTCGTCCTCGGCGGCGTGGATCGAGCACAGTGCAGGGCCGCCCGACTCCATCGCGGCCTGGACCTCCTGCGGCGTCAAGCGGGCGCCGCATTCCTCGCAGCGGTCCCCCAACTGGTCGAGCGTGCGCTCCTCGAGGTCCATGGCCCCGAGTCTATTACGGCATCCGCGATGAACGAAGCTAATACGGCGGGAGGTCGGACCACCACTGCCCGAGCACCCGGAACGCGCGCCAGAACGCGCGCTTGGCGTCCTCCTCGTCGAGCGCCTCGTCGATGTTCGGCACGTACAGGGCCTCGATCGAGGTGGTGAGCCGCTGGAGCGCCCCGGGGGTCGGCGGTGAGCGTCGCGGCGCAGCGGCAGGTCGAGCTCGTTGATCACGCCGAGCGCGTCCTCGCCCATCACGACGACGAGCTTCGGGGCGATGATCGCGAGCTCCTCGACGAGCCGGGCCACGCAGGCGGGGTCGGCCATCGCCGGGTCGGCCACGGGGCACTTCACGCACAGCGTCCCGTACACGGCGAGCGGGTCGATCTGCAGGCGCTTGAGCGACTTCATCAGCGCGTTGCCGGTACGACCGTAGAACGCGACTCCCTCCTCGACCTCCGCCGGCCGGGCCGAGTACTTGAGCAGGAAGATGTCCGCCTGGGGGTGACCGGACCCGAGCACGGGCATCAGCTGGCCCCGCGGGCAGTGCGGGCAGGACTGCAGCTCGCGGGCGAACGCGTTAGCTCGCGGATCGCTCGCTCGAGGTACTTCTCGCGGATCTCGTCGTCGGTCGCCGGCATCCCCTGCGGATTGGACGGCTGGCGTGCTTGTCCTTGCGAGTGCATCAGGACTTGCGCGTCACCCGGCGCACCCGGCGGTCGCGCGAGGCCCGCCGGGCGGCCTCGGGCAGCGCCTTGGTCTGGAGGAACTTGAGCGCCTGCACGTACAGCAGGCTGGCCGGGTTGCGGACGATGTCGGCGTCGCGCAGCGACTCGAGGAACTCGTCCGGGCCGTCGAAGTCGCGCATCCGGATCCGCACCGATCCGAGGCCCTGCGGGACGTGGGCGTCGGAGCCGGCGCCGGCCGGGATCCGGTACTTGGCCGCGAACCGCACGGCCTCGTCGTTGAACTCCGAGATCGCCACCCGGGGGTTGAACACCTCGAGCGCGTCGACGTCGTCGAGCACGTCGAGCAGGTGCTCATAGTCGGGCACCGAGTGCAGTCGGTCGAACGGGTGCGGCACGTACACGATCCCGCCCTGGTGCTTGATCTCCGCGATCGTCTCCTGCAGCGTCATCCCGCGCGGGATCTTGCGCTCCAGGAACAGCCCGATCACCTCGCCCTGCTCGGCGGTCTTGACCTCCTCGCCGACGATCACCTTGACCCCGTCGGTCTTCGCCCGTGCCTCGAGCGCGCCGGAGATCTCGTTGTGGTCGGTGACCGCGATCGCCCCCAGCCCGCGCGAGCGGGCCTCGGCGAGCAGCACCTCGACCGGGGTCGCGCAGTCGTAGGAGTGGTCGGTGTGCATGTGCAGGTCGACGTCGATCAGCGGGCGCGAGCGCAGCCGCGTGCGGAGCTTCGGGTCCGCGCGGGTGTCGTGCCGGCGTCCGGTCAGCCCCGCGTACAGCGCCTCGAGCTCGTCGGCGACGCGGCTCCATGCGAACGTCGGCCGCAGCGCGTCGGCGGCCGACCGGTAGCGCGCGACGAGCGCCGGATCGCCGGCCAGCGCGCTGAGGTGGGCGGCCAGCGTTTCCGTGTCGCCCGGCTCGAACTCGAGCCCATACTCGCCCTCGGCGAGCACCTGCTCGTAGGCCGCCAGCCGGCTGGCCACGGGGACCGCGCCGCCCGCGATCGCCTGCACGAGGATCCCCGGCAGCGGCCGCAGGCCCTCGGAGGCGAGCACGACGACGTCCGCCTCGGCCAGCGCCTGTGCCTCGGTCATCTCCGGCTCGCCGGTGAAGCGGACTCGTTCGCGCAGTGCGTGCGGCAGCGTGGCGGGGGCCGCGAGCGGGCGCGAGGACCACACGGTCGCGTGCCACGGGAGCTCGGCCGCCACCGACCGGAGCGCCCGCAGGAACGAGCGCAGGGCCGCCCGTTCCTCCTCGGCCACGATGACGACCTCGAGCCGGTCGCCGTCCCGGCTGCCCTCCGTGATGTCGGCGCCGGGGGCGATCACCTGGTACTCCCCGGGGAAGTAGCGGGCCATCAGCTCGCGGGTCGCGCGGTAGCTGGCCGTCCGCGCGTCCAGGCGCGACAGCAGCAGCCGCGAAAGCCCTCGCGTGAGCTGGGTCGAGAGCACGCGCTCGGTGGGGGAGTGGAAGCTCCCGACCGTGAGCGCCCGCGAATGGCGCAGGGCCGCGCTGGAAGCGCTCGGCGCGAACGGCTCGTGGACCTGCACCACGTCGAGAGCGAGGTCGCCGAGCGCCTCCTCGATCGTCCGGGCGACGTCGACCGGCAGCGACGCCGCCCGCCGCCGGGCGGGCGAGAACGGCAGCACCTCGCCGACGCCGAGCACCACCGGCGCGCCGTCTGCCCGGTCGAGGAACACGTCCGGCTCGCTGCGGATCGTCCGGCGCGTGTCGCGCACGAGCGCCGGCGACGTCGTCGGGGCGATGATCAGGACACGGTGCCCGCGCTCGGCCAACTCGTCCGAGACGCGGGCGACGTACCGGTTGACCTCAGTCGGCGCCTCCCAGGCGAACGGCGTGACCTGGGCGATCGCGAGGCGCTCGGACGGCACGCCCGCAGTGTACGCGGGCGACGCCGCCCTGATCGCTCAGCTCTTGGCCGCCTTCGCTCCGGCCTTCGGCTTCGTCGCCTTGGCACGCGACGCTGTACTTGGCGATGAACGCGTCGGTCAACTCGCGCGCCTCGTCGTCGGGCCGCTGGTGCATCGGCGACTTCATCAGGTACGAGCTGGGGCCGTCGAGCTGCCCGCTGAGGCCGTTGTTGAGCGCCAGCTTGCAGCAGCGGGTCGGCGTCGATCACGATCCCGGCGCTGTTGGGCGAGTCCCACACCTCGAGCTTCAGCTCGGCGGTGAGCGGCACGTTGCCGAACGCCTCGCCCTCGAGCCGGATGTGGGCCCACTTGCGGTCGGTCAGCCACGGCACGTAGTCCGAGGGCCCGACGTGCACGTCGTCGGCGGGGAGCTCGTGACCCATGATCGAGGTGACGGCGTTCGTCTTGGAGATCTTCTTGGACTCGAGCCGCTCGCGCTCGAGCATGTTGAAGAAGTCCATGTTGCCGCCGACGTTGAGCTGCGATGTGCGCAGGAGCTTGACGCCACGGTCGTGGAACAGCCGTGCCAGCGCGCGGTGGACGATCGTGGCGCCGACCTGCGACTTGATGTCGTCGCCGACGATCGGCAGACCGGCCTGCGTGAAACGCTTGTTCCAGTAGTCCTCGCGGGCGATGAACACCGGGATGCAGTTGACGAACCCGCAGCCCGCCTCGAGGATCTGCTCGACGTACCACTTGGTCGCCTGCTCGGAGCCGACCGGCAGGTAGGAGACGACCACGTCGGTCTTCGTCTCCTTGAGGATCTCGACGATGTCGGCGGTCGGGCCGGGGGCCTTGGTGATCTTCTGGCTCAGGTACTTGCCGAGCCCGTCGTGGGTCATACCGCGGTGGACCTTGACGCCGAGCTTCGGCACGTCGGCCAGCTTCAGCGTGTTGTTCTGCCCGGAGAAGATCGCCTCGGACAGGTCCTTGCCGACCTTGTCGGCGTCGACGTCGAAGGCGGCGGTGAACTCGATGTCGCGTACGTGGTAGCCGCCGAGGTCGACGTGCATCAGGCCCGGCACCCGCTCGGCCGGGTCGGCGTCCTTGTAGAACTCGACGCCCTGCACGAACGAGCTCGCGCAGTTGCCGACCCCGATGATCGCCACGCGGACCTTGTCGTGCTGATAGCGGCCGGCACCGTTGGTGGAACCGTCGGTCATGCTCACTGTGGAAAGTCCCTTCTCGAAGATGAGGGCCGGCGCGAATTCGCGGCGCCGGCAACGATCTAAGTTATCCCTGCACGGCCGTTTCGTTACACCTAAGCGCTCCCGACCGGAGGTGCTAAGCCGCCGCGTTGAGCTGCGAGCGGACGTGCACGATCCGCTGGATCGTGGTGAACACGGTGAGCGCGGCGAGCACGTACACGGCCGGCGCGAGCAGCTCGAAGTGGCCGATCGAGGCTCCCTTCGCGAACACGAGCCCGATCGAGAGGATCACGACGCGCACGGGGCGGGTGGCGAGGCCAACCTTGCAGGCGACGCCGAGCGCCTCGGCGCGGGCTCGGGTGTAGGAGACCATCAGCGAGCCGAGCACGCCGGCCACGACCGCCGCCACCGCGACCTGGTTGTGACGCGAGGCGAAGTACGCGCCAACCGCGGTCAGCACGATCCCCTCCTCGAGCCGGTCGAGCGTCGAGTCGAGGAACGCGCCGAACGGCGTGCCCTTGCCCGACATCCGCGAGTAGCGGCCGTCGAGCGTGTCCATGATCGAGCCGACGATGAAGGCGATCCCGGCGAGGAAGAACAGGCGCCCGACGACGAGCCCGGCGGCGGCGAGGTTGAGAGAGAAGCCGGTGAGCGAGATCGCGTTCGGGGTGAGCCGCGACTCGATCAGCCGCTCGCGCATCAGCTCCTGGGGCGTCGTCCCCGTCCCGCGCGGGCGACCGCGGCGCGGCCGCCGCGTCGGGGCAGGTGGCGACTCTGTCTGCTCGGGCATGCGTCGGGCGCCTACGCGGGCGACGGGCTGAATCGCCACGCGTGCGGCCGGGCCCGGGCCAGCAGGCGGTCGGCGAGCAGCGCCGAGGCGCCGGCGGTGAGCGCGCCGAGGAACGCGTCGGTGAGGTAGTGGTTGCCGGTGGCCACGACGACGAAGGTGATGAACAGCGGGTACAGCAGCCACGCGGCCTTCGCCCACCAGCGCCTGACCATCTTCGCCATCGGAACGCCGATCATGATCGCGAAGCACACGTGCATCGACGGGACCGCGGCGTAGAAGTTGAGGAACGCCTTCTCGGGGCCGTAGTCGATGTGGGCGACGCCCATGAACTGCGAGATCGAGTCGGTGAAGCCCCACTCGGGCATCAGCCGCGGCGGCGCCGTCGGGTACAGCGCGTAGGCGACGACCGCGAGCGCCATCGCGATCAAGAACATGTTGCGCACGAAGTAGAAGCTGTCGTTGCGCCGGACGTAGATGAACACCAGCGCGCCGATCGTCACGAAGTAGTGGGCGTTGAGGTAGCTCCAGTCGGCGATGTCCATCAGCCAATGCACGCTCGAGGTCCATGCCTGGACGCTCGGCTCGATGAACACGTGCAGGAACTGCTCGGTGTGGATGATCTTGGTCGCGTCACCGAACGGCTTATAGCCGCCTGAGCCCACGATGCCCCGAACCACCTGATAGAGCACGTAGGCGCCGACGAAGAGCAGGAGCTGCCGGACCACGTCCTTCCAGCCGCGCGGCAAAACCCGCGCCTCGATGAAATCCAGGCCACGGCGCATCGGAACGTCCCATCCTAGCGAGGCGCGGCGTCGAGTCTCCGTCAGCTGCATCGCGGGGTATCTGCCCGAATGCGGTCGAGCGCGAACGCGATCACCAGCCGGACGACCCCCGGCCGGCGCACCGTGAGCTTCGTGAACTCACCGTCCGGCGCCACGCAGCCGGGCTCGCCGGACACCTGCCAGTACGGGGAGAAGCGCACCCGGATCATCGCGCTCCCGGGGCGGGCCGCCTTAAGCGTCACGGAGTTCGGGCCGAGCGACAGCAGCCGGGCGTCGCCGGACACCATCGGCGTCGGCCGCCGGACCGCGTAGACGCGCCAGTTCGGGGTTCTGTAGACGAGCTTCAGGTACGGCAGCCCGCGGTCGATCAGCGCCGTCTCCTTGTGGGCGGAGAAGTCGAGCGCCGCGTTCGGCACGGCCACGAACCGGACCGCCAGGCTGTGCAGCCACGCGTCGTAGGTGGCCGGTGTCAGCGGGTCGCCGTAGAACAGATGGTTGTACTTGATGTCGAGCTGGCGCTCCCACCCACGGGCGAGCGGGAACCGCGGCGCCACCTGGTAGGCCTCCCAGTGGAACCGCGTGAACGGGATCTCGACCCGGAACGTCGGGCCGCCCTGGCGGCCGAGGAACGACAGCAGCGGCTGGTAGTAGGCGGCCGACACGGACGGGTCTCCGGCCGAGGTCCGCACGTCGCGGATCGGCGCCTGCCATTGGAACCACAGCAGCGGCAGCGCGACGAGCGCCAGCCACCGCCGGCGGTCGCGCCACCACAGGATCGCCGCCAGCGGGCCGGCCAGGAGCGGTCCGAGCCGGGCGGCGTTGCTGCCAACCGGCGTCGCGAGCAGGAACGCGGCGATCGTCCCGAGCGTGTAGAGGGCCACGCCGGCGCGCAGCGTCCACTCGCGAGCCGGGAGCACGGCCAATGCGACGATCGCACGGCCGGGATCGGCCACAGCGTGGCGAGCGTGAACGGCTCGCTGCCGCCCTCGGGGAACGCGATCGCCAGCAGTCCGACGGGCAGCAGCGTGAAGAACGCGCACGCGAGCCCGGGGACGGCGACGCGGATGCGGTGCTCGCGCACGTACGCGCCGATCGCGTGGGCGCCACCGCCGAGCGCGGCGAACAGGGCGGCGACCGGGCTGGCGAGCGCGGTCAGCACCGCAAGCACCACCGCGATCCCGCTCCGCCTGCGCTGGAGCGCGAACGCCATCCCCATCGCCGGCAGCAGGCCGAACGCGAACGTCAGCCGCCCGGTGAACAGGTTGGTCGCGGTCGCGGCGCCGAACCACAGCGCGCCGAGCCACGCGTCCTCGCCGAAGTGGCGGCGCACGAGCGGCTCGAACAGCGCGGCGGTCCCGACGGCGGCGATCCCGCCGGCCACCTGCGGGGTGAGCACGGCCGCGATCGGCGGGAACAGCACGCTGTAGCCGGGCACGTGGTGCCCGGCGTACCACCAGTTGTCCCACAGCCCGAACCCCTCGGCGTTGAACAGCTTGGCCCGGAGCAGGTGGGCCGCGAGGTCGAGGCTCGGCGGCGAGACGATCACGTAGCCGATCGCGAACAGCGCCGCGATCGCCGTCGGCGCGATCCGCTTGAGGCTCAGGCCACCGCCTGGCGCGATCGCCTCGACCGCCGCCGGCTGCTCCATCCACGGCCAGTGGCCCGCGTCCGGGATCGTCTGCACCCGGGCGTGCGGCAGCGCTGCGGCGTAGTGCGTCGGCGAGCTGTGGGTTGAGCCATGGGTCGCGTTCGCCCCAGAGGATCGAGGGCTGGGGCAGTCACGTGGTGGAGGTCGCGCGCCGGCGGCGGCGAGCTCAGGCTCGCCGGCGGCGCGGTGCAGGCGGAGGATCGCGCGCTGCGTCCCCTGGTCGAGCTGGTCGTAGACGGTAGCGATCCGCTCGTCGCTCCACCGTCCGGCCCGTGCGCAGGGTGCGCGCGAGCAGCCACCGATTCGTGCAGCCCATCGCCAGCTCGCCGAGCAGCGGCCGGCGGAACAGCCGGGCCGGCCCCTGCCAGCTGGAATCCGTCGAGCAGCGGGACCGCGTCGACGAGCACGAGGCCCGAGCACGCGCTCGGGGTGGCGCTGTGCGTACACGAGCCCGCGCACCGCGCCCCAGCCGTGGGCGACCAGCCGCAGGTGCGTGACGGCGAGCGCGTCGAGCAGCTGCTCGAGGAACGTGGCATAGCCCTCGATCGAGTAGTCGAGGTGGCCGCCCTTGCCCGAGCGCCCGAACCCGATCAGGTCGGGGGCGATCCCGCCGGTGCGCTCGAGCAGCGCCAGCCAGTCATCCGAGCTCGTCGGGACGCCATGGAGGTAGAGCGACCGGCGACGCCGCGGCTCGCCGGCCGGGCGCGCTGCCGGTAGAAGACGGGCGAGCCGGCGAGTTCGATCGTGTGCTCCTCGACGGTCACCCGGCGGCGAGGATAACGTCCGGTCCGTGACCGCGAACCCGTCCGGCCGGACCGCGAGCCGTCCGGCCGCACGCTGTGTCTCGGGGAGGCGCTCGTCGATCTCGTCTGCCAGCGGCCGGTCGCCGGCGTTGAGGCCGCCGATGCGTTCGTGCCCCATTTCGGCGGCGCGACCGCGAACGTCGCCGTGTTCGCCGCCCGCGCCGGCGCCTCGGTGGCGCTCGCCGGTGGAGCGGGTGATGACCCGTGGGGCGAGTGGCTACGCGCCCGCCTGCGCGCCGAGGGCGTCGACGATTCGCAGTTCGCGCTCGTGCCCGACCGCCGGACCGTGCTGGCGATCGCCACGGTCGACGGCGACGGCGAGCCGTCGTATGCGATCTACGGCGAGGCCGGCCGCCACGGTCGCCGAGGCGGTCGGCGACCGGATCGAGCGAGGCGGTGCGCGAGTCGGCCGCGCTGTTCATCTCGACGAACACGCTCGTCGGCCCCGAGGAGCGCGAGGTGACGATGCGGGCCCGGGAGGTCGCGCTGTCGCTCGAGCGCCCGGTGATCTTCGACCCGAACCTGCGCCTGCACCGCTGGCGTTCGCGGGCCGACGCCGCGGCGACCGCCAACGCGTGCGTGGCCGGGGCGCTGCTGGTCCGCTGCAACGCCGCCGAGGCCGCGGTGCTGACCGGCGAGGACGACCTCGAGCGGGCCGCGATGGCGCTGCGTCAAGGCCGGCGCCGAGATGGCGGTGATCACGCTCGGCGCCGGCGGCGCGATCCTCCGGGGGCGGATGCGCGCCGACGCGCCGGGCGTGCGCGGGCCGGTGCTGAGCACGATCGGCGCGGGCGACACGGTGACCGGGACGCTGCTCGGCCGGCTCGCGCATGGCCGGCTTCTACCCGCCGGTCGTGGCGGCATCGCTGCGCGAGGCGGTGGCCGGGCGGCGGAGACGTGCGCGCGCTGGGGGGCGCTTGAGTAAGGCTTCCGCTCTCGGCGCGCGGACTCGCCGACGCCGCGGCGCATGCGGGCGATCCGCGACCGCCTGCGCCTCGTCTACGGGATCCCGGGCGCCGAGCCCCACGGCCACGGCCATCCGATCGCCGAGCTCGTGCTGACGGTCCTGTCGCAGTCGACCAACGACCGCAACCGCGACGTGGCGTACCTGGGGTTGCGCGAGCGCTTCGAGGACTGGGTGGCGGTCCGGGAGGCGCCGGTGGAGGAGATCGAGGCTGGCGATCCGGCCCGGCGGGATCTCAAGCGTGAAGTCGGTGCGGATCAAGGAGATCCTGACGGCGATCTCCGAGACCTCGCCGGTGACGGCGAGCTGTCGCCTGCGACTGGCTGCCGACCCTGGTCGGTGCGCCGAGGCCCAGGACTACCTGTGCTCGCTGCCGGGCGTCGGTCGCAAGACGGCGGCCTGCGTGCTCCTGTTCGCGCTCGGGATGCGCGACGTCCCGGTCGACACCCACGTCTCCCGGGTCGGGACCCGCCTGGCCCTGTTCCGCCCGGGCGCCCCGTTCGTCGAGCTCCACGACACGATGCTCGCGATCACCCCGGTCGGCGAGGAGCTCGAGCTCCACATGAACCTCCTGCGCCACGGGCGCCGCACGTGTCACGCCCGCCGCCCGGCGTGTCCTGAGTGCCCGCTGCGCCGGATGTGCCCGAGCGCTGCGGAGTTCACGGGGTAGCCGGTGCGCCCGGTGGCGCGTGCGCCCGGCAGCGGCTCTCGATCGACGGAAGATCGCCGTGATCCGCTGTAAAGCAAGATCAACCACTAAACGGTTTCATGGCGTCATGTCACCCGCCTGCGGAAGGCCAAAGGGCCTGGGTATCCAACGGGAAAAATCGAGGCCCGTTAGATACCCAGGCTCAAGAAAACGGGCCGGAGGCGCCTCTGCGCCGACGCGCCCCACTCGGACGGCGCAACGAGAGAGCGACCCGACACCCCCAAACCTGCTATAACTCCGCTTAGATTTTTGACAACTCAGAGGAGTAGAAACCAACATGGGAAAGACGATCGGAATCGACCTCGGGACGACCAACTCTTGTATGGCCGTGCTCGAGGGTGGTGAGCCGACCGTGATCGAGAACGCCGAGGGTGGGCGCACCACGCCGTCCGTCGTCGCGTTCACCCAGTCCGGAGAGCGGCTGGTCGGCACGGTGGCGAAGCGCCAGGCGGTGACCAATCCGCAGAACACGGTCTTCTCGATCAAGCGCTTCATGGGCCGCAAGGAGGCCGAGGTGCGCGAGGAGGAGGCGATCGTTCCGTACAAGGTCGTCTCCGGGCCGAACGGGGATGCCCGGGTCGACGCCGGCGGCAAGCAGTATTCGCCGCCCGAGATCAGCGCGATGATCCTCGGCAAGCTGAAGGCCGACGCCGAGGCGTACCTCGGCGAGACGGTCGACAGCGCGGTGATCACGGTCCCCGCGTACTTCAACGACGACCAGCGTCAGGCGACCAAGGACGCCGGCAAGGTCGCGGGACTCGACGTCAAGCGGATCATCAACGAGCCGACCGCGGCATCGCTCGCGTACGGGCTCGACAAGGAGACCGACCAGACGATCCTGATCTTCGACCTCGGGGGCGGCACGTTCGACGTGTCGGTGCTCGAGATCGGCGACGGCGTGTTCGAGGTCAAGGCGACCGCGGGCGACAACCACCTCGGCGGCGACAACTTCGACAAGGCGCTCGTCGACTGGCTCGTGAGCGAGTTCAAGAAGTCGCAGGCCATCGACCTGTCGGCCGATCCGATGGCGCTCCAGCGGCTCTACGAGGCGGCCGAGAAGGCGAAGATCGAGCTCTCCACCACCCAGGAGACGCAGATCAACCTGCCGTTCATCACCGCTGACGCGAGCGGCCCCAAGCACCTCGACATGCGCCTCACGCGCGCCAAGCTGAACGAGCTCACCTCCGACCTGCTCGATCGCACGATCGCGCCGGTCCGCCAGGCGCTCGACGACGCCAAGGACAAGGGCGCCGCGACGATCGACCACGTCGTGCTCGTCGGCGGCATGACCCGCATGCCCGCCGTACAGGAGAAGGTCAAGGAGCTGACCGGCAAGGAGCCGCACCGGGGCGTCAACCCCGATGAGGTCGTCGCCGTCGGCGCCGCGATCCAGGCCGGCGTGCTGGCCGGCGACGTCAAGGACGTGCTGCTGCTCGACGTGACCCCGCTGACGCTCGGGATCGAGACCAAGGGCGGCGTGATGACGAAGCTGATCGAGCGCAACACGACGATCCCGACGCGCAAGTCGGAGGTGTTCTCGACGGCCGAGGACAACCAGCCGTCGGTCGAGATCCACGTGCTCCAGGGCGAGCGCGAGATGGCCACGTACAACAAGTCGCTGGGCAAGTTCCAGCTGACCGGCATCCCGCCGGCCCCGCGCGGCATCCCGCAGATCGAGGTCGCGTTCGACATCGACGCCAACGGCATCCTCAACGTGTCCGCCAAGGACCTGGGGACCGGCAAGGAGCAGAAGATCGAGATCCGCTCGGGCTCCGGGCTCTCCGACGACGAGATCAAGCGGATGGTCCATGACGCCGAGTCGCACGCCGAGGACGACAAGCGGCTGCGCGAGCTGGCCGAGGCCCGCAACAACGGCGAGAACGCCGCCTACCAGGCCGAGCGCCAGCTCAAGGACCTGGGCGACGCCGTCGACGCGAGCTCCAAGGAGCAGATCGAGGCCGGGATCAAGGCCGTCCGCGAGGTCCTGACCTCCGAGGACGCCGCCGACATCAACGCCAAGACCGAGGCGCTGCAGTCCGTCGTTCCACCGCGTGTCCGAGGCGATGTACCAGCGCGCTCAGGAGCAGGCGAGCGCTCAGCCCGACGGGGCCGAGGCGGACGGTGCCGCTACGTCGTCTGCCAATGGCGCGGGTGCTGAGGACGTCGTTGACGCCGAAGTGGTCGACGAGGGCAAGTAACCGTGTCGACTCGCGAGCCGAACGTTTCGGTTGGCTCCGAGTCGGACTCCGGCGACGAGGCCGCTACGCGAGTGGCCTCGTCGCCCGGTCCGGGCTCGGAGCTGACGTCCGACGGCGATTCTCCGGCGAGCGCCGAAACCGAAGTCGTCGATGCGCCCGCCTGCGACGACGTTGAGCGAGGGGCCGATCAGGATCCCGGGGCCTCGCTGGAAGCAGCGGAGGATGAGACGGAGGCCATCGACATCGAGGCCCTCCGGGCGAAGGCGGCGAAGGCCGACGAGTATCTGGGGCTCGCCCAGCGCACCCAGGCCGACTTCGAGAACTTCCGCAGGCGGGTGGCGCGCGAGGCTGCGGCCGCGCAGGAGCGCGGGGTCGTGAAGCTGGCCAAGGAACTGCTGCCCGCGGTCGACAACCTCGACCGAGCGCTGAAGGCGGCCGAGGAGCACGGCAACGGCGACGCCGGAGCCGACACGCTCGCGTCCGGCTTCAAGCTTGTGCATGCCGACGTGGTCGCCGCGCTTGCGCGGGTTGGGATCGAGCCGTACTCGCCGACCGGCGAGCCGTTCGATCCGCAGTACCACGAGGCGATCGCCCAGATGCCGGTCGAGGGCGCCGAGCCGGGCACCGTGGTCGAGGTCTACCAGCCCGGCTATCGCCTCGGTGAGGCGATATTGCGTCCCGCGCGCGTAGTCGTGGCCGGTTAGCGAGGACGAGCGGATGGCCTCCAGACCCGACTATTACAAGACGCTCGGCGTCGGCAAGAACGCCTCCGAGGAGGAGATCAAGAAGGCGTACCGCAAGCTCGCGCGCCAGTACCACCCGGACCGCAACGCGGGCGACAAGCAGGCCGAGGAGCGCTTCAAGGAGATCTCCCAGGCGCACGACGTGCTGTCCGACCCCGACAAGCGCAAGCAGTACGACCGGGGCGGCGGACTCGGCGGCTTCGGGATGCCGGGCGGGTTCGACCCGAGCTCGTTCGGCGGCGTCAGCGACATCCTCTCGAACCTGTTCGGCGGCGGTGGCGGTACAGCGGGCACCCGTGGCGGGACCCGTGGCGGAGGGGTTCGCGGCGGCAGCCGGCCGATGCGCGGGCGCGACCTCGAGACCGAGGTGTCGCTCAGCTTCGACCAGGCCGTCAGCGGTGCGCAGGTGCCGCTGGCCGTGCCGACCTCGCAGCCGTGCCCGACGTGCGGCGGCAGCGGCGCCAAGCCCGGCACCTCGCCGAAGGTGTGCCCGGTGTGCGAGGGCCGGGGGCTCGAGTCACAGAGCCAGGGGATCTTCTCGATCTCGCAGCCGTGCTCGAACTGCCAGGGCTCCGGCACCGTGATCGAGGATCCGTGCCCGGCCTGCAGCGGCACCGGCGCGCAGCGGACGATCCGCAAGCTGCGGGTCAACATTCCGGCCGGCGTCAAGGACGGCAGCCGGATCCGGCTGGCCGGCAAGGGCGAGCCCGGACCCCGCGGCGGCGAGGCGGGCGACCTGTACGTCATCACCCGGGTGCAGGATTCACCCGTGTTCAAGCGCAATGGAGAGAACCTCGAGGTGGAGGTGCCGCTGACGATCCCCGAGGCGGTGCGCGGCGCCGTGATCGAGGTCCCGACCCTGGCCGGCACCAAGCGCCTGCGGGTCCCGCGAGCCACCAAGCACGGCACGGTCCAGCGCCTGCGCGGCGAGGGCCCGCCCCGGCTCGGTGGCAAGGGCCGCGGCGACATCCACTACCGATTCGTGATCGACGTGCCCGCCTCGCTTTCGCCCGAGCAGGACGAGGCGATCGAGCGGCTGTCGAAGGCGACCAATGGCGACATCCGGGCCCGGCTGTTCACCGGGGACGGCTCCTCTGAGGAGGCTCGCGGCTGATGTCCGTCCGCCGACCTGGGCGCATCACCCGCGTCCGGACGACCCGCGTCCGGGTCGCCTCGGACCGAGGCGTGTTCATGATCTCGGTCGCGGCCGAGCTCGCCGACATGCACCCGCAGACGCTGCGGATGTACGAGGCGCGCGGTCTGATCGAGCCACAGCGCTCCCCGAAGGGGACGCGCCTGTACTCGTACAAGGACGTCGAGCGGCTGCGCAGGATCCAGGAGATGACCGCCGAGCTGGGGATGAACCTGGCCGGGGTCGAGCGCGTGCTCGAGCTCGAGGCCAAGCTCGACGCGATGTCGCGCAAGGTCGCCGCGCTCGAGCGCCGCGCCGGCGAGCTGCACGCCGAGGTCGAACGGCTCGAGGCGCTGCGGCGCGAGCTGCGGGCCGAGATCGTCCCCTACGAGAAGGGCGGCGAGCTGATCCGCGCCGCCGACCACAAGCCGTTCAAGATCCCCGTCGAGCGCGCCGACGGCTGACAGGCGTCCCCGTGGCGCCGCCCCGGGCTGGGTCCCGGCGGCGCGGGTTGTGCGACGATCTCGGCTCATCTCTTGACACGGAGGAGTAGGGCACTCATGGATCTGGGGGATGTGCCGACGTCGATCAAGCTCGCCTGGGCGACGGTCCTCGCTGCCCTCGTGTGCGCATGCACGCCCGGGGTCGCCGGAGCCGCCGCGCCAAGCGCGGAGATCGCGCGCCTCGGGGCCGCCCCGTCCGGGGCGCAGCTCCAGCTCGTGCTGCCGCTCGTCGCCGACGAGGCCGGCCTCGAGCGCTTCGCGCGGGCGGTGACGACGCCCGGCTCACCTCAGTACGGACGCTACGAGTCGATCGCGCGGCTGTCCGCCCGGTTCGGCGCCCCCGCGGCGGTCCGCACCCGGGTGCTCGGCTACCTGCGGCGGGTCGGCGCCACGCAGGTGAAGATCGACGGGACCGGCCTGTTCGCGGACGCCAGGCTGAGCGCGGGCCGCGCCCAACGGCTGTTCTCGACGCCGCTCGCGCGGTTCAGCTCGGCCGTCTCCGGGCGGTATGTGGCGCCGACCTCGCGGGTGCGGATCCCGTCCGGGCTGCGCGGCGCCGTGACCGGCGTGGTCGGGCTCGACACCCGGCCGCTGGTGAGGGCGTCGCGGCTGCCGCGCGTCTCGGGGGCGGACCGGATGCGGGCCGCGGCGCGGAGCCACGGCGGCGCGCCGAGCCACACCGACGTGCAGGCCCACACCGCCGCCCAGCCGAGCTCGGTCACCGCCCACACCGGGACCGCGGCCGGCTGCGCCGCCGGGCAGACGGCGGGCGAGGTCGACAACGACCCCAGGACCGACGGGTTCACCCCCAACCAGTACCTGAGCGCGTACGGCTTCGACACGCTCCAGAACGCCGGCTTCCGGGGCCAGGGCGAGCGCGTTGCGCTGATCGAGATCGACGGCTTCGAGGCCAACGACATCCGCACGTTCGCGGCCTGCTTCGGGCTCGACATCCCGGCCGTGCAGGCCTTCGGGGTCGGGACCTCGCGGCCGCTCGCGCCGGGTGGCGAGTCGACGCTCGACCTCGAGGTGCTCGATGCGGCCGCTCCCGACCTGGCTGGGATCGACGTGTACGAGACGCGCCCGAACGCGGCCACCACGCTGAGGGCGCTCACCGCCCCGCTGCAGAACCGCGGCCACCACCCGCAGGTGATCTCGGCATCGCTCGGCCTGTGCGAGCCGGCCGTGGCCGCCGCCGTCGGGCTCCGCGGGATCCGCTCGACCGAGGCCGCGCTGGCGATGGCCGCGGCCAACGGCGTCACCGTGCTCGCGTCGAGCGGCGACTCCGGATCGGCCGACTGCGCCGGCCCGGGCGGGCTGCCGCTCCGCCACCTGGCTGTCAACTACCCGGCCTCCTCGCCGTGGGTGACCTCGGTCGGCGGCACGAACTTCCAGCTCGACGCGAACAACCACATCGTCGGCCAGATCGTCTGGAACGACGCCGGCCTGCCGGGCATCTCGCCCGGCTCGGCGGCCGGCGGCGGGTTCAGCCGCCTGTTCCACCGGCCCTATTACCAGAACGGCGCGACCGGTTCGAAGTCCCGCGTTGTCCCGGACGTCTCGATGCTCGCCGACATCGTCCCCGGCTACGCGATCTTCTGCACCGCGGCCGGTGAGTGCGTCAACCCCAGCAGCCCGGACGCGTGGCAGACCGTCGGCGGCACGAGCGCGGGCACGCCGCTGCTCGCCGGCGGGCTGGCGCTCGTCGATCAGCAGCTGCGGACGAACAACCGGGCCGACCTCGGCCTCGTCAACCCGCTCATCTACCAGCTCGGCAAGAGCGACCAGTCGGTGTTCTCCGACGTGCTCGCCTATGGCAACGACGTCGGGCCGTACATCGGCGGCTCCAACAGGCCGCTCGGCTGCTGCACCGCCGGTCCCGGGTTCGACGCCGCGTCGGGCTGGGGCAGCCTCAACGTCGGCGCGGTCGCACCGGCCGCCGTGCTCCTGCAGCCGCCGATCATCGCGCTGCGGCTCCCGCACAAGCAGCACCCACTGAAGAAGCAGCACATCGTCGCCGTCGTGCTGTGCGCCGGCGCCTGCCGGATCGGCGCGTTCGCGAACATCAGGATCGGCAGCCACCGCGCGTTCGTCGTCTCCTCGCCGGTCCGCAACCTGCCCGCGGCGGGCGGGAAGCGGCTGACCATGCGATTCAGCAAGCGCGAGCTCGCGCGGCTGCGGACCGCCGTCCGCCGCCACCAGGGCGTGACGGCCACCGTGTACGGGGTCGCGGTCAAGGGCCGACGGGTGATCCAGGAGCGGACCACGCCTGCACGGCTCCGGATCAAGTAGCGCGCTGGTGATCGCGCCGGTGGTGATGTCGCCGCCGGCGCGGCGCGCGCTGGAGAGCCGGCACGACGCGCTCGCCCACGTGCTCGGGCGGGGTGACGAGCTGCAGCCCGGCGGGCGCCGCCGGCAGCCCGAAGTCGGCCGCCCGTGACACGAGCCGCTCGGCGCACCGCTCGCTCACGGCCGAGATCGTCAGCGACGGGTTGACGCCGAGCGAGGTCGGGATGATCGAGCCGTCGATGCAGTAGAGGCCCTCGTAGCCGTACACGGCGCCGGTGTCGTCGACCACGCCGAGGTCGGCCGAGTCGGCCATCCGGCAGCCGCCGAGCGGGTGCGCGCAGTACACGCCCTGGGTCTCGGTGAGCCCCATGAAACGCGCCAGGCCGCGGCGCGTGCCGACCTCGCGGATCGCCTGGTTGGCCGCCGCGCGGATCGCCTGCGACTGCTCGGACATCGCGTAGTTGAAGGTGCCGAAGGCGATCGGCCCGGGGCCGGTCCGCGCCGCGCCGCCGGACGGCGGCGCGGCGTAGAACGTCCCGTCGTGGGTGTCCTCGACCATCGCCAGCAGCTCGATCCGGTTGGCCCAGTGGGCGACCGCCTGCTTCTTCTGCAGCCCCCACCACGACGGACCGCCGGGCAGGGTGCGGCCGCTGTCGTAGAGGAAGTTGGTCAGGGTCGAGAGGAAGATCTCCTGGAGGTTGAAGCGGGTGCCGTCGAACGCGTGGCCGCGCCGCCCGACCCACCAGTCGTAGCTCATCGTCGTGATCGGCTTGCCCTTGTAGAACTCGTCGTAGCCGGGGAGGCCGAGCACCGAGCGCACCCGGGCCGGGTCGTACTCGAGCGCGGCCACGTGGTCGCCGTTGACGCCGAGGTTCTGCCCGACCTGCGAGCGACAGCGACGGCAGCGCCTGGCGCGCGAGCGCATCAGCAGCGGCGGCGTGCCCATCGCGCCCGCGGCGAGGACCAGCACCTTGCACTGGATCTGCACGCTGGACCCGCTCGGCAGCCGCGTCGGGTGCGGTCCCTCGTTGTCCATCACGTCGGCGTCGACCACGTAGCGGTACGGCCGCGCCGGCGTCTGCGAGATCGGCTCGACCTGGAGGTTCGGGCGGACCTGGACGCCGGCGTTCTCGGCCGCCCACAGGTAGTTGGTGATGAGCGAGTTCTTGGCCCCGAAGATGCAGCCCGTGTGGCACCACTTCGCGTTGACGCAGCGCTCCGGGCGAGATCGCCAGCGGCACCCGGTCGCAGGTGTGGCCCGCGTGCGGCGAGCGTCGCCGCCCACAGGCCGCCGGACTTCGAGACCTCGTCCCAGCCGGGCCGGTTGACCCGCAGCCCGTGCTCGGCGCGCGCGTAGTAGGGGTCGAGCGTGCGCGCGCGAGATCGCGCGCCGGCCACATCCGGCGCGCGTCGCCGTCGCCGGGCCGGCGGTCGCGCCGCTCGAACGTCTCGTGCGGGGCCCGCAGCGACGCCGCCAGGTACAGGTTCGAGCCGCCGCCGACCGCGTTGGCGGTCACGACCTGGGCGCCCTGGCCCTGGATCAGCAGGTAGACGTCGGACAGGTGGTCGATGTCCATCGACTGGCGGAAGTCGGTGTGGCCGTAGCGCCGCCCGCGCTCGAGCACGACGATCGGGCTCGGGTCGACGCCGGCCGCGCGGTAGAGCTCGGCCAGCCGCCAGGCGGTGATCGACCCGCCGAAGCCCGAGCCGACGATGCACGACGTCGACGCTCTCGCATCGGCTCAGGGCAGCGACCCGCGGCGGGTGCGCTCGTGGCTCAGCGCGCCGCCGGTAGGAGAAGCCCGCGGTAGCCGTCCGGCGCGGTCCCCGGGAAGGCCCATCACCCGGTAGCCCGAGGCCTTCGCCGCGGTGGCGTCGCGGATCAGCGCGGCGGCGCAGAACGCCGTGAACGGGACGGCGGCCGCGGCCTCCCAGACAAGCCGGGTCGGGTTGGAGAAGTCGAGCCCCGCGAGGCACGACCTGCACGCGGCCGGCGAACCCGAGCGACAGGAAGTCGCCGCCCTGCGGCAGCGATCGCGTCTCGAGGTCGGCGAGGAACGCCGGCTCGAGCGCGTCGAAGCCGACCTCGGGGTGGTGGAAGAGCGCGAGCGCGTCGGCCTCCACCGCGCCCGGGAGCGGGTCGACGCCGGCGATCGCCGCGGGTCGATCACGTTGCCGAGGTCGGTCGTCGTGGCGGCCTGCGGCCCGGGAGGATCGTGTCGGCGAACGCCTGCAGCGTGGCGTCCGGGCTGGCGGGCAGCGACGGCAGCAGCGCCCCGCGGGCGGCGGGCGGCGCCGAGGCGAACGGCACCGCAGCGGCCACGATCGCGGCCAGGGCGCTCAGCGACCCGCGCTCCAGAGCGTCCCGGCGGGTGATCAGCGAGACCGGCGAGCCGGGCGCGGACGGACCGCTCACCGGGAGCGCCCCAGGTACCCGGTCAGCCCCCGCCGGCCTCGGACCCGCCGGCGGTCGTACACCGACACGAAGCTGACCCGCCCGCGGCGCACGCCGAACGCGAGCCCGTGCGCGGATCGCCACACACGCACGGTGCCGGCGCCCGCGCCGAGGCGCCCGGCCGGCCGCAGCGCCGGGAACGCGCGCAGCAGCGACCGCCGCGAGGATCCGACCGCCACCGCCCGCCTGCGCAGGCCCCGCACGACGAACCCGCGCGCGGTCGTCGCGAGCACGACCGCCCGGGCTGCGGGGTCAGAGCCGAACGTCCCGCTCCGATCGCCCGGCTCGCCGGCCTCGAACCTCCCCCCGCCGGCCACGCACCAGCGCAGGAACCCGCGGTCGACGGCCTGCGGGGCGCCGAGCTCGGAGCGGATCGCGCCGTCGGTGGCATCGAGCGCGCACGGGGCCGAGCCGCCGCCGCGTCACCGAGCCGGCGCCGGGGACGCACCGCGGGCCCGAGGACGGCGGATACACGCCGCCGGGCGTGTGCGCGGCCTGGGCGACGCACTGGGGGTCGACCGGCACGTCGTCGTGGGTGATGAAGCCGCCGGTGCCGGGGCCGAAGTAGCCGCCGTACTGGGGCGGGAAGCCGGGCAGCGACGTCGGGTCGAACGTCTGGCCCTCGACGGTGAACCCGGTGATCCACACGCCGCCGTCGCCGGTCGCCTTGTTGAAGAAGTAGTGGCCCTCGAACTCGTACACGGCGGTCCCGTCGGCCTGGCTCAGCGACCCCCGCCAGTGGTCCTCCTGGAAGTAGAAGCACTTCGGCACCGCGGCCGCCGTGCGCGCGGGCTCGTTGAGCAGGAAGTCGGCGATCCCGCCCTGCAGTCACGTTCTGATGGGTCTTGTCGAACTGCACGCAGTACGGATCCGCCGAGGGGTCGGGCCCGGACGGCCCGAGGCCGGCGTCCTGGATCAGGCAGTTGAACGGGTTGCTCCCGTCCCAGGGGCTGGGCGGCGCCGAGGCGTGCGCGCTCCCGACGCAGGCCCCGCATACGACGAGCAGCACGGCGCAGATCCGGACCATCGGGCCTCCCATCGAGGCTCAAGTGTACGGAGCCGTTCAGCCGTTGGTGACGATTGCCTTGAGGGATCACGGTGCGTATGCAATAATCTAAGTCCAACAGACTTAGATTTAGGATCTCGACAAAGGCCCCGATGCAACACGACCGCTTTACGATCAAGTCACAGGAGGCGCTCCAGGCGGCCCAGCAGCTGGCCGACCAGCGGCGGAACCCCCAGACCACGCCGGAGCATCTGCTCGCGGTCCTGCTCGAGCAGGACGGCGGCGTCGTTGCGCCCGTGTTGCGCAAGCTCGGCGTCGATCCGGGCGCCGTGCGCCAGGCCCTGGGCCCGGCGCCTCGAGGCGCTGCCGACGCTGGCGGCGGCGCGGCTCCTCGCCCGAGCCGGCCGGCGGATCCAGCGAGCTCGTCCAGATCCTCCGCGACGCCGAGCAGGAGATGCGCGAGCTCCAGGACGAGTACGTCTCGACCGAGCACCTCGTGCTGGCGATCGCCGCGCATCCTGGCCGGGCCGGGGACGCGCTGCGCAGCGCCGGCGCCACCCGCGAGCCGCTGCTCAAGGCGATCGCCGACGTGCGGGGCAGCCACCGGGTCACCGACCAGAGCCCCGAGGAGAAGTTCCAGGCGCTCGAGCGCTTCGGGCGCGACCTCACCGAGGCGGCCGCCCAGCGGCAAGCTCGACCCGGTGATCGGGCGCGACGACGAGATCCGCCGCGTGATCCAGGTGCTCTCGCCGCCGCACGAAGAACAACCCGGTGCTGATCGGCGAGCCGGGCGTGGGCAAGACGGCGATCGTCGAAGGCCTCGCCCAGCGGATCGTCGACGGCGACGTCCCCGACGGCCTCAAGGACCGCCGGCTGGTGTCGCTCGACATCGGCGCGATGGTGGCCGGCTCGAAGTACCGCGGCGAGTTCGAGGACCGGCTCAAGGCCGTGCTCAAGGAGATCGCCGACGCCGAGGGGCACGATCATCGTGTTCATCGACGAGCTCCACACGATCGTCGGCGCCGGTGCGGCCGAGGGGTCGATGGACGCCGGCAACATGCTCAAGCCGATGCTCGCCCGCGGCGAGCTGCGGTGCATCGGCGCCACCACGCTCGATGAGTACCGCAAGCACATCGAGAAGGACCCCGCGCTCGAGCGCCGCTTCCAGCCCGTGCTCGTCGGGGAGCCGACGGTGAACGACACGATCGCGATCCTGCGTGGGCTCAAGGAGCGCTACCAGGTCCACCACAAGGTCCGGATCCAGGACTCGGCGCTCGTCGCCGCGGCGACGCTCAGCCAGCGCTACATCGCCGACCGCTTCCTGCCCGACAAGGCGATCGACCTCGTCGACGAGGCGGCCTCGCGGATCCGGATGGAGATCGACTCCAAGCCGACCGAGATCGACGAGGTCGACCGGCACATCATGCAGCTCGAGATCGAGCTGCAGTCGCTCGGCGACGACGACGATCCCGGGCACCGTCGCGCGCCGCGAGCAGCTCGAGCGGACGCTCGCCGAGCATCGCGAGCAGTCGGCCGGCGATGCACGCCGAGTGGCAGCGCGAGAAGGAGACCGTCGGCAGCCGTGGCCGAGCTCCAGGAGCGGCTCGAGCAGGCGAAGACCGAGCTCGAGCGCGCCGAGCGCGAGGCCGACCTGGGCCGGGCCGCGGAGCTCCAGTACGGGACGATCCCCGAGCTGCAGAAGCAGCTCGACGCGGCCGCGGAGGCCGAGGCGCAGGCGGCGGACGCCGCCGACGCGCCCCGCGGTTCCTCAAGGACGTGGTCGACGCCGAGGACGTGGCCGAGGTGGTCGCGAAGTGGACCGGGATCCCGGTCTCGCGCCTGATCGAGGGCGAGATCGAGAAGCTGATCAACGATGGAGGACCGCCTGCACAAGCGGGTGATCGGCCAGGACGAGGCGGTCGAGGCCGTGTCGGCCGCGCTGCGGCGCTCGCGCGCCGGACTCCAGGACCCCGACCGGCCGATCGGCGTGTTCCTGTTCCTCGGCCCGACCGGCGTCGGCAAGACCGAGCTGGCCCGCGCGCTCGCCGAGTTCATGTTCGACAGCCAGGACGCGATGATCCGGATCGACATGTCCGAGTACATGGAGAAGCACTCGGTCTCGCGGCTCGTCGGCGCGCCCGCCCGGCTACGTCGGCTACGACGAGGGCGGCCAGCTGACCGAGGCCGTTCGCCGGCGCCCGTACGCGGTCGTGCTCCTCGACGAGATCGAGAAGGCCCACCCGGACGTGTTCCACACGCTGCTGCAGGTGATGGACGACGGCCGCCTGACCGATGGCCAGGGCCGGACCGTGTCGTTCAAGAACACGGTGCTGATCATGACCTCGAACATCGGCGGGGTGGGCGGCTCGCTGCGGGCAGGCGTGGAGGCGAGCTTCAAGCCCGAGTTCGTCAACCGGCTCGACGACATCGTCGAGTTCGCGCCGCTCAGCCGCGAGCAGATCGGCGAGATCGTCGACCTCCAGGTCGACCGCGTGATCCAGCGGGTCCGCGAGCGGGAGATCGAGGTCGAGCTGACCCCGGCGGCGCGGACGCTGCTCGGCAACCTCGGCTACGACCCGACGTACGGCGCCCGGCCACTCAAGCGGGTGATCCAGAAGCAGCTCGTCGACCGGCTCGCGCTGGCGATCCTCGAGGGGCGGTTCGTCCCCGGCGACACGGTCCAGGTGGACGCCGGCGACGGCGAGATCCGGCTCGAGAAGGCCGGAGCGGCGGCGGCGGTCTGAGTCGCCGCGGCGGCGCCGTTGCGCCGGCGGCGCCGGGGTGGGGCGGGCGTCCGTCCTCGTGGGGACGGGCCTGAGGCGTGAACGGCGTTGCTGGGGAGGGGCGGGATCGGCCGGGCGCCCCTCGCCGATCGGCCGGGCGCCCCTCGCCGTCACCCGCCGGAGGTGATGCACCAGATGCCAAACTCGCTGATTTCCGCCAAGTCCGGCACCTGGTGCATCAATCTGATGCACGGCATACCGAATTCGCCGGATTTCCGGGAGTTCGGTAGCTGGTGCACGCCCCACCCACCACTCGTTGCCATGCCGTTCACGCCACAGGCCCGTCCCCCGCGAAGGGTGCCGCGCAGATCCGGACGCCGGTGGACATCGTCGTGCTCGGTCCGGTTGCGGTCACGTGACGGGACCCATGGGGATTTGGCTCGTATATGGAGCCAAACATCCACGGGTCCCCGCTGAGTTGGACCGGGCTCCGCGGAGCCCGGCCGCTTTCCGCAGGCGAGGGTTACCAGCCGCCGACGATGAACAGCCGCCACTCGCCCGGGACGCCTTCGAGCGCCTTGACGCCCTGGAACTCGAACGGGATGTTCGAGCCGACGACGAGGTCGCGGACGGTGCCCGAGACGAGCACCTGACCGCCCTGGGCGAGGCTCGCGATCCGGGCGCCGATGTGGACGGTGACCCCGGCCAGGTCGTCGCCCGCGAGCTGGCACTCGCCGGTGTGCAGGCCGGCGCGGAGCTCGAGGTCGAGCCCGCGGCCGGCCTCGAGCAGCGACAGCGCGCAGCGGATCGCTCGGGCGGGGCCGTCGAAGGTGGCGAGCACGCCATCGCCGGTGGTGCGGATCGTGCGGCCCCGGTAGTCGAGGATCCGGTCCTGGATCAACCGGTCGTGGTTGACGATCACGTCGTGCCAACGGCGGTCGCCGAGCCGGGCGGCGTGCTCGGTCGAGCGGACGATGTCGGTGAACATCACCGTCGCCAGGACCCGGTCGGGGTCGTGCGACCCGCGCGAGCCGGTGACGAACTCCTCGATCTCATCGAGCAGGCGCGTCGGCGTCGCCGGCGAAGTAGATGTGGTCGCGGCCCTCGAGCTCGACGTACCGCGCGCCCTCGATGCTGGCGGCCAGGTAGCGCGCGTTGGCGACGTCGATCAGCCGGTCGCTCGCGGCGGTGGAGGATCAGCGTCGGGACCCGGATCGCGGGGAGGACGGCGCGGATGTCCAGAGCGCTCAGCGCCTCGAAGATCGGCGCCACCATCCCCGGCCGCACCGAGTGGCGCTCGAACCGCCCCCACCAGCGGCGGAACCGCTCGTCGCGCGGCCAGCGAGGGGGCGAGCACGCTCAGCGAGGCGCCGGTGCCCCAGCCATCGATCCATCGCTGGCCGTGCGTCTGCACGACGTTCGGGCGCACGGCCCTGCGGGTAGTCGGGCGCCTCGAGCCACCGCGCGCAGGCGCCGTACAGCACAGGCTGATGCAGCGGTCCGGGTAGGTGGCGGCGAACAGCGCGGCCATCGGGCCGCCCTCCGAGGGGCCGAACAGGACGGCGCGCTCGGAGCCGACGGCGTCCATCACCGCGAGCACGTCGTCCATCCGCTCCTCGAGCGGCTGGGTGCTCGGCACCGGGTCCGACAGGCCGGTCCCGCGCTTGTCGAAGATGATCAGCCGGCTGAAGGACGCGATCCGCCGCAGGAAGTACGCCGCCGCCGGGTGGTCCCAGTAGTGCTCGATGTTCGACAGCCACTGCGGGATCAGGATCACGTCGGGGCCGCCGTCGCCCAGCGTCTGGTACGCGATGCTGAGATCGCCGGCCTTGGCGAATCGGGTCTCCGGGTCGCGGCGGTGGTCGCGCGATCAGCCGATCCGGACGCGGATCCGGGCACCGGGCCGGCCGGCCGGCGCGACGTACCGCCGGCGGGTGTCGACCTGGAGCGTCCAGCGGCCCGCTCGAGGGTCTGAACGGGAAGATCGCGTGCGGGCGCGTGCAGCAGGAAGCCGCACTGACCGCCGGTCCGGCCGGCGCGCACGGTTCGCGCCGGCGCCCGGAGGGTGAGACGTAGTGGACGTAGACGGGCCGGCGCTGCCCGGTGAGCGAGTAGCCCCAGACCTCGAGCGGGACCTTGGTCTGGTGCGGCGTTCGTGGCCACGAACCGGGCACCCGGCGCGCGCGTGACGGTGAACGTCGCGTCGGCGGTCGAGCGTCCCGTCGCTGGCCTCGACCTGGTCGACGGCCTCGGCTACACCGCTGCCGAGCCCGCCCGGGCTCAACGCGCTCGTGAAGCCGCCCGAGCCGTCGGTTGGTCGACTGGCCGAAGTACACCCCGTCGATCGAGACGACGAACGCTCGCGAGGGCGCGAACCCGCTGCCGGTCAGCTGGACCGTCGTGCCGACCTGATAGCAGGGGTGATCGGTGACCACGGCTCGGGCCCGCGGCGGGCGCCGGCGTGGCGAGCGCGAGGCCGGGGACGCAGGCCGCGAGTCGCGACGCAGCACGCGAATCCCTCGACGACCCGCCGTTTCGAGGGGCGATGGGGTGGCAAGGCCCGGCCATGGTACAAGTGCCACTTCACCACGTCGAGAAGGAGGTAGCCGTGCCGACCTACATCATGCTGTCGACGCTCTCGCCCGAAGGCGTGCAGACGATCAAGAACAATCCGGCGCGGATCCGCGAGGTCAACCGCGAGGTGGAGCAGCTCGGAGCGACGGTCAAGGCCCAGTGGGCGACGCTCGGCCAGTTCGACTTCGTCAACGTCGTCGAGGCACCGGACGAGACGACGATCTCCCGCGTCTCGCTCGAGCTCGGCTCACGCGGCACGGCCAAGTACGAGACCCTGGTGGCGATCCCGATCGACGACTTCATCGGTGCCATCTGAGCCCGCGGGAGGGATGGGGCGCCCGCGCGTCCTCGTCGTCGGCGCGGGAGCGCCGCGAGCACGCGATCGTCCACGCGCTGAGGCGCTCCCCACGCGACCCGGAGATCGCCTGCGCGCCGGGCAACGCCGGGATCGCCGCCGAGGTGGAGGTGCTCGACGTGTCCGCGGGAGGACGTCGCGGGCTGGTCGACGCGGCCGGCGCGCTGGCGGGCCGACCTCGTCGTCGCGGGCCCCGAGGCGCCGCTCGTCGCCGGCATCGCCGACGCACTCGCGGACGCCGGGATCCGCTGCTTCGGCCCCTCGCGGGCGGCGGCGGAGCTCGAGGGCTCAAAGGCGTTCTGCAAGGAGGTGATGGTCGCCGCCGGTGTGCCCACCGCGCGCGTACACGGTGGTGAGCGACGTGGAGGCGGGCCTCGAGGCGATCGACGGCTACCCGGTGGTGATCAAGGCCGACGGGCTGGCCGCGGGCAAGGGCGTGGTGATCGCCGCGGACGAGACACAGGCGCGCGAGGCGCTGCATGCGCTGCTCGTCGAGCGCCGGTTCGGGACCGAGCACGTCGTCGTCGAGGAGCACCTGGCCGGCGAGGAGCTCTCGCTGCTGGCGCTGTGCGACGGGCGCACCGCGCTGCCGCTCGCCTCGGCGCAGGACTACAAGCGGATCTTCGACGGCGATCGGCGGCCCGAATACGGGCGGGATGGGCTCCTATTCGCCGGTGCCCGCGGATCGGCGAGGACCGCGCGCGCGAGATCTGCGCGGCAGTCCACCAGCCGGTGCTCGACGAGCTCGGGCGCCGCGGCCTCCCGTTCCACGGCGTCCTCTACGCCGGGCTGATGCTGACCGCCGAGGGCCCGAAGGTGCTCGAGTTCAACGTTCGCTTCGGCGACCCCGAGACGCAGGCGATCCTGCCCCGGCTGCGCTCCGATCTGCTCGGCGCTGATGGAGGCCGCGACGGAGCCCGGAGGCCTCGCCGGGACGGTGCTCGAATGGGCGCCGCAGACCGCAGTCACGGTCGTGCTGGCGAGCGCGAGGCTACCCGGTGTCCTCGTCGAGCGGCGACGTGATCAGCGGGCCTCGACGGCATGCCCGAGGGCGTGTTCGTCACCCACGCGGGCACGGCGTCGCGACGCCGACGGGCGGATCGTCACGGCCGGCGGGCGGGTGCTCAACGTGACCGCGCTCGGCGCCGACGCTGACGCCGCCCGCGAAGCCGCATATGCTGGCGCCGACAGGATCCGGTTCGACGGCATGCAGATGCGACGTGACATCGCGTTGGGAAAGGTGGCTCAGTGAGCGAACGGGAGGTGGTGACGCCGCAGGCCCTGGCCGAGGGGGAGGTCGTGGCCGAGGCGGAGGCCGTGACCCAGGCGGAGACCGAGGTCGACGAGCTGGAGGTCGACGCGCCGCAGGTCGGGATCGTGATGGGCTCCGAAGAGCGACATCCCCGCGATGGAGGCCGCCGAGCGGGAGCTGACCGAGCGGGGGATCCGCTGCGAGGTCCGGGTGATGTCGGCGCATCGTGAGCCGGACAAGGTCTCCGACTACGCCCGCAACGCCCGGATGCGCGGGCTGCGAGTGATCATCGCCGGGGCGGGGCTGTCGGCCGCGCTGCCGGGGGTCGTCGCCGCCCACACCGACCTCCCGGTGATCGGCGTGCCGCTCACCAGCCGCACCTCGGTCGCCGGCGGACTCGACGCGCTGCTGTCGATCTCGCAGATGCCCCCGGGGGTCCCGGTCGCCTGCGTCGGGGTCGACAACGCGCGCAACGCGGCCGTGCTGGCCGCCCGGATCCTCGGCGCGTGACACCGGGTCAATGACCGAGGCGATCGTCCACGTATCCGCCCTGGCCGGGAGCCGCGCTGGAGCCGCCCGTCGCCTGATCGGCGCTCCGCCGCTACCCTGCCGAGGCGTGCGCACGGCTCGCCTGACCAGTCTTCTCGCCGGCGCCATCGCGGTGATGGCGTTGTCGTTGCCGAGCAGTGCCCTCGCCGTGCTGCAGCCCACCGTGACGCTCAACTCGCCCGGCGCAACGCCGCTGCTGACCCCAACCCCGACGCTCACCGGGACAGCGGGCAATGGAATCGGCGACTCGCCCACCGTGAGCCTCACGATCCATCCCGGGCCCGACACGAGCATGCCCCCGGTCGAGACGGTGAGCGGCTCGCAGAGCAACGGCAGCTTCTCGATCACGATCCAGCCCGGGTTGCCCGACGGCCAGTACACCGCGGTCGCGAGCCAGAGCGGGATCGGCGGCACGGGCATGAGCGCTCCGCAGACATTCCGGATCAAGGCCAACGCCCCCGGGGTGACGCTCGAGCAGCTGGCCGACGGCGCCAGCACGAACGCGCCCGAACCGCTGTTCTTCGGGGGCGCCGGCGTATCGCTCGGCGACTCCGCACAGGTGACGGTGTCGCTGTACTCGGGCGACTCGACCGCCATCCCGCCGACCGGAACGGTCACCGTCAGCCGTGCGAACGACGCGTGGCAGGCGACCTGGCCGACGCCGCTGTCTCCCGGGCTGTACACGGTCCAGGCGACGCAGACCGACGACGTCGGCCACGTCGGCGCCTCGCCGCCGCACACGTTCCTCGAGCTCAATCCGAACGGACCGGTGGGTTCCTCGGTCAGGCTCTCGCGCGCGGGAAACGTGTCAGTCGCGGTCACCTGCACGACGTTCCCGGGCCAGCGCTGCACGGGCGCGCTGCTGATCCTCACCACGCGCAGGTTCCGCCCCCAGCCGAGCGGGCCGACGGGGCCGATCCGCGTGCTGTTCGCCCACGTCGACATCCCGGCCGGGACGACGCAGACCGTCACCCGCCCGGTCGGGCGGCGCGTGGCCAGGGCGCTGCGCCGGGCGAAGTCGCCGGGGCTGCGGGTGCAGTCCGCGATCTCGCAGGGCGGCGCGCCGATCCCGATCGTCGTCACCCGGAACCTCAGCCGCGGCTCGTGACCGCGCGCTCGCCGAGTCGCGGGTCGTGATCGCGCGCTACACCCGCCGGGAGCTGGCGGAGGTGTGGTCCGATCACGCCCGGTTCGAGTCCATGCGCCAGGTCGAGGTCGCGGCCTGCGAGGAGATGGACGGCCCGACCGAGGAGGAGCTGGCGGCGATCCGGGCGGCGAGCTTCACCGTCGCCGGAGATCGACGAGCGCGAGAAGGTCACCGATCACGACACCGCGGCGTTCGTCGACGTGCTGGCCGAGTCGGCCGGGCCGGCCGGCCGCTGGATCCACTACGGGCTCACCTCGAGCGACGTGCTCGACACGGGCCTCGCCCTGCAGCTCCGCCGGGTCGGCGAGCTCGTGCTGCCCGACTCGCGCCGGCTCGTGACCGCGCTCTCCGCGCGCGCACGCGAGCACGTGGACACGCTGTGCGCCGGGCGCACGCACGGCATCCACGCCGAGCCGACGACGTTCGGGATCAAGCTGGCCGGGTTCGCGTTCGAGGCCGACCGCAACGCGGCGCGGCTCGAGCGCGCGTTCGCCCAGGCCGCGGTCGGCGCGATCTCAGGGGCGGTCGGGACGTACTCGGCGACGTCGCCTGAGCTTCGAGGAGCGGGTGCTGGCGCGGCTCGGGCTCGAGCGCGAGCCGGTCTCGACCCAGGTCGTGGCCCGCGACCGCCACGCCGAGCTGCTCGCAGGCGATCGCGCTGGCCGGCGCCGGGCTCGAGCGCTTCGCCACCGAGCTGCGGCACCTGGCCCGGACCGAGGTGTCCGAGGTCCGCGAGCCGTTCGGCGCGGGCCAGAAGGGCTCGAGCTCGATGCCCCACAAGCGCAACCCGATCAAGTCCGAGCAGGTGGCGGGCCTCGCCCGGGTGCTGCGCGGCAACGCGCTGGCCGGCGCTCGAGGACGTCGCCCTGTGGCACGAGCGCGACATCTCGCACTCGTCGGTCGAGCGGGTGATCCTGCCCGACTCGACGACCCTGCTCGACCATCTCCAGCGCCGCGTGATCGCGCTCGTCGAGGGGATGGTCGTCGATCCGGGGCGGATGCGGGAGAACCTCGAGCTCACCTGCGGGGCGCTGTTCTCCCAGCGGGTCCTGCTGGCACTCGTCCAGACCGGGCGCAGCCGCGACGAGGCCTACGGGATCGTCCAGCGCCTCGCCCAGCAGGCGCTCGACGAGCGCCGCCCGATGCGCGAGCTGCTGGCCGCCGATCCGGCCGGGGCGCAGCTCGGCGACCTCGACGCGATATTCGACTATCGGGCCTTCGTCCGCCATGCGCCCGAAGTGGTCGCGCGGCTCGATGCGATCTCGTAGTGTTCATCGGCGGGGAGCGCTTAGTCTCGCGGCCACCGTCCAGCACGTCAGAAGGGGTACAGATGGGAAAGCTCGTCCGTCGCAGGCCGACGCCGTCCATGGTGGTGTCCGTGATCGCGCTTGTCCTGGCCGCCGGCGGGACCGCGGTTGCCGCCGGCCACCTCATCCGCGGCGACCGGCTGATCCGCAAGCGCTCGCTGTCGGGCAACCGCCTGCGCAACCACACGCTCACCGGCAAGCAGGTGAACATGGCCAAGCTCGGGACGGTGCCGAGCGCGGCGAACGCCCAGAACGCCAACACCCTCGGCGGCCAGGGGCCGACCGCGTTCGAGCCCGCGTCGGACTTCATCCGCACCGGCCTCGTCAAGGCGCCGGTTGGCCAGAGCGTGTCGCTCGCGAACTTCGGCCCGTTTGCGCTGACGCTCACGTGCAGCGCCGGCACGAAGGGAGCGATCCTGGCCGAGATCGACGCCACCTCGACCGAGGCGAACTCCGACGGCTACGACGTGCCGATGACCGTCGCCGGACAGTCCTACACGGTGATCGGTCCGGTCTCGAGCGCGATCAATCCGCCCGAAAGCGACGGCAACGCAGCGGATTTCTTCTCGCCCAGCGGCAAGACCTACATCGCCGATCTGACGGTCGGATCGGGCTACCTGGGGCTGGTCAACACGTGCTTCGCGAACGCGCTCGTGAGCCCCAGCTGATCGTCGGAGGCCGTTGCTAGAGTCGGCGCGGTGACCGCCATCGCCGACCTGCCCCTCATCGCCTCGGGGAAGGTCCGCGAGATCTACGATCTCGGCGACGAGCTGCTGATCGTCGCGTCGGACCGCATCTCCACCTACGACGTCGTCCACCCGACCCCGATCCAGGGCAAGGGTGCCGTGCTCACCGGACTCTCGACCTTCTGGTTCGAGCGCACGGCGGGGATCGTGCCCAACCACCTCGTGTCGGTGACCGACGGCGTGCCGGACGCAGGTCCGCGGGCGCGGGATGGTCGTGCGCAAGCTGAAGATGCTCCCGGTCGAGTGCGTCGTGCGGGGGTACCTGAGCGGCTCGGGCTGGAAGGACTACCAGCGCACCGGAGCGGTGTGCGGGATCGAGCTGCCGGCCGGCCTGACGGACTCCGATCGGCTGCCGGAGCCGATCTTCACCCCGAGCACCAAGGCCAACGTGGGCCACGACGAGAACATCGACTTCGAGGGCGCGGTCGAGATCCTCGGGGACCGTTCGATGGCCGAGCGCCTGCGCGACGTGTCGATCGCCGTATACCAGCATGCTGCCGACCACGCGCGCTCGCGTGGGATCATCCTCGCCGACACGAAGTTCGAGCTGGGGCTCGCCGCCGACGGCGAGCTGACCCTCGGCGACGAGGTGTGCACCCCGGACTCCTCGCGCTTCTGGCCCGCCGACGAGTACCAGCCGGGCCGCTCGCAGCCGAGCTTCGACAAGCAGTTCGTCCGCGACTGGGCGTCCTCCACCGGCTGGGACCGCAACCCGCCGGCACCCGCCATCCCCGACGACGTCGTCGCGCGCACGCGCGAGAAGTACGAGGAGGCGTACGCGCGGATCACCGGCGAGCCGTTCGCGGAATGGCTGCGGCGCACCGGAGCCCGGTGAGAGCCCGGGTCCTCGTCCGGCCCAAGCAGGGAATCCTCGACCCGCAGGGCCAAGCGGTAGAGCGGGCACTCCCCGCGCTCGGGTTCACCGGCGTCTCGAACGTCCACGTCGGGCGCCTCATCGAACTCGACGTCGAGGATCCGGCGCGCTTGCCCGACATGTGCGAACAGCTGCTGTCCAACCCGTTGATCGAGGATTACTCGATCGAGGAGCGCGCCGAGTGAATTCGGGGTGCATCGTCTGATGCGCTTCGGGATTGTCCGTTTCCCGGGGTCTTGCGACGACGTCGACGCGCTGATGGCGTGCGAGCGGGTGGGGGAGGCGGTGTTGCTCTGGCACGCCGATCACGACCTGCAGGGCGTCGACGCGGTGGTCGTGCCCGGGGGGTTCTCGTACGGCGACTATCTGCGGGCCGGGGCGATCGCGCGGTTCGCGCCGGTCATGCAGGAGGTGGCGGCGTTCGCGCGCGAGGGCGGGATCGTGCTCGGGATCTGCAACGGCTTCCAGGTGCTGTGCGAGGCGGGGCTGCTGCCGGGCGCGCTGCTGCCGAACACGAGCCTGCGGTTCGTCTGCCGTCAGGTCGGGCTCGTCGTGCAGCGCCACGACACGCCGTTCACGCGGGCGGCGTCGGCCGGGCAGCGGCTGTCGATCCCGGTCAAGCACACGACCGGCCGCTACTACTCCCCCGAGCCGGTCGACGTGCTGCTCCGGTACGCGCCCGGCGAGAACCCGAACGGGTCCCAGGACGACATCGCCGGCGTCTGCAACGAGGCCGGCAACGTGTTCGGGCTGATGCCGCATCCCGAGCATGCGGTCGATCCGCTGACCGGGTCGGTCGACGGCCTGGCGATCTTCAAGTCGATCCGCGCCCATGTCGCCGACCGCGTCGCAGTCTGAGACCGCGGCGATCTCCCGGCACAGGGCGCTGGGGCTGACCGACCGCGAGTACGAGCTGATCGTCGACGGGTTCGGGCGCGAGCCGAACGGCGTCGAGCTGGCGATGCTGTCGCTGATGTGGTCCGAGCACTGCGCGTACAAGCACTCGAAGAAGCTCTTGCGCCGGCTGCCCACCGAGGGCGAGTTCGTGCTGCTCGGGCCGGGCGAGAACGCGGGCGCGGTCGACGTGGGCGACGGGCTCGCGGTCGCATTCAAGGTCGAGTCGCACAACCACCCGAGCGCGGTCGAGCCGTTCCAGGGCGCGGCCACCGGGGTCGGCGGGATCCTCCGCGACGTGTTCGCGGTCGGCGCCCGGCCGATCGCGGTGCTCGACTCGCTGCGCTTCGGCGAGCCGGCGACCTCGCAGCGCTCACGCTACCTGCTCGAGCGCGCCGTCGCCGGGATCGGCCACTACGGCAACTCGATCGGCGTCCCCACCGTCGGCGGGGAGATCTACTTCGAGCACAGCTACGAGCAGAACTGCCTGATCAACGCGATGTGCCTCGGGCTCGCCCCGCACGAACGGCTCACCCGCAGCGCCGCCGCTGGGGTCGGCAACGTTCTCGTGCTGCTCGGCGCGCTCACCGGCCGCGACGGGATCGGCGGCGCATCGGTGCTGGCGAGCGCCGAGCTCGGCGAGGGCGACGAGGCCAAGCGCCCCTCGGTCCAGATCGGCGACCCGTTCGCCGAGAAGAAGCTGCTCGAGTGCTGCCTCGAGCTGCTCGACTCGCGAGCTGCTCGTCTCGCTTCAGGATCTCGGGGCGGCCGGCCTCACCTCGTCGGCCTCGGAGATGGCCTCCAAGGGCGAGGTGGGGCTCGACATCGACGTCGCCGAGGTGCCGCTGCGCGAGGCCGGGCTCGAGCCGTTCGAGATCATGATCTCCGAGTCGCAGGAGCGGATGCTGTGCGTGGTCGAGCCGCACCGGGTGGCCGAGGTGGTCGCCGTCGTGCGAGCGGTGGGAGACGCTGGCCACGCCGATCGGGACGGTCACCGACTCCGGCCGGATGCGGATCCTCGACGGGACGGAGCTGGTCGGCGACCTGCCGGTCGGGATCCTCGTCGACGACTGCCCGCTGTACGACCTCGCGCCCGCCGCCCCCGCGCAGCCCGTGTACGGGGCGCCGGCGCGGCTGCTGAGCGACGCCGCGCAGACGCCGGGCGAGATCCTGCTCGCGCTGCTGGGCTCGGCGAACCTCGCCTCGCGCCGGCCGGTGTTCGAGCAGTACGACCCGATCGTCCAGTCGCGCACGGTCCGCCGCCCCGACGAGGCCGACGCGGCGGTGCTGATGCTTCCCCACGGCGGCGCGATCGCGGTGGCGATCGACGGCAACGGCCGCCGGGTGGCGTGCGATCCGCGCGTGGGCGCCGCCGAGGCGGTCGTCGAGTGCGCGGCGAACCTCGCATGCGTGGGCGCGGAGCCGCTCGGGCTCACGAACTGCCTGAACTTCGGCAACCCCGAGAAGCCGCACGTGGCGTGGCAGCTGTCGGAGGCGATCGAGGGGCTGGCCGCGGCGTGTGAGGCGCTCGTCGATCCCGGTCGTCGGGGGCAACGTGTCGCTCTACAACGAGGCGCCCACCGGTCCGATCTTCCCGACCCCGGTGGTCGGTGTCGTCGGGCGGCTACCGGACCCCAGCCGGGCCGGTCGGCTCGGGTTCGCGCGCGAGGGCGACCTGATCGCGCTGGCCGGTCCGTTCGTGCCCTCGCTGGCCGGCTCGGAGCTGGCCAAGCTGCGGGGCCAGGCGCCGGCCGGGCCGTTGCCGCCGATGGACATGCAGGCGGTCCGCGATGCGCAGGAGAGGGTTCGGGACGGGGTGCGCTCCGAGGCGCTCCACAATGCACATGACATCGCCGAGGGCGGTATCGGGGTGGCGCTGGCCGAGTGCTGCGTCGCCGGCGGGATCGGCGCGACGGTGACGCTGCCCGACGGGCTCGAGCTGTTCGGCGAGGCGCCCGGCCGCGGGTTCGTCGTGTCGGCCGGCTCGGCGCAGGCGCTGGCCGGGATGACCGTGATCGGGCGGGTGGGCGGGGACGCGCTGGTAATCGACGGGACCCTGAACGTTCCAGTTTCCGAGCTCCGCGGCGTCCGCGACGGTGGACTCCGGGATCTCGCCTGATGGCGCTGCTAGCCTCAGGCTCAGCCTCAGGCATGCGTCCTTCAGACGACCATCGCGACGGGCCACGCGACGAGTGCGGCGTATTCGGGATCTACGCGCCTGACCACGACGTCGCCCGGCTCACGTACTTCGGGCTGTACGCCCTGCAGCATCGCGGGCAGGAGTCCGCGGGCATCGCCACCGCGCCCCGGGGCGGCCCGATCATGGCGATTCGCGACCAGGGCCTCGTCGCCCAGGTGTTCGACGACCACAAGCTGCGCTCGCTCGTCGGCGACATGGCGATCGGCCACGTGCGCTACTCGACCACCGGCTCCTCGGAGTGGGAGAACACCCAGCCGATCGTCCGCGACGACCGGCGCACGCTCGCGCTCGCCCACAACGGCAACCTGATCAACGCGGTCGAGCTCCACGCCGAGCTGCGCGGCCAGGACGTCCCGTTCCGCTCGACCTCGGACTCCGAGATCATCGCCGCGCTGCTCGCCACCCATCCGGCCGAGCGGATCGAGGACGCGGTCGCCGACGTGCTGCCCCGGCTGCGCGGCGCGTTCTCGACCGTCGTGATGACCGAGGACGCCGTCGTCGCGTTCCGCGACCCGCATGGGCTGCGCCCGCTGGCGCTCGGGATGATCGAGTCGCCGCACGGCGGGCCCCCGTCGTACTGCGTGGCCAGCGAGTCGTGCGCGTTCGACCTGCTCGGCGCGCGGTTCCTGCGCGAGGTCCAGCCCGGCGAGGTCGTGACGCTCACCGACCGCGGCGTCGCCACCCGGATCGTGGCCGGCGCCGAGCGGCATGCGTTCTGCGTGTTCGAGTACATCTACTTCGCCCGGCCGGACTCCCGGATGGCCGGGACCGTGCTCCAGGTCGCCCGCGCGCGCATGGGCGAGATCCTGTGGCGCGAGGCGCCTGTCGAGGCCGACCTGGTGATCCCGGTGCCGGATTCCGGCAACGCCGCCGCCCGCGGCCTCGCCCGGGCCGCCGGCCTGCCGCAGGACGACGGCTTCATCAAGAACCGCTACGTCGCCCGGACGTTCATCCAGCCCGGTCAGGAGCTCCGCCGCCAGGGCCTGCGGCTCAAGTTCAACCCGCTCCCCGAGGTGGTCGGCGGCCAGCGGCTCGTCGTCGTCGACGACTCGATCGTCCGCGGCAACACGACCCGGCAGATCGTGCAGATGCTGCGCGACCCGGGCGCCGCGGAGGTCCACCTGCGGATCTCCGCGCCGCCGATCAAGCATCCCTGCCACTACGGCATCGACATGTCGACGCGCGAGGAGATGATCGCCCACGGCCGCACGGTCGAGCGAGATCGCCGAGGAGCTCGGCGCCGACTCCCTGCACTACCTGTCGCTCGACGGGGTCTACGAGGCGGTCGGCGGCTACCCGCGAGACCCACTGCGACGCCTGCTTCACCGGCGAGTACCCGCTCGAGGGGACCGAGGACGCGAACGGCAAGTTCGCCCTCGAGCACGAGCTCCCGCTCATCCGGGCCTGAGTCCCGCTCGTCCGCGCCTGACTCCCGCGCGCTCAGGCCTGGCTGGCCGCCCCCTCACCACTTACCCTAGCACGAGGCGAGGGGCCGTCCGGTCAGCGGGTGCCGCGCGCGTAATTGATCGAGGCGCGATCGTCGTGCGACAGCGAGCTCTTGCGCCACGCGCCCGGAGCGTCGCCGTAGGGATCGCGGTACGGGTGCTGGTTGATCGCGCTGCCCCGGCGCGTGTACAGCGAGTACACGAGCACGAAGAAGTAGACGACTGCGAAGAGTCCGAAGATGAGTGCGCCGCCTGCGAATGCCATGTCCTGCTCCTGTCGATCGTGCTGCCCCTGCTCCCGGTGAGCAGTGTCTCGCGCGCCCGCCCGCGCGTTTGTGAGCTGCGGCACAGACCCGCGCGGTCTGTGTCGCATGACACACCGCGATGCCGGCCGGGACGCCGCCGAGGGCGGCGCTAATCGTCGCCCGCCCATGGATCTCCACGAGTCGCTGCGCAGCGTGTTCGGGTTCGAGGGCTTCCGGCCCGGCCAGGAGGCGGCGGTTCGCGCGGCCCTCGCCGACCGCGACGCACTGGTGGTGATGCCGACCGGGTCGGGCAAGTCGCTCTGCTACCAGTTGCCGGCGCTGATCCGCGACGACCTGACGATCGTCGTCTCGCCGCTCGTGTCGCTGATGCAGGACCAGGTTGGGGCGCTTGCACGCGGTCGCGCCCGGGCGGGTGGAGCTCGTCAACGCCCAGCGCGGGCGGCGCCGCCAACGCCGAGGCGATCGCGCGGCGCCGCGGCCGGCCAGGCGCGGCTGCTGTACCTCGCGCCCGAGCGGTTCGGCTCGCCCGGGTTCGTGACGGCGCTGCAGCGCGCGGACGTCGGGCTGTTCGTCGTCGACGAGGCCCACTGCGTCTCGCAGTGGGGCCACGACTTCCGCCCCGACTACTTCACCCTCGCCGCCGCCGCCAACGGCTCGTGCGCGCCAAGGCGACGCTCGCGCTGACCGCCACCGCCACCCCGCGCGTGGCCGACGACATCGCCCGCCGGCTCGAGCTCGCCGACCCGGTCCGGGTGACGACCGGCTTCGACCGGCCGAACCTCAGCTTCGCCGTGGTCGGGTGCCGCACCGCCGTCGACAAGGAGCGCCGGATCGCCGCCGCGCTCGCGCGAGCCCGCGGCGACTGCCCGCGATCGTGTACGCCGGCACCCGGAACGCGACCGAGTCGCTGGCCGGCTCGCTCGCGCAGGCGCTCGGCCGCGAGGTGCTCGTCTACCACGCCGGGCTCGACCGGCGCGTCCGCGCCGCAACCCAGGAGCGGTTCATGTCCGGCCAGGCCGACGTGATCGTGGCCACCAACGCGTTCGGGATGGGGATCGACAAGGCCGACGTGCGCACGGTCGTCCACGCCACCGTTCCCGGCTCGCTCGAGGCCTACTACCAGGAGGCCGGCCGCGCGGGCCGCGACGGCGCCCCTGCGCGCGCGCTGCTGTTCGCCGAGCAGCGCGACAAGGGCCTGCACGTGTTCTTCATCGAACGCGGCGCGCGTGTCGGAGCGCGCGTTCGAGGGGGTGTCCGAGAAGCTCCGGTGGGCCGGCGCTGACGGGCGCTACGACGTGGCGCTGGCCGAGCTGCGCGGCCACGTCGGGCCGCGCGCCGACGAGGATGCCGTCCGCGCCGTGATCGGCCACCTCGCGCGCGGCCGGGATGATCGCCCCGGCGCCGGCCCCGCCCGACCGCGCGGCGGGCCGGGTGACCGGCAGCTGGGATCGGGCCACGCTCGCGCTGTGCCAGGGGTTCGCGAAGGAGGCTGAGCGCGCTCGGTGGTCGCAGTACCGCTCGGTGTGGGAGTACGTCGAGGGCGATCGCTGCCGCCGGACCGTGCTCCTGCGCCACTTCGGCGACCGCGCGCAGCCGTCGCCGGTCGTGCCGTGCTGCGACGTGTGCGCGCCGGAGATCGCGCCGCGCCGCCCCGGTCGCCGCCGCGCCCCTGCGCGGCCGCGCCGGCGCTCCTCGGCCACCGGCGGGAACCTCGACACGGCGATCGTCGAGATCGTCCGAACCGCCCGGCCCCCGGTCGGCCGCACCCGCGCGGTCGAGATCCTCCGCGGCGGGCGCTCGAAGGTCATCGCCCAGCACGCCTACGACCGGCTGCCGCTGTATGGCGCATTCGCGCACCTGCGCTCCGACGACGTGCTCGGGCGCGTCGACGAGCTGCTCGCCACGGGGACGCTGCGCTCCTCCGGCGGGCGCTTCCCGAAGCTCAGAGCCCGCGTGGCATGAGGCTCGCCGTGCTCGCCTCGGGGGAGGGCACGAACCTCCAGGCGCTGATCGACCGCGTCCACGGCCGCGACGGGGTCGAGATCGTCGCCGTCGCCTCCGACAAGCCGGAGGCCCGCGCGCTGCGGCGCGCGAGCGACGCGGGGATCCCGGCGCGGGCGTTCCCCGGCGCCGAGCATCCCGACCGTGGGCAGCGCGACAGCGCGATGGCCGCCTGGCTCACGGCTGGGCGGGGCGCCGAGCTGGCGGTCCTGGCCGGCTACATGCAGCTGCTCGGCGGCTCGTTCCTGGCCGCGTTCCCGGCCGGGGTGATCAACGTCCACCCGGCGCTGCTGCCGGCGTTCCCGGGCCTCGACGCCGTCGGTCAGGCGCTCGCGTACGGGGTCGCCGTGTTCGGGGTCACGGTCCATTTCGTCGACGAGGGCGTCGACAGCGGGCCGGTCATCCTCCAGCGGGCGATCGAGCTGCCGGGGGCGCGCGACCGCGACGAGGTGCTCGCGCGGCTGCACCCGATCGAGCACGAGCTGCTGACCGAGGCGGTCCGGCTGATCGCGCGCGGGGCGGTCGCGTTCGACCCTGCCAATCCGCGGAAAGTCATGATCGATCGCTAGTGGCCCCTCCCCGACCACTGGCCCGGCGCCCGGCCCGAGCGATAGAGTCGGGCGCGATGCCACAGGGGTCCAGGCCTGCGAGCGATTTCGCCGTCACTGCTCCCGGCGAGGTGCAGATCGGCCGCGCACTTCTGTCGGTGTCGGACAAGACCGGGATCGTCGAGTTCGCCCGGGGCCTGGCCGAGCTGGGGATCGAGATCGTGTCGACCGGCGGCACCGCCGGCACGCTCGAGGACGCCGGCATCCAGGCCCGCTCGATCGCCGACCTCACGGGCTTTCCGGAGATCATGGACGGGCGGGTCAAGACGCTCCACCCGAAGCTGTACGCGGGCCTCCTCGCGGTCCGCGACGAGCCCGATCACATGGACGCCGCTCGCGATCACGATGTCGAGTTCGTCGACCTCGTGTGCGTGAACCTGTATCCGTTCGAGCGCACGGCGGCCCAGCGCGGCGCGGCCGACAGCGAGGTGATCGAGAACATCGACATCGGCGGCCCGACGATGATCCGGGCGGCGGCCAAGAACTACGCGTACACAGCGCCGGTGGTGACCCCGGAGAGCTACGACGCGGTCCTCGCCGAGCTGCGCGAGTCCGACTGCCGCCTGTCGATGGCCACCCGCGAGAGCCTGTCCGCCGAGGCGTTCTCGTACACGGCGCGCTACGACACCGCGATCGCCCGCTGGTTCCAGGAGAAGGGCGAGGACTTCCCGCCGCTGTTGGTGCGCGCATTCGAGAAGGTGCTGGAGCTGCCGTACGGCGAGAATCCCCATCAGCGGGCGGCGTACTACTCGCAGGTCGGGACCCGCACGCACGTGCTGTCGATGGTCTCCCAGCTCGGCGGCAAGGAGCTGTCGTTCAACAACCTGCTCGACCTCGACTCCGGCCGGCTGGTGCTCGACGAGTTCCAGATCCCGGCCTGCGTGATCATCAAGCACAACAACCCTTGCGGGGTGGCCGTCGGGTCGACCGCGCTCGAGGCCTACCAGAAGGCGTTCGCGTGCGACCCGCTGTCGGCATTCGGCGGGGTCGTCTGCCTCAACCGCAAGGTCGACCGGGAGCTGGCCGAGGCGCTCGTCGGTCAGTTCATCGAGGTGCTGTTCGCGCGCGGATACGACGACGATGCCCTCGAGGTGCTCTCGAGCAAGCCGAACACGCGGCTGCTCGACGATCGCGAGCGCCGGACGCCGGACATGATCGAACTGCAGCTGCGCCAGGTCGTCGGCGGGATGCTCGTGCAGGACCGCGACGCCGACATCGAGGAACGCGTCGAGATGCAGGTCGTGTCCGAGCGGCGGCCGACCGAGGCCGAGTTCGGCGAGCTGTCGTTCGCCTGGAAGGTGTGCAAGCACGTGAAGTCCAACGCGATCGTGCTCACGCGCGGGCTCGCCACGATCGGGATCGGCGCCGGTCAGATGAGCCGCGTCGACTCGGTCCGGCTGGCGCTCGACAAGGCGCGCTCGGATGTCGGCGGCGCGGTGATGGCCTCCGACGCGTACTTCCCGTTCCCCGACGGTCCCCAGCTCGCCTTCGAGGCCGGGATCATGGCGATCATCCAGCCCGGCGGCTCGATCCGCGACCCCGACGTCGTCGCCGCCGCCGACGCCGCCGGCGCCGCGATGGTGTTCACGGCCCGCCGGCACTTCCGCCATTGAGCCTCGGGAACGAGGTCATCCGCCTGGCCGGCGACCCGCCGTCGCCGTACGAGGTCCGGTATGGGTTCAGCCGCGTCGTCGTCACAGGCGGGTTCGTGCTCGTCGGCGGGACGACATCGGTCGACGTGGACGGCGTCGTGCTCGGCGGAACGCCCTACGAGCAGACCGCCGTGATCCTGCGAGAAGGTCGTCCACGAGCTCGAGCGGGCCGGGGCGCGCGCATCCGACGTCATCCAGACGCGCGTCTACGTGACCGACATCTCGCGTGCCGACGACGTTGGCCGCGCCCACGCCGAGGCGTTCGGCGAGATCCGGCCGCTGATGACGATGGTGCAGGTCAGCGCGCTGATCGACCCGCGGATGCTGGTCGAGATCGAGACGGTGGCTCGATTCCGCGCTCCCGGCGGCGCCGGCGGCGCGCCACCCTCAGCCCCACGTTGACCGCGACGTCGAGCACGAGGATCAGGAGCAGCCCCCAAGTCGCCCCGATCCCCTTGTGCCAGTAGCCCGCCAGGAAGATGGCCGCGTAGACCCCGATGAATACGCCGACGACGGTGAAGAAGTTCACGAGGGCGCTGAGCCACGGGGTGCCGTCGTACTCGGCGAGATCCTCGTAGTCAACGATCGAGCGTTCGCGGACGGGCCGGCGCAACGTGGACATGACGTGCTCCTTTCACGGTTAAGCTGCCCGCCGGGCGCAGCGGGAAAACGGCTACCTGAAGCCAGGCGGCAACCGCGCGCCCTGCACCGTGCACACCGCCGCCGACACCTCCACGGCAGCGGCGGCGGCGGCGGCGAGCGCCTCGTCCGACAGCGCCGCACCCCGTTGCGTCCACGCGGTCAGGAACCCCGCCACGAACGCGTCGCCCGCCCCGATCGTGTCGACGACGTCGACCCGCGGCACGGGGACCGTGTGCGCACGGCCCGGGGTGAGGATCGTCACCGGCCTCGGCCCGTCGGTGAGCAGCACCGCCCGCGGCCCGCGGGCGAGCAGCGCCCGTGCCGCGTCGAGCGGCGCGACGCCGGGGGCCAGCAGCTCGAGGTCCTCGACGCTCACCTTGACGAGCTGCACCCTCTCGGTCACGGCGGCGATCCTCGCGCGGTAGGCGTCCAGGTCGGAGATCGCCGCCGGGCGGCAGTTGGGGTCGAGTATCGTGGTCAGCCCCGGCGGCCGGCGGTCGATCAGCCCGATCAGCGTCGACGCGGTCGGATCGACCGCGAGCCCGAGGCCGCCGACGACGAGCGTTCCGCCGCCGTCGAGCAGCCCGGCCGGCACGTCACCAGCTCGCAGCTGAGCGGCCGACGTCCCGGCGAGGTAGAACGTGTACCGCGCGATCCCGTCGCCGTCGACCTGGGCGATCGCCAGCGTCGTCGGCTCGGCGGTCGGCTCGGCCACGGCCAGCGACACGCCCTCGCGGGCGAGCGCGGCGTGCAGCTGCTCGCCGAAGGCGTCCTCCGACAGGCGGCCGAGGAACCGCACCTCGCCGCCGAGCTGCGCCGCGATCCGGGCCACGTTGTACGGAGCCCCGCCGGGCAGCGCCGTCAGCGCACCGCCCGCGCCGACGACGACGTCGATCAGCGCCTCACCGGCGACCGTGATCATGACGGCGAGTTATCGCACACCCGAGGGTCCGCGCCCACGGGGTCGTGCGTCGCGAAACACTGTGCGGGTGCGCGACGGGGTGATGCTCCTGATCGTCGGCGGTCTGCTCAGCGCCGGGCTGGCGGTCTCGATGCTGGCCGGGCGGCTGCGTGTCCCCGGGCTCGTGCTGGTGCTCGGCCTCGGGATGGCGGTCGGCTCGGACGGGTTCGGCTGGATCCGCTTCAACGACTACCGCCTGGCCCGGACCGTCGGGGTGGTGGCGCTCGCGCTGATCCTGTTCGAGGGCGGGGTGGCGGCCGGGTGGGGCGAGATCCGCTCGGTGTTCGGCGCCTCGGTGAGCCTCGCGGTGGTGGGGACGTTCGCGACCGCGGCCGTGGCCGGGCTGGCGGCGGCGTGGCTGTTCGGGCTGCCGCTGTCGAGCGGGATGCTGCTCGGGTCGGTGCTCGCCTCCACCGACGGCGCGGCGGTGTTCGCCGTGCTGCGCGGCTCAACGCTGCGCCGGCGGCTCGCGCGGACGCTCGAGGGCGAGGCCGGCCTCAACGATCCGGTCGCCGTGCTGCTCGTGCTGGGCTGCATCTCGTGGGCCACGAACCCGCACTACGGCGTGCTCGACTTCCTGTGGCTGTCGGTCCGCGAGCTCGGGATCGGGTTCGCGCTCGGGGCGATCGTCGCCGCCGGCACCGTGCTCGCCCTGCGCCGGCTGCGGCTCGCCTCGGCCGGGCTGTACCCGGTTGTCTCGATCGCCTCGGCCGCGCTCGCCTACGGCGCCGCCGACACGCTGCACGGCTCGGGCTTCCTCGCCGTGTACCTGGCCGGGCTCGCCGTGGGGAGCGTGTCCTCGCCGGCCCAGCGGACGATCGCCACATTCCACGACGGGCTCGCCTGGGTCGCCCAGCTCGGCCTGTTCCTCGTGCTCGGCCTGCTCGTGTTCCCGTCCCAGCTCGGGTCGGTGGCGCTCAAGGGCACGGTGCTGGCGCTGGTCGTGGCCGTCGTCGCGCGGCCGCTCGCGGTGTACCTCGCCACCGCGTTCGCCGGGTTCTCGCTCGCCGAACGGACCGTGCTCGGATGGGCGGGCCTGCGCGGCGCCGTCCCCGTCGTGCTCGCCACGTTCCCGGTGATCGACCGGGTCCCGCACAGCACGGAGTTCTTCAACATCGTGTTCTTCGCGGTGCTCGTCTCGACGGTCGTCCAGGGCACGAGCTTCGAGCCGCTCGCCCATCGCCTGCAGGTCACCACCGACGAGGCGGCGCTGCCGACGCCGTTGATCGAGCAGGAGACGATCCGGCGTCTCGGGGCCGAGGTGCTCGAGTTCATCGTCGCCCCCGAGCACGCCGCATCCGGGCGGCGGGTCCGCGAGCTCGAGCTCCCGCGCGCGGCGCTGCTCAACCTGATCATCCGCGCCGGCCAGGCGATCCCGCCGCGCGGCTCGACGAGGGTCGAGCCCGGAGACCGCCTGCACGTGCTCGTCCGCCAGGAGGCGGCCGTCGAGTTCCGGCAGCTGACCCGCCGCTGGCGCGAGGGCCCGCTCGGCCCCCCGCCCCGGCGGCGCCCGATCCCCCGGGCCACCGCGCCGATCTTCACGAGCCGCCCGTGGAACGAGCGCGACGGCGACCCGGCCCGGCCCGAGCAGGTGGGGGCGATCGAGGTCGTCGAGCAGCTGCGCACGCGCCGCGACCAGCCTGGCGCGCTCGTCGCGCTCGCCGACGGGCGCTACGCGTGCACCGGGTCGATGACCGCGATCGGGTCCGCCTCGCAGCTCCAGGACGCCGCCCGCCGGCGGTTGCGCCAGGCCGGCAGCGACGGCGAGCGGGCGTGGTGGCGGGAGGTCACCGGGGCGCTGGCGGCGCCGTAGCGAAGCGGATCTCCCCATCGACCACGTCTGACGTCGGGTCCAGCCCGAGCGCCCGCGCCACCGCGATCGATGCGGCGTGGTCGGGGTGGATGTGCGCAGTGAGCCGCTCGATGCCATCGGCGCGCAGGAGCGCGGCCATCGCCCGCGCCGCCTCGGCGGCGTACCCCTGACCCTGGTAGGGCGCAGCGATCGTCCACGCGAGCGCCGCCTCAGGGGCCGGTGCGGCCTCGGTCACCGTCGCCTGCACGAAGCCGATCGCCCGGCCGTCCTCGCGGCGCCGGACGATCCAGTTCAGCCAGCGGGCGCGGCCGTCCGGTGAACGGCCGCGCGCCTGCCTTTCGTATCGCCGCCCGAGCTCCTCGCGGGTGTCCGGCACCCCGCCCGTGAAGCGGTGCAGCCGCGCGTCGTCGAGCAGCTGCCACATCTCCTCCGCATGCTCGGCCCGGAGCGGCTCGAGCGCCACCCGATCGCCGAGGTCCACCCGGTCGCCGGCATCGCCGGTGCCGTTCGTCACGGGGCGACGAGCACCACCCGCACCCGGTCCGAGCGCTGTCCGCCCATCGTCGCCGTCGCCGTCGCACGGACGCGGTGCCCAGGCCGCGCGGCGATCAGCGCGGCCTGGCTACGGGTCAGTCGCACGGTGAGCCGGCGATGTGCCCCGGCGCCGATTGCGAACCGCGCGCCGCCGAGCGCGCGCGTCCGGCCCCGAAGCCGCGCGCTCAGCGCCAGCCGCCCGCGGCACACCTGGCCGGGAGGGGCGTTGATGCAGCTCACCGAGACGCGCGCGCGGCGGCGCCGGAGGCGAGTGCGCCGCGTGGTCACGATCGCGCGTCGATGCCCGATCGCGTAGACGTTCACGCCGCCACCGAAGCTCGCCGCCACGAACCGCCCGTCCGGGCTGAACGTCCCCGACGTCGGTCCGATGTTGAGAGGGCCGGTGGCGATCGTGAGGCTCCCGTTCGGCGCCACCCAGAACAGCTCCAGCGAGTCGTTCTCTGATTCGCCTCCGGCGACAAGCGCGCCATTCGGGCTGAACGCGAGGGCGGTCGCCAACACGCCGCCGTCGATGAACGGGGACCCGGGCGCGGCGGTCGGCGTGCCCGCGCCGGCACCGGTGAACATCGACAGTCCGCTGTCGTTGGCCACCGCCAGCACGTCCCCGACCGGGCTGAACGCCGCCCCGTATGCGTTGAACCCGAGCTCGGGAGTCGCCGGGAGCCGGGCGAGCGTGCCGTCGGCGGCGACCGAGAACAGCAGCAGATGGCCTGACTGGTCTGGGACCGCCAGCCGCGTTCCGGCAGGGCTGAAGGCGGGTCCCGCGGGAGCCAGTCCGGCCGCGAACGGCGAGCCGGCCACCGGCGTCAGCGCGCCGCTGCTCGCGACCGCGAACATCGAGACCGCCCCGCTGTGGGACCCCAAGTCGGAGGCGGCCAGCCGCCGGCCGTCCGGGCTGAACGCGACTGCGATCGGATCCGGCGCGCCGGCCGAGAACGGTGAGCCCGCGACCTGCGTCAGTCGCCCGGTGCTACCCACGTTGAACACCGACACGGTCCCCTTCAGGGTGGCGGCCGCGGCGAGCAGCCCGCCGTCGTGGCTGAAGGTCAGCTGTCTGATCCCCGGCGCGGAGAACGGCGAGCCGGCCACCGGCGTCAGCGCGCCGCTGGGGCCGACCGCGTACATCGAGATGGTCCCGTCCTTCGTGTTCGCGACGGCCAGCAGGCCACCACGCGGGCTGAACTCGGCGCTGGCCGGGTTCCTGCCCGTCGCGAACGGCGAGCCGTGAACGGGCGTCAACAACGAGGTGGATCGTGCCGTTGCCGTCGCTGGGAGCGCGCACAGCCCGGACAGCGCGAACAGCGCGGACAGCGCGGCGCACGCGATGGCCGCGCCGAGCACGCGCCGGCCGTCGGCGGACAGGTGAGCCAATGCCGTGATCATGCTTTCCCTTCGTGGTCGGGACGTCGTCGCCCGCCGGTCCGAGTGCCCACCCTACATCGAGCCCCTGTCGTGGCGTAGATATGCCTGTGAGCAGCGACTTTCTGACGGCGGCGCACCCTGGTGTGACGCAGGAGGGTTTCGGCCTTTTGTCCGAGGGAAGAACCCTGGTTGCGAGACCGGATGCTCAACTGGAGGATGCGAAAATGGAAGATCGGCTGTCGATGGACGAGATCGAGGCGGAGGACGCCGTCTCACTGCCCAACAAGGAGGTGCTGTCCCTCCTCGACGTCAATGCGAACGTCGATCTCGGGCTCGACCTCGCCGCGCCGGTCGACTTGGCCGCCGCGGCCAACCTCAACGTGGCGGCGCCGATCGAGGCCTCTGCCACCGCGAACGTCCTGAGTCCGGGCGCTGAGGCGGTCGGCATGGCCGACCAGCACGGCTCGATCGACCAGGCGATCAGCGGAACCGCGCACGCGACGGCGCCGCAGCACGCGAGCATCGCTCAGAACAGCAGCGGGTCTGGGGCCGCGGCCCCGGCTGCTGGTGCGGCTGCTGGTGGCGCTGCCCCGGCTGATGGCGCGGCTGCCCCCGCTGCTGGTGGCGCAGCCCCGGCTGATGGCGCGGCTGCCCCCGCTGCTGGTGGCGCAGCCCCGGCTGACGCTGCCGCTGCCCCTGCCGCTACCCCGGCTGAGGCTGCTGGTGCCGCTGGTGCGGCCGCCGCGCCGGTTGAGGCCGCTGCGGCTCCGGCTGCCGCGAGCACGACGGGCGGGGTCGACTCGCTGCTGAACGGCGGCAGCCTGCTCGACGCCAATGTCAACATCCACGCCAACGCCAACGTCACCGCCCCGATCGACGGCGCGGTGGCCGCCAACGGCAACGTGGCCGCACCGATCGACGCCGCGGTCGGCGCCAACGTCGGCTCCGAGGGCGCGGTGAGCGAGGCGCTGGCGCCGCAGCAGGTCGACATCTCGCAGAACCTCGACCACGTGACCGCGGACGCCACCGCCACCCAGGACGCCAGCGTCAACCAGAAGTAGAGCTGAATCGAGCCCCAGTCGGGACACGCGGCCGCGATGACCGCCACAGCCGAACCTCCCGTCACCCGGGTCGCCGCTCCGGCGCCCGGGACGGAGACCCCTCCGCTCCATCTGGCGGACGGCGCCGAGTTGCTCGGCGCCGTCCACGGGTCTGGGTACCGCGAGGGGGCGGCGCTCGTCCGCCGCCGAGACGGACAGATGGTCCAGCTCGGCCCGCTCATGTATGCGCTGCTCGAGTGCGTCGATGGGCAGCGCGACGTCGACGCCCTGGCCACGGCCATGAGCGAGCGGATGGGGCGCCGCGTGGACGGCGAGCATGTCGTGCGGCTGGCGGAGAAGCTGTCCGCTCAGGGCCTGCTGGCCGGCACGGAGCACCTGGCGCCGCCGCGAAGCAACCCGCTGCTCGCGCTGCGGTGGAAGGTGCTCGTCACCGACCCCGTGCTGACGCGGCGGCTGACCGCCCCGTTCACGTTCCTGTTCCGGCCGTGGGTGATGGTGCCGGTCGTGGTCGCGTTCCTCGGGGTGTTCTGGTTCGTTCTCATTCACAAGGGCGTGGCCGCCGCCACCGCCCAGGCCTTTCACAGCCCCGGCTATCTGCTGCTCGTGTTCGCGCTGGCGATCGCGTCGGCGGCCTTCCACGAGATCGGCCACGCCTCGGCGTGCCGCTACGGGGGCGCCGCCCCGGCCGGCATGGGCATGGGCCTGTACGTCGTCTGGCCCGCGTTCTACACCGACGTGACCGAGGCTTACCGGCTTCCCCGGCGCGACCGCCTGCGGACTGATCTCGGTGGGCTGTACTTCAACGCGATCGTGGCCGTTGTCACGCTGGGCGTGTGGCTCGTATGGCACGTCGACGCGCTGCTGCTGCTTGTGGCGCTCCAGGTGCTCGAGATGGTCAAGCAGCTCTCGCCCGTGATCCGCGCCGACGGGTACCACATCCTCGCCGACGCCACCGGCGTCCCGGACCTGTACGCGCACATCGGACCGACGATGCGCCGGCTGCTGCCGTGGCGACGGCAGGAGCCGTCGGCCCTCACCGGACGCGCCCGGCTCCTCGTCACCGCCTGGGTGCTGATCATCGTGCCGATCCTCCTGAGCCTCATGTTCAGCGCGATCCTGCTGCTCCCGCGGCTGGCCACGAGCGCGTGGGACAGCGGACACCACATCCTGACTGCGATCCCCACGGAGGCCGGGGATGGGCACGTGCTGACGCTCCTCGCCCTGCTGGTGCGGCTCGTCGCCCTCGCGCTGCCGGTGCTCGGCAGCGTGCTCGTCTCCCAGCGATTCGTACGGCTCGTGGCCGGCAAGGCTCGGGCGTGGAGCGACGGCGATCGGCGCCGGCGCGCGCTGGTGATGACGGCCGGCGCGGCCGCGGCGGCGCTGCTCGCCTGGGCATGGTGGCCGTCCGGTCAGTATCAGCCCGTGCCGAGCCGCGGTGGGACGCTGGTCGGCCTGACCCGGCTGATCTCGGCCCCGCAGGCGGCCGTGCGCCCGACTCCGGCGGTGCCCGTGGCCCAGCTCACCCCGGGCACTCACCTCGCACTGACGATGATCCCGGTGGGCGGCGCCAGTGCCCGGCACCCGGCCGTGTTCGTCGTCTCCGGCGGGAAGGGCAAGCCCCCGGTGATGGTCCTGAGCGACTCGGCCCGGCTCCCGGGCGGCGGCTCGACCAGCTCGGCGGGGACCGCGGGTGCGACGACGGGCGGCACGGCCACGAGCTCGACCGCAACCCCGGTCGCCCCTTCGCCGGGGGCGAGCACCCCGACGATCCCCGCCGCCGCGTTCCCGTTCACGCTGCCATCCGCACCGGGCCCGGGCGGGACCCAGGCGGTGGCCGTCGGGACGAAGGACGGCGGGGTCACCTACAAGGTTGCCTACTCGCTGCTCACCGTGCGAAACGGCGCGCCCGTCACCGAGTCCAACAGCGCCTTTGCGCTCGCGCACTGCCGCGCGTGCACGACGGTCGCCGTCTCCTTCCAGGTCATCTTGATCGTCGGCGAGAGTCATGTGATCGCGCCGATCGACGCCGCCGGGTCTCTGAACTATGCGTGTCCGGCGTGCAGCACGACGGCGATCGCCGACCAGATCGTCGCGACGCTCAAGGCCCAGCCCTCGCAAGCGCTCCTGGCCAAGCTGCAGTCGGCGCTGCAGGCGCTCGGCGCGCTGCCTCAGCTCGGCGCGGGCGGGACGCCGACGGCGGTCGCGGCGGAGGTCGCCACGGTGCAGAACCAGATCGCCACCGAGTTGAACGCCAGTGGCCTGCTCGCCAACTCGAGCTCCACGTCGACCGCGGCCCGGTCCGCGAGCACGACGACCAGCTCGAGCACCACGACCACCACCCCGGCCGCCACGACCACGACCCCGGCCGCGACGACCACCAGCCCGGCCGCGACGAGTACAACCACGCCGTCGGCGACCACCACCACGTCGTCCACCACCACCCCGAGCACGACCTCGACCACGTCTTCCACCACCCCCGCGGCCCAGTCCACGACCGCGCCCACCGGCCAGACGACCACCACTCGCTCGTCGTCGCCGACCAGCGCGTCATCGACGACCACCGCGAGCACGACGACCACCACCGCAGCGCCTTAGCGTCCTGCTCGGCGGACTCTTGAGCCGTTAGCATCCCGCGTCGGTACCTGACGAACCGAGGGGTGATGGCCATGGGCGCAGTGGCTGGCCGGCGAATGACGGCCGAGATCGAGGGTGACTTCGTCGTATTCCTGATCGGGGCGCGGTTCAACAACAAGCTGGAGCTGGTTCGCAGCCTGATCGACCTGGGTGGCCGCCGCGGGATGAAGTACATGCTCGACTACCTCATGGAGCATCCAGACAAGGGCCTGCTCGCCTACGAGATGGGGATCCCCACGATCGTCCAGTACTGGCGATCGTTCGAGCACCTCGAGGCGTTCGCGCGCGATCAGGACGACCCGCACCTGGACATCTGGCGACAGTACTGGCGGCGCGTCGGCCGGAGCAGCCGGACCGGGATCTGGCACGAGACCTACCTCGTCGCGGCCGGCCAGTACGAGGCCGTGTACGGGAACATGCCGCCGCACGGGCTCGGCAAGGCCGGACGGCTCGTCCCGATGTCCGAATCGTCCCGGGCCCGGGAGCGGCTGGGTGCCGTGACGGTCTGACCACGGACGGGCGAGGCATGCCCCGGCGCTCTCTACAGGCGACTCTCTACCCGGCGTCGCGCAGGAAGCAGACGATCTCCCACAGGTGGCCGTCCGGGTCGCTGAAGTACCCGGAGTAGATCCCCCACGGCCGCTCGTGGGCAGCGCCGTGGATCCCGGCGCCCGCTCGTTCCGCGAGCGCGAGGATGCGATCGACGTCGTCCCGGCGCTCGACGATGTGGCCGATGCTCACACCCGAGGCGACCATCCGCGCCGGGTCGACGCCGGCGTCCTTCGCCAGCTCCGAGCGCGGGTAGAGCGAGAGGATCAGCCCGTCCTGCAGCGTGAACATCGCCGCCGCGCCGGCCGGCTCGGTGTCACTCCCGGCGAACTCCGTACCGATGATGCCCTTCGAGGGCCAGCCGAGGCCGTCGCGATAGAACGCCAGCGCCCGCTCGAGGTCCTCGACCCCGAGCGTGATGACATGGATCCGGGCGGCCAGCGTCATCGAAGCGTCCCGGCAGCGTACGTCAGCCACAGCACCCCAGCGCGATCGGGAGCGATGTGTAGCCGCGGATCAGCAGCCCATCGCGACGCACCGGCGCACCCGCCAGCCGCGCGTCCGGGTAGCGGCGCACGAGCTCGGCGAGCATCACCTGCCCCTCGAGGCGCGCCAGCGCGGCCCCCAGGCAGTGGTGGATCCCGCCGCCGAACGACAGGACGTGGCCCTCGTCGCGATCGAACCGCAGTCTGGCCGGCTCGCTGAACTGCCGTGGATCGCGGTTGGCCGCGCCGACGATCGTGATGAACCGCTGGCCGGCGCCCACATCGAGCTCGCCCACCCGCATGTCCTCGGTCGCCGTGCGCCCGTACAGCATCTGCACGGGAGTGTCGTAGCGGAGCAGCTCCTCGACCGCGGCCGCCACCAGCTCCGGGCGCGAGCGCAGCAGCGCCGCCTGGTCGGGTGACTCGATCAACGTCCGGAAGCCGTTGGCGAGCAGGCCCGTCGTCGTCTCGAACCCGGCGGCCAGGATCAGCGCCGCCATCATCACGAGCTCGTCCTCGTCGAGCCGGTGCCCGTCGTCCTCATCGGCCACCAGTGCGGAGATGAGGTCGTCGGCAGGGTTGGCCCGGCGCGCGCGGGCCAGCTCGCGGAGGTAGGCGTCGATCCGGGCCGCCGCCGCATCCGCCCTGTCGACCGCGAGGGGGTTGAGGATCTCGAGCACCGAGGTCCAGTCACGCACCCAGGGCTGGAACATCGCCCGGTCCCCAGCGGGGATCCCCAGCAGCTCGCCGATCACCGCCACCGGGAACGGGAAGGCGACCTCGTCGACGAACTCGATCGAGGACGGAAGCCGATCGAGGAGCTCGAGCGCGATCCGCTCCACGGTGTCGCGCATCCGCGCCACCCGGTGGGCGGTGAACGAGCGCGAGACGAGCCGCCGTAGCCGGGTGTGGGCCGGCGGGTTGAGCATCAGCATGCTCCCGAACATCATCCGCAGCGAGGGACGCTCCTGCCAGTCCGGGTATCCGGCCGCGGTGAGCACGGCGCCGGGGGACTTGCGCAACCGGTTGTCGCGAAGGACAGCGGAGCACGCCCGGTAGCCGGTGACGACGACCGTCCCGTCCGGCATCTCCATCGCCTCGCCGAGCTCGTGCATGCGCGCGTACACCGGATACGGATCGGCCTGCACCGCCGGGGTGGCGAGCTCGGCCATCAGCGAGGCGATCGTGTCAGTGGTCGACGTGACGCTCATCAGTGCACCGTCCCGGCAGTGTCGTCGGCTCCGACGTCGCACACGTCACGCGCGGCCGCGTTCCGGGTGTGGCGCCGCTGGTCGAGATTGGACACCGGCTGCTGCAGGCAGCTCGCCGCGCTTCCGGCACTGAGCGCCGGGCTCCCGGAGAGTGGCAGCTGGTTCTCGGTCGTCCCGCCGTTGTAGGCGAGAGGTCCGAGCCGCGGGTCGAGCGGGCTTCCCGATGAACCACCCTGGTCGCCGCCGGTGCCCGAGGTGATCGCGCCGCAGCCGGTGGTGTCGCCGATCAGGTTGTGGCCGCCGGGTCCGTCGGTGATCACGGTGCCGCCGGAGCTGGATTGGCAGTCGGTGGCGCTGCTGGAGTGGGCGGTGTTGGTCGCGATGATCGTGTTGGTGAGCGCCACGGGGCTCGACGCGTACACGCCCCCGCCACCGCTGGCCGTGTTGCCGGTGATCGTGCTGTTGGTGATCGTGGCGCCGGAGCCGGGGGTGCCGGCCAGGGCCGCGATCCCGCCGCCGGGGGTGAGCGCCAGGTTGCCCGCGATCGTGCTGTTGGCGACGGTGAGCGTGCTGGCGCCGGTGGCGTTGGCACCGGTGTTGGTCTGGATCGCGCCGCCGAGCTTGCTGTCGTTGCCCGAGAGCGTCGAGCCCTGGACGGTGAGCGCAGCCGACGTGGCCGAGTTGTCTGGCGTGGTCGTGAGGATCGCCGAGGTGGGAATCCCGGTGTTGCCGGTGACCGCGTCTGAGGAGAGCTGCAGGCTGCCCTCGTTGGTGATGGTGGGCTGGCCGGCGCAGCCGGTGACGCACTTCAGCGTGGCGCCGGAGAGGATCACGTTCGCGCCGGCGGCGACGGCGAGCTGTCCCTGGCCGGCGTCGATCGCGACGGTCTTCGCGCTTGCGCCCTTGAACGTGAGGTTCGCGCCCACGGGCCCGATGCCGGGGTACGGCGTGGTGCCGGTGGCCGCCTCCGTGATCACGTCGCCGTCGCCCGCGCACGCGATCGCCCGCTGGAGCGTCGCGAACGGGGAGGTCGAAGCGTTTGCCGTGCACGCTACGCCGTCCGAGCCCGACGGCGCCACGTACCACCTGGCGTGGACCGTGCCGCCCGTGCCGCCGGTGTCGTACGCGCCGATGTCGCAGCCGCGCGTCGCGGTGGTCCGAACGTGGCCGCGCTGGTCCAGGTTCGCCGCAGCCGCGGATTGGCACGTCGCCGGATCGGCGGCCGCGATCGCGGGGCTCGCGGACTGCAGGGCGATCGTGTTCACGCTGCCGCCGTTGTTGGCCAGCGCGAGCAGCCCGGGTCGCGAGACCGCGGTCTGGTCTCCGTTCGTGCCCGGGGCGATCGCGCCACAACCGGTGGCGTTGCCGATCAGGTTGTGGCCGCCGGGTCCGTCGGTGATGAGGACCCCGCCGCTGCTCGACTGGCAGTCTATGGCGGTGCCGTTGTGGGCCGCCGTGTTCGCGGCGATGATCGTGTTGCTCAGCGCGACGGGGCTCGAGGCGTACACGCCCGCGGCGCCGCTGGCGGTGTTGTGGGCGATCGTGGCGTTGGCGATCGTGGCGCCCGAGCCGGGGGCGGTGGCGAGCGCGGAGATCCCCCCGCCGGGGCTGAGCGAGACGTTGTCGGAGATCGTGCTGTTGACGACGGTGAGCATGGTGGCGCCGGTGGCGTTGGCACCCGTGTTGGTCTGGATCGCGCCGCCGACCTTGCTGTCGTTGCCGGAGATCGTCGTGTCCTCGATCGTAAGCGCAGCCGGGGTGATCGAGTTGTCGGGGGTGGCGTCGAGGATCGCCGAGGTGGGGATCCCGGTGTTAGCAGTGATCGAGTCGCCCGTCAGCAGCAGCGAGCCCCGGTCGGTGATGGTCGGCTGACCGGCGCAGTTGGTGGCGCACTTCAGGGTGGCCCCGGACAGGGTGACGTTCGCGCCCGGGGCAACGGTGAGGGGAGCCTGGCCGGCGTCGACGGTGACGCTCCGCGCGCTGATCCCCTTGATCGTGACATCCGCCGTCACGGTCCCGATCCCGGGATACGGCTTGGCGTTCGCGGCGAGCGAGATCACGTCGCCGTCGCCGGCGCACGCCAGCGCCCGCTGAACGCTCGCGAACGGCGTCGTGGACGTGTTCGCCGCGCAGGCCACGGTGTCCGAGCCTCCGCGGGCGACGTAGTACGTGGCGCCAGCGGCCTGGGCAGCCCCCGGCGCGAGCGCGGCCCAACTGCCGATCACGGCCGCGACCGTGGCCACCGTACGACTGTAATGCGAACCGACTCGAAGCATCGGGGAGCCCCTTCAGGTGTGACGCCCGGTGGTCGACCGGGACGCGATGGTCATCAACGATCACCACAGTCCCGGTGGGCGGCCAGGCGTTACACGAGAGCCGCGTGTCGTGCGATCACCGGATACACCGCCTTCGGATCTTCGATCTGCGGGTAGTGCCCGAGCCCGGGCAGTCGCGTCACTGCGACCTGCGGGCGCAACCGGATCACGGCCTGGAGCACGGCTTCGGTGCAGATCGGGTCGAGCTCGGCCCAGGCCAGCTCGAGCCGGCCAGGCCAGTCACGCAGAGCGCGGCGCCAGCGCTCCGACGTGGGCGGCGTGACCCGTTCGCGGTTGTAGAAGATGAGCCGCTGCAGCAGCCGGTGGCCGTCGGCGCGGGCCAGCAGCGACCACTGATCGGCGGCCTCCTCAGCGGTGAGCGGATGCGCGTCGGAGAAGATGCGCGCGAACTGCCGGCGGAATCCGAGCTCGCTGGTGAGGCGGGCGGCGAGCGGTCCGAGCCGGCTCAGCAACAGCTTCTGGCCCCACAGCAGGCTGGCCTGCTCGCGGACGAGGCTCGCGTTGAACAGGAGCGCAGATCGGACCGCGAAGGACAGCGTGCCGTCGAGGTCGCGCGCGAGGATCTCGGTTGCGACGGAGCTCCCCATGTCGTGCGCGACGATGGTCACGGGCTCGCCCCCGAACCGCTGCGCGAGCGCCTCGACGAGATCGGCCTGGATTCGCAGCGAGTACACCTGGTCTCGTGGCTTGTCCGAGAGCCCGTAGCCCAGGAAGTCGAACATGAGCAGCCGCTGCCCGTCATCGAGCTCCCCGAACGCGTGGCGCCAGTCATACGAGCTCGACGGATACCCGTGCAACAACAGCAGCGGCGGCCGATCCCGACCTCCCGCGCGCTCCCGCACGAAGATCCTCCGGCCGTCGACGTCGGTGAACGCACCCGAGTGCCGCCAGGCCGCCGTGCGCGTGGTGAGCTCTGCCATCGTCGATGCCGCCGGTGGGGATCGAACCCACGACCCACGGATTAAAAGTCCGCTGCTCTGCCAGCTGAGCTACGGCGGCGTACGGCCATCATCGCGCAACCGTCCGGCGGCGGCCGCGACGGCCCCGCGCCGCCGACCTACAATCCGGGGTCCGCGCCCCCATGGTCTAGCGGTTAGGACGCCTGCCTTTCACGCAGGAGATCGCCGGTTCGAGTCCGGCTGGGGGTATTTCTTTCTTCGGATCTTCCATGCGCCGAGCAGAAAGGCTCGCTTGGATCGCTAGATGCTGCTGGTGCTGGGCGCGGGTCGCAGGCCGGCCGCGATCGTGAGGACCTGGTCTCGCGTGAGGTTGTCGGACATGAGGTGCACGAACGTGCCGTCACGTTCGAGTTCTACCTGTGCCTGTCCCCATCGTGCGGGTCGGGTGTTCATCTCGATACCGGCACGGGTGACGGTCTCCCAGTTCTCGCCATCGCCCAGCTCTCTGTACGGATGGGACCCGCCAGCGGGGAATTGGCTGAGCGAGATGCTTTCGTGTCCATTGGTCGAGGTGTAGATCAGTCCTATCTGCATGGGTGAGGGTGGGCGCTCGGAGGGCCGGATGAGCCGGCATTGCACCTGCCAGTTGGCAGGAACGGTTTCGGGCATCAGCACCGTGAACGGGGCCCGTTGCTGCGCCTCAACCAGCGTGACGTGTTCAACCCGCTCCTCACCCCACAGCGATTGGATCTGTTCGCCGGCCGGTGGCTCAAACCGAAATGTCTCATCCGGGATCGGCTGGTCGAACGCAGCCGCGAGCGTCGTGATCCTGTGGAATGGCTGCTGATCCCGGACAGCGCTCACAGCGAGCAGAACTCCACGCTGGCGATCGACCTCCAACTCGTAAAGCTCGGCACCGGTGCCGAGCTCGTCGAGCTCGAACGCTCGCCAATGACCGGTGGCTTGCGGCCTCGGGATGCCGAGTGCGCTGATCGTCGGCCTGCCAGCAACCTCGGAGCTCCCCGTTGGCTGAAACCGCAGCGAACTCAGCAGCGCCACCGGGTTCAGCATGATCCGAAGCTCGTCGCCGCTTCCACCCCCCACGCTGGGATCGTCCTGGTTGCTGTGGGCACCGTTTCGCTCGTCCCAGATCCACCACAACGGTCCATCAGTGACGGCGTAGTAGCCATCCCGCTCGCCGCCGTGGTGCTCAACCCGAACCCGCTCACCAGCCCGCCAGATCCGCACCGTCGCCTCGGACTCGGCCGGCCCAGGCGCCGCCTGGCCGGGCCCGTACGACGCGATCGATGCACCCCGACGCTTCTGCTCCTCAACATCGGCCAGCAACGCCGCGTGTGCGCGCTCTCGATGCTGCCAAACCCGGTAGATCACCTCGACCGTGTCCACCGGTGCGTCGGCACCATGAAGGAGCACAAGCAGACCCCCAAGGTCGACCCCATCAGCGCTCGCATCATCAGACCGTGCGGTCATCGCCGCAGCGTACCCGGATACCGGAACGCTCGACCTGAGCACGTGCCGGGTTCCGCGCTGCGACGCGGGGCGTCAGGTGCCTGTACCAGCGCCGACGCTGACGACGCGCGACTCGGCGAGCACTCGGCCAGAAGCGCTGATCGCCTCGACGGCGAGGTAGCGGTGCTCCGTGGGAACAGACAGCGCGGTCTCGAAGCCGTTCCGCGGTGCCGTGGCCACCGGCGTCAGCGACGTCTGTTCCTCACCGGCCAGGACTCGCCACTGGGCGACGTCCGTGGCCCCGTTCCAGCTCACGTACACGGTCGTCCCCGCGCCGGCGCTGGAGGCCACGGCGACGGCCGGACGGGTCGACGGCTGGCCATGCCACGCCTGCTCATACACACGGTAGCTCGAGGTCGCGCCGGTGAAGCCCCCCACGAAGATCGGTCGGCCGAGGCGGTCGAACCTCGTGAACTCCTGCGATTCTCCCCAGCCGACGAATACCTGACCGCCGGGGAGCAGCTGGGCAGATCCCTCCCACGGTGAGTAGAGGCTGGGCGAATGGTCGAGCTGCCGGACGAGCGTCACCGTGTGCCGAGTCATGTTGATCCGCTCGAGGACGACGCGCGACTGCGACGGCGCGGTCGGCCAGTCTTCGTTGTCGTAGATCGTCAGCAGTCCTCCGCGATGGATCGTGACGTCGTGCTGCAGGACGGTGCGCGTCCCCGGCCCCATCGCGAAGCTCGAGTGCTTCCCGCCCAGTTCCCATAGGACCTTCCCGGTGTGACGATCGATCTTGTAGACCGCCCACGTGTTACGGGCGGAGATCACCAGATTGCCGTCCGTGTCCTGTTCGACCGAGTTGAGGTGGAAGTAGTCGGTGACGGTCGCGAAGGGGCTCGACTTCCCGTAGGTGTCCGTCAGCGGGACGTGGTCGAGGCTGTCCCACTGGAAGAGGACGTTCCCGGTGGGGATGTCGATCTCCTGGACGAAGCAGTTGGCCACCGACCGGTTGGGTGCGCCGCCGGCCGCCGAGCCGTTCACTCGGACGAGGCGATAGGCGGTGACCAGTGCAGTGTCTTGCGGCGTGATGGTGAACTCGTGGAGGTCCGTGATGAGACCGTTCCCCGCTCGAACGGTGGCGATCCTCCGGTACCTGCGATTGACGATGATGTCCTCGTTCGGCGCGGGATTGCCGTAGTTCAGAATCCCCTGCCACCAGGTGAGGACGGGCTGTCGCCGGTACTCCTGGACTCGGAGGTCCGCGGCGATCGTCCGCGCTCCTCGAACCGGTGTGAACCAGACCAGCGCTCCATGCGGGTCGACGATCATCGGGCCCCACTGGAGCGGGCCATGCATCGAGGCGAGAAGGATGTCCGACTCGCCGGGGTGCGGGAGCGTGATTTGGACGGATGCCGGCCGGAGGTCGGGACGGGAGTGGAAGCTGTCCACGTCTCTGGGGACCCACGGCACCGTGCCGCGCGAGCCCTGGGGAGCCAGCGGGGCGGGCCGATCGATCCCGAACGTGAACGTGCCCGCATGTCCGCCGAGGATCGGCAGGGCCGTGCGCACGGTGACGAGCTCGCCCGGGGCGAAGGCCCGGAGGGGATAGAAGCTTGCGCCATCGCGATCGGAGTCGGGCACAAAGCGTCCGCGATGCACGCCGCTGCGCGAGCCGACGACGGTGACGTCACCCAGCGCGTGGGGAGCGACGCCGCGGAAGGAGACCTGGGTCCGCGGTGTCGCGAACCTGCTGCCGGGGCTCGGAAACACGTAGACCGGTGATCTGGCAGAGGCGGAGCCGGCCGGCACCAACCAGACCAGGACCGACACGACCACACGGAGAACCAACATCAGAGCCGCCCTCCTCGTGATGGTCAGTTCCCTCACCTGCCGGACACGACCTCGCGTTGGCGCTCGTCAGCGGGTCGGGAGCGTTCCGGCACGAGCCGCATCATATGGGCGACCGGCACCCGGGACGACGGGTGGCCGCGAGGAAGATTTGGCTCCATATTGGAGCCATGCATCCATCGGTCCGGTCACGTGACCGTGACCGGGCCGAGCACGACGATGTCAACCCTTGATAATCGCCCGAGCGGCGTCCGGATCTACGTGACACCCTCCTGGATGAGCGGCTGCGTCCCCCGGCCGGTTGGGTGGTACCGGCCGACGCTGAGCAGAGTCTCGTGCTCCTCGCCGGGTGACCGCGTGTCAGAAGGCCATCGGGGACGGGGGCTGGACCAGTCGCGCCCGCGGCGCGGTCTCGGAGGGGCTGCGTGAGGCGACCCAGGCGGCGGCGTCGTCAAGCGCGGTGGCTGCGTCGAGCTGGCGAGGCGGCGTCGAGCAGCGGAGCGAGGTCGGCGATGCCGAGCGCCGCCATCGTCTCTGCGCGCAGCACCTCCTCCTCGGACGGGCCGGTGTCGAACTCGGTGCGGATGCGCTCCGCCAGAGCCAGCCAGCGCAGCGCGCGGTCGGGCTCGATGCCGGCGGCGTAGCGGGCCACGAACCACAGGGCGGCCACGGCGACGGAATGCACCCCGTGCCGCCGGGCGTGCTCGATGACCTCGGAGAGCTCCGGCTGGGAGATCATCCCGCTCACCGCCGACCCGGCCAGGAGCCGCGCCTCCAGCGCGCAGGCGAGCATGTATTCGTGTCCGATCTCGGACGCCTTCTCCACGCTCGTGCACGCATGCTGGTACGCCGACTCGAAGTGGCCGTCGATGTAGGCCTCGGTGAACAGGCAGTAATGAACCCATCCGAGGACGCGAGGAGGTGCGCCATCCGCGATCAGCGATTCCAGCGTCGGATGCAGACGGTCCATCTCCTCGCGATCGCGTGCATTGATGGCCTCGGCGAAAAGCTGCGTGGTGGCCACGCCGAGCGCCTCCTGGTCGCCGAGCTCGGCCGCTCGCTCCGCGAAGCGCCGCTGCCACCGGGCGGCCGGCTGCTCGAGCGCCGCCACGATGCGCAGTAGCGCCATCTCGTCCGTACCCGGGATGGAGAAGCGACCGAGCAGGCGGTCGGCCACCTCGCTGCTCTCCTGCCGGAGGTTGCCCGCGATCCACAGGGGCCGCAGCCCGAGCGCCAACCTCGTGGCCGATTCCTCGTCCCCCTGCTCGACGGCATCGGTGAACGCCGCGCGCAGGTTGGCGTGATCGGCGCGCAGCGGAGCGGACAGCGCGCCCGCTGCCGCGCCACCGTCGAACGCCGCGGTGACTGGCGCGACCAGCTCGGCGAAGTGACGCCGGTGGCGGCCACGGACTGCGGAGGCCTCGCCGACCTCCTCGCACTCATCGAGCGCGAACGCGCGTACCAGCTCGAGCAGCTCAAGGCGCCCCGGGTCCACCTGACGGCGGACCAGGCTCGCTTCACGCAGCTCGGGCAGCTCGGTGTCCGGCCGCCAGCCGACCACTGCCTCCAGCGCCGTGAGGGTGAACCCGCCGAGAAAGGCGCCGGCGGCGCGCAGGACGGATCGTGCCGGCCCACTGAGTAACTCATAGCTCCAGGAGATCGTGGCCCGGAGCGTCTGCTGGCGATCCGGCAGGTCTCGCAGCGCCCGTGCTCCGATCAACAGCGGCCGCGAGAGCTGCTCGTGGATCTGTGCCGGGGTGAGAAGATCGCAGCGCGCGGCGGCGAGCTCGATGGCCAGTGGCAGGCCATCCAGCGCCGTACAGATCGCCGCCACGGCCTGCGGGCCCGCCTGATCGAGGCGGAGCTCGGGGTCGGCGCCGAGCGCGCGGTCCAGGAACAGCTGAACCGCTGAGCTCTGGGCGATCTCAGCCTCGGTGGCTCCGGTGGGGAGTCCGAGCGGGCCGACCGCAAACAGCCGCTCGCCCCTGATCCGCAACGCCGCCCGGCTGGTGACGAGCACGCGGATCCGCGGCGCCAGCTCGGCCAGCTCCGACACGAGGACCGCTGCTGGGAGCAGATGCTCGAAGTTGTCGACGATCAGCAGCAGCTCGCGGTCCCGGAGATACGATCCGAGAGCATCGGCTCCGGGGCCATCGGTTCCGTCGCGCTGGCCAAGTGCGCTGGCGATTTCCGCCGCGACCAATGCTGGTTCGGTCAACCGCTCGAGCCGCACGAGGACGGCGCCGTCCGCGTAGCCGGCCTCGACGGCGCGCGCAAGCTCGAGGCACAGCCGCGTCTTGCCCACACCGCCCGTGCCGATCAGGGTCACGACGCGCACGTCGGGGTCGGCCAGCAGTCTCTTCAGAGCGGCCAATTCCCACTCGCGCCCGATCAGCTTCGTCGCGGCGGCGGGGAGCCTCGACGCGGGCGGCGTACGCGCTCGATCCGGCCGATCGGTGCCCGGGCCGGCCGCGTCGCCGCCACCCGCCGAGGTGAGCAGGAGCGAGCGATCGTGCTCGAGCATCTGCGCGTGCAGCCGCGCGAGCTGCGCCCCGGGCTCGAGGCCGAGCTCGGTGGCGAGCGTGCGGCGCGCGCGAGCGAACGCATCGAGCGCGTCAGCCTGGCGACCGGACCTGTAGAGCGCCAGCATCAGCTGGCCCCACAGGTGCTCCTCGAACGGATGGGCGGATGCCAGCGCCTCGAGCTCGGGGACGAGCTCGGCCGCGGCGCCGGCGGCCAGGTCAGCGTCGATGCGCAGCAGCTGCGCCTGGAGGCGCTTCTCCTCGAGGGCCCGGCGCCATTGGGCGATGCTGCCTTCGCAGACCACGTCGCAGAGTGGATCGCCCCGGAACAGGCCAAGCGCCTCCTGCAGCCGTGCCCGGGCGTGGTCAGGACGCGATCTCGCCTCGTTGACGAGCGCATCGAATCGGTCGCAATCGAGCTCGAACGCACCGGCTTGCAACGTGTAGCCGGCCGGCTCTCGGACGACGAGGTCGCCGAGCAGGTCACGCAGCTTGGAGAGGTGCACGTGCAGCGCCGAGACGGCGCTTGCCGGCGGATGCTCGCCCCACAGCTCGTCGATCAGTCGATCGCGCGAGAGATAGCCCCGACCGGCCATCAACAGCAACACCAGCAGCGAGCGTGGATGGCCGGTGGGGAGCGGCAGCGACCGTCCATCACGCTCCAGCGTGAGCGGACCCAATATCCCGAATCGAAAAGCCCCCACGGCCACTAACCCGAGGGTACCGCCGGGCTGCCCCGAGGATCAGCGCCCGCTGATGTGAGTGCTTCGTGGCGCCCCGCCAGACTTGACTTCCGTGACGGCTCCCGAGGGGAGCGCGCGCGCCGGGGGTATCGCAGACTCCAGGACGACGCGGCGGGGTTAGCGCGTCGCGTCGCGCGTGCCGCGGCGCAGCAGAAGCCAGTTCCGCAGCTCGGCCGCGGGGACAGCGCGGCTGAGGAAGTAACCCTGCGCCGTGGTACAGCCGAGCGCCTTGAGGCGGTCCCACACCTGCTGGCGTCTCGACGCCTTCGGCGACGACGTCGAGGCCGAGATTGCGGCCGAGGTCGATGGTGGACCGGACGATCGTGTCGTCATCCTCGTCCTCGTCCATGTTCATCACGAACGACCGGTCGACCTTGATCTCGCTCACGGGCAGGCGCTTGAGGTAGGCCAGCGAGGAATACCCCGTGCCGAAGTCGTCGATCGAGATCCGGATGCCCATCTCCGAGAGCTGCTCGAGGACGAGTCTGGTGCGTGTCGGGTCGGCGAGCATGGCCGACTCCGTGATCTCGAACTCGAGGAGCCCGGGCTCAATGTCCCAGTGTTCGAGCAGATCTGCCACCTGGCTCGGGAAGTCGGTGTCAACGAGGTTGCGCGTCGAAAGATTGACCGCGATTGCCAGCCTCAGCCCTTCGTCGAGCCAAGATCGGCATTGTCGTAACGCCTCGTTGATCACATACAGCGTGAGTGGCTTGATCAAGCCCGTCTGCTGAGCGGTGGGGATGAAGTCGCCCGGCGGCACGAGGCCCCGGACCGGGTGGTTCCAGCGCAGCAGCGCCTCCACCGCGTGGACCTCGCCGTCCGACAGGAGCGCCTTAGGCTGGTAGTAGAGGACGAGCTCGCGCTCTTCGAGCGCACGTCGCAACTCACCCATCAACGTGAGGCGCGCCGAGCCGTGCCGCACCCGGCTGCTGTCGCAGAACGCCCAGCCGGTTTTCTCTTCCTTGGCGTAGTACATCGCGCCGTCTGCGCAGCGGAGCAGTGACTCAACGTCAGTGCCGTTGTCGGGATGGAGCGCAATGCCGATCGAGGCCTCCAGGGACAGCGACTGGTCCTGGACGACAATCGGCGCCTCGATCGTCGCCCGGATCCGTTCGAGTGTGCGCAGCACGTCATTGGAATCGCTCGCGTCCAGCAGCACGCCGAACTCGTCGCCGCCCAGGCGAGCCACGACGTCCGAGCTGCGGAGCACCGACTTCAGGCGGCGGCCGAGCTCGACGAGCACATCATCGCCGGCGGCATGGCCCAGCGAGTCGTTGATCTCCTTGAAGCCGTCGAGGTCGAGTATCAGCACTGCGGCGCGATCGTCAACGCCGCGCCGCGCCTTGACCGCCTGGTCGATGCGGTCGCGGAAGAAGGTTCGGTTCGGAAGTCCGGTCAGGGCGTCATGGAGCGCCTGATGCTCGTTGAGCGCGGCCTGCGCGAGGAGCGCGGCCTCGGCCTCCCTTTGCTGAGTGATGTCCTGGATCATGGCGATGGCGAAGCTCTTGCGTCCATCGGAGTCCCGCACCATCGAGGCGGATGCGTCAACCCAGATCACGCTGTTGTCGCGGCTCACGAAGCGATGCTGGAGGCGCAGCGAGCTTTCGTCGTTGGCGACCATGCGCCGGTAGGCCGCGCGCGCGTCGCGGCGCTCCTCCTCGACGGGTACGAACTCCGAGAGATGGCGTCCCGCGAGCTCGCTGTGGCTGTGATCGAGCATCGTCTGGATCGCCGGGTTGGAGTCGATGATCCTCCCGTCCAGGTCGAGCAGCAGCATCCCGGTGAGCGCGCCGGCGAACGTGGCCTCGAAGCGGGCCAGCGCCTCAACCTGGCCGCGCTTAGCCTCGAACTCAGCAGCATGCGCCAATGCGGCTGAGAGGACGACGGACAGCAGCTCCATCATCGTGACGTCCCGCTCGCCGAATGCTCCGGGTTCGTCGCCGTACAGCAGCAGGATGCCGACAGCTTGTCCGGCGTGCAGCAACGGGACCGCGATGATCGAGCGGACGCCACGACTGCGCGACAGCGCGGAGTCCACGCGCTCGTCGGTCTCGGTATCCACACAGAGGAGGGAGCGGCCGCTGCGCATCGCGTGCCCAGAGATGTTGTTCCCGATCGGAAGGCGGTGCGGTCGGGCAATCTCGGGCGCACCGCTTGTCGCTCCGCACACCAGCGCATCACCGTCGAGCAACCGCACCGCGGCCGAGGTGCCGGCCGTGAGCTCGCGCGTGCGATCGGCGATCCGTTGCATGACCGCCTCGAGATCGAGGCCCACCGCCGCGAGTTCGTGCTGCATGGCGATCACGTCGCGCAGAACGGAGACGTCCAGCGTCGGACCCGTGCTGGGGGTCTCGGTTTCAGCAAGCGTCTGCATCGTGGGATCCACTCCGTGCGGGCGTCGGGCCGGAAGCCCGGAACCTCGAACCATCGGGTGCATCAGCCCTCAGCGACGCGTGCTGTAGCAACTGCCACATCATTCGACCTAATCGACGGCGGACCACGGAAGTGTGAGCAGTCGCGGTCCCCCTCGACGAAGGGCTCGAACCATCATCGCGGGAGCCGGTCTGTGAACCTTGGTCAACCGGGTCGCGGGCGCCCTCGCGCTGTGGGCCGGGCACACGGTCGCCGTTATTGGGAGCTCCGCGGTCGGCCACTTGAGAGCAGCGGCAGCCGGCAGCCGCTGCCTTGCCACGCGGCTCTTCCCGAAATAGCGTGGGGCCGTCACCGAGGCCGGAGGTTCGCGCAGATGCCACGCACGCATCACCTGACGGACGAACGGGTCCATTTCACGTGGGACGCGGGAAACGAGCCGGTGCTCGTGATCGATCCCGGCGACACCGTGGTGGTCTGGACGCGCGACGTCAGCGACAACCAGATCGGCCCCGACTCAGACACGAGCGTGATCGCCGGACTCGACTGGGATCGGGTATACCCGCTGAGTGGTCCGATCGGGATCCACGGCGCGCAGACCGGCGACACGCTGGCGATCGAGATCCTGGACATCCACACGCAGGGCTGGGGGTGGACCGCCGTGCTCCCCGGACTGGGCCTGCTGCCGGAGGACTTTCCCGACCCCTACCTGCGGACCTTCGATCTCTCCCACGGCGACGTCGCCTACCTGCGCGACGACATCGCGATCCCGCTCGAGCCGTTCTTCGGGACGATGGGCGTGTGCCCGGCCGGCGCGTCGGCCCAGCCGGTGATGCCACCGGGCATCTTCGGCGGCAACATGGATACCCGCCAGCTCGTGCGTGGCTCGACGCTGTACCTGCCCGTGCAGGTCGAGCAGGCGCTGTTCTCGTGCGGCGACGCACACGGCGCTCAGGGGGACGGCGAGGTGTGCGTGACGGGGCTCGAGGCGCCGATGTTCGCTGCGCTGCGGTTCACCCTCGAGAAGGGCCGCTCGATCCCCGCAGCCCAGTACCGGACGCCGGCGCCACTCACCGCGCGGGTCGACTCGGCGCCGTTCTACGGCACCACCGGTGTCGGCGGAGACCTGTACGTCGCCTCCCAGGATGCCGTCCGCGCGATGGTGGATCACATCGCCACGACGTACGAGCTCGGCCGCCAGGACGCCTACCTCCTGTGCAGCCTCGCAGTCGACCTCAAGATCTCCGAGATCGTCGATGCGGGCCAGTACATCGTCAGCGCTCTGCTGCCGGAGGCGATCTTCACCGGCCGCTAGTGGGTCCAACCGGATTGTTTGACCGGAAACTCGCCGCGGGTGGCGAATGGGGATGCATCCCGAGTGTGGAGGTGGTGATGCGTCCCCCGGAGGTGTTCGTCAGATCGCTCTCGCATCAGGAGGCGGTCCGGTTGAAGCGCATGTCGACGCGTGCGGAGCATCAGTCGATGCGGATCCGTGCGGCGATCTTGTTGGCGTCGAACGTCAAGACGCCGGCGCCGGAGATCGCGAGGATGTGGCTGACCGACGAGAGCCATGTGCGCAAGGTGATCCACGAGTTCAACGAGGAAGGGTTCGACAGTTTGCGCCCTGAGTATCGGGGCGGGCGACCCCGCCGGATCACCCCCGCGCGAGCGCCAGCGCGCGGTCGCGGTGGCCGGTGCCCGTCCCGACACGCAAGGGGTGCCGCTGACGCGCTGGTCGCTGGATCGGCTGTCGGCCTACCTGGCCGAGCATGGCGTGCGTGATCTCCCCGATCCATCTGTGGCGGCTGCTCGCCGAGGCGGGGCTGTCGTTCCAGCGCACCCGCTCGTGGAAGGCCAGCCCCGATCCCGACTACGAGACCCGGGCCGCCCGGGTGCTCGAGCTCTACGCCGCGGCGCCGTTTGACGGGCCGGTGATCAGCTTCGACCAGATGGGGCCGATCAGCCTCAAACCGATCCAAGGCGCCGGCTGGGCCCGCGCAAGCGCCCCGAGCGGTTGCGCGCGACCTACAACCGCAAGCACGGGATCCGCTACATCTTCGGCGCCCTGGACGTCCACCGCGACCGGCTCTACGCCCGCATGCGACCCCGCCGCGCCGGCAGCGACGTGCTCGGCTTCATGCGCACGATCCGGCTGGTCTACCCGGCCCGCCAGCGGATCTACTGGATCCAGGACAACCTCGAGCGCGAACTGGACCCCCGACATCCGCGAGTTCGCCGCCGACAACAGGATCGAACTCGTCCCGACCCCGACCTACGCCAGCTACCTCAACCGGATCGAGAGCCACTTCCGCCCGATCCAAGAGTTCGTCTTCAACAACACCGACTACCCCGACTGGGACACCGCCCAGCGCGCCGTCGCCGCCTACATCACCCACCGCAACGGCACGCGACCGCGACCGCCGCATCGCCGCCCTGGAACGCAAACACCGAATCGCCGCATGAACCCATTACCAGGTCAAACGTTTCGGTTGGACCCACTAGCGGGTCAGGCGTGTTCATAGTGGGTAGTCCGAGGAGATGACGCTTTCGCCGCTGAATGCACTCGCCGCGCGGCTTGAGTCGGTCGAGGCGCTCGACGGTCTGGGGCGGACGGCCGGCCGTGCGGTGCGAGGGCTGATTCCGGAGGGGGCGCCCAAGGATGTGTTGAGCGGTGCGTGGCTGGGTCACGCCCTGCACCCGATCCTGACCGACATCCCCATCGGCGCGTGGACGAGTGCGATGCTCCTGGACTGGACCGGCGGGAAAGAGAGTCGGTCGGCCGCGGATCGGCTCGTTCTGACCGGCGTGGTCGCGGCGGGCGCGACCATCGCCACCGGCTGGTCGGACTGGGCGGACGCCGAGCCTGGGAATGCGGCGGTGCGTCGTTCCGGCCTCGTCCACGCCGCCGCGAACGCGACGGCCACCGGGCTCATGATCGGCTCCTATCTCGCGCGCAAGCGAGGCGCGCGCGGGCGCGGCAGGCTGCTCTCGCTTGCCGGCTCGGCTGCACTCGGCGCGGGCGGCTGGCTGGGCGGGCACCTGAGCTACACGCTTGGTGCCGGGGTCACGGCCGGCGCGCCAGCGGCCGGGATGCAGGCGACCACGACGTCTGCCTGAGGCGCCGGCGCGGTCAGCGGAGGCCGACCCGAGCCGATCCGCCCAACCGGGTGAGCTCGCTGAGCGAACGCCGCCTGCGGAGTTGCGCGCGGACTGGCCAGCTGACTACGGTACGGCGAACTGATCGCTCGTCGCAGCGTCTCGCTGTGGAAAGGACGGAATCCGTGGCCACATACCTTGTTTTCCACGAGGTCGACGACGTCGAGCACTGGCTCAGCTCGTCCAAGCGCGAGGAGGTGTTCGGGCCGATGGGCATCACGGCACGTACGTTCCACGACCCGGAGGGCTCAACGCGAGTCGGGCTCATCGTCGAGATCCCCGACATGGCCACCTACCAGAAGTTCATGCAGACCGAGGCCGCGGCGGATGCGATGAGGCATGACGGCGTTCGGCCCGAGACGCTGTTGGTCCTCAGCGAGGGTAGGAGTACAGCCGGCGCCGTCATGGCTCACCGCCGTCCACGACGAGCCGAGTGACCCAGCCGCTGACCTAAGTGCCGGGGTTGGGCCGGCCTCGTGCCGCGTCAGTCCGGTCGTCTGCCAGGTGGGAGCGCGAGGACCGCGCAGGTACGGCGGCCGGCTTGGCAGTCGCACACACGACCGCCTTGAGCACGCGATGAGGGACCGTTGAGCGCGCCCGTCACCCGCTGGCGGAAGGCCAATGGGCCTGGGTATCCAACGGGAAAACAGTCGTGATCCGCCGTAAGGCAAGATCAACCACTAAACGGTCTCATTCGGCGTTCGTTCCACCCGCCTGCGGAAGGCCAAGGGCCTGGGTATCCGGCGGGAAAAATAGGCCCGTTAACAGATACCCAGGCTCACAGAAACGGCTGCACGCCTGGGAGGACTTGAAGCCGCGGCGGCGCTTGAGCTGTATGACGCGAAGGGCGATCGCCTGGGTGCCGTCGAGGCGAGTGCGCTGCTCGAGGAGCTCGGCCGTAAGCGGTGATCGAACGGGTGGTCGCGCACGCGCCCGGTGGACACAATGCCGGTATGGATAGCAACGAGCCGGACTTCATCGTCGTCGGCGAGAAAGTCGCACTCGGACCTCTTCGTGCGGATCTCGCCGCTACCTACGCCCGCTGGATGAACCAGCTCGAGGTCCGGCGCGGCCTTGACCACATGGGCATCGCCACCCCGCAGAGCCAGGAGAAATGGGTGGAGGAGAACGTCGAGATAGGCGCGAAGGGCGAGCCGCAAGGCGTCGAGTTCACGCTCTACGATCGTGCCGACTCCAGCCCGGTCGGCACCGCCGGCCTGTTTCGGATTTCACACGCGCACGGCACAGCCGCATTCGGGATCGCGATCGGTGAGCGCCGCGGTCAGGGCCTCGGCACCGAGGCCACCCGGCTCGTGCTCGACTACGCATTCCATGTGTTGCACTTGCGCAATGTCCTGCTCGAGACGCTCGAGTGGAACGTCGCGGGTTTGACGGCGTACGAGCGCGCGGGGTTTCGACGCGTCGGCGTCCGCCGCGGGGCCGTGATGAGCCGGGGGCGGCCGACGGACCTCATCATCATGGACGCGGTTCCGGAGGACTTCGGCGCGTCGGTGCTGCGCTGACATAGCAGGGGTCGGCGGTCGTCTGGTGCCCGGTCCCCATTGCTGCTTCGGACGAAGGCGGCAGCCGGCGAAGATCGCACGCTGGGGCCAGCCGGAGCTTCGCAACTCTGAGATGATCCGGTCGGTCGCTGCCGAGCGACCGGAGGCAAAGGGCAAAGGAGGAGAGAGCCATGGGGTTTGAGGGATCACAGATCGACGGACTGCTGAGCGAGGCGGTCGGCTCCGGCACAGTCCACGGCGTCGTGGCGATCGTGGTCGACCGGGACGGAGTGGTGTATGAGGGCGCGGCCGGCGCCGCGGGTCCTGAGACGATGTTCCGCAACGCGTCGATGACGAAGGCGGTCGCGACCACGGGGGCGCTGCAGCTGATCGAGCAAGGGCGGCTCGAGCTTGATCAGATGGTCGAATCGGTGCTTCCCGAGTTCGGCGAGCTGCAGGTCATCGAGGGGTTCGATGGCGAGCAGCCGATCCTGCGTCCGCCGGCCGCCAAGGCGACGATCCGTCAGCTGATGACGCATACCGCCGGCCTCGGTTACTTCTTCCTGAACGAGCGGCTGTTTCGCTACGGGCCCGCGGTGGGTCTGCCGAGCCCGCTCGAGGGCCAGAAGATCTCGCTCACCGCTCCGCTGGTCAACGATCCGGCAACGATCTGGGAGTACGGCGTCAACACCGACTGGTTGGGACTCGTTGTCGAGCGCCTCAGCGGCCAGACCCTCGGCAGCTACCTCGCCGAGCATGTGTACGCGCCGCTCGGCATGACCGACTCGACGTTCCATCCGACCGACGAACAGCGGGCGCGACTCTTGCCGGTCCATGTGCGATCCGCGGACGGGACGCTGCAGCCGACCGCAATCGACCTGCCCGCCGAGCCTGAGTGGGATGCGGCCGGCCATGGCTCGTATGGGACTGCGCGCGATTACGCGCGCTTCATGCGCGCTTGGCTGAACGACGGCGAGCTCGACGGACGCCGGGTGCTCAGTGCCGATACGGTGGCGAACGCGTTCGAAGATCACATCGGCGGGATCCCGCTCCCGGACGTGATGCGGTCATGCGTACCAGAGCTGTCCAACGACGTGCCGGCGCTGCCGGTTCCGCAGGGCTGGGGCCTCGGCTTCCACCTCGTCAAGGTTGATATACCGGGGATGCGCAGCGCGGGTACGGGTGACTGGGCCGGCATCTTCAACACCTATTACTGGATCGACCGAGCGGCGGGCGTGGGCGGATTGATCATGACCCAGGTGCTCCCGTTCTACGACGCGAAGATCGTCGACCTCCTGATCGCGTTCGAGTGCGCCGTCTACGCGCAGGTCGGTGCCGCCGTGCCCGCTGCGTGAACGCGCCGGCCCGCAGCGTGACGCGCTGGCGTTAGGGGCGCGTAACTCTCGCCAACGTTGTGCGGGAGAGGCTGTGACGTTGGCGCCCACCGCCGTGCAGGTGTTAGCTGTGACGCACGACACTGCCTGCGGCCAGCCATGACGGCCGGGGTCGGCTGGATCACCCAGCTGGTCCCGTCGGCCGCCTGTGCGCGGATTCCGGCGGGGTGCCGACCGCGGTGCACGTGCTCGGGAACGCACGAAACCCTGCGTCTCTTGACCGTGGAGGCGTCTCCACCGTCGCGGTCCCGCCAGCGCTCCGCCACGGCACCACGGCCCGGGTGGTGTCCACGTAGTCACCGACGGCCGCGCACGCGCTCGCCGACGAGACCCCCGCCAACTCGATCTGTGACGTCCCCGCCGGAGGCGTCGCGACCGTCGCTACCACATGGGCCACGTGGCCCGGGCCGGTGCAATCCCAGCAGCGTCACGAACCGCCGCACCAGCCGTCGTCGGTCCCAATCCGCTTCGCCGTCCACCGGCCACGGCCCGGCCGACAGTGACGATTGCCGAGCACACGCAGGCCAGCTCGGAGCCCGATCGCTCAACGGGCGGGCGCACAGCCGTGGCGGTGTCGTACAGCTGTATCGTCACATGTGGACCGCCGAAGTCATCGTCGGTGGAGATCTTGATCAACTCGGTAGCCAGAACGCTGCCGCAGTGAATCGTCATGCTTCCCTGGGATAGGACGCCGGTCGCCCCCATCGGAACGTCCACCCACGCGCCTTCGATCACGCCGCCGCCGACGGTGCCGCGGAAGACGTTTGCAAACGACCGACCTTGATCGCGGCTCATCCCGAGCCACCAGACGGTGTCGCCGATCTGCCGCATGTAGTACGTACCAACGTCGTTGGAGTGCCAGGCGCCGGTCAGGTTGACGCCGCCATCCACCGGAGTGGGGAGCGGCCGGCGGCGGGTTGTCGTCCAATCCTGGACGACGTCGAACGCGTAGACCGGATGGATCTCCGGAGGGCCCGGCTCGACGTTTCCCCAAAAGTCGTGGTGTCCGGCATCGACGGCAACCACGCCGGTGACCCTGACCAACCCCCCTGGCGTGAGATGAACGACCTCCTGACCGCCGGGCCCGACGTTGAAGGACAACGGCGAGGAGGGTGGGTCAGTGCCCTCGTTGATGTTGCCGTTGATAGGCCGCCCATTGGCGAGCACACTGTTGCCGTCGGACTCGAGCCACGCAGGCAGCAAGACCCGTGGTGACTGGTCGCAATCCGACTCGTCGTTCTCCCGAGCGTACATCGCAACCTCGCAGTGGAAACGGTGGAACTGTTCCCACAATGCCAGGATGGCCTCGTTCGTATGCAGTGAAATCCCAAGGAAGTCGCGCCTGATCCAGCCATCGGTCCAGAAGTCGGGCTCGAGCATGGAGAATGCCGGCTGAAGATCGAAGGTGAAATCTCCGTCACCGTCCCAGTCGCCAGAGACAAAGGAGCAGTAGTTGCCCGGCACCGGCGGCCACGTCGGGCCCTTCGTCGTGCCGATGGTTCCCCACATCACGCTGAAGTCGCGACACGGGGGGTTGTTCTGACCGAGCGGCACGTCATATCGATGGACGCGCCCGGCGAGATTCTCGATGTCCTGGTACTGCAGCTCGGACGATCCTGCAGTCCATGTCTCTCCTCCGAAGCCTCCGGTCTGCGCGACTCGCCGAAGCGTGGTGGGCAGGATGACCCCGAATACATCGCTGAGCAGAATCTCGAGCGTGAGCGTGCCGTCGTTGACAGTCACACCACGTGGCACATCGACCCACTCGCCGCTCAGGGTCTGTCCATCGGACGCGATCTGACCCTGAAAGATGTTCGTGAACTCCATTCCGCGGTGAAACCCGGCGTCGTGGAGTCCCGCCCAGGTGACCGAGCCGTCAGGCAACTGGCGAATGAAGTAGATGCCCCCGTCGTCCGCCGACCACGCGCCCGTCAGGTTGAAGGAGGGCGACATGGCGCCTTACGGCCGGCCGGTCACCGGCGCCGCACTGCCACCGCGGTTCCGAGCCCAAACGCGCCAGCGAAGCGTGCTCTGCACCTCGATCCTTCCTCTTCTGCTCAGTGTCGCCGCGAGGTCGACGCCCGACATAACCGACGGCTGACCTCAGCTCAACCAGCGCGAGCCTAACCCGGTGCGAGTGCACGGGTCAAGCTCGGCGGGATCGTCGGCGATGATCCCGCGCCCCGCGCTCGCTCCGGGCGGCCGCGGCCGGGCCTACCGATTGGGCTCAGGTCCGGTGCGCCGGCCCGGCGTGCGGGCCCTGCGGCGGATCGTCCCCGGACCGGCAGCCGTCGACGCTCGGGTGGATCTCCCAGCTGTTCTCGGGCTGCTGCTGAGAGGTCTTCGTCGCCGGCCGCTGCCCGTCCTTGGCCAGAGCGCACCACTGGCCCAGCGTGTCGGAGAGCTTCGCCGGATCGCCGAGGTCGGGGCGGCTCGCCCACGGATCCCCGGACGCCACGTCGGCGTGTGGGACCGGCCCGAGCTTCTGGCACAGCAGCACCGGGTGCAGCTCGTTCCAGCCCGTGTGCGCCGAGTCGTAGATCCAGGTGCCCATCACGAACAGGAGGTCCGTCCCGGGGTGGATCGTCCCGATGCTCGGGTCGTCCTGGGCCGGAGTTGCGTTGGCGCTGAGCGCGACAGCCGCGCCGACGAGCAGGCCGACCAGGATCAGCAACAGCCAGGCGAGCAGGCTGATGCCCGGGATCGCCCCGAGCACGGCCGCCACGCCGGCGACCGGCGCGGCGATCAGCAGCGCCACGTACAGGTCCCACACGCCGGCGCCCTCGAACTCCACCTCGATCGTCCCCGCCCCGGGAGCACCGGAGCATTCCCACGTCACCTGGTTGTCGTGGGTGACGGTGCCGGGGACGGCGAACCTGGGCCAGTCGGGCGCCGAGGAGCCGGTCAGTCCCGGTTGCGTCGTGATGCACGTCTGGACGACGCCGTTTGAGTCGGTCACCTGGTCGCCGCCGACGTACACGAAGCCCGCCTGCCAGGCGGCGGGCGTCGGATTGATGCCGAGCGCCGCGGCCTCGGCCTGGGAGAGGACGCCCTGGCCGCCGTCCACCCCGAGGGTTCCGGTCAGGTCCTCGTAGCTCTCCGGCTCGCCGGTGAAGCCGAGGTTGTCGTGCGCGGCATACATCGCCGCGATCTGTGCCTGCGCGGGGTTGGCCGGGACCGTCGCCGTCGAGCCCTGATCGCCCAGCATGTGGCCCTGGACGATGTTGTCCGCGACGACCTCAGGGAGCGTGTCGCCCATCTGGCTCGGCGCGAGCAGCAGGTTGACCCCGTAGTCGGTATCGAACTTGCCGATCCCGCTCTGGTTGCTCTGGTTGTAGACCCCGAGCGCGAGCCCGATGATGCACTCGGTGCCCCCGAGGCACACGAGCCGCCCGTACAGCCACCAGCGGCAATAGCCGATCGCGGTCAGGATCGCGGCGAGCGCGACGGCCCCGGGATCGAACACCGCCGCCGCGATCATCCCGAGGATGCCGAGCACCATCGCCGTGCTCCCGAGGAATGGCCCCGAGTAGTCCTTCGGCTGGACGCATTTGGTGTAGTGGTCGTAGGCCATCCGGATTCTCAGGCGCGCTGCACCGTGAGAGTGACGCCTCCGGCCAGCATGGCGCCGGCGAACGCGTGGACGTTGAGGGTCTGGGTGCCGTGGAACGAGTCGGGCGGCTCGATCAGCGCCTCGACATCGAGCTCCTCGCCGGGTGCGAGCGTCGGCTCGGCCGGGCTGAACGACACCGCCCAGCCGTCCGGGAGCGGGTTGGCCGCTCGCGAATTCCGGTCCAGCGTCGCCTGCGGCAGCGAGTGCTGGTTCGCCCACGTGCGCGGGCGCGGCCGGCGATCGACCTCGGAGCACAGCGGCGGTGGCACGAGCGCGAACCCGTCCACCTCGAATCGGTACCTGCGCCGCTCCTTCCCGTCGTTGCGCAGCGCGAACGACGCCACCGCGGGCGAATGGGCCTCGACGACCTGGGCGTTGTCCTGGCCGAGGTTGTTGTTCGGGTTCGAGTCGTCGGGCCACGAGAACGCGACCTGGATGCAGTAGTGCCCGGGGGCCGCCGGCGTCACCCAGTCGAGCTCGGCGTAGGTGGGACTGAACGCCGAGCCCTTGACCCCGAGGTCGACTGTCGTCTGTCCGATCGGGTGCGACACCGTGTTGACGCCGAAGCTGAGGTAGGAGAACGTCACCGGCATCCCGACGACGACCGCGTCCGTCGAGCCGTTCCAGATCCGCGCCTGCACCGTGTACCGCGTGTCCGGGGTGAGGTCATAGGCCGACGCCACCGGGACCCCGCCCTGGAGGATCGTGATGTCAGGGTTCTGCCAGCTGACGGCCAGCCCGAGGCCCATCAGGTAGTACTGGTCGTAGATCAGCGGGTCAGGCTTCTTGAACGCGGGATGATGGATCGGCACGCATGGGGCCCGGTTGATCGTGTGCAGCGGCGCCGGCTGTCCGCGCGCTGCCAGCCATGCCCGGATCGCGCGGCACGCGTCCCGCAGCACGCGCCAGAAGTCAGACGCGAACGCGTCGAGCAGCCCCCTCAGGAACGCCACCACGCTCGCCACCGCACGGCGGAGCCACCTCATCGGCCGCGCCCCCCAGGAGCGCGCCGCCACGATGCTGCTGCGCACCTCACCTCGAGCCGATCCTCCAACCCCGCTGTGCCCTTGTCAAGCCCAGCGGTCCCGGCGACGGCGGCCCCGGCTCTGGCACCCTGGGTGAGATCGCCGCCGGCAGCAGCGAGCCGGCAGCGAGCCACCGTGATCCGCGCCAACCACATCATCGCCCGCACCGAGCGCACGGTCCTCCGTCCGTGGCGCCCGGACGAGGCTGAGCGCCTGTACGACATCCACCGCCGCATCGAGGTCGCACGCTTCATCGGCGGACGCCCGATGCTGGAACGCGCCGAGGCCGACGCCCGGATCGCGCGCTATACCGAGCAGCTGGCCGCGGACCCGCGGTTCGGCGCGTGGGCCGTGGTCGAGCACGGGTCGGCGGTGCCGGCCGGCTCGGTGCTGCTCAAGCCGCTGCCCAACGGCGACGGTGAAATCGAGATCGGCTGGCACTTTCACCCCGACAGCTGGGGCCGCGGCCTGGCCGGCGAGGCCGCCGCGGCACTGCTGGCCCGTGGTTTCGACGGTGGGCTCGAGGAGGTCTGGGCCGTGACTCACCTCGACAACGATCGCTCGGTCCGGGTGTGCCGCACGATCGGCCTGCGGCTGCTCGGCGTGACGCACCGCTGGTACCCCGGGCCGAGCCTGATGTTCTGGGCCGCGTCGCGCCCTGGCCGAAAGCCGTCGCTCGACCCCGACGGGCCTGCGCCATCGGGGCGCTGAGCCGCGCCCGCGGTCAGGGCCGACGCGGCGGCCGAAACAGCGACGCGAGCCGGGCCGCGAAGATGACGTCCCCGCGCAACCGCACCCGGCCCGCGAAATAAGCCTGCACCGGATCGGCGTGGCCGGTGGCGATGCGGACGAAGTCCCCGCCCTCCAGGGCGATCGTCAGCCGCGGATGACGGTCCTCGGCGCCCCGCACGGCCCGGGCCCCACCGCCGTCGAACACGAGGTCGTACACGTCGCCATCGAAGTTGTCCCGGGTGATGCACCAGCGCACCGTCGCGTCGATCCGCGCGGACCGCTCGGGGTCGAGCATCCGCGGCATCTGCCAGAAGATCCCGTCGAGGATGAGCCGGCGGGCCGGCGTGCGCATCAGCCGGTCGAGCCGATCGTCCGTCGGGTCACGCAGGGCGCGGCTCACTTCGCCGGCCACGAACACAGGGGCGGCGATCAGCACCCGCCGCACGCGCGCGAGCGCGTCGTCGCCGTCATCGGGCGGGCGCGTCATCGCCCCCGATCGTAACGACCGACCCGCGACGACCCCCGGGTACCAGGGTCAGTTCGTCACGTACGGGCCGAGCTTGCCCACCGGGCCGGGGACGGCTTGGTAGACGGCCTCGCCCTGGTGGTTCGCGTTGGCTCCTCCCTCGATGCAGGAGACCTGGTTCGTCGTCCAGCCCGTCACGTCGAAGCAGTTGTGGTCGATGAGGTCGAGTGCGTCCTGTCCGGCGCTGTTCTGCGTGAACCCGAACACGAAGTCGAAGTGCGCGGTATACCCGGGCTTCGGGCTGGAGTTGACATCCTGGGCGTCCGAGCTGAGCGAGCCGCCGAGGCCGTCGCTGCCGACGTCGAACGCCAGCAGGGTCGTGGGGACGGGTTGACCTCCCTCAGCGACGCAGGTCGCCTGGTTGTCGGCCGTGAACGTGGGCGCCGTGCCGCTGCCACCCATTCCGATGCCGAGGCCGCTGCTTGGGATCCAGCACTGTGGCGGTCCGCTGATCAACAGCTCGTACCCTTGGTTGCCGGACGGCGGGCACTGGGTGGCGGTCGGGATGGTCCTGGTGCTGACGCCAGTGCTCTTGCAGACGAAGTAACCGGACGGGTTGACACCGCTCGGGTCGCCGGCCACGTAGCGAAGTCCGACCGGGGCGTCGCGCTCGATGTCGTAGCCCTGGTTGAGCATGTAATAGCTGCTGCCGAGAACGGTGGCCGGCTGGCCGGACTTCGTAAGCGGCGTCGGGACCCAGAGCATGTCGTGATCAGACGCGATCAGGCAGCTCGTCGGGGCGTTCAGCATGTCCTGTGGGGTGGCGGTTGCCGAGAACGCCTCGGCACCGGAGGGCGTGTGCATATGCGGTGAGGGCACACGTCCGAAGCGGGCGATCGGATCGACCTGCTGAGCAGGGTTGGGCGTGCAATGGAGCAGCACCTTGCCGCGGTACGAGGTCGAGGAGGCGACGACGGGCCCGACGGGGGCTGCACCGGTCGGGGGCGCGCTCTGCTGCTCCTGATCGGTGGCGGCGACGGTCACGGCGATCTGGCTGCCGATGTCCGCCGAGGTCAACGTGTACGCGGGCCGAGTCATGCCCGGGAGGATCTGACAGTTCGTACCGGTCTGGCTGCACCGCTGCCACTGGTAGCTGTAACTGAGGGTGTCGGGGCTCGACCAGCTGCCGGTAGTCACTGTCAGGGTCCGACCGTCCGCCCTCATGCCGGAGATCGCAGGCGCCGCGGTATTGAACGGCGCCGGCGGCTTGCCGATCGGGCCGACGGGCGCGGCGCTCGCCGGGCTGCCCTGGCCGACCTGATCGGTGGCGGTGACAGCCGCCGTGATCAGGTGATCGACATCGGCTGCGCCGGCCATGTAGGTGGATCCGGTCGCGCCGGAGATGCCCTGGCAGTTCGCGCCGGCGGCATCGCAGCGCTCCCACTGGTAGGCGTACGTGAGCGAATCGGGGCTCGTCCAGCTGCCGCTGGTCACCGACAGCCACTGACCATCCGTGACGCGCCCGGAGATCGTCGGCGCGGTGGTGTTCGTCGGGGCAGGCGGGGCGCTGACCGGGCCTACGGGGGTGGCAGTCGCCGACGTGGACTGACCTTCCTGATCGGTGGCGGTGACGACGGCCGTGAGCTGCTGAGCGACATCAGCCGCGCTCGGCGCGTACGTGCTCCCGATCGCGCCGGAGATGTTCTGGCAGTTCGCGCCGGAGCTGTCGCAACGCTGCCACTGATAGCTGTAGCTCAGTGGGTCGGGGCTCGACCAGGTGCCGGTGCTCACGGAAAGCGTCAGCCCGTCCGCAGCCGTGCCCGAGATCCGTGGCAGGTCCGTGTTCGCCGGCGGTGGCGGCGCGATCACGGCCGTGGTCCCGGAGTTCTGGCTGGCGCTGCCTCCCCCGGGAAGGGCCGAATTGTCGGCGGTCACTCGCACGCGGATGGTCGACCCGATGTCGCCGGCGCCGAGCGCATAGCTGGACTGCGTGGCTCCGCTGACGTCCGCGCAGGTCGCACCCGCGGGACTGCAGCGCTGCCACTGGTACGTGTAGGCGATCGGCGGCGAGCCCGACCACGCCCCGGGATCGGCGCTCAGGGTCTGTCCGGCGCCGGTCCCGCCGGAGATCGCCGGCGGAGCCGTATTGGCCGTCGGGGATGCCTGAACGACGGAGCCCGACGGATACGGGGGTGAGGTGGCCGGAGTGGTCTGCTGCTCCTGGTCGGTGGCGCTCACCGCGCTCTCGATCTGGCTGCCGACGTCGGTTGAGGTCAGCGTGTAGGTGGACCGGGTCGCCCCAGAGATGCCTTGGCAGTTCGCGCCCGTGCTGTCGCAGCGCTGCCACTGATAGCTGTACGCGAGGGTGTCGGGGCTCGACCAGCCGCCGTTGCTCACCGACAGCGTCTGCCCGTCCGTCGCGGTGCCCGAGACGACAGGCAGGGCGCCGTTCACGGGAGCGGGTGGAGGACCGACAGGTCCCACCGGGGTCGCGCTCGCCGAGGCGCCTTGGCCTGACTGGTCGGTGCCGGTGACGACCGCCGCGATCTGGTGACCGACGTCGGCTGCGCCTGCCGTATATGTGGATCCGGTCGCGCCGGGTACGGTGCTGCAGTCCGCGCCGCTGCTATCACAACGCTGCCACTCGTAGGTGTAGGTGAGTGCGCCGCTCTTCTGCCACGTGCCCGTGGTCACCGAGAGCGTCTGTCCATCCACGGTGGCGCCGGCGATCGACGGCGGCGTTTTGTTGTATGTCGCGCCGACCTGCACGACCGAGCCTGAGGGATATGGATCTGTGGTAGCCGGAGTGGTCTGCTGCTCCTGGTCGGTGGCGCTCACCGTGGTCTCGATCTGGCTGCCGACGTCGGTTGTCGTCAGGATGTAGGCGGACCCGGTCGCCCCGGGGATGCTGTGGCAGTTTGCGCCCGTGCTGTCGCAGCGTTGCCACTGATAGCTGTACGCGAGCGCGTCGGGGCTCGACCAGCCGCCGTTGCTCACCATGAGCATTCGGCCGGCCAGGGCGGTGCCGGACACGACGGGCGGCGCGGTGCTCGCAGGCACCGGTGGGGTGCCCGTCGGGCCGAGGGCGCTCACGCTCGCCGGGGTGGCCTGGCCTTCCTGATCGGTGGCGATGACAGTCGCGATGATCTGGTGACCGACGTCGGCGCTCGTGAGCGAGTACGACGGTGCGGTCGCGCCCGCCACGGCCGTGCAGATGACTCCCGCGCTGTCGCAGCGTTGCCACTGATAGCTGTAGGCGAGCGTGTCGGGGCTCGACCAGCTTCCGTTGCTCACGGACAGTGTCTGCCCGTCCGCGGGCATGCCGGAGATCGTGGCCGGGGCGGTACTGGCGGGCGGGGGCGGGTTGGCGATCGGGCCGGTGGACGTCGAGCTCGCCGGGGTGGCCTGGCCTTCCAGATCGGTCGCGGTGACGACTGCTGCGACCTGGTGGCCGATATCCGCGGTGCCCGCCACGTACGAGGGTCCGGTCGCACCGGAGATGCCCTGGCAGCTGGCGCCGCTGCTGTCGCAGCGTTGCCACTGATAGCTGTAGGCGAGCGTGTCGGGGCTCGACCAGCTTCCGTTGCTCACGGACAGTGTCTGCCCGTCCGCGGGCATGCCGGAGATCGTGGCCGGGGCGGTACTGGCGGGCGGGGGCGGGTTGGCGATCGGGCCGGTGGACGTCGAGCTCGCCGGGGTGGCCTGGCCTTCCAGATCGGTCGCGGTGACGACTGCTGCGACCTGGTGGCCGATATCCGCGGTGCCCGCCACGTACGAGGGTCCGGTCGCACCGGAGATGCCCTGGCAGCTGGCGCCGCTGCTGTCGCAGCGTTGCCACTGATAGCTGTAGGCGAGCGTGTCGGGGCTCGACCAGCTTCCGTTGCTCACGGACAGTGTCTGCCCGTCCGCGGGGCTGCCGGAGATGCGCGGGGCGGTCGCGTTGACCGGTGGGGGCGGCGGGGCGACAACGGGCCCGATCGGACTTGTGGTCGCCGACGCGGCCTGGCCGAGGGTGTCGGTCACGCCCACGGTGACGGCGATCTCGTGGCCGTTGTCGTCGCTTGTGAGCGGGTACGACGGTGCGGTCGCGCCCACCACGGCCGTGCAGATCACGCCGGCGCTGTCGCAGCGTTGCCACTGATAGCTGTAGGCGAGCGTGTCGGGGCTCGACCACGATCCATTGCTCGCCGAAAGCGCCCGGCCTTGCTGAGGGACGCCGGAGATCGTCGGTGGAGCCGTGTTGGCTGGGGGCGGGAGCGTCACCGGGCCGACCGCAACGGCGCTCGCCGCCGTCGTTTGGCCCTCCTTGTCCGTCGCGGCGACGACGTCCGTGACCTTTTGCCCCGCGTCGGCCGATACGAGCCTGTAGGTCGCACCGGTGGCTCCGGCGATATCGACGCAGTTGGCGCCGGAGCTGTCGCATCGCCGCCACTGATAGCTATACGCCAGGGGATCGGGGCTTGACCAACTGCCGAGGGAGCCGTGAAGGATCTGGCCTGCCTGCTCCACGCCCGTGACAACGGGCAGGTCAGCGTTCGACGGTGGTGCGGGTGGGCTCACGGCCGCTGTTGGGATCGAGGTCCCCTGTCCCGTCTGCCCTTCCTTGTCGGTGCCCACCACGGTGGCAATGATGCGGTGGTTGACGTCCGCTGGGGTGAGGCGGTACGCAGCGCCGGCCACGCTGCCGTTGCCGACGCAGTTGCTCAGCGTGTTGTCGCAACGTTGCCAGCTGTAGCTGTAGACCAGCGAATCGGGGCTCGACCATGTCCCACTCTTGACGGTGAGCATCTGGCCGTCCTGCGCGGTTCCTGTAATTGGGGGCGCAGCGGTCGAGACGGGCGGGGCGGGGGCCGCCGCCGGACCCACCGCGGCCGCCACGACCTGCGACGTCTGCGCAAGCTTGTCGGTGGCCGTGACCGCGACGTTGATCTCGTGCCCCACGTCGGCTGCCGTGACCCGATAGGTGGTCAGCGTCGCGGACGTGATGGCGACGCAGTTGGCTCCGCTGCTGTCGCACCGCTGCCACTGATAGCGATAGGTGACCGGCGTCGCGCTCGACGACCACGTCCCGCTCGCCGTCGTGAGCGTCCGACCATCTTGCGCGGTCCCGGATATGACCGGCGGGCTGGTGTTCAGGGGAGGGGCCGTCGTTGCCGATGCCGCGCCGGCATACAGCAAGCTCACGATAAGACACCACCCTGCCAGCATCGGTCCCGCCGACCGACTACAAAAACGCACGACTCCGCCCCTCCGGTTGTCCACGACGGCGGCATCCCTGCCTATTCCTCATGATCCCTGATGGCGGGCCCGGTGTCAACCGGGGTGTCAATCGTCTGACCGAATCCCCACGACCCCGGGCAGCCGTCCGCCCGGCACACGCTCGAGGAGCTCGCCGCGTGAGCGCAGAATACTGGCTGTTTGCAGCGGTACTATCGGCGACCCGGGCGGTTAGCTCAGCTGGTAGAGCACCTGCCTTACAAGCAGGGGGTCGGCGGTTCGAGCCCGTCACCGCCCATCGCGTGATCTGCCTGTAATCGATTGTTCTCGCTGCGCCGGCCGCCGCCAGGGGAGTCGGCTGCCGGGGCGGCCGCTGACGATTGCGTACGTGGTGCGATGGTTCGTCCGGGATCCCAGTTCGTGGAAGCTGGGAGGGGAGCCGGCGGGTGCCCGCCGCAGCACGCGGGGGCCCCTTGGGGGACGCGCAGAGGCCGGTGCAATCCTCCGGCGCGCAGCCGTTCTCTGTGAGCCTGGGTATCTAACGGGCCTATTTTTCCCGCTCGATACCCAGGCCTTCGGCCTTCCGACAGGCGGGTGACGCGACCCCCGTGACACCGTTTAGTGGTTAATCTTGCTTTACAGCGGATCACGGCGATCTTCCCATCAGAACGCCCCGCCAGCAACGGCTGGATGGGAAGCCCACGCTACGCGAGGCGCCGGCCGCGCGAGCGCGGTGGAGTGCGCGGCGGGCGCCCGCCCGAGCGCGCTCAGCCGGCGACCTCCTGAGACAGGACGAATCGTGGGTAGCGCCGGCGATGGGCGGGCTGTGGTCCATGCTGCGTACTGGTCGGGCAGGCATACCGCGCATGGCCGGTAGCCGGCGGCCTGGGCGGCGTGCTCATCGAGGAAGAAGACGCGGTCGAGGGCGTAGCCGCCGCGGGCGAGTGCCTGAAGCGCTGATCGGCAGTCCAGGCGGCCGTAGAGCTTGGAGCGGCGGTGCCCGCCGAGGGTGCCCGGGCGGTCGCTCTGATAAGGGGCGCCGTCGGGGCCGGTGAGCGTCCAGGAAGCGCTCATAGCAGCGCAAGTTGCTGGGCGTCGCGGTGGCGCAGGGCATCGGGTGCGCCTCCGGCGGCTTCGAAGTCCAGCAGGGCTTGCTTGCGCTGCAGGCCGCCGCGGTAGCCGGTCAGCGACCCGTCAGCGGCGATCACGCGGTGGCATGGCACGACGATCGGCGTCGGTGTCGCCGCGATCGCCCAGGCGACCTTCTGGGCGCCCGTCACGGCCCTTCGACCAGCGACGAGGCTGCGGGAGATGGTGATGCCAAGCTCACGAGCAAGGTCGCCGTAGGTGGTTGTGCGGCCATAGGGCACCTGCTGCAGCGCCCGCCACACCCGATGCCGGAACGAGCTACCCGCCAGGTCGAGCTCGAGTCCGAAGGCCTGGCGCTCGCCGGCGAAGTACTCGTCCAGCTGCTCGACCGTCTCGGCGAGGGGCGAGGGGTCGCGGTCGCCGGGGGCGAGGCTCGGCGCGCTGCCCGGGAAGTACACACGCCGCAGGCCTGAGGTCCCCCCGATGAGGGTCAGTGGCCCGAGGGGGCTTGGGTAGGTGGTCCATGCCATCGTCAAATCGCTTGCTCGAGGGTGAGTAGCTGCGTCTTGGCGGCTGGGCCGCCGAGGTATTGGCCGATCGTGCCGTCGCTGCGCAGCACGCGGTGGCATGGCACGAGGACCGGTAGGGGGTTGGTGGCCAGCGCCGATCCGGCGGCGCGAACGGCGTTGGGACTTCCCGCGGCGCTGGCGACCTGGCGGTAGGAGGCGGTCTGGCCGTAGGGGATCCGCTCGGTCGCCTCGAGCACCTTGAGCCGGAACGCCTTGGCCAGCTTCCAGTCCAGCGGAACGTCAAATCGACGGCGACGGCCGTCGAAGTACTCGTCGAGCTCTTGTCGGGTCTGCGTGATCGCGGGGGTGCTGATGCGCAGGATGCGGGCGGATACCTTGCGTGCGAGGTCCTCGAGGACCTCCTCGGCGTCTTCGGCTGGCAGGATCATCCGGACGATGCCGGTGTTGGTGGCGCTCACGCGCATCGTGCCCAGCGGCGTGTCGTGGTCCTCGTAGGCGACGTCCACGAGATCGTCCGAGAGTGCGCGGGCGGCGAACCGCGCGCGGACGGCGATCCAGTCGGGAAGCGCTGTCTCGGCGCCGCTGCGGAGAAGACGTTCGACCCTCGCGTCTCGATGGGTGTTGTCGGGCATGGTGGTTAGACGGTCTCTGGCCGTTGTTTGTGAGGTTCCCGGGGTCACTGGGCGTCGTGGAAGATGATCCCGAGTGCGGTGCGGGTGCCGGCGGTGACGGTCGAGACACCGTGTCGCAGTCCGACGCGGTGATAGCCGTGCTTGCCCCTGTGCGGGCGCTCGCTCGTCGGGAAGATCACAAACGCGCCGCGGGCGGGCCGCAGCACGTGCGCGCGGCTCTGCGCGCGTGGACGCTGCTCCACCAGCACGAACTCCCCGCCGGCGTAGTCCGCGTCGCGGTCTGAGAGCACGGTCAGGATCTGAAAGGGGAAGTACACCTCGCCGTAGAGATCCTGATGAAGGGCGTTCCAGTCACCCACGTGATAGCGGAGCATCAGGGGCGTCGGACGGGTCTGCCCGGCCGCTTGACAGCGCGCCAACAGCAGCTCGTGGGTCAACGGGAACGTCGGGTTCTCGCCCGAGAGCAGATCGGCCCAACGGTTAGCGACAGGCGCGAGCTGTTCATAGAACGCCACCCGCGCGCCCTGGATGAGCTCGGGCAGAGGACGGGCGAAGTACCGATAGCGACCATCACCGAAGCGATGGCGCGCCATATCGATCGTCGAGCGAAACCGGTCACCATCGAACAGGTCAGCGAGCCCGACGCACTCGTCGGCGCTGAGGACCGGGTCGGTCACGGCGAACCCGTGCTCGTCGAGCTGGCGCACCAGCTGCGGCCAGTCGAGCTGGCCAATCCGGGCGGTGACGCTGTCAAGAGTCGTGGGGGTCATCGGCGAGATCCCTCCTGAGTCGGTTGAGTCCTTCAAGGCCAGAGGAGTGCGCGCGAGACTGCGTGCGCTGTCGTTCAAAGCGATGTTCACGTCACCCAGTAGACGCACGGACCACGCAAAACGTGAGACCGCAGCGTGGGGTTCAAACCAGTTCCGAGTCCGGACTTGGGTCCGCGAGCTCACGAACTGTGGCCAACGAAGCGTCTTACGCCAGACCATCGACACAGCGGGCGACGCCACAATCGCGGTCACGTCCAAACGATCGGAGCCACCATGAGCTGGACCATCGTCACTTCTGCGGGAATGTCTAGACCGCGCCGCCCGAACACTGCGAGACTGTGGCAGCACCTGGCCGCGCTGCCACCCGACCGACCGCAGCGCCCCCGATGTGCCCGCGCCTCAGCCGGCCTGCGCGGCGAGCGCTCGGGCGAGCTCGGCGCGCGAGTGGATGTCGAGCTTCTGGTAGACGTGGTGGAGGTGGTACTCGACGGTCTTCGGGCTGATGAACAGTGCCGCGGCCGCCTCTCGTGTCGTCTTGCCGCCCGCCAGGAGGAGCCCGATCTGCAGCTCCTGAGGTGTGAGCTCGTCGATCGTGCTGGGGTCCCGGCGCCGAACCGTCTCGCCGGTGGCGGCCAGCTCGACGCGGGCGCGGTCCGCCCACGGGCGGGCATCCAGCCGCTCGAACGACTCCACCGCCAGGCGCAGGTGCCGGCGGGCCAGGACGCGGTTGCGCGCTCGGCGAAGACGCTCGCCATAGGCCAGCTGGGTTCGCGCTTGCTCGAATGCATCCGGAGTCAACACGTGTTCGCTGAGTGCCTCTTCGAATCGCCGGCTGAACTCCGTCTCATCCGCCAGAAGTCCGGCGCAGCGCCGCGCCCGGGCGCGCGACCACGGCTGTCCCTTCGCGTCCGCGGCGGCGATGAACTCAGCCGCTGCCTCCCGCGCCTGATCGATGCGTCCCATCCTCAGATGGACCTCGACGAGCTCGGGCGCGGGCGAGAGGTCGACATCAGTGATTCCCAACTCGCGCAGGAGCCGCAGCTGTCGGTCGAACTGCTCGGCGGCGGCAGCGGCGTCGCCAAGGCCAAGCTCGAGCTCGCCGAGCGCGGCGGTCGCCCAAACTTCGTACAGGCGGGTCCCGAGCTCGGCGCTCAGGCTCAGAGCGGCCGCTGCTCCAGCCCGACATTCCCGTTCCTGCCCCCGGTGGGCCCGTAGCCAGGCCAGGCCGGCGAGGCCGAAGGCGAGCTCGACGCGCTGGTCGCTCTCACGGGCCAGCTCGATCGCCTCCTCGTAGGTCGCCTCGGCAACGGCCCATCGGTCACTCGTCGCCTGGTCGCGCGCGATCAGGTTGAGCACGAATGGGAGCGCCCCCACGGCGGCACGCCCCCGCGCTGCCAGCAGCGCCTGATCGAGCAGCGAGCGGCCCGTGCGCGCCTCGCGCGCGAAGTTCGTCGCCAGAACCAACCAGGGGAGCACCTGCAGGTCCTCGCGCAATGCTTCCGAGCTCTCCGCCAGCGCGATCGCCTGCCGGATCGCCGTCGCGCCTGACGCTGCGTCGCCCCCGAGGATCCGCGCCATCCCCGTCGCGGTGCCCGCCAGGAAGCGCGCGCGGGCGGTTGCGTTCGCGGGCAACATGGCGTGCGCCCGCTCGGCCACGGCGAGCATCTCGGCCGGGTCCCCCGCGACGAAGCATGCGCTGGCGGCCTCGGCGAGCATCGCCACCGCCAGCTCGGGGTCTGCCCGTTCGGCGGCCGCCGTGAGGATCGCGTGACCGCGCATCACCGGTCCGCGCCGAATGGCGATACGTCCCGCGAGCTGGTCGATCTCGACCATCCGCGCGGGGTCGTCCGTCGATGACCGAGCCTCGCTCAGCAGCGTCGTCGCCTTGTCGGCAAAGCCGGCCAGCCAGCCGGATTCGGCGGCCGCGAGCAGCAGGCGCGCTCGCCGCTCGGAGTCAGCGGCGAGCCGGCCGGCCCGCTCGAACGCGGAAGCCGCCGTTGCGTAGGCGCTGCGCTCGCGGCCTCGGCTGCCAGCCTGTTCCAGCGCTGCCGACGCCTGCACATCGGTGCCGACGGCGGCGGCAGCGAGATGCCAGGCGCGGCGATCGACGTCGCGGTCAGGCAACGCGTCGGCGAGCGCCCGATGCGCCAGGCGCCGGCCCTCAGCCGGCGCGTTGGCGTAGATCGCCGATCTGGCCAGCGGATGGCGAAAATCGACTGACCCCGCGCGCAGCACGATGAGACCGGCGCCTTCGGCGACGGTCAGCCGCGAGAGGTCGATGCCGGTGCGCGACGCCGCGCGCTCGAGGATCGCCAGATCGCCATCGTCGCTGGTAGCCGCGAGCACCAGCGCGCGGCGCGCCTCGTCGTCCAGCACATCCAGGCGCCGCAGGAAGGCGCCGGAGATCCTCGCCGAGAGGAGAACTGGGGCCCCCACCGGGGCGAGCGCGAGGTCGTCGGCGTCCGGCGCGAGCTCGAGCATTGCCAGCGGGTTCCCAGCGGTCGCGTCGCGCAGCCGCCGCGCGACGTCGGGCGTCACCCACGGCAGGAGTTGAGCCGACGCTGCGCTGGTCAGCCCGCCGATCCGCAAGGTCGGCAGGTCGGCCGTGTCGAACAGCGACCCTGCACCCTCCCGAATCGAGATCACGACGGCGATTTGGTCGGCCAGCAGCCGCCGGAATGCGAACAGGAGGGCCTGTGCGCTGGACGCGTCGAGCCAGTGCGCATCGTCGATCAGCACCGCGACCGGGCCCTCGTCGGCATATGCGGCGAGCAGGCTGAGCGTTGCCGCGCCGACCGCGAAGTGCTCCTGCGCGTGGCCAGGTCGCAGCGCGAGTGCACTCTCCAGCGCTCCAGCCTGGGTCGCGGGGAGGCGGGCAAGCATCGGCAGCGCAGGGCGCAGCAGTTCAAGCAGCGAGGCAAACGGGATCTGGGCCTCGGACTCAACTCCCCGGGCTCGGAGCAGCCGCATTCCTCCCGCCTGCTCGGCTGCATGGTCAAGCAGCGCGGTCTTGCCGATCCCCGGTTCGCCGATCAGCGCGAGCGTCGCGCTCGCGCCTGACCGCGCCCGCGTGAATGCGAGCTCGATCTCGCGCTGCTCCTCCTCACGACCGAGCAGCATCACCGACCGAAGACTACGGTGCCCCCCCGATGCGAGCGCCACGACCCTAAACGTAGCCTCGCGTGAAACCACCTCCAGGAGGGGCAACCATGAGCATCACCGAGCAAACCGTCGCGGTCGACGGAGACAAGCTGATGCAGTTCGTCTTCCGTGCCGTCGACGAAGTCGGCTCCACGCTGAATGCAGCGCTTGTCGTGATGGGCGACAGGCTCGGCCTGTACAACGCGCTGGCCGGCGCCGGTCAGCTGTCGCCGGCCGAACTGGCCGACCGGACTCAGACGGGCGAGCGGTACGTCCGTGAGTGGCTGAACGCCCAGGCCGCCGGCGGCTACGTCGACTACGACCCGGACAGCGGCCGCTACTCGCTGCCGCCCGAGCAGGCCGTCGCGCTGACCGACAAGACCAGTCCCGCGTACCTGCCCGGGTTCTTTCAGATCGCGCTGGGATCCGTGATCGACTCTCCGAGAATCGTCGAGAAGGCTCGCAGCGGCGACGGGTTCGGCTGGCACGAGCACGTGCACGACGTCCACGAGGGCTGCGAGCGCTTCTTCCGGCCCGGGTACAACGCGCATCTGATTCCGGAATGGCTCCCCGCGCTCGACGGCGTCGTCGAGAAGCTTCAGACGGGAGCGCGCGTTGCCGACATCGGCTGCGGCCACGGCGCCTCGACGATCCTGATGGCGCAGGCCTTCCCAAGCTCGACGTTCTTCGGCGCCGACTACCACCAAGGCTCGATCGAGACCGCCCATACGAGGGCAGCCGAGGCCGGGGTCGCCGAGCGGGTCAGCTTCCGGACCGAGCCGGCGGCTTCCTATTCCGGGAGCGGCTACGACCTCGTGACGATGTTCGACTGCCTGCACGACATGGGCGATCCGGTCGGCGCCGCTCGCCACGTGCACTCGACGATCAAGCCGGACGGGGTCTGGATGATCGTCGAGCCCAACGCGGGTGATCGGGTCGAGGACAACTTCAACCCGATCGGGCGTGCCTACTACGGCTTCTCGACGCTGCTGTGCACGCCGGCCTCGTTGTCGCAGGACGTCGGGCTCGCGCTCGGCGCCCAGGCCGGCGAGGCACGGATCCGGGACGTCGTGCAAGCCGGCGGATTCACCCGGTTCCGCCGCGCGGCGGAGACACCGTTCAACCTGGTGTTCGAGGCGCGTCCGTAGCCACCACGCGCCCCGGGTGAGAGGATCCTCCCGGAAGGGAGACGATGAAGCCGCCACCAGCTGCGCGCACGGCCGTCCTCGACAACCCGGCGATGTCTACGTTCCAATCGGTGCTGGGGCGCCCGGGGGTGATGTCGTTCGGCGCCGGCTTCATGAATCCCGCAGGATTCGATGTGGCCGGCGTCCGGGCGGCGTTCGCCGCAGCATTGGACGATGGAGAGGCTGCGACGATCTCCAACCATACGCCGGACACGATCGCAGAGGGCCTTGGGCGACTGGCCGCGGCGGTGGCGGATTGTCGGGCCGGCGTCGCGGTATCACGGCGATGACGCCGGTCCACGCCGGCAGCGGCGCCCCCGAGCAGTCCCGCGCGCGCTATCCCGAGCGGACGGGTTATGTGGAGCGCGACGGCATCAGCGTCTTCTATGAGGTGTACGGGTCCGGCGATCCCACGGTGCTGCTGCTTCCCACGTGGTCGATCGTCCAGTCCCGGGTGTGGAAGATGCAGGTCTCGTACCTCGCCCGTTACTGCCGCGTGGTGACGTTCGACGGTCGGGGCAACGGCCGTTCGGACCGGCCCGCCTCGCCCGCGGCGTACGCCGAGGCCGAGTTCGCGGCCGATGCAGTCGCGGTGTTGGCTGCGACGGCGACCGAGCGCGCGTTCGTGGTCGGCTTCTCCTTGGGCGCGCAGCGGGCGCTGCTACTCGCCGCCGAGCATCCCGAGCTGGTCGCGGGGATGGTTTTGATCGGTGCCGCGTTGCCCCTCGGCGTGCAGACCGAACGTGCCGTCGCATCCGCGGGGTTCGACCGGCGCCTGCCCGTCGTACGAGGGCTGGATGAAGTACAACCGCCACTACTGGCTCGAGCACTACCGCGACTTCCTGGAGTTCTTCTTCGCGCAGGTGTTCACCGAGCCGCACTCGACCAAGCAGATCGAGGACTGTGTGGGCTGGGGGCTCGAGACGACGCCGGAGACGCTGATCGCGACCGATGCCGGCCTGGGGCTCGACGAGGAAGCCGACGTGCGCAAGCTCGCGGCGCGCATCCGCTGCCCGGTGCTCGTGGTCCACGGCAGCGAGGACGCGATCCGGTCGCACTCCTCGGGTGCCGCGGCTGCCGAGCTGCTCGGCGGCATGCTGCTCACGCTTGACGGGTCCGGGCACGCGCCCTTCGCCCGTGATCCGGTCAAGGTGAATCTTCTGCTGCGCGACTTTGTCACGCGGCCCGGGTCCGCCGCCGGGATGGACGCGAGCCCGGGCGCGGGGCCGGCGCGCCCTCTACGTGTCATCGCCGATCGGCCTTGGCCACGCCCGCCGCGACGTCGCGATCGCCGACGAGCTCCGCCGCTTGGATCCGGACCTGAAGATCGATTGGCTGGCCCAGCAACCGGTCACGACGATCCTTGAGCGGCGCGGCGAGCGGATTCACCCGGCGAGCGCGGAGCTGGCCAGCGAGGCCGCGCACATCGCCTCCGAGTCCGACGGGTACGCGCTGAACGCCTTCCAGGCGATCCGACGCATGGACGAGATCCTGGTGGCGAACTTCATGGTCTTCCTCGACCTCGTGCGCGAGGTGCCCTACGACCTGTGGATCGGCGACGAGGCGTGGGAGCTCGACTACTACCTGCACGAGAACCCGGAGCTGAAGACAGCACCGTTCGCGTGGCTGACGGACTTCGTCGGCTGGCTGCCGATGCCCGAGAGCGGGCCCGGCGAAGCGCACGTGACCGCCGACTACAACGCCGAGATGATCGAGCAGGTTGCTCGCTACCCGCGCGTCCGCGACCGCGCGGTGTTCATCGGTGAGCCGCGGGACATAGTGCCCGACAGCTTCGGTCCGGGCCTGCCGCCGATCCGCGATTGGACCGAGCAGCACTACTCGTTCGCCGGCTACGTCACCGGGTTCGACCCGGCCGCGCTGCCCGACCGCGAGACGCTCCGGCGGGAGCTCGGGTACCGCCCCGAGGATCGCGTCTGCATCGTCACGGTCGGCGGCTCGGGGATCGGCGGAGACCTCCTACGGCTGGTGCTCGACAGCTACCCGGCGGCCAAGCGTCTGGTGCCGAACCTGCGCATGATCGCGGTCGCCGGCCCGCGGATCGACCCCCGGACGCTTCCCTCGGGGGACGGCGTCGAGGTGCGCGCCTACGTGCACGATCTCCACCTCCACCTCGCGGCCTGTGACGTAGCCGTCGTCCAGGGCGGCCTGGCCACCGCGATGGAGCTGACCGCCACCGGGCGGCCGTTCCTGTATTTCCCGCTCAGGCACCACTTCGAGCAGAACCTGCACGTACGCCACCGGCTCGAGGGCTACGGCGCGGGACGGTGCATGCACTTCGAACGCGAAGGTCCCGACGAGATCGCGGCGGCGATCGCCAGCGAGGTCGACGCTGAACGGAGCTACCGGCCTGTCCCGCCCGACGGGGCGGCCCGGGCCGCGGCCGTGATCTCCGAACTGCTGTAGGCCGGGGCCGACAGCCCCTTGGTCGATCTGCGGCCGGCGACCTCCCGCATCGGCTGCCGGTGCCGGCCCCGCTGTCAGGCCATGATCTCCCCGGGCAGGTCGAACCCGGCGAACGCGGTGGGACGCCGGAAGATCGTCATGCCGGCGATCTCGGTTCCGCGGAGGTCGAGCACGGTGATCCCGTGGCGCGTGAACGCGTGCGCCGACGGCTGCCACATGTAGTCGCCGAAGGCGAGCTGGCCGTTGGCCGAGGTCGGGACGAGGCGGTGGCGGGCCGCTCCGGTCGCGAATGGGATTGCGGCGAGGAACGCGGCGACGGCGTCGCGCCCGGAGAACCACGTCGGCTCGGGCGGCATCGCGAACACGGCGTCGCGGGCGAGCATCGACACGATCGCGTCGACGTCGGCACGCTCCCAGGCGCTGACGAAGCCGTCGACGATCCGCCTGAGGTCGCCGTCGCCGAGCGAGCGCAAGGTCTGCTGCTGGCTGCGTTCGGGCAGCCGTGCATCGACCGTCTTGTGCGCTCGCTGGAGCGCGCTGTCGACCGAGACGGATGTGGTTTCGAGCGCCTCGGCCGTCTCGCGCGCGGAGAAGCCGAGCACGTCGCGAAGGATCAGCACCGCGCGCTGGCGGGCGGGCAGGTGCTGCAGCGCGGCGATGAATGCGAGCTCGACGGCCTCACGCTGCTCGTAGCGGGCGGCGGGCGTCGCAGCGTCCGCGAGCGGCGCGTCGGCGAACGGCTCGATCCAGACCGACTCGACGAGCGGCTCGGCGATCGCGTCGTGCGGATCGGACGGCCCGCCGAAGTCGATCGGCAGCACGCGCTTGGGCCGGCGCTCGATCGCACGCAGGCAGGCATTCGTCGCGATCGTGTACAGCCACGAGCGCAGCGAGCTGCGGCCCTCGAACCTCGGCAGCCCCCGCCACGCCCCGAGCAGCGCGTCCTGCAGTGCGTCCTCGGCGTCGGCGCGCGAGGCGAGCATCCGGTAGCAGTGGGCGTACAGCTCCCGCCGGTAGCGGTCGATCAGGCGGGCGAAGGCGCCCTCGTCGCCGCCGCGGGCGGCGGCCAGCAGCGTGTCCTCGGTCATCGCCACTCCTTCTGCTGCCACAGCGCGAGCTGCCCGCCATCGGGTGCGGCGATCACGGTGCGCCATCCGCCCGGCCCCTCACGCGGGCCGAACAGCACCGAGGCGCCGAGCGCCCGCGCGCGTTCGGTGGCCAGGTCGATCCGGTCCATCGCGACGTAAGGGATCCACACCGGATGCGGGGTCCCGCACTCGACGACCCCTCCGCCGAGCTCACCGCCGAGATCGAGCGCAAGGTACGGCCCGTGCTCGGTGGCGATCCGCTCGGTCCGCCACCCCAGCAGCCGCGCGTAGAAGTCGCCGGCGGCCGACAGCTCGCGGGTGTGCAACTCGAGGTGCACCACCGGCCGAGGGCCGCCGAGCCCGCCGGCCCCGAGCCGTTCGATCACGTGGCTCTCACTCATGTCCGATCTCCAGATTCTCCTTGCGCAGTCAGCCGTCCGCCTGCCGAGGCGGGGCGGCTCACCCGCTCGTTTCGAACAGAGAGCCGTCCGGGCGGCCGAAATCCATCGCTGCGGCCGCGAGCGGACGCGAGTCAGCGCTCGAGCAGCGTCTTCAAGCGGCGCAGGTCAGCCTCGTTCGCCCGGCGCATCGCGCGCGCCATCATTGGCGCGGTGACCGCGGCGAAGCCGGCGGGCGCGCCCCGGTTGCGCAGCGTCATCCTGGTGGCGCCCTGAGCCGCGTCGTCCCAGGTGTATGTCGTCTCCATCGGGAACGGCCCCTGTGCGGTCGCCATCACGAAGCGCCGACCGGGGTCGATCTCGCGCACCTCGTACGTGTACTCGAGCGTGCGGCCGAGGAACTGCGCCCGGAACCGCACACGGCTGCCGACGGCCGCGGGCGGCGGCGTCTCCCACTCGACCGCCTTGATGTTCTTGTACCAGGCGGTCGCGTTGGCGGGATCGGCCGCGAAGGCGGCCACGTCGGCGCGCGGGCGCATGATCTCGATCTCGGTCACGACGTCAACGGCGATCACGGAAGTCTGGCACCGACCGGGGGTCCTCACTGCCGCGCGGCTATCGGGCCCTCACTGCAAGGGGCTGTCGGGCCCTCACTGCAGCGGCTTCAGACCGTCACCCGTGAGCAGGTAGTCAGGCGCGACGCTCGAGGGGTCGGCCCGCACCAGCTCGAGCACCGCAGCACCCGCGATCTCTGGCGTGAGCGGTCGGCCGAAGCGCTGGAGGTACTCCTCCACAGACTGGCCGTTGCGGGCCGCGTACGCCTCGACCGCCGGCCGCCCGAGGTCCGTCAACGCAGTGAGTCGGGGCAGGATCGCGGCGAACGTGACGTCGAGACCGGCGCGCGCCGCCTCGTCCCGCGCGTACGCGGTGATGAACCGCTGAGTCGCCTTTGCGCCGGCGTACCCGCCGCTCAGCGGCGATCCCTGGAGCGCGGCGCCGCTGCTGATCACGACGACCCTGCTGCCCGATCGCAGGGGCCTGAGCAGAGACTCGCGCAGCCAGTGAAAGGCGATCCGCACGTCGCTGTGCCAGTTGGCCGAGAACGTCTCCCAGGTGTGGTGCTGTAGCGGACGCAGCAGCGGCGCCGCGCCGGCGACGATCACGACGACCCGCGGGTCGTAGCGATCGATGAGACCGCCGGCCACCGACGGGTCGCCGGCGTCGGCGCTCACCGCCTCGATCGCCCCACCGTCGCCGGCCGCCTGCGGGAACGCGGCCGCGGTGCGGGCGACGGCTACGACCGGGGCGCCGGCGTCGGCGAACGTGGCGGCGATCCCGCGGCCGAGTCCACGGCTGGCACCGACGACGATCGTGGTCATTTCGGACAGGGCATGCGCGGCGGGCATGGTGATATCTCCTCGGGTTCGGGTGGTTGATCTCCGTGGCCGTGAAGAGACGGCGGGATCGGAGAATCCATCGCTCGTCCCGTCCGGATCAGCGAGGACGGAATGGATGCCGAGGAATTCAGTGCCCTGTTCGAGCGGTTCGCACGGTCGGCGTTCCGTCTCGATCAGCCGCTGCGGCTGGCGCTGTCACCGCGGCGAACGCCAGCGCCGGATCCTCGACCGGCGCACGCCGGAGGTCGCGCAGGTTGGTGCGGTAGTTCTGATCCCGCCGCCACGGGTCCTCCGGGCCCTGGCGGGGGAACTGGGCGACCGCCCGCTGCACGTAGCCCGAGCTGAGCTCGGCAAACGGCAGCTCGGCGAGCTCGCCCGGCGGCGTCCGCGGGGTACAGCTCGCGTATCCCCGCTCGTCCATGTGGTTGAGCAGCCGGCACACGTGCTCGCAGGTGAGATCCGAGCCGAGCGTCCAGGACTGGTTGATGTACCCGAACGAGTAGGCCAGGTTCGGCACTCCGCTCAACATCATCCCGCGGTACGTGTGCGTGCGCGCGATCTCCACCGGGCGCTCGTCGATGCTCAGGCCGATGCCGCCGAACGGCACCATCTGCAAGCCCGTGGCGGTCACGACGAGGTCGGCCTCGAGCTCGGCGCCGGAGGCGAGCCGCACACCGCGCTCGGTGAACGTCTCGATCCGGTCGGTGACGACCGACACGCGGTGCTCACTGATCGCGGCGAACAGGTCGCCGTCCGGAACGAGGCACATGCGCTGGTCCCAGGGGTCATAGCTCGGCCTGAAGTGCCTGTCGATGTCGTACCCGGCGGGGAGCGCACGCTTGAGTGCGGACCGGAGCAGGCGCTTCATCAGCTCCGGGCGCCGTTTGCTGAGCCCATAGATGCCGAGCGTGACCATCACGTTCTTCCAGCGCACCGCGGCGTACGTCCAGCGCGGTGGCAGCACCCGCTCGAGCAGGCCGGCGATCGGGTCGATCGCGGGCAGCGAGATGATGTAGCTGGGCGAGCGCTGGAGCATCGTCACGTGGCGGGCGCGCTCGGCGAGCGCGGGCACGAGCGTCACCGCGGTCGCCCCGCTGCCGATCACGACCACCCGCTTGCCGCGATGGTCGACCTCCTCGGACCAGAACTGAGGGTGGACGACGTCGCCGGCGAACCGCTCGATCCCGGGGAAGTCCGGCGTGTAGCCCTGGTCATAGCGGAAGTAGCCGGTGCAGCTGAACAGGAAGTCGCACGACATCCGCCGGGTCTCGCCGGTGTCAAGGCGCTGCACCTCGACCGACCAGCGCGCGTGCGCCGATGACCACTCGGCGCTCAGCACCCGGTGGTGGAAGCGGATGTGCTGCTCGACGCGGTGCTCGCGGGCGGTGTCCCGCAGGTACTCGAGGATCTGGCCGCCGCCGGCGATCGCCTGCGATCCGGTCCACGGCCGGAACGGATAGGAGAGGGTGAACATGTCCGAGTCCGAGCGGATCCCCGGGAAGCGGAACAGGTCCCACGTCCCGCCGATCGCATCGCGCGCCTCGAGGATCGCAAAGCTCTTGCCCGGGCAGCGCTGGCGCAGCCGGCACGCCGCACCGACCCCCGACAGCCCGGCTCCGATGATGAGAACGTCGACGTGTTCATCGGACATCGGGCAGCCTCGCAATCAGTCGGTTGCCCCCAGCGCCCTCCAGCGAGGCTGAGGGGACGCCAGTCTATCGCCGGTTCAAGGGTGGCCCTCCGGCATCGAAATGCGCGGGAGGGGGGCGGGGCGCCTCGTTCCCGCGCGAGGTGGGAAGGCGTGCACCAGGTGCCAGACTCGGACGAACGCGGTGAACTCGGTACGCGGTGCATCAGATAGGTGTACGGGCTGCCGAACTCCGAGCGCGGGGCCGAGTTTGGCATCCCGTGCACCCGCCCATCGGCGCGAGATCAGCCCGACCGGGCGTCGACGAGCGACAGCAGCAGCGCGTTGGCGATCCGGTCACGCTCGACGATCCCGTGGATCTCGCCGTCGCTCGTGACGAGCATGGCGTCGGTCCGCAGGCGCTCCAGCTCGCGCAGCGAGTCGGCGATGCTCGTCGTCGGGCCGAGCGTGCTCGTGATCATGCCCGGGTAGGCGCGGACCGCGCCGATGTCGCTGCGCCCGATCGCGCCGAGCAGCCGATTGGTGTCGATCAGGTCGGACTCGACGAGATGCCGGAACCCCCGCTCGGGCATGTAGGACACGAGCTGGCCGCGCGGGTCGACGACGGCGACGAATCGGAAGCGGGGGAACTGGGTCAGCCCGCGGGCGTAGTCGGCAGCAGTCGTGCCGTCGATCTCACCGGAGCCGAGCGTCAGCGTCAGCACGACGGGATCGTCGGTGGAGATGTTCTTGATGTGGTCGACGAAGCTCTCCGCGCGGCCTCGCGGGACCTGGTGGATCCGCTCGTACGCGAGCGCGTTGGAGCCGCCCGCGTTGGAGGCCATCGGGATGGGCTGCTGGGCGACCTCGGCCAGCTTCAGCTCGAGGCCCCCCGGGCCCTTGAAGTCGCTCACCCGCCCGGACAGCAGCAGGTACAGGACCGACGGCAGGATCAGCAGCGTGGCGAGGACGACCCCGTCCTTGACGTCGGCGACCTTGGCCACGAGCACGATCGCCCCGAAGCCGATGGCGATGAACAGCAGCGACGCGGCGAGGGCCTGGACGTCTCGCGGGGGCACAGGTGGACGTGAACGACTCATCGCAGCGCGGGTCCCCTTCCGACTCTCCGACTCCCCGATTCCCGGCGACCGAGAACCTGGCCAGAGGATACCCTCGGGGTCAAGATGCTCGCGGGACTCGCCCAGTCTCAGGCACGGATGCGGCTGACCGAGCTGCTGTACGAGGCGGCCGAGCTCGAGCACGGCCTCACCTGTCAGTACCTGTTCGCGGCGTTCTCGCTCAAGCGCCGCCGGGACGAGGGACCGACGTACGCGCAGCTCGAGAAGATGCGGGGCTGGGGCGCCACGTTGTTGCTGATCGCCCGCCAGGAGATGGAGCATCTCGGGCTCGTCGCGAACCTGCTCACCGCGATCGGCGAGTCACCGTACCTGCGACGGCCGAACTTCCCGATCTCCGCCCGTCACTACCCGATGAACGTCGAGAGCGTCCTGCAGCCATTCGGAACCCCGGCGCTCACCCGGTTTCTGCTGTTCGAGATGCCGGTGCCGCTCGACGACGCCGAGCGTGGCTTCCTGGAGGGGATCATCGCGGGCTTCGACCCGTCGCAGTACACGACGATCGGCGATCTGTACGGCGAGATCGCGTCGCTCCTGAAGGCGCTCGGCGCCGCCGTGTTCGTCGGGCGCGCATCCGCCCAGCTCGTCGATCCCGACAACCCCGCGCTTGGTGTCCGGATCCCCGGCGCCGGCCGCTACAACGTGCTGCTGTCACCGATCACCGATCTCGAAACGGCCGTCACGGCGATCGACCAGATCATCGAGGAGGGCGAGGGTGGCCCCCTCCCGGACGAGCCCAGTCACTTCTCGCGGCTGCGCGGGATCCACGACGAGCTGCTCCAGGAGCTGGCCGCCGATCCGAGCTTCACTCCCGCGCGGCCGGCGCAGCCGCTGGCCCGGCCGGACGATGACACCGGCGTGCCCGCGCCGCAGGTCGATCCGACCGTGGCCGGGCTCGTCGAGCTGTTCGACCTCGCCTACGAGACGCTGGTGATGATGCTCTACCGGGTGTTCGCGGCCGACGCCTCGACCGCGAGCGACGTGGCCACGCTGACCAACGCGGCGTTCTTCCCGATGATGACGACGGTGATCCGCCCGCTCGGCGAGATCATCACGGAGCTGCCGATGACCCCCGGCAGCCCCAAGCACGCCGGGCCTCGGTTCCAGTTCGACAAGCAGGTGTCGCTGCTACCCCAGCCCGGCGCCGCGTGGAGCGCGATCATCTCGCGGCTCGAGCTGCTGACCGCCCGCGCCAGTTCGCTCACCGGCCAGGCCGGTGGCAACCCCGCGTACCCTGAGCCGATCCGCACGCGGCTGGAGCTGATGTGGCAGAACCTGGCCCGGATGACATCGGACGCCCGCGACGCGGCGGAGTCCGTCACGTGACGCTCGTGCTCAGCTTCGGGGGGTGGTGCCAGATCCGGCTGGCCACCGATCCCGATCCGACCGACGAGCCCCGGGGCGTGAGCGGATACACGTTCGCGTTCGGTAACGAGCCGGACCTCGATCGGGTGCTCCGCTTCCAGCCCGACCCCGCTGCCGTCCGCCATCCACATCCGGACCCGCTCGGGGTGTTCGTGCAGAGCGCCGTCCGGACCGACACGAACGCGCAGATCCCGCAGCTCGCCGGCGCCACGGTCGACCTCGTCGACGAGCCGCGGCTCGAGAACCGCAACTGGACACTGACCCAGCCCGGGTTCGAGCCGATCGTCCCGTTCCACATCCGGATCGCCAAGGACCGCTTCCGGATCGCTCGCGATGTGCCGCTCAACCCACAGGACCCCACGCAGCCGGTGTGGCAGGCGTCGGCCGGCACACTCGCCGCCCAGGCCGCCGCCGGGATCGTGCTCGAGCCACAGACGGTTGGTGCGGCGACGGGGATCTGGGATCCGCTCGCCGAGGTTGGGAAGCGGATCCAGGCACTCGAGGAGATGCGGGCCGCGGAGCACGCCAAGCGGCGACCGGACCCCGACGAGCTTCTGATCCTCGACGCCCGGCTGGGGCAGCTTGAGGAGGCGAGACAGACGCAGGATCGCCGCATCGGGGTGCGCACGATGATCGAGCGCTTCACCTTCGCGCTCGCCGGTCCGGCGCGGGTGGCCGACCCCGGCGAATGGGTCGGGGCGAAGCTGCATACGCGGGACGAGTGGTCGATCGAGTTCTGGATGGGCGGCTGGGACGCGGACCTGCTCTGCTGCTACGTGCAGGGGGCGCTGCAGATCCCGCTCGCCCAAGAGCGCCTCTGAGGCGGATCAGCGCTCGCCGACGCGCTTGGCGACGGCCCCTGAGTCGAACCGCAGCGCCGAGCTGACCGCGGCCTCGAAGCTGAGCGCCTTCCCGCGGGCGTATGCCGCCCCGGACACATCGGGCGCGAGCGACGCGAACGACCTTAAGACGGCGGCGTCGAACTGGTCCTTGAATCGGCCCGACACGATCGGCCCCGCCGTGTGCCGCACCGACTCCGCCGAGCCGGCGGTCTCGAGTGCCTCCTCGTGGCGGCCGAGCGCTGACAGCGCCATCGTGATCCCCTCGAGCTGGTAGGCGATGTTCTGCGACTCGACGGCGTCGCGCGCCACCCGCAGCGCGATCCCGTACCCCTGCAGCGCCTGCTCGTAGCGGCCGGTCGTCATCAGCGTGTCGGGCCACGAGTACGCGGCCATCCGGGTGAGGAAGTCGGTCCGCCCAGGGGAGCGGATGAGGGCCGCGAACAGTGGCTCGGCTGCCGCGTCGTCGCCCTCGATCTGCAACAGATAGGGCTCCATCGCCTCGACGACGCCGGTGTACTGCGGGTTGGAGAGCTCGGCCGCCGCGGCCCGCAGCGCAGCGTGCTGGTCGCGCACATCGGGCTGCGGGACGCCGAACAGCTGGTTGCAGATCGCGCAGCAGCGGATCACGAACGCCAGCTCGCGGTCTCCCGATTCCTCAGCCGCCGCCACCGCCGAGGCGATCCGGCTCTGGGCCAGCGGCAGCTCCGCCTGTTGCCACGCGGCGATGCTCCCCGCCAGCAACAGCCACGCCTGGGCGGTCACCGTTGGCGCCTCGCGGGCGAGCGCGGTCTCGATCGCTCCTCGCCAGCGGGCAAGCCGGGAACGCAGGACGAGCGGCAGGCACGCGCCTCCGGCCAGCCGGGCGAAGCACCCGTGGTCGTGGACGGCGGCCCACGCCATCGCCTCGCCGAGGTCGCTCTCCTCGCGGACGACGATCGCCTGCACGCCATAGACGTCGAGCATGAACCGCCGTCCCCACGACTCGGCGGCGTCGGCGTACACGTGCCCGTGCCGGCGGCGGAGCTCGTCGCTCTCGTCGTGGGCGGCGAGCTGGTCGCGCGCGAGCTCCCGCACCGAGGCATGGAGCAGGAAGCCGCCGTCCCCGGCGAACGTGACGAGCGAGTAGTCGACGAGCCCCGCCAGCGCGTCGAGCACCTCCAGCCCGTGGCCACACACCTGCTCGATCCGCTCGAGCTGGGGCGCGCCGGCGAACACCCCGAGCCGGCGCAGGAGCGTCGCCTGATCGTCGTCGAGGAGGCTGTGCGTCCACTCGAGGGCGGCGCGCAGGCCCCGCTGGCGCTCGGGCAGGTCACGCGGCCCGCGCCCGAGCGCGTCGATGCCCTCGCGCAGGCGGGACAGCAGATCCTCCGGCGTGACGACCGCCAGCCGGGCGGCGGCGAGCTCGATCGCCAGCGGCAGGCCACCGAGCGCACGGCACAGAGCGGCGAGCGGGGCGGCGTTCCCGTCGTCGAGGACGAACCGGGGGCTGGCGGCACCCGCCCGTTCGATGAGCAGCCGTCCGGCGCCCGACCCGGTGACGCTCTCGACCGTGTCCTCGGCGGGGAGCTCGAGCGGACCGAGGGCCCGCACCGACTCGCCCCGCACCCGCAGCGGGGTCTGGCTCGTGACGAGCATCCTGACCGCCGGCGCCGCGGCCAGCACCCGGGCGATCAGCGGCGCGGCCCCGAGCAGGTGCTCGAAGTTGTCGAGCACGAGCAGCAGCTTGCGGTCGGCGAGCGCCGCCTCCAGCGTCTCGCCGTGGTCGGCGTCGACCCGCAGCCGGATCCCGAGCGGGGAGGCGATCGCGGCCGCCACCGCGTCGGCCTCCGTGAGGTCGGCGAGCGCGACGAAGAACGCGCCGTCCTCGAGGTCGTCGACAAGCTCCTCGGCCACCGCCAGGGTGAGCGTCGTCTTCCCGGTGCCCCCGGCGCCGGTGACGGTGACGAGCCGGGTCTCGCCCCGGCTGAGCATCTCGACGAGCTCTGCGCGCTCGGTGTCGCGGCCGATCAACGGGCCAGGGCTGCTCGGCAGGTTCGAGCGCAGCGGGTCGAGCGTACGCGGCGCGGGGTGGCGGTCGGCCCCGAGCTGATAGAGCCGCCGGGGCAAGGCGAAGTCCTTGAGGCGGTGCTCGCCGAGATCGACGAGCTCGGCGTCGGGTACGAGCGCGGAGGTGGCGGCGGACACGAGCACCTGCCCGCCCGCCGCGGCGTCCGCCAGGCGGGCGGTGTAGTGGACGTCCTCGCCCCAGTAGTTGCCGGCCTGGATCCGGGGAGTGCCGGTGTGGACGCCGATCCGGACCCGTATCTGGGCGCCGTCCGGCCACTTCGCCCTCGCCAGCTCATCGGTGATCGCTCCGGCGGCGTCGAGGGCCGAGCGCGCTGAGCTGAACGCTCCGAACATCCCGTCGCCCGTCGTCGCGACCTCGACGCCGCCGTGTTCGGCGAGCACGCGCCGCAGCACCTCGTAGTGGCGGCCCAGCACGCGCCCGTACATGTCGCCGAGCCGGTGCAGCAGCCGCGTCGAGCCCTCGATGTCGGTGAACAGCATCGTCACGAGCCCACTCGGAAGCTCCACGGCCGCCGGGACGCCGGGGCTCCGGACCCGGGAGGCGCGGGCATCGGCCCCGCCGCCGGTCGCCGGCTCGGCGATCTGCGCCCGCACCGCGCGCAGCGCCGCGCCAGGCTCGAGCCCGAGCTCCCCGATCAGATGCGAGCGCGTTCTGTCGTAGACCTCAAGCGCGTGAGCTCGCCGCCCAGCGGCCGCGAGCGCCTGCATCAGCAGGCCGGCCAGCCGCTCGCGGGTCGGATGCTGTGCGAGCAGCGACTCGAGCTCCGGGATCAGCAGCGGGCCGGCGCCGAGGCGCAGATCGGCGTCGATCCGGGCCTCGAGGGCGTCGATCCGCAGCGCCGCGAGCCGCCGGATCTCCCCGCGTGCGAAGTCCTCGAATGCGACCTCGGCCAGCGGCGGGCCCCGCCATAGGCCGAGCGCCGCGCGCAGCAGCCCGGCCGCTTCGGCGGCGGCGCCGGACTCGAGCAGGCGGACGCCCTCGTGGACATGTGACTCGAACACGTCGGCGTCGAGCTCCCCGGGAGCAACAGAGAGCACGAACCCGCCGTTCACCGGCTGCAGCACCTGCTCCCCGTCTCGGCCGAGCGGCGCCAGCCCCCGGCGCAGGCGGGCGATCGCCATGTCCAGACGGGTGGCGGCGCCGGCGGCCTCGCTGCGCCACAGAGCTTCGATCAGCGCGTCGCCGGAGACGGCACGGTTGCGCTCCAGCACGAGGTAGGCGAGAAGCGCAAGCTGACGCGGGCCCCCGAGGGCCAGGCGCTGCTCGCCGAGCCACGCCTCGATCGGTCCGAGTATGCGAAAGGCCATGTCACGATCCCGGGCGCCGGACACGCTAACAGCCGTCCGCGGCCGGCGGCGAGCGCCTCCGTCCAGCCCGAAACGCTGGGGGTTTCAGACACTTGCCGGTCCGGCCGATGAGGGTGGGGCGACCGCCCGCTGTCGCTAGCTGACCGGCTGCACCTGCTCGCTGATCCGCTCCTGCGCGGACGGCTCGTGCTCGGGGATCATCGGGCCGTCCCCTGCCGGGTCGACGACATCGTGCTCGAAGAACGCGTAGCGCCCAGCCAGCACCGACTGGGCCGTCCGGTAGTGGTCGTCGTCGTCGTTGGACCACAGGGCGTGGAACAGGGCATCGGCCCGGCGCCTCGCCTGATGGCAGAACAGGTCGGCGAGCTCGTACACCGCGTCCCGGTTGGGCGGATCGTCGCCGGCGAGCGTCGAGGCGTACACGCAGGCGCACGAGATCGCGTACAGCTCGGCACCGATGTCGACGATCCGGCCGAGCAGCGCGCCCTTCTGCTCGAGCCTGGCCTGGTAGCGGCCCATCGCGTAGAACGTCGACCGGGCCAGCTTGCGGGAGGAGCGCTCGGCGTAGCGCAGGTGCCCCGCCAGCGACCCGAACTCGTCGAACGCCTTCGGGCTCTGGCCGGCGCCCACGGTCAACGACGGGAACCACTTGGCGTAGAACGCGCCCGCCTTGGCGGCCAGCTTCGCCTTCTCGGCCACGCCGCCGTCGCCGAGCAGGATGTCGCCGGCGAGCTGCAGGTGCTGGTCGACCGCCTCGCGGGCGATCATCAGGTGCATGATCTCGGTCGAGCCCTCGAAGATCCGGTTGATCCGCATGTCACGCAGCAGCTGCTCGGCCGGCACCGGCTTCTCGCCTCGGGCGGCCAGCGACCGCGCCGTCTCGTAGCCGCGACCGCCGCGGACCTGGACCATCGTGTCGACGGCCTCCCACGCCCGCTCGGACCCGTACAGCTTGGCGATCGCCGCCTCGATCCGGAAATCGCGGCGCTTGTCGTCCGCCAGCCGCGAGGACACGTCGAGCAGCGCCTCGAGACCGAACGCTGTGCCCGCGATCAGCGCGATCTTCTGCGCCACCGGGTCGTGCTTGCCGAGCGGCTGACCCCACTGGGTGCGCTCGTTCGCCCACTCGCGCACGATCTTCAGCGAGTACTTCGAGGCGCCGACGCAGATCGCCGGCAGCGACAGCCGGCCCGTGTTGAGCGTGCCGAGCGCGATCCTCAGCCCGCGGCCCTCTCCCGCGATCACGTTCTCCTTGGGGATGTACACGTCCTTGAACTCGGTCACCGAGTTCTCGATCCCGCGCAGGCCCATGAACGCGTTGCGGTGCTTGACGGTGATCCCCTCGGCGTCCATCGGGCAGATGAACGCGGTGATCCCGCCCTTGGCGCCCTCGCGCTTTGGCACGACCGCCATCACGACGACGACGTCGGCGATCACGCCGTTGGTCGCCCACAGCTTCGTGCCGTTGACGATGTAGCCGCCGCCGTCCTCGGTCGGTACCGCGGAGGACGACATCCGGGCCGGGTCCGAACCGACGTCGGGCTCGGTCAGCAGGAACGCGGAGATGTGGTCGCGGGCCACCTTCGGCAGCCACTCGCGCTTCTGCTCCTCGGAGCCGTAGGTCTTCAGCGGCTCGGGCAGCCCGATCGACTGATGGGCGGACAGCAGCGTCGAAAGCGACGCGTGCCAAGTCCCGGCCAGCGACAGGGCGCGGTTGTAGTAGACCTGGGTGAGACCGAGCCCCCCGTACTCCTTGGGGATCTTCATCCCGAGCGCGCCGAGGTCCTTGAGCCCCTGGATGACATCGTCGGACAGCCGGGCGGTCTCCTCGATCTCGAGCGGATCGACCCGCTCGGTGAGGAACGCGCGCAGGCGACCGAGGAACTCCTCGCCTTCGCGAACCCGTTCCGGGTCGGCCTTCGGCTGGGGGTGGATGAGCTCGAGCTGGAAGTTGCCCAGGTACATCTCGCGACCGAAGCTCGGCTGCTTCCACTCGGTCTCGCGACTGTCCTCGGCCACTTGCTTGGACTGCTCGTATGAGGGGTTGTTCGATGCCATGGCGGGAGTAATACCCGTCATGGACCTCCGAGCACCACCTCGCGGAATGGGTGCGAAGGAACCGATCGGGGAAGATTGCGGCACATGCCCGCTCGTCTGACGCTCCGCGCCGGGCTCGTGCTCGTGGTGACGATCGGCGCACTCGCCGTCGCGGCCGGGGTGGCTCTGCTGCTTACCAACACGATCCAGCTGCGGCGCAACGCCGACGCGACGCTTCGCTCGGACGCGTATCTGGTTGACGTGGTCAACGTCGAGCGGCTCGTGATCGACGCAGAGACGGGGCTGCGCGGCTACGTGATCACCGGCCGCTCGCTCTTCCTGGCACCGCTGCGCTCCGCGCAGGCTCGGCTGCCCGCCGCGCTCGCCACGCTGCGGCGCACCGCCGAGGCCGACAAGGCGTTCGTCCCGCAGGCGCAGGCGCTCGAGTCCGCCACCGAGCCCTACATAACCACATACACCCGGCGGCTGTTGAGCATGGCGCGCACCGACCTCGCCGGTGCGCGGACGTACGGGGAGACGCTTGCCGGCAAGCGCCTCGTCGACACGATCCGGGCCCGGGCAGCGACGCTCGAGGCGCTCGTCGGCGCGCGCAACCGCTCTCGCCAGCGCGCCGCCCACCACTCCGCCGCGACGTCGGTCGACGAGGCGATCGCGGTGCTCGTCCTGCTGACGGTGCTGACCGTGGCGCTCGGAGCGGCGCTCGCGCGTCTCGTGGTCAGCCGCGACGACGCCCAGCGGCGCAGCGAGCGCACGAGCCTGATCCTGCAGCAGAGCCTGCTGCCCGAGGCGCTCCCGAACCTGCCCGGTTGCGAGCTCGCCGCGCGCTTTCGCCCGGCCAGGACCGGCGAGCTGGTGGGTGGCGACTTCTACGACGTGTTCGAGGTCGGGCCGAGCCAGTGGGCGCTGGTCCTCGGCGACGTGTGCGGGAAGGGACCGGAGGCGGCCTCGGTGACGGCGATGGCACGCTGGACGCTGCGGAGTCTCGCCACCGTGCCGCGTCCCCCGGCCGCCGCGCTCCGCGCGCTCAACACAACGATGGTCCGCCAGCGGCTGGCCGCGCGCTACATCACCGTCGTCTACATGCTGCTCACGCTCGACGACGAGGGTGCCCGGATCGAGGTCGCGTGTGGTGGTCATCCCGCCCCGATCCGCGTGACCGCCGCGGGCCTCGCGTCCGCGATGGACGCCCGCGGGACGCTGATCGGGATCTGGCCCGAGATCTACCTGCACTCGACGACCCGTCGCCTCGCTCCCGGCGAAGCGATCGTGGCCTACACCGACGGCGTCACCGACCAGGGCGCGGACGTCCGGGTCGGCTCACCACAGGAGATGCTCCGCGACCGCCCGCCGCGAGCCAGCGCCGACCAGCTCGCGAGCGCGCTCGAGCGCTACGCGCTGGCGCCCGGCGGCTCGCGGCGCGACGATATTGCGATCCTCGCGCTGCGTTTCACGGGCCGCGAGGAGCCATCGCCCGATACGGGGGACGGAGCCGCCGCGCGGCGTCCGGTCGTCACCGGAGCCTGACTGTCCTCACTGGGGCCTGACTGTCCTCACCGGAGCCTGACTGTCACGAGCGCGGCGCTGTCGCCGGCGAGCGTCAGCCGGTAGCCACCGCGGTGCGCGCCGAGCCGCTCGGCACGCCACCGTCCCGCCCATCGGCCGGCGCGGTCCAGGTGCTGGCCCGCGAGCGTCACGCCGGTGCGCGAGGCAAGCGACGGAGCGCTGAGCCGGACGGCGGTCGCGTGTCCCCGGCCGCGCACCCGCAGCCGCACCCGGGCCGCGCCACGGCCGGTGTCGATCATGAGCACGTGGAGCATCCCGCCGCGCAGCCGGACGGCCCACGCCTCGAGGTGCCGGGCGCCGCTCGCCCCGAGCCGGATGCGGACGAGCCGCGCTCCCGGCCCGAGCGCGCGGGTGAACAGCGCGAGCCCGTACAGCAGCGGGCGCGCGTGTAGGCCCCGGCCATCGACCGTGAACGGGGCGTTGACGGGGAATTCCCGGGCGTGAAGGTCGACCGCATCGACGCCCGCGCGCACGAGTGTGAACAGCGCGTTCACGCTCCACAGCGCCGTCGCGAAGGAATCGCTCACTCCCGGGCGCCCGCCGCAGCTCACGGAGTTGAGCTCGGTCAGACCGAACCGCATCCCCGCCCGGTGGGCGAGCGCGGCGTCGGCGGCGATCGTCTCTTCCCAGGTCGGCGACGGGCGCAGCAGCCGGGCGATTGTCGGAAAGCCCTCGGAGCTCCGTGGCGCGCAGGCCGAGAACGGATAGCTGTGGGCGGTGAGCGTCCGCAACCCCTGGTGGGGCGCAGCGAGCAGCCGCGGGATCCAGCCGAGCGCGCGCCGCGGGCTGGCGAGCGCTGGGCCGAGCAGAGGCGTGCCGGGGGCGGCGCCGGCCAGCGCGGAGGAGAACGCGGCGAACCGCTCGGTGTAACGGGTGGCCGAGATCGGGGCGGGATCGACGGCGCCCGAGCCCACGCGGTCGGCCATCGAGCCGACCCGGAACGAGCGGTCGAACACATCGGGCTCGTTGCCGATCTCGAATCCGGCGATCGTGCGCCTGGGCAGCGCCGCGCGGGCGGCGGCGGCCCAGCCGGCGGCGGTGGCGGGCGAGCCGGTCGACAGGTTGAGGTCGAGGATCAGCCGCAGTGCGGCACGATGCGCGAGGGTGCGAGCGCCGTTCAGCCACCCGGGGGTGAGCGCCATCTCCCACCCGGGCAGCGGCCGGCTCCGAGGATCCCACCGCGTATGGCTGGCCGAGTTGCCACCAACCCGCAGGGTGACCGGCCCGCCGCCGCGGGGGCGCAGCAGCGACAGCACGTGGGCGACGAGCGCGGCGTGGTGTGCGTAGAACGGGAGCGTCCAGTACTCGGTCGAGACGCCGAGGAACGACCGCGGCACCGGGATCGAGCCCGCCAGGGCGACGGTCGCCGAGGCGTGCTCGGTGCGCTCCCGCCCCGCCGCCCGCGCCCGCCCCGCCGCCCGCCCCCGCCCCGCCGCCCGCGCCCGCCCCGCCGCCCGCGCCCGCCCCGCCGCGCCGGCGGCCCGCAGATCGGGGTTGGGCAGGGCGATCAGGCCCGCGCTCGCGACTGCGAGCGCGAGCAGCGCGGCGAGGGCCGCGCGCCGCCGGTAGAGGACACGGCGACGCCGCGCCCGTGAGAGTGTGTGTTCCCGCTGCCTCATGGGTCCTGGAGCGCTCCGAGGTTAGGCGAACCGGCTGAGCGGAACCTCAATAGCCGTTTCCGGGCGTTCGATGCGCCTCACGGGACGAGCACGATCTTGCCCCGGGCATGGTGCCCGGCCAGGTCGGCGTATGCGTCGCGGACCCGCTCGAGCGGGTACACGGCGGCGATCGGCAACTCGAGCTCGCCCTGGTCGATCAGGCCGGCGAGCTGGCTCATCACCTCGGGCCGGCCTCCGGCCGCGTTGCCGTCCGCCTTGACCCCGAGCCGCTGCGCGGCGGGCAGGTCGGCGATCGTGTCGATCCGCTCGGGCGCCACGCCGAGCTCGAGTCCCAGCTCCACATAGCCGCCGCCGACTGTGTCGATGAGCGCGTCGAGCCGGCCCTCGGCGGCGGTTGCTGAGCCGCTCGGCGACGTCCTCCCCGTACGCGATCGGCGTGACGCCGTGGGCGCGCAGCCAGTCGTGGTCGCGCTGACCGGCGATCCCGATCACGCGCGCGCCGGCGCGCACTGCGAGCTGCACCGTGAGCAGCCCCACGCCGCCGGCCGCGCCCGCCACGGCGACCGTGTCGTCCGGCCCGGCCCGGACGGCATGGACCGTGGCCCACGCGGTCGCGCCGGCCACGAACAGCGAGCCTGCCACCTCCCACGGCACGTTCGGCGGGCGCGGCACGGCGGCGCGGGCCTCGATCGCCACGAGCTCGGCCTGGCTTGCGCGCCGGTTCGTGAACCCGATCACCTCGTCGCCGACCGCCGGCTCCCGGACGCCGGGGCCGAGCTCCTCGACGATCCCGGCGAGGTCACTGCCCTGCCCCGAGGGGAACGTGGCCGGCCAGCGCTCGTGCAGCGCGCCCTCGCGGATCTTCGCCTCTCCGGGGTTGATCCCGGCGGCCTTCACGCGCACGAGGATCTCCCCCTCGCCGGGGTCCGGGCGGGGGACGTCGACGACCTTCAGCACGTCGATCCCGCCGTACTCATCGAACCGCACAGCTCGGGGCATCCGGGGTCACTCCTCCGTTTCGGCTGGGTCTATGATCGGGCCATGCCAGAGCGCCTCTACTTCACCGACTCCGACGAGGCCAACGCGCTGATCGCCTCCGACCCGATGGCGCTGCTGGTGGGATTCGCGCTCGACCAACAGGTGACGGTACAGAAGGCGTTCTCCGGCCCCCTCGCCCTGCGCGAGCGGCTCGGCTCGCTCGACGCGGGCGCGATCGCCGCCGCCGAGCTCGAGCCGATCTTTCGCACCCCGCCGGCGATCCACCGCTTCCCCGGCTCGATGGCCAAGCGCGTCCACGACCTCGCCATCCACATCCGCGACCACTACGACGGCGACGCCGCCCGCGTGTGGACCGGCGCCGCCGACACGGACGAGCTGCGCTCCAACCTCGCCGACCTGCCCGGCTTCGGCGAGATGAAGGTCAAGGCGCTCGGCTCGGTGCTCGCCAAGCGCTTCGGCGTCCCGGCCGCCGACGGCCTCGTCCCCGGCCACCCGACCCTCGGCGACGTCGACTCCCCCCAGGCCCTGGCCGACTACCAGGCGGCCAAGAAGGTCCACAAGGCGGAGTGGGCCAAGATCCGCGCGGCCCGGTAGTCCTCGGCGGCGCGGCCGGGGCGTCACCGGTCGTCGGTTGCGCACCGCCGGCGGCCCAAGGCCTGGGTGTCCAACGGGACCATTCGTCCCGTTAGTTGTCCTGGCCTTCGGCCTTCCGCGGGCGGGTCAAAATGACGCCGCGACACCGGTTGGCGATCAGTCTTGCGATGTGGGGGATCCCGGCTATTTTCCGCCCGGTACTCAGGCCGGGCCGGCGCGGGCGGCCGGCGGGGAACCCGGGGGGCGGGCGGCGGGGCGCTCGGCGGGGCGCTCGGCGGAGCGGCCCTCGCGGCCGGGAACCGACGGGCGCCCGCGGCAGCACGGGGCTGCGCGGGGGGTGTGCAGAGCCGGCGCGGTCCGCCCGGGCGCGCTGCCGTTTTCTGTGAGCCTGGGTATCTAACGGGCCTATTTTTCCCGCCAGATACCCAGGCCCTTGGCGTTCCGCCCCGCGGGTGCCACGAAGCCGTGCCACCGGTTAGTGGTAAATCTTGCTTCACGTCGGATCGCGCACGCCCGGGACCGCGGGGACGACTGCGCCGGCCTCTGACGCGTCCGCCGGACGCCCCGTCTCACACCCCGAACACGCCGCGCGCCCCGACCGTCCAGTGTCCGCGCGGGAAGTCCTCGTCGGACAGGCGCCGGACGAGGTTCGTGCTCGCGCTGGTGCGGTCCGGCCGAGGCAGGCCGTCGACGAGGCGGATGGCGATCCAGCGGGCGGCGAGGACGCGTCCGTGGTGGCCGAGCGTGACCCGGAGGATCCCGCTGTCGGACAGGACGCCGCCGCCGGCGAGCGTGTGATAGCCGACGAAGTTGCCGAGCGAGTAGGCGATCAGGCGGTGGCGGTAGCGCTCGATGCCGCGTACGACGTGCGGGCCTGAGCCGAGCACGATCGAGGCGCCGGCGTCGATCACGGCGTGGGCGAACGCCCGCGGGTCGCCGCGGTTCTCGCCGAGGAAGTGCTCGGTGCCGTACGGGACGTGGAGCGCAGCCGCGCCCTCGGCGCCCGCGTGGATGATCACCACCACCAGCGCGGCCCGGCGCGCCGCGCGCCGGACGAGCGCCTGGGCGGCCGGGATGTCCAGCAGGTCGGCGTCGGACGGGTACGGAGCGAACCCGACGAACGCGATCCGCTCGGCCGGCCGGCGCATCCCGTGCCAGCGGTGGGCCGGCACGCGGACAACGGTGATCTGGCCGGGCAGGCCGGTGCTCGCGATCCCGGCGCGGCGGAGCGCCGCCAGCGTCTGGGCGCGCCCGGAGGCGCCGTAGTCGAGCGAGTGGTTGTTGGCCTGGTTGACGAGGTCGAACCCGAGCCCGCGCAGTTGGGCGGCCGTCGACGGAGGCGCCTGGAATGCGAAGCACGTCCCGCCTCCGATCCCGCCGCATTTCGAAGTGCCGCCGACCGACAGCGTGCCCTCGAGGTTGCCGAGGGTGAGATCAGGCGCCCGCAGCAGTCCGCGAACCGGCGCCAGCGCGTGCTCGACCCCGCCCGGCGGCAGACCGCGCTCGGTGCTGAGCGCGATGTCGCCGACCCATTCGAGCGTGGTCGCGGGCCCCGGTCCACCGCCCCGCCGCACGTGGGCCCGTGCCGCAGCCGTAGCGAGCGGGACCAGCGAGACGGCGATCGCGACGAGCGCCGCACTCCGGAAGAGACCCCCGACGCGCGCCCGTTCGGCCGCCATCGCCGGAGGCTATCCGCGGCCCGGGGTCCTGCGCAAACGGATGAGCAGCAGCGTGGCCGCGCACAGCGCCGAGACCGCGAGCATCGGGACCGCGTCGCCCGCCACCTTGGCGACCGCGCCGGCTCCGCTCGAGCCCGCCGTCTGCCCGCCCGCCCAGGCGAGGTTGATGAGCCCCGCCGCGAGCCCGTGCTCGAGACCCTGGGCGTCGGCGGCATCGGACAGCATCGCCATCGCCGGCGCCCAGAACGCGCCGAGCGCCATCGCGATCGCCACGAGCAGGAGCGCGAGCAGGGCGGCGCTCGCCGGGACCGTGAAGCATGCGATCAGGCCGCCGGTCAGGAGCAGGCCGGCGCGCACGGGCACCAGCCGGCCGCGGCGGTCCGACAGCCGCCCGATCATCGGGCTGATCAGCGCCTCGAGCCCCGCCCCGACGAGGAACGTGGCGCCGATCGCCGCTGCCCCCGCACCGAGACCGTGCAGCCGCAGCGGCCCGAGGACGTTGACCGCGCCGGAAGCCAACGCGGGCAGGGTCGTCAGCCACATCCCGGCCACGACCCCCGGCGCGGTCAGCGACCGCCGGATGTCGCGCAGGCCCTGCTCGGACCGGGTCGGGGGCGACGGCAGTCGGCGGGCCTCGACGAACAGCGCCACGGCGAACACGACGACCGCCGAGAACGCCGGAGCTCGTCCGATCGCTGTGGCGACGGTCCCGATCACCGGCCCGAGCAGCGCGCCGGCGATCCCGGCGCCGAGCGCCCCGCCGATCAGCCCGCCGCGGCGCTCGGGGCTGGCCACCGCGATGATCCAGGCGAGGCCGCCCGCCCACGTGCACGCCCCGGCGATGCCCTCGACGAACCGCGCGAGGTCGAGCGCGGGCGCGCTCGCGAGGATGCCGAACGCGACGGTCGAGGCGCGAGCAGCGCGAGGCCCGGCAGCACACCGTCGCCCGTGCCCCCAGGCGCACGGCCAGCAGTCCGCCCGGGAGCGAACCAATCAGCGTTCCGATCGGGTAGCTCGCGGTCATCACCCCGGCCGACAGCCGCGAGAGATGGAGCTGGTGAGCGAGCCCCGGCAGCAGCGGTGCGATCGCCGCGTAGAACATCGTGTCGACGAACACGACGGCGCCGACGACGAGCACGAGCCGGCGCTCGACGGGCTGGGGTGAGCCGCTCACGGACCCACCGTAGACGGGGGAGCGCTCAGCGAAGGAATGACGTTGCCGCGGCGACGAACGTCTCGATCGCCACCGGCAGCGCTCGTTCGTCGATCACGAAGCGGGGATGGTGGTGCGGGAACGCGTCCGCCCCGCCCGCCCCCACCCAGAAGAAGCAGGCCGGGGCGAGCCGCTGGTAGGCGGAGAAGTCCTCGCCGGCCATCAGCGGCTCGAGCACGGACGCGCGCTCGGAACCGGCCGCCGCGCGGACGAGCTCGACAGAGCTCGGGATCGTTGACCACCGAGTCGTAGCCGGCCTCGTAGTCGAGCTCGTGCCGGGCGCCGTGCGCGGCCGTGACGCCGTCGAGGATCCGGGCGATCGCCTCGCGCGTGCGCGCGCGCACCTCTGGCGTGAACGTCCGCACGGTCCCGCCGAACGGCGCGCGCTCGGGGATCACGTTGTCGGCGTTGCCGGCGTGGACGTACGTGACCGACACGACGGCGCTGTCCCCGGCGGCGTCCCGCGCGCGACGATGTGCTGGAGGTTGGTGATCGCCTGCGCGGCGATCGCCACGGGGTCGGTCGTCTCGTGCGGGAAAGCGGCGTGCCCGCCGCGGCCGCGGATCGTGACCGAGAACGTGTCGACGGCCGCCGTGCACACGCCTGGGGCGACCGCCACCGTGCCGACCTCCAGCGTCGAGAGCAGGTGGCAGCCGAGTACCGCGTCGGGGCGGCCGAGCGCGCCACTGTCGACGAGCTCGACCGCGCCGCCGGGCGGCATCTCCTCGGCGTGCTGGAACACGAACACGACTTCGCCGGCGAGCTCCTCGCGCTGTGCGGACAGCAGCCGGCGACCGCGAGCATGATCGCGGTGTGGCCATCGTGGCCGCACGCGTGCATGACGCCGTCGGCCTCGGAGGCGAACTCGACGCCGCTCTCCTCGTGGATCGGCAGCGCGTCGATGTCGGCGCGGAGGCGAGCTGCGGCCGGCGCCGGCGCGCCCGCCGCGCAGCCGGGCGAGCACGCTCGTGGCCGTCGGGCGCTCGAGCTCGAGCCCGTCGAACCCGGACAGGACGTCGTGCACGAACGCCGAGGTCTCCCGCTCCCGGAACGAGAGCTCCGGGTGCGCGTGGAGATGCCGCCGCCAGGCGACGGCATCGCGGCATCACGATCGATACGTCGATCGCCGACATCGCCGGGCGAGCCTACCGCTCCGGCCCGGCTCTGCCGTGCGATCAGGCGGCGGCGCGGTTCGTCGACCGCTTCCGGCTCGAGGACCGGCTGCCGGAGGAGCTCGTCGAGCGTCGTCGCGTGGAGGACTTCGTCGCGCGCTGGTCGCGGGGGATCTCGGCCCTGACGACTTCCTTGACCAGCCGAGCCAGCTCGGCCGACAGGTACTTGGCCATCCGCTCCTCGTCGCGGCGGATCGTCTTGGCCAGCTGCGCCGTTTCGCGATCGCCGACCTCGGTGGCGAACGTCTCGATGCGCGTGTAGAGCGCGATCTCCACATGCTCCTCACGCAGCTCCTCCTGCGCATTGCGCAGATGGGTCTCCGCCTGGCTGGTGACGCATCGCGCGAGCGGTGCCGACCTGTCCCTTGACCGCGGCCACCGCCTTGCCGGCGACTTCGCCGACGGCGCCGGGGACGCCCGGCACACTCGGGGCCGACGGGGCGCTCGGCCGCCGAGCTGCGGATCCGCGAGGCCACTGAGCGCTTATGTTGCTTGGTCTCTTTGAGATGCGCGCGCAGCCGCTTCTTGTAGGCGTCTCTTCTCGGTGAGCGCGATGTGCGCGGCGAGGTCCGCTTCCAGCTCGGCTTCCTTGGCGTGGGCCTCGCCCAGCCACTGCGACGAGCTTCGCGTCCCTCGCGTTGAGGGTCTTCTCCTGGCCATCGTCGTGTTCCTTTTGTCAGTGTCGCGGTGCCGTCGTTCCGCGGCGGTCTGCTGCGAGCTGACGCTCGACCGCCTCGAGCACCGTCGGCGTTGCGGTGGAGGCTCTCGTACAGGCTGACGGCGGCCAGCTCGGCCGCGTCGGCGACGCGCCGAGCGCGATCGATCACATCGTCGGCGGTCAGCTCGCTGGTAGCCGTCCCAGGGCTCCTCGACGTGGATCTCGGCCCCGGCGCCGTCCTCGGCCCCGGTTCGGCGAACTGCTCGACGAGCTCCGGCTCCTCGGACACGTGGCCGGGCTCCGGCGGGGTGTCGGCGTAGACGCCTCGGGCGCGGGCTCGGAGGCGGGCGGCACGGGCGGCTGCTCGGCGCGGGCGGCGGGCTCGGCGACCTGGCCCGGGGACTGGCCGGTGGCGCGGCGCCGCTGCGGGGGCGGGAGCGCCCGCGCGTTCGGGCGGGCCGCGGTTCGAGGGCTGGTTCGCGCGGCAACGGCCGGCTCCGGCGGGCGCGCTCGCCGGCCGCCGCCGCGTCAGCCACGTGGCCGGCCGATCGCCCGTGGTTGGCCGCCTCCTCGGTGCTCCGCAGCGCGAGCGACGCGGCGCGGGCGGTCGAGCGCGGATCGGCAGCGTGAGGAGGTCCCCGAGCATGAATCCGTTCGTACTACCCCGTGCCAGCGTCGAACAAATCGATGTCACGATTGCGTAGCCTCACCGCGGATCAGGCGCGATGCCGGGGGGTTACGGACAGAGCACGCGCGGGGATGATCATCCTGGTCACCAAGGGAGGGACCGATCCTCGATCTCGATTTGAAGGCGACTCGTCTCCGATGCCGGCCGGCTGGTCGAGCGATTCGGCGATGAGGCGTACTTCGCCGCGCTGTGCCTGCGCAGCGGGATGGTCACTCCGCAGCTGCCGCACCGGATCGCCCAGATGCTGCTCGGCCTCGAGCGCTACGGGATGCTCGGCGGCGCGGTCGTCGCCGCGGCGATCAGCGCCGGCGATCAGCTCGCGGTGATCGACGAGCGCGGTGAGCTCACCTACAAGGAGCTCGACGGCGCAGCAACGCGCTCGCCAACGCCTGGCGCGAGCAGGGGTTCGAGCCCGGCGAGGGGGTCGCGATCCTGGCCCGCAACCACCGCGGCTTCCTCGAGGCGGTGTTCGCCGGCGCCAAGTGCGGCGCCAAGATCGATCCTGCTCAACACGTCGTTCGCCGGGCCCGCAGATCCGCGAGGTGGCCGGCCGGGAGGGCACCGACCTGCTCGTCTACGACGAGGAGTACGCCGAGATGCTCGGCGACGAGGTGCCGCCGCGCGGTCGCTGGCGCGCGTGGGTCGAGGACGGCGACACGAAGGCCGAGGACACGCTCGAGTGCGCTGATCGAGCGACGGCGACCGCAAGGGGCCCGCCGCGGCCCGGCACCGGCGCCGCAGGATGACGATCCTCACGAGCGGCACGACCGGCACGCCGAAGGGCGCGCCGCGCTCGGAGCCGCGCTCGCTCGGCCTGCTCGGCGAGCCTGCTCAGCAAGGTCCCGTTCCGCGCCCGGGAGGTGACCGAGCTGTGCGTGCCCGATGTTCCACGCGCTCGGGTTCATGCAGGCGATGGTCGGGGTCGGGCTCGGCTCGACGCTCGTGATGCGCCGGCGGTTCGATCCCGGAGGCGACGCTCGAGAGCCTCGAGCGAGCACAAGGCGACGGCGATGGTCGTCGTGCCGGTGATGCTGCAGCGGCTGGTCGAGCTCGGCGAGGAGGAGATCAGCGAGCACGACCTCTCGAGCCTGCGGATCATCTTCGTCGCGGCTCGGCGCTCGGCGCCGACCTGACCAAGCGCGCGACGAAGGCTGTTCGGCGCCGACGATCTACAACCTGTACGGCTCGACCGAGATCGCGTACGCGACGATCGCCACGCCGGAGGACCTCAAGGCCGAGCCCGCGACCGTCGGCAAGGTCGTCCGCGGCTCGGTGATCAAGATCTTCGACGAGGACGGCAAGGAGGTCCCGGACGGCGAGACCGGGCGGATCTTCGTCGGCAACCTGTCGCAGTTCGAGGGGTACACGGGCGGCGGCAGCAAGGACGTGATCGACGGCCTGATGTCCTCGGGCGACGTCGGCCACTTCGACGACGAGGGCCGGCTGTTCATCGACGGCCGCGACGACGAGATGATCGTCTCCGGCGGCGAGAACGTGTTCCCGGCCGAGGTCGAGGAGCTGCTGGCGAGCCACGAGGCGATCGAGGAGGCGGCTGCGGTCGGCGTCAAGGACGAGAAGTTCGGCCAGCGGCTGCGCGCGTTCGTCGTGCTGCGCGACGGCCAGAAGCTCACCGAGGACGAGGTCAAGGCCTACGTGAAGGAGAACCTCGCCAACTACAAGGTCCCGCGCGAGGTCGAGTTCATCGACGAGCTGCCGCGCAACCCGACCGGCAAGGTGCTCAAGCGCGAGCTCCTGGGCAGAGGGAGTCGGCGATCCGGGAGGTGACTCCGGAGCAGACTCCGGCAGCAGTGACTCCGGCGGCGACGACTCGGGGAGCGGCGACGACTCGCGGAACGGCGAGGACTCGGGGAGCGCGACGAGACCAAGGCTGAGTCAAGGAGAAGGAGACCGAGCAGGCCGCGGGCTGATCGCTCGGCGGCGAGCCCGTAGACTCGATCGGGTGCTGATCCTCCCTCCCGGCCACGCCGCAAACGGTGCTCGGTCCGGCGCCGCGTCACCACGCGCGAGAAGTGGATCCTCGGCTCGGTGCTGGCCGTCGTCGCGGCCGTGCTCGTCGCGATCGTGATCTCGATCGGCACGGCGCAGCACCAGACGAGCGCGGGCTGCATCGACGTCAAGTTCCCGATCACGATCGGCGGCGAGGACATCTACGAGTGCGGCGCGCAGCGCCAGGGCGCTGTGCTGCGAGCGTCGGGCGACCCCGGCGGCGTCCATCGAGCGTCCCCGAGCGGCGCCGTGGCGGCCGAGTGCAGGAAGGCCGGACTGCCGGTCGGTCGCGCTCGTGACGGACGCCGCTGCGTTCCGGGCCCAGTTCCCCGTGTTCGAGCGGGTCGTCGTACCTCAACGCCGGCACCGAGGGTCCGGTTCCGCGCCGGGCCGCCGAGGCCGTCAAGCGACGGGTCGAGCTCGAGGCCGTCGAGGGCCGTGCGGGCGTCCGTACTTCGAAGCGGTCATGGAGCTCGCCGGCCGAACTGCGCGCCGCCTACGCCGGCGTGCTCGGGTGCGACGCCGGAGGACACGGCGCTGACCGGGTCGACGACCGACGGCGTCAACACCGTGATCGGCGGGCTCGACCTGCGCGCCGGCGACGAGGTGCTGACGAGCGACGAGGAGCACCCGGGCCTGCTGGCGCCGCTCGGACGTGCCCGGCGCCGTCACGGGATCACCGTCCGCGTCGTCCCGTTCGCCGAGATCGCCGGCGAGGTCACGAGCACGACGCGGCTCGTCGCCTGCTCGCACGTCTCGTGGGTGAGCGGCCGCGTCGTCGACACCGCGGCGCTCGCCGCCGGGCCCGCGCCCGTGCTGCTCGACGCCGCCCAGGGCGATCGGCGCCGTGCCCGTCGACATGGACGCGCTCGGGTGCGACTTCTACGCCGGCGTCGGGCCAGAAGTGGCTGTGCGGCCCCGAGGGCAGCGGCTGCCTGTACGTCCGCCCCGAGCGGCTCGACGACCTGCTGATGCCGTGGCCGGGCTACGGCTCGCTCGACGGACTCGCAGCGCGCGCTCGAGTTCGAGCCGGCCGAGGGCGCCAAGCGGCTCGACCACGGGTTCCCGCCGGGCATCCGCAGCACCTGGGCGCTTGCCTCGCTCGAGGTGTTCGCCCAGGCCGGATGGGATTGGGTCCACGAGCGCGCCGCGTCGCTCGCGGCCCGGCTGGCGGACGCAGCTCGCCGGGCGCGGGCTCGAGGTCGGACCGCGCGGGCGCTCGACGCTCGTCTCGTGGAAGGCCGAGGACCCGGAGGCCGAGGTCGAGCGGCTCGCCGAGGCCGGGTTCGTCGTCCGCAGTTCATCCCGGCGTTCGGGATGGTCCGGGCCTCCGTCGGCGCCTGGAGCTCGCGAGGAGGAGCTCGACCGGCTGGCCGACATCGCGGCCGCCGGCTGAGCCTCGACGCAGCTGCCGGCTGAGCCTCAGCGCACGCGCTGCGGGTGGGTGTAGACGTTCACGCGCTCGCGGCGGGCGAACCCGCACAGCGTCATCCCGCGGTCGTCGGCCAACTCGATCGCCAGCGAGCTCGGCGCCCCGACCCCGACGAGGATCGGCGCGCCCGCGACCGCGGCCTTCTGCACGAGCTCGAACGACAACCGGCCGCTGACGCACAGGATCCGCTCCGCCAGCGGCGATCAGCCCGTCGCACAGCGGCGCGGCCGACGACCTTGTCCATCGCGTTGTGGCGACCCACGTCCTCGCGCGTGAGAAGCAGCTCGCCATCGCGCGGCGAACAGCCCGGTGGCGTGCACCCCGCCGGTGCGCCGGAACGTCGGCTGATCGAGCCGGGATGGCAGCTCGACGATCACCTTGCGCGCCACCGACGGTCCGTCGCCGAGCGGCGCGCTGATCACCGCCAGCTCTTCGAGCGCGCCCTTGCCGCACACCCCGCACGACGAGGTCGCATAGAACCGCCGCCGGCTCGGCTCGCGGGTCAGCGGGCCGGTGACCTCGATCACGTTGGCGGCGAAGTCGGCGGTCGGCTCCGCGGTGCGCGGCCCGTCGATCAGGCCCTCGGTGAACAGGAAGCCGATCGCGAGCTCCTCGTCGTGCCCCGGCGTGCGCATCGTCACCGCCAGCGGCTCGCCGGCGACGCGGATCTCGAGCGGCTCCTCGATCGCGACGTCGTCCTCGCCGCTGTCGTGCGTGACGGTGCGGTAGGCGCTCGCCATCGACCACACGTTAGTCAGCCGTGCAGGGCCGATCGCGGCCTCGGCGGCGGCATCAGCGCGCCGCGCGCTGGGCCCGGGCGATCGCGTCGTCCATCGCCGCGCCGGGCTGGGGCACCGCCGGCCCGTGGCCGACCACGAGCAGCGCCGGGTCGAGCTGCCGCAGCGCCTTGGCCGACTCGAGATCCGCCGCGCGGTCGTACGTCGCCATCGTTGCCAGCGGGAAGCGCCAGTACATGTGCGAGGTGACGGCCGTGCGCCCGATCGTCGTGTACACGTCGCCGGCGATCAGGGACCGGTCGCGGGTGTCGAGGTAGGCGACGTGGCCCGGGGAGTGCCCGGGACTCGGCACGACCTCGAGGCTGCCGACGCGGTCGCCCGCCGCCAGCCGCACGTCGGGGGTCGTCGAGAGCTTCGGCCAGCCGCCGGTCAGCTTGTCCTGCACGACCTTCTCGCCGGCCAGGATCCGGGCGTCGATCTCGGGCACGAGTACCTGCACGCCGGCGCCGAGCTTCTCCTTGAGGGCGTCGAGCGAGCCGGTGTGGTCGGTGTGGCCGTGCGTGACCGCGATCCGGCGGATCGGCGCGCCGGCGGCGGTCGCGGCGGCGATCAGCTGGTCGGCGGTGCGGAAAACGGTCGTGTCGACGAGCGTGAAGCCGTCATCCTCGCGGACGAGGTACGCGTTGACGAACCGCAGGCGGTTGAGTTGGATCAGGGTGTCGGTGAGGGGAGTGGTGCGCATGTGCCGCACCTTACGACTTCGGGCAGCTCGCCTCGGCCCGCTTCTGATCGGCCTTCGGCACCGACTCCCGCACGATCTCGACGCACACGTCGGCGGTCGCCTTCTTGACCGCGGCCTGGTTGCCGGCCCCGGCCTCGTCGCAGATGTGGTCGAGCTTGGTCTTGACCGTCGAGGAGATCGATGACTGCGTCTCGACGCTCGCCTTGCACGCCTGGACGGCCTCGGCGATCGCCGGGTTGCTCGAGACCGCGGAGCCCGTGGAGGTGCTCGAGGCGGGGGCGGTGCTCGAGGCGGCGGTGTTCGAGGCGGGGGCCGTGCTCGTCGTCCCGGCCGACGAGGCGCCCCCCGAGGCCGACGAAGAGGAGGACGACGAACTCGTCCCGCCGCACCCGGCGATCAGGAGCGCCGCCACGATCGCCGCGTTCAGCCGGGATCTCATCGGCGACACCTTAGTGGACGGCCCGCTGGCGCCCGCCGAGCCGCGTGCCTTCGCGGCAGCTTATGTAGGGTCGCACCGATCGATCCGAGCGAGCAGGAGGTGGAGCCGAGGTGGGAAGCCTGAGTGGCAGTTCGACGGCCGACATTGCAGCGCCGATCGACCATGTCTGGAAACTCGTCGAGGATGTGGCGTCGGCGCCCGAGTGGCAAGGCGGGCTGAAGGCGATGCGACCGACCGAGCACGACGACGAGGGCCGCGCGACCCTGTGCGAGGTCGAGACCGACGCGAAGGTCCGCACCGTCAAGTCGACCGTGCGGTTCAGCTACGACGCGCCGACCCGGCTCACCTGGACCCAGATCAAGGGCGAGCTGAAGTCGGTCGAGGGCAGCTGGGAGCTCGAGGACCTCGGCGACGGCCGCACCCGGGCCACCTACGCGATCGAGACCGATCTCGGGCGGATGCTCGGGATGGTGATCCGGGGGCCGATCGTCGGCGTCCTGCGAGACATGCTGGCCGGTGCCCGGGCCGGCGAGCTCAAGGCCTGGGCCGAGCGGGGCTGAGCGCCCCGGGGCGGTGAACAGCCTCAGGCGGTGAACAGCGTGACCACCGCCGCGGCCATGAACGTCGCCGCCCACAGCCGGTCGGTGTTGATCCACGCCCGGCGGAGCACCTCGAGCCCGAGCTTCTCGTAGACGAGCAGGGCGATCGCGCCCATCACGATCACCATCGCGAGCACGTGCAGGGCGATCGCGATACCGCTCGGGATCAGCGGCACGTGCGAGAGCACCCCGACGTCGGCCCTGTCGCCCGCCTTGACGTGCGCCGACGCGGTCGAGACGCCCTGCAGCCCGATCAGCACCGGCGCGACCATCAGGCCGGCGCCGTGCGCGGTCGACATCAGGAACGACCACGCCGTGAGCTCGCGGTCGCTGACCCGCATCGTCGTCCAGCGCCAGTGCGCGCGCGGCTTGATGAACCGGAACACGCCGAACGTGAACAGGATGATCGCAGCCGTCAGGTGCAGGGCTCCGGCCGAGATCACTGCGCTGGCGCCGAGCACGAGCGCGGCGATCAGTGCGATCGACATCTCGTGGCCGATCGCGATCGGCAGCAGCGACCGCAGCAGCGCCCGGCGGCTGCGGTGCTGCATTCCCTGAGAGACCGCGAACAGCCAGCCCATCGCGGGGTTGAGCCCGTGGTAGACGCCGAGCACGATCAGCGTCACCCACACACCGGTGTGGCTGATCATCGGATCACGGGAAGCAGTACGAGTCGGACGAGGCGTCCCCGCCCTGGAGGCGGACCTGGTGGGGGCGCTCGTCAGCGTCGAACTCGACGAAGAACGCGGGGTCGATCTCGAACCGCCCCGGCTCGGAGTCGAGCTTGATCATCCAGCCGTCGATCCCGTCGGGGTAGAACTGCGCGTCCCACGAGGCGTACAGCGAGTTGGTCAGATACACGCGCTTGCCGTCGCGGCTGACCTCGACCATCTGCGGCCCGCCGTTGACCTGGCCGGCCGCCGGGTGCGCGGCGCGGCGGACGATCCCGCCGAGGTGGACCGACCCGTCCTCGCGTGGGTTGGCCGGGTCCGAGACGTCGTAGCGCTTGAGCTCGCCGGTGCCCCAGCAGGACACGTACAGCCACTGGTCGTCGAGCGACAACGCGATGTCGGTGACCAGCGGCGGCACCGCCCCGAACGGCTTCAGAGCCGGTGGCAGCTCGTCCTCGGTCGCCGGCTCGGCCGGGATCTCGATCACCTTGCGGATCGCCCACGTTCCCGTTCTCGCGGCTCCACAGCCACACCGAGGCGGACAGGTCGGCGGTCGAGACGACGACGCCGACGAACCCGTACGGCCTGGTGGGATCGTGGGCCGGACGCAGCTCGAGCACCATCTGCTGCTCGGGCCCGAGGTCGATCGCCTGCGTGTGGCGGCGGCGGCGCAGGTCCCACACGTGCAGGTGGTGGCCGTACTTCCCGCCGAGCAGCAGCTCGGGCACGACCCCGTCCTCGACCATCTTCGGCGTGCCCCACTCGCTCGTCAGCAGCGTGTCGTAGCCGATGTTCCACCAGACGTCGTAGGCGAGCTCCTGCGGACCGCGGTCGACCTCCCAGCGGCCGAGCGGCTCGTAGTCGTCGTGGTCGAGCAGCATCACCCCGCCGGGGCCGTTGCCGTCGGGGGCGCCGAGCGCGCTCACGTAGATCCCGTCGGGGCCGCAGTGGATCGTGTGCGGTCGGCTGTAGCCGGTCCGCGACGCCAGCTGGTCGGCCTCGATCACCTTCGTGAGCTTCGGGTTGACCGGATCGTCCTTGACGTCGATCACATGGATCCGCGACGAGCGCAGTCCGGGCACGAGGAAGTAGCGTCGCTCGACGTGCGGATGCGGCGCCCACGGGCACAGTGCCGAGGAGCACGCGTTCCAGCCGAAGTGGTGCAGCTCGTCGCCGACGTTCGGCATCTCGAGGCGACCGATCCGGTGCGCGTACGTCGCGGAGCCGGCCTTCAGGTCGACGACGTTGAGCGCGTCCGGCCGCTGGGAGCCGTTGCTCCCGACGTTGAGTGTGACGACGTAGGCGAGCTCCTCGGGCGGGGCCGCCGCAGCGCTCCGCGGGGACGGGTAGAACGTGGGGTCGGGTTTCCAGGTCACGGGGCAGCACCCTCCTCGGTTCGAGCTGATGCCGAGCCTAACGACCGAACGCCGGATTGTGGAGGCCGACGTTGGTCAGATTTCGTTCATCGAACGCGCCGCACATGCTGCGCTGGCTGCGCGAGAGCGAGGGTCAGCGGTCGTAGGTGGCGATCGTCCGCAGCGACAACGCGGTGAGGATCGCCCCGAGGGCGACGATCACGATCGCAGCGATGGCGATCTTGCCGGCGTCCCACCCGTCGATCACGAGCGAGCGCAAGCCGACGATCACATAGCTCACCGGGTTGATCCGGGCGAGCGTCTCCATCACCGACGACAGGCGGTCGAACGGGACGAAGTTCGGGGTCAGGAACAGCAGCGGGAAGAACAGCAGGAAGCTCGACTGGGTGGCCTGGACACTGCGGGTGCGGAGCGCCACGAGGATCCCGAAGCCGGCGTAGGCGACGCCGAACAGCGCCGAGAGCAGGACGATCAGCAGCGCGCCGAGCGGGCCGCTCTGCACGCGGGCGCCGAGGATCAGCCCGACGATCAGAACGAGCGATGAGGTCATCACGCCCCGGGTGAAATCGGCCGCGAGGCGCCCCGAAGATGATCGAGGAGCGGCGGATCGGCGCCACCAGCAGCTTGTCGAAATAGCCGAGGTCGATCTCGGTGACGAGCGCCAGGCCCGAGATCGCGGTCGCGGTTGCGAACATCAACGACACCGGGAGCTGGAAGGCCACGTAGCCCTGGCCCCTGAGGAACGGGGTCGAGCTCGGGAACGTCTTCGAGACCTGCCCGATGTTGACCACCAGGAAGAACAGCGGGATGAACAGCGTGGGGATCGTCGCCTCGGGCATGCGCACGATCTCGCGGATCGCCCGGCGCCCGAGCAGCATCGCCTCGGTCATGTCGCCACCTCTGCCTGGCCGTCGCGCTGGCCTTCGAGCCGGCGGCCGGTCGCCTGCAGGAACACGTCGTCGAGCGAGGGCCGCGCGACGCTGATCGCCCCGACGGTGATCCGGGCGCTGTCGAGCCGGCGGACGATCTCCGCGATCGACCCGGCTCCGTTCTCGACGTAGAGCGCCAGCGCGTCCGGCTCGGCGACGACGCGCTCGAGGCCGGGGAGCCCGATCAGCACCGCCTCGGTGGCGGCCGGGTCGGCGCCGTCGAGCGCGACCGACACGACATCGTGACCGAGCGTGCCCTTGAGCCGCTCGGGCGTTCCCTCGGCGACGATCCGGCCCTCGTCGATGATCGCCAGCCGGTCGCACAGCTTGTCGGCCTCCTCGAGGTACTGGGTGGTGAGGAACACCGTCGTGCCACCGGCGTTGATCCGGCGCAGCTCGTCCCACACGGTCAGCCGCGACGCCGGGTCCAGACCGGTCGTCGGCTCGTCGAGGAACAGCACCGCGGGGAGCGTGGACGAGCGCGGAGGCGAGATCGAGCCGGCGCTTCATCCCGCCCGAGTACGTCTTCGTTCGCCGCTCGGCGGCCTCGGTCAGTCCGACGAGCTCGAGCAGCTCCTGCGCGCGCTCCCGGGCTCCGCGGCCGCTGATCCCGTACAGGCCGCATTGGAGCTCGAGCAGCTCGCGGCCGGTCTGCACCGGGTCGAGGCCGATCTCCTGCAGCGCGACGCCGATCCGGCGCCGCACCTCGGCGCCCTGGCTGACCACGTCGAGCCCGGCCACGGTGGCCGTGCCCGCCGTCGGTGGCAACAGCGTGCAAAGCATCCGCACGGTCGTCGTCTTACCAGCGCCGTTCGGGCCGAGGAAGCCGAACACCTCGCCGGGCGCGACCGTCAGGTCGATGTCGCGCACGGCCTCGATCCCGCCCTTGAAGTCCCGCCGCAGCGCGCGGGCGGCGATCGCGACGCCGGCGTCCTCACCGGCTCGGAGTCGAGTTGGGCGTTGCCGCTCGGTCATGTCGATCCCCATGGTGCCCGTACAGACGGACGGGCTCGGCAAAACTCATCGCCGCGGGCGTGGGTTCGGCAAAAATCATCGTCGTGGGCGCGGTAGGGTTGCCGGGTGTCCGTCTCGCCGGGCAGGGATCTTCCGGACGCCGACCTCGGCTCGCTCGAGTTCTGGGGACTCCCCGCCGAGCAGCGCGACCTCTACTTCGAGCATCTGCGGCGCGAGCAGCCGATCAGCCTCCACGAGCCGGTGCAGGACATCCTCGGCCTGCCCGACCAGAGCCGCAAGCCGTACTGGGCGATCGTCCGCTACGAGGACATCCGCCGGATCTCGCGGGATCCGGCCACGTTCCGCTCGGGCGACGGTGTCCAGTTCGCCGACGCGCCGCCCGAGATGCTCGAGGCCTCCCAGTCGTTCCTGGCGATGGACGCGCCCCGCCACGGCAAGCTGCGCGCGCTCGTGTCCTCGGCGTTCACGCCCCGCCAGGTGAGGCGGATCGAGGACGCGATCGACGCGGCCGCCGCGCGGATCGTCGCCGAGGCGGCGCCCACCGGCGGCGGCGACTTCGTCGACCTGATCGCCAAGCGCCTGCCGCTGCAGACGATCTCCGACATGCTCGGGGTGCCCGAGGCCGACCGCGAGCGCGTGATGCAGGCCGCCGACACGCTGGTGATGGCGGCCGACCCGGAGGTGTTCGGGGATCGCCCCCCGATCGAGGTCCTCGGCACCGCGCTATGGACGCTCACCGAGTTCGCCACCGAGCTCGCCAAACACCGCGAGCAGCACCCAGGCGAGGACCTGATGACCGCGCTCGTGCAGGCCGAGGTCGACGGCGAACGGCTCACCCACGCCGAGATCGCCGCGTTCCTCGTGCTGCTGTCGGTGGCCGGCAACGACACCTCGCGCCACACGACCTCCCACGCGATGCGCGCCCTCACGGTGTTCGCCGACCAGCGCGCGCTGCTCCTCGAAGCCCTCGAGTCGCGGCTGCCCGACGCCGTCGAGGAGTTCGTCCGCTGGGCCTCCCCGGTGCTCACCTTCCGGCGCACGACGACCCGCGCGGTGGAGCTGTACGGCGAGACGCTTCCGCCCGGTGAGCGGGTCGTCCTCTTCTACCACTCGGGCAACCGCGACGCGCTCGCGTTCGACGAGCCGTGGACATTCGACATCACCCGCAACCCCAACCGGCACCTCGGGTTCGGCGGCGGCGGTCCGCACTACTGCATGGGCGCCTCGCTCGCCCGCACTCAGCTGCGTGCGATCTTCCGCGAGCTGCTGCGCGTCGTCCCCGACATCGAGGCGGGCGAGCCCGAGCTGTTGCGCAGCGCGTTCATCCACGGCATCAAGCGGATGCCGTGCACGTTCACCGCCCGCGCCTGAGCGTGCCGACGGTGTCCTCGCCACGACTCGCGGCGATGTGCTTGGCCGTGTCGACGTAATGGCGAAACCGAACGACCCGGCCGCCGGCGTCGAACGTCCACAGGTGGAGCTCCTCGTCGCGGTAGCGGCCGCCGGCCGGCGTGCTCGCATCGATTGCCACCTCGGCCACGGCCTGGCGCTCGCCGGCCACGCAGTCGAGCACCTCGAAGGCGTGGATCTTAAGCTCGGCCACCGCGGCGAAGAACGCGCCGACGCCGGCCGGGCCGGTCCGCGGCTGTAGGTACGGGACGCCCTCGGCCTGGGCGCTGTTGTCGGCCCACGACTCCCACCGGCAGTCGGGGCCGATGCGGTCGAGGATGGCGGGAACGTCGCCGCCGCCGAACGCGGCGTAGATCTCCTGGATGGCCGCCAGGTTGGCTGCCGACCGGTCGGTGGTGATGGGGCTCACGATGTGCCTTTCGCCGCTGGGGTGGATGACGGCGCGATCGTCGGTCACCTGGCGCCGGCGCGCATCGGCCGAATGGCCTATTCGCCAGGCTCGCCGGGCAGCAGCCCGTGCTCGATCGCGAACACGGCGGCGCCCGCCCGGGTCCGGTGGCCGGTCTTGTCGTAGATGCTCGCGAGGTGGTGCTGGACCGTGCGCGGCGAGACGAAGAGGCGCTCGCCGATCTGCGAGTTCGTGAGCCCGCGCGCGGTCAGGCGGAGCACCTCGACCTCGCGGTCGCTCAGCTCCGCGGGCCAAGCCGACCGCGGCCGCGGGAGGCCGGCCGCCTCGATCACCGCCCCGACCGTCCCCGCGTCGAGCCGCCCGGCCGCGGCCTCCGCCGAGAGCGCTCGGGCAGCGCCGTCGCGGGACAGCGCCGGCCGGTGCGCGCGGGGCTCGGTCATCGCGTGGAATGCGTCCGCCGCGGCCAGCGTGCGGGCCGCCGCCGACAGCTCGGCGCCACGGGCGCGGCGGTGATAGCCGCCACCGTCGAGCCGCTCGTGGTGCTGCGCGGCGGCGGCCGCGACCGGCGCGAACACGGGCCAGCGCTCGAGGATCCGCTCGGTCCAGTACGGATGCAGCCGCACCCGCTCGAGGTCGCCGGCGCCAAGTGGCCCGGGGTCGTCCCAGATCGCGCTCGAGACGCCCGTCCGGCCGACGTCGTGCACAAGCGCTGCCGTGCGCAGCTCCGCGATCGCGGCCGGCTCCATCCCCTGCAGCGTGCCGGCGCGCGTCGCCAGCGCGGCCACCCCGGTCGAGTGGCCGATGAGAAAGCGTCCCTTGAGGTCGGTGAAGATCGCCAGCGCCAGGCACAGCTCGTCGAGCTCCGCCCGGCCGACTCTGGCCACTGGCGGAGGCTCGCAGCCAAGCACAGCGGCCAGCATGTCCTCGTCGTCGAGCGGGCCGAGGAGGATGCCCGCCTCGCGCCCGAACGCGGCGCACAGGTCGGGGTCGAGGTGGCCGCCCGAGCGCCGCTCGAGCTCGGCGCGGACCGCCGCCTCGCCGCCGGCCGCGTGGGCGATCACCGCCTGCTCGGCCACGTGGGAGACGCGCGCGGCGATCGACAGCTCCTGGCCGGACACCCCGTCCGGGATCCCGCGCCCGTCCCACCGCTCGTAGACCTGGTCGAGTGCGGCCATTGCCGCGGGCGCGATCCTCAGCCGCGCCCCGAGCGCCTGGCTCACCTCGCAGCCAGAGCGGGCCGCGTAGACGCCGACGGTCGGCGTCTTCTCGATCACCATCGCCAGCAGGTCCGGCTGCCGCGGGCCGGCCCACTCGCCGAACCGGGCAGCGAACGTGGCGGGGTCGGCCGGGTCGAGCACCTTGAACGCCCGTTGGAACTGGATGTCGTCCTCGAACATCGCTGCGTTCTCGGGCGCGTGCGCGGTGCACCCGATCGCCCGCAGCAGCGACGCGTGGAACGCCGACCGCCGCTCGGCCGGCGACAGGCCGAGCGCGTCGGCGAACGCGCTGGCCACGACGCAGCTCCGCAGCCCCTTCTCGAACGGGAGCCCCGAGCCGAGATCGGTGGTCAGCGACAGCGCGCCGAGGACCTCGGCGACACGGATGTCATCCGGTCCCGGCACGCCGCAATCCTGACGGATCTCCCGCCGGACCGGCCTGCTCACCCGTCCTCGGGCGCGGGCGTCGTGGTGAGAGTGCTGACACGAGCGCTCAAGCTTGCGCCGGGAGCTGCCGACTAGATCCGAAGGCCAACTTCGCTCCTGAATGTCCTCCGTACCCCCGACCCATTCCGATCACGCCGGGGACGGCGACCTGGCGGCGATCCGTCGCCGCCTCCTCCAGGCTCGCCACGTGTTCCTCGAGCAGCCGGGCGAGGCACTCGCCGAGGCGATCCGCTGCTATGAGCTCGCCCGTTCGATCGGCGATCCCGCCACGTGCGCGCGGGCGCGTGTGTTGCAGGGCGCGGTGTCTCTGCACCGCGGCGATCTGCGCGGGTCGCTCGAGCTGCTCGTCGAGGCCGAGCGACACTGCGAGGAGTGCGATGACCTCGCTGCTCGGACCGAGCTGGCGGCGATCAAGGCGCAGCTGGCGTTCTTCACCGGGTCCTACGCCGAGGCGGTCAGCCACGGCGAGCAGGCCGTCCAGCTGTCCGATCAGTCAGGCGACCCCGACCTGCGGATCTTCTCGCGGCGGGCCACCTGCCTGGTGTTCGGCAACGTCGGCGTCCAAGACTGGCCGCAGCGCGTACGCGAGGTGCTCGAGCTGACCGTTGCGGCCGGCGATCGCTGGGAGGAGGCGATCTCGCGCAACGACCTCGCCTGCCATCTCGCCGAGCAGGGCGATGTGGCGGGCGCCGAGCGCGAGATCGAGCACGGCATGCGGATCGCACACGCGCTGCGCGGACCGAACGAGTTCGCGCTGGCCGTCCTGCAGTCCACCCGAGCCGACATCCACCTCGCGGCGGGCCGGGCGCACGAGGCCCTCGCTGACGCCGAGAAGGCGATCGCCCGGCTCACCGGCAGCGGCGAGCCGAATCTGTACGTGCTCGGTGCCACCGTCCGCGTCGAGGTCCAGGCCCGGATGGCGCTCGGCCAGCTCGACGACGCGCGGGCCTCCGGCGAGGGAGCGCTCGAGTGGCTCGGCGATCGGCTCCCGCAGACCCGCAGCCTGATCCTCTCCGAGGTCGCCAACGCGCTGCGCGAGGCGGGCCGCCTCGAGGAAGCCTTCGACGCGCTCACCCGGGCATCCGAGCTCGAGCGCCAGGCGTTCCGCGAGCTGTCCGACCTCCAGATCCGGCTCGAGCGCGCGACGCTCGAGGCGATGGCGGCGCGCAACGAGGGTGACGCGCTGGCCGCCAAGAACCGTCAGCTTGCCGAGGCCCACGCCGAGCTCGAGCACCGCACCGCCCAGCTCGAGGACCTCCAGGACCAGCTCCGTGACCAGGCTGACCGAGACTGGCTCACCGGACTGCACAATCGCCGCTTCCTCGCCCGCGAGCTCGAGCGGATGACCTCCGGCGAGCCCGAGGGCCCGCTCAGCCTGGCGGTGCTCGACCTCGACCACTTCAAGTCGATCAACGACCGCTTCGGCCACGACACCGGCGACCGGGTGCTCGTCCGCGTGGCCGGCCTGCTGTGCGACGTCCTGCGCGAGTCCGACATCGTCGTGCGCAGCGGAGGCGAGGAGTTCGTCGTGCTGATGCCGGACACGGACGCGCGTGCCGCGCGCGCCTGCTGCCGGCGGATCCGCCGCGCGATCCGCACCGAGGCGTGGGACCGGATCGCCACGGGACTGACCCTGACTACGAGCGCGGGGGTCGCCACGACGTTCGCGCCGCACGACCTCGAGGCCGTCGTCAAGGTGGCCGACCGGCGCCTGTACGACGCCAAGCGGGCGGGCCGCGACCGCGTTGTCGGCGAGCCGGTTGACGCCGCCGGGTTGTCCGCCTCCGAGCACTGAGCGGCGGTCACTACCCGGCCGTCCCTCCGGCACGGGGTCCTGACCGACCCGCGACCGTTAACCTTCCGGGAGTGCAGACAGGGGGATGGGTTGGTCTGTCCGGCGTGCGGATCTCGCAATAAGGACGGCGCAAAGTTCTGCCGTGAGTGCGGTGGCGCGCTCGCGCTCCGCTGCCCCGGGTGCAGATCGGCGTTCGAGCTCGGCCAGCGCTTCTGCGATCTCGTCGGGTTCACGACTCTGTCGGAAGGACGTGAAGCCGAGGACGTCCGCGAGCTCCTCGGCCGATACTTCGACGCCGCCCGGACGGTCGTCGCGCGCTACGGGGGCGTCGTGGCCAAGTTCATCGGGGATGCGGTGATGGCCGTGTGGGGCACGCCGGTGGCGCACGAGGACGACGCCGAGCGGGCGGTCCGCGCGGCGCTCGAGATCGTCGCCGCCGTGACCGTGTTCGGCGAGGAGGTCGGCGCGCCGAATCTGCGCGCCCGCGCCGGCGTGGTGACCGGCCGCGTGGCCGCGCTCGAGGACCCCGCCGAGGGGATCGTCGTCGGCGATCGCGTCAACACCGCCTCGCGGCTGCAGTCCTCAGCGGAGCCGGGGACGGTGCTCGTGGATGAGGTGACCCGGCAAGTGACCTCAGCAGCGATCGCCTACGAGGACGCCGGCGAGCACACGCTCAAGGGCAAGGCCGAGCCGCTGCATCTGTGGCGCGCGGTCCGGGTCGTGGCCGGCGTCCGCGGCCGCGATCATGAGCAGCTCGTCGAGGCGCCGTTCGTCGGGCGGGACTCGGAGCTGCGGCTCGTCAAGGAGTTGCTGTACGGCACGGTCGAGCGGTCGGCGCCGCGGCTTGTCGCGATCTCCGGCGAGGCCGGGGTCGGCAAGTCGCGCCTGCGCCGCGAGTTCGCGAACTACATCGACGGGGTCGCGGACACGTTCCTGTGGCACCTGGGGCGCTGCCTGACCCACGGCGACGGCGTCGCGTACTGGGCGCTCGCCGAGATGGTGCGCCAGCGACTCGGGATCCCCGAGGACGCGCCGCTGCCCGAGGGGCGCTGAAGCTCGAGGCAGGGCTGGCCGAGTGGGTGCCCGATTCCGGCGACCGGGCGTTCATCGCCCCGCGGCTGGGCGCCCTGCTCGGCGTCGCCCACCCTGGCCTCGACCGGGCTGAGCTGTTCGCCGGCTGGCGCCTGTTCTTCGAGCGACTCGCCGCCCACGAGCCGGTGATCCTCGTGTGCGAGGACGTACCTGCGGGCGCAACTCGCCCGCGGTCGCGCGCTGCTTGCCGCGGCGGAGGGCGACCACGACAGCGTCGAGGAGGAGCTCCGCGCCGCGATCGAGATGTTCACCGGGCTCGGCTACCCGTACTGGCGGGCGGTCACCGAGACCGACCTCGCCGCGTGGCTGATCGACCAGCACCGGCACACCGAGGCCACGCCGCTGCTCGACCAGGCGACGGCAACGTTCGAGGGGCTCCGGGCCACCCCGGCGCTGGCGCGCGCCGCCGAGCTCAGCCGGAGCCGCGCCGACGGGCCCGGCGTCCCGGCGTCCTGAGCCGGCGTTGCTGCGGCTACACGAGCATCGCACGCCCGGCGAGCTCGGTGCTCCGCGCGAGGACGTCCGCGTACCCGTCGAACAGGAGCCGGTCGCCGCGCAGCCGCCACAGCATCTCGGCGTGCCCCCACGCCACCTCGCGCGCCGCGACGAGCGACCACATCGCCAGCGCGCGGTCGACGTCCTTGGGGACGACGTCCTCGATGTCGGCGATCACCCCGGTCTCGAACCAGCCCGCCACCTGGCCCTCGACTCGTCCGAGGATCACGTTGACGGCCTCGAAGTCATCGTGCTGATCGTCGAGCGCGAGGTCCATCTCCTCGCACGTCTGGACGACAGCGAGGGCGAGATCGTGGCTGATGTGCGCGTTCATCCCGGCCAGCGCAAATTGGATCGGCGCCAATTGCTCGGCACGTGATTCGACGAGCGGGCGCCAGGCGACCGGGCACGGGTCGCCGCTGCCGATCGTCGCCTCGGCATCGAAGTACATGCCGGCGAACACGACGTCGAGCCGGGTGAGGAACTGCCGGTTGTGGACCGTCCCGGGGCTCGACGCCTCGACCGCATCGGTGACCGCGAGGTACAGGCGGTTGAAGTAGGCGACGCCGTCCTTGCGCGGGAGCGCCGCGTCGATCGCCTGCATCCGGACGATCACGTCGGCGATCGTCGCCGGGTGTCCGCTCGCCGCCATCGCGTCGATCCTAGTGGTGCGCGAATGAGAACCGGCGCATGTCACACCGGAAATCGGGAACAGTTGTGCCATGACCGGATCCCTCCCCCTCAAGCGTGCGGTGTCGACGATCGCCGTGGCGGTTGCCATGCTGGCCGGCGGAGCGTCGAGCGCGATCGCAGCCTCCCCGAGCTTCACCGCCCACGGCAGCGCCGAGCAGGTCTACGCACTGGGCGCCCCCGCCCACGCGTCGATGTCGCTGCTCAACTCCAGCGGCAAGACCGTCGCCGCGCAGCCGGCCGATGGCCAGGGCGGCGTCCTGTTCCGCAACGTCACGCCGGGCAGCGGCTACCAGGTGCGCCTCGACTCGACCGGTGAGGAGTCGGGACCGGTCACGGTGCACACCGATCAACCGGCGCCATGGGATCCGAGCATCTACAACCAGTCGATCCCGGACAACGGCTACACGTACCTGACGACGCGCGACGGCACGCAGCTGGCGATCGACGTGCACCCGCCGACCAGTCCGGCGGGGGAGCCGGGCGCGCCGAGCGGCGTCGCGCCGCCGAACGGACCGGACTACGCACCGCCGTATCCGACGCTGATCGAGTACTCGGGCTACGGCTACGCCGACCCGGCCGGGCCCGTGAACGGGATCGCCGTGCTGGCCAACCTGATGGGGTTCGCGGTCGTCGACGTCAACATGCGCGGGACCGGCTGCTCGGGCGGCGCGTACGACTTCTTCGAGCCGCTGCAGAACCTCGACGGCTACGACGTGATCGAGACGATCGCCCACCAGCCCTGGGTGCTCGGCCACAAGGTCGGGATGATGGGCATCTCCTACGGCGCGATCAGCCAGCTGTTCACGGCGCAGCTCAACCCGCCCGACCTGGAGGCGATCTCGCCGCTGTCGACGATCGACGCGACGGCCACGACGCTGTATCCGGGCGGCATCCTCAACACCGGCTTCGCCGTCGCCTGGGCCGAGCAGCGCCAGCACGAAGCCGAGCCGGCCGGGCCCAACTCGGGCCAGCCGTGGGCCTACCAGCAGATCCAGCAGGGCGATCAGACCTGCAAGGCCAACCAGGCCCTGCACGGCGAGGCGGCGAACCTGCTCGCGAAGATCCGCGCCAACGCGCACTACGTGCCCGCGGTCGCCGACCCGCTCGACCCGGTCACGTTCGTGAACAAGATCAAGGTGCCGACGTTCATGGCCTGCCAGTGGGAGGACGAGCAGACCGGCGGCCACTGTCCCGATCTCGTGCAGCACTTCACCGGCACGAAGCTGCAAGTGGTTCACGTTCACCAACGGCGCCCACATCGACTCGCTCGATCCCGCACACGTTCAACCGCTGGTACGACTTCCTCGAGCTGTTCGTCGCCCACCAGGCGCCGATCGTCAACCAGGCGGCGATCCGCGCCGCGGCGCCGGTCATCTACCAGTCGGCGATGGGGCTGCCGCAGAGCGACGCCGATCACGCTGCCCCCCGACCCGATCCAGGAGCAGCCCACGTACGCCGGCGCGCTCGCCGCGTTCGAGGCGCTGCCCGAGGTGCGGGTGCTGTTCGACAACGGCGCGGGCAGCCTCGCCGACCGGCAGCTCCACGCCGGGAGACCCGTACCCGGGCTTCGAGCAGTCGTTCTCGACGCTTCCCGATCCCCGGCACGACCGCGCAATCGTGGTACCTCGGCCCGAGCGGCGCGCTCGGCAGCCAGCCGCCCGCGGCGCCAGGGCATCGACTCAGTACACGTCGAACGCGAAGGCGCTGCCGCTGACCGACTACAGCGGCAACACCGGGCAGCGGCGGCCTGTGGGGCAACGCGTCGCAGTGGCAGTGGAACTGGCAGCAGAACCCGTCCGGGCACCGCCGTGTCCTACGTCTCGCGCCCCGCTGTCGCCAGGACACAACCGTCGTCGGTGCCGGGCGCGGTCCACCTGTGGGTGCAGCTCCTCGACGCCCGACGTCGACCTCCAGGCCACGGTCAGCGAGGTGCGCCCCGACGGCAACGAGACGTTCGTTCAGAACGGCTGGATGCGGGCCAGCGAGCGCAAGCTCTCGACCGGGACCGACAACCTGTTCAAGCAGCCGAGCACGCTGCTCGAACCCGATCCCCAGCGAGCTCGCCTCCGACGTCCAGCCGATGCCGATCGGGCACGTTCGTCGAGGTCGTCATCCCGCTGTACTACGAGGGCCACGCCTACCGCGCCGGCTCCCGGATCCGCGTGACGATCGCCGCGCCCAACGGCACCCAGCCGATCTGGTCGTTCGGCGAGACCCAGCCGCCGACGGGCACCTCGACCGTCTCGATCGCGTTCTCGAAGACGATGCCGTCGAGCCTCGTGCTCCCGGTCGTTCCCGGCGTCAGCGTGCCGACGTCGCTCCCGCCCTGCCCGAGCCTGCGCAACGAGCCGTGCCGGCCGTACGTCCCGATCGTCAACCGGACCGGGTGAGCTGACAGGGCTTGCACGAGCCCCACAGCCCCGATAGCGTCGCCGTCGCGTCGTTGTAGCGGATTCCAAACCGGGGAGGATTCGATGCAGATTCGTGTCGCGAGCGTGGTTGCGGTGTGCCTGCTGTCGGGCTGCGGTGGGTCGTCGACGGACCAGACGGCGACCTTCAAGAAGGGCTTCTCGTCGGCGGCGAGCCAGTTCAAGAGCGCCTCACAGGCGATCGGGACGACGATCGAGCATGCGCCGTCGCAGACCGATGCTCAGCTCGCAACTGAGTTCCAGTCATTCGCGCAACGCTGGCAGGCCGCCCTCACGCACCTGAAGCAGCTGAAGCCCCCGTCGAGCGTATCGGCCGCCTTCACCCAGATGACCGGCGCCGCCACGCGCGCCGAAGCGGACCTGAAGGCGATCGTTCTCGCGGCCGGGAATCACGACGCCTCGGCGGCGAAACAAGCCAGCACGGCGCTCGTCACCGATGTCGTGGGGGCCAAGTCGGCCGCCACGACGATCACCGACAAGCTGGGGATCAAGTAGCGCGGTGTGGTTCCCGCCCCCCGGGGCGGGGGCATGTCATGCGGCTCTCCGGCCGGCGTCAGAGGGCCGGGGGCCCGTGTTCGATCCGCCGGAGCACCGGGGCCAGGCGGTCGAGGTCCTGGCTGGTCATCAGCTGGCGCTCGTCCCACCAGGTGGCGCCGGCGTCGGCCAACGGTCCGATCTCCTCACGCGCCCTGCCGGGGTCGGTGGCGCCGCCCACGACGATCTCGAACGGGCCTGTCGCCGGCTCGCGCTCCCGCTCGATGAAAGCGATCAGCTCGCGGGCCTGCTCGACGGGCGGGATCACGCCGTGCCGCGCGCTCATGAACAACGGCGCCGCGCCGTCCCACCGCGCAGCCCGGCGCATCGGCCGACGGTGTGGCCAGAAGCCGCCGACCCAGATCGGCGGATGCGGGCGCTGGACGGAGGCGGGCAGCAGGATCACGTCCCGGACCCGATAGTGCTCGCCATCGTGGTTGACCTCCTCGCCGGACCAGTAGCGCCGCAGGACCTCAAGCCCCTCGTCCAGACGCTCGGCGAGCACGCGCGCATCGGTCGTGTCCCCGAAGCTGGCGTATTCATCCTCGATCGGCCCGCCGAGCCCCGCACCGAAGATCACTCGGCCGCCGCTGAGCGCATCGAGCGTCGCCACCTGACGGGCGAGCTGCTCCGGCCGCCGGCGCGCGACCGGCGTGACGAGCGTCCCGACCCGCAGCCGCGACGTTGCCAGCGCCGCCGCGGTCAACAGCATCCACGGATCCCCGAACGGCACTCCCCGCCGCGCCTGCTTGTCATGCACGACGTGGTCCCACACCAGCAGCGCGTCCCACCCGGCCTCCTCCGCCGCGGCGGCCACCCGAGCGACGTTGCGGGCGTCGGCGAAGTCCCCGAAGTTCGGGATGTTGATCGAAAAGCGCATCAGCCCATGATCGCCCAGATCGTCATCGTTGGCGAAGCGCGCGCTCGATCGCCTCGACGAGGTACGGGCTCATCGTCCGGGCGTAGCTGGCGGTGACGTGGGCGGCGGTGTCCCTGTACACGAGGACGTTGCCGATCGTGGCGGGGCAGAAGCCATCGCGGCAGTAGAACTGGCGGGTGGTGACCACGCGGGCTCCGGGGATCTGTTCGGCGGCCTGCGCGAGGCGGTCGGCATCGCGATAGCCGACACTGGCGGGGGTGCCACAGTTGCCGGTCGCGCTGTAGGTGATCCGGTCCACGCACGCCGAGCTGGCGGGCGAGACGCTGGGATCGTCCTCGACGACGACGATGCGCACGCCGGCGGCGGCCACGGGCCGCATCGCCTTGAGGTGGTCGGCGACGGAGCTCGTGTAGACGCGGAACTCGGTCGCGATGACGACCGCATAACGGCGGTGGACGAGCTCGCGCTGGATCAGGCGAAGTCCCGGGCAGTCCGGTGAGAGCGAGGGAGGCAGCCATCCGCACGACGTTCCCGTGAACGCGGTGATGTGCCAGTTCAGCGCCTCGAGCTGTGGCTCGAGGACCGCCAGCAGCGCGGCGGCGTGGCTGTCGCCCACGAGGGCGATCCGGATCGCGTCGGGCCGCCGGCTTCCGTACCCGCACGGGTGCAGCGGCTGGCGCCGGTAGGCGTAGCAGGCGTAGGCGCCGCCGGTGTCGTCGGGGAGCTCGCCGGGGAGCGGCGCGACTCGGTTGCCGGTGTCGAGCCGTGCGCAGCGATGGCGGGGGTCGAGCGCCGCCGCCCCGATACAGCTGCGCGGATCGTCCTGCGTGTGCCCGATCAGGACCGGCGCCGCCAGCACGAGCCTGGTCGGAGCGATCCCGCGCACGATCACGAGGCCGGCTCCGGCGATGAGTGCTGTGACCGCGCACGCGCCGGCGTACCGCAGCCAGCCGGCCGCGGGGAGCGGCAGGCGGCCCGGTCGGCGCCGGAACCACGTCCCCCGCCGAGCCGGATCCTCGAGCAGGTGAAACGAGGCCACGGACAGCCCGAAGATCAATGCCAGACCACCCACCCAGTAGGCCACGGAGTACTGGGGGACCACCGTGACGATCAGAACGACGACCGGGAAGTGCCACAGGTACAGGCTGTAGGACAGCTTGCCCAGGTACTGGCTCACCGGGTTGGTCAGCGGCAACAGCGATCGGCCCGACAGGCCGGCGCCCACCCCGAGCACGGCGGCCGTCGAGAGGGTCGGGAGCAGCGCCCACGGTGCGGGAAACCCGGGGGACGAAGGAACGACGAACAGCGACCCCAGCACACCGAGCAGGCCTGCCACCGCGACGACTCGGCGCAGGCGCACGTCGCGACGGGCGATCGGCTGGGCGGCGATCGCCACGAGCGCTCCAACGCCCAGCTCCCAGGCGCGAACGAACGTGGAGAAGTACGCCCCGGTCGGATTGTGGGAGGTCTCAGCGAACGCCCACGCGAGTGACGCGGCGGAGATCACGGAGACCGCGACGCCCGCGACCAGCCGGGTGTGCTCGTGTCGCCAGAGCCGCAGGCGAAGGCCGATCAGCAGCAGCCCGAGCATCAGCCAGGGCCACACGAAATAGAACTGCTCCTCGACCGACAGCGACCAGTAGTGCTGAAGCGGCGACGGCGGGAGCGACTGGTCGAAGTAGTTGACGCCGGTCGCCGCGAAGTGCCAGTTGGCCGTGAACAGGACCGCTGCGATCGCATCCTTGGCGGCGAAGTGGTATCGGTCGATTCCTGCGAGCACCCGGGTGGCGCACAGGGTCGCGCCGATCACGAACAGCCCTGCGGGCAGGATCCGCTTGATCCGCCGGGCATAGAAACCGAGGAACGAGATCGTCTGCCGCCTCTCGAACTCGCGCACGAGGATCCCGGTGATCAGGTAGCCCGAGATCACGAAGAACACGTCGACCCCGACGAAGCTGCCCCGCGGCCACCCGGCCAGGTGATTCGCCACCACCGCCACCACCGCGATCGCGCGCAGCCCCTGGATGTCCGCCCGGTAGCGCGAGCGGCGATCGTCGGAGGGACCCTGCGACTGGTTCGCCCGCGGCCGGTTCGGCTGCGACTGGTTCGGCTGCGACTGGTTCGGCTGCGGCCCGGTCGTCATCGGCCGGGATTGTGCCCGGCTGCGCCGAGCCACAGCCGCCCGGCGACTCGGACCATCGGACCATTGGAGCTGCGCGCTTCGTGGTGTGCCGGCGTGCATCCAGGCGACCGTGCTGCCGGAGCTGGCCAGGTCGATGAGAAGGAGTTCGACAGCCTCCCCGCGCGCAGGCGTTTTCTGTGAGCCTGGGTATCTAACGGGCCTATTTTTCCCGTTGGATACCCAGGCCCTTCACAGGGGTGAAATGACGGCGGCTCGAACGCGCCGACGCCGATGTTGAGCGCCCCTTTGACGCGCGCGAGGCGCAAGATCAGCGGTCGAGGCGACGGCCACGCTCAGAGCGCTCAGCTGACCGAGCAGGCGCCGTGCTCGCGCAGCCAGCTGACGACGTTGTTCTGGCGGGTGTCCCGGGAGTTGGCCGCATCCAGCGGGGTGCCTTCGGCGTACTCGGGTACCCAATTGAGATCGGCGCCTCGAGCGAGTAGGTACTCGGCAGCGCGGCGTTGGCCGCCGGCGCAGGCGTGCCAGAACGCCTGGGACACCTCGCCGGCGGCGTGAGGCCGCTCCTGGAGGAGTTGCTCCATCCGTTCCACCGTTCCAAGCGCCGCTGCGTGCCAAAGCCTGTCGATCTTGGCGCCGCGTGCTCCCAGGAGCCGGGCGACGTGCCAGCAGCCGTAACCGATGGCGTTGTCGAGCGGCGTGCCGATCGATCCACCGGGTGTTTCGAGGTCGGCGCCGCCGTCGATGAGCGCCACGGCCACGTCTAGGTCATCGCTGCTCGCCGCCCAGTGCAGCGGCGTCTCGGGGCGATCGCCACCGGTGTCGTCGTTGGGGTCAGCTCCCGCCTCCAGCAGCAGGGCGACGGCGACGGGCGCGGCCGGGAAATAGCCGGGCCAGTCGGCGGCGGCGTGTAAAGGGGTCCGCCAGCCACCCTCCACGCCTTTGCGGCCGATCATGCGAACCGAAGCGAGCTCCGGTCGCTCAGCGAGCAGGCGCCGTAACGCGTCCAGGTCGCCGCTATGGATAGCGGAGGTCAACTCGACGGCGACGGGGTCGCCGTGGGGCAACGTGAGCTCCGGCGCTGACCCGCCAGGCGTGCCCGGCGTCGACATCGCAGCCAAGACTACGCCGCCGAACCACGGCGACACCGGGTGCCCCGGCCGGATCGGTTCCGGGCCACTGCGCCGGCGAGATCGGAGGGTCGGCGAAGTCTGCGGCCTGCGCTGCCTCGCGTCGTCCGTATCATGCACGGCGTGTCATTCGGCATTACTTGTCGCTGCTGGTGGCGGCCGCTCCTCACGCGGCCCCGCTGATCTCCGTTCTCGGGCCGCTCCTGGGCGGTCCGCTGGCGAAGCTGACGACGTGTGCTCGGGAGGCCCCTTCGCGAAAGGCCCTTCCATGATTGACCCCGATTCAACTTCCGATCCGCGTTCTCGGGCGTTCGCGGCGCGAGTCCTGACCGGCGATCGCCCGACCGGCCAGTTGCATCTCGGCCATCTCTTCGGGACCTTGCTGAATCGGGTCCGACTTCAGGCGGAGGGAGTCGATCTGATGGTGTTGGTCGCCGACTATCAGACGATCACCGACCGCGACAGCCCCGCCTCGCTGCCGGAGGACGTGGACGAGCTGGTCGCCGATTACCTGGCCGTCGGGATCGACCCCGCGCGGGCGACGATCTTCGCCCATTCGCTCGTTCCCGAGCTCAATCAGTTGCTGCTGCCGTTTCTGAGCCTCGTCACGCTGCCCGAGCTGCTGCGCAACCCGACGGTCAAGGACGAGGCCGTCCGCCTCCGGAATGACGGCGCTCAACGGGCTGATGCTCACCTATCCCGTGCACCAGGCCGCCGACATCCTCTTCTGCCAGGCCACGATCGTGCCCGTCGGCGCCGACCAGCTCCCGCACGTCGAGCAGACCCGCGTCATTGCGCGGCGATTCAACCGACGATACGCGCCAGAGTGCCCCGTCTTTCCCGAGCCCGAGGCGCTGCTCAGCGATGCGCCCGTTCTCCTGGGGACCGATGGGCGCAAGATGAGCAAGAGCCGCAACAACGCGATCGCTCTCGCCGCCACCGCCGATGAGACCGCTCGGCTGCTCCGCCAGGCCAAGACCGATTCAAACCCGCACATCACCTACGACCCGCAGGACCGGCCCGAGGTCGCCAACCTCGTCCTGCTCACCGCGTTGTGCGAAGAGGTCGACCCTCGCGAGCTCGCCGCGCAGATTGGGAGCCGGGGAGCCGCCGAGCTCAAGCGCCGCGCGACTGAGGCCGTCAACGAACGATTACGACCCCTCCGTGACCGCCGGTCCGAGCTCATCCACGACCGCGGCTATCTCAGGACGATCCTGCGCGACGGGAGCGCCGCGGCTCGCAGCATCGCTCAAAGCACGCTCACCCAGGTCGCCGCCGCCATGCACACGAACTACTGACCCGGTGCGCCGGTGAGCAAGTAGGCAGACCGCTTACTTACCGAAATATCCGCCACGCCGCGACGTGAGTCGCTGCGCTGTTGCACGCGATTGGGGACCTTTACGGGGATGTCCTGGCCGAGCATGTCGGCTGCTGAGGCAGGTCTGGACAGCGCATGGCGGTGTGGTCCTCGCGTCGCGACGGCCGTTCCGACACGGTGTTTCACGAGGTCCGACGTCAGTGGCCCAGTCAAGTCAAATGTCAGCTCCGAAGTCCGACACGGGCAGATCACGCCGAGTCCGACACGAGCTGAACCGTTTTCGTGTCGAGAGAGGTCCAACCCGACGTGAACAGAGAACGGAAAGGACAGCACTTGCTGAACATGACAGGCAGTTTTTCCGACAATGCGAGCCGGGAGCAGCAGCGTGAGAGCAGCGGGTCCGAGGGCATTCAGCGTGCGACGTTCGCCGCCGGATGTTTCTGGGGCGTCGAGGCGTCGTTCCGCGAGCTCGAAGGAGTCGTTCGAACGAGCGTGGGCTACACCGGCGGAAGCACACCCGACCCGAGCTACGAGCAGGTCTGCTCGGGCAGGACGGGGCACGCCGAGGCCGTGGATGTGTGGTTTGACCCGACCGTGGTCAGCTACAGCGATCTGCTGAACGCGTTCTGGTCAATGCACGATCCGACGACGCGCGACCGCCAAGGGTGGGACTTCGGCAGCCAGTATCGCTCGGCGATCTTCGTTTACCACCCCGAACAGGAAACGCTCGCGATCGCGTCCCGCGACGAGCACCAGCCGGCGATCGCCCGGCCGATCGTGACCGAGATCACCGCGGCATCGAACTTCTACGACGCCGAGGACTATCACCAGCGCTACTTCGAAAAGCACGGCGGTGGCGTGTGCGCGACGACCCTTCGCGCCTAGGACCGCCACAGAAAGGCAAACGACATGACAGATGTGATCACGCTGAATGAGACCAATTTCGACGAGGAGGTGCTTGCCTCGGAGGTTCCCGTGATCGTCGACTATTGGGCGCCGTGGTGCGGACCGTGTCGGCTGCTCACCCCGGTGATCGAGCAGATCGCGGAGCAGCGCGCTGCGACGATCAAGGTCGGCAAGGTCAACGTCGACGAGGAGCCCGCGCTGGCTGATCGGGCCGGCGTGCGCGGCATCCCGTTCGTCGTGCTGTATCGCGATGGGCTGCCCGCCGCCCAGGCGGTGGGCGCACTGCCGAAGGCTGCGCTTCAGCGCGCACTCGGGCTCGACGAGCCCGTCGCCGCGGTCGCGTCGGATTAGTAGTCGCTGGGACCGTCAGCCCTCCTCAAGTGTTAAGTACGGCTTGAGGAGGGCGACGAGTCGCATGCGCCCGCGGTGGAGGCGGCTCTTGAACGCGGCCTGCCGGACCCCCACGATCTCTGCCGCCTCCTCGGTGGAGAGTCCCTCGATGTCGCGCAACACGACCGCGTCGCGCCACTCGGCGGGCAGCTGCCCGAGGGCGCGGTCGAGGATCTGTTCGAACTCGCGTGACAAAGTCTGCGCTTCGGGACCGAGGTCGGGCGAGTCGGGCAGCGCGACGATCGGATCCTCGCCATCCGGATCGACGTCAGCGCGTCGGAGCGCGCGGCGCGAGCGCCGTCGCTGCGCCTCGTTGAACGCAATCCGGTACAGCCACGTGGAGAACTGCGACCGTTCCTCAAATCGGGGGAGCCCCCGCCACGCACGGAGGAACACCTCCTGAGCGACCTCGTCGGCCTCATCTTCGCTGAGTCCGAAGTGCCGCAGCGCCCCGTATACGCGGTCGGCGTGGAACGTGACCAGCTCGGTGAAGGCATCCTCATCCCCGGCGCGCGCCCTCTGGATCAGCTGATGCTCAGAGGTCGGCACGGCGCCCACCGCGCGGTTATACCGCTCCGGCGGACGGGCGCCACGCGTCCGTGACGCCCGCCGCAGTTTGGCTTAGTGCTCGTCGAGCTCGAGCGAGCAGGAGTTGATGCAGTAGCGCTCGCCGCCCGCACCGGGTCCGTCAGGGAACACATGGCCGAGATGCCCGCCGCACGCCGCGCAGTTCACCTCGATCCGTCGCATGCCCCAGCTGCGGTCCTCGAGCAACTCGACGTGGGTCCGGTCGGCGGGCTCGGTGAAGCTCGGCCAACCGGTCCCCGAGTCGAACTTCGTCTCGGATGAGAACAGCTCGGCGCCGCATCCGGCACACCGGTAGGTTCCGGAGCGCTTCTCGTGCACGTAACTTCCGGTGAAGGGCGGCTCTGTTCCCTTGCCACGAAGCACCTCGTACTGATCCGGGCTGAGCTGCTCACGCCACTCCCGCTCGGTCTTCTGCACCCGAGGACGGTCCGTCTGATTCTGGGAAGGAATGTGCTTGTTCATGCTCCGTTTGACCTGATCCGCGTAGAGAACGGTTCAGTCCCGACCGGGCCGCTCGCGGAGCCGGAGCCGGACGGCCGCCGCCAGTCGGTTCGGCTCGCCGGGCCCTGAGGGCGCCGGCAGCCGGCGCAGCGCATCCAGCATCTCGCGAAGGCCGTCCAGCATCAGCCGGCATTCCTCGCACTCCCCGACGTGGCGCTCCAGGCGCAGGCGCCAACCCGAGCCCAACTCCCCATCGACGTAAGCGGACATGTGCCCCGGGGTCCACCGGTGCTCCCAGCTGAAGCGCGCGCGATGAAGGAGGTTGTCCATGCGAAGTCTGACCCGACGAACGGCGTAAGAGGTTCCCACAGTCGAGCAGCTGGCGGGCCGATGAGCGCCTGCCTCGCAGCTCTGTCAACGACCCAGCCACGCGCGTCGGCGAACCGCACAGCATCGACAGAGATGTCGACATCGTCCGCTACCCGAAGGTGAACGCGTACGCCTCGGCGCCCGGCTCGAGGAACGTGACCTGAAGCGTCCGCTCGCGCACCGCGTCGTGCTGGCGCACGAGCTGATACAGCCGACCCGTCCCGGAGCAGGCCGTTGCCGTCCTCGTCGATGTCCACGCCGTCCGAACGGCCCGGAGCCTCGCCGTCGAGAAGCACGCGGAACGGAATTGGCTCCCGCGACCCGGGAGACAGCACGAGATGAGCGTCGCGCGCGTGGAAGCGGCAGACGACGCTCCCGCCGGGGTTGTTCGAGCGCGACATTCTCAGGGCCGGTTGTCCACTCGCCGTGGAGGCTCCAGTGTCGATCGCGACCGGGTAGTCGACCCTTTGATCCCAGTCCGGGCCGGTGATCGGGTTAAGACCGACCGACGGGACGCCAAGGCGCCAGCGCCGAGCAGCGGTGCCACGATCGGGGCAACAACGAACCCGAAGGTGCGGCTGCTTCGCGTGATCGGCGACAGGGATGACGAATTTGCTCGCCGCGCGCTCTCAGGCAATCCAGCCAGCGTCGATCTCGTCGGGGAAGACCGTCATCCAATAGTCGGGCAGGACGAGCTTCAGCGGCTTCCACACGACAACCGTTGGATCGTCAACTCCAGCGACCGCCACGAGAACGTCGGGCCCATGGACGGCAAGCCGCTCGCGACACACGCCGCAAGGGCTCAGAACCACCGTGCGGCCGCCCGGCTCTCGATGTAGACAGACCGACGCCAGAACACGCTTTCCCAGCCGAAACGCAGCGCAGTACGGCTCGACCTCGTGGCAGACCTCAACCGACGGATTGATCGCATCTGGGGCGGTTCCGGTCAGGATGGTCCCGTCGTCGAGCAGCATCGCCGCCGCACCGTGGTGATCATCATCATGAAACCGGTCGCGGATCAGCGACGCGCATGCGTCGACCGCCGCTGCCAGCTCCGTCTCGCTCACGATCGCGAATTCTAGGGCTGCGGTTCCTGACCTCGGCAACCGCCGCAGCGAACTGCGGCACTGCGAAGTAGCGGGAGCGACGGGACTCGAACCCGCGACCTCCGGCGTGACAGGCCGGCGCTCTAACCAACTGAGCTACGCCCCCGTGGGGGAGATCCCCAGTATGGCAAGCGAGATTTATCCGTGCGTGCCGAAACTTTGTCGGGGCGAACGAGTTAGAAGGATCGAATCGATCTCCCGGAGGACGCACCCAACCCGGCCGTGGGTGCGTTTGGGAACAGCGGCGGGGAGCCCTGTGATGGGGTTCCCCGCCGTGATCATGAAGGGGACGTGGCGCTGTCTGGAAGCCAGGCGTCATGCAAGCCGGGCGGAGAGGGTCCGTAGGGGAATCCGCTCCGCTCCGGCTCCCCCTGGCCCGACGCTCGGTTGGCGACGGAGGTCCCGGCTGGCACGGCCGCCCACGCGGGCCGTTGGACCCAACTGGTTGCTATTGGCATCGCATACCGGGGCCAATAGCAACCACAGAGAGCGGCCACGCCCCGTGAGTCACGGCAGACGCGGCGGCACCCACCCTCCGAACGCCCGCTCGAGCATCGCCGCCACGGCGATCGACACATGGTCGCGGTCCATCCCGGCCGCCACCTGTATGCCGACGGGCAGCCCGGAGTCCGTCAGCCCGAGCGGCACCTCGGTCACCGGCACGCCTGCGAGGTTGAACACCGCGGCGGGGGCGAGCAGCCACAGCCGGCCGACCGTGCGCCGGTGGCGCGGCGCCACCGACCGATGCACGGGATGGATGAGGACGCCGTCGCCGATCGTCTCCCGGAGCTCGTCCGCGATCGCCTCGCCGGCCCGAATCAGGCGCGCCTGCTCGCGCTCGGGCGTCGGCGGCAGCAGCTCGCTGATCAGCGCCAGACGCGTGGGCAGCGTGTGCGGGCCGCCGGGCGCCAGCATCGAACGCCATCCGGGCCGCGGCGCTCCCGCCTCGTCGAGCAGGCCGAGCGTCGTCCCGGCAGACCCGCCCTGGAGCGTGACGATGAACGGCAGCATCGCCCGGCGCCACGAGGGCAGCGACACTCGCCGCACGCGCGCGCCCGCGGCGATCAAGGCTCCGAGAGCGCGCTCACGGGCATCGCGCAGCGGCCCGCGCAAGGGCCGCACCGTCGCGTCTTCGACGACCGTCACCTGCAGCCCGTCGACCGACACCGACTCCGGATCGCCGAACGTGATCGTCCGGGCCAGGCGGTCCTCGCCGTCCGGTCCGGCCATGATCCGCAGCAGCGGCATCAGGTCCTCCGCACGGCGGGCGAGCGGCCCGGGCTGGAGCATCCGGCCGGCGTCCCCGGGGGTCGGCGGGTACATGACCGGTGTTGGGGATCGCGCCCGACGACGGCTTGTGTCCGAACACGCCGCAGAACAGCGCGGGGATCCTGATCGAGCCGCCGACGTCGGCGGCCACGCCGAACGGCGAGCCGCCCGAACCGACCGCGGCGCCCTCGCCCCCCGACGACCCCCCGGCCGCGCGCGAGCGGTCGTACGGGTTCGACGTGCGCCCGTACAGGCGGTTCTCCGATTCGATCCACAGTGTCAGCTCGGACGTGTTCGTGACCCCGAGCGGGATCGCGCCCGCGTCCGTCAGCCGCTGCACGACCGGCGCGCTTGCGGGCGCCCGGAAGCCTGCGCGCGCGACCAACCCGGCGGCGTTCGGCATCCCGGCCAGTGCGATCGACTCCTTGACCGTGAACGGCACGCCCAACAGGGGCGGCAGATCGACAGCCCCGCTCGGCGACGAGCTCGTCCGCCGCCCGTGCCTCCGACCGCGCGGCCTCAAAGCGATCGGCCACGACCGCGTTGACGGCACGCCCGAACGCCACGTGCCGCGCGATGTGCGCCTCGACGACGTCCGCCGCGCTCAGCTCACGGGCACGGATCGCTGCCGCGAGCGCGACCGCCGAGCGCTCGGTGACCGGAAGCTCAGCGACCGCGGCCATCGTCCGGCGCCAGCAGCCCGACGACGGTCCGGACGAACTGCGCGTAGCGCTCCGGCGGGTAGCGCTCGGGGTCGGTGAGGACCATCCGCCCCGCCTCTTCGCCGAGGTCGCGGATCGCCCGCGCGGTGAGCTCGCGATCGAGCTCGTCGGGCAGGTCGATCGCCATCCGGGCCAGCTGCTCGATCCGCTCGAGCGTGCGCGCGCGGTTGGCCTCGATGTGCTCGCGCACGACGGTCGGGGTGCCCTCCGGCGGCAGCAGGATGATCCGCCACGTGTCAGGCCGCTCGGCCACTGCGTCGAGGAATCGCTTGACCCCCCCGGCCAGCAGCCGGCCGGGTTCGTCGTCGCCCGGATGGATCGGCACGACCTGCTCGAGCTGATCGAGCGCGCACCGCTCCTCGCGCTCGATCAGCGCCTGAAGCAACAGACCCAGGTTGCGGAAGTGGTCGTAGACGACGGGCCGGGTGACACCGGCGGCGCGGGCGACGGCCTCGATCGACACGCCGCTGTAGCCCTGCTCGAGGATCACGCTCAGCGCCGCGTCGAGCAACTGCTCTCTACGCTGCTCGGGCGGCATCCGCGGGGCGTACGGTCGCCGTGTCCGCGCGGCCGCGTCCGGCGAGCGTGATGCCGGTGGCGTCATCCCGCGTGCAGGCTAGCGTAACCGGTATTACTACATTGGTGTAGGAAAATCCAGGACCATGCACACCGCCACGGAGGAGCAGGAATGAGCACGCACGCAGACGCGAGCAGCGCCACCGACGTCCGCGTCGCGATCATCGGCAGCGGCTTCGCCGGGATCGGGATGGGGGTCAACCTGCGCCGCCAGGGAATCGACGACTTCGTCGTGCTCGAGCGTGCCGGCGACGTCGGTGGGACCTGGCGCGACAACAGCTATCCCGGCTGCCAGTGCGACGTGCCCTCGACGCTGTACTCATTCTCCTTCGCGCCCAACCCGACCTGGACGCGCACATATCCGCTGCAAAGCGAGATCTGGAGCTACCTGCGCCGGGTGGCCGACCGCGGGGGGATCACGCCCAAGATCCGGTTCGGACATCGGGTGACGAGCTGCGAGTGGATGCAGGCCGCCGCGCGCTGGCGGATCGAGACCTCGGCCGGCGCCACCTTCACCGCCCAGGTGCTCGTGCTCGGCGTCGGCTCGCTGTCCGAGCCCTCGATCCCGCGGCTCCCCGGGATCGACACCTTCACCGGCACGCTGTTCCACTCCGCCCGCTGGGATCACGACCACGACCTGTCCGGCGAGCGGGTGGCGGTGATCGGAACCGGCGCGTCCTCGATCCAGTTCGTCCCCCGGATCCAGCCGCAGGTCGGCGAGCTGCAGCTCTACCAGCGCACGCCGCCGTGGATCATGCCCCATCCCGACCGCGCGGTGTCCGGAGCGGAGCGGGCGATCTGGAAGACCGCGCCCCGCGTCCAGCACCTGTGGCGCGGGGGTGTGTACGCGGCGCGCGAGGCGATGGTCGTCGGGCTCACGCGGGCGCCGGTGATCATGAGCGCGCTCGAGCTCGTCGCGCGCCGCCACCTGCGCGATCAGGTTCCCGACGCAGTCCTGCGGCGCAGGCTGACCCCGAGCTACCGCCTCGGCTGCAAGCGGATCCTCGTCTCCAACGATTACCTCCCGGCGCTCTCGCAGCCGAACGCCGAGGTGATCACGAGCGGCGTCGGCGAGATCCGCGAGCGGTCGATCGTCGGCGGAGACGGCGTCGAGCGCGCGGTCGACACGATCATCTTCGGCACGGGGTTCCAGGTCACCGACCCGCCGGCCGCCCACTACCTGCGCGGTCGCGACGGTGTCCTGCTCGCGGATGCGTGGGAGAACGGCATGTCCGCCTACCTCGGGACGACGATCGCCGGCTTCCCGAACGCGTTCATGATCACCGGCCCCAACACGGGGCTCGGGCACAGCTCGATGGTCTACATGATCGAGTCCCAGATCGCGTACGTGATCGACGCCCTGCGGGCCATGGACGAGCGCGGCGCGGCGACGGTCGAGGTGCGCCCGGATGTCCAGCAGTCGTACAACGCCGAGCTCCAGGCCAAGCTGTCGGGAACCGTGTGGAGCACCGGCGGCTGCCAGAGCTGGTACCTCGACAAGAGCGGGCGCAACACGACGCTGTGGCCGTCGTTCACGTTCCGCTATCGCGAACGGACGCGCCGCTTCGATCCGGGTGAATACGTGTTGGGCGCGTCCGATAGGTCGCTGATGGCGGCGTAGTACCGTCTGGCGCGGTGCCACTTCCGCGCACAGCTCGCTCCACCGGCATGCCGCATCTCGACGCTCAGGCGGACTTCGCCCGGGCGCGTCGCCATGCCCAGCTCGGACGGATCGCCACGTGGCTGTCCCGGGAGCCGCACGGCGTCGGGTTGATCCTGCCGTTCGAGGAAGTCGTGGCCGCGCTCGGGTACGTCAGCGAGCGTGACCTCGGTTACCAGGTGATCAAGCTCGACACGATCGTCGGGTCGGTCGACCGCACCCGCGATTTCGACCGCAACTTCCGGCCGACGTCGCCGCGGACCCGCGGCCGCTGGGAGGGGATCGCCACCGCGATGCGCCGCGGCCAGGCGCTGCCGCCGATCTCGGTGTACCGGATCGGCGAGATCCACTTCGTCCGCGACGGACATCACCGCGTTTCCGTCGCGCGGGCGCTCGGGCACAAGGACATCGACGCGCACGTGACCGAGGTGCTCACCCGGGTCGGTGCCGAGCGGGCGATCGAGCTCTCCGATCTCCCGCTCAAGGGACACGAGCGTCTGTTCTGGGAGCGCGTCCCGCTGCCCCCCGAGGCGCGCCACGAGATCCGCCTCACCGATCCTTGGGACTACGGCGACCTCGCCGAGGCGGTGGAGGCGTGGGGGTTCCGGGCGATGCAGCAGCGCGAGGAGTTCCTCGACCGGGCGGCGATCGCCCGGATGTGGCTCGAGCAGGAGTACCGCCCGGTCGTCGCGCTGCTGCGCGAGGCGGGCATGATCGACGACCCCGCGATGGAGACGCGGGTCTACATGGACATCTCAGCCGAGCGCTACCGGCTCCTGCGCACGCACGTCTGGGACAGCGACGTGCTCGAGCAGATCGAGCACAACCGCTGAGAGGGCAGCGCCCGAGCGGTCAGTCCTGGCGCGGCTCGGTCGGCTGGACGCGGGTGGCCTGGCCGCCCTCGGCCATCTCTCCGGGCGGGCTCGCCGGCGTCGGCTGGGCCCGAGAGCCGGCGTCGCCGTCGCCGAGTAGCAGGTTGCGCCCGCTGTGCGGATCGAACAGCTGCAGCTTGGCGGCGTCGAACCAGAGCTCGATCGGCTGGCCCTGCTTCGCGACGCTGTCGGCGTCGAGCCGCGCCACCACCTGCGTCCGGCTGCCCGAATGCGGCACGTCGCCAGCGCCGGCGTCCTGGGCCAGCTCCTCGAGCTCCTCGGAGGTCACGCGCTCGGACTCCAGGTCGAAGTACAGGTAATACTCGGAGCCCATCGACTCCAGCACATCGGCGTTGGCCTTGAACACGGTGCCGCTGCCGCGGTCGCGGACGAGGCTCGCATCCTCGAAGTGCTCGGGGCGTAGCCCGGCGATCACCTGTCGGGAGCTTGAGCCGGCCTCGAGCCGGCGGCGGGCCTCGTCGGGCAGCTTCACGTCGCCGAGCGGCAGCTTCACCGAATCGCCGCTCAGCTCACCCGGCAGGAAGTTCATCGCCGGCGAGCCGACGAAGCCGGCCACGAACAGGTTCGTCGGGTGGGCGTACAGCTCGCTCGGGGAGCCGACCTGCTGGAGGATTCCCGAGCGCATGACCGCGATCCGGTCGCCGAGCGTCAGCGCCTCGGTCTGGTCGTGGGTCACGTAGATCATCGTCGTCCCCAGCTGCTGCTGCAGGCGCGAGATCTCGGTCCGCATCTGGACGCGAAGCTTGGCATCGAGGTTCGAGAGCGGTTCGTCCATCAGGAACGCGCTCGGGTCTCGAACGATCGCGCGGCCCATCGCCACGCGCTGGCGCTGACCGCCGGACAGGTTCGCCGGCTTGCGGTCGAGGTGCTGCTCGAGGTCGAGCGTCTTGGCCACGTCGTTGACCTTCTTGTCGATCTCGGCCTGCGGTGTCTTGGCCAGCTTGAGGGCGAAGCCCATGTTCTCGCGCACGGTCATGTGCGGGTACAGCGCGTAGTTCTGGAACACCATCGCGATGTCCCGGTCCTTGGGGGCCTTGTTGTTGACGACCTGGCCGCCGATCTTGAGCTCGCCCTCGGAGATGTCCTCGAGGCCGGCGACCATCCGCAGAGCGGTCGACTTCCCGCAACCCGACGGGCCGACCAGGATCATGAACTCACCGTCGTCGACGTTCAGGCTGAGATCCTTGACTGCCTCGAACCCGTCCGCGTAGCGCTTGGTGATGTGATCGAGAGTGATGTCGGCCATGGGGCTCCTTCCTCCGGGCTCAGCCCTTGACGGCGCCTGCGGTCAGGCCGGAGACGATCCGGCGCTGGAACAGGAGCACGATGACGATGATGGGGACGGTGACGACGACCGCCGCCGCCGCGATGGACCCGATCGGTGCGGTGAACTGGGAGGCGCCCGGGAAGGCCGCGATCGCGGCCGGGACGGTCTCGGCGCTGTTCGTCGAGGTCAGCGAGACCGCGAACACGAAGTCGTTCCAGCAGAAGATGAACACGAGGATCGCGGTCGTGAACACGCCGGGCGCGGCCAGCGGCGCGATCACCTTGAAGAACGCCTGGAACGGCGTCGCCCCGTCCACCTGGGCCGCCTGTTCGAGCTCCCAGGGGATCTCTCGGAAGAACGCCTGGAGTGTGAAGATCGACAGCGGCAGCGCGAACGTCATGTACGGGATGATCAGTCCGGGCCAGGTGTCGTAGAGCCCGATGTTGCGCCACAGGTTGTAGAGCGGTCCGACGATCGAGATCGGCGGGAACATCGCGATCGCCAATGAGGCCGCGACGATCACCCGCTTGCCGGGGAAGTCGAGGCGCGCGATCGCGTAGGCCGCGAAGCAGGCCAGGATCACGGCGATCAGCGTCGAGATGAGCGCGATCCCGATCGAGTTGCGCAGCGCGTCGGTGAAGATGCTCTGCTTGAAGATCCCCTTGTAGTTCGACCACGTCCACTTGCTGGGCAGGAAGTTGCCGTCGGCGATCGTGGCCGGATCCTTGAACGACAGCGAGATGATCCACGCCACGGGGATCAGCGAGAAGACGACGATCACGATGACGGCCGCCGACCAGCCTCCGACCTCACGACCGCTCCGCTTCATCAGTTGTCTCCTCCCGGCGCGGCTGCGGCGCCGAAGCCCTTGACGAACAGGAACGCGATCAGCGCCACCATCAGGAAGATCAGCACCGACACCGCGGACCCGAGGCCCAGGTTGAGCCGGTTCAGCAGCTGGTTGTAGGCGAGGACCGAGACCGTCTCGGTCCCGTGCGCGCCCGCGTTGAAGATGTAGACGGTGTCGAAGATCCGGAACGCATCGAGCGTGCGGAACAGCAGCGCCACCAGGATCGCCGGCTTCATCAACGGGATCGTGATCCGCCAGAAGCGCTGCCACGTGGTGGCGCCGTCGACCTTGGCGGCCTCGTGCAGCTCATCGGGGACGAGCGCCAGCCCGCCGAGCAGCAGCAGCGCCATGAACGGCGTCGTCTTCCACACCTCCGAGATGATGATCGCGATGAAGCTGCCCGAGGTGGAGGCGAGCGGATCGCTGGAGAGCCCGAGCAGCTTGGGGATCCAGCCGGAGTCGAGCTCCCAGGCGTAGCGCCAGGAGAACGCGGCGACGACGGTGACGATTCCGTACGGGATCAGCGCGATCGCGCGGACCGGGCCGCGGGCGAAGATCAGCCGGTGCATGGCCAGCGCCAGCAGCATCCCGAGCACGAGCTCGATCGCCACCGGGATCACGGTCAGGATCAGCGTGTGCCACACGTCCTGCCACCACAGCGACGAGCTCAGCACCGTGCCGTAGTTGTCGAACCCGATGAACTTGTTCGCGTTCGGGAACCGGAGGTCCGCGCGCTGCAGCGAGAGGATGAACGCGTTGATGATCGGATACGCGCTGACCAGGATCATCACGATCCCGGCCGGGGCGACGAGCGACAGGCCGAGGCGTCGCTCCGCCTTGGCGCGCTCGGTGATCTTCTTGCGCTTGGGTGGGGCCGACTCCGTGCGGGTGTCGACAGTGGTCGCGCTCACAGCAGCGCCCCGGAGGAGAGGGCGGACTTGATCTGGCTGCGCAACGTGCTCACCACGGTCTGGGGGTTGATCGAGCTGGGCGGCGACAGCGCCTTCTGGATCGCCAGGGAGACGTCAGAGTAGGCCGGCGTCTGCGGGCGGATGCCCGGGGCCTGGAGCTCCTGCTTGATCAGGGCCTTGAACGGATACGCCTTCTGCGAGCTCCGGACTGTCGTACAGCGCGCCGAGGGTCGGCGGCAGGCCGCCCTTGATCGCATCGGTCATCTGGTGCTGGGAGCCGACGAGGCACTTGACGGCGGCGAACGCGGCAGCGGGGTGGGGCGAGTAGGACGAGACGCCGAGGTTGATGCCGCCGATCGTCACCTTGGCCGGCTGGCCGGGAGTGATGCTCGGATACGGCGCCCACGCCATATCCTTGGCGAGCTTCGGGACGTCCGCTTGCGCCGCCGGGTACACGAACGGATAGTTGACCTCGAACGCGGCGACGCCCTTCTCGAACTCGAGCCGGCCCTGGTCCTCCTGGGCGTTGGTGAGGATCGGGTCTGCGCCGGCCGAGGTCGCCAGGTCGTGCATGACCTTGGCCGCCTCGGCCACCGGCTGCCCGATGTCCACCGTGGTCGGGCCGCTGAGGATCTGGCCGCCGGCCGAGTCCACGAGCGAGTTGAACCACACGGTCAGCCCCTCGTACTGCCGGCCCTGGACCTCGATGTAGTGGGGCTTGCCCTGCTTGGCCAGCTGGTCGGCCATCTGGATCATCTGCGCCCAGGTCTTGGGCGGATTGGGCACGAGGTCCTTGCGATACCAGAGCAGCTGGGTGTTGGAGTTCAGCGGCGCGCCGTACAGCGTGCCCTTCCATGTCGCCGTCTTGATCGGCCCGGCGAGCACGCCATTGGTGACCGCCTTGGCATCGGCGCCGCTCCACGCCTTGATCCAGCCGGCGTCGGCGAACTCCGCCGTCCAGTTGACGTCCATGCCGATGATGTCGATCCCGCTGTCCTTGGCGGCCAGCCGGCGCACGAGCTGGGTGCGCTGCGAGTCGGAGTCGCTCGGCAGCGTGTTGATATTGATCGTGTACTGGCCGTGCGACGCGGTGCTGCACTGCTTGGCCGCCGCCGCAAACGACCCCGAGGGCTCAGGGAAGATGTACCAGTTGAGCTGCGCGGCGCCGCTGGAGGAGCCTCCGCATCCCACGATCAGCGCGCCGACCGCGAACATCGCGGCGGCAGTGGCGGCGATGCGAGCGGACCGCGGATCTCTCCTTGTCCCTCCCCTCACGGACGGCCGCATACCCACCTCCACAGGACGTGAAACACGCTCTTCACGAAGTGTAGAGGCCACCCAGCCGCCGTGGCCAGGCACCATTTTCAGGTCCGATCCGTCTCCACGGCGCGCCTCCACCAGCAGGCTCTCGGCGGGCGGCGCCGGGCGCGGTGTGTCACCCAGGTTGATTGCGATGATGTGGGTCCCGCGGCGCACCACGACGGTGTCCTCCGCGGTGTCGAGTACCTCCGCGTCGCCGCTCAGATCCCGGCGCGCGGCGATCAGCGCGCGGGTGAGGGCGAGGAACGACGCGGGGTCGTGATCCTGCTCGGTGACCGTCGGCGTGACCCCGTCGCCGACGGGCAGCCACGGCGCGCCCGTCGTGAATCCGAGGCCCGGCGCGTCCCGGTCCCACGGCATCGGGCTGCGGTATCCGTCGCGGCCGGCGCGGTCGAGCTCGTCGGCCGACGGCGGCCGGTCGATCATCCCCAGCTCGTCGCCGTCGAGCATGAACGCCGGGCCGGGGAGCGAGAGCAGCAGCAGCGCCATCGCCCGGGCGTTCTCCGGGCCCGAGCGGGAGCCGAGCCGGTGGAAGTCGTGGTTCGAGAGGACCCAGCCGGACTTGCCTGCCTGCAGGGCGTGTGCGATTGCGGTCCTGATGCTCGTCGCCGTCGGCCGTGCCTGCAGCACCTCGAACGCGAACGCCGCGTCGAGCGTCTCCAGGTAGGGGCCGAGCTGCGACGAGGGGAGGTACACCTCGCCGATCAGCGCGGTGTCCCCGGCCCCGTCCCGGATCGCCTGCAGCGCCGTGCCGATCTCGGGGCTGTTCGTCGAGTGAATGTGCTCGAGCGCCGCGTAGTCATCGTGCTGTGGCAGCGGCGGCGGGGCCGTCGCGACCGGATCGTCGCGGAGCTCTGGGTCCTTGAGCAGGCGGTCGAGAGCGTCGAGCCGGAAGCCGTCGACGCCCCGATCGACCCAGAACCGCAGGGCGTCGCCCATCGCCCGGCGGACGGCCGGGTTGTGCCAGTCGAGGTCGGCCTGCTCGGGGAAGAACGAGTGCAGGTAGTAGCGGCCGGTCTGCGGGTCGCGGCCCCATGCCGAGCCGTTGAAGCTCGCGATCCAGTTGTTCGGCGGGCTGTCGGCCCACACGTAGTAGTCCGGGTGCTCGCGGAACCACCGGTGCTCGATCGAGGTGTGGCAGGGGACGAAGTCGAGGATCACCTTGAGGCCCTTGCCATGCGCCTGGGTGAGCAGCTCGTCGAAGTCGGCGAGCGTCCCGAAGGCCGGGTCGACCGCCGTGTAGTCGCTGACGTCGTAGCCGTAGTCCGCGTTCGGCGAGGGATAGACCGGCGACAGCCAGATGGCGTCGATGCCGAGCCCCGCGAGGTAGTCGAGGCGCTCGATCACGCCCGGCAGGTCGCCGACTCCGTCGCCATCGGAGTCCTGGAACGACCGCATGTAGATCTGATAGACGACCGCGTTGTCGAGCCACATCGGCGAGGCAGCGTAGTCGGTTGCCGGCGTGAGCCTTAGCCTCGGCTCTCGATGGCTGCTGATCGTGAGCTCGCGGCGCTCGTCGCGCTGATGCGCCGGGGGGTCGGGGCGCTGGCCGCGCGCGTGGAGGAGGCGGGCGGCGCGGTCGCAGTGCTGGAGTCGCTTTCGGCCGACCGGCTGTTCGCCGGTGACGACCTCGATCCGGTGATCTCCGAGGTGGAGGGGTGGAAACGCCAGGGCTGGCGGCTTCTATCCGTAATGGATCCCGACTACCCGACCAACCTGCGCGGCGTGTTCGATCGCCCTGCGCTGCTGTGGGTCGACGGCGCACTGGTGGGCCGGGACGGGCGGTCGGTGGCGGTGATCGGCTCGCGGGCCGCATCTTCCGGTGCCGTCGCCGCCGCGCGGGCCTGGTGTGAGCGGCTGGTCGCCGACGGGTTCACGGTCGTGTCGGGCCTGGCGCTCGGGATCGACGCCGCCGCGCACCGGGCGGTCATCAATGCCGGCGGGCGGACGGTGGCGGTGATCGGGACCGGCATCGGGCGCTGCTATCCGCCGGAGCACGCGTCGCTGCAGGCGCGGGTCGCGTCCTCGGGGGCGGTCGTGTCGCAGTTCTGGCCCCTCGACGAGGGGAACCGCGCGAGCTTCCCCGCTCGCAACGCGACGATGTCGGGGCTGGCCCTCGGGACGGTCGTGATCGAGGCGTCGGAGCGCAGCGGGGCGCGGATCCAGTGCCGGCAGGCGCTCGCGCACGGGCGCCCCGTGTTCCTGCGCGAGCCGGTGCTCGAGGCGGGCTGGGCGCGTCGAGTTGGCCCGGCGCCCCGGGGTGCACGTCGTGCGCGAGCCGGCCGAGGTCACAGCGATCGTCGACCGCCTGAGCGCCCCGGGCGAGCTCGTCCTGTAGCGATGCCCTCGGTCGCGGAGCTCTCCGCGCCCTACGCGAACCTGATGCTCGCGCCCCGGCGCGGGCCGGACGTGTGCGACGTGTGCTTCAACCTCACCGCGGGGTTTCACCGCTGCTACGCGTGCGCGCGGGGCCAGCTGTGGCTCGACGCGTTCGTGCCGATCTCCTACAGCGTCGGCGGTGAGCAGCTCCACCACGCGCTGCGGGGCTACAAGCGCTTCGACGGCGAGGCCGCGCGGCGGCTGCGCGTGGAGCTGGCGGCAGTGCTGTGGCGGTTCCTTCTCCGGCATGAATCCTGCCTCGCTGCGGCCGGCGGGGCGCAGGCGTTCTCGCTCGTGACGGCGGTCCCGTCCGGGGACCTGCTGCGCGATGCGTGTCATCCGCTGCCGCAGATCGCGGGCGAGCTGGTCGGTGTGACGCGCTCTCGGTACCGCCGCGTCCTGTGTCGGTCCACGGCCGAGGTCGTCCCCCGGCGGTTCTCTGCCGAGCGATTCGTGTGTCACGAGAGCCTCGATGGCGCCTCGGTGCTGCTGGTCGACGACACATGGACGAGCGGCGCCAGCGCTCAGAGCGCCGCCGCGGCGCTGAAGCTGGCCGGCGCCAGGCGCGTCGCCGCGGTCGTGATCGGCCGGTTCATCAACCGCGAGTGGGGCGAGAACGACCGGCGCCTGGGCGCCATCGACGGACCGTTCGACTGGGAGCGCTGTGCCCTGTGCGCGGAGCCCGTCAGTGCACCGGCTGCGCCGCGGATGCGATCGCGAGCATCTGCCGGTTGGTGAGGATGTCCTGGAGCGTGTTGACGAGCCAGTAGACGCCGGCGCCGTCGTGCCACGCGACGACGTGCAGGTGCTGCCCCTCGAAGAACAGCTGCAGCGTCTTGCGGCCCATCGTGATCGTCTGGCTCGGGTTGCGCAGGATCGGCGCGTTCGTCCAAGTCGTGCCCTCGAGGTCGTAGTACTGGCCGAGATCGCCCTGCGAGACGACGACCACGTACGCGGGATGGCCGGCGAGGGTATACGAGCGCGTGTAGTCGGGCAGCGCGCCGGCCAGTGTGACCCGGTTCGACGGGTAGTAGGTCCGGAACGGCATCGCGGAGGCGAGTGCGTGGGCCTGCGCGAGCTCGTCCGCGGTGGCGGGGACGAGCGGGGTGTTGTTGCTCTTCTTGGTCTTGTGGGCGCTGACGTTGATCCGTCCGGCGGTGACCCCGCCGGTGAGGAACTCGTGCACGGTGTGCTGGATCTGCTGCGCAGTCGCGAGCACGTACGACGGCGTCAGCGTGGCGTCGAACACCACCTGGTGGATCGGGTGGGTGGCCGATTGGACGATCAGCTCGAGCAGCTTCAGCACCTCGTCGGAGGAGCGGATGTCGGTGCTCGAGTACTTGCCGAAGATCCTCTCCAGCGCCAGCCGCCGCGAGATCAGCCCGGACGCGCCGAGCTGGTTCTTGATCGCCCGGATGAAGTCCTGCTGGCGCGCGCTGCGCACGAGGTCGGTGTCGCCGTGCCGGTAGCGCACGTAGTGCAGCGCATCGTCGCCGCACAGCTTCTGGTAGCCGGGCTGGATGTTGATCTCGTCATACGTCTGCCCGGGCGGCAGGCCGACGTTCGAGTGGTAGTAGCGCCGGTCGACCTGCGTGTACACGCAACCGAGGTAGTTGACGAGCGCCTTGAAGCCGCCGAAGTTGATGTCGATCACGTGGTTGATCGAGATCCCGAGCACCTGCTTGATCGTCTTCACGGTCAGCTTCGCGCCGCCCAGCGTGTACGCCTCGTTGATCTTCCCGACCACCCGCCCGCCGTGATCGGGGTGCAGCGTGACCTTCAGGTCCCGCGGGATCGACAGCATCGTCGTATCCGGCTGATTCGGGTCGAGCCGGACGAGGATCATCGTGTCCGAGTGCGCCGGCGTGCTCGCGTCGATCGCCGTCTTCGCCCGCTTGTCCGAGCCGATCAACAGCAGCGTCTGCGGGTTGCCGGGGTTCGCCGTCGTCAGCTCGCTGCCGAGCTCGAGCCGCGGGCTCAGCTTCAGCGCATCCGTGAACGACTTGACCTCGAGCAGGGTGCCGGTCGCGATCGTCGCCGCCACCGCGGCCACCACCACCAGGCAGCCCACGAGCATCCGCACCAGCAGTCGCCACCTGGCCCGAGGCCGGCTCAGCAACTCATCCAGATTTCGCTCGAGCATGGACATCGAAACGCCCGGGCGCAGGCGGCCTTACCCGGGAACCGCTGCGAGACTAGCTTGCGTGCTCGGCCGGTGCGCGTTCGACTGGAGCGCGCTCGGCTCCGACTGGCTGTGCGTCCACCGGTTCTGCGTCCACGGGTTCTGCGTGCACGGGCTCTGCGCGCGCGGGTTCTGCGTGCACGGGCTCTGCGTGCACGGGCTCTGCGTCCACAGACTCTGCGCGCGCGGGTTCTGCGGGCGCGGGCTCGGAATGCGCCGGGCTGGCCGGTGCGGGCTCGGCCGTCGACGCCGGGGCGGGGGCCGGGGTGGCGACCTCGGCGCTCGGGGCCTCCGCGGGGGCGGGTGTCACGACCTCGGCTCTCGGGGCCTCGGCGGGGGCCGGTGTCACGACCTCGTCCGGGCGGTCGTGCACCTCCCGCGGGCGATCCGGGGTCCGGTCCACGACCTCGTCCAACCGGTCGTGGTCATCACCACCGAGCGCCGACTTGAAATCACGCAGTCCCTTCCCCAGCGAGCGCCCCACTTCCGGCAGCCGCTTGGGCCCGAGGACCAGCAACGCGATCAGGAGTACGAACAGCAGATGCGTGGGCTGAAGGATGTCGCCGATCACCCGAAACAGCTTAGCCGGTGTTCAGGCTCGGCGAGCGGGCTTCCCGGTGCGCGCGGCGCCGCGCCGCACCGGGGGCCCGGCTATACGCGCCCCGGGGGCGCGCCTACGCCGCCGCGGGGGCGCGCCTACGCCGCCGCGGGGCGCGCCTACGCCCGGGGTGAGCGGACGGAGCGCACGTAGGTCCCGCCGCGATCACGGTCGCCCCGGTGGCGCTGCGGTTTCGTCCACGGCTTCAACGCCATGTTGACCAGCCACATGATCAGCGCACCGCCCACCGTCGCCCAGAACCCGCCCACATGGAAGCCGGACACGATCTTGCTCGTCGCCCACAGCATCAGCGCGTTGATGAACAGCAACGCCAGACCCAGCGACAGGATCACCGCCGGCAGCGTCATCAGGATCACAAGCGGCCGGAACGCGAAGTTGACGATCGCCAGGATCAGCCCAGCCAGGATCAACGTCCCCACGTCGTGGTGGTACCCAATCGAGGGCACGATCGCCGCCGCGACGGCGATCCCGACGCAGTTCACGACAACCGTGAGCAGCAGGCGGCGCATGGTGTCGTCAACGATACCCCTCCGGTTTGGTCAGCCGCCCACGTCCCCCGGGGTGGCCGCCCCGCCCCGCGGCGTGCCGCGCCGGCGGCGTCCGCCCGAGGGCGCCGGCGGCGTCCCCCCCGGGGACGCCCGTCCGCCCACACCGTGCGTCGTCGACCGCCCCACCCGCACCGGGCCTCGCCAGTCGGGCCTGGGTATCTGACGGGAAATCGCCGTGATCCGCTGTAAAGCAAGATTAACCACTAAACGGTGTCACAGCGTCGTGTCACCCGCCGGCGGAAGGCCGAAGGGCCTGGGTATCCAACGGGAAAAATAGGCCCGTTAGATACCCAGGCTCACAGAAACCGCGCCCTGACGCCGTGTCGCCTGATTCAGGTGCATCTTTGTTTGCGGATCACGGCTTTCCCTATCAGACACCACCGGCAGCCGGCAAGGACGACGATGGCGGCGCACAAAGCGCCGCACGCTGTGCCTCGGCTCATGGTGGTTGGCGGCGGGCCCGAGGGTGACCGCCGACGAGCACGGTCCGCCGACCGGATGCCGCGGCGGCGTACGGGTAGTCCCCCATCGGCAACGTGGCGATCTGGAAGAAGTACGCGCGATGCAGGGCCGCGTCGCCCGCTCCGAACGTGTACGCGGTCGTGAATCGCCCGTTGCCCGTCACGTGCGACTGCACCCCGTAGGTCTGGTAGACGCTGCCGATTCCGATCCGCAGCCGCACGAGCGCTCCGCCCGCCGGAAGGTAGCCGCCCACCAGCTGGCCGGTGATACGGACCGTGCCACCCCAAGGGATGCGCCGCGGTGTGACGCTCAGCAATCTCACTTCCGCCGGGACCAGGAGGTGCGCCTCGCCCGACGACGACGCCTCAGTGGTCGGGCCGCCCCCGTACACCGCCTCGACGAGCCGGGACGGCCCCGCCCGCAGCCGAGCCGTCCATCCGCCGTTGGCGGCGGTCGTGACCGTTGCCGCCGGCGAGAAGCGGTCGAGGCCGTCATCCGGTGCCGTCAGTACCTCGACCGTCTGGTGTCCGAGCGCCACGCCGCTTGACGTCCCGAGCCAGCCGCTCACCGTCGTCGCCTTCCCGTGCGCGACCCGGCGGGTCGTCGACCCGACGACCCGCGGACCGATGACCACCCGCCGGCGCTTGATCCGCGTGACCCACAACGTCCGGCCGTGACGGCGGACCTTCACCCGCACCTTGACGCGTTCCACTTTGGTTCGCGGATGGCAGCGGGTGATCGTGGTCCGGCGCGCGTGACCCTTCGGCCCGTGACGGTGGACGGTCACCTGCACGCGCCGGCATCGCAGCGCGTCGACGATCTTCGTGAAGCTGATCCCGCTAATCGTCGGCTCGCCGATCTTCATCGACCAGGTCATGGGCGCGGACCAACCGTGGACGCCAGCAGGATCGACTGCGTTGTCCGCCGCCCGGCACTGCACGGAGTGCTCGCCGATCCCATTCACGGGGACTCGAGCGGATGCGCCCGGATACCAGTGCCCCGCGCCGCCATCGACCGCGCACGAGATCCCGGCCACCCCGGACGGTCCGGCGGTCGCCGACGCCGAGACATACTGCGTGCCCGCCCACGAGGGCGAGTCCGTCGGCCCCGACAGCGTCACGCTCGGCGCCTCGTTGTCGATGTCGACAGTCTTCGACAGCGCCTGCGTCAGGTTCGCGGCGTCGTACGTCGACAGCGTCAACGGCACCGCGCCCTGACCAAACCGAGCCGTATCGACCGTCGCCTGCAACGGCGGCGAATCACACTGATGCCACTGCCGACACATCCCGCGTCGACGCCGTCTGCCCGATCAGCGATCCATTCAACGTCGCCGCGATCGAGCACAGCCCCGACGGCGAATCGCCCCACACGGCGACCGGCCAGCTCCCCCGGATCCAGCCTCCTCGCGTGGCCTGCCAGATGCCCGTGGGGGAGGCGAGGGATGGCCCGGTGGTCTCTCGGACGTACAGGGAGAATTCGCTGGACGACGAGATTGGCGCGCGGATGCTGTCGCTACACGTGACTTCGCCCGCAGATGAGCTGCATGCCCGAAGTAACTCGACGGCGAAGAGAACGCCATGCCCCAGTTGCTCGGTGTAGCGTTCGCTGACCGGAGATCCCGCCGCCCGCCCAGTAGAAGCCGCCACCGTACTCCTGTCCGTCGTTTACGCCGAGCTCGAGTCATCCCGCTTGCGGTGACGCTCCGACGAGCTCGAGACCGGCGGGCGCTACCGCCTGCCAGCTGCCCAGCCTCGACCAGCGCTGGCATGTCTACTTGTCGACGAGCTGATCCCCTCCGGTCGTTCCCGGGTGTCGGGCACAGCTGGCTGACGCGGTGATCCCGGCGACCGCGCTCGCCGACGAAAACGTTGTTTGCGTAGGAGCCGCAGACTTGAACGGTCTCGTCGGCCGCGGGCCGCCGGGCAGCCAGCAACAGCGCGATGACGCTGCGGCCAGAGCTGACCGCGAATGTCGCAGCCCGGCGGTCTGTGGTCCAGCCGACTCATCCTCAGCTAGCTGTTACGGGCAGATGACCGACGACGTTGACGTTCTCGGGCACGCTGTTGCCGTTTAGCGTCGAACGTCTCGACAGTCAAGAATCGCTGCGAGCCGGTCGCCATCAGGTCCGAACGTATCGTGCCGTTACGAGCTCGGAAGCGGAGCGACGTCGGCCGGATTGGCGAATGCGCACGCACTGCACGGGATCGACGCGATCCCACGAGACGCGGATGAGTCCCCTGGCCGGGATCCGGCGAAGATGACGCTGGCCTGCGGACTCGATGCGGCAACGGTGCCGTTTCGGATCTGCGCCCAATCAGCGACATGTCCCGCGATAGACCTGGGATCCAGGTTCGCTGCAGTCACCGAGTGCCTCGCGAGCTTCCGACTCGTGACAGCTCGATTCCGCAGTTGCTTCGTCCCGACGCTGCGCGCCGGAAGGTTGAACGCTGCGTACGACGTCCCACCGAGCGCGACGAACAGCGCGAGCAGGGCGATCGCGTTCCGGCGGATGTAGGCAAGGACTGTGTAAGACACTGGACGGGTCTCCTTACTGTGTTCCGCGGCTTCCGGATCCGGGGCCGAGGGCGCCCTGGGGGCCGAAGAGCGGCTGCCGGGAGGCTGAGCTGGGGGTGCTGGACGGGGTGCTGGCGCCACTGCTTGAGCTGCTGGTGCCCCCGGCGGCGCTGGTGCTGGATGGTGGGGTCGGCGGCGGGACATACGGAGTGACGCCGGCCGACGTTGGGGCCGAGTATGTCACTGCGCGCGAGGGGTGGACGGCAGTGTGGTGCGGCCGTCTCCGCACGCGACGTGCTCGGTGCGTGACATGCCGAGCGGCCGAGTGGTGCGCCGGGCGGGGCCGTGACACCGGCCGATCCGGTCGCGAGGCGAGGTTGGAGGACGAGCCGGCCAGTGGGTTGCTCACGGCGGCTGCCTTCGCGCCTGCCCCCGCGCGGGAGGACACTGAGTCGACGAGGCCGCTGCCGATCACTGCGACCAAAGCAACCGCAGAAACAGCCGCCGCGAGGGCCAGCCAGCGGCTCCTGGCCGCCGACATTGGACGCACCCTCGCCCGGGCGGCCGAGGCTCGGAACCGGCTCCGCGCGGAACCGTCAGCGGACGACGGTACCTCGACGGAAGGAGCCTCGACGACGTCATGAACTCCGGACCCTTCCCAGAAGTCGACCGCTTGGATCCCATCGCCATTCGGGTCGGGAGGCGCGACCACCGCCGTGTCCTGGCCGGCGTACGCCGACGGGCCGAACGGCACGAGGTCCTCGCGCGGGCCGAGCCAGTCGACCGGCAGCCGCACGACGTTGCTCCGCTCCTCCTGATCCGTTCCCTGTCTGGTGTGCGGGTCTTCCCGTTCCACCCGTGCTCCTTGGCCCTTCCTCCGCAAGCGCGACCTTTGACGTCCTCCTGGCCCGGTAATATAGCGCTTGAATTGGTTCAGATTTGTCTCAATTAGAATGATGGACGCTAGCGAACCGCCTGAAACATTCCTGACCGTCGCCGAGGTCGCTGAGATGTTGAAGCTCAACCAGCAGACCGTGCGTAACTGGATCGACCAGGGATCGATGCCGGCCGTGCGCGTCGGAAGGCGGGTGCGGATCAAGCAATCGGACTTCGACCGGGTGATCGCCCGGAGCTACGACCCTGGTGGTGGGCGAGGTGGGCAGAGTGAAGGGCCGAGCGCCGACGACTTCTGGGGCGGGACGCCGGTCGGCCTTGCGGAGCCCGGCGAGGGAGCGCCCGGTGCAGGAGAGTCCGCGGGCACGGAGTCCGGCGGCCAGGTGCTCGGCGCGCAGGCACCCGGCGCCACCTCACACGCCGAGGCCGAGAGCACCGGCGACGAAGGAGTCCCTCGCGAATGAGCTTCGAGGACGATCTCGACCGTCAGCGCGCCCATGTCATGCGCCGGGTCCGACAGGCGAGCAATGCCTGGGCAGAGGCGATGCGCGCGCACAAGCTTGCGCCGCCGGACGCGGGGTTCGCGGGCCGGCTGAGGACGCTTGCCGAGGCGGCGGCCGCCGAGCAGGTGGCGTGGGAGCATGCCCACGCGGCCGGGATGCTGTGGCGGCCCGTGCCCGGGGCGGAGAGTGCACAACCGCCGTATGAGCTGCGACCCGGCACCGGCCGGCGCGGCCCGCCGGCTCTGTGGGAGCGCTTTGACCAGGCGGTTGGGGCGCTCAATCGAGTGATCGCGCGGTCGAATGCCGCCGACGTGGCGGACGCGTTCGGCGAAGTGGCCGAGTCGGCAGAGTTGCTCGCCGACGCGATCGCGGGCGAGGACGAGGCGGCTGCACAGATCGCCGCGCGGTCGCGGGGGGCCGCTTAGCGCCGGGGCCACGGGGAACATGGAGTCGGCGGGCGTACCGCCACTGGACCGCGGGCGCACGAGCGCGGACGCACGACCGCGCACGCAGGCGCACCACCACGGGCTGCGGGGCCGCACCACCGCAGCCGCAAACGACTGCAGGGCAATCCGGAGCGGCCGGCGCACGCGGCGAGCACAGACATCCGGCCGAAGTCACCCAGATTCCTCACCGATAGCCACCGAATGTTTACGACTCCTGAAAGATGGAATGCCAATCTGAGCGATGAACGACATCGAGAGAGGAGAGGCGAGATGCCGCAGATCATCGTGACGGCGGATCGTTCAGGAGACCGCGACGGAACGGCCGTCATGCTTCGGGAGCGCGTCAGCGTGGCTGACTTCGAGAGTCACCACTTCGCGGCGCAGTTGATGGAGCGACTTGGGTGGGCTGTGGGTGATGCCCACGAGGTCGAGCGCAGCGCCAGGCCGGTCGTGGACCCCACGCTCCCGGCCAACGGCCATGTCACGCCCGAGCCTTCGGACGGATTCACCCCGGAGCCGGCCGCCGACGCCGAGCCGGCCGAGTTCGTCACGCCGGCAGCAACTCGCGCCTGACGGCGCGCCCATCACCCACTCGTGCCTGACCGTGCGCGCCGGACCCCAGCCGGCTACGCGACCCGCTCGGCCAGCGTGGTGACGACCGCCTCGTAGACACCGGCGCCGAAGCCCTCCGACGCGATCCGGACGCCGGCCATTCTCCGTGCCTCATCCTCGAGGGTTGGATCGCGGTCGAGCGCGTTCGCCACCAGCCAGAACGTTCCCACCACGGCGGCCGCGTCCATGTCCTCGCGCGAGTCCCCGACGGCGATGCACTCGGACGGGTCGTAGGCGCGCGCCTGCATGTGGCGGGCCACGGCGCGGGCCTTCGACGCACCCGCCGGGATCAGGTGGTAGGCGCGGACAATCGGCAGTCCCGGCATCTGCTCCGACGGCGCCACGAGCACGCCATTGTCGACGAGCCGCAGCGACGGCAGGCCCGCGTCGTCGAGTATCTGGCGCGCCTCGGCCATGTCGACGTTGCCGCGGAACAGGTGCGACACCTCGCGGCCCGCGGCCCACGGCGTGTGGTACTCGAGCCGTCCCGCGAAGCGCTCGAGCAGCAGCTCGGGCGCGCCGGTCCGGGTGATCTGGTCGTGGATCGAGCCCGACTGCTCAGAGGGCTCGAACCCGTCGGTCAGCCACTCGAGCTCCCCGTCCACCACCAGCCCGCATCCGAGCTCGAAGATGTACGCGCTCGATCCGAGGAACCGCGTCGCCTCGAACACGCTCTCCTGACGCCGCCCCGAGTACACGACGACCTCCACATCGGCCCGCCAGCACGCCTCGAGCGCACGGACCGAACGGGTCGAGAATCCCCCGTCTGCTCCTCGGAGCAACGACGCGCCCGGCCCGAGGAGGGTTCCATCGAGATCGACGTACAGGCAGCGCATCGGGCGCGACCGTAGCAAGCGCTCGGCCGAGGCCCCATAGCAAGCGCTCGGCCGCGCCGCGCCGCGCCCACCCGCCGGCGAGGACGACCCGACCGACATACTGAGACCGTGGCCACCATCCCCGGACTCGAGCCCTGGGCGACCCTGCTCGAGACCGGGCGTGAGACCGAGCGGCTCGTCCACGAGGACCTGTACGACGCCCGCCGGCCGCGGCTCGCCCCGATCCCCGAGGAGCTCAACCACGTCGTCCGGGGCGCGCTCGGCCAGGCGGGGATCGAGCAGCTCTACGCGCACCAGTCACAGGCCGTCTACAGCGCGTTCGAGCAGTCGACGATCGTCACCACCGGCACCGCGTCAGGCAAGTCGCTCTGCTTCCAGCTGCCGACGCTCGAGGTGCTCACCGCGGACCGGATGGCGCGCGCGCTCTACCTGTACCCGACCAAGGCGCTGGCCCAGGACCAGGCGCGCGCGATCAGCGCGTTCGGTCTCGCCAAGGCGATCCGGCCGGCGATCTACGACGGCGACACGCCCAAGGGCGAGCGCAGCGCGATCCGCAAGCGCTCGAACCTCGTGCTCACCAACCCCGACATGCTGCACGTGGGGATCCTGCCCCACCACACCGCGTGGGACGAGCTGTTCGCGAACCTCGCGTTCGTCGTCGTCGACGAGGCGCACGTGTACCGGGGCGTGTTCGGCTCGCATGTCGCCAACGTCCTGCGTCGCCTCCGGCGCGCGGCGGCGATCCACGGCAGCCAGCCGCGTTTCCTAATGGCCAGCGCCACGATCGCCAATCCGCTCGAGCTGGCCGGCGAGCTCACCGGCCTCCCCGACTTCGCGTTGATCGACGCCGACGCCGCGCCGAAGGCGGCCCGCCGGGTGGCGATGTGGAACCCGCCGCTGCTCGACGAGGAGCTGGGAGTCCGCGGCTCGGCTCTGTACGAGGCGGCCGAGGTGTTCTCCGGCCTCGTCTCGAACGGGGCCCGGACGATCTGCTTCATGAAGTCGCGCAAGGGTGTCGAGCTGATCCTCCGCCACGCGGTCGACCGGCTCCCACCGGAGCTGGCGGAGCGGATCGCGCCCTACCGGGCCGGATACACGCCGGCGCAGCGCCACGACATCCAGCGGCGCCTCACGACCGGCGAGCTGATCGGGGTCGTGGCCACCGATGCGCTCGAGCTCGGTATCGACATCGGCGAGCTCGACGCGGCGATCTGCGTGACGTTTCCGGGCACGGTGGCCAGCCTGCGGCAGATGTGGGGCCGGGCCGGCCGGCGGGGGCGGGGCCTGGCCGTGTACATCGCGGGCGAGGACGCGCTCGACCAGTTCTTCTGCCGCCACCCCGACGAGTTCCTCACCCGGGCCGTCGAGGCGGCGATCCTCGACCCGGGCAACCCCCAGATCTACGCCGAGCACCTTGTTTGCGCTGCCCACGAGGCGCCGCTTACCGACGCCGACGAGCCGTACCTCGGAGCCGGCTGGCGCGAGCACGCCGAGGCCCTCGCCGAGGCCGGCCACCTGCGCGAGCGCGCGACCGGGTTCGTCCCCCGCCGCGCCGACGACTATCCGGCGGCGCGGGTGTCGCTGCGCTCCTCCTCGGCCGACAGCTTCGTCCTGATCGACACGGCCTCGGGCGAGGTGGTCGGAACCGTGGAGGCGGGGCGAGCGTTCGGGACCATCCATGAGGGCGCGATCTACCTCCACATGGGGCGCTCCTACCGCGTGCTCGAGCTCGAGCTGCGGGGGCGGCGTGCGCTGCTCGAGCCGTTCTCGGGCGACTACTTCACCCAGACCAAGCGCGAGAGCATGACGTACATCGAGCGTCTCCGGGAGCGGCACGAGACGCATGGCGTGACCCTCTCGTTCGGCGACGTCGTCTACTCCGAGACCGTCGTCGGCTATCAGCGCAAGCGCCTCCAGGACCACGAGGTGATCGACTTCCAATCGCTGGATCTGCCGACCGTCGAGTTCCCGACCACGGCGCTCTGGTACGAGCTCGACGACCTGATCGCATCCGAGCCGTTCCCCGGCGATCAGCTGCTGGGGGCGCTCCACGCGCTCGAGCACGGGCAGATCGCCGTGCTGCCGCTGATCGCGATGTGCGACCGCTGGGACATCGGCGGGCTGTCGACGAACGCACATCCGCAGACCGGCGGCCCGACCATCTTCATCTACGACGGGCACCCCGGCGGGGTCGGGATCACCCGCCGCGGCTACGACCAGTTCGGCCGGCTCGTCGACGACGCCCGGCGGCTGATCGGCGAGTGTCAGTGCCGCGCGGGCTGCCCGTCGTGCGTGCAGTCGCCGAAGTGCGGGAACCTCAATGACCCGCTGTCGAAGCGGGGCGCGCTCGAGCTGCTCGCCCGGCTGACCCGGCGGGGTCACGCCGGCGTGACACCGGCGGGGTCACCCGGACTGAAACGACGCGCCGGGCTCAGTGGATCGCCAGCGACGCGGTCCCGGTGATCCCGCTCGTCGACGAGGCGACGGATCCGGTGATGTCGCCAAGCGAGCTGAGGATCGTCTGGGCGATGCCCGACGGTGCGGTGTGCATCGCCAGGTGAATGAGCGACGCGAGGCCGACGCGGAACGCGATGCTCCCGCGCGCGCCGGTGGCCGGCGTCGCCGGGGCCGTGGCGAAGCTCCGGAGCGCCGCGACCGTGGCCTTGCCGACGACGAGCTGGTTGCCGACCACGCCGAGCGTGATCGTCTCTTTCGGGCTCTGCACGGCGTAGAACCCACCACCCAGGCGGTGGATCCGATCGGTCGTGTTGAACGCGCTGTGCGGCGCGGTCGCGAGCTTGGCCAGGATGCGGCTGGCCGCAGACGGATCGCTGAGGCCGGCGCGGGCCACCGTCGTGTGCGTGTCGCTGGCGACGATCAGATTGCCGGTGAGCAGCTTGAACAGCGCGCTCAGGTCGGTGCCGGTCTTGGCGCGAAGGGCGGCCTGTCGGCGCTCGAACTTCGCCCAGCCGGCGGGGCTCGTGGCCTGCTCGGCCTGCTCGACGAACGCCGCCAGGTGGGCGGGATCCGCCATCCCGATCGAGATCGGCGCCGAGCTGGCCAGCGGCGGGCTCGCGTTGCCGGTGACGAGCGGAACCTGGCCAGGTGTCAGCGACGAGCCACTCGTGTTCAGGCGGAAGCTGAGCGTGACCCCGGTCGGGCTGGCGCCGACCGTGACGCCGTATCCGCGCAGCGCCTTGACCCAGGGAATCCTCCGCGCGTTCGCGGCCGCCGGCTGCGCGAGCACGCTGCCGACGTTCCCGAACATCTGCAGGAACCCGTTCTGCGGCAGGCCGGCGAGTGACTGTGAGTACGTGGCCGAGGTCATCCCGCCGCCGCCGGCGTGCCGGTCCAGGGCGGCGTCGACGATCGACTGGCTCCCACCGATCACGATCGTCGGGCCGTCGACTGCGAGGAACACGGCGCCGCCGGCCTGGTACAGCGTGGCGCCGTCGTGGGAGCCGACCTGCTTGTCGCCCGGGATCTTCTTGACCAGCGCGCTGAGCTTGCCGGCGTCCCTGGTCACCCAGGCACCGATGAACGCCCGGGCGGAGGCGCCGGTCGGGTCGGCGGTTGCGAAGCCGAGCATGACCGGGTTGCCGAACAGCGGGCGGATGTCGGACTGGTAGTCGATCCCCAGCTGCTCGAGCTTGGCGGTGACGGCCGCGAGCCCGAAGGTGGCCACCGTGTAGCGGTGGATGAGCGCCTGCAGTTGCTTGATCCCCGCGGAGTTCGGGTCGGTCGCGACGCTGATCACGAGCGGCGAGCCGGACGGGAAGTACGACAGCTCGGCCGCGAGCGGGTTGCTCGGCGAGGACCCCGACGAGCTCGAGCCACACCCCGCCAGCATGAGTGCGACCAGCACAGCCAGAACCCCGAAAAAACGACGCATCGAGCAGCGAAGGGTAGCCGCTGCGGGCGGCCGATCAATCGGCGGCCGATCAGTCATCAGGCGCGCAGATCGCGCGGGCGCACGAAGCTGGTGAGGCGGGCCCGGCCCGCGTCCAGGTCGGGCCATGCGCAGTCGAGGTCGAGCGTGGCAAGCGCGCGCGGTGGGGAACTTGCGCTTGACCTCGGCGAGGTCCCCGCTGTCGGCATCGTCGGCGCCCATCGATGCCGCGGGTGCGAGCGAGCCGCAGGACGAGCATCTGCAAGGCGGGGTTGTGCCCGATCACCATCACCGACGGCGTGTCGGCGGGCACGCGCCGCAGGCGCTCGAGGATGTCCTCGGCATCCGCGCCGTACAGGTCGCCGTCGATGTCGACCCGGCCGCCCGGAGCCACGCCCTCGAGCGTCTCCCGGGTCCGGCGGGCAGTGGAGCAGAGGACGAGCGCCGGTGCGATCCCGTGCGAGCGGACGTACCTCGACAGGAGCTCCGTCGCCCGCCGGCCGCGCGGGGCGAGCGGCCGCTCGTGATCGTCGAGGCCGGGGTCGTCCCAGCTCGACTTCGCGTGGCGCAGCACGAACAACCGCCTCTCGGCCTGCATCGCGCACGATTGTCGCGCGCCGGGGTGACGTCGCCGCGGCCGGTGGAGCGTTCCTACCTTCGTCTTACGCGCCCGCGTGAGCTTTGGCGCGTGGCACGGGTCTACCTGGCATCCGACCAAAGGAGGTCCTCTGAATGAGGATGTACCGCAAGACGGCTGCCGTCGCTGCGTCTGTCCTGTCCCTCGCAGGCGGGGGCGGCGTGGCGTGGGCGTGCACGGGTGGTCCCGGTGATCCCGGGTGGACGACCTCGACCGGCACCACGACCGGCACGACGACGACCCCGTCGACGACGACCACCACCACGACCACAGCCGCGACCACGGCCACGAGCGCGACGACCCGTCGCGCAGGCAGCTCCCGCACGCGCCACCACTCCCGGCGGCACGCTCGGCGGAGCTGATCGCAGTGGACCCGGGCGGGAGGCACTCTCCGGTCCTCCCGCCCGGTCCGCACCCCGTCCGTCAGCCGTGATCGCCGGCGCCCGAGCCCCCCAGCGAGCCGCTAGCATCGCCCGACCACGGCGAGATAGCTCAGCTGGTAGAGCACACGACTGAAAATCGTGGTGTCCCCGGTTCGAGTCCGGGTCTCGCCATCTACGTCTGCCCGGTTGGCATCCGTGCCGTGACCGGGGACGTCGTCCGGTCGGTTCGAGTCCGGGTCTCGCCATCTACGTCTGCCCGGTTGGCATCCGTGCCGTGACCGGGGACGTCGTCCGGTCGGTTCGAGTCCGGGTCTCGCCATCTACGTCTGCCCGGTTGGCATCCGTGCCGTGACCGGGGACGTCGTCCGGTCGGTTCGAGTCCGGGTCTCGCCATCTACGTCTGCCCGGTTGGCATCCGTGCCGTGGCACTCCGCGGGACGTCGTCCGGCATCCGTGCGAACGCCGTTCGACCTACGTGCTCGAAATTACGAGCCGCTTGCATTAGCGCAAATCGTGACGGTAGGGTGCGCGGCTGCGCTGCGAGAACGCCGGGGCCGTGCAGGCCGCCGCCCGGCCTGAGCAGCGGCTTCCGAAGCCGACGGAACAGGAGGAGCACCGATCGAGGCAGGTGCAGTGAGCGGGACGCGCCGGCGGCCGGGGGTGCGGGCGTTCTGGGCTTCGCTGGACGGAGGCCAGCGCCGGGCGCTGGTGATGATGGTGCTCGTCGTCGGCGGCCTGCATGTGCTCGGGTTCGTGACGCTGATCGCGCTGGTGGCCCCGAATCACTACACCCTGGGGGCGTCGGGGACGTTCACGGTCGGCATCGGCGTGACCGCGTACACGCTCGGGCTGCGGCACGCGTTCGACGCGGATCACATCTCGGCGATCGACAACACGACGCGGAAGCTGATGCAGGAGGGCAAGCGGCCGCTCAGCGTGGGGTTCTGGTTCTCACTGGGGCATTCGACGATCGTGTTCTCGCTGGCGTTCCTGATCTCGGTCGGGGTCCGGTCGCTCGACGGGCCGGTCAAGAACAACGGCTCGCAGCTGCACAGCATCACCGGCTGGCTCGGCACGACCGTGTCGGGGACGTTCCTGTACATCATCGCGGCGCTCAACGTGGTGATCCTGATCGGGATCGTCAAGGTGTTCCGCGAGTTGAAGCGGGGCACGTACGACGAGGCGGCGCTCGAGGAGCAACTCGATCACCGCGGGTTCATGAACCGCTTCCTGGGCCGCCTGACCAAGGCGGTCGAAAGGCCGGCGCAGATGTACCCGATCGGAGTGCTGTTCGGGCTCGGGTTCGACACGGCGACAGAGGTCGCGCTGCTCGTGATCGCCGGCAGCGCCGGGGCGGCGGGGCTGCCGTGGTACGCGGTGCTGTGCCTGCCGATCCTGTTCGCGGCCGGGATGTCGCTGATGGACTCGATCGACGGGTCGTTCATGAACTTCGCCTACGGCTGGGCCTTCTCCAAGCCGGTGCGCAAGGTCTTCTACAACCTCACGATCACGGGCCTGTCGGTCGCGGTCGCGCTGGTGATCGGGACGATCGAGCTCGGCGGCCTGATCGCGCAGCACCTCAAGCTGTCCGGCGCGTTCTGGAACTGGTTCGAGAACATCGACATCAACCTGCTCGGCTACATCATCGTCGGGATGTTCCTCGCCACCTGGGCGATCGCCCTGTCGGTCTGGCACTTCGGCCGCATCGAGGAGCGCTGGACGGCGCACCTCGGCGACACCGAACCCACCGGACAGGTCCGATGACCGCGTCTCCGAACCGGCCGCCGCAGGTGTTCGCCGATGTGGGCCACGCGATCCGCTGGCTGCGCGAGTCGGGGCTGCGCCTGTCGACCGCCAGGCGGCTCGTGCTCGAGGCGCTGTTCGCCGCCGAAGGGCCGCTCTCGGCTGCGCACCTCGCGCGCACGCTGTCGCTGGATGAGTCCTCGGTGTACCGCAACCTCGAGCTGCTCGAGCAGAAGGGGCTGATCCGTCACCTGCACCTTGGGCACTCCCCGGGTTTGTACGTGCTGGCCACCGACGATGAGGTCGAGTACCTGTACTGCGAGCAGTGCGCCCGGGCGACCGCCGTCGCCCCGATGCGCCTCGACCCGGTCCGTGAGCAGATCCGCCGCCGGTTCGGCTATACGCCCCGGTTCACGCACTTCGCGATCGTCGGCACCTGTAAGGACTGCACCCCCGCGGTCGACGACGCGCCCGCCCACTGACGCACCGAGTTCGTCACCTGGAAGGAGCTGGCGGGACCCGCATCGAGTGGACCGCGGGGCGTCACCCGGAGGCCTTGGTCGCCTTCCAGACCTCCTCGCACGGCCACCTGCGCGCCCACTCGTACGGGATGAACGGGTAGCGCGTCGTCGAGCCCTCCGGCGGCTGGATCTCGGTCAGTCCGTCGATCGACATCCCGGACCGGCGCAGCAGGGCGATCATCTCGCCGTGCGGGAGGTGGAACTCGACCGAGTTGTCGTCGGACCACTCGAACCGGTGCATCCCGAAGTACGGCCGGATCAGACGCTCGCCGGCGGCGCCGTCGGGCTCGTCGGGGATCGTCAGCATCGCGAGCGCGCTGTGGACGAGGAACACGAGCCGGCCACCGGGCCGCAGCAGGCGGACCGCTTCCGGGATCCACAGGTACGGATCGCACCAGATGCTGGCGCCGTACTCCGAGATCGCCAGGTCGAAGCTGGCGTCGGGATACGGGACGGACTCGGCGTTGCCGTGCAGCAGCGGGAACTCGATCCCGAACTCGGCCTGGAACCGGCGAGCCGTCTCGAGCTGCGCCTCGGAATTGTCGATCCCGACCGGCCGCGCGCCCCGCCGGCTCAGCCACGCCGACACGTACGCGGTCCCGCACCCAAGCTCGATCGAGTCGAGGCCGCGGACGTCGCCGGGCAGCATCCCGACGATCGACTCCGGCACCGACCAGATGCCCCAAGTCGGCTCGTCCTGCTCCCAGTTGCTGCGGCCGCTGGCGACGTAGTCGGACGCCCACTCGTCCCACACCGATCGGTTCCGGCGCACGTGCTCGGGCAGGGGTTCCACGGCGAGGCAGTATCGCGCCTGGAGCCGCACGCGGGTGCGGCCGCGGAGCCGCTACTTGCGCAGCAGCTTGTACGTCGCCGCCCCGGCCGCGGCGCCCACGACAACGGACGCCACAGCGGCGCGGAACGCGCCGGGCCGCCCGCCGCTGAGCCGCTCGCCGATCGCCTTGCCAACTGCTCCGGCGGCGCTCATGCTGCCCTCGCGGCCACGACCAGCAGCCGTTGGATTCGGTCCAGGAGCTGCGGGCTCATGTACCAGGACTGGTCAGCCTTTTCGACCAGCAACTCGAGGTACCCCTGGAACTGCTCGGCGGTCCAGATGGCTGCCTCGATCCGGTTGAGGATCTGGGGGCTGGGATAACGATCCTCGCTGACACGCTCCATGAGGATCTCCAAGTAACGCTCTTGAATGGGTGGCACGGCGACTCCTCTCACATGAGATCCCCGAGGGGACCGAGGTTCAGGTTGAGGTCCTCGTCTTCGAGGCCGAAGGTCTGCTTGAGCTCCTCCATGCGGTCGGCCAGGGCCATGAACGTCTGGCCGAGGCGTTCGATCTGCTCTGGGCTGAGCCGTCCCGATTCCATACGGTGCACAGCCTGCCGCTCCATCAGCTGACGCAGGAGCTCGATGATCGTCAGTACGAGCTGGGCCAGACCTTTCTCGACTCCCTCCGGGTCGGCCTGCACTCGGCGGGTGAGGGCGGACCCTAAGCGCTCCAGCTCGCGCTCGGACGACCGACGGGAATCCGACAGCGCTTCACTCATCGGCGGCGCGTCCCACGAAGCTGTACGCCGGCCAGGGACCGGTACAGGTGAGATCCGCGTCGGCGAGCTGAGCGTCGAGGTCGCGGACCCGGTCGATGAAGCGATCCTGGAGGTCCCGATCGACGAGGAATGCGGCGCTCACCGGGGTCGAGGGCCGGGACAGGACCCGGACGCCTGAGTCCCGGGCGTTCGGGCTGAGTTGGGCGCTGACCCGATCGGCAAGCTCGCGTGCACGCCGCCGCGCGGCCAGCCTGGCATCCATGTAGGCGGTTCCCGTGCTCGTCGTGTCGTCCTCGTTCGGACCGGCCCAGGTCCCGCGCACGCTCAGCTCCACCGCGCCCTGGACGTGGGACAGCTCGCGGGCGAATCGCGCCCCCCGCGCGGCGAGCACTCGGCGGGCGTCCCCGACGCCGGAGACGACGGTTCCGAACCGCATCGGCACGACGCCGCCGCGCTCCAGCGCGTACTCCAACACCGCCTCGTACGCCCACATCGCTGCTTCGTCGAGCGCCGGCGGCCGGTCATGCTCGGAGATCAGCGCGGTCAGTCCGGGCCCCTTCAAAGCGGTCACCGACGACCCGTTGACACCCTGAAGCTCCGGCTCAGGGGCCAAGGCTTCGCCGACAACGCCGTAGAGCAACAGGGTCATTCGCCAAGCACCTTGTCGATCGCGGCGACGAGGATGCGGACGTCGAGCGTGACGAGGTCCACATCGGCGGCGGCCAGCGTCAGGTCTCCCTGAATCACGACGCCACCCTGGAGCAGGCGGTCGAGCAGGTCGATGAGAGCGACGTTCCGTGACGGCCGCCCGGACAGGGTCGCTCCGGCTTGTGCAGACGCCGTCACGCTGAGACTCCGATGGCGTCGGAGACGAAGTTGTAGGCCGGCCACGGGCCGGTGGCATGCAGTGCAATCCCGCGTGGCTCGAGCTCGTGCTGCAGCGCCTCGACCGCCTCGTGGAAGCCGGCCACGGCCGCGTTGTCGACCAGATACGCCCCGTTGAACACCATCTCCCCGTCGTGCCCGGTCACCTCGGGCCGCTGCAGCGGGAGGGCGAGCGCCGCAGCGGAAATCGCGGACAGCCGGGCGTGGAGGCTCTCGCAGGCGGCGCCGCGGGCTTCGTCCGACGACGCACGGCGGCGTTGGCTGTCGCTCTGCTGCTGGAGGTACTCGGATCCCGTCGCCGGGCCCGCGGCGGGCCGGCTCGGACCGCGGTCCGCGGCGGCAGCGACGCTGAAAACCTTCACGCCCCACTCCGATCGGCCGGAGAGCCGCCCGAGCGTCTCGCGCAAAGCGGCGCTCTCGCGCGCCAGCATCGCCCGGACCCCATCGGCGTCGCGATAGATCGAGCACAGCCGCATGGGGAGCACCGAGCAGCCGGCGGCGAGGGTCTCGAGCACCTCTTCGTGTCGCCTGGCCACAGTCTCCACCCAGTCCATGTCACGAAGGTGTTCGCGCAATGGCTGCTCGTCGAACTCGGCCAGCCGCACGGCGCTGACCACGGCCGCGAGCTCGCCGGCGAGCACGGTCGTCAGCGGCTGGTCGGGGTCGACCCCGGGGGCGGCGGGCAGCTCCCGGCTGTCGGCGGCTTCGACGACGCCGTAGACGTAGTAGCCGCGCGCACCGTCATCCTGGGCCGGCACAGACCGCGCGCCGCGGTCGCCGGCACGGAGGTCGCGGCGAGCCTGCTCCAGCAGGGCCTCCGTCATCAGCTCGGTGAGCACTGACGTAGCCCGGGCCCGGGCCTCGGACCGGGCCTCGGCCAGCAGTTCCGGTACGTCAGCTCGCGCCAGCTCCGCGAGCGCTTCGCGCAGTCCTCGGAGATCGCTGCGGTCGGGCATCAACTCGACTTCTCGCCACCTTCGCCGATCATCCGCTCAAGTCGCTCGATCCGCTCGCGCAGCTGTCGGTTCTCGTCCTCGGCGTCCTGCGCCTTGGTTGACAGCCGCGGATCGTTCTCCCACCAGTTGATGCCCATCTCTCGCGCCCGGTCGACCGAGGCCACGAGCAGCCGGATCCTGATCGTCAGCAACTCGATGTCGAGCAGGTTGATCTGGATGTCGCCGGCGATGACGATCCCCTTGTCGAGCACGCGCTCCAGGATGTCTGCGAGGTTGGCGGGCCCGCCGGCGCGTGGACTGAGGTCCGATCGCCCGTAGCTCTCGGGGAGCCGACTCGAGATCCCGGAAGAGTCGAATGCCGACATCGATCAGTCCTCGCCGGTCTGGTTGCGGTTGTAGCGGCGCACCCGCTGGTAGCCGTGCAGCTCGCCCCCCTTGGTGAGTGTCACCCGGTAGGCGCCCATCACGTCGGTGGAGCTCGGGATGCGGGAGAGCTCGACCACGGCCGCCGTCACCTCCCAGCCGTCGTCGTCGTCCGATCGCTCGACTGCGAGGATGGACTCGATCGGGCGGCCGAGGAGCTCGGGCAGCTCGTCGCGGACGCGCTCGATCACGTCACGGGCCGACAGGGACTTGCCGCCGGCACCGCGCCGGCTGGACGAGCTGGAATCAGCCATCGGATTCAGATCCCTCCGGGTGGTTGGGGCGCCATCCCTCGGCGGCTTGCGCGCGGTGGGCCTGGCTGACGGCGAGCCGCTCGAGGAGGGCATCCTCTCTGAGCCGGATCTCCGTCTCGGACAGGTCGCCGGTCTCCGCCGCCAGCTCGAGCTCGATCAGCTGGGCGCGAATCCGGCTCTCGTCGTAGAGCTCGCGCTCGGCCTCCGCAACCAGCTGGTCGGCGACCCAGACGACTCCGCGCACCGGCGCCAGAGGCAGGGTGAGCAACCCCGTGAAGAGGCCCATCTCAGTCCTCGGCTCCGAGGTTGACGAACGAGTGGGGCGGGAGCGGCCCGGTGAACTTGAACCGGATCTTGCCAGCGGCGCGCTCGGCCAGCTGCTCGACCCGGGCGTCGAACGCGTCGAGTTGCGAGCGCGTCACCAGGAACGAGGCGTCGAGCACGATGCGCTCGTGCCGGGGCGCGGCGATCTCCTGGTCGAGCGAGAGGGGTGCGAGCTCCTCCAAGAGCGCGCGGGCGTCACGCTCGCGCATCCGGTCGATCGCACGGGAGACGAGCTGGCCGAGCTCGATCCGGCCGTAGTAGGTCGCGTCCTGCGGCAGGCCGCGGAGCGATCGGCGCAGCCGTGCCACGTCCCGATCCTCGGCCACGACATCGCTCAGCAGTCGCTCCTCGTCGTAGGTGGCGCGCAGCTTGAGCTCAGCCTTGCCGTCGAACGCCTGCAGCTGGGCCCGGAGGTGCTGGTGATGACGCTCGAGCAGCCGTCCGAGCACATCCTGGCGGTCGCCCATCACGACGCCGAACCGCATCGGGAGCACGGTCCCCTGTGCGTGCGCCTCCTCGAGCACGCGCGCGTGGATCATCATCGCCTCGCGGTCGAAGCTCAGCTCTCCGTCGGGAGCGTCGCTGACCAGCGCCGCCACGTCTGAGCCGCGCACCAGTTCCAGGGGTTGCCCACCGATCCCGGGATGGGCCGGCGGAGCTGCCGACTCCCCCACGACGCCATAGACGTACGTAACGGTCGAGCTGGTCACGCGTGTCCTCAGCTGGATGAGCGTCCGCGGGAGGACGACCCCGAGCGTGAACGTGATCCCGAGCCCGAGCGCGCCGAGGACGCTCGCTTCGAGCTGCTGCCCGAGCCGGAACGGGAGCCGGAGCCCGAGCCGGAGCCAGAGCCAGATCCGGAGCCGGAGCTCGAATCGTCGTCTCCGTCGTCATCGGACCCGAAGATCTTCTCCTTGGCGCCCTCCAACACTCCCTTCGTCTTGCTCGAGGCGCCGCCTTCGGTCACATCCTCCATCAGGTCCGGGAGATCCTCGCCCTCGGCGGTGCCGAGATCGAGACGGTTGACCGCCTCGGCGAACCGCAGGTAGGTATCGACGCTGGCGATGACGATCCGAGCGTCGACGGTCAGCAGCTCGATGCCCACGAGCGAGACGCGCAGGAACACATCGATGACAAGCCCACGGTCGAGCAGCAGGTCGAGCACGTCGTAGAGACCGCTGGAGCTCGACCGCGAGACATATGAGTTTCCGCCTCCGGCGCGCGTCAGTCCTGTCGTGGCCATCGTGAACCTCCCGTCATCGGTGTCAATAGTGGTTGCCGCGTACTTTCCGATCCGACTGCTGCGTCAACAGCTACCCGCAAACGTCACGAGTTCCCACCATCGTCGAGATCGGAGTAGAGATCGGGGTTGATCAGCTCGAGCCGGGCCTTGAAGCGCCGCAGGTCGGCGGCGGCGCGGCGGTCGGCGGCGCGGATCGACAGCGCCGCCGCGTGACTGAGCTCGGTCGGACGGACATCGAGGCTGAGCTCGATCCGAGTGAGCCGGTCTCCGAGCTCGTGAAATGTGATCAACCCGGCGCAGTCGGTGGTCTCCACTGACTCCCATGCGAAGCTCTCCTGCTCGCGCTCGTCGAGGATCCGCGCCGCCCACTCCTGCCCGCCGGAAAGGCGCCCGACCAGGTCCAGCTTGCCGTCGCGCTCGACGTCGAGTACGCGCTCGACGCCCTCGGGAAGCCACTCCAAACGCATCCACTCGTGCCAGGCGATGGCACAGGGAACGGCCACATCGACGGACGCCTGGATCGGAGGACGATGCTGGGTGTCGGCCTCGACGGAGGTGCCGGCCGCATCCATCGCGCGCTGCTGGAGCGAAGATGCCGCGCTGAGCACGCCACGCGCCCTGCGGCGTGAATACTCGGCGAGCGTTCGCAGTCCCGACGACAGCGCCTTGCGGGCGACCATCCCGAGAACGGGCTTCGCTGCCCGGGCGGCGGGCTTGGACGGTGCCTTCGCCACGGCCTTCGACTTCGCGACGGCCTTCGACTTCGCCAGCGGCTTCTTGGCCGGCGCCTTGGCGTTGGCGGCATGGTGCGCCCGACCGTTGCCGGAGGCCGTGCGCTTGGCGGAGCTCGATTTGGGCCGCGCGGCGGTAGTGGCCATCGGTCAGCTGATCGCGCGACCGACGCGCTCTGCCTTCTCGCGCACGGCCTGGACTTCCCGCGCCAGCTTGCCGAACTGCCGGCCCGCCTCACCGAGTCCCTGGGTGATCCCGCCGAAGTCGATCTTGCGCTTGGAGGCCGGGACGGGAACTCCCAGGGTCTTGCGATTGCGCAGGGCCGTGCGTCCGAGGATGAGGCCCCCGGCCACGCCGGCAGCAGCGGTCGCGACCGGAATCGCGGCCTTGTCGATCGCCGTGCGCACGAGCTCCGAGCCGGTGCTCGCCGTGTCACTGAGGGTGCGGCTGTTGAAGAGTCCCTCGAGCCGGTTCGACGCGGACCGCTGTGCGCGCCGCGCCGGCGTCGCCGTGGCACCGGCGCCGCTCGAGCTGCGTGCACCGCTTGACTTCGCACGCTGCGAGGCCCCCGACCCAGAGGCCTTGGGCGCGCGCGAGGCCGAGGGGCGCTTGGCGGCTGAGCTCGATCCGGGGCGCTTGGCGGCTGAATTCGACGCGGGGCGCTTGGCGGCCGAGCTCGACGCGGGGCGCTTGGCGGCCGAGCTCGACGCGGGGCGCTTGGCGGCCGAGCTCGATCCGGATTTCTGGGACGACCCCGAGCCGTTGCTCGACGCACGGGTGCGGCGGGACGAGGCGCCGGAGGAGGACCCGCCGTTGCTCGAACCGGTCGAACGCTTCGCGGTGGTGCCGGGGCGCCGGCTGCTGCTCTTGTTCTCGACGGCCATCTCAGTCTCCCTCTTTCGTGGCGCTCGCACGCTGTCACGTGTCAGTGACGATTGGCGTTTGAACGGAAAAGCCTGCTCGCGAGCTACCCGGCCGGTTAGCGCTCTACACGCTGCCCACTGCCATGAACTCCCCGGATACGAGGGTTTTTCGTGAAGTGTTGATCGACCACGTAACGGTCTATCGAGTGTCCGCCCCGCCCCCAGCCCGCTTTGGACCGGAAACGCCGAGACCTGCAGGCGCTTGACTGTTTTCGCCCACTCTCGCCGGGTAGCCATGTCATACGTTCAACAGGAGGTAGAGGGAATGGCAAATAGCGTTCAGGACACGCTTCGCGAACTCGCGATCAGCGCGATCGAGGGAGCTGGCAAGAACTTCAACGGCGGCGATCAGCAGTCGGTGCCCACACCGCAGAAGAACGGGTTTGGCGGCAAGGGATTGGCCGCGGGCGTGGGCATGGCCGCGCTGGCGCCCGTCGCCGTGAAGGGGCTCAATCGACTCGCTCGTGAAGCCGGGATGGACAGCGTCCAGGAGCTCGTCAGCTCGCCGGGCCGTGCCGTTCAGGGCTTGGGCTCGGCGGTCGGCGGGCAGGTCGGCTCGAACCTCTCCGACAAGGTCAGCGAGAAGGTCGACGAGGCGGGCGGTCCGAGCGGCATCCTGTCCGATACGGTCAAGAACGCGTTGCCATTCGGCGGCGACGGGGGTGGCGGCACCAAGGGCGGTGGCCTCGGTGTGGGCAAGGGCCGCCGGATGCCGGTGCAGCAATGGGTCGACGTCGGCGCGCCGATCGAGACGGTGTACAACCAGTGGACGCAGTTCGAGGATTGGCCGCAGTTCATGCACCGTGTCGTGCGCGCGACCCAGGAGGACGAGTGCACTGTCAGCTTCGAGGTCAAGATCTGGACGCGCAAGAGAGAGTTCACCGCGAAGATCGAGACGCAGCGACCGGACGAGCGGATCAAGTGGAAGGTCAGCCAGGGTATGTCGCACGCCGGCATCGTCACCTTCCACGAGCTCGGGCCGAACCTGACCCGCGTGCTGCTCAGCATCGACGTGCAACCGGGTGGGTTGATCGAGAAGTTCGCTCGCGGCGCGCGCCATGTGAAGCGAGCCGTCCGCGGTGACCTGCACCGCTTCAAGGCCTTCACCGAGATGGCCGAGCACGAGACGGGAGCATGGCGGGGCCGGATCGAGGAGGGCGAGGTCGTCGAGGAGCACGATCCGAGCTACGACAAGGACCGCGAGTACTCCGACCCAGAGGATGTGCTCGAGGCGCTCGAGGACGAGGAGGGCTCCGACGAGGACGGCGAGGACGGCGAGGACGCCGATCGCGACGAGGACGATCGCGAGGACGACGATGGCGACGACCAGCCGCGGGCCAGCAGTACGCAGCGCCGCCGCCGAGCGCCCTCCACCAACGGCCACAACCGCGACACGGACGACAAGCCGAAGCCACGCACCGGGGGGCCGCCGGGGCCGCGTCGTCCGGTGGCTCGTCATCGGGCCGCTCGTCCGGTGGCTCGTCATCGGGCCGCTCGTCCGGTGGCTCGTCATCGGGCCGCTCGTCCGGTGGCTCGTCATCGGGCCGCTCGTCCGGTGGCTCCTCGAGCCGCTCCCGATCGTCCGCGAGTCGCTCAGGGTCGTCGTCCGGCCGCACGCGCTCCAGCAACAAGAAGTAGGAGGCCACAATGCCGACTGACCTGCAAAGCACGGTTCTGAGGCTCGCGCAGAACGCGCTCAAGCAGCCGAGGGCCGAGCCACCGGCTCCCGCGGACCAGAAGAAGCCGCTGCTGTCGACAGGGCAGGCGATGCTGCTCGGAGCCGGCCTTGCCACGGCCGGGCGCGCGCTGGCGACAGCGCGCGCCCGCAACATGGCCGGGTCGCTCCGTGACTGGCTCGACGATCACTCCGATCACGAAGAGCCCGCAGACCGCGACGACGACGAGGGCTATGACGACGACGAGGAATACGACGAGCCCGAAGCCGAAGATGAAGAGGACTTCGACGACGAGGAGTACGACGAGCCCGAAGCCGAGGACGAAGAGGACTTCGATGACGAGGAGTACGACGAGCCCGAAGCCGAGGACGAAGAGGACTTCGACGACGAGGAGTACGACGAGCCCGAGGCGGAGGAGGACTCTGACGACGAGGAGGCCGAGGACGAGGAGCCGGAGGAGGAGCCGGAGCGTCGTCCGCGCCGCCGCCGGCGCTCATCCGTGAGGTCCTGAGCGCAAACGGGCGCACCGGACGGGGTGCTCCGCCAGCGTCTGGGTGAGTGGCGGGGTCAGGCGGGTGACGACGCTGGCGGGGTCAGGCGAGCGACGCGGCCAGCTCCTCGAGCAGGTCGAGCGCGTCCTGGAGCCCGTCCTCCATTCCGGACCCGATCACCATGTCGCGGATCTCCTTGCTCGGATGCTCAGCGAGCAGCCTCAGCGTCGTGCGCCCGTCGGCCTCGGTGAGCGTCAGCGTGTTCACCGCTGCCGACCCCTCGCCTCCGGGCACGCCCTCGTAGACCTCGGTCGACACGATCCGCTCGTTCGGAACGATCTCGCGGTATTCGCCGTGGAACGCCACCTCGGTGCCGTTCGGCAGCGTCATGACGTAGCGCCAGGCGCCGCCGACCCGCAGGTCGATCTCGACCAGCGTGGCCTCGCCCCGCTTCGCCGTCCACCAGCGGGCGACGAGCTCTGGCGTCGTCCACGCCCGGTACACGAGGTGCCGGGGGGCGTCGAACTCCCGTGTGATCAGGATCTGCTCGTCGGTCGGGAGGGTCACCTCCGCCGAGCCGCTATGTGCCGTCACCGTCATCTCCTTGCTCCTCTCGCTTGAGTTCGTCCAGCACGTCGTCGAGCCGCTCGAACCGCTCCGACCAGGTGGCCGCGTAGGCCGACACCCAGTCGTGGATCGGCTTGAGCGCCGCGCCGTTGACCCGGTACAACCGCCGCCGGCCGTCGTCGCGGACGTCGACCGCGCCGACCTCGCGCAGCACTCGAAGGTGCTTGGACACCTGAGGCTGGGCGAGGCCGAGCGACTGCACGAGCTCGCCGACCGGTCGCTCCCCGTCGGCCAGGAGGTCGAGGATCGCGCGCCGTCGCGGCTCGGCGACTGCGTTGAACGCGTCGGTCGTGGTCGCTGCCCGGGCCATGGCCACAACAATATATTCCCATATCAGCATATGTCAACTGCGCGCGAACGCTTTGAATGGCGTGCGGGTAGCGTTACCGGCGAGCCGGCCATCACGGCCAACCGCGACCTTGGAGAGAGAGCACGTGGCCGATAGAGACACGCCTCCGTTCCGCGCCGACCACGTCGGCAGCCTGCTGCGCCCGAAGGACCTGCTCGAGGCCCGTGCCCAGCACAGGGCCGGCCGGCTCTCCGACGGGGACCTCCGAGCCTGCGAGGACGCGGCGATCACCGACGTGATCGCGCTCCAGCGCGATGCCGGCATGCGGACGGTGACCGACGGCGAGTTCCGCCGCACTTCGTGGCACATGGACTTCATCTACTCCCTCGGCGGGATCACGCAGGTGGAGGGCGAGAGCCTCCACGTCCAGTTCCGCAACGAGGAGGGCGAGTACGACTACGCGCCGCCGGCGATGCGGGTGGCCGACAAGGTGACGCTGCCGCGCACGATCTTCGCCGAGGCGTTCACGTTCCTGCGCGACCACGCCGAGGTCTCGCAGACCCCGAAGCTGACGATCCCCTCCCCGAGCATGGTCCACTACCGCGGGGGTAACTCGTCGATCGACCGCGGCGTGTATCCCGAGCTCGACGGGTTCTGGGAGGACCTCACGGGCGCCTACGCCGAGCAGGTCGCGGGTGTCTACGAGCTCGGCTGCCGCTACCTGCAGCTCGACGACACGAGCCTCGCGTATGTCAACGACCCCGCCCAGCGCGCGCACATCGAGCAGATCGGCGGCGACCCCGAGCACCTGCACGAGCAGTACATCGCGAACATCAACCGGGCACTGGCCGGCCGCCCGGACGACCTCGCGGTGACCACCCACATGTGCCGCGGCAACAACCAGTCGATGTGGGCTGCCGAGGGCGGCTACGACTTCGTCGCCGAGGCGCTGTTCGGTCAGCTCGAGGTCGACGGGTTCTTCCTCGAGTACGACGACGAGCGCTCCGGGACGTTCGAGCCGCTGCGCTTCGTGCCGCCCGGACAAGCTCGTCGTGCTCGGCCTCGTCACCACGAAGCGGCCCCAGCTCGAGGACCGCGAGCTGCTGATCCGGCGGATCGAGGAGGCCGCCCGGTACGTGCCGATCGAGCAGCTGTGCCTCTCGCCGCAGTGCGGGTTCTCCTCGACCGAGGAGGGCAACCGCTCTGACGATCGACGAGCAGCGGGCGAAGCTCGAGCTGCTCGTCGACGTGGCCGCCGAGGTGTGGGGCTGAGCGCGGCGCTGACCATCGCCTGCCCGGCCGGGTGGCGCTGTCCGTTCACCGGGTCGAAACCGGGCAGCGGCTGCGCTCTCATATGCTGAGAGCTAGCCGTTTCCGCACCCGCGCCGCGGGTAGGTCAGAAACGGGAGCCTGAACGGAGATCTTCGATGACCACACCTCTGCAGCAACTCGCCGAGCACGGCACCAGCCCGTGGATCGACTACATCTCTCGCGACGTTCGTGCGCGACGGCGATCTCGCCGGGCTCGCGCGCGAGGGCATCGTCGGGCGTCACCTCCAACCCCACCATCTTCCAGGCGGCGATCGCCGACGGCGACGCCTACGACGAGCAGCTGCGCGAGGTCCTCCAGTCGGAGACCGATCCCAAGGAGGTGTTCCTCGCCCTCGCGCGTGAGGACGTCCGCGACGCGTGCGACATCCTGCGCCGACGTCTCGATCGCGGCGAGACGACCCGCGACGGCTGGGTCTCGCTCGAGGTCGACCCGAACCTCGCCCACGACACCGCCGGCTCCGGTCAAGGAGGCCAAGCGGCTGCACGCGATGGTCGAGCGCGCCGAACCTGTTCGTGAAGATCCCCGGCACCAGGAGGGGCTGCAGGCGATCGAGGACACGATCGCGGCCGGGATCCCGGTCAACGTGACGCTGCTGTTCTCGCTCGAGCGCCATCGCGCGGCGGCCGAGGCGTACCTGCGCGGCCTGCGCCGCTTGCACGACGGCGGCGGCGATCTCAGCACGGTCGCATCGGTGGCCTCGTTCTTCGTCTCGCGCGTCGACACCGAGGCCGACAAGCGCCTCGACGAGCTCGGCGGCCACGACGACCTCAAGGGCACGCTCGCGATCGCCAACGCCAAGCTCGCCTACCAGACCTACAAGGAGCTGTTCTCCGGGTCGGACTGGGAGGACGCTGGTGGCGGCCGGCGGCATCGCCGCAGCGCTGCCTGTGGGCGTCGACGTCGACGAAGAACCCCGACTACCGCGACGTCATCTACGTCGAGGAGCTGATCGGCCCCGACGACGGTCAACACGATGCCGCGCGAGACCGTCGAGGCGTTCCAGGACCACGGCAAGGTGGAGAACACGCTCGAGCAGGACGTCGACGAGCGCCCACCGGATATTCGAGCAGCTTCGCCGAGGCCGGGCATCGACTACGACGACGTCGTCGAGGTGCTCGAGCGCGAGGGCGTCGAGAAGTTCGCGAAGTCGTTCAAGGACCTGCTCGAGGGCGTCGCCGGCAAGCGCGACCAGCTGGTGGCGGCATGAGCGGCGACGCGACTTCCGCCGCGAGCTCGGCCAGCAGCTGCGGGTCGACTCGGTCCGCTCGAGCGCGGCCGCGGGCTCGGGCCACCCGACCTCGTCGATGTCGGCGGCCGACCTGATCGCCGTGCTGCTCGACGGCTACCTGAAGCTCGACTTCCAGCACCCCGACGATCCCGCACCGCGACCACCTGATCTTCTCCAAGGGCCACGCCTCGCCGCTGTACTACGCGATGCTCAAGGCCGCCGGAGCGATCACGACGAGGAGCTGCTCACCTTCCGCAAGCTCGGCAGCCGCCTCGAGGGCCACCCGACGCCCGCGAATCCCGCCCACCGACGTGGCCACCGGCTCGCTCGGCCAGGGACTGCCGATCGGCGTCGGCGATCGCCACCGCGGGCAAGCAGCTCGACCAGCTGCCCTACCGCGTCTGGGTGCTGTGCGGCGACTCCGAGATGGCCGAGGGGTCGATCTGGGAGGCGTTCCAGCACGCCGGCTGGGCCGGTCTCGACAACCTGACCGCGATCATCGACGTCAACCGCCTCGGCCAGACCCGCGAGACGATGCTCGGCTGGGACCTCGAGGGCTACGCCGCGCGGGCGCCGGCGTTCGGCTGGCACGCGATCGAGATCGACGGCCACGACGTCGACGCGATCGACGCCGCCTACGCCGAGGCGCTGAGCCACGACCGGCAAGCCGACCGCGATCATCGCCCGGACGAAGAAGGGCAAGGGCGTCAAGGCCGTCGAGGATCAGCCCGGCAAGCACGGCAAGCCGCTCGACGATCCCGAGGAGGCGATCCAGGAGCTCGGCGGCGAGCGCGACCTGCGCGGTCGAGGTGGCCAAGCCGTCGAGCACGGGCGAGCCGCACCGGTTCGACGCTCGCCGGCGGCGAGCTGCCGAGCTGGGAGCTCGGCGAGGAGGTCGCCACCCGCGAGGCCTACGGCGAGGCGCTGGCCGCGCTCGGCTCGGTCCGCGGCGACGTCGTCGCGCTCGACGGCGAGGTGTCGAACTCGACCCACTCCGAGCTGTTCCGCAAGGCCCACCCGGACCGCTACTTCGAGATGTTCATCGCCGAGCAGCAGATGGTCGCCGCGGCGGTCGGGCATCCAGGTGCGCGGCTGGGTGCCGTTCGCCTCGACGTTCGCCGCGTTCCTCTCGCGCGCCTACGACTTCATCCGGATGGCGGCGATCTCGCAGCGCCAACCTCCGCCTGTCGGGCTCGCACGCCGGCGTCTCGATCGGCGAGGACGGTCCGTCGCAGATGGCGCTCGAGGACATCGCTTCGCTGCGCGCGGTCGCACGGGCAGCGACGGTGCTGCACCCGTCCGACGCCAACCAGACCGCGCAGCTCGTGGCCGACGATGGCCGACCAGCCACGGGATCTCGTACATGCGCACGCTGCGCGGCAAGACGCCGGTGCGCACCGACGCCGGACGAGGACGTCCGGATCGGCGGCAGCCGCGTCGTGCGCTCCGCGCGAGTCCGACGACGTGACGATCGTCGCCTGCGGCATCACCCTCGAGGAGGCCGACAAGGCGGCCGAGACGCTCGAGTCCGAGGGCGTCCACGCCCGCGTGATCGACTGCTACTCGATCAAGCCGATCGACGGCGAGCGCTGGCCGCGCGCGGCCCGCGAGACCGGCGGCGATCGTCACCGTCGAGGACCACTGGCCCGAGGGCGGCCTCGGCGAGGCGGTGCTGAGCGCGCTGGCCGAGGCCGGCGCCGCGCCACCGGTGACCAAGCTCGCCGTCACGCGGGATGCCGACCTCGGGCAAGCCCGAGGAGCTGCTGCACGGCGGCCGGCATCGACGCCGAGGCGATCGTCGAGGCCGTCCAGCGCCTCGTGCCAGCGTCGGCCTGACTCCGTCTTACTGTTGCGCCCGCCGGCGCCGGTCGTCCCTGACCGGTGGCGGCGGCGTGCGGCCGTCCACTCACTAGCCTGCACCGAATGGTCCCGATCAACCTGTACAGCGACACGCAGACCCGGCCGACCGACGGGATGCGCAAGGCGATCGCGTCAGCCGAGGTCGCGGATGAGCAGCGCCGGCGCGACCCGACGACGACGAAGCTGCAGGAGCGGGTGGCCGAGCTGCTCGGCCACGAGGCGGCGGTGTTCCTGCCGAGCGGGACGATGTGCAACGAGATCGCGCTGCGGCTGCATATCCGGCCGGGCGGGGATGAGGTGCTGCTCGACCGCACGTCGCATCTGGTCAACTCGGAGGCCGGCGGACCGGCGCAGCTCGCCGGGGCGATGGTCCGCACTCTCACGGGCGACGGCGGGATCTTCACCGCCGGGCAGGTCACCCAGGCGCTGCGCAGGCCGAACGACCGTTACCAGCCGCGCTCGCGGCTCGTCTCGGTCGAACAGACGGCGAATCTGGCCGGCGGGCGGATCTGGCCGCTCGGCACGATCACGGAGGTGCTCGAGGTCGCCCGCGCGAACGGGATGCGGGCCCACCTCGACGGCGCCCGCCTGCTCAACGCCACGGTCGCCACCGGGATCGCCGCGGTCGACTACGCCCGCGGATTCGACACCGCGTGGCTCGACTTCACGAAGGGACTGGGCGCGCCGATCGGCGCCGTGCTGGCGGGCTCGGTGGAGTTGATCGAGGAGGCGTGGCGGTGGAAGCAGATGCTCGGCGGCTCATTCCGCCAGTCCGGCATCGTCGCCGCCGGCTGCCTGTACGCACTCGACCATCACATCGACCGCCTCGCCGAGGACCACGAGCACGCCCGGATCCTCGCCGACGGCCTCGCGCAGCTCCCGGGCGCGCGTCTCGACCCCAGCCTGGTCGAGACGAACATCGTCATCTGGGAGGTGCAGGACGCCGCGGCGCTCGTCGCGTCGCTCGCGGACCGGGTCGAGCTGCAGGCGGTCGACCGCACTCGCGTACGGGCGGTCACCCATCTCGATATCACGCCGCGCCGACATCGACCGAGCCCTGCAGGTCTTCGCCGACGTTCTCGGCTAGCGGATCCCCCGACGGGAAGACCCGCTACACGGCTTCGGTCGCGGGCTCGGCGCCGGGCGCCCGCTCCGGCTCAGCCGTCGGCGCGGCATGCGCCCCGGCCCCCGAGATCGACGGCGAGCGCAGCAGCGCAACACCGAGCCCAGCAGCGGCCACGGCGAATGCCGCCCCGATCACGAACGACACGTGATACCCGCCGGCCAGCGCCGCGGCCTGGCTGTGCCCGGACGCGAGAAGGTGAGAGGTCCGCGACGCGGCGATGCTGGCGAGGATCGCGAGGCCCAGGGCGCCGCCCATCATGAACGAGGTGTTGACGATGCCCGACGCAAGGCCGGAATCCTCCTGGCTGACGTCGCCCATCGCCGCGAGCAGGATCGGGTTGAACGCGATCCCCGCGCCGAACCCGAGCAGCAGCATGCTCGGCAGGACGTCGACGACGAAGTGGCCGCCGACCGGCGCCCGGGCGAACAGCAGCAGCCCGGCCGCGGCCAGCAGCAGGCCAATGGCGAGCGGTCGCTTGATCCCGAAGCGCATCACGAGCTTGGCCGACAGGCCGAGCGAGAACCCGCCCATGATCAGGTTCGACGGCAGGAACGCCAGACCGACCTCGAGCGGGCTGTAGTGAAGGACGGTCTGCAGGTACAGCGCCGACAGGAAGAACCACGCGAACATCCCGGCCGCCCACAGGACCGCGGTGCCGTTGGCCGTGGCGAGATTGCGCAGCCGGAACAGGCCCAGCGGCATCAGCGGCTCCCGCACGCGGGCCTCGCGCACCAGGAACGCGACCAGCAGCGCAAGCGCCCCGGCCAGCACGCCGAGCGTCCGCGCCGACAGCCACCCCGCGCTGTTGCCGTTGACGATCCCGTACGTGGCGAGCATCAGCGCCGTGGTGACGAGCACCGCGCCCCAGACGTCGAGCCGCCGTTGGACAGCGCCGGGACGCACGGCCGGCAGCAGCCGGAGCGACAGCGCGTACACGAGGCCGCCGATCGGGACGTTGACGAGGAAGATCCAGTGCCAGTTGAGGACGTCCGTGAGCACGCCTCCGAGCACGACGCCGAGGCTGCCGCCACCTGCGCTGACGAAACCGAACAGGCCCATCGCCTTCGCCCGGTCGGCCGGCTCGACGAACAGCGACATCATCAGCGACAGCGCCACGGCCGACACGACCGCGCCCCCGAAGCCCTGGATCACGCGCGCCGTGACGAGCAGGCCCTGGGAGCCCGACAGCCCGCAGGCGAGCGAGGCGAGGGTGAACAGCGACAGCCCGGTCAGGAACAGCCGCCGGTGTCCGTACAGGTCACCGAGCCGGCCGCCGAGCAGCAGGAACCCGCCGAACGTGAGCAGGTAGCCGTTGACGACCCAGGCGAGCGAGGCCTGGGAGAAATGGAGATCGTTCCGGATCGACGGCAGCGCGACGTTGACGATCGTCGCGTCGAGCACGATCATCAGCGAGCCGAGGCACAGCACGTAGAGCGCGAGCCAACGGTGTCTGTCGGTGGTCGGGGCCTCTGTCATTCGATTCCCTCCGGAGGGCCGATCGTCGCCGCTTCGGGTCCGAACTTCTCAATGTAGACGGCGTTGACCTCGCGCCAGCGGTCCATCTCCTGACGCGCGTCTGCGGAGCGCCCTGCAGATGCGCGTCGAGCGCGTCGAGGCAGGTGTGCCAGCCGGCGCCGTCGCGCGCCGCCTTGCCGCGGGCCTCGAGCGTGTCGAGCAGCGTGAGCACGGCGCCGTCGGCCGCGGGGCGGACCTCCATCCTGATCACGTCCGGTCCCCAGCGGAACTCGATCAGCCGACGGCGGCTCATAGGCGAGCAATCTCGCCCTGCACCGGGTCGACGACACCGTGCGGGAACCTGAACACGAGCGGCGCGCCCACAGTGCGGTCGCCCTCGATCGTGCTCGGGAACCAGTGCTTGAGGTGCTCGGGCTCGGTGATCGCCGCCCACACCTTCTCGGGCGCGTGGCGCAGCGTGCGCTCGAAGCGCAGCTGGAACCGCCCGTCGCTCAGCTGCTCGAGTTCGCCATATCGCATTCCAGCCTCCAGATCAGTCGCTCATATCGTCGAGATGTCGCTCGAGGGCGTCGAGCCGCGCCGACCACATGTGCCGATACGGCGCCAGCCACTCGTCGAGCGCGCGCAGCGGCTCAGGGCGCACCCGGTAGAGCCGGCGCTGGGCCTCGCCGCGTACCTCCACCAGCCCAGCCTCCCGCAGCACCCGCAGGTGCTTGGAGACGGCAGGCTGGCTCATCGCGAGCTCGGCCACGAGCGCTCCGACCGGGCGCTCCCGATCGCGCAGCAGGTCGAGGATCTGGCGGCGGTGCGGCTCGGCCAACACGTTGAACGTCGACATCTCGCCGATGATTATGCCGCTATAGGCATATAACTGTCAAGTCATACAACAGCGCCGGCGCCTCTCCCCAGACGCCGTCCAGGGCGTCCACCGTATTTAGGCGCGTCATGTTGGTGAGGAGTGGGTATCCAAATTCATGGAGATGCCCGCGCCAGCCAGAAGCCTGAGCGAGCGCTACCCGGCCATGCCCCCGTCGATCCCGGATGCGCGCCGCGCGTTGGTGACGTTCGCCAGCGACGCCGGCGTGCCCGCACCGCGGCTCGACGATGTCCGCCTGGCGGTGTCCGAGGCGCTCACCAACGCCGTCGTGCACGGTTTCGAGGACTTGCCCGGCGAGATCCACGTGACCGCCGCCGTCGTCTCGAGCGAGATGTGGATCCTCATCTGCGACGACGGGGACGGTCTCCGCGTCCGGACCGAGAAGTCCGGCCTCGGCCTCGGCCTTGCCCTGATGGCGCAGGCGAGCGACGAGTTCACGATCGTTCCCCGCTCCCGCGGGGGCACCGAGGTGCGGATGCGCTTCAGCCTCAGATCCGCCCAGGAGCACACCGACCAGGCTGACGAGGCCGGTCGCAGCGACCGCTACCACGGCGGCCGCCGCCAGCTGAGCGGCGCCGTTCGCTGCAGCCCGACCGCGGCGTTCATCTAACTGGCACCCGGGCGCCGGCGGCGCGTCGGGAGCCTTTTCGTTACGCCGTGCCACTGGCGCCCGGATCGCGTGACGTTGGGGCTCGCCGCGGAGACCTAACGTTACGCGCGTCCTCCGGCGGTGGCACCGCGTGACGTTGGGGCTCGCCGGGAGACCTAACGTTACGCGCGGCCTCCGGCCGTCCCGCCGGCAGGACGACGAGCGACTCCATCGAACGCCGGCCCGGCTCGGCGCGCGTCGGCGTGCCGGACCGCCCGGAGCCGCATGTCGGCGCCTGGGCTGGCATCGTGGGGCGACCGTGACCCCCCGCGTCGCCCTCGCCACCTGCGCCGACTTCCCCGAGCTCCCCGACGACGAGGGGCTCGTGATCCCCGAGCTGTCGGAGCGCGGGGTGCACGCCGAGCCGGCCGTGTGGGACGACCCGGCCGTCGACTGGGCGGACTACGACCTCGTCGTGACCCGCTCCACCTGGGACTACCCACGCCGCCGCGAGGCGTTCCTGCAGTGGACGCGATCGGTTCCGCGGATGCTCAACGATCCCGCGGTCGTCGCCTGGAACACCGACAAGCGCTATCTGCTCGAGATCCCGCACGCGGCGCCGACCCGGCTGGTCGAGCCCAGGCGACAGGTTCGCTCCGCCCGGCGGCGAGTATGTGATCAAGCCGACGGTCTCGGTTGGATCGCGGGACACGGCTCGGTACGGACCGCGGCGATGACGAGCGCGCGCGCGGAGCACGCCGACGCCCTGCTGTCCGCGGGGCGCTCGGTCCTCGTCCAGCCGTACCTGACGGCCGTCGACGACAGCGGCGAGACGGCGGTGCTGTTCTTCGGCGGCGATTACTCGCACGCGATCTGCAAGGCGCAGCTGCTGCGTCCCCGGCCGCCCGGCCGAGTCGGACGGCCTGTATGCGCCGGAGACGATCACGACCCGCGACGCCGAGCGACCGCGAGCGGAGGTGGCCGGCGACGTCCTCGACGGGCTTGCCTGGGACCGCCGCGAGCTGCTCTACGCCCGCGTCGACCTGATCCCGGGCGCAGACGGCGAGCCGCTCGTGGCTCGAGCTCGAGCTCAGCGAGCCCTCGCTGTTCCTCTCGTACCACCCGCAGGCGCCGGCGCGGTTCGCCGACGCGGTTCGGGCGCGCCTTAGAGCCGACGGACGCATCGCGATTCAGGCGTCCGCCACGCGCCCCCGCTGCAGCAGCTCGATGCCCTTCGAGCATGCCCGCCGCGCGGGCATGCTCGACGAGCTCGGCCAGGGCCGCATCGTCGAGCGAGCGGGCCTGCTCGGCCAGCGCCAGGCGGCGGTCCTCGTCGACGTGAGTGAGCAGGTCGAGCACCTCGACCCACAGGTGCTCGCGGGCGGCCACCTCGACGATCCGCTCGAGCCGCTCGGGCGGGAGCATCGCGATCAGGTCCTCGAGCCCGTCCTTGGACTCGAGCACGAACCCGACCCGCAGCAGCGCCGTCTCGTCCATCTCCGCCACCGCGGCGCGCACCGCCGCATCCTCGAGATGGCCGACGAACCGGCCCATCGTCACGTACTCGCCGCGGGCCAGCAGCTCGCGCGTGATCTCGGCCACCCGGGCCGGCGGGATCCGGGCGAGACCTGCGCTGGCGCGCCGGGGGTCGAGCTCGACGGCGACGTCGGCGAGGAACGGGATCGGCATCGTGGCCGCCATCTCGACCGCGCGGTCGGGGTCGAGTCTCCCGGTGATCCGCGCCGACAGGACGGGACCGAAGGCGCGTTCGCCGATCGCCGCCACGACCCGGCTCGGCAGCAGCCTGCTCGCCGCGGCCAGCCGGCCGAGCGCCGCCTCGTTGGCCGAGAACAGGACCTCGGTGACCTGGTCGCGCAGCACGCGCAGGTCGGCGGCCGGCACGTCCTCGAGGTAGCACAGCGTGTCCGGCTCGCGGCGGAGCAGCCGCGCCAGCTTGAGGATCTCGGCGCGGACCTCGGGCGCTGCCGCCGTCGCGGATGGGCTCATCCGAACATCTTCAGGATCGGCCGCCGGAGCACGCGGGGGATGAGCTGGAGCGCGGCGTCGCCGGCTGCCGCGAGCTCCGCCGTCTGACGATGGCGGGCCGCGCGGATCGCGCCGGCCAGGTCGGCGAGGTGGGCGTCGAGCAGGGCTGCGACTTCCGCTGGTGCGGTCGCGTCGAGCTCCAACTCCAAGGCCTGCAATCCGTTGTCGTGCACGTCGCTCCTTCGACCGACCAGTCCCGTTTCCGGCACGTTATGGCAAAAGCTACTTGTGTGTAGCCAGTTGTCGCAGGAACGCGATCAGGTGCGAGAAGAACGCGTTGTGGGGGTACGCGCCCGCCGGGTCGTTGTGCGCGTACGTGCGGTGGCGGTCGATCAGCGTCACGTTGCGCGCCGGGATGTGCGACTGGCGGGCGAGACTGCGGGTGGCGGCGAGCACAGCGGAGCCGCCGAGCGACGTCGCGAACGCGTAGATCCGCAGGCTCCGCGAGAGCCGCCGGCCCATCGTGGCGTCGACGCCGAGCACCCGCTGGGCCGGGTTGGCGATCCCATTACCGATCGCCCCGGTGTCGTCGGTGAGCCGCTGCGGGAAGTACCACTCGGTCCCATCGGCATGATCGAAGCCGAGGCCCGCGAACATCGTCGCGAACCGCCGGATCGGCGTCAGCGCGCCGGCTCCGTTCCAGCCGAACGGCGGACCGCCGGCGGTCAGCCCGGCGCCGAGATGAGCCTGTGCGGCGACCAGCGCGCCGGGCGAGGTGGCGACGTTCAGCGCGTAGCCGTACTGGGCGAGATTCGTGACGGGAACGTCCGGGGTCAGCTTGCGGCCGTCGGGGAACGTCAATCACGCCGAGCAGCCCGGACGCCTGACCGACCGACCGCATGTTCGGATCAAGCAGGGCGGCGAGCGACCCGGTCGCGTTGAGAACCCCGGCCAGCGGCGCCGGGATGCCGCCGAAAACCTCGAACGGCGAGCCGGCCCGCAGGCGCTGGAGCGCCGCGCCGGCGTCGGCCGCGCTCTCCGCCGGGAAGCTCGCGCCGTCGATGTACACGAGGCCGGACAGGCCGCGGGCGCCGGGGTGGCCGTGGACATCCCAGGTCGCGTACGCCGTGACCACGGCGCCGCCGAGCGAGTGCCCACCGAGCACGACCTTGCCGCCGAGCCGGTGCGCGGCGGCGATCACGCGGCGCACGTCGCCGACCGCCACCCGCATCCCCCAGTTCCGGGCGAACCCGTACCGGCTCGGGTCGATCGGCTGGAAGTGGTGGATGATCGAGTGGTCGGTGAGGTAGCCGAGGTAGTAGTCGAACACCTCCGTCAGCGAGGCCTTGTGGCGCTTCGCGAGTGCCAGCATGGACTGGTCCTCGAGCAGGTTCTCGCGCCGCTCGATCGACCACACCTGCCAGCCGGGCAGGGTGGCGGTGATCCACCTGGCCAGCGGCGCGAAGTAGGTCCCGCCCGCCAGGGTCCCCGGCTCGAGCACGAGCACGTTGCGCGCCGACCGCGGGCCGATCTTCACGACACCGACGCGGTCGTAGCGCGCGGGCGTCCCGGCTGCGCGGAACCCTGGCATCCAGTGCACGGCCGCGGCCTCCGTGCCGGCGGGGACGAGCATCAACGCCGCGCACGCGGCGACGGCCACCAAGGTTCGCTTCACGTGAGCCGGGAGCCTATCGCCGGTGGCGGTGACCGTCGTGGCGACGGTGGTGGTGGCGGCGGTGGCGCCGATGGTGGCGGCGCACGTCGCATCCGGACACCCGCCGGGTGATCCGCGCGACCAGGCGGCCGTGGCGGTACTCGTAGATCCGGATCGTGTGGCGGCCCCGGCCGGCCAGGGCCGGGATCGAGATCAGGCGCCCGCGGACGCCCGCCCGGTGCCCGCGGCGGTTGAGCACGCGGTGCCCGTCGACGAACGCCGTCACCCGCGTCAGCGCGCGGGCCAGCCGGAAGCGGATCCGGCCCTTGCAGGCGGTGAAGCCGCTGCTCGCCCTCAGCGAAGCCCCGGGCCCGGTGAGCGCGTCCGGCGTGGTGTCGATGCTCACGTAGGAGTAGTTCCCCGGATAGCCGTCGTTGGAGGTCATCCCCGGGCAGCCGTCGCGCAGGTCCTCGCAGTCGAACGTCCCGCCCCCGGTGAGACGGAAGTCGAGCCGCGAGTAGTAGTAGAACGAGAATGCGTTGGGGTCGTGGTTCGGGTCGACGCCCGCCTCGACGGGGTCCGTCCGCCAGCGGTTGCTGAGCAGCCGTTCGTCGGCGGTCGGGTCGTGCTTGAGGTACTTGTCGAACCACGCCGTCGTGTACCAGTCGGTGATGTCGGGGCCGCGCAGCGAAGCGCCGAACGCCTGGTTGGGGATCCAGCTGAAGTCGAGGTGCGAGCCGCCGCGGATGACGATCTCGCCGGTGTCGACGCCCGCCTGGGTGTAGGCCTTGGACTCCTCCTCCTTGTACGTCGGGTCCGGCAGCGACGTGTTCGGCGTCGGCGGAAGGCCGTAATCGGCCGAGATCCCGAGCCCCGGCTTGGTGATCGGCACCGTGGTGCGGGCGGCCGGGTCGGCCGGGCAGCCAGCCTCGCCCAGTGAGCTCTTCTGGCCGGGGACCTGGGCCGCGTCGGGGCCGGGGCCGCCGAGGTTGTCGAGCGCCACGACGGCCTTGACCCGCGGGTCCCACTGGGCGATGTACGACACGCCGGCGGCGCCGTAGGAGTGGCCTACGAGCCCGATCTCGGAGCGGTCCAGCAGCTGCCAGAACGGGTTGTAGGCCGCGTCGAGCCCGGCCCGACGCGCGCGTCCTGCTTGGCGGAGTGGACCGTGCCCGTCGTGCAGCTCTGGACCGGCTCGTACGGATGCTGCGGGTTCGAGAGCAGGAAGTTGACCGCATCCTCGGCGCCGTCGTAGAACGGCCGCCCGTCGGACTGCGCGGGGACGCCCTCGTTCTGGTCCGGCGACTCGCCCGAGGTGTCGCTCTGGCCCTGGCCCTGCGGGTCGAACGTGAGCACGACGTAGCCGGCCTTGGCCAGGGTCTGGGCGACGAACCAGTACAGCTGCTCGTCGGCCTGGACCGAGCCGTTGGTGATCACGATCCCGGGCCGCTTGGCGGGACCGGCGACGGTTGCCCACACGTGCCCGGACAGGGTGGCGCCGTCACGGGCGGTGAACAGCAACGGGCGCACGATGCCGTAGCCGTTGGTCGCCCAGTTGTCGAGCCGGATGTCGCCGGCGCAGCCGTTGCCCTGATTCCAGCAGACGTCGCTGACGAATTGCCGGCCCGGGTCGGCGGCCTGGATCGCGAGCGCATTCTCGAGGTTCGCGGCGCTGATCGCCGACAGTTGCGCCTGGTACTGGGGCGTGTCGTAGATCGCTTGGCGCTGCTGGGTGATCGAGAAGTTCTGCGCCTCGACCACCGGGTTGAACACCGTCGGCGGGTTCGCCAGCGGCGACCCCCGGCGAGCACCGCGTACACGAGCACGAACGCGATCGCGATCCTCTTCTGAACCCTGCCGTTCATCTCGATCGGAGCGAAGACTACCGCGATCGGGCTGTGTTGCGGGTTGATTAGGTTCGCCGCCACCGGCGTCCGCCGGGGATACATTACGGCCCGACCGAAACCCCCTTAGGAGGAGGCCTTGTGAGGAGTCTGAAGCGGATGACGCTGACCGTCATCCTCGCGCTCGCGTCGATCGTCGCGCTGAGCGCCTGTGGGAGCACGTCGAGCTCCTCGTCCACCGCGAGCAGCTCGACCCCGTCGTCGAGCTCGTCCGGTGGCACGTCGAGCAGTTCGTCGGGCGGAAGCGGCACGGTTACGCTCGTCGAGGGCACGCGCGCCCCAGTCGATCGATCCGTCGCTCGACTTCACCACCCAGGGTGGCGAGCTGCACTGGCTGTCGTACCTCGGCCCGTACACATACGCCCACGCCAGCGGACTGGCGGGCACCAAGGTGATCCCGGCCGTGGCCACCGCGCTGCCGAAGGTCACCGACGGCGGCAAGACCTACACGTTCACGATCCGCAAGGGTCTGAAGTACTCGAACGGCGCGCCGCTCAAGGCCTCGGACCTGAAGTTCGCGGTCCAGCGCGCTCTGAAGCTCGGCTGGAGCGCCGCGAGCTTCCTGACGAGCACGATCGCCGGCGCCGCCGACTACTCGAAGGGCAAGGCGAAGACGGTGTCGGGGATCACGGCCGACGACGGCACCGGCACGACGGTGTTCCACCTGATCAAGCCCTACGGCGCGTTCCTCAACGTGCTCGCCGAGCCGGGCGTCAGCTATATGCCGCAGACCACGCCGGTCAAGGACCAGTCCGCGAGCCCGCCGCCCGGCTTCGGTCCCTACGAGATCAAGAACGTGTCCCCGAACGTCTCGTTCGACCTCGACAAGAACCCGAGCTACGCCTCGCAGGCGATCCCCGGGATCCCCGTCGGCCACGTCAACGTGCACGTGAAGATCGAGTCGAACACCACCACCGAGGCCTCGGACGTGCTCAACGGCACGGCCGACATCTTCGACTGGGGCGACACGATCCCGCCGGCGCTGATCCAGAAGGTCTCCCAGCAGACCTCGCCGATTCAAGGCCCAGCAGACGGGCAAGACGTTCTACTTCTTCCTCAACACGCAGGAGAAGCCGTTCAACAACGCGCAGGCCCGCGCAGGCGGTCAGCATGGCGCTCGACCGGCCCGGCGCTGGCCAAGCTCGGCAGCGGCGCGCTCGTCCCCGGGTGCTTCCTGCTGCCCCCGGGCATGCCCGGTCACCCGACCGGGCAGTGCCCGTACGGCAACCCGAACGCGTCCCCGAACGTGGCCGCGGCGAAGAAGCTCGTCCAGCAGTCGGGCATGTCCGGCCAGCCGGTCACGGTCTGGGGCCAGAACCGCCAGCCGCGACTCGAGTGGGCCGAGAACCTCGTCGCCACGCTCAACTCGATCGGCTTCAAGGCGACGCTCAAGACGATCGCCGACCAGCAGTACTTCTCGCAGATCGAGACCCTCAAGAACCACCCCCAGGCCGGCTTCGCCGACTGGCAGCAGGATTTCCCGAACCCGGCCGACTTCTACCAGAACCTGGTCGACGCGAACGCGATCCTGCCGGTCGGGAACTCGAACTACGAGGAGCTCAACGACCCGCACGTCCAGGCGGAGCTGAAGGCGCTGTACCCGGTGCAGACCTCGCAGCTCTCGAGCGTGGCCTCGAGGTGGGCCGCGCTCGACGAGTACCTCGCCAAGAACGCGTACGTCGTCATGTACGGCTACCTGGCCGCGCCGGAGTTCATGTCCACCCGGATCAACTTCGGAGGCATTGTGTTCAACCCGCTGGAGGGCAACGACTTCAGCTCGGTCACGATCAAGTAGCGCTGGATCATCCCCGGGGCGTCCGCGCCCCGGGGATGCTTCGCCATGGATGGCCTGTTCGTCATAAGCTGTCCCCAGTCGCGTCGCCTCCGGCGCGTGATCCACCAGAAATGAGCACTGGAGCCACAGGCACCGAGCTCTCCTCCGGGATCCCGGAGGCACTGCTCGCCGGAGAAGATGCCAAGCCCGGGATCGGGCCGTATCGAGCTCGCCTGGCGACGGCTGCGCCGCAACAAGGTGTCGCTCGCGTTCGGCGGCCTGTTCCTGCTGATCGTCGTGCTGTGCCTGCTGGCGCCGGTGTACGCGCACGACATCGCCCACACCGGGCCCAACGACGAGCACGTCGACACCGCGCTGAACCAGCTTCGGCCTGCCGATCGGGCCGACCTGGAAGACCCACTTCTTCCTCGGCGCCGACAACACCGGCCGCGACGTCGCCGTCCGGCTCCTGTACGGCGGGCGCAACTCGCTGATGATCGGCGCCGAGGCGACGCTCATCACGATCGTCATGGCCACGATCCTCGGGATCCTCGTCGGGCTACTTCCGCGGACCGGTCGACGGGCTGATCAGCCCGGGCGTTCGACCTCGTCTGGGCCTATCCGGTGTACCTGCTCGGGATCGTGCTCGGCGTCGTGCTCGCGATCAGCGGCCTCGATCTCGGCCTGTTCAAGATCAGCGGCAGCTCGCTGCTGATCACCTCGATGATCATCGGGATCGTCTACACGCCGTACGTGGGCAAACCGATCCGCGGCCAGGTGCTCGGCCTGCGCGAGCGGGAGTTCATCGACGCCGCCCGCCAGCAGGGTCTCAGCCACCTCCAGATCATGGTCAGCGAGATCCTCCCCAACGTGGCCTCGACGATCATCGTGTTCATCCCGCTGGTGCTCGCCAACGCGATCCTGACCGAGGCCGGCCTGTCGTTCCTCGGCGCCGGCGTGCGGCCGCCGAACCCGTCGTGGGGGACGATGATCGGCGACGGCATCCGACTGCTCCCGACCGCGATCCACACGACGCTCGTGCCGGGCATCATGCTCGTGCTCTGCGTGCTGGGGGTCAACGTGTTCGGCGACGGGGTGCGTGACGCGCTCGACCCGCGGGCGAAGATCCGCATCGAGCACTGATGGGCCGGTTCATCATCCGCCGCTTCCTGTCGATGATCGCGGTGCTGTTCGCGATCTCGATCCTCACCTTCCTCATCTTCACGGCGATCCCGCACCCGGAGCTGCAGCTCGCCGGGCCGTACCGCCAACTCCGCCACGCTGGCCCACATCCGTCACCAATGGGGCTTCGACCAGCCGGTCTACATCCGCTACCTGAAGATCATGAAGCTGATCTTCACCGGCAGCGTCATCTCCTACGACCAGCAGCTCAACGTCGAGTCGCAGATCGTCCAGTACCTGCCGGTGACGCTGTCGCTGGCGATCGGCGCCGGGATCATCTGGCTGCTTGACCGGGATCGCGTTCGGCGTGCTGAGCGCCTGGCAGGCGGGCCGGTTCCTCGACCGCGCGCTGACGGTGTTCGTCGCTGATCGGCGTCTCGACGCCGGTCTTCTTCCTCGGCGCGGTCCTCCTCTACTACTTCGGCGACAAATGGGGGATCCTCCCGGCCGGGGACTACGTAAGCCTCACGTCGAACCCGTTGCAGTGGCTGAAACACATGATCCTGCCCTGGTTCGCGCTGTCCGTGCTGTTCATCGGCGTCTACTCGCGCGTGCTGCGCTCGACGATCCTCGACACCGTCAACGACGACTACGTCCGCATGGCCGGGCCAAGGGGCTGAGCGAGCGCCAGGTGATGATCCGCCACGTGCTGCGCAACAGCCTGATCCCGATCGTGTCGCTGTGGGGCCTCGACTTCGCGGCCGTGATCGGCGGCGGCGCGATCCTCACCGAGAGCGTGTTCAACCTGCCACGGGGTCGGCCAATACGCCGCGCAGTCGGTGAGCGCGCTCGACATCCCGCCGGTGCTCGTGATCACGCTGTTCGGCGCCTTTGCCGTGGTGCTGCTCGGCGCCGTCATCGACATCGCCTACGCCGCGCTCGATCCGCGTATCCGCCTGTGACGGACGGCCCACACCTGCTCGAGGTCGACGACCTCCGCGTCTCGTTCCGCACCGAGGAGGGCGTGGTCCAGGCGGTCGACGGCGCGTCGTTCACGGTCGACGAGGGCGAGGTGCTGGCGATCGTCGGCGAATCCGGTTCCGGCAAGTCGGTGACGGCGATGACGCTGCTCGGTCTCACCCGCGGCCCGAACGCGAAGTTCGAGGGCACGGCCACGTTCGAAGGCCGCGACCTCGTCAAGCGCGTCCGAGTCGGAGCTGCGAAAGGTCCGCGGCGCCGGCATCGCGATGGTGTTCCAGGACCCGATGAGCTCGCTCGACCCCGTCTACCGGATCGGCAAGCCAGATCGTCGAGCAGATCCGCGTCCACGACAAGCACGATCTCGAAGGCGCAGGCAATGGACCGCGCCGATCGAGATGATGGATCGCGTCGGGATCCCGCACGCGCGCGAGCGCGCCCGCTCCTACCCGCATGAGTTCTCGGGCGGCATGCGCCAGCGCGTGATGATCGCGATGGCGCTCTCGTGCGCGCCGAAGCTGCTGATCGCCGACGAGCCGACGACGGCCCTCGACGTGACGATCCAGGCCCAGATCCTCGACGAGCTGCGCAAGCTCCGCGACGAGACCGGGGCCGGGGTGATCCTCGTCACCCACGACCTCGGCGTCGTCGCCGACATCGCCGACCGGATCGTCGTCATGTACGCCGGCCGGGTGGTCGAGGAGGGGACGCTCGACGAGCTGTTCTACGACCCCCAGCATCCGTACACGTGGGGCCTGCTCGGCTCGATCACCCGCGTCGACCGCGATCGCTCCGAGCGGCTGCCGGCGATCGCGGGCTCTCCGCCGTCGCTGCTGGACCCGCCGACGGGCTGCCACTTCCGCCCGCGCTGCCCGCACGCGTTCGACCAGTGCAGCGAGATCCCCGAGCTGATCGCTCGGGTCGACAACGCCCCGGCGCACAAGGATCGCTGCTGGCTCGGCACCGAGGACAAGCGCCGGCTGCGGATGGTGGGCGAAACGATCGGGCTCGCCGCCCCGGAGCCGGCGCAAGCGTGAGCGACGAGACGCCCACCGCGCGCCCCGAGAGCGGCGACGACGCTGCCGAGCGCCCCGGGGGCGGGGACGACGCCGCCGCGCGTCCCGGGCGCCGCACCGACGGAAAAGCGCTGCTCGAGGTCGACCACCTCAAGATCTACTTCCCCGTCAAGGCCGGGCTGCTGATCGATCGCAAGGTTGGCCAGGTCCACGCTGTCGACGACGTCTCGTTCGCGCTGCAGGAAGGGGAGACGCTCGGGATCGTGGGCGAATCCGGGTGCGGCAAGACGACGCTGATCCGCTCGATCGTGCGGCTGATCGATGCCAGCGATGGCACGCTGCGCTTCCGCGAGAAGGACATCACGAAGGCCAAGCGGGGGGAGATGGAGCCGATCCGCCGAGAGATGCAGATGGTCTTCCAGGACCCGCAGGCGTCGCTCAACCCGCGCAAGCGCGTCGGCCAGATCCTCGCCACGCCACTACGGATCCGCGGCGTCGCCAAGGAGAAGATCGAGGCCGAGTCGCGGATGCTGCTCGACCGCGTCGGCCTGTCCCGCGAGCACCTCAACCGGTTCCCGCACGAGTTCTCCGGCGGCCAGCGCCAGCGGATCGGGATCGCCCGCGCGCTCGCCGTCAACCCGCGCCTGATCCTGCTCGACGAGCCCGTGTCGGCGCTCGACGTCTCGGTCCAGGCCCAGGTGATCAACCTGCTCGACGAGCTCCAGGACGAGTTCGAGCTCAGCTACCTGTTCGTCGCCCACGACCTCAGCGTCGTGCGCCACGTGTCGGACCGGATCATCGTCATGTACCTCGGCAAGGTGATGGAGATGGCGCCGGCCGACGAGCTGTACACGAAGGCGATCCACCCCTACACGAACGCGCTGCTGGCGGCGATCCCGATCCCTGACCCCAACGAGAACCGCGCGCGCGAGCGGATCGTCGTCGGCGGCGAGCCGCCGAACCCGATCAACCCTCCGACGGGGTGCCGATTCCACACCCGCTGTCCGCGCGCCACCGACGTGTGCCAGGCCGTCGAGCCGCCCCTGGCGATGTACCCGAACGGCCACCTGGCCGCCTGCCATCACCCGATGAGCGTCGCCGACGCCGAGGTCGCCAGCGGCCACCCGCTCGGATCTGAGCCCCCTCAGCGCCGGCGACCTGCTGCCGAGCGGCGTGGAGGAGCAGCCCGCCGAGTCGGCGCGTGGCTGAGCCTCTCGCGCTGCTCCTGCTGCCGTCGGCCCTCGAGCGCTTCGAGCTCGCCGCCCACGCCCAGAACCTGCTCGAGATCCCCCGCGCGGTCGCGCTCGAGCCCTCCGCGGATGCGTCAGTCGGGCGTGTTCGCCGACATGATCACCGCCCGCTACGCCCGCCGGGTCAAGCTCCCCGGCGACATCAAGGTGATCGTGCTCTACCACCCGCTCCAGTACCCGCTGGCCCGCGCGCTGCTGGCCACCCGGGACGCCGAGCTGTGGTACGCCCGGCCGGACCGGGCCAGCCTCGCCGCAGGCGATCCGCGGCGGGCCGAGGAGCTGCTGGCGCTCGACGACCGAGCGGTCGAGCGAGCGGCCGAGATCTTCGCCGTGACGGCCGGCGGGGACCCGCGGATGGAGAACCTGCCCCTGCGCCGGCGGCTGATCGAGCTCGAGGTGATCAGCCCCAAGCCGTTCGTGCCCGGCGCGCGGATCGACTTCCACAAGTAAGGGGTCGCGCCTCTGCGAGTAAGGGGTCGGGCGCCGGAACTGGCTCCGTTCTCCCGATGTGAGACCCGAAGTCTCAGGCCATCCTCAGCTCAGTGCAGTCAACCGACAGGAGCGAGGAATGCACCCGCAGATCACCTACAAGATCGCAGAATCGCGCGTCGAGGACTTCCGCCGGATCTCCGAGCACCGCGCCGACCGTGTCCACCGGTCCCCGTTCGCAGGCCTTCGGTCTCTCAAGGGATACTTCGGTCATGCGAGCCAGACTCACGAGCACCCACTTCGTCGGCAGGGTCGGCGAGCTGGCGGAGCTGGAGCTGGCGCTGCGGGAGGCCGCCGATAGCCGACCGGTCCTCGTCCTGGTGGGCGGGGAGTCCGGGAGTCGGCAAGACCCGGCTGGTCAGCGAGTTCGAGGCGCGCGCGGCGGCCGTCGCCGGTGACGGAGACGGCGACGGCGCGCCACCGCTCGTGCTCCGCGGCGAAGCAGTCGAGCAGGGCGAGGGCGAGCTCCCGTACGCGCCGCTGCTGAGCGCGCTGCGCCCGCTCGTGCGAGAGCGCAACTCGGCGCTGCAGGAGCTCGGCAAGGGCAGTCGGGCGCAGCTCGCCACGCTGCTGCCCGGTCTCGACGACGGGGAGGCCGCGGCCGAGCGCTACGACGCCGGCGCGCAGCTGAGGCTGTTCGAGGCGCTGCTCGAGCTGCTGGACCTGCTCAGCTGCCGCCAGCCGCTCGTGCTCGTGCTCGAGGACGTCCACTGGGCCGACCGCTCGACGCGCACGTTCGTGGGGTTCCTCGCCCGCAGCCTGCGCGACGAGCGGGTGATGCTGCTGTTCACGTACCGCAGCGACGAGCTCCACCGCCGCCACCCGCTGCGGCCGCTGCTGTCCGAGCTCGAGCGGCTCGAGCGTGCTCGCCGGATCGAGCTGTCCCCGTTCGACCGCGGGGAGCTCGCGGAGGCGCTCGAGGACATCCTCGGCGACGCCCCGAGCACCGCGCTCGTCGACCGCCTGTTCGCTCGCAGCGAGGGCAACCCGCTGTATACCGAGGAGCTGCTCGCCGCCGGGCTCGACGGTCGCGGCGCCGCCCCGCAGAGCCTGCGCGACGCGTTCCTGCTGCGGATCGAGCGGCTGTCCGCCGATGCCCAGCGGGCCGCCCGCGCGATCGCCGTCGGCCGGCGCCTCGACGAGACGACGGTCGCCGAGGTGACCGGGCATCGAGCACGGCGCCCTTCAGGCCGCACTGCGCGAGGCGGTCGCCGAGCAGGTACTGGTGACCGACGACGAGGGTCGCTTCGTGTTTCGGCACGCGCTGCTCCGCGAGGCGCTGAACGACGATCTGCTCCCGGGCGAGCGCGGCGAGCTCCATCTAGCGCTGGCCCGGACACTCGACGCCCGGCCGGCGGGCTCCGACGACCGCGAGGTCGAGGTCGCGGCGACGGTCGCCGGTCACTACGCCGCCGCCGGCGAGCAGCCCGCCGCCCTGCGGGCCACCGTCCGCGCCGCGCTGGCCGCTCGGCGCGTCCACGCCGACGGCGAGGCCGCCGCCCTCGCCGGGCGCGCCCTCGAGCTGTGGCCCCGAGTGCCCGACGCCGCCGAGATCTCCGCCCTGGACCACGTCGGCCTGCTCCGGGTCGCGGCCGGCACCGACTACAGCGGCGATGATCGCGGCCGCGGCGAGGTCCTGCTGCGCACCGCGCTCGACGAGATCGACTCCGAGCGCGACCCCCATCGCTACGCGGGCGTGCTCGCGCAGCTCGCCCGCGTGCAGTGGAACCTCAACCGCGGTCAGGAGGGCGTCGAGACCGCCGAGCGAGCGCTGGCGATGCTGCCCGCCGGCGAGGCGAGCGAGGAACGCGCCGCGCTGCTTGTCGTGGCTGGCCCGCACCTGCGTTCTGCGCGGCCGGATGGGCACCGCGCTGGCCGACGGCGAGGAGGCGCTGGCGGCCGCGGTGGCGGTCGGAAACCAGGTGACCGAGGTCGAGGCGCTGACAACGCTCGGCATGACCCAGCTCAGGAATGGCGACACCGACGCCGGGGTGGACCTGCTGCGCCAGGCGATCGAGCTCGCCACCCGCACCGACAACATCGACGGCCTCGCACGCGCGTATCTCAATCTCGCCGATCTGCTGAACCTCCGCGGCCGCACTGCAGAGGCGCTGGCAGCCGCCCGGGAGGGAATCGAGGCGATGCCCCGACGCCTGGGCGTCAACCGCGACTGGCTTCTGCTCACCCTGTCCGAGGTCGAGTTCGAAGCCGGCGAGTGGTCGGCCGCGCGCGACCATCTCGGCCCCCCGCCGTCCCAGCTGATCGGGGTCCTGCTCGTGTTCCGGCTGCTGCGCGAGGCCGAGCAGCTGCTCGGGGAGGGCGACGAGGACCTCGTCGGCCGCCGGCTCGACCAGGCCGAGCCGCTCGTCGCTCGCTCCTCGGAGCCGCAGTGGATCGGCTCGCTGGGCTGCCAGCTCGGTGAGCTGCGACGGCGCCGCGGCGATCTGGCCGGGGCCCGCCAGGCCGTGGCTCAGGCGCTCGACAGGATCGAGCTGTGCACAGACGACGTGTCGCGGATCGCCCGGGTCACCGCCACCGGCGCCCACGTCGAGGCTGACGCGGCCCAGCGCGCCCGTGACCTGCGCGAGAAGCGCGACGAGCGAGATGCGATCGCCCGAGCCCGGATCCACGCGCAGCGGCTGCGCGCGATCGCGCAGGACGGCGGGCCGGTGGAGGCCGCCTGGAGCGCGGTCGGCGCCGCCGCGCTGGCCCGCGCCCGCGGCCGCAGCGATCCGAAGCTGTGGGCCCGCGCCGCCCGCGAGTGGGATGCGATCGACCGCCCGTATCAGGCGGCCAGCGCGCGCTGGCGCGAGGCCGAGGCCCATGTCGAGGCGAGCAACCGCGCGGCCGCGGTGGAGCCTGCCCGCGCCGCGCTTGAGACCGCCCAGCGGCTCGGGGCCGGGTGGCTCGAGGGTGAGGTGGGCGCGCTGCGTGATCGCGCTCGGCTCCAACTGGGTGACGGGGCGGGTGCGCGGTCCTCCCCTCGAGCCTCCGGCGATGCAGACGGAGCAGTCGGTCCGGCCGCGGCGGAGGACCCGTTCGGGCTCACCCCGCGCGAGCGTCAGGTGCTCGCGCTGATCGCCGAGGGGGCCACGAACCGGCAGATCGGCGCCGCGCTGTTCATGGCCGAGAAGACGGCCAGCGTGCACGTGTCGCGAATCCTCGCCAAGCTCGGGGTACGCAGCCGCACGCAGGCGGCCGCGGTGGCGCACCGTATGCACCTCCGGGCGTAGCGGTTCTTGAGAACGGCCCTTACGCGGCCTGCGGATCTGTCCCGGCGATCCAGGACGCTGCCGGCCCGGCTCAGCATGACCTCGAGGTCGATCCGGGCCAGCGGCTTGGCCAGCACCTCGTCGGCGTCGGCGCCGGCATCGAGCCGGGTACGGTCGCGCTCGAGCGGGCCGGTGAGCAGCACCACGTACGGGTGAGGGCGGGGATCGCCGCTCACCCGGCGGCTCAGCTCGATCCCGCTCAGCTCGGGCATCAGCTCGTCGGCCAGGATCAGGTCGGGCGCAACGAGCCGGTGGCGCTCGAGCGCGCTCGGCCGTCGGCGACCGCGGAGCAGTCGTGGCCGGCGGCTTCGATCCCGCGCTGCGAGAGGAATCGCTCGACGGGGTCGGCCTCGGCCAGCAGCACCCGCAGCGGGCGGCGCGAGCGCAGCCGCCGCTCGGACAGGACGAGGTCGCCGTCCTCCTCGAGCACGTCGTGGAAGGCGCGCACCACGCGCGGATCGAACTGGCTGCCGGCGCCGTCGTCGAGCTCGCCCAGCGCGCCCTCGGCGTCCAGCGCCGGGCGGTGGGGGCGGCCGGTCGTCATGTCGACGAACGCGCCGCACGCGAACACGATGCGGGACCCGAGCGGGATCTCCTCGCCGCTGTAGCCGGTCGGGGTAGCCGACGCCGTCCCAGCGCTCGTGGCTCGAGCGCACGAGTGCGGCGACCGAGTCCATCGCCGAACCGCGCCGCGAGCAGCCGGGCGCCGACGACGGTGTGAAGGCGGATGAACTGCCATTCGCGGTCGGGAAGGTCGCCGGCGCGGGTCGAGCACCGCGCTCGGGACCGCGACGTTGCCGATGTCACGCAGCAGCGCGGCGGCCTCGATCTCGATGAGCGTGCCGTCCCCCACCCCGAGGCACCGGCCGACGCGCCGGGCGAGCTCGCCGACGTCGTACAGGGGCTCGGACACGCCGAGCGCCTCGATCGGATCCTCGGGCGGACGCAGCTCGGCGTCGGCGCCCGGGTCCTCGTGCTGGGAGCGGGCGCGCCGATCGACCAGCTCGAGCGCGGTGTCGACCGTGCCGGCCTGGTCGGGCAGGATCACCTCGGCGCCCGAGGACCAGATCACGAACCCATCGCCGACCTCGAACAGCGCGCCACTCGCGTCGTCACGCACGGCGTCGGTGGCCTCTTCGGGGCCGGCGCTCAGCACCGCGAAGCTGCCTCCGCGGAGCTTGTACACGCGGCCGTTCTCGCCGACGGTGTCACGGAGCTTTCGCCCGAGCCAGCTGAGAAGCGCATCGGCGCACGCCTCGCCGTAGGAGTCGTTGTAGAGCTTCAGGCCGTCGAGCGCGAACAGGCACAGGAGGTGTCGCGCAGGTGTCTTGGCTCTCGAAGATCAGCCCGAGGTCGGTGCGCAGAACCTCGATGCCGGGCAGGCTGGTGATCGGGTCGATCGGGGGGCGGCGCCGGATGCCGGCGCGGGCGGCGGCGGCGATCGCGGATGCGGTCAGCGAGGCGGCGCCCGCCAGCAGCGCGCAGCCGAGCCCGGCGACCAGCCACAGGCCCAACGAACCGAACGCGCCGATCGCGATCGTGGCACCGCAGATCAGTGCGACGCCCGCCACCGACCCGGCTGTCGATATTGATTTCGTGACACGCATCGGGCTTGATATTCGGCCGGCGCGGGCCGATTCTTGACCGCTCGCGGCCTCGATTCGATGGAGGTATGAGCGCTTTTGTCAGTCCCGGCGTCGCGCCGCCGCGTAGGCTGCACGCCATGGTGCGCATGCCGGCCGAATGGGAGCCCCACGAGCGGACGCTGATGGGCTGGCCGTGCCGGCTCGAGCTGTGGGGCGAGACGATCGAACAGGCCCGCGCGGACTACGCGGCAGTGGCCAACGCGATCGCCGCGTTCGAGCCGGTGACGATGATCGCCGCCTCGCCGGCCGATGCTGCGGACGCGCGGTCCGCTTGCGCGGCTGGGGTCGACGTCACGGAGCTGCCGATCGACGACTCGTGGCTGCGGGACAGCGGCCCGATCTACGTCTACGAGGACGACGCGCGCGTGGCCGTCCACTTCGGCTTCAACGCCTGGGGCGGCAAGTTCTCGCCGTGGGATCGGGACGCGGAGATCGGTGGGCTCATCGCCCGGCAGCTGGGCGACGTGGTGCGCAGGGCGCCGATGGTGCTCGAGGGCGGATCGCTCACCGCCGATGGCGCGGGGACGCTCGTCACGACCGAGCAGTGCCTGCTCAATCCGAACCGCAACCCGTCGATGTCCCGCGAGGACATCGAGAGTGTGCTGCGCTCGTTCCTCGGCGCCGAGCGGATCGTGTGGCTCGGCCAGGGGCTCGTGGAGGATCGCGACACCGACGGCCACGTCGACCTGATCGCGGCGTTCACCGAGCCGGGGCGCGTGCTCCTGCAGATGGTCGCGCCCGGCAATCCGAACCACCCGCACTGTGTCGAGAACCGCACCCGGCTGCGGACGGCCGGGATCGACGTGATCGAGCTCCCGGAGCTGCCCTACGCCGAGGTGGCCGGCGAGGAGGTCGCGGTCAGCTACCTCAACCTGTACGTCTGCAACGGCGCCGTCGTCGTCGGCGTGACCGGGGCGCCGTCCGATCAGGAGGCGCTCGCGATCATCGGTTCGGCGTACGCTGGTCGCGAGGTCGTGCCGGTGCCGGGCGCGCTGCTCGCGTTCGGCGGCGGCGGACCCCACTGCATCACCCAGCAGGTCCCGATCCGCCATGACTGACCCCGCGCTGTTCGTCGCCTCCCCACCGCCGCCCTCGCCGGCCCGGACGCGGCCGTCCAGCCGGCCGCCCCTGCGCCTCGGGCTCGTCCAGGAGCGCTGGCACCCGGACCCGGTGCAGCACACCGACGCGCTCGCCCGCGGCATTGCGATGGCGGCCGCCGAGGGCGCGCGGATCGTCTGCCTGCAGGAGCTGACGCTGTCGCCGTACTTCGCGGTGACCCCGGACGGGCCCTCGCCGGACGGGGCCTCGCCGGAGGAGCTGTTGGACGGGCCGACGTTCGCGTTCGCGGCGGCGGCCGCTGGGAGGTTCGGGGTGTACGTGCACGCGTCCCTGTACGAGCGCGCCGACGACGCGGGGGGCCTCGGCTACAACAGCGCGATCGTCGTCTCGCCCGACGGGCGGCTCGTGTCCCGGACGCGCAAGCTCCACATTCCGATCACCGCGGGGTACTACGAGGATCGCTACTTCAAGCCGGGGCCGGCCGAGGGGGATCCGTTCCCGCTGACGGTGCTGCCGTTGCTCGGTGGGTCTGGCGGAGGTGGTGGCGGCGCCTCCGACGGCGCCTCTGACGGCGCCTCCGACGGCGGCGAGGTGTCGCTCGGGTGCCCGACGTGCTGGGACCAGTGGTTCCCAGAGCTCGCCCGGGCGTACTCCCTGGCCGGCGCCGAGGTGCTGATCTACCCGACCGCGATCGGCTCCGAGCCCGACCACCCCGAGTTCGACACCGAGCCCCTGTGGGAGCGCGTGATCGTCGGCAACGGCATCGCCAACGGCACCTTCATGGTCGCCATCAACCGCACCGGCGTCGAGGAGCCGCTGCGCTTCTACGGCTCGAGCTTCATCTCCGACCCCTACGGCCGCATCCTCGTCCAGGCCGGCCGCGACGAGCCCGCCGTCCTCGTCGCCGACCTCGACCTCGACCAGCGCCGCGACTGGCTCGAGCTGTTCCCGTTCCTGACGACGCGGCGTCCGGATGCCTACGGCTCACTGACCTAGGCTCGCCCAGGCGTTGCGCTTCGGCCCGTCGCCCGCGCGGCCGCGCCGCGCGTCCCTGTGAGCCCGCTCGCCCCGCGTCCGCGAAGGGCCTGGGTATCCAGCGGGAAAAATAGGCCCGTTAGATACCCAGGCCCGACCGAGGCGCCGGGCCGACCCGGGTCGCGGCGCGCCCCCGGGGCCGTCCACGGTCGGGGAACCCGGGGCGCGCGGGGGCTCGGGCGACGGGGGCCCGGGCGCGCGGGCGGACCAACGCCGCCGATCCTCGATGCCAAAGCTGTTGACGCTCAGACCCGTCCCCACGCCTCACGGACGTCAATCGCATCGGCTGCCGCCCGCGAACGGCCGAAGGCTGGGTATCCAGCGGGAAAAATAGGCCCGTTAGATACCCAGGCTCACAGAAAACGGCCGCGCGCCCGGGAGGACCGCCCGGCCGAGGCGCCCCCCAAGCGCCCCCCGTGCTGCAGCGGGGCTCCCGGCCACGAGCGCCCCGGCGCCCGCTCCCGGTTTCCCGCCGGCCGGGCGCGCCGGTCAGACACCCAGGCCCCGCTCGGAGGGGGCGGTCAGCGGCCCTCAACCCTTGGGTTGTGAGCGATGTCACGACGGCGCGGCGGACGGCGTGGCTACGGTTCGTGGCGCAGCATCGTGGGCAACCAGGAGAGACCAGGAGACACAACGTGGTGAGGCAAGACGTGGCGCCGCTTCAGCGCGGCATCGACAGGATCATGTATCAGCTGACCAACCTCGTCGCCGACGACGACTGGGCTGAGCTGCACACGTACATCATGCAGCCGACGTTCACGACTCCGGCCGAGAAGGCGCTGATCTTGGACAGCCTCGAGGCGATGGACGAGCAGCTGGGGAGGATCCACCGAGTCAAGAAATCGGTGCTCGCCGCGGCGCGTCAGATCGACGCGTCGGCGACGCGCGGTGCGGCGACGGTGAGCGTGCTCAGCGGTGAGGCGCGCCGTCCAGCCATCGGCTGAGCGCGCGCCGGCCGACGAGCGTCACCTGACCCTCGCCGTCGATCCAGTCGCGGGCGTGCAACTCGCGGACGAGGCCGAGGGCGTCGTTCGGGCCATTGCCGTCGCCGTGACCCGTCAGCATTCTGCTCCCGGGCTCGACGGTCCATCGGCCTGAGTCGAGCGCGGCGAGCGCGGCGCCCTGCTCGTCGGTGGGCACATCGAGCGGGTGTGGTCCGGCGCTGCTCAGCGGGTCGTCGGCCTTCGTGACCCGCGGTCGCTGCTCGTCCTGGGGCGCCTTGCTCCAGGGGCCGGTCGGGGGCTGGCTCCACGGGCCGCCGCGACTGGCGAAGTCGTCGCCGAGGCCCTCCACCTGACCGCGCAGCCAGCGGCTGGCCGTGTCGGCCCACTCGCGGGCCCGGTCGGGATCGATGCCTATCGACTCCGCGATGTCGTCGATGTCCTTAGCCATCCGCTCGGCGGAGTGGCCGAGCTCGCGCGCGAACGCGCGGATCCGCTCCTCGAAGCTCTCGTTGGGTGCGTCCTCGTCGCTCATGCACAACATCATGGCAGGTCGCCGATTGCGGCCCGAGAGGATGCTCCCCGTCGACTGGCGGCGCGGCCGCAGCCGGGAGGGACTACTGGCCGGGGATCGAGATCGCCCCGCTCGGGGCGCTCAGCGGGATGCTCTGGTTGATCCGGTCGAATGTGATCTGACCGCCGCTGCTTCCTGCCTTGGCGATCTCCACGGGGTACGGCTTGCCGGTGGTGGCCACGTACAGGGTTGCGTCCTTGCCCGTGTCCTTGATCGCGATCACCTTGTGTCCATTGACGGTGCTCGTCGAGCCCTTGGCGAGCGAGCCGTGGTTGGACAGGAGCTGGCCGAACAGAGTGCGTTGGTTGGTGAGCTCCGCGAACGAGGCGAATTTGCCGGTCGCCGAGGCCTTCAGCCACTTCCCGCTCAGCACCTTGGCGGCCGCCGCGTTGCCGAACTGGCTCCAGAAGTCGCTGCCGGCCTTGAGGTACACGGTCTGGCCGATCGCGATGATCTGGAACGCCGAGCCGTTGATCGTCATCGTCCCGGTGCCGCCCTTGCCGGCGACGAGCGACAGGTCGAGCTTGATCGGCGACGCTCCGCTCGAGTCGGAGCCCGACACGTGCACCGAGCTGGCGCTGCCGATCGCCTGCGAGGCGGCGCTGACGATGTCCTGCGGGGACTTCGAGGCGACCCCGTTGTCGGAGGACCCGCTGCTCCCGCCGCACGCCGCGACCCCGACAGCAAGGGCAAGGCAGCACAGGCCCGCGTTGGCCGTCCTCAGAAGCACGCCAGACAGGCTAGCGGCCGGGGTCGCCGTCGGTGGTGAGAATCGTGTCGCCGCTCGCCACCGGCAGCGCATAGAAGATCGCCACGACGCTGCAGATCCCCAGCGTCAGATACGCAGAGAGGGGGGCGACGGCGGTGGCAAGCGCGTACGGGATCAGCCCTGTGAGCGCCCGGCTGAAGATCCGGCGGCGCAGCTCGAGGCTGATCTCGTCGATCAGATAGCTGGGCTTGGACAGCAGGATGTGCCGGTTCAGCAGCGAGAACACGATCGACATCACGAGCATCGAGCCGGCGTACACGGCGGCCGCCAGGTGCCCGCCGTGCGGCTCCCGGATGTATTTCGTCACCAGCGAGGTGGCGAACGGGATCACGACGATGCTCATCAGCAGCAGCAGGTTGAGCGTGAGGATCGCGTGATCGGCCTGCCGCAGCCGTCCGATCATCGCGTGGTGATTGATCCAGATGATCCCGATCGTGATGAACGAGGTGGCGTAGGCGACGTACTCGGGCCACATCTTCAGCAGCTCATGGCCGAGGTGGCCGCCATGATCCTCCACCGCCGGCACCGTGACGTTGAGGATGAGCAGCGTGATCGCGACCGCGAGGACGCCGTCGGAGAACGCTTCGAGGCGTCCGGTGCTCATGGCGAGAGGTTCGCCGGGCGCGCACCGGCTCCTGTCCGCGAGGCGCGCACCGGCTCCGGTCAGCCGGCTCGCGTCGGCGTGGACCTACGGCTCGGCGGACTCGGGGTCGACGACCTGGCCGCGGATCCGGCGCTCGTAGCCCGCCCGGCGCTCGGGGTCGACCTTGCGCAGGGCCGCGTCATCGCCGATCAGACGGCGCATGAACGTGTCGAGCCAACTGGGGATGAACGGGCGCAGCGGCGCGTACACGCCGAGCCACCGCGGGACCGTGACCTCGGCGGGCCGCTCCGAGCAGCTCGCCACGATCGCCCGGGCCACGTCCTCGGGCTTGATCCGCCCGACCCAGGTCAGCGGGCTCGGCACCCGGATCCCCGACGACAGCTCGGTGTCGACCATGCTCGGGAGCACCGTGGTGATCGTCACGCCGGTGCCGCGCAGCTCGGCCCGGACCGCGGCGCTCAATCCGACGAGCGCGTGCTTGGAGGCGACGTACGTGGCGAGCCCCGGCAGCTCGGTCTTGCCGAGGATCGAGGCGACGTTGACGATGTGGCCGCGGTGGCGGTCGAGCATCCCTGGCAGCGCCACGCGCATCCCGTGCAGCGGCCCCGCGAGGTTGACCGACAGCACAGCCATCGTCGTCGCCTCGGCCTCGTCGACGAACGCTCCCGCCGGCATCACGCCGGCGTTGTTGACGAGCACGGTGAGCGGCCCGGCGGTGCGCTCGGCGGCCTCGAGGAAGTCGGTCACCGACTCGCGCGAGCGGACGTCGACCTGGAACGGATGCGCTTGGGAGCCGATCTCCGCTGCTGCGGCCGCGACGGCGTCGCCGTCGAGGTCGCCCATGCACACCGTGGCGCCCTGCCGCGCGAACGCCTCGGCGCTTGCCCGACCGATCCCGCGCGCCGCCCCGGTGATCGCGACGACCGCCCGATCCAGCTCGATCTTCGGAGGCTGGCCCATCCGCGCAGGAGCCTACCGCGGAGGTCAGAGCTTCTGGCAATCGCAACCCAGAGCGGCCAGCGCCGCCTGGACCTTCCGCAGGTGAGCCGCGTCGCGGCAGACGGCGATGATCGCCCCACCCGACCCCGTGTAGTTGGCCGCGGCGCCCGCCGACCGGGCGGCCTCGATCATCGCGACGTGGCGGTGATCGAGCGCCATCAGCGAGCGCGCCGGGCGTCGAAGCTCGCGTCGACCGAGCGGGCCAGTGCGCCGTGATCCCCGGCATTGAGCGCCGCGCGCGCCTCGCGAGCGGCGCCGCCGAGGGCCGCCATTGCCTCGCGCACGCCGGGCTCGCCGCAGTGGAAGCGCGCCCGCAGATCGGTGTGGACCGCGCCGCTCGCGCCGCTCGCCTCGGCCCGCCAGGCGACGAGCGCCGGCGGCAGCAGCGCGGTGTCGAGCTGCTCACAACCGGCAGGCTCGGAGAACTCCATGAACGTCAGGCCGCCGTAGGACTGGGCGATCCGGTCCTGCAGGTCGGCCGCGATGCCCAGTTCCTCGGTTTCCACCGCGAGCGCGAACCCGGCCAGCTGGTCGGGCTCGATCCTGACCCGGTTCGACCTCGCCGGCGAGCGCGCGTCGGTGTCCACACGGGCGGCGGCGGGATCGCTGCGGGTCGAGGTCCTGTGCGCGCCGACGCCGGCCGCGCGGCTGCGCGCGTACTGCCGGTTGGCCGGTTTCCCGGTAGTGCTGCCCGAGTGGGGCTACGGCTTCTGGAAGAGCCGGGACGTGCACGAGCATCAGGACGACGTGCTCGACGACTTCCACGGCTTCCGGCGGCACGGGATCGCGCTCGACGCGGGTTCGTTGGCGCGAGGGCCGCTGGTCGGTGTCGGCGGCCCGGGTCGTGGCGTTCCGCGAGATCTGAGTCAGGCGCCGGCGGTCCGGACCGCGTCCTCGCGCAGCCCGATCCGCTCGTGCAGCCGGCGCAGCGGCCGCGGCGCCCACCAGTTCACCGAGCCGAGCAGCTCCATCAGCGAGGGCACGAGCAGCGCGCGGATGATCGAGGCGTCGATCAGCACGGCCAGCGCGGTGCCGACGCCCGAGCTCCTTGATGAACACGAGCTTCGAGGTGGCGAACGCGCCGATCGCGACCGCGAACAGCAGCGCGGCCGCGGTGACGATCCGGCCGGTCCGCTCGAGCCCGATGGCGACCGCCTCCGAGTCGGAGGCGCCGCGCGTCGCGCGCCTCCTTGATCCGCGACGAGCAGGAACACGCCGTAGTCGGTGGCCAGCCCGAAGCGCGACCGCGAACAGGAGGATCGGCTGCGTCGCGTCGAGCGCGCCCTGGCTGTGGTAGCGAAGCAGGCCCTGCAGGTTGCCGTCCTGGAAGATCAGCACCAGGATCCCGAACACGGCGCTCAGGCTGAGCGCGTTCATCAGCACCGCCTTGATCGGCAGCACGACCGAGCCGGTCATCAGGAACAGCACGATCAGCGTCGCGGCGACCACGATCGCGAGCACGGCCGGCAGGTGCGCGCCGAGGCTGTGCTCGAGGTCGACGTAGCCGGCCGTCTGGCCGGCGACGCCGACGTAGAACGGCTCGTGCGATCGCGCGCACGTCGCGCACGAGCTGCTGGGTCGCGTCGCTGAGCGGGTCGTGCGACGGGCGCCACCGCGAGCAGCGACAGCTCGAGCGCCCGGCCGGCTGCGCGCGGCGCGACCGGCGGCGACTCCGGGCAGCGCGCGGATCCGCGCCGCCAGCGCGCGCACCTGCGGCTGAGTCCGCCGGGCGCGCCGACGACGACCTCGAGCGGCGCGGTGCGGTTCGGCGGGAACTGCGGTGCGCAGCGCGTCGTCGACCTGCCGCGCGCTCGCGCTGGCGGGCAGCACGCTCGCGTCGACCGTGATGAACTTGATGCCGGTGAACGGGATCCCGAGCGCGATCAGCACCGCCGCGCTCGCGACCGCGATCCGCGCCGGGCGGCGCATCACGAACCGCGACAGCCGGTACCAGGCGCCCGCTCGCGGCCGGGCGCGCGTCGCGCTCGGCGGCGCGCGGCAGCCGCCTCGGGGCGAGCGCGTTGACCCGCGGGCCGAGCACCGCCAGCAGCGCCGGCAGCACGATCAGCGCGAGCGCCGCGGCGAGCAGCGCGACGAGCGCGCCGGCGATCCCCATCGAGTAGAGGAACCGCTGCGGGAAGATCGGCCAGCGAGGCGATCGCCGCGGCGACCGTGAGCGAGCTGAACAGGATCGTGCGCCCGGCGGTCTGCAGCGTGCGCCGCAGCGCCTCGAGGCCGAACCCGCCGGCGGCCGCCTCCTCGCGGTAGCGGGAGACGATGAACAGGCTGTAGTCGATCGCCAGCCCGAGCCCGAGGCCGGTGACGAGGTTGAGCGCGAACACCGACAGGTCGGCGAAGCTCGCGACGATCCGCAGCGCGAAGAACGTGCACCACGATCGCCAGGCCGCCGAGCAGCGGCGGCAGCAGCGCCGCCACCAGCGAGCGGAAGAACAGCAGCGAGAGCAGGAAGATGAACGGGAACGCGAGCAGCTCGCGCGTGCGCGAGGTCGTGGCTGACCTGCGTGTTGGCCTGGGCGTTGGCGATCGCGGCGCCGCCGAGCGTGACGTCGCGCTGCGCCGGCGAACGCGGTTCTCGATCTGCTGGGCGTCGTCCTTCAGGCGCTTGTCGGAGAGCGGCTTGAAGTAGGCGAGCGACGTAGGTCGAGCGCGCCGTCGCGCGAGACCATCGCCGGGTTGTGGCGTGTCGTAGTAGCTGACCACCGGCGCGACGTCGCGGCTCGGCGCGCAGCTGGCGCGGCGACCTGGCGACGCGACCTGTCGCCGCGGCGCTGCGCGACGTCGACCGGCCGCTGGACGAGCGCGACCACGCCCGGGTCGATCTGGCGGCCCGGCGGCGGCCTGGAAGCGGTCGGTCGCCTGGACGCGACTGGGTGGCGGGGTCGTTGGCGCCGTACGGGCTCAGCTGCTCGGCGACGCCCGCGCCGAACGCGCCGGCGACGACGGCGCCGAGCACCGCGACGCATGAGCACGCGGCGGCCGTGCGCGTGCAGGAAGGCGGCGAGCCTGGCTCAGCATCGTCAGTCCTCCTCGTCTCGGCGGCCAGCCGACGCTCGGTCGCCTCGCACCACTCGATGATCCACTCGGTGATCTCGATCCCGAGCTGCAGCGTCAGACGCGGGCCCGTGCGGGCCCGCGTCCGGCGTGCGCCTCGAGCGCGCGCAGCTGCGTCGAGCTTGCGCTCGTTGCGCGCGCGCATCGCCCGGAGCGATCTCGATCCGCTCGCTCGGGCCGGCGCGTCGGAGAAGAACAGCTTCAGCATCCCCTCGTCGCGCAGCTCGTGGACCGGCTCGTCGTCGGACGTCGAGCCAGCTGCGCAGCGCCTCCTGGCCGGCGTCGGTCAGCTCGTACACGGTCCGCGCGCCGCCCGCCCGACGGCTCGGCGCGGCCGCGTGACCAGCCCCTGCTCCTCGAGCCGCTGCAGCTCGGGATAGATCTGCCCGTAGCTGGCGGCCCAGAAGTGGCGCGTCGTCTTGTCGACGAGCTGCTTGATGTCGTAGCCGGTGCGCTTGCCCGAGCGCGATCATCCCGAGGATCACGCGCCCGGTCGCGGGTCAGGCCGCAGAGTTCGTACTGGCGGCGATTCATGCATCGCCACGATATATCAGACCGATATATCTGTCAAGAGCGCGCGGCACCGACAGCGCCCGCGCCTTGCTGCTCCCAGGCGTCGGCGAGCAGCTCCGCCAGACAGCGCCTCCGTCAGCGCGCGGGAAGCTCGACCCGCACCGCCGCGAGCCGCTTGCCCCACCACACCTCGCTGGCAGAGCGTCTGGGTGCTCGTTCGACGGCGGTGCGGATCCCGGTGCTCGTCGAGCATCACGTTCATGTGCTCGGCGTCCCAGCAGCGTGGCGAAGATCCGCTGCTCACGTCTGAACGACGGGCGCCCGTGGTGGTCCTGCTCGACTGGTCCGTCCGGGACGGGCGAGCAGCGCGAGTGTCGGCGGCGCGTCGTCGTGTGACGACGAGCAGGCCGTCCGCGTAGAGGTCCCAGCATATCGCTGACGCGGTCGATGCACTTCGGCGAGCTGACAGCGCCGGAGCAGCGGGTGCTCGGCTGCCTGATCGAGAAGCGCTGGACGACGCCCGATCAGTATCCGCTGTCGCTCAACGCGCTGCGGCTGGCCTGCAACCAGTCGACGAACCGCGATCCGGTCACCGACTACGACGAGGCGACACGGTCCGCGAGGCGGCCCAGCGGCTGTCGCGCTACGGGCTGGCGCGGCTGGCGAGCGGCCACGGCAGCCGAGCGATCAAGTACCGCCACCTCGCCGAGGAGGCGCTCGGGCTCGAGCCGCGAGCAGCTGGCCGTGCTGGCCGTGCTGCTGCTGCGCGGCCCGCAGACGCCGGGCGAGCTCAAGGCCCGCACCGAGCGGATGGCCCAGATCGGCTCGCTGGCCGAGGTCGAGCAGGTGCTCGACGCGACTGATCGAGCGCCGGCTACGCGCGGCGGCTCGGGCGCCGGCCGGGGCAGAAGGAGGATCGCTTCGAGCAGCTGCTCGGTGGGGAGGACGGGGCTGCGCCGGCGCCTGCGGTCTCGGCCCCGCCCGCGGTCTCGGCCCCGCCGGCGGTCTCGGCCCCGCCCGCGGCCTCGGCCCCGCCGGCGGCCTCCGGCCCGGCGCGCGCCGGTCCAGCCGGCTCCCGCTCCGCCCCAGCGTGATGCCGAGCTCCTCGCGCGCCTCGAGGCGCTCGAGGCCGACGTCGCCTCCCTGCGGGCCGAGCTCGCCGAGCTGCTCGACTGAGCTCGTCCGTCTGAGCGCTCAGGTCGGGAGCGCGAGCCCGACCACGTACGTCGCGCCGCCGACGATCACGCCGGCGAGCGTCATCTCGAGCCCGGCCGACCACCACGTCCGCAGCGTCACGAGCGACTTGGCCGCGCCGACCAGGAAGTGCGCGAGCAGCGAGACGATCGCCGCCAGCACGATCGCCAGCGTGCCCGGTCGTGAAGAAGAACGGGATCACCGGGACGATCGCGCCGAGGCCGGTCGAGATGCCCGGCCGCGAGCGCCGCCTGCGTGGGGTCGCCGCCGCCCGCGCCGGCGGCGCCGAACTCCTCGACCGCCAGCGCCTGGAGCATCGCGTCGGGGTGCTGGGCCATCCGCTCGGCCAGCTCGTCGGCGGTCTTCTCGTCGATGCCCTTGAGCTGGTAGAAGAGCGACAGCTCCTCCTTCTCCTCCTCGGGGTGCTCGGCGATCTCCTGGCGCTCGCGCTCGATGTTCGCCGCCGCCACCTCGGCCTCCGAGCGCTCGGCCAGGAAGGCGCCGGTCGCCATCGACAGCGCCGAGGCGATCGCCCCCGCCAGCCCCGCGGTGAGCACCGAGCTCGAGCCGCCGGTCGCGCCGGACACGCCGGCGACGATCCCGAACACCGCGGCGAGCCCGTCGTTGGCGCCGTAGATCGCGCCCGAGATCCAGCCGCCGCCGGTCCGGTGCCACTTCTCGCGGCCGAGGATCCGGTCGAGCCGGTGCGCGAGCGCCGGGCACGGCGATCGGCGCCTCACGGCGCGGCTCGCCACTCGACCGCGCCGTCCCCGTTCGAGCCCGAGCGGATGTCCTGCGACGGCGAGCGAGTGCGAGCGCTCCTCCTTGCGGATCTCGCGCAGCAGCCGGTCGGTCTCGGGGTCGCCGGTCGAGCGCTTGTAGAGGTCGTCGACCTCGTCGTCCTCGGCCGCCTCGCGCGCGGCGAGCAGCCGGTCGACCGGCGCGATCCGCGCCTGCAGCCGCAGCCACAGCGGCAGCTTGACACGCTGCCGGGTCGGGGACCGGGATGCCCAGCTCGCTGCATCCGCGCCTCGAGCCGGCGCGGTGCCCGCTCTCGGCCTCGGCCATCCGCCGCAGGATCTCGGCCTCGCGGTCGGGCATCCGCCGGGCGATCAGCTCGTACACGGTGCCCGCGACGATCTCGCCTCGCCACGCCGTCAGCAGGCGGTCACGGGCCTCGTCGGCCATCGGCGCTCAGGGTACCCGGGTCGCTCCGCGGCCGCTACGCCTTGGCCGTCGTGCTCCGGATCGTCCACTGGTCGGCGCTCTCGGTGCTGCTGCGCCGCGATCGCGCTCGCGGGCTGCGGCGGCGGGTCCTCGGGAAGCGTCCTCGACGGCCTCCGCACGCTCACCTCGGCGCGCCGACCAGCCACCGCGCGCACAGTCCGCCACGCGGTCGGTGCCGGCGCTGATCCCGCCTGCGAGCGCGCCCACGCGCAGCGTCCACGTGCCGGTGCTCACCTACCACCGGGTGGCGCCGCTCAGCGCGGTCGGGCTCACCGACCTCAAGGTCGACCCCGCGAACTTCGTCGGCCGAGCTGTCCGCGATCCACGCGCGGCGGCTACCACACCATCAGTCAGGCGCAGCTGTTCGACGCGCTGTACAGGGGCGCGTCGCTGCCGTCGAAGCCGATCATCATCTCGGTCGACGACGGCTACGTCGACGACGTGCACCCGGATCCTCCCGGCGCTCAAGCGCTTCCACATGGTCGCCACGTTCTTCGTGATCACGGGGCGGATGACCGAGCCCGGCTTCCTCAACGCCGACCAGATCCGCGAGCTCGACGCGGCCGGGATGGACGTCGGCGACCACACCGCCCACCACGTCGATCTGCGCGCGATCACGCCGTCAGAGCTGAAGATGGAGACCGCAGGCTCGCGCGCGGTGCTCGAGAAGGTCGCTCGGCCATCCGGTGTACGCGTTCGCGTATCCGTTCGGGGCCTACAACGACGCGGTGGTCGCCGCCGTGCGCGCGGCGGGCTTCACGCTGGCCTACACGACGGCGGGCGGCACCACCGAGAGCACCTCGGCGCCGCTGACGATGCCGCGAATCCACGTCGGCCGCTCGGAGACTCCGAGCGGGGTGATCGGGCTACTGGGCGGACAGTGATCGCGTTCCGCGACGGTCAGGTCGACGCCGGCGACGGCGCGGCGCTCGCGCAGGCGATGCGCGACGAGATCGCAGTGATGTACGACGGCCTCGAGCTGGCCATCAGCTAGCTAGAGGATCGCGATCTCGGAGTTGTCGCCGACGAGGAACCGGTACGCGCGCGGCTGGCGGTGGTCGCGGCCGATCGTCACGTTGCGCCCGAGCAGCGAGGACTCCATCCGGCCGTCGAGGTCGCGCACGGCCGCCCCGGCGAGCAGGATCGAGTGCTCCACCTCGGCGTTCTCGATCGCGCAGTGCTCGCCGATCGCCGTGTAGGGCCCGACATAGCAGTCGGTGAGCCGGGCGCGGGCGCCGATGATCGCCGGCCCGCGGACCGATGAGCGCTCGAGCCGGGCGCCGGCCTCGATCACGACGCGGCCGTCGATCTGCGAGTCGATCAGCTCGCCGTCCACGCGGCGCTCGATCGTGTCGAGCACGAGCCGGTTGGCGGCGAGCATGTCCTCGAGCCGGCCGGTGTCCTTCCACCAGCCGCGGACGATGTGCGGCTCGACCCGGCGACCCTGGTCGACGAGGTGCTGGATCGCGTCGGTGATCTCGAGCTCGCCGCGCGGCGAGGGGCTGATCGCCCGCGCGGCGTCGTGGACGCAGCTGGTGAACATGTAGACGCCGACGAGCGCGAGGTCGGTGCGGCGGCGCCTTCGGCTTCTCGACGAGCCGTACGACCCGCCCGTCGTCGAGCTCGGCGACGCCGTACTGCTCGGGGTCGGGCACCGGCGTCAGCAGGATGAGCGCGTCGGGCGCGTCGCTGCGAAACGCGGTCACCAGGTCCTGGATGCCGCCCTGCAGCAGGTTGTCGCCGAGGTACATGACGAACGGCGAGTCGCCGAGGAACGGCTCGGCGGTGAGCACCGCGTGGGCGAGGCCGGCGGGCTCGTCCTGGACGATGTAGGTGATCCGGATGCCGAACCGGCTCCCGTCGCCGGCAGCGGCCCGGATCTCGTCGCCCGTCTCCGGCGCGATGATGATCCCGACGTCCTCGATTCCCGCGCGAGCCATCGCCTCGATCCCGTAGAACAGCACCGGCTTGTTCGCCACCGGCACCAGCTGCTTGGCGCTCGTGTGCGTGATCGGACGCAGGCGCGTGCCCTTGCCGCCGGACAGGATCAGGCCCTTGAGGTCGTCCATGGGGGGCCGAGAGTAACGGGGACCGGTATGGTCGGGACGGTGGACAGGGTGCGTGCAACCGCGATCTCGCTGCTGACCGCCGCCGGCCTCGCGCTGTCGGCAGCCGCTGCGTCCGCCTCGAGCCTGCCTGGCCTGCCCACCGAGCTCGGCGGGCCCCGCTACCAGGTCCGACCCGCCCGGATCGACTTCACCGGCGACGGCACCGGCCAGCTCGGCGGCTTCGACGGCACCGGCCGCCGCAGCTTCGGGCACCTCCACTGGCGCTTCTGGAACCGCCGTGACGCCGCCGCCACCGGCGCCGTCTGGATCGACGACTGCAAGCCCGACTGCGCCGCCGGTCGTTTCCACGCGTACGCCGTCCGCGTGTTCGCGTTCCGCCCGCGCCGCCACCACTTCACCCGCCTCACCCTCCGCTACGACTACCAGGGCGGCATGGTGATCGACCGCCGCAAGGTCGTCGGGGCGGGCTACGCGTTCATCCTGAACTAGGCGGGTGAGCTGCGCGCCGCGCGTGGATCCCGGGGTGGGCGCGCGGGCCGCGGGCGCTCCGGCGGACACGTGCGTGCGGCGGCCGGCACGCCCGGCGATGGCGCCCGGCCCGCTGCCACCGCTGACACCCGCTCGATGCGTCGTCAGTCGACGACCCACCTCCCAGCGCCGCCCCCGCGGGGCGAACGGCGGGCAAGTGGTTGCTGTTGACCCCGTATATCGACGACAACAGCAACCACATGGGCGCGCGGGGGCGATTTTCGTCGGGTATTCGGGCCGGGCCGGCGCGCCCGGCCGGCGGGGAACCGGGGGTGGGCGACGGGGCGCTCGGGGGCGTTTTCGGTGAGCCTGGGTATCTAACGGGCCTATTTTTCCCGTTGGATACCCAGGCCCTTCGGCCGTCCGCCGTTGGTCTCGTGTGACGTTAGGGCCACGCCGACCGCCCCGTCAGTGCCCCCGCAGAGTCAGCACCTCGCCCGTCAGTACACCCCGCCCAGCTTCCGGTGATCCCAGCTGGCGAGCCGATCGCGGACGAACTGGAGCGCGACCCGTTTGGCCGCCTGGGCGCGGATCGCGTCGAGGAACTCGGGGCCGCCGCCGGCGCCGGAGTAGCGCTCGAACAGCGCCGCGCCGAAGGCGGCGACGTCGTCGTGCTCGCGGTGGATGACCGCGCGGGCCTCGATCATCACGCCGCGCAGCTCCTGGTACTCGTGACCCGCCTCGACCTGCAGGGTGGCGCGGTCGTCGCGCTCGAGGTTGCGCACCTTCTGGGACTTGGCGTAGGTCCACGCCCAGATCTCGCCGTCGCGGACGAGGTACCAGAGCGGCATCAGGTGCGGCCAGCCATCGCGGCCGTTCGTGGCGCAGACGACGACCCGCTGCTCGTCGAGGAACGCCGCGACCTCCTCGGCGCTCATCTGGATCTGGTCGCGCCGGCTCACTGAATCGCAGGCCTCACGAAGTCGCAGCCCTCACCGGGTCGCTGCGCCCACCGGCGCGGCTCAGCGGGCGACCGAGCCGACGGCGGCGCCGATCGACTCGGCCGCGACGCGGACAGCGTCACGGGCGTCCTCGGGGGAGAGGACGACGGCATCGCCGGCCTCCTTGAGCACCTCGCGCACGAGCCAGTCGACGCCGGCGAAGCCGAGCTCGACGATCACCGACCCGTCGGTGAGCTCGCTGACGACGTGCCGCTCCTCGCGCGCCCAGCGGGTGCGCTCGGGCGAGATCCACACCCGCGCGCGGCGGGACGCGGGGACCTCGCCGGTCCGGGGCCAGCCCTCGACGTCGGCGGCCGGGTCGACGTCGGGCCGCGGCTCGAACGACTCCTCGGTGACCGTGGCCGACTTGACCCGGTCGAGGCGGAAGTGGCGGACCGCGTCGCGGGCGGGATCGAAGCTCGCGACGTACCAGCCCTCGCGGCCGTTGATCAGGGCGTACGGCTCGACGACGCGGGTCGAGAACTCGTCCTCGTTCTCCTTGTAGTACTCGAACGAGAGCATCCGGCGACCGGCGATCGCGCGGGACACGACGGCGGCGATCTCGGCGTCGTCGCCGCCCGGGGTGGCCACCTGCAGGCCCTCGTGCACCGGGTCCTCGCCGAGCGCGGCGACGACCTTGCGCCGGACCGACGCGAGCGAGCCTTCGGGGATGTGCTCGCCGATCAGGTCGACCGCCGCCACGAGCGCCTTCGCCTCCACCGGCAGCAGCCGGGCGGGCCGCGCGAACGAGTCGCCGTACGGCTCGGGGTCGACCTCGATCGTGCCGTCGGCGGCGATCTCCGCGTACAGCACGTACGTGCCGGCGCCGAAGTTGACGACGTTGAGGACCGAGATGTCCTCGCGCAGCTCCTGGTCGGAGATCTTCAGCGAGCGGCACAGCTCGGCGGCGTCGAGGCGCCGGCCGGCGCGCCCGGAGGAGATCAGGATCGAGGCCAGGGTGACGAGGCGGGCGAACCGCTCGGGGCGGATCGCCACGTCGGGGTGGTGGCCGTTGCCGGCGTCCGGGTCGCCGCGGTCGCTGCGTCCGGAGGCCCGCTCGGCGACGGCGCCGACGGGACGCTCGTCGGCGACCGCGGGCTCGCCGCGTGTGGCGCTCGATCAGGAATCCGACCCGCGCGGCCAGCTCGTCGGCCAGCTCGGACGGGCCGAGGATCCGGGCGTTCTCGCCGAGCCCGAGTACCCAGGCGACCAGCTGGCGGGCGTTGGCGTAGTCGGTCTCGAACACGCGGTCGCCGTCGTCGCCGGCCTCGCGCATCGTGCCGTAGCGGCCGAAGTGGCGCTCGATCTGCCAGGCGACCCGGCCGGCGATCCACACCTCGGCGGTCCCGATCGGCTCACCGAACTGCCACTGGATCCGATTCGCGTAGCCGCGCGGGTCGAAGTCGGCGGGGCGCTGGAAGTCGTGCTCGGCCTTGGTCGCGTAGCCGACCTTGCCGCGGATCCGCGACAGACGGAAGACGCGGATCGCGTCGCGCTCCTGCGAGCGGCCGACGAGGTAGAACTGGCCGCCCTGGTAGAGCAGCTGGTAGGGGTCGACGCGGCGCGCGCCCTCGTCGTCGCGCTCCATCGTGTAGTAGTCGAACACGATCGTCTTGCGGCGGAAGATCGCGGTCTCGATCTTCGCCAGCCGGCTGGACACCTCGTGCCCACCGGCGGACCCGGTGATCCCGAGCGCGACGGTCTGCTGCTCGGGGGCGCTGAGCGGGCTCGGCCGGCCCCAGGAGATCTGCTGGAGGGCGAGCCGCAGCGGCTCGGCGTAGGCGAACTCGCCGTCGAGCAGCTGCAGCGCGGTGCGCAGCGCGGCGAGCTCCTGGTCGCTGAACTCGATCGGTGGCAGGTGGAAGTTCTCGGGGGGCAGCGAGTAGTTCTCCTGCTCGACCAGGCCGTCGACCGGCTTCTCCACCGACAGCACGATCCCGAGCGCCTCGAGCTCCGAGCGGTCGGCGTAGAACCGCCGGGCGAACGCGTCCTCGTTCATCACGCTGTAGCCCTCGACGTCCCGCCTGATCTCGGGCGCGGTCACCGGCCGTCGTTCCGCCATCAAGTAGGAGATCAGGGAGAGCTGACGGATCAGCTTTTCCGTGTCTTTCGCCATTGCCCCTTCACACTGTAGTTGCGGGACCCGGGCGTCCACGGCCATCCGGGCGCTATTTGCGGGGATTTGGCACGGGCCCGTAACGGAGCTGTGACTACATGCTCCCGGCCGCCAGTCTCCTCAGGCCGACGGCCAGGGGCCAGGCCGGCGGCCAGACTCGTCAGGCGGCCCGGCGCTCGGCCTCGCCGCGGCCGGCGAAGAACGCGCCGCCGCCGAGGGCCTTGTCGAACGCCGACCATTGCGCGCCGGCCGGGAGCTCCTTCTCCAGCCGGTCGAAGCTGCCGAGGCGCCCGCCGAGGTTGTCGATCATGTGCACGAGGGTCGCCTCGCGCGTGCACGGCACGACGGGGCTGCCGTGCTCGAGCGATCCGTGGTGACTGAGGATGATGTGCAGCGACGGCCTGCTCGAGGTCGCGCGGGAAGCCGTCGAGGCGCTCGATCTCGCGGCGCACGCGGTAGTAGCCGAGCGCGATCTCGCCCTGGAGCCGCCCATCGTCGCTCATCGCGATCGCGGCATCCTCGCATCTCGTAGGCCTCGAGCTTGCCGATGTCGTGCAGGAGCGCGCCGGTCACGGCGACGTCGCGGTCGATGCCCGGGAACGTGGCGGAGGTCGCGCTCACGGCCTGGGCCACCGACAGCGAGTGCTCGAGCAGCCCGTGGCGGTAGGCCTGGTGGTAGCGCTTGGCCGCCGGGGCCTCCCGGTAGCTCGGCCAGGTCGGCGAGCCATCGCCGAGGATCGCCGTGAGGAGCCGGCGCAGGTGGGGGTTCTGGACGGTCGCGACGAGCTCGCGCAGGTCCGCCACGAGCGACTCGACCCCGCGAGCGGGCCCGTCCACGAGCTCCTCGCGGGAGAACTCGCGCGTCCGCCGCCGGCCGCACGGCGTGGAGGGTCAGCTCGCCGCCGAACCGCGGATGGACCGCGTAGCGGCCGCGTCGCGAACACGACCGATCCGCGGGCGCAGACCTCGCCGATCGCGGCTAGGTCCTCGCGCACGATCGCGGTCACCACGCCGGTGCGATCCCCGAGGCTGAGCCTCAGGTACTCGGCCCCCTCGCGGTTGCGACGGACCTCGGCCTCGCGCACCAGCAGCGGCAGGCCGATCTCGATTCCGTCTGCAAATTCGGACACTTTCATGCCGCCGACGAAGATAGAGTGGCGCGCGGACATACGACCATGGACCGCACCGCGATCGTCACAGGAGGAACGGGAGGACTCGGCACGGCAGTCGTCGGCCGGCTGCTCGACGATGGCTGGCGCGTGGTCGTCCCGTGGATCGCCGAGCACGAGCTCGAGCGCGTGACCGAACGCCCGGGTCTCGAGCTTGTCCAGGCGGACCTGTTCGAGCCCGACGCGGTCGCGGCAGGTGATCGCCGCCGCGCGCGGCGACGCCGGTGCGCCGCTGCAGGGGCTCGTCAACCTGGTCGGCGGGTTCGCGATGGGCGGCAAGGTCCATGAGACGCCGATCGACGAGTTCGAGCGCCAGTTCCGGCTCAACCTGCGCCCCACCTACCTGATGGTCAACGCCGCCGTCCCGGCGATGCTCGAGGCCGGCACGGGCTCGATCGTGTGCGTCGGCACCCGCGCGGCGGTCCAGCCGTTCTCCGGCGCGGCCGGCTACATCTCCTCGAAGGCGGGGGTGATCGCGTTCGCACAGGCGGTCGCGGCCGAGTACAAGAACGACGGCTTGCGCTGCAACGTGATCCTCCCGAGCGTGATCGACACGCCGGGGAACCGGAAGTCGATGCCGAACGCCGCCCACGAGAAGTGGGTCAAGCCGGCCGAGATCGCCGGCGTCATCGCCCACCTGCTCTCGAGCGACTCGTCGCCGACGAGCGGCGCGGCGATCCCGGTCTACGGCCGAGCCTGACGGGCCGGCGCCCGCTGACCCACGCGCCGGCGCCCGCTGACCCACGCGCCGGCGCCCGCGGCGGACCGACCGCCCGGGCCCACCCCATCGCTCCGAATCGACGCCGTGTGAGCGCTCGCACGGCGGGTAGGATGGCCAGCTTATGGAGCGTAAGTGGTGGACGCTGATCGTCGTGTGCATCGCGACGTTCATGCTCCTGCTCGACATCACGATCGTGAACGTGGCGCTGCCGAAGATCGCCAGCGATCTGAAGGCCAGCTTCACCGACATCCAGTGGGTGATCGACGCCTACTCGCTGACGCTCGCCTCGGTGCTGCTCACGACCGGGACGCTGGCCGACAAGTTCGGCCGCAAGCGGCTGTTCGTGATCGGGCTCGGCCTGTTCGTCTCGATGTCGGCCGCTGTGCGCGCTGTCGCCGAGCGCGCTGTTCCTGATCCTCGCCCGCGGCGGGCAGGGGATCGGCGGGGCGATCATGTTCACGACCTCGCAGGCGCTGCTCGGCGAGGAGTTCCACGGCGCCGAGCGCGGCGCCGCGTTCGGAGCCTGGGGGGCGACGATCGCCGCCTCGGCCGCGGTCGGGCCGCTGCTCGGCGGGCTCTTGACCGAGGACTTCGGCTGGCAGTGGATCTTCCTGATCAACCTCCCGATCGGGATCCTCGCCGCGGTCGCGGGGCTGGCCAAGCTCGCGCGAGTCGCGTGACACCGAGGCGGGGCGGATCGACTGGGTCGGAACTGTCACGTTCACGGCCGCCCTGTTCCTGCTCGTGTTCGCGATCGTCCGCGGCAACACGCTGGGGTGGGGAAGCACCGAGATCGTCGTGCTGTTCGTGGGCGCGGCGGTCCTGATGGCTGGGTTCCTCGTCGCCCAGATCGTGCGCCCGGAGCCGATGTTCGACCTCGCGCTGTTCCGCAAGCCCACGTTCGGCGGCGCTTCGGTGTCGGCGTTCACCGTGTCGGCGGGGATGTTCGCGATGTTCCTGTACCTCGCGCTGTATCTGCAGACCGTGCTCGACTTCTCGCCGCTGCAGACCGGGCTTCGATTCCTGCCGTTCACCGTCGTGTCGTTCTTCGTCGCCGCGATCTCCGGCAATCTCACGAACAAGGTGCCGATCCGGCTGCTCATCTCGAGCGGGCTGTTCCTCACCGGCGTCGGACTGCTGCTGATGCGCGGGCTGAGCGCAACCACGCACTGGACGGCCCTGCTCCCCGGCTTCATCGTCGCGGGGGCCGGGGTCGGCCTCGTCAACCCGGCGCTCGCCTCGACCGCGATCGGCGTCGTCCCGCCGCGGCGCAGCGGGATGGCCAGCGGCATCAACAACACCTTCCGCCAGGTCGGGATCGCCACCGGGATCGCCGCGCTGGGCGCCGTGTTCGAGAGCGCGATCACGAGCCGGCTGAAGGCGGCCGCGCTCGGACCGCCGGGGTCGGCCGGACCGGTCGCCCATGCCGTGGCCGCGGGCGGCACGAGCCGGGTGCTGAGCGCGGTGCCGGCCGCCCACCGGGCCCAGGCCGCCGCGACGATCCACAGCGCGTTCGCCTCGGCCATGAACGACATCCTGCTGCTCGGGGCGATCATCGCGCTCGTCGGGGCCGGGCTGGCGCTCGCGCTGGTGCGGCGCGCCGACTTCGTCGGCTACGGAGCCCCCGACGCGGCTCCGGCGGCGGCGCACTGATCGGTGATCCAGCCGCTGTTCGAGCATCGGACGACGCTCGCCGGGTACGAGACCCGCGTGCTCGAGCTCGAGGGCGACGGGATCCCGATCGTGATGTTCCACGGCTACGCCGACAGCGCCGACACGTGGCGGCACACGCTGGCGCGGCTGGCCCGCCGCGGCCGCCGGGCGATCGCCGTCGACCTGCCCGGATTCGGCACCGCCGACCCGTCTGAGCGCGCATCCGATCCTGCCCCAGCTCGACGCGTTCGCCGCCGCCACGGCTACGTACCTGAGCGGCCGCGCGCACGATCCGGTGATCGTGGCCGGGAACTCGCTCGGCGGCTGCGTGGCGCTGCGGCTGGCCGAGCGCCCGCCGGTGCAGCTCGCGGGCGTCGTCGGGGTGGCGCCGGCCGGCCTCGAGATGAGCCGGCTGCTGCACATCGTCCAGCGCGACCCGGTGCTGCGCTCGCTGCTGGCCCTGCCGGCCCCGGTTCCGAGTGCGGTCCTGCGGGCGGCCGTCGCGCGGCTCTACCGGCAGCTCGCGTTCGCGGCGCCCGGCACGATCGACCAGGCGGTGATCAGCGCCTTCACCTGGCACCACCGCCACCGGGCGAGCGTCGCGCGGTACCTCGACATCGCCCATCGGCTGCTCCCGGAGCTGCGCGAGCCGTTCAAGCTCGAGCGGATCACCGCCCCCGTCCTGCTCGTGTGGGGCGACCGTGACCGGCTCGTGTTCCACCGCGGCGCCGAGCGGGTGCTGGCGGCGGTCCCGCAGGCCGGCTCGAGCTGCTCAAGGGGGTCGGCCACTGCCCCCAGATCGAGGCGCCGGACCGGTTCGCCGAGCTGCTGATCGGGTTCAGCGCCGAGCCTGAGCGCGCCGTCGCCTGAGGCGGGAGCTCAGAGCCCGGCCGGGTGCCGCGCGACGAAGCTCCGCAGGTCCGGCTCGTCGGCGGACCGGTCGGACCACCGCGAGCCGGTCTCGGCCAGGGCGACGGTGTCGAACCGCAGGCCCGCGACGTACATGAACGTGTGGCCCGGGGCCGCGAACACCGTGATCCACTTGCCGGGACCCGGCTTGCCCCAGTGCTCGAGCTGGCCGGAGGTCAGCGTCGTGGCGAGCAGCCCGGAGGCCGCGAACACGAAGCTGAGCGATCCCGAGCAGTCATAGGCGTTGTCCTCGAACGTCCCGTGGCCGCCGCCGAACCGATAGGGCAGGTGCGCGATCTCGTTGCCGGCGGCGATCACCTGCTGGACCTGAGCGGGCGCATCCACCGGAGCCACCGCGAGCCCCGACGGGGTCAGAGCCGCCTGTGAGGTGCCGGCCGGCAGTCCGCTCGAGGCCAGCTCCTGGCGGATGACGGCGTCGGACACCGGTTGCGCGAGGCCGCCTCCGGAGGCCGGTCCGACGCTCACCGAGGCCGGCCCGGATGCGGCGGCCGCCGGCGAGACCTTCCCCGCCACCGGCTCGATCGCCTGAGGATGGGCGGCCGGGGTCCGTGCCGCGGGCGCGGTCGTCGCCCGCGGGGGCGGTGCTCGGCGCCGGGGCGCTCGCTGACGTCGACAGAGACGAGCCGCAGCCGGAGGCGATCACGGCCGTCAGCCCGAGGCCGATGAGGGCGGTCCTGCGCACTGCTCCTCAGTATGCCGCGACCGCTGAGCGGCGACGCCGGCGCCCGATCAGGGCTCGAAGTCACCACCATAGAGCGCGAACACGCCGCCCTGCGGATCCTGGGCGATCCCGATCGTGCCGACGCCGATCGACATCGCCGGCGCGAGAGTCCGGCCGCCGAGCTCGCCGGCCTTGGCCAGGTCGCCCTCGACGTCCTCGGTGCCGAAGTACACGAGCCAGTAGTTCGGCTCCTGCTCCATCGCCTGGCGGATCCCGCCGTTGCCGCCCCCGTCTGCCCGTGCGATCACGTAGTAGGGCATCTCGGAGCCCTCGAACGAGGACGTCTTCCAGCCGAACAGCTCGCTGTAGAAGCCGGCCGCCGCGTCCATGTCGCTCGTGGCGAGCTCGTTCCAGGACAGCGCCCCGGGGGCATTGACGAGGCTGGCGCCGATGTTCGCCTTCGCCTCCCAGACCATGAAGTACGCGCCGTGCGGATCCTGGACGACGCCCATCCGGCCGGCGTCCATCACCTCGAACGCGTCGGCGTGCACGGTGGCGCCGAGCTCCCGCGCGCGTTCGAGTGCGGCGTCGGCGGACTCGACGGTGATGTAGGAGTTCCACAGCGGCGGGACGCCCGCGTCGCGCTGCTGCTGGGGCTGCGGCGAGATCGCCGCGACGGTCTTGCCGCCGATCGCAGCCATCGAGTACGTGGTGCTCTCGTCGACCGGAACGTCCATGTACTCCCAGCCGAACAACGTCCCGTAGAAGCTCTTGGCCGCGCCCTGATCGGTGGTGCTCAGGTCGGCCCAGCTGAAGGTGCCTGGTGTGTAGCTCGTGCGTTCACCCATGCGGCGACCCTAGCACCGCAATCGCCGCGGGCGAGTCGTGTTCGTGAAGTCAGGCCCGTACGCCGATGGCCCTGGCGATGAAGCCGCCGAACAGCTCGGCCGCGGCCCTCCCGGCCCGCCCGAACTCCCGCTCGGTGTCCGCTCGCATCCGCGCCGCGTCGACCTCGCCGTCGCGGCTGCCGGCGATCCACGCGTCGATGATCGCGGGCGTGACTTCGGGGTGGAACTGCACGCCGAGGTGACGCCCGTGGCGGAACGCCTGCGGCCCGCTCGGGTTTTCGGCCAGCAGCTCGGCGCCGGGTGGCAGCACGATCATGTCGTCGTGCCAGGTCGAGCCACGGACCGGGCGCGACGATCTCCGGATCGCGGCTGTCGACCGTCACCCAGCCCCGCTCCGGGATCTCGGCCCGGGCCACGCCGCCGCCGAGAGCGACCGCCAGCGCCTGGCCGCCGAAGCACAGCCCGAGGATCGCCGTCCCGGCGCGGTCGGCGGCGCCGCAGCCACTCGAGCTCGGCGCCGATCCACGCACGATCCGTGCCGTCGGCGGCCGCATCGGAGCCGAGCGATACGGCCAGCGCGCACGCGCGGGGCGCCGGCAGGGCGTCGCCGCGGTCGAGGTGGACGACGTCGGCGGCGATCCCGGCGGGGGCGCAGCGCGTCCATCACGAGCCCCGCGGGCGCGTCGTCCTGGTGCTGGAGGATCACCGCGCGCATCGGCGCGGCAGTCTACGAGCGGGCGATCGAGGCCGGGTCGACCCGATCGAGCCGGGTCATCGTCACGCGCGCGTCGTGGCGGGCGTTGGCCGTGCCCCGGTAGACGCCCTTGATCGGCGGCACGTCGGGGTAATGGCGGCCATGGCCGATCTTCACGTGGCTCTCGCCGACGAGGCAGCGGTTGGTCGGGTCGGCGCCGACCCAGATCGGCTCGCCGCCGTCGGACACCGGGAGCAGCGCCTCGAGCCACGCGTGGGTATCGACCTCGACCGACTCTTGCGAGCCGGACGAGCCGGACGAGCCGGCCGAGCCGGACGAGCCGGACGAGCCGGACGAGCCGGTCGCGACGCCGGACGCGGCGGTCGCGAACAGGTAGCCGGACACGTAGCGCGCGGCGATCCCGTGATGGCGGAGCAGGCACACGCCGAGGTGGACGAAGTCCTGGCACACGCCGGCTCCGGCCTCGAACAGGTCGGCGATCGTCGAGTCGACGTACGTCGCGCCCTGGCGGTACTCGAACCGGTCCGGGATCAGCTCGGAGATGAGCATCAGCGTGGCCAGCGGGGTCGAGGCGGCGCGGGTGGTGGCGAGCAGCTCCGCAAGCGCGGGTTGGCCGGGCGCGTCGTCGGTCTGCAGCAGGAACTCGCCGCCGGCCTCGACGTAGTTGGGATCGCGCAGCGCCTCCCAGGTGGCCTGCGGCGCCTCGGGCGGGGGCTTCGTGGTCACCCGCGCGCGCACGTCGATCGTCAGGTGGCGGTGGGGCCGGGAGACCTCGAACTCGACCACCTCGGTCCCGAAGTAGTCGTCGTGGCGATGCAGCCGCACCTCGGGCTCGAGCCGCACGCTGAACTCGTCGCAGCGCTGGCGGCCGTTGCCGTGGGGCTTGACCCGGAGCGCGTTGAGGTTGTCCACGACGTCGCCGTCGTAGTCGTAGTTCGTCAGGTAGCGGATCGCGAAGTTCATCTGGGCGGGGATCATCGCGATCGCTCACAGATGGACTGCGGCGAGCGCGGCGATCGCAAAGTATCGGCTGTCGATGTCCCGATCGACCAGTTCGAGCTCAGTCTGCACCCGGGCGAGGGTCTCCTCGAGCCCGAGGCCTCGTCCGGGCTGCGCCGCTGGAGCTCGAGATCGGCGATCAGCCGGCCCAGCCGGAGCACCGGCGGCGATGAGCGGGGCTGAGCGTCGGCGGTGGCGAGCGCGTCGCGCAGCGACTCGACCGACGAGGCCACCGAGGTCGGGTACGAGTTGTCGTAGAGCAGGAACCGGGCCACCGGGCCGATCGTCGGCGCCCAGCGCACTGCCCGGCGGTAGGCCTGCATCCCGCCCACCGCGTGCAGCAGCGCGAGCGCCTCGCTCTCGTGCCCGCGCCTCGCCGGTGCGGGACGGGCATCGCCACCCGCAGCATCCGCAGCACCATGTCGGCCTCCTCGATGTGACCGCCCGCCTCGAGGAACGAGCGCCCCTCGTCGCGCAGCATCGTGCGATCGACGAGGCCCCAGAACAGCGCGCAGCGCTCCTTGACCTCCTGGTAGACCGAGTACGGGCCGGTGAGCAGCGCCGCCTCGAGGTCATAGCGCCCGAGCGACAGGTAGAACGCGTTGAGCGCCTCCCACATCTCGGTGGAGACGACGTCGCGCAGCGTCCGGCCGCGCTCGCGCGCCCGCCCGACGCAGGACAGGACCGAGGCCGGGCTGTCGGTGTCAAGCGTCAGCAGGCTCGCGACCTCGCCCCGGCCGGTGAGCAGCGCGGCGGGCGCCGGGGCGTCGGCCGGGGCCTCGCCGGGGGCCGGCGGCTTCGCGCCGATGATCGCCAGCACTCCGTCCCAGCTGAGCGCGACCCCGCGCTCGCCGGGGTCGCCGGCCACGTCGGCGTGAAACGCGCCGTCGAGCATCCGGGCCGTGTGCTCGGCCCGGGTCATGTCGCGGCCGAGCCAGAACAGCTCCTGGGCGATCCGGGCCAACACGGCTAATCGGCTGCGGTGAATGACGCCAGCCGAGCACTCGCGCGGTGCAATCGGCGCCAGCCGATTGCCTTGTTGTTGCTGCTGCTGCTGACCGTGCCAGCCGCCGTACCGCACGTCCGGCAGCCGGGGCGGCCGGCGGGCGGGGAGCGTCCCGAGCGCCGCCTCCGAGCTCGACGTCTCCTCGTCGAGCACCCAGGTGTCCTTGGAGCCGCCGCCCTGGGAGGAGTTGACGATCATCGAGCCCTCGCGCAGCGCGACCCGGGTGAGGCCGCCGGGGACGATCCGGATCTCCTCGCCGAACACGGCGAACGGGCGCAGGTCGACGTGGCGCGGGGCGAGCCGTCCGTCGCTGCCGGCGGTCGGCGCCGTGGAGAGGTGGACGAGCTCCTGGGCGATGAACCGGTCCGGGTGCTCATCGATCAGCCGCGCCTGCGCCTCGCGCTCGGCGGAGCTCGCGTGCGGGCCGATGAACACGCCCTTGCCGCCGGACTCCGAGGTCGGCTTGACGACGAGCTCGTCGAGGCGGCGGAGGACCTCCTTGCGCACCTTCTCGTCGCCCAGCAGGTAGGTGGGCACGTTCTCCAGGATCGGCTCCTCGCCGAGGTAGAAGCGGATCATCTCGGGCACGTAGTAGTAGATCGCCTTGTCGTCCGCGACGCCGGTCCCGATCGCGTTGGCGATCGCCACCGTCCCGGACCGGTACGCGCGCACGAGCCCGGGGACGCCGAGCGTCGAGTCCGGCCGGAACTCGAGCGGGTCGATGAAGTCGTCGTCGAGCCGGCGGTAGATCGTGTGCACGCGCTGCAGCCCGGCGGTCGTGCGCATGTAGCAGACGGCGTCGCGGACGACGAGGTCGCTCGCCTCGACCAGCTCGACCCCCATCTGCCGCGCCAGGAACGCGTGCTCGAAGTACGCCGAGTTCAGAGATCCCGGGGTCCACACGACGACCGTCGGGTGGCCGTCGCCGGACGGCGCCACCGCGCGCAGCGCGTCCAGCAGCAGCGACGGGTAGTGGTCGACGGCCCGGACCCGGTGGCCGGCGAACAGCTCCGGGATCAGCCGGGTCATCGCGAGCCGGTTCTCGAGGACGTACGAGATCCCGGACGGGGTGCGGACGTTGTCCTCCAGCACCCGCCAGCGGTCCTCGCCGTCGCGGACGAGGTCGCAGCCCGACACGTGGCAGTACACGCCGCCCGGGGCGCGGACGCCGTGCACGGGCCGGGCGAAGCTCGGGCGGCTGACGATCAGCGACCACGGGACGATTCCGGCCCGGACGATCTCGTGGGCGTGGTAGACATCGTCGACGAACGCGTTCAGCGCGCGGATCCGCTGGGCGAGCCCGCGCTTGATCGTCGTCCACTCGGCGGCGGTCAGGACGCGCGGGACGAGGTCGAGCGGCCACGCACGATCCCGGCGCTCGCCGTCGTTGCCGGCGATCTCGAAGGTGATGCCCTGCTGCATGAAGATCGCGTCGCGGCGCCGGCCGGCTGCCTGCAGAGCGTCCGAGCCGAGCCGCTGGATGGCCGCCAGAAGGGAAGCCGCGTGCGGCCGCGGGTCGCCGTCGTCTCCGAGCAGCTCGTCGCAGCATCCGGCCGGGACGCGGTAGTCCTCGAGCGGTTGCGTGGTGCTCATGTCTTAGTGGTTGGTTTCGTATCTACGAAATCGATCACTTAGGTGTATCGGGTGGCTGTGCGGCTCTGTATGGCCAGATGGCCAACGGGAGGGCTGGGCCTCCGATGTCTACTCTTCCCTGGCGATGCGCGTCCTGATCACGGGAGCCGCCGGGATGCTCGGCCAGGATCTCACCCGGGCCGCCGCAGCCGCCGGCCATGACGTTACTCCGCTGGCCCGCGCCGAGCTGGACATCTCCGACACGGCCGCCGTCCGAGCCGCGGTGCGCGGCCGCGCGCCCCGAGATCGTGTTCAACTGTGCCGCCTACACGAACGTCGACGGCGCCGAGACGAACGTCGACGACGCGTTCGCCGTCAACGGCAGCGGAGCCGGCCACGTGGCGCTCGCCGCGCACACGGCCGGCGCCTGGACGATCCACATCTCGAGCGACTACGTGTTCGATGGAACCAAGCGCGAGCCGTACGTCGAATCCGACCCCACCGGCCCGGCCTCCCAGTACGGCGCCTCGAAGCTGGCCGGCGAGGTCGCGGTGGCCGACTGCGCGCCCGGCCTCCACACGATCGTTCGCACCTCGTGGCTGTTCGGGACCGGTGGGCCGTGCTTCCCGGCCACGATCCTGCGGGCCGGCGCCGAGCGCGACGAGCTGACGGTCGTCGACGACCAGATCGGCTGCCCGACGTTCACCGGCCACCTGGCCGACGCGCTCGTCGAGCTGGCCCGCCGCCGGGTCGGCGGGATCGTCCACATCGGCGGCGAGGGACAGTGCTCGTGGTACGAGTTCGCACGGGCGATCGTGTCCGCCGGCGGCCTGCACTGCGAGGTCGTTCCGGGGACGACCGCGGAGCTCGGCCGCCCCGCGCCTCGCCCCGCGTTCAGCGTGCTCGGCACCGAACGCTGGAGCGAGCTTCCCCGCCTGGCGCATTGGACCGAGGGGCTGGCGGCGTACATGGCCGCCGGGGTGAGCGCGTGAGGTTGCTGGTCTGCGGGGGGGCGGGGTTCATCGGCTCCAACTTCGTGCGCCTGCGCGTGCGCGAGCACGGCGACGAGGTCACGGTCCTCGACAAGCTCACGTACGCGGGCCGGCGAGAGAACCTCCACGACGTGATCGACGAGGTGCGGTTCGTCGCCGGCGCGATCGAGGACCCGACCGCGGTGAGAGACGCACTCGGCACCCACCCATCCTGCGACGCGATCGTCAACTTCGCGGCCGAGACCCATGTCGACCGCTCGATCTCCGGCCCCGAGGCGTTCATCGTCACGAACATGCAGGGCACCCACGTCCTGCTCGAGGCGGCCCGCGAGCGCGCGCTGCGCTACGTCCAGGTGTCGACCGACGAGGTGTACGGCTCGATCAACACCGGGTCGTTCACGGAGTCCTCGCCGCTGCAGCCCTCCTCGCCGTACAGCGCCACCAAGACGGGCGCCGACCTGCTCGTGGCCAGCTACTTCCACACGTACGGGCTCGAGACGTCGATCTGCCGCGGCTCGAACAACTACGGGCCCTACCAATATCCCGAGAAGCTGATCCCGCTGATGATCCTCAACGCGTTCGCCGGCGACGCGCTGCCTGTGTACGGCGACGGCCGGCAGGTGCGCAACTGGCTGTTCGTCGAGGACTTCGGCCGGGGGATCGGGCACGTGCTCGAGCACGGCGCGCCCGGCGAGGTCTACAACTGCGGCGGCCCCGACGAGTGCGAGAACCTCGACGTGGTGAAGCAGATCCTCACGCTGGCCGGAGCCGACGAGTCGTTGATCGAATACGTCACCGACCGCCCCGGCCACGACCGCCGTTACTCGCTGTCCTCGGCCAAGCTGCAGGCGCTCGGGTGGAGCGCGCGGGTGCGCTTCAAGGAGGGCCTGGCGGCGGACGGTCGACTGGTACGGCGAGAACGCGTGGTGGTGGGAGCCGATCCGCTCGGGCGCCTACCGCGACTACTACGAGCGCCACTACGGCCGCGCGCTGAAGAGCTGAGATGGATCCGGAGCCCGGTCCTCCCGCGGCTCGGGGGCGCCACGCGCCCCCTCCCGAGGTGCGGCTCCCGCTCCAGCGCGGGCGGCTGCTGCGCGCGGCCGCGGCCGAGTTCGCGCAGCGCGGCTACGCGGGCGCCAGCTCGGAGTCGATCAGCCGCCGCGCGCAGATGTCGAAGGCGACGTTCTACGAGCACTTCGACAACAAGGAGGACTGCATCATCGCGCTGTTCGACGCCGCCGCCGAGACGATCGGGGTATCGATGGGATCTGCCACCCGCCGCGTCGGCCGCGGCGATCCGCTGCGCCAGATGCAGGAGGCGAGCCGCGCGTTCCTCACGGTCGTCGCCCAGCATCCGGACTTCGCCCAGACGCTGCTCGTCGAGATCATCGGCGCCGGGCCGCGTGCCGCCCAGCGCCGCGACCAGATCATCCAGGCGTTCGCCGACCTGCTCGACTCCCAGAACGCCGCCGCCGCCGAGCGCGGCATGATCGCCCGGTTCGCCTCGCCATACGACGCGTTCGCGATCGTCGGGGCGGTGACCGAGCTCGTCTCCCGCCAGGTCCGCCTGCACGAGCCCGCCGACGTCCTCGAGCTGGCGCCGGTGATCGACCGCCTGTTCGCCGGGTTCCTCGGCTCGTGAGCACCGCTCTGCGCGAGCTGGAGGCCGAGATCGTCACGTGCCGCGCGTGCCCGCGGCTCGTCGCCTGGCGCGAGGAGGTGGCGCGCGTGAAGCGGGCCTCGTTCGCCGGCGAGACGTACTGGGGGCGGCCGGTGCCGGGGTTCGGCGATCCGGACGCGGCGGTGCTCGTGTTCGGGCTCGCGCCGGCGGCCCACGGCGGCAACCGGACCGGACGCGTGTTCACCGGTGACCGCTCGGGCGACTGGCTGTTCGCCGCGCTGCACCGGGCCGGGTTCGCCAACCAGCCGACCTCGGTGTCGATCGACGACGGGCTGCGGCTGACCGGGTGCTGGATCAGCGCCGCCGTGCGCTGCGCGCCGCCGGCCAACCGCCCGACGACCGAGGAGCGGGATACGTGCCTGCCGTGGTTCGAGCGCGAGCTCGTGGAGCTGACGTCCGTCCGCGTCATCGTCTGCCTTGGCGGGTTCGCGTGGGATGCGGCGCTGCGGGTGCTCGGATCGCCGCGGCCGAAGCCGAAGTTCGGCCACGCGGCCGAGACCGCGCTGCACCGGTTCACGCTGCTCGGCTCCTACCACGTGAGCCAGCAGAACACGTTCACCGGCAAGCTCACCGAGCCGATGCTCGACGCGGTGTTCACGCGCGCGCGCGAGCTGGCCGGGCTGTGAGCGTCATCACGGCGATCGGCGTGCCGGACCCGCCACAGCGGTGGTCGGAGCTGGGGTTCGAGGTGGTCGCCGGGAGCGTCCTGCTCCCGGGGGTCCGCGTCGTGCTCGCGGCGGACGAGTTCGCCGTCGGCATCGACGGCATCACCGCGCTCGACGGCCTGAGACTCTGCGATGCGCCGCCGGGCCCACCCGCGTACAGCGCCCACCCGAACGGGGCGCTCGGTGTGGATCACGTCGTCGCCCTGACGCCCGATTTCGATCGTACGGCCGCATGCCTGCACGCGGCCGGGATCCCGTTCCGGCGCGTCCGCGACGCCGGCGGCCTGCGCCAGGGATTCCGGCGCCTGGGACCGGTGATCCTCGAGGTCGTCGAGGCCGCCGCGGCTCCGGTGAGCGCCTGGTGGGGGCTGACGGTGACCGTGCCCGATCTTGATCTGGTGCCGGGTGCGCTCATCTCCGAGCCGCGATCCGCCGTCCAGCCGGGTCGCCTGATCGCCACCGTGAGGACGCCGGGAACGCCGCTCGCTCTGATCACGCCGGACCCGTCGTAAAGTTGGTCACGTGTTCAGTCCGCGTACGCAGCAGTGGTTCACAAACGCGTTCGCGGAGCCGACGCCCGCCCAGGCCCAGGCGTGGCCGGCGATCGCCTCCGGCGAGCACGTCCTGATCTCGGCCCCGACCGGGTCGGGCAAGACGCTGGCCGCGTTCCTGTACGGCATCGACCGACTCGCCGCCGAGAAGGGGGAATCGGCTGGCGCCGATTCCCGTGGGAGTTCGCCTGGCGGCGAACATCCCGGGATCCGGCTCGTGTACGTCTCGCCGCTCAAGGCGCTGTCGTACGACATCGATCGCAACCTGCGCGCGCCGATGCGCGGAATCGGCGCCGAGCTGACCGTCGCGGTGCGCACCGGCGACACTCCCCAGCGAGACCGCCAGGCGATGCTCCGCAGACCGCCGGACATCCTCATCACCACCCCTGAGTCGCTGTTCCTGATGCTCACCGGCCGCGCGCAGGAGCTGTTCGCGCCGACCCGCTGGTGCATCGTCGACGAGATCCACGCGGTCGCCTCGACGAAGCGCGGCTCCCACCTCGCGCTGACGCTCGAGCGCCTCACCGAGGCCTCCGACCACGAGGTCCAGCGGATCGGCCTGTCGGCGACCCAGAACCCGCTCGAGGAGGTCGGGCGGTTCATGGTCGGCCCGCGACGGCGCTGCCGGATCGTCGACACCGGGGTGCGCAAGAAGCTCGACCTGAAGATCCACGTGCCCGTGGAGTCGATGACCGAGCCCGACGATACGCCCGCCCCCGAGATCGACCCCCTCGCCGGCGGCGAATCGACCCGCCGCTCGATCTGGCCGGCGATCTACCCCGAGCTGCTCGAGCTCGTCCGCCAGCACCGCTCGACGATCATCTTCGTCAACAACCGCCGCGCCGCGGAGCGGCTGGCGATCCGCTTGAACGACCTCGCAGACAGTGAGATCGCCCGGGCCCACCACGGGTCCCTGGCCCGCGAGGAGCGCACGGTCGTCGAGGAGCTTCTGAAGGCCGGCGAGCTGCCGTGTCTGGTGGCCACCTCGTCGCTCGAGCTCGGGATCGACATGGGCGCGGTCGATCTGGTGGTCCAGGTCGAGTCGCCGAAGTCCGTCGCCCGCGGCCTGCAGCGGATCGGTCGCGCCGGGCATTCTGTGGGAGACGTCAGCCGCGGGCGGATCTTCCCCAAGTTCCGCGCCGATCTACTCGAGTGCGCGGTCGTCGCCAAGCGGATGCGCGACGGCGCGATCGAGACGACGGTCGTCCCTCGCAACCCGCTCGACGTGCTCGCCCAGCAGATCGTCGCGATCGCGGCGAACCCTCCGGATTCGCCGCTGTCCGTCGACGCGCTGTACGCGCTCGTCACGCGGACCCACACCTACAGCGAGCTGACTCGGACCTCGTTCGAGAATGTGCTCGACATGCTCGACGGACGCTACCCGTCGAGCGAGTTCGCCGAGCTGCGCCCCCGGATCATCTGGGATCGCCTGGAGGGAACGATCCGCGCCCGCCCGGGCGCACGCCAGCTGGCGGTCACGAACGCCGGCACGATCCCGGACCGCGGGCTCTACTCGGTCACGCTGCCCGACGGCCGCCGGGTCGGCGAGCTCGACGAGGAGATGGTCTACGAGGCCCGCCCCGGCCAGACGTTCCTGCTCGGGGCGACCACGTGGCGGATCGAGGAGATCGGCCGCGACCGGGTGATCGTCACCCCGGCGCCCGGCCTGCCCGGCGCGGTCCCGTTCTGGAAGGGCGACAGCATGGGGCGCCCGAAGGAGCTCGGCGAGGCGATCGGGGCGTTCGCCCGGTGGGCGGTCGATCAGCCGCCCGAGCGGCTCGAGCGCGACTACGACCTCGACGACAAGGCGGCCCGGAACCTCGTCCACGTTCCTCCGCGAGCAGCAGGAGGCCACGCGCGTCATCCCGTCCGACCAGACGATCGTGATCGAGCGCTTCCGTGACGAGATCGGCGACTGGCGGCTGTGCATCCTCAGCCCGTACGGTGGCCGCGTCCACGCCGCCTGGGGCCTCGCGCTCAGTGCCCGGATCCGCGACGAGCTCGAGCTCGAGTCCGACGCGATCTGGTCCGACGACGGGATCATCGTCCACCTGCCTGATGCGGACGAATTGGATCCCGCCCGCCTGGCGGATCTGGTGCTGATCGATCCCGAGGAGGTCGAGGACAGGGTCGTGGCCGAGCTGGCCTCGAGCGCTCTGTTCGGCGCACGCTTCCGCGAGAACGCCGGCACGATCGCTGCTCATCCCACGTGCCCGCCCGGGCCGTCGTACCCCGCTCTGGCAGCAACGGCTCAAGTCGCAGTCGCTGCTCGAGGTGGCACGCAAGTACGGCGATTTCCCGGTCGTGCTCGAGACGTATCGCGAGTGCCTGCGCGACGTGCTCGACCTCCCCGGCCTCACTGAGCTGCTGACCAAGCTCCACCGACGCGAGCTGTCGTTGGTCGAGGTCGAGACCCCGACCGCGTCTCCGTTCGCCTCGAGTCTGCTGTTCGACTACGTCGCCACGTACATGTACGAGGGCGACACGCCGAACGCCGAGCGCCGCGCGGCCGCCCTGTCCCTCGACCGCGACCTGCTCCGCGAGCTGCTCGGCCAGGAGGAGCTGCGCGACCTGATCGACGCCGCCGCGCTGGAGGATGTCGAGGCAGATCTGCAGTTCCTCTCCGAGCGCCGCCGAGTCGCCACTCGCGACGGCCTGCACGACGTCCTCCGCGCGCTCGGCGACCTGACCCCCGACGAGGCTGGTCAGCGGGTCGCTCCCCGGAACCGACGCCGCGGCGATGCTCGGGGAGCTCGAGCGCGAGCGGCGGGCTGTGCCGGTGCGGCTCGCCGGGGAGCGGCGGTGGATCGCGGCGGCGGATGCCGGCCTGTATCGCGACGCGCTTGGGGTGGCGCCCCCCGGTGGCCTGCCCGCCGCGTTCCTCGAGGACGTGCCGGACGCGCTCCTGCAGCTTCTGCGCCGGTACGCGGCGACCCATGGACCCTTCACCACCGCTGAGGTGAAGGCCCGCTACGGGGTCGACACCGGCGCTGCCCTGGCGCAGCTGGAGCGATCCAGCGATTTGGTGCGCGGCGAGCTCCGGCCCGGTGGCTCGGCCCGCGAGTGGTGCCATCCAGAGGTGCTGCGTCGGCTGCGCCGCGCGTCGCTGGCCGTGCTGCGCAAGGAGATCGAGCCCGCCGACCAGCGCGCGCTGGCCCGCTTCCTGCCCGCCTGGCAGAACGTCGACCGCCGCCCCGCCACCGGCGCCGGGATCGACCGCCTGCGCGAGGTGCTCGTCCCGCTCCAGGGGCTCGCCCTCCCGGCCGAGGTGTGGGAGCGCGACGTGCTGCCCCGCCGCGCCGGCGCGTACTCGCCGTCGTGGATCGACCAGTTGTGCGCGAGCGGCGAGCTCGTGTGGATCGGGGCCGGCGCGCTCGGCCGCAACTCGGGCCGGGTCGCCATCTATTTCCGCGAGGACCTGGCCGTGCTCGGGCCGCCGGATAAGACCCCCACCCGTCCCGCGCCGGACAGCGACGCCCACGCCGCGGTGCGCGAACGCCTCGCCGCCGGCGCCTGCTTCTTCACCGACCTGCTCGTCGACGTCGCGCTCGCGCCCGAGGAGCTCCAGGAATCGCTGTGGGACCTCGCCTGGGCGGGCGAGGCGACGAACGACGCGTTCGCGCCGCTGCGCGCGCCGCGGCTGACCCTGGCGCGGGCGCAGCGGGAGCGCAGTCGCTCCGCGCGGGCGGGCCGGTTCGCCGGCCGCCGCCGCGGGACGGGCGCCGCCGCGCAGGTTCAGGGCCGCTGGTCGCTGACCGAGCCGCTGTTCCGGGAGAGCGTCGACCCCTCGGCACGCCGGCGGGCGAACGCCGAGCTGCTGCTCGAGCGCTACGGGATCCTCACCCGCGAGCAGGTGCTCGCCGAGGGGATCCCCGGCGGCTTCTCGGCGATCTACTCCGAGCTCTCGCAGCTCGAGACCCTCGGGATCGCCCGGCGGGGCTACTTCGTCGAGGGTCTCGGGGGCGCGCAGTTCGCGCTGCCCGGTGCGGTCGAACGGCTCCGGGCCGTGAGCGACCGCGAGGACCCGCCGGTCGTCCTGTCCGCCGTCGACCCCGCCCAGCCGTACGGCGCCGTGCTGGCGTGGCCGGCGCGCGAGGACGCCCGCCGCCCGTCGCGGACCGCGGGCGCGTACGTCGTGCTGGCGGGCGGCGAGCCGATCCTGTACCTGGAGCGGGCGGGGCGGGCGCTGCAGACGCTCGTCGACGCCGGCGATCCGCGCCTCGCGGCGGCGCTCGACGCGCTCGTCGGCCAGGTCCACAGCGGCGCGATCAAGCGCCTCGCGCTCGAGAAGGTCGACGGCGAGCCGGCCGTCGCCTCGGCGCTCGGCCCGGCGTTGATCGCCGCCGGCTTCCAGGAGGGCCCCCGTCGGCTGACGCTCAGCGCGTGACGGCCGCTCGCCGAGCGCATGCCCGAGGGAGACACGATCGCGTACGCGGCGAACCGGATCCGTCCGGTGCTCGAGGGACACGTGCCGGACGAGATCCTCACCCCGCATCCGCGGCACACGTTCGACCGCTGGGCCGAGCGCCTTGAGGGGCGGGCGGTCGCGAAGGTCGACACATACGGCAAGCACCTCTTCCTGCAATTCGAGGGCGATCTCGTGATCCACTCGCATCTCGCGATGACCGGGGCGTGGGGCGTGTACGGACCGGGCCGGCGATGGAAGCGCGCGTCCTCGCGGGCGTGGCTCGTCCTGCGCCGGAACGGGCACCGAGGTCGTCCAGTTCGACGGGCCGCTGCTCGAGCTGATGACCGGCGGGCGCACGCGATTCGACCAGCGCCTGGCGGCGCTGGGCCCCGACGTGCTCGCCGTCGAGTTCGACCGGGAGGGCTTCCTGCGGCGCCTGCGCGGGGACGACCAGACCCGCGGGCTCGGTGACGCGCTTCTTGACCAGCGCAACGTGGCCGGGATCGGGAACATGTGGAAGGCAGAGGGCTGCTGGGTCGCCGGGATCGATCCGTGGCGCCGCGTTGCCGAGGTCTCCGACGCCGAGGCCCTCGCCGTGATCGACGCCGTGCGCCCGCGAATGCAGCGCTCCGCGGTGGAGGGCGCCCGCGCGGCGCCGCCCGCAGGTCCACCGCCGTGCCGGGCTGCCGTGCCCGCGCTGCGGGCGCCCGAATCCTGGCGCGCGGTCAGGGCGACGCCAACCGCACGACATACTGGTGCCCGCAATGCCAGACGTGAGTTCGTTTCGCCGCGTCGGCCACAAGGGCGCCGACCTGATCGCCCCCGGCAACACGCTCGCGAGCTTCGATGCAGCGCTCGCCGCCGGGGTCGACATGATCGAGTTCGACGTGCTCCCCGAGCGTGGGGACCGACCGGCTCATCCTCGCTCACGACCATGCGGACGCCGCCGGGCGCGCGGTGAACACGCTTGAGGAGGGGCTCGCGCACCTGTGCGCCGCGGCGTTCGCCGGGACTCGACCTCGACCTCGACCTGAAGCTGCCCGGCTACGAAGTCGAGGTGCTCGACGCGCTGCGCCGCCACGGCGCGCTCGAGCGCACACTGATCTGCAGTCAGTACCGCTCGAGCCTCGCGGTGCTGCGGACCGCCGAGCCCGCGGTGAAGCTCGGATGGTCGGTCCCGAAGGTGACCAAGGACCCGTTCCGCTCGCCGTTCACGATCCCGCCGGCGCTCGTCGCGCTTCAGTTCATGCGCGCGTCGCTCCCGAGCCGCGCCGCGGGTGCGATCCGCGCCCGGGAGTGCGATGCGGTGATGGCCCATTGGCGGCTCGTCACGCCGCGGCTGATCCGCGCGATCCGGGAGGCCGGCGGCGAGCTGTACGTCTGGACCGTCGACGAGCTGCCGCGGATGCGGGCGCTCGAATCGCTGGGGGTCACCGGGGTGATCACCAACGATCCCCGGCTGTTCGGCGCGCTCTCCCGCTGACCGGTGCCGCTCAGCGGAACCGGCAGCTCGCTGAGCTGTGGCCCGGCGGGTTGGAGTCGTCGACGCCCTTGATCCCGCCGAGCGTGGTCCGGGTGACCTCGCCGATCAGCCGATTGCCCATCCGCCATTTGAACGTGATGATCCCGGCGACGAACGCGTGATGTCGGAAGGTCCAGCTCGTCCCGCCCTGGTAGAGGTTGTCGGTGCGGGTGCCGAGCTTGACGATCGTCACGGTGCCGTGCAGCGGCTTGAACGTCTTCGTGGTCCGGTCGTAGTACGCGACCTGGATCCGCATCGAGAGCTTGGCCGGGAAGCTGAGCGCGGGCATCTGCCCGCGGATCCCGAAATTCGGGCGTTTGCACACGTTGACAGTCGCCCACAGGTTCTTCGAGTGCTCGGCCTTCTTGACCGCGGCCCTGATCTGGTCCTGGGTCGGCGGGCTCGAGGCGCCGCGGGCCAGCGCGGGGAGCGCGGCGGCGAGGACGGCGATGAGCGCGAATGTGCGGGCCGGGGGACGCACGTACGGGAACATAGCGATAGATGTCGTGATGGACCACGAGCAGCGACGTAGTACGGGTGTGAACGAGACCTTGCCGGCGCCGACCGAGCAGTCCGCCCCCTCATGGGACCGCTTCGAGGCGCTCTACCGCTCGAGCCGGGACGACGTGTACGCCTACGTGGCCACGCTCCTGCGCGACCGTGCGGCCGCCGAGGACGTGACGGCGCTCGCGTTCGAGCGCGCCTACCGCCGCCGGCGGACGTTCGACCGCCGCCGCGGCGAGGAGCGCGCCTGGCTGTTCGGGATCGCCCGCAACGCCGCGCTCGACGAGCTGCGCCGCCGCCGGCGCCTCGCCACGCTCGTCACCGAGCCTGCGGACGTCGGCGACCCGGCCGAGGATCTCGCCGACCGCGCTCTGCGCCGGACCGCCGTCCGCGCCGCGCTCGCCGGGCTCCCCGCCCGCGACCGCGAGCTCGTGGCGCTCAAGTTTCACGGCGGCCTCACGAACGCCGAGCTTGCCGGTGTGCTCGGCGTGAGCGAGTCGAACGCCGGGACGATGCTCCACCGCGCGATGGAGAAGCTGAGGAAGGCCTGTGATGCGACGAACTGATGACTTTAAGCTTGATCCCGCGATCGCCGCCCAGCTCGACGCGATCGACGCCACCCTGGCCGGCGAGCCGGTCGACCCCGAGCACGCCGAGCTCGCCGAGCTCGCGCTGCTGCTGGCCGCCGGCCGGCCGCAGATCGACGATGGATTCGCCCGGTCGCTCGATGAGCGGGTGGAGCGGCGCTTCCCCGGGCGGGCCGCCGATCGCCGATCGGCGGCCGCGCCCGCGCGGCCGCTTCGTCGGTGGTGGAGCGGGTCGCTGTTCGGGCCGATCGCGGGGCTCAGCGCCGGTGTCGTCGGCGTGCTCGTGGCCGTTGTCCTGCTCGGTTCGAACGGTGGCTCGTCCACATCGAGCTCCAGCGTGCCGGCTGAGGCGGTCAGCGCGTCGTCGACCGCCGCCAGCTCGGCGTCCTCCCCGGCCAGCAGCGCCGCCGGCTCGGCCTCCCGGGGCTCAAGCTGACGCCGGCGGCGCGGCCGTCGGCCCCGCACCGCCTCGCAGCGAGCGCGGGCACCGTCAAGAGCGCGCCCAGCTCGGCCGCGCCGGCGGAGCGCGCCGGCGTTCGGTCCGCCGCCCGTCGGAGCGCCGAGGCCGCTCCCCAACGGCCGTCGGATCATCCAGTCGGCTCAGCTCGCGCTGACCACGCGCCCGGACCGGATCGACTACGTGGCCCAAGAGGTGTTCGACGTCGTCGGGCGCGAGAACGGCTTCGTCAGCAACTCGTCGGTGACCGCCGGCGGGGGTGGCTATGCCCAATTCGAGCTGAGCGTGCCGAGCTCCTCGCTGCAGGAGACGATGACGGCCCTCTCGCAGCTCCGTTACGCGAGCGTGGCCTCCCGCACCGACAACGTCCAGGACGTCAACGGCCAGTACCTGTCCGATCAGCGCCGCCTCGGCGACGACCGCGCGCTGCGCACCTCGCTTCTCAAGCAGCTCGCCGGCGCGACCACCCAGGCGCAGATCGTCAGCCTCAAGGCGCGCATCGCCGACGCCGAGGCCTCGATCCGCAGCGACGAGTCGACGCTCCACAACCTCGGCCACCGGATCGACTACAGCCAGGTCGAGCTATCGCTCAACGGCGCGAACGCCCCGGCCCACCGGCACCACGCGCGCGGATTCGGGCTCGGCACGGCCGCCCACGACGCCGGCCGCGTGCTGACGGTCGCCGCCGGCGTGGCCCTGATCGCGCTGGCGGCGCTCGTCCCGGTCGCGCTCGTCACCGCTCTCGGGCTGTGGATCGCCGCCGCGCTGCGCCGGCGTCGGCGCGAGCAGGCGCTGGACCTGGCCTGAGCCGTTTGGTATTGCTCCCGCGGTGGCCATGACCACCGCGGACACGATTGCGCTCCTGCAGCGCGTGCCGGCGTTCTCGACGCTCAGCGAGGACGAGCTCGCCCGCGTCGCCGATGTCGCGGTGCCCCGCAGCTTCGGCCCGGCCGAGGCGGTGTTCCGCGAGGGCGACGAGAGCGACACCTGCTACGTCGTGCGGGCCGGCCGGGCGCGGGCCGTGCGCGAGCACCAGGACGGCCGCTCGATCACGCTCGCCAACTTCGGTCCCGGGGACATCTTCGGCGAGCTGGCGATGTTCGACGACGAGCGCCGCTCCGCGACCGTCGAGGCGATCGAGCAGACCGACGTGATCGCCATCCTCGGCGGCGACATGCGCCGGCTGCTCCGCGAGCACCCGGACATCGCGGTCAAGCTCCTCCAGGCCCTCGGCCGCAGGCTGCGCGAGACGAACGAGCGGCTCGCGCGCCAGTCCTTCCAGACCGTGCAGAGCCGGGTGGCCGCGGTGCTCTCGCAGCTCGTCGCGGCCGCCCAGGAGGAGGGCGCTCTCGAGAGCGACGTGCTCATCACCTCGACCCAGGCCGATCTGGCGCGGCTCGCCGGGTCCTCGCGCGAGTCGGCCAGCCGGTTTCTCGCCGTGCTCGAGCGGGCAGGCATCATCACGCAGGGCCGCGGGCGGCTCACGGTCCACGAACCGGCCGCCCTGTCCCGGTATGTGTACTGATCGCGTTGCCCCGCAGCCCCGAACCATTGCCCCGACGAGACACCCCGAGTTTTCCGCCGGGGGTGTCGTCGTCCGCGACGACGAGGTGGCGGTGATCGTGCCGGTCAAGCGCGCGGCGTCGGGGACGCCGCGTGCTCGGCCTGCCCAAGGGCCACCCGGACGGCGACGAGACCGCTGAGCAGGCTGCCACCCGCGAGGTGCGCGAGGAGACCGGGCTCGAGGCGGAGCTGATCGAGCTGCTCGGCGACGTCCGCTACACGTACGAACGCGCCGGGCGCACGCGGGACAAGGTCGTACGCTTCTACCTGTTCGAGTACCGATCAGGCGACCTCGCCGATCACGACCACGAGATCGAGGACGCCCGGTGGATGTCGCTGCGCGAAGCCGCTGCAGAGCTGACATATCCGGGGGAGCGCGAAATGGTTTGCGCGCGCCCTGTCGCGATACCCATCCGACCGGTAGGCTGCGGGCCGTGCGCGTCCTGAACTTCTACTCCTCGGTGTTCGCCGACCAGCTCCGACGCGGCCGCAAGACCGCGACGATCCGCCTCGGCGACAAGTCCCACAAGTACCGCAAGAACGACTGCGTGCTCGTCACCATCGGCTACCAGCACTCGCCCCGGGAGAAGATCTTCAGCGCCGTCATCGACCAGGTCGAGGTCAAGCGCATCAAGGAGCTCTCGCCCCGCGACATCGAGCACGACAACCCCGAGTTCCGCCGCCACGACGAGATGATCCACTTCCTCGAGCAGATCTACGGCCGCAAGGTCGGGATGGACGACACCGTCACCGTCGTGCGCTTCTCCCAGATCATCGAGAACCCTCCCGAGCTCCGCGACCGGATCCACGGGCTCGGCGGCGCGAACAACTAGCCGCCCCGCGCTCGCCTCCCACGGCGGTTGGCGTCGACCTGGTTGCCGTTGAGCCCAACACCGCGCCAGACGCGCACCGCTTGGCACTCTTCACACGAGAGTGCCAAATTTTGCCTTGATTCGCGGCGGCGCCGAGCTATAGTCTGGGCGTTGGCACTCTGCGCCTACGAGTGCCAGGAAGTTTCGTCTATTCACTCGGAGGTTGCATCAATGAAGCTCAAGCCCCTTGGCGATCGGTTGATCGTGCGGGCCATCGAGGAGGAAGAGACCACCGCGAGTGGGATCGTCCTGCCCGATACCGCCAAAGAGAAGCCCCAGAAGGGCAAGGTCCTGGCGGTCGGCGACGGCAAGGTCAACGAGGACACCGGCAAGCGGACGCCGCTTGACGTCGCCGAGGGCGACGAGGTCCTCTACAGCAAGTACGGCGGCACGGAGATCAAGGTGGACGGCGAGGAGCTGCTCGTCCTCCGTGAGTCCGACGTGCTGGCGAAGGTCCAATAAGCCCGCTCCAGGAGAACTGAAAGAGATATGGCACATAAGGAACTGAAGTACGAGGCGGAGGCCCGCAAGGCGCTCGAGCAGGGCGTCGACGCGGTAGCCAACGCCGTCAAGGTCACGCTCGGCCCCAAGGGCCGCTACGTGGTCCTCGACAAGAAGTTCGGCGCCCCGACGATCACCAACGACGGCGTCACCATCGCCCGTGAGATCGAGGTCGAGGACGTCTTCCAGAACCAGGGCGCACAGCTCGTCCGCGAGGTCGCCACGGCGACCAACGACGTCGCCGGCGACGGCACGACGACCGCGACCGTGCTCGCCCAGGCGATCGTCCGCCAGGGCCTGAAGAACGTCGCCGCCGGCGCCAACCCGCTCGCGCTCAAGCGCGGCATCGAGAAGGCCGTCGAAGACGTCGTCAAGAACATCGAGTCCCAGTCGGTGGAGATCACCGGCAAGGAGCAGATCGCCCGCGTGGCGACGATCTCGGCCGGCGACGAGGAGATCGGCGATGTGATCGCCGACGCGATCGACAAGGTCGGCAAGGACGGCGTGGTCAACGTCGAGGAGGGCCAGACGTTCGGCATGGACCTCGAGTTCACCGAGGGGATGCAGTTCGACAAGGGCTACATCTCGCCCTACATGGTCACCGACCAGGACCGCATGGAAGCGACCCTGGAGGATCCCTACATCCTGATCGCCAACCAGAAGATCGGTTCCGTCCGCGATCTGCTGCCCGTGCTCGAGCAGACGATCCAGTCGGGCAAGCCGCTGCTGATCATCGCCGAGGATGTCGAGGGCGAGTCGCTGGCGACGCTGGTCGTCAACAAGCTCCGCGGCACCTTCACCGGCGTGGCCGTCAAGGCGCCGGGCTTCGGCGATCGCCGCAAGCGGATGCTCGAGGACATCGCGATCCTCTCCGGCGGCGAGGTGATCACCGAGGAGATGGGCCTCAAGCTCGAGAACACCCAGCTCTCGCAGCTGGGCCGCGCCCGCCGCGTCGTCGTCGCGAAGGACACCACGACGATCGTCGACGGCAACGGTGACAGCGAGGCGATCAAGGGCCGCATCAACCAGATCAAGAACGAGATCGAGAACACCGACTCGGACTTCGACCGCGAGAAGCTCCAGGAGCGCCTGGCGAAGCTGTCCGGCGGCGTCGCGGTGGTCAAGGTCGGCGCAGCCACCGAGACCGAGATGAAGGAGAAGAAGCATCGCGTCGAGGACGCGCTGCAGGCCACCCGCGCGGCCCTCGAGGAGGGCATCGTGCCGGGCGGCGGCGTCGCGCTCCTGGCCGCCCAGAAGGCGATCAAGGTCGACGCGCTCGAGGATCCCGACGAGCAGACGGGCGCGAAGATCGTCGTCCGTGCGCTCGAGGAGCCGCTCCGTCAGATCGCCGAGAACGCCGGTCTGGAGGGTTCGGTCGTCGTCAACGACGTCCGCAAGGCGAAGAAGGGCCACGGGCTCAACGCGGCGACCAACGAGATCGTCGATCTCGTCGCGGCCGGCGTGATCGATCCCGCGATGGTCACGCGTTCGGCGCTGCAGAACGCGGCCTCGATCGCCAAGAACATCCTCACCACCGAGGCGATCGTCGCCGAGGTGCCCGAGAAGAACGAGGGTGGCGGCGGCGGTGGCATGCCCGACATGTCGGGGATGATGTAACCGCTCTCCGAGCTGAGGCATTGACACGAGGGGCCCGGCGGAATCGCCGGGCCCCTCGTGCGTTAAACCGTTGGTCCGGACGCGCCGGCTGCGCGGCTGCGCCAAGCAGCGTCTACGGCAGCGTGTACGGGAACGTCGTACCGCCGCCCGCGCCCCTCGGGCACACGATCGCCAGGAAGAACGGCTCGGCGGCCGGCCGGCCCGTCACGTCGTAGGTCGACACGTGCACGAGAGTCGCGTTGTTCGGTTGCACGATCACGTTCGCGTTCGCGAACCCGGCATTCGGAGACCCGGTGCTGGGCGTGCGGCTCTCGACGGTGGTGATCGGCATGCAGTTGCCGTTGAACGCGTCCCCCCACGTCACGTCGTAGTTGCCGGTGCTGCCGACCGTGGCGGCCTGGGCGAGCGGGCTCGCGTTGAGCAGCTTCCCGGTCGTGTCCACGTGGGCCCAGCGGCGGACGAACGAGGTCACGTACGTGGGATCCCACTTCACCGGGTCGATCACGCGGTTCTTGATCTGCCGCTCCCCGACCGAGCCGTTGGGGATGTGGATTGCGGCATAGGAGGCCCCGGCGAGCGCCAGCAGCGAGCAGACGAGGGCCAGGTACGCGATGGAGTGGCGGTTGGCGTGATGGATGAGACGCGAGATCATCTGGGCGCTCCTTGAGGTGGGGTGGCCGTCGGGGACGGCGTTCGGCGCACCCGCGCCGACGCCTGCTTAAACACACCTCAGGACCGCGTTCGGCGCGGCCGAGCGCGAAACGGGCGCTCAGCCGCGCGGAGGCAACGGCGCCGTGCCGACGCCCGTCATCGCCTCGTACACCGCGGCGGTTCGCCGAGCGACCTCGACCCAGTCGAACTTGAGGATGTGCTCGCGCGCCTCGGCGCCGATCTGGGTCCGGACCTCGTCGTCGGTGAGCACCCGCTCGAGCACCTCGCCGAGCGAGGCGGCGTCGCGGGAGCGGAAGCGCAGCCCGACGGTCTCGTCTCCCGGCACGACCTCGCGCAGGCCGCCGGTGTCGGCGACGATGCACAGGCACCCGGAGGCCATCGCCTCGAGCGCGACGAGCCCGAACGGCTCGTAGATCGACGGGACGATGCACAGGTCGGCGATCCGGTAGAGCGAGTGGAGCATGTCGTCGCCGGTCCAGCCGAGGAACGAGCCGTGGCGGGAGAGCCCGAGCCGGCGGGCCTGCCGCTTGAGCTCCTGCTCGGCCGTCCCGGTGCCGGCCACCACGAACCGCACGCCGCGGCGGCGCCGGATGATCGGGGCGAGCGCATCGAGCGCGAGGTGAAACCCCTTCTCGTATACGAGCCGCCCGACGAGCAGCACGAGCCGCTCCTCCGGGGCGGCGAACCGGCGGCGGAGCGCGTCGAGGTCGTCGACGACGGGCTCGAGATCCCGGGGGTCGATCCCGTTGGGGATCGGCGTGATCTGCGACCGCGGCACCCCGAACACGGCGGTCACATGGCCGGCCATGTACTTCGAGCAGGTGATCACCCGGTCGGCGCGGCGGACCATCGCACGCTCGAGCGCGTGGATGTGGGACTGGGGATGGTTCTGGACCCAGCCCTGATGGCGGCCGTACTCCGTGGCGTGCACCGTCACGAGCCACGGCAGTGCCGAACCGTCGGGCCACCTGCTCGGCCGCCCCGGACACGAGCCAGTCGTGGGAGTGGACGAGGTCGAACGGCACCCGTCCGCACAGCTCCTCGCCGAGCGCGCGCATGTGCGCATTCATCGCGTCGACCCAGCGCACGAACGCGGACGGATCGCGCGGGAACTGGGGTTCGCGGACGCGATGGACGATCACGCCGTGGCGCTCCTCGTCGCTGGCCGAGCGGCCGCCGCCGCGGGTCAGCACGTGGACCTCGACGCCGTCCTGCACAAGATGCTCGGACAGCTTGCGGACGTGCCGGCCGAGGCCGCCCTCGATCACGGGTGGGTACTCCCAGGAGATCAGCAGGACCCGCATGACGCAGCCCGGGACCCTATCCGGATACGCGCTCGAGCACCGCCACGCCGAACTCGCCGAGAGCCTCGGCGAGCGGCAACTCATCGGAAAACACAGACCCGCCGAGGACCTCGCGCCAGGACCCGGCGGGCAGTGCCACCGTCCACGAGACCGACCCGTCGGCCGGGCGCACCGCGACCGCCACCACCACCTCACCGCCGCGCCCGAAAGCGCACACCCCGGGCCCGGCGTCGATCGGCTCGTACCCGCCCGCGAATGGTTCCGGCCGCCGCGCCCGCAGCTCGAGCAGCCGCACCGTGACGAGCAGCTTGCGCTCCTCTGGCCCCGGCCGGCCGCCGCCCATCAGCCGCCGCAGCCGGGCCTGGTTCTCGTCCCAGTCGACCGGCCGGCGGTTGTCGGGGTCGACGAGCGTGCGCCGCGGGAGCTCGTGGCCCTGGAAGATGTCCGGTACCCCGGGGCAGGTCAGCTTCAGCGCCACCTGGGCGAGCGACACCCGGTCCCCGAGTGCCGCCACCCGGTCGACGAACGGCTCGAACTCCTCCAGGAACGCGCGGTTGTCGTATAGCGCGGCGCAGAACGCCAGGACGCCTGCCTCCCACTCCTCGGACGGCTCGATCCAGTTCGAGTTGCGCTTCGCTTCGCGCAGCGCCTTCTCCATGTACGCCTGCATGCGCTCGAGCTCGATCGGCCACGCCCCCACCAGGGTCTGGAAGATGAGGTAGCGCTCGACGTCGTCCGGCGCCCCGCCCGTCCGCAGCCCCTCGGTCAGCGACAGCCACCGGTCCACGGCTCGGCCCCATTCCTCCGGGATCGCGGCCAGCACTGCCAGCCGCGCGCGGACGTCGTCGGAACGCTTGGTGTCGTGCGTCTGGGTCGTCAGCAGGCCGAGCGGGAACCGCTGCGCCCGCTCGAGCTGCGCCGCGTGGAAGTCCTCGACCGCCAGCCCGAACCGCGACGGATCCCCGCCGACGTCGTTCAGCGCCAGCAGCCGGCAGTAGCGATAGAACGCCGTGTCCTCGACGCCCTTGGCCATCACCGCCGGCGTCGTCTGCTGGAACCGGGTGACGAACGACGCGGGGACGCGGGCGCGGAGCAGCAGCATGTCGGCGATCGACTGGCGCATCCCCGCCGCGACGGCCTCCGAGAGCGCCGCCTCGTCGAGCGGATCCACCGCGGCCGCTGACGGATCGACGTACGTGCGGTACACGGGCAGGGCGGCGACCGCCGCGAGCAGATCGTCCAGTGAGACCCCACTGTCCTCGGGCAGCTCCCGCCACAACCTCTCGAGCTCCGGCGCGAACGGTCCGCGCAGCTGCTCGACCTTCGCCTCGGTCGCGTACTCCCCGAAACGCCGCGGGTCCTCGGACACCCGCTCCCACAGCGCCGTCAGCGCCGGCTCCCCGGCCGGATCGACGAACAGCGCGCACACGTCGTCGAGGAATTCGTAGCCGACCGTCCCCGTCACCGGCCAGTCACGCAACGGCTCGCCGGGGTCAAGGATCTTCTCGATCCACACCTGCTCGGCCCCGGCACGGCGCAGCCGGGCGAAATACCCGGCCGGATCGGCGAGCCCGTCCGGGTGGTCGACGCGCAAGCCGTCGACCGCGCCCTCGCGCACGAGCGCGAGCACCCGCGCGTGCGTCGCCTCGAACACCTCCGGCTCCTCCTGGCGCACGGCGGCGAGGTCGTCGATGTCGAAGAATCGGCGATGGCGCCCGGTCACCGGGTCGATGTCGAAGAACCGCGCGCGCAGCTCCGGATCGGCCCAGTAGCGGTCGGCCTCGTCGGCGGCCAGATGATTCGGAACGACGTCGAGCACGATCCCGAGGCCCGCGTCCCGCGCCTCGCGGGCGAGCAGCTCGAACTCGGCCTCGCCGCCGAGCGCGCTGGACAGCCGCGACGGATCGACGATGTCGTAGCCGTGCGTCGACCCCTCGCGGGCCTGCAGCGACGGCGACAGATACAGGTGCGAGACGCCGAGGTCGCGGAGGTATGGGATCAGCGCCCGCGCCTCGGCGAACCCGAACGACGGCACCAGCTGGAGCCGGTAGGTGCAGCGCAGCTCGGCCATCACGACACCCGGCGGAGAATCGTCAGGGAGTGGGCCACCATCGCCACCGGCTCGCGGGCGCCGTACAGGGCGCTCCCGGGCTGGAGGTCCGGCGTCGGCCGTCGAGAGCTCGAGCTCCCAGCGGTTTCCGAACAGCCGTCGCGGAAGCGTGAACGGACGGTCCTCGTCGGCGCCGTTGAACAGGAGCAGGAACGAGTCGTCGAGGATCTTCTCGCCGTGCTCGCCGGGCTTGGGGATCGCGCCGCCGTTGAGGAACATCGCGAGCAGCTGCTCGCCGTCCTCCCAGTCGCGGCTGCGCATCGGCTGCCCGTCGGGGCCGAACCAGCCGACGTCGGGTAGCCCCGAGCCGTCGACGTCCGCGCCTCGCAGGAAGCTCTCGCGGCGGAGCACCGGATGGTCGCGGCGCAGCCGGATCAGGCGGCGCGTGAAGTCGCGCAGCGCCTCGGCCTCCGGGTGCTCTTCCCACGCGTACCACGAGAGCTCGTTGTCCTGGCACCAGGCGTTGTTGTTGCCGTTCTGCGAGCGGCTGCGCTCGTCGCCGCCGAGGAGCATCGGCGTGCCCTGCGAGACGAGCAGCGTGGTCAGGAAGTTGCGCTGCTGGCGAATGCGGAGCGCGCGCACCGCCGGGTCGTCGGTCGGACCCTCCACGCCGCAGTTCCAGGAGCGGTTGTCGTCGGTGCCGTCGCGGTTGTCCTCGAGGTTGTCGTCGTTGTGCTTGGCCTCGTAGGAGACGAGATCGCGCAGGGTGAAGCCGTCGTGGGCGGTGATGAAGTTGATCGAGGCGAACGGGTCGCGGCCGTCGGCGGCATAGAGGTCCGAGGACCCGGCCAGCCGCGAGGCGAAGTCACCGCGGTTCGTGTGGCCCCGCCAGAAGTCGCGCATCGTGTCGCGGTATTTCCCGTTCCACTCCGACCACAGCACCGGGAAGTTCCCGACCTGATAGCCGCCGGGACCGACGTCCCAGGGCTCGGCGATCAGCTTTACCTGCGAGAGCACCGGGTCCTGGTGGATGACGTCGAAGAACGCCGAGAGGCGGTCGACGTCGAAGAACTCCCGGGCCAGCGCGGAGGCGAGATCGAAGCGAAAGCCGTCGACGTGGCACTCCGTTACCCAGTAGCGGAGGGAGTCCATGATCAATCTCAGCACGCTCGGGTGAACCGGGTTGAGCGAGTTGCCGGTGCCCGTGAAGTCTCTGTAATGGCGCAGATCGCCGGGCTCGAGCCGGTAATAGGCGATGTTGTCGACGCCCTTGAAGGACAGCATCGGTCCGAGGTGATCGCCCTCGGCGGTGTGGTTGTAGACGACGTCGAGGATCACCTCGATCCCCGCGCGGTGCAGGGCCTTCACCATGCCCTTGAACTCACGCACCTGCTCGCCGCGGCGGCCGGTGGAGGCGTAATCGCAGTGCGGAGCGAAGTACCCGATCGTGCTGTAGCCCCAGTAGTTGTTCAGGCCGGTGCCGGCCAGCATCGGCTCGTTGGCGATGTGGTGAATGGGCAGCAGCTCGACCGCGGTGATGCCAAGATCGACGAGGTAGGCGAGCGCCGGCTCGGAGGCGAGGCCGCCGAAGGTCCCGCGCAGGTCCTCCCGGATCTCGGGGTGGGTCATCGTGAACCCCTTGACGTGGGTCTCGTAGATCACCGTCTCGGCGAACGGGATCGCCGGCGGACGGTCGCCCTCCCAGAAGAACGCGTCGTCGATCACCACCGACTTCGGGATCGCAGCCACGTTGTCCTCGTCGTCGGGCTGGAGGTCGTCATCCTCGCCTCCGTAGGGGATGTAGGGGAGCAGATTCGCTTCCCCCGACCAGTCGACGACGCCGTCGATCGCCTTCGCATACGGGTCGATCAGCAGCTTCGCTGGGTTGAACCGGTGGCCCTCGAGCGGTGCGTACGGCCCCCGGACGCGGAACCCGTACCGCTGGCCGGGCCCGACGTCGGGTAGGTAGCAATGCCAGTTGAGCGCGCGGCGCTCGCGCATCTCGACGCACGTCTCGTTGTCGTCGTCGTCGAAGAGGCACAGCGTGACGCCCTCCGCGTGCTCGGAGAAGAGCGCGAAGTTCGTGCCGCCGCCATCCCAGCTCGCGCCGAGCGGGAACGGGCGACCCGGCCACTGCTGGGTCATCGAAGCAGCGCTCCGGACAGAGGCGGGAGCTCGACACATCCGTCCGCGACCCGCACGCCCGGATCGGAGCCGAGCGCGAGGCTGCCCGCGCACGGGAGCCGCCGCGCGGACTCCGAGAAGTTGAACACGAGCTCGAACGCGCCCCGCCGGCAGCGCGCCCACCGCTCGCCCTCGTCGGACGCGGATCTCCGAAGCCTCCGCGGAGCCCAGCTCCCGCCGGGCTGCGATCAGCCGCTCGTAGAGCGCCGCCAGCTCCGGGTCACGGCGGCGGGTGAGCTTCGAGCGCTCGAATGTCGCCGGGTCCTGCGGGTCGGGGATCTCCTCGCCGAACTGCGCGAAGGACGCGAACTCGGCGCGGCGCCCATCGCGCGTGGCCGTGGCGATCTCCTCGTCGATGTGGTCGGAGAAGAACTGAAAGGGAGCGCTCTCGCCGTACTCCTCGCCCATGAACAGCATCGGGGTGAACGGCGCCAGCAGCGTGCAGAAGGCCGCGAGCGGGCGCGCCTGCGGTGGCATCCGGTCGCCGAAGGCGCGGTTGCCGACCTGGTCGTGATCCTGGGAGAAGACCACGAACCGCTCTGGCGGGACGTCGTCGGCCGGCGCCCCGAACCGCCGGCGGCGAAAGCTCGAGTACACGCCGTCGTGCACATGCGGACGGTGGAGCGCCTTGGCGAACTGCGCGACCTCGCCGAACTCGGCGTAGTAGCCGTCGCGCTCGTCGGTGACGAGCGTCCGCATCACATGGTGGTAGTCGTCCGCCCACGCCGCCGCGCACCCCCAGCCACCGCGCTCGGGGGGGCGCATCACCTTCGGGTCGTTGAGGCCGCTCTCGGCGATCACGAGCGCGCCCGGCCGCGCCGCGCCGGCCCGACGCGACACGGCTGCCACGATGTGCTCGGCGCTCGAGTCGTGGATCGCGTGGATCGCGTCGAGCCGTAGGCCGTCGATCCCGAATTCGGACACCCACCCGCAGGCGCTCTGCAGCACCCATTCGCGGACCGGGTCGCAGTCCGCGTCGTCGAAGTTGATCGCCCGGCCCCACGGGGTCTCGTACTTGTCGGTGAAGTACGGTCCGAACGCCTCCAGCGCGGTCACCCCGGAGGCCCCGACGTGGTTGTAGACGACGTCGAGGATTACCGCGAGCCCCTGCGCGTGGGCGGCGGCGCACGAACCCGGCGAGCTCATGCGGGCCGCCGTACGAGGACTGGGCGGCGGAGATGTAGACGCCGTCGTAGCCCCAGCCGCGGGCGCCGGGGAACTCGGCCACCGGCATGATCTCGACGGCAGTGATCCCCAGCTCGGCGAGGCGGGCCAGGTGCTCGGCGGCAGCGGCGAACGTCCCTTCCTGCGTGAACGTGCCGACGTGCAGCTCGTAGACGATCAGCGAGCGCAGATCGGGGACCCGGAACGCCGCGGGCGGGGCGAGCGCCACCACTCGCGACGGGCCGCGCAGCCCCTCCGGCTGCCACCGGGAGCATGGGTCCGGCAGCCGCGCATCGCCGAGCAGGAACCGGTAGTCGTCGCCATCGCCGGCCTCGGCCACCGTCTCGTACACGCCGAACCCGGCGTCGTTCATGGCGACGACGCGCCCGCCGATCTCGACTGACACCTGCCCGTCGGCGCGGGGCGCCCACACGCGAAACGCGCACGCCCCGTCGCCCCGGGGACGGGCGCCGAGCGGTCGCTCCCACGGCAACCCGCCGGGCGGCCTATCGCTCGTCATCCGGCACGAGCCACACGGCGGCGAGCGGGGGCAGGGTCAGCTCGGCGGACACGGGTTGTCCGTGCCACGGGATCGGCTCCGGCTCGACCCCGCCGAGGTTGCCGACGTCGCTGCCGCCGTAGAAGGTCGAGTCGGTGTTGATCGCCTCGCGCCAGCGGCAGCCGCGGGGCAGCCCGAGGCGGTAGCCGGGCCGAGGCACCGGTGAGAGGTTCGCCACGAACACGAGCACCCGCTCGCCCTGGCCGGACTGGCGCGCGAACGCGATCACGTTCGCGTCCGCGTCGTTGGGCTCGATCCACCAGAACCCCGACGGATCCGAGTCGAGCTCCCACAGCGCCGGCTCGTTCGCGTAGCAACCGGTTGAGGTCGCGCACGAGTGCCTGGATGCCGGCGTGCTCGGGACGCTCGAGCAGGTGCCAGTCGAGCGAGCGCTCGTGGCTCCATTCCTGCTCCTGGGCGAACTCGCTGCCCATGAACAGCAGCTTCTTGCCGGGGTGCGCCCACATGTACGCGTACAGCGCCCTCAGGTTGGCCAGCTTCCGCCAGCGGTCGCCCGGCATCTTGGCGAACATCGAGCCCTTGCCGTGGACGACCTCGTCGTGCGAGAGCGGGAGCACGAAGTTCTCGCTGAACGCGTACATCAGGCTGAACGTCAGCTCGTGGTGGTGGTAGCGGCGGTAGATCGGGTCCTGCTGGAAGTACGCGAGCGTGTCGTGCATCCAGCCCATGTTCCACTTGAACCCGAATCCGAGCCCGCCGAGGTACGTCGGGCGCGACACGCCCGGCCATGCTGTCGACTCCTCGGCCGCCGACACGACGCCCGGCTCGCGCGCGTACACGACCTCGTTCATCTGCTTGAGAAACGCGACGGCGTCGAGGTCCTCGCGGCCGCCGAACTCGTTCGGGATCCACTCGCCCGCGCTGGCGCGAGTAATCGAGGTACAGCATCGAGGCGACTGCGTCGACCCGGATCCCGTCGGTGTGGTACTCGCGCAGCCAGAACAGCGCGCTCGCGATCAGGAAGTTGCGAACCTCGTTGCGCCCGAAGTTGAACACCAGCGTGCCCCAGTCCGGGTGGGCGCCGCGGCGCGGGTCCGCGTGCTCGTACAGCGCCGTGCCGTCGAACCGGGCGAGTGCGAAGTCATCTCGGGGGAAGTGGGCGGGCACCCAATCCAGGATCACCCCGACCCCCTTCGAGTGCAGCCGGTCGACGAACGAGCGCAGCTCGTCGGGGGAGCCGAACCGCGGTGTGGGGGCGAAGTAGCCGGTCACCTGGTAGCCCCACGAGCCGCTGAACGGGTGGGCCATCACCGGCATCAGCTCGATGTGGGTGAACCCCATGTCGTGCGCGTAGGCGGCGAGCTCGTCGGCCAGCTCGAGGTAGCTCAGAGGCCGGTTGTCCTCGAGCGAGTTGAGCCGCCAAGAGCCGAGATGGACCTCGTAGATCGACATCGGCCGGCCGAGCGGCTCCTGGGCGGCGCGCTGCTTTGAGCCACTGCGCGTCGGCGGCGCTCCACTCGTACGTCGTCTGACTGACGACGGACGCGGTCAGGGGCGGGTGCTCGGTCTCCTGCGCGTACGGGTCGGCCTTGAGCAGGATCGCGTGCTCCTGGGTGAGGATCTCGAACTTGTAGTGGGCGCCGGGTCCGACGTCGGGCATGAACAGCTCCCAGATCCCGGACGATCCGAGCGACCGCATCGGATTCAGCCGGCCGTCCCACGAGTTGAAGTCGCCTACGAGGCTCACCGAGCGCGCCGCCGGCGCCCACACCGCGAACGAGGTTCCCGTCACGCCGTCGTGCTCGACCACATGCGCGCCGAGCTTCTCGTAGATGTCCTCGTGCCGGCCCTCGCCGATCAGGTGCAGGTCCAGCTCGCCGACGGTCGGGGTGAACGCGTACGGGTCCGCGAGCGTGAACGACCCGCCCTCGGCCCCGTAGTCGACCCGGAGTCGGTAGTGGAGCGGGAACTCGGCCCCGTCGACGGTGCCCTCGAACACGCCGCCCGGGTGGATCTGCTCGAGCGCCACGGTCGTGCCGTCGTCGAGCTCGGCCGTGACCCCGACGGCGGCCGGTCGCAGCGTCCGGATCGCGATCCCGCCGGCGGCGGGGTGCGCGCCGAGCACGGCGTGGGGGGTGGGGTGCTCGCGCTTGACGAGCGAGTCGAGCTCTGCAGTGGCGACGGTCATGCTTCCTCCAGCAGACGGCGGATGCCCGCGACCGGGATCGGTACCCAGTCGGGTCGGTTGTCGAGCTCGTAGCGAAGCTCGTAGATCACCTTCTCGAGCTCGAAGATCTCGAGCACTCCTCGGACCCCCGCCTCGCCGGCCGGCATCAGGCTCGGCTCGACCGTCGCAACGTAGCAGTCGAAGAACGCCTCGCGCGCCCTGTCCTCGAACCCGGCCGGGGCCTTCCCGCCCCGCTGCAGCTCCGCCGCCGACGCCGCGTACGCGAACGAGCGCAGCATCCCGGCCACGTCGCGCAGCGGCGACTGCTTGGCCCGGCGCTCGGGCAGCGGCCGCGCCGGCTCGCCCTCGAAGTCGAGGATCACCCAACCGTCCGGCGTATGCAGAGTCTGCCCGAGGTGGTAGTCGCCGTGCGTGCGGGTCGTTCGGCCGCCGGTCGCGGCCCGGGCTCGCGCGGCCAGGCGTGCGCGCACCTCGGCGCCGCGGCCGGCGATTGGCGCCGTGCGCTCGTCCTCGGGCAGCCGGGCGAAGATCCGATCGATGTCCTCGCCGATCGCCGTGACCAGGTTGGACATCGCCTCGGCGCTCGGCTCCTCGGGGGCGAAGTCGGAGTCGCCGGCGTCGGAGGCCAGCGCGGTGTGCATCGCCGCGGTCACGGCCCCGAGCTCGCCGAGTTCGCCGAGCAGCCAGTCCGGGTCGTCCGCGATCCTGTGCAGCGCGAGCTCCCAGCCGCCGTTGGCCCGCGCGTAGAAGTGCTGGGCGACGCCGAGCGTGGCCGACAGCTCTGGTCCGTCGTACTCGTACCAGCCGTGCAGCGGGGCGATGTTGCGGAACCCGTGGGCGCTGAGGAAGCGCAGCATCTCGAGCTCGGGGTTGATCCCGGGCTCGACCTTGCGCAGCAGCTTGAGGACGACGCTGTCGTCGATCACGAGCGACGTGTTCGACTGCTCGACGCCCATCGGGCGCACGCGGCCGCCCTCCCCGATCGCCGGCGCCGCGATCGGAACCGCGGCCTCGGCCGACGCGAACGTGAACCGCCCGTCGGCGCCCGGCACCTCGGCTCCGGCCTCGATCAGCCGCATCAGCTCGAGCAGCCGGTCGGGGTGCTCGAGCGCGTCCGGCGCGTCCGGCGTAGGCGTGAGCAGCAGCTGGTAGATCTCGTCGGGGCCCGAGGCGAAGCGGGTCCGCGCGAGCGCCAGGTAGAGCGGCGGATCGTCGCTCAGCGCGGCGCCCTCGACGATCTCGAACCCGGTCAGCGAGCGCGACTTGGATCCGTACCAGCGCTGGCGCTTCACCCAGTCGCGCAGGCGCTCGCTGTCGAGCGACTGGCGCAGCTCGGCCGCCGGGATCGGGGCGGGCTTTGGCATTCAGGTCTCCACGCGGATCACGTGGCCCTGGTGGCGACCCGGCTCGAGCCGGACGAAGTTGGGCCCGATCCGCCACGCGTAGCGCTCATCGGAGAGGAGGTCATGGGCGGTGAAGCTCGGCGGCAGCCCGAGGTGGGCGGGAACGGTCGCCAGGCCCTCCTGCGTCTGGTAGGGGTCGAGGCTCACGACCGTGATCACCGTGTTGCCCGCCGTCTGCTTGGCGTAGGCGATCATCGCCTCGTTGGCGGTGTCCATGAACGTGATGTTCGAGAGCTCCTGCAGGGCAGGATTGGCCCGCCTGATGTGGTTGAGGCGCGAGACCATCGGGAGCAGCGGACCGTCGAGCGCGCGGTGCTTGATCTCGTACTTCTCCGAGCCCAGGTACTCCTCGGACCCCTCGTGGGCGGGGACGTTCTCGAAATGCTCGTACCCCGAGTAGATGCCGTAGCTGGGGCTCAGCGTCGCCGCCAGCAAGAGCCGGGCCTCGAACGCGTGCGGGCCGCCATGCTGCAGGTAGGCGTGGAGGATGTCCGGCGTGTTCGCGAAGAAGTTCGGGCGGAAGTACTCCTGCTCGCCCGAATGCGCGAGCTCGGACACGTACTCGGTCAGCTCCCAGCGTGCGTTCTTCCAGGTGAAGTACGTGTATGACTGGCTGAACCCGATCTTGGCCAGGTGCCGCATCACCGACCGCCGCGTGAACGCCTCGGCCAGGAACACGACATCGCGGTCGACCTCGTGGATCTGCTCGATCAGCCAGGCCCAGAACTGGAACGGCTTCGTGTGCGGGTTGTCGACCCGGAACACCTTGACCCCGCAGTCGACCCACCGCAGCGCGACTGTCCGCAGCGCGTCCCACAGGCCGCGCCAGTCCGGCGACTCCCAGTTGACGTTATAGATGTCCTGGTAGCGCTTCGGCGGGTTCTCGGCGTACTTGAGCGTCCCGTCGGGGCGGCGGTGAAACCATTCCGGGTGCTCGGTCAGCCACGGGTGGTCGGCCGAGCACTGGATCGCGAAGTCGAGGCAGACGTCGATCCCGAGCTTCTCGGCGGCCGCGGTCAGCGACCGCACGTCGTCGATCGTCCCGAGCTCGGGGTGGACCGTGTCGTGGCCGCCGGTGGCGTCGCCGATCGCCCACGGAGAGCCGGGATCGCCGGGGCCGGCGATGAGCGCGTTGTCCTTGCCCTTGCGGTTGGTGAGGCCGATCGGGTGGATCGGCGGCAGGTAGACGATGTCGAAGCCGAGCTCGGCCAGGGCGGGCAGCTGCGCCTCGACGCCCTTCAGGCCTCCCCACGAGCGTGGGAACAGCTCGTACCAGGACCCGAACCGGGCACGCAGACGGTCGACCTCGACCACCATCGGGATCGGCAGACGGGCGGACCCGTGGCGCTCCTGGCTCGCCTCGACGGCGGCGAACAGCTCCTCGCCGAGCGCGACGTCGTGCTTGGCCGCCGCGGGGATCCCCGGGTTGTCGAGCTCGCTCAGCGCGTGCGCGATCGTCCTCTTGGCCGGCCCGGCCTTGGCCCGCTCGGCGGCGCCGCGCAGCAGCAGCACGCCCTCGGACATCTCACCGGCGAGGTCGTCCTGAGCGGCCGTGACCTTGCGCCGCAGCTCGTCGCGCCAGGTGCCGAACACGTCGGTCCAGGCCTCGATGCTGTACTCCCACCGGCCCGTGCGGTCGACGATGAACTCGCCGGACCAGCGAACGCCACCGAGATGGGCATCGATCCGGTGCAGGTCGGACTCCCGCCAGCGGCGATCGCCGGGCCCGCGGTAGCGGATCACCGCCCGCAGCAGGTCGTGGCCGTCGCGAAAGATGTCGGCCGACACGATCACCCGGTCGCCGACGCACCGTTTGACCGGGAACCGTCCGGCGTCCACGACCGGCGCCACCGTCTGGATCTCGATCCGTGTGGGCGGGGAATCGGGCATCCCCTCGAACATATCCAGATCGTCGCGGTGGGTAAACAGAGCCGATGATCGAGCTGCCGCGCTCCAGTGGGGTCCAGCTGCACCTGACGTCCCTGCCCGAGGGTCGCCTGGGTCCGGGCGCCTACCGATTCGTCGATTGGCTGGCCGCCGCCGGCCAGACCTGGTGGCAGGTGCTGCCGCTCGGGCCGCCGGACCGGTATCGCTCCCCGTACAAGTCGAGCTCGGCGTTCGCGGCGTGGCCCGGGTTGCTGGCCGATCCCCGGGCCCGCGTGAGCGTCGATCAGGAGGATGCGTTCCGCGAGCGCAACGCGTTCTGGATCGGCGACTGGGAGCGATTCTCCCGGCACGGCGCCGTCGCGGATCAGGTCCGGTTCGAGCGCGAATGGAGCGCGCTGCGCGCATATGCGGCCGCGCGCGGGGTGCGGATGTTCGGCGACGTCGCGATCTACGTCTCACCCGGCGGCGTCGAGCACCGCGCCCATCCCGAGCTGTTCCGCGAGCGTGTCGTCGCCGGCGTGCCGCCCGACGCGTTCGCCAGCGACGGTCAGCTGTGGGGTAATCCCCTGTACGACTGGCCCGCGATGCGCCGGCGCCGCTACCGCTGGTGGGTCGAGCGGATCCGCCGCACGACTGCGCTGTTCGACCTCGCCCGCATCGACCACTTCCGCGGGTTCGTGTCGTATTGGGCGGTGCCGTCCGGGGCGCGCACGGCTGCCGCCGGCCGGTGGTCGCGCGGGCCGGGCCGGGCCGTGTTCGACGCCATGCGCCGCGAGCTCGGCGAGCTGCCCCTGGTGGCCGAGGACCTCGGGGTGATCACCCCGCCGGTCGAGCGGCTCCGCGCCTCGCTGGGATTGCCGGGGATGCTCGTTCTGCAGTTCGGCTTTGACCCGGGCGTGACCGACAGCCCTCATCGGCCGGCCAACCACGCCGAGGACCGGATCGTCTACACCGGCACCCACGACCATGACACGGCACGAGGCTGGTACGACTCGCTCGGGCCGGAGAGCCGGGCGCTGGTCGATTCCGAGCTGCGGTCGGCCGGACTGGCGCGCCGGCGGCCCTGGTGGGGCCTGATCGGCCTCGCGATGCAGTCCCCGGCCCGGGTGGCGATGGTCCAGGCCCAGGACGTCCTCGGCCTCGGCAGCGAGGCCCGGATGAACCGGCCCTCCCGGGCCGGCGGGAGCTGGCGCTGGCGGATGGAGCCCGGCGCGCTGACGGCGGCCATGGCCCGGCGCCTGCGGGAGATGACCGAGGAGGCGGGGCGGCTCTCGGCGGGCCGGATGCCGACGGGGTTCTGACGCCGGCCGTCGTCGCGGGGCCGCCGCGGGCGACGGCGGGATAGTCGCTCTCTGCGCCCCGGTGGGCGCGTGGCGGGCGCGTGGCGATTGGCGTGGACGTTCTCGGCTTGGGAGGGTGGGGATGCGTCGCTCGCGTCGCTCGCGGTGGCCGCGGCGGCGCTCTCCCCCGCCGCGCGACGCCCGACGCCCGACGCCCGACGCCCGATGCCCGACGCCCGACGCCCGACGCCCGACGCGTGCCGCGGCGCGGGCGGACCTTAACGTGACACGGTGCCACCGGGCGCCGTTGCGTGTGACGTTAAGGCGCGCAGGCGACCTTAACGTGACACGAGACCCGGGCCGGTGGTTCCGCGTAACGTTGGGGCTCGCCCACATCCCGCGGGCAGGTGGAGCAGCGACGTTCGGCCGCATCCGCGCAGCCTGGGTATCTCGCGCGGCAAATAGGCCCGTTAGTTGTCCTGGCCTTCGGCCTTCCGCGGGCGGGTGAAAATGACGCCGCGACACCGGTTGGCGGTCACTCTTGCGGTATGGGGGATCACGGCTATTTCCGTTGGGTATTCGGGCCGGGCCGGCGCGGGCGGCCGGTGGGGAACCGGGGGTGGGCGGCGGGGCGCTCGGGGGAGTGGCGCTCTCGGCGGGCGCCCGCCGCAGCAGGCGTGGGCGCTGGGGGGACGCGCAGAGCCGGCGCGGTCCTCCCCCGGCGCGCAGCCGTTTTCTGTGAGCCTGGGTATCTAACGGGCCTATTTTTCCCGCCAGATACCCAGGCCCTTAACCGCCCGCCCGCGGGTGACACGCCTGCCGTGGCACCGTTTAGTGGTTAATCTTGTTTTACAGCGAATCACGGCGATTTCCCCATCAGATACCCAGGCTCCCGACGGCGCGAGCGAGCCCTAACGTCACACGGTGCCACCGCGGCCCGTCGCATGAGCGGCCGCCGGCCCGGACTGACGCCATTCTTGCCGCACCAGGCCGCGTCGTCAGCCGAGATGACCCCGCGCCGCCGCCCACATCGCCATGGCCGTCACCTTCGCGTGCCGGTAGACGTATGTGGTGTCGCCCTGGAGCCGGCCGAACCGGGTCCGGTCGAAGAAGATCATCGACCGGGGACGGGCGGCGACGCGCATCCCGTCAGCCTCGAGCGCGTCGAGCGCCCGCTCGGCGAGGGTGATCTGGCCGAATGCGGTGAGGTGCACGTGGTCGGGCATCACGAGGTTGCGGGCGCGCAGGTCCGTGAGGTCGATCGTCAGGGCGCCGGACGCCTCCGCGGCGCGGGCGACGATCTCGTTCATCTCCTCGATCTTCCGCCCCGGGCGGGGGCGCCCGAGGTCGAGTGGGGTGAGGATCGTCAGCAGGCGATCGCAGCGGGCGCGGACGAAGCCGAGCGCCTGGCGGAAGTCGTGCTCGAACTCGGCGGCGTTCCAGTCCGGCACGCGGACGTCGTTGATGCCGATGTACAGGGTGCCGACGTCGTAGCGGGCGTCCGGGACGGCGGCGCGGATGCCGTAGGCGGTGATCTGCTCGGTGAGCACGTCGTGGGCGCGCGCGCCGTCGACGGCGTAGCTCGTGTAGGGCACGCCGAGACCCCGGGCCACCCACAAAGCCCAGGACTGCAGCGCGACGCCCCACTGCAGCTCGCCGCCCCCGTTGGTGATCGAATCGCCGAACGCGAGCACGCCGTGGCGGCAGGCGGGCTGCGTGTCGACAGGCTGGCTCAAGGGCGCGAGGCTACCGACTGGTCAATAATGGGCGGCCGTGACCGGTCCAGGGACGTCCCAATACGACGGGCAGCGCGATCTGAGCGCGGCCGCCGCCGAGCTCGCCGAGCGGCTGCCCGAGCCGCTGGCGCCACTCGCGCGGCTGGCCTACAACTACCGCTGGTCGTGGCTGCCGGGCGGCCATCAGGTGTTCCGCCAGATCGATCCCGAGCGCTTCGCCCTGTGCCTGCAGAACCCGGTGCGGCTCCTCCAGGAGACCTCGACCCGCCGCATCCGCGCCGCCGCCGACGACGAGGCGCTGGTCGCGCGGGCAGCGGAGCTCGAGGCCGCGGTGAACGCCGACCTCGACCGCCCGCCGATGGACGGCCCGGTCGACCCCGAGCGACCGGTCGCGTTCCTGTGCTCCGAGTACGGCGTGCACGTGTCCCTGCCGGTCTACTCCGGGGGCCTCGGCGCGCTCGCCGGCGACCTGCTGAAGGAGGCCTCCGACCTCGCGGTGCCGCTCGCCGCCGTCGGGCTGATGTACCGCAAGGGCTACTTCCGCCAGCGGATCGATGCCTCCGGCTGGCAGCACGAGTACTGGGTCGACACCGACCCCGACCGGCTGCCCGCGGCGCTCGTCACCGGGCCCGACGACGCGCCGGTGACGATCACCGTCCCGATCTTCGACAACGAGGTGACGGCTCAGATCTGGCGGGTCGACATCGGCCGCGTGCCGCTGTTCCTGCTCGACTCCGACGTGCCCGAGAACGGCACGCTCGATCGCTGGATCACCGCCCGCCTGTACGACTCCGACCCGGTCACCCGGCTGGCTCAATACGTGCTGCTCGGCGTCGGGGGGATCCGGGCACTCCGGGCGGTCGGGATCGAGCCCGGCGTGATCCACCTGAACGAGGGCCATGCCGCTCTGGCCCCGGTCGAGCTGGCCGCTGAGGAGCTGGGCCGCGGCGCCGACCTGGCCGGCGCGCTCGAGGCGGCCCGCGGGCGCACGGTGTTCACCACGCATACCCCGGTGGCGGCCGGCAACGACTCCTACCCTCGCGAGCAGGCCGAGGACGCGATCGCCCCGGTCGCCGCTCAGCTCGGCGTTGACGTCGAGGAGCTGCTGGCGCTCGGCCGGACCGACCAGGCCGACGAGCGCGAGCCGTTCGGCGTCACCCAGGCGGCGCTGCGGCTGAGCCGCTCGGCGGGCGGCGTGAGCCGCCGCCACGGCGAGGTCGCCCGCGAGATGTGGAGCTCGCTGTGGCCCGGCCGGCCGGTCGAGGAGGTGCCGATCGGCTATGTCACCAACGGCGTGCACGTGCCGACGTGGATCGGCAGCCCGATGCGCGAGCTGTTCGACCGCCACCTGCCCGACCGGTGGTGCGAGCACTCGGCCGACCCGGCGATGTGGGCCGGGGTCGACGCGATCCCAGCCGCGGAGCTGTGGGACGCCCGCTGCGCACAGCGCCAGATGCTCGTCGGGTACGTGCGGCGCCGCAGCATGCTCGACCGGCTCGCCCGCAGCGACCTGCGCGAGTACGTGAGCCTGGCCTCGGCACGGTTCGACCCCGAGATCCTCACGCTCGGGTTCGCGCGGCGGGTCGCCACGTACAAGCGGCTCGAGCTGCTCACCCGCGACCCGGACTGGACGCTCCAGCTGCTCGACGGGGGCACCCCGGTGCAGGTCGTGCTGGCCGGCAAGGCCCACCCGCGCGACGAGGAGGCCAAGCGCTCCTTGCAGCGCTTGTTCGGGCTCAAGGGCGCCAAGATCGTCGGCGAGCGGGTCGTGTTCCTCGACGACTACGACCTCGACTCCGCCGCCTGGCTCGTGCGCGGCTGCGATGTGTGGCTCAACCTCCCGCGGCCGCCGCTGGAGGCGAGCGGCACGAGCGGGATGAAGTCGGCCGTCAACGGCGGCCTGCAGCTGAGCGTGCTCGACGGCTGGTGGGCCGAGGGGTACGACGGGACGAACGGGTTCGCCCTGTCCGGCGAGATCGACCCCGATGCCGAGGCGCAGGACGCCCGTGACACCGCCGCCCTGCATGAGCTGCTCGACGGCCACGTGCTCCCCGCGTTCTACGAGCGCGGCGACGACGGTCTACCGCATCGGTGGCTCGACCTCGTGCGCTCCTCGCTGCGCTCGCTCGCCCCGCGGTTCTCGGCCAGCCGGATGGTCGCCGAGTACGTTGACGGGCCGTATCGCGGGTAGACCCCACCGGGAAGGAAACGGCGCTTGGAGGCGTCATTAACCTGAATGTCACAACCGGTGTAACCGATGGCGTCCGCGGCCGACAAATCCGAGCAGTACACGACGGCTCAGCTCGCCGACCTCTCGGCGCTGGCCGACGGCTCGCTCGATCCTGCGCGCGCCGACGCCGTCCGGCGTGAGATCGCCGCCTCGCCCGAGCTCAGCCGGCTCTATGCGCGCGAGCATCGGGTCGTCCAGATGCTGCACGAGGCGCGGGCCACGGAGCGTGCCCCGGCTCGGCTTCGCGCCGCGATCGACGCCCGGCGCCCGACGCGACGCGTCCGGGCGCAGCGTCGTGTCGCGTTCGGTGGAGCGCTCGCCGGCGCCCTCGCCGCAGTCGCGCTCGCTCTCGTCCTGATCCTCCCCGCCGGCACACCCGGTGGCCCGTCCGTGAGCGAGGCCGCCGCCCTCGCGGTGCGTGGGATCGCCGGACCACCCCCGGCGCCCGACTCGACCGCTCCCGCCGGCAGGATCGACGACCGGCTCGGCGCCGTCTACTTCCCCGACTGGGGTCAGAGCCTCGGCTGGCGGGCGGTCGGCCAGCGCCGCGACCGGATCGGCGGCCGCTTGGCGCTCACCGTCTACTACGGCTGGCGCGGCCACCAGGTCGCCTACACGATCGTCGACGCCCCGGCGCTGGCCCAGCCGAGCGCCTCTGCGACCACGATCCACGGGACCGAGTACCGCACGCTGAAGCTCGGTGGGCGTCTCGTCGTCACCTGGCGGCGGGACAACCACACGTGCGTGCTGTCGGGCAACGGCATCCCCGCGCCGGTGCTCCGCAGCCTCGCGTCCTGGGACGCAAACGCGTAGATCGCCCGTCAGGGGCCGCTACGGGAGGCCCCGGACCGGCGGCGGCAGCTGCGCGCCCGCGTAGGCCGTGACCGGTGAGCCGGCCGCGCCCGTCGTCACGAGCGGGCTCCCGGCGAGCACGAGCTCGCCGGCCTGCACTTGGCCGAGCTCGGCGCCGGCGTATCCGCTGTGGTCGGCGTGTGAGTAGCGCAGCGGCACGAGCCCGGGGCCGTGCCAGTAGGCGCCGCGGCGCTCGATCGCCGCGATCACCCGCGGTCGGGTGAGCTTGCGTCCGGCCGCCTGGAGGGCCTGCACGAGCGTGTAGGCGCGCGCCATCCCGTACACGCTGGCGGCGTCGAACGGTGCCGAGGGCTCGTACAGGTCGTGGATCCGCTTGAACAGGGCCACCCACGGGTTCGCGAGGTCGCCGGGGGCGGGCAGCGGCGCGTCGGTGATCGCGCCCTCGATCAGCCTCGTCCCCTGCATCGATCCGCCCGAGGCCGCCGCCAGCAGCCGGCCGAACGATCCGGGGTCGAGCCCTTCGCTGGTGACGACGACCTGCGGAGCGTAGCCGAGCGTCGCTGCCGTGAACTGCTCCAGGGCGGTGTCCCGCGGGGCCGTGAGGTCGATCAGCACGGTCGCCCGCAGCGTCTTGATGTTCGTGACCTGGGGCGCCAGCGTCGCGGTCCCAGCCGTGTACGGCTCGCGCGCGACAACCCCGGCGGCGGTGAGCTGGCTCATCACCCCGGACAGCTCGCTGCGCCCGTACTCGTCGTCCTCGTACAGGATCCCGATCTTCTGGCCCGCGAACCGCTGCGCCACCTCGTGCCCGAGGATCTTGCCCTCGACGGTCTCGCTCGGCGCGAACCCGAACGTGTACGGGTGGGCGGAGGCATCGCCCCAGCATGGGCACGCCGAGGCGACGAAGAGATCGGGGACCTTGTGGGCTGTGAGGTAGCTCGAGTCCCGGTCGGGGGCAGCGCCGGGGCGAGCGAACATCGCGAACACGCCGTCGGCGCCCGCCGGCGTACGCGCGACGGGACCTGTCAGGAGCCGGATCTTCCGTCCGCGCACACCGCCGAGGCTGTTGACGTAGCGGACCAACGCCCGGGCCGCGTCGCCGACCTCACCGCCGGTGCCGGGCACGCCGATCGTCACTGTCCTGGCGGTCACGCCCGGGGTCGGGGCGCCGCCCCCGCATCCGGCCGTGGTCAGGCCGATCGCGGCGGCCAGGCAGCACGCGGCGATGAGGCGGGGGCGTGACACCCGAGCGATCAGCGCTCGAGTCGCCTGGACGGCTCCGACGGCTCGGAGGGCTCCGATGGCTCCGGCGCGAGCGTCCGGGCCACGCGCTGGCGCGCTCGGTGCAGCCGCGTCGTGATCGTCGCCTCGCGAACCTTGAGCGCCTGCGACGCCTCCCGGTAGGACAGGCCGACGACATCGATCGCGATCAGCGCGTCCCGGAAGTCGTCCGGCAGCGCCGAGATCGCCTCGTACAGCTCGGCCGCCTCGAGCCGTGCCTCGGGCCGGACCGCGCCCCGGTCCTCGAGGATGTCGAGGTCCTCCGGCAGGGCGGTCGTCTGCGGCCGGCGCGATGCCGTGCGCCGGGTCGAGAAGAACGTGTTGCGCAGTACCCGCAACAGGTAGCCGAGGTCGTCCTCGGAGCGCAGGATCCGCGGCTTGCGGAGCACGCGAGCGAATGTCTCCTGGACGAGATCCTCGGCTTCCTCACGGGAGCCGCACAGGCTCCAAGCAGCCCGATACAGCCGATCGATGTGGTCGCCGAGCGCCTCGGGGTCAAGCTGACGGTCGGGAGTCATGCGGTGGCCCGGCCAGCATAGGGCCCGGTGCCTAGGACGGTGGCGGCTCAGCCCCGGAGCTCGGCGAGCGGGCGCGGCGGCGGCCCGACGTACTTCGCGGTCGGACGGATCAGACGGCCCTCGCGCTTCTGCTCGAGGATGTGGGCCGACCAGCCGGCTGTCCGGGCGGACGTGAACATCGGCGTGAACAGCTCGGGCGGGACGTCCGCGAAGTCGAGCACGACGGCCGACCAGAACTCGACGTTCGTGGCCAGCACGCGATCCGGCCGGCGGGCCTGGAGCTCGGCCAGCGCGGCGCGCTCGAGCGCCTCCGCGACCTCGACCCGGGGAGCCCCGATCTCCTTGGCGGTGCGGCGCAACACCCGAGCCCGAGGGTCCTCGGCGCGGTACACGCGGTGGCCGAAGCCCATCAGCCGCTCGCCCCGGTCGAGCATATCCTTGACGTAGCGCTCGGCGTCGCCCATCTCGGCGACGTCGTCGAGCATCTTCAGTACGCGCGAGGGCGCGCCGCCGTGCAACGGCCCGGACAGCGCCCCGACGGCCGCCGACAGCGCAGCCGCCACGTCGGCCCCGGTCGAGGCGACAACGCGGGCGGTGAACGTCGAGGCGTTCATCCCGTGTTCGGCGGCTGAGATCCAGTATGCGTCGATCGCCTTGACGTGGCGGGGGTCGGCCTCGCCGCGCCAGCGGATCAGGAACCGCTCGGGGATCGAGGTGGCCGTGTCGATCTCCCGCTGCGATACGGGCGGCTTGCCGATTCCCCGAGCCGCCTGGGCGACGAACGACAGCGCCATCACCGAGGCTCGGGCGAGGTTGTCGCGAGCCTCCTCGTCGCTGATGTCGATCAGCTGGCCGAAGCCCCACTGCGGGGCGAGCATCGCCAGGGCCGACTGGACGTCGACGCGGGGATCGCCGGAGCGGAACACAAGCGGGTGCGGCTCCGCCGGCGGCATGCCCGGCAGCAGCTTGCCGTCCACGAGCAGCCCCCAGACCTGTTCGAAGGGCACGGCGCCCACCAGTTCCTCGATGTCCACCCCGCGGTAGCGCAGCGCGCCGCCCTCCCGATCGGGCTCGGCGATCTCGGTCGCGAACGCGACCACGCCTTCAAGGCCGGATTGCACTTCCGTGGTCGTCGCGCTCATCGGTATCGGTGTCTCCTGGTCCGGGGAAGGGCAACACAGGCTAGTGGGCCGCCCCGAAACGGGCAGACACCAGTGGACCCATCCGCAAGCCCTGCGACTGCCGAGGGGCCCTGGTGGACGCGCCCATTACGGGCTGTACGCTGCCGCCCAGTGGACGAGCTGCTTTCGCGACCCGCCGGAGAACTAGCAGCCCTGATCCGCGCCGGGGACCTGAGCGCCGGTGATCTCGTGGCGACTTCGTTGCGGCGGATCGATGCCCTCGACGGCACGATCGGGGCGTTCACGCACGTCGCTCACGAACCGGCGCTGGCCGCCGCGGACGCGATCGTGGCGGGCGACGAGCGCCCGTTCGCCGGCGTCCCGATCGCGATCAAGGACAACCGCCCGGTCCAGGGCATGCCGATCACGATGGGCAGCGACCTGTACGGCGACACGGTCGCCCGCTTCGACGCGTTCCTCGTCCGGCGGCTGCGCGCGGCGGGGTTCGTGATCGTCGGCAAGACCTCGATGCCCGAGATGGGCGCGCTGCCCACCACCGAGCCCCGCCGGTTCGGGCCGACCCGCAACCCCTGGGCGCTCGACCGCACGCCGGGCGGCTCGAGCGGCGGCGCGGCCGCTGCGGTCGCCGCCGGGATGGTCCCGCTCGCGCACGGCAACGACGGTGGCGGCTCGATCCGGATCCCGGCCGCCTGCTGCGGGCTCGTCGGTCTCAAGCCGGCACGCGGGCGGGTCTCGGTGGGGCCGGCGAGCGGCGCGAGCTTCCTCGTCAGCGACGGGGTGCTCACCCGCACCGTGGCCGAGACCGCAGACCTGCTCGACGTGCTTGCCGGCTATGAGCTCGGCGATGCGTACTGGGCGCCGCCGGAGACCGCCGGCGCGTTCGCGAGCCGCCGCGGCGCGTGACCCCGACCGGCTGCGGATCGGGTTCACGCTCACCTCCGCGCTCGCCGAGGCGCCCCTGGACCCGGTATGCGCGGCTGCGGTCCCCGACGCGGCGGCGCTGCTCGAGTCGCTCGGGCACACGATCGAGGAGCTCCAGGCGCCGTGGGCGGGGATCGAGCTGCTGCCCGACTTCTCGCGGCTGTTCGGCCCGAACGTGTCGATGACCACACTGACCGGCGCCAAGCTGCGCGGCCGCGAGCCGGCCGAGGAGGACGTCGAGCCACTCACGTGGGTGCTGCTCGAGCTGGCCCGGGAGCAGAGCGCGACTCGACCTCCTCACCGCCCAGGACCGGGTTGAGTCCGCGGGGCGCCGGATCGTCGGCGCGCTAGCGCCGTTCGACGCCGTGCTGACGCCCGCGCTGGCCCAGCGTCCGCTGCTGACCGGGGAGGTCCACGGCCGCGGGCCGGACCCGTGGGAGCACTTCCGCCGCTCCGGCCACTTCACGCCGTACACGGCGATCGCCAACGCCACCGGGCTGCCGGCGATCACGCTGCCGCTATACCACGGCGACGACGGGCTGCCGACCGCGGTGCAGCTGATCGGCCGCCCGGCCGGGGAGGCAGGGCTGCTCGCCCTCGCCGGCCAGCTCGAGCGCGCGCTGCCGTGGGCGGAGCGCCGGGCCGAGGTCATGGCCGCCTGATTGCCGGCGACGATCAGCCTCCGCCCCTGGCCAGGACGTCGGCCATCGCCCGCGGGCGGACCCCGAGCCGCTCGGTGTCGGCAGTGCCCTCGCGGGCAGTCATCGTGAGCTGGAGCAGCTCGGCCTCGTCCCAGGTGGCGAACGCCGTCGGGCCCCACAGCCGTTCGAGCACCGCGAGGCTGCGGCGCACGAGCGGCGCCGGCACCGGCACCAGCGGCCGGCGGCGCCGGCGGGCGGCGAGCGCCACGCGCATGATCTCGGCGTAGCTCATCGCCTCGGGGCCGGCCAGCTCGTAGCGGGAGCCCGCCGCGTCGTCGCCATGAGCGCCCCCGGGGAGCGCGGCGAGCACGCAGTCGACCACCTCCTCGGTCCAGATCGGGTCGAACACGGCTCGCCCCGAGCCGGCGAGCGGGACGACCGGCAGCCGGGCGAAGCGGTCGATCAGGCGCAGGAACGGGTCGCCGGGCGCGTACACCCATGAGGCGGCGAAGATCGTGTGCGCCAGCGAGGAGTCGACGAGCACGCGCTCCGCCATCGCCTTCGCGCGCATCAGCCGCGACGGGCTGAGCGCGCTCGCCCCCGTGGCCGAGAAGAACACGAACCGCTCGACGCCGGCCCGCTCGGCGGCCCGGATCAGCTGCCAGGTCGCTCCGGCCGCCAGCTCCTCGATCGTCCCGCCCGGCTGGTCGCGCAGCGGGGCGGCGAGGTGAACGACCGTGTCGATACCGCGGAGCGCGTGCCGGAAGCTGCGTGGGTCGCCGAGGTCGCCGAGCGCAATCTGGACGCGGACCCGCTCGTCACCGAGCCGGCGCGGATCGCGCACAAGGCAGCGGACCGGTGTCCCCTGCGGCCGTCAGCCGGCGCAGCAGCGGCCTTCCGATCGTCCCCGTCGCCCCGGTCAGCAGCAGCACGCGCGAGAGCGTACCGGGGCTCGGCGGGCCGCCTCTCCGATTTCCGTCCCTAGAATGGTCCGTCCCGGAAAACGACTCGAGACAGGAAGACACAGAGAGAACTCATGGCCTACGTGATCGCCGAGCCCTGCATTGGAACCAAGGACAACTCGTGCGTCGAGGTCTGCCCGGTCGACTGCATCCACCCGACCCCGGACGAGCCGGATTACGACACGGTCGAGATGCTCTACATCGACCCGGAGGAGTGCATCGACTGCGATGCCTGCGTCGAGGCCTGCCCCGTCGACGCCTGCTTCGCCGAGGACCAGCTCCCCGACGAGTGGCAGAAGTACTCGCAGATCAACGTCGCCTACTACCAAAAGTAGTCAGGGCGACACCGTCACGCGCCGGGAGAATCGCGATCACGCGGTTGACCCGGGGCCTACGCCCAGGCGATTCTCCCAATGGCATTCGCGCCAGCGAATGTCACGCCATGGGGAGAGACATGCCCACCGGCTTCGGCGCCGCGGCCGGCGAGGGCGCCTGCATCACGGGCAGCTCGATCGGTGACAGCGCGATCAGCCCGCGGGCGGCGTGGTGGATCGCCTGCGAGGCGGGGTCGTCGGGGTCGGAGAACACGACCGGGACGCCCGAGTCCGAGTGCTCGCGCAGCGGCATCGTGAGCGGGATCTTGGCCAGCAGCGGCACCTCGAGCTCCTCGGCCAGCAGCTGGCCGCCGCCCTCGCCGAACAGCTGGTAGCGCTCGCCCGAGGGGGTCATGAAGCCGGACATGTTCTCGATCACGCCGGCGATCTCGAGCTTCAGCTTGGTCGCCATCTCGGCCGAGCGCCGCGCGACCTTCTGGGCCACCGGCTGCGGTGTGGTGACGATCACGAACTTGGCCTGGGGGAGCAGCTGGGCGAGCGTCATCGACACGTCGCCGGTGCCCGGGGGCAGGTCGATCAGGAGGTAGTCGAGCTCTCCCCACTCGACGTCTTCGAGGAACTGCTGGAGCGCCTTGTGGAGCATCGGGCCGCGCCACACGACAGCGGCGTCCTGCTCGACGAAGAAGCCGATCGACATCACCTTGATGCCGTCGTGGGCGGTCAGCGGCACGAGCTTGCGCTCGCTGTTGACCTTGGGACGCTCGGCGCCGAGGCCGAGCATCCGCGGCTGCGAGTAGCCCCACACGTCCGCGTCGAGAACGCCGACCCGGCGGCCCTCGGCGGCCAGCGCGGCGGCCAGGTTGGCGGTCACGCTCGACTTGCCCACGCCGCCCTTGCCCGAGCCGATGCAGATGACGTTCTTGACCTGGGCGAGCGCCCCCTCGGGCAAGCTGCCGCGCCCGAGCTTGCGCCCCAGGGTCTGCTTCTCCTGGTCGCTCAGGACGTCGAAGCTGATGTTGACGCCGCTCACGCCCTCGAGCTCCTGCACCGCCTGGGCCACGCCGGTCTGGAAGTGGCTGCGGATCGGGCAGCCGGGGGTCGTCAGGGAGACCATCACGTCGACCACGCCGTTCTCGTGAATGTCGATCGAACGGACCATCTCGAGCTCGACGATGTCGCGGCGGAGCTCGGGGTCGATGACGGAGCGGAGGGAGTCGAGGACTTGTTCACGAGTGGGCATGCGATCCATTCTAGGCGGGTAGGTCCGGGCTCCCCGGCGATGATGTCCGTCTCCCGACCGCGACGGCGCAACGGGGAGGGCGGAGCGCTTAAAGACCGACCGGGGCGCCACTTGCGTGACGCCCCGGCGGTTGAGGGAGGAGAGGGTGCTACGTTCGCCGGCGGAATATGAGGCCGGCGAACCTCACCCACCGCGGCGCTCTCCTGGGCGCCCGGCGGGGGAAGTGGTCAGACGGCGGAGTTGATGAGCTCCTGGGCGTCGGCGACGAGCTTCTCGAACCGAGCGCCGACGGCGCCGGACTGCCGCTCGAAGTCACGCCGCGCGGAGCGCACCTCGCGCTCCAGCCGGCGACGGTTCTGCTTCATCGTCCGCTCGACGCGGGTGCGCCGCTGGCGCAGCTCACGCTCGAACCGGGTGCGGGTCTTGCGCACCTGGCGCTCCAACCGGTTGCGGGCGGTGACGCCGCGCCGCTCGAAGCGCCTGAGCTCGCGCTCGACACCGGCCCGGGTGCGATACCGGGTGGTGAGGCCATTGATCGTCGAGACGAGGTTGTCGCGGGCGACGAGGCTCGCGCCGACCGGCACGAGCACGGCGCGCTCGGCGATCTGCTGAACCTGCCCGACGGTCGTCTTCGGCTGCGTCGAGGTGCTCGACGCGGTCGTCCGTCGGCTGGTCGTCTTGCGCGTCCGCGTGCTGGCGGACGTCCGGGCGCCGGCCGTCTTGCGGGTCGCTGCGGGCTTGCGCGCGGCCGCCGTCTTGCGGGCGGCGGGCTTGCGAGCAGTGCTGGCGGCGGGCTGGCTCGCCCCCGCGGCACCGCTGCCGGTGTTGGGCGTTCCCGGAGTGCTGCTGCTGGTAGCCATGAGTATCGATTCGCTCCCTACGTACTAGCGAGATTGGTTCTAAGTCTGGTCGCTCGGACTGGAGAATAGCCGAACATGTGTTTGTAAACCGGCGCCGTGGCTTCGTTACATTGAGGGGTCAAAGGCCGCCCAACGGGACCTCCGGGCGGCGACCTCTACGCGCTCGAGCGCGACCGCCGTTCGGCCCGCGGCCGTCCAGGCCGGTGCGGACCAGCCAGGCTCGGCGGGTCCTCGAGCTCGCGTAAGCGTCGGCAGCGCCTCGGGCGCGGAGAACACGTGCTGCGAGCGCGTCGTGCCGCGCGCCCGCACGACCGCGTCGCAGAAGAACTTCCCGCGCTCGTACTGGCGGAGCTTCAGCTCGAGGCCGAGCAGCTCGGCCACCAGCCGCGAGAGCCCGGACTGTGACTTGCGCCGGCGGTCGAGCGCCGCCGCGCAGGCGCGGCAGCGAGGGCAGCAGATCGGGCGCGACCGCGTCCATCACGTGCTCGGCGTGGCCCTCGATCACGGCCATCACCGCCTGGACCCGGTCGAGCGTGTCGCGCTCGGCCTCGTTGGTGACGATCGAGATCAGGTCGCCGCGCCGCAGCGCTCGCCCGATCCGCCGCAGCTCCTCGATGCTCGGCACCCGCAGCTTGCGCGGGCTCCTCGACCCGCACCTCGGCGCTGCGCAGCAGCTCGCGCACGAGCCCGGCGACGTGGCCGTGCAGCCACGGGACGCCGGCGAACTGGACCGCGTGGGTGACCTCGTGCAGCGCCACCCAGGTCATGAACTCGCTGCTCGTCGGCGCCGAAGGCCTGCACCGCCTGGCCGAGGTTCGGCAGCACGAACAGCAGCCGCGGCGGGCGGTCCTCGACGGCCTCGTCGAGCAGCACGAGCTCGTACTGGCCGAGCACCCGCTGGGCGAGGTAGCCGAGCACGACCCCGACCTCGGCGGTCAGCGTCAGGCCCATCCCGAGCTGGATCGCCGGCCTCAGCGGCCCGAGGCCCTTGCCGGCGCGCTCGAGCACGGGGTCGAGCAGCGCGCGCATCGAGCCGATGTTGCTCGCCACCCACTCGCGGCGGCCGATCCCCTCGGGCGTCGGGCAGCGGCGTCGCCGGCTCGAGGCCCGTGTAGGCGATCACCCGCTGCTCGGACTCGTCGGCGAGCGCGGCGAGGTCGGAGCGGCGGAGCTGCCCGTTGCCGTTGCCGTCACCGGCGACGTAGCCGGCGATCCGCTCGGCGAGGATCCAGTCGATCATCGCGGTGATCCGCCTCCAGCTCGGCGCAGCGTCTCCGGCGCTGCGCGCGGCGACCACGGGCGAGCGCGGCTCGGCGTCGAGCGGCGCCGCGAGCGGCTGCGCGCAGCCCGGGAAGCTGACCAGCCCGCCGGCCTCGCGCACGATCAGCTGGCCCGCGGCGGCATCGACGCCGCGGCAGCGGCGCAGCGAGACCATCCCGTCGAACCGCGCCGCCGCGACCTGGCACAGCGACGAGGCGATCGTGCCGAGCGCGCGCAGCCGGTAGGCGCGTCCGACGCAGCGCGTCGATCGAGGCCGCGACCCAGCGCGGATCGGCGGACTCGATGCCGAGCACCTCGAGCCGGCCGTCGCGCGCCGCGCCGCTCGCCGAGCGCCGGGGTCGAGCGGCTCGCCGTCGAGCCAGGCGCCCTCGCCGCGGCGCGCCCACCACTCCTCGGAGGGGCCGAAGTCGTAGACGAAGCCGAACTCCACGTCGGCCATCGTCGGCCCGCTCGGCCACCGCGATCGACAGCGCGTGGTGCGGGATCCCGCGCTTGGCGTTGAGCGAGCCGTCGATCGGGTCGATGATCACCCGGACGCCGGGGTCGCCGTAGTCGACCTCGCCGCGCTCCTCGGACACCGCCGCGAACCGGTAGCCCTGCTCGCGCAGGCGGTCGAGCTCGGCGAGGACGACGTCCTCGGCCGACTGGTCGATCACGAGCGTGCGGTCGCCGCCGCTGCCGCGCTGGCCCGTCTCCACCGCGCGCTCGCGCGGTCGTCGGCGCGTCCGCGAGCACCCCCTCGAGCCCGTCGACCGCGCGCCGGCAGAGGCCGAGCCAGTCGGCGTCGAGAGCTGAGCGAGTCGAGGTCATCCCAGACCTATGCTGTCAGAGTGGGCGCGACGCTCGACGAGCGGCTTCGCTCGCGACGCGGTCACCCACCGCGGCCGTCGGCTGCTGGTTCTCGGCGCCGCCGGCACCGGCAAGACCCGCGCGATCGCGCGAGCGCTTCCAGTGGCTGGTCGAGCACGGCTGCGCCGCCCGAGCGGATCGCCGTGCTGGCGCCCTCGGCCGGCGCGCGCCGACGCGCTGCGCGCGCGGCTCGAGGCGACGCTCGACGGCGGCTACGAGCGAGCTGTTCGTGGTCACGCCGGTCGAGCTCGCGCGCGGTCGTCCTGCGCGAGCCCGGGGAGGATGCCCGACGGCGCTGCTCGGCCCGGGCGAGCGCCTGGCGATGCTGCTCGAGCGGATCGACGAGCTGTCGCTGCAGCACCACGACTTCGGCGGCAACGCCACCGCGCTGCTGGCCGGTTTCGTGCGCCGGATCGACCGGCTGAAGGCGGAGCTGATCGGCGCCGAGGAGTACGCCGCGTGGGCGGCCGGGCTGCCGGATCCGGCGCCGAGGCCGCGCGCTCGAGCGCGAGTTCGCCGAGGTCTACCGGGCCCACGAGCGGATGCTCGCGCGACGCCGGTGCGCGGCGACGCCGGCGACCTCGTGCGCGATGCGCTGCGGCTGCGCGCGAGCGTCCGGGCGCCCGGCGCGTTCGAGCACCTGCTGGTCGACGACGCGCAGGAGCTCGATCTCGCGCCGGCGTCGCTGGCCCGGGCGATCGCGCGGCTCGGTGCCGCGCTGACGGTGGCGGGCGATCCCGTCACGGCGTCGCGGCGATTCCGCGGCGCGGCGGCCGCGCGGCTTCAGAGCTTCGAGCGAGGGCGCGGAGATCGTGACGGCTCGACCGGGGAGTGGCGGTGCGCCCCGGCGATCGTCCGCGCCGGCGACGCGGCGCTCGGCCGGGCCGAGCTCGTCCGACTGCCGTGCCGCCGGGGACGCGGTCGAGTTCTGGCGCTGCGCCAACGACCGCGCGCAGGCCCAGTCGGTGGCCGCCGACATCGAGCGGCTGATCGCCCGCGAGGGCGTGTCGCCCGGGCGAGATCGCCGTGCTCGTCCCGGCGGTCGCGCGCGAGGGGCAGGCGGTGGCGGTGGCGCTCGAGGAGCGCGCGGTCGCCCACCGGCTGGTCGGCGAGGCGGCGTTCTTCCAGCGGGCCGAGATCCGCGACGTGCTCGCGTGGCTGCGGCTGCTCGCCGACCCCTCCGACGCCGGCGCGGTCGTGCGCGCGCTGGCGCGGCCGCCGATCGAGCTGCGCTCGGTCGACATCGCGCGCTGCACCCAGATCGCCCGCCGGCGCAAGCTCGACATGGTCGCCGCGCTGGCCGCCGCGACCGAGTCCCCGCAGGTCCCGCCCGAGGCGCGCGAGCGGATCCGCGTGTTCCTGAAGCTGTACCGCTCGGCGGTGGCCGCGATCGACACCACCCGCCCCGACCTGTACGTCCACCGGCTGATCGACCGGCTCGGCCTGCGCCGCCAGCAGCTGTTCGCCGCCCAGCCGGACGTGGTCGAGCGGCTGCGGGCGCTCGCGCGCTTCGGCGAGCTGGCCTCGGCGTACGTCCGCCGCGCGCCGCAGGCGACGCCGCGCGAGTTCGCCCGCTCGATCGCCGCCGTCGCCGACTTCGGCCTGCGCGAGGAGGAGGAGCCGGCGCTGAGCGGCGCCGCGGCGGTCCAGGTGCTCACGCTCGCAGGCGGCCGGCGGGCTCGAGGCCGACGCACGTGTACGTGCTCGGGCTGCAGCGCAGGCGTGGCCGCGCCGGCGCCCGAGGCGGTCCCCGACGAGCTCCTGCACGAGCCGCTCCCGCCCGACAGCGAGGAGAACCGCCGGCTGGTGCTGCGCCAGGCGCTGTACGCCGCGATCACCCGCGCGCGTACGCGGGTCGTGCTCGGCTACCCCGCCGGCGACCGACCGCGGCACGCCGCTCGCGGCCGTCGCCGCTGCTCGAGGAGATCCGCGCGGCGCTCGGCGCGCGAGTGGGACGACCAGGAGGAGGAGCTGTTCGGTCCGGCCGAGACGCTCCACGCCACCTACCGGCTGCTGCGCGACGAGCTGCTCGAGGGCGACGATGCGCGCCGGCGGCCGGCTCGGCGAGCTGCGCTTCGACACCGACCTCGACGTCTCCCACGCCGTCGTCCGCTACCTGGAGCTGCTCAAGGTCGCGGCGCTGATCGCCCGCCCCGAGGGGCAGGGCGTCGCCGAGGGCCTGCGCGACGTCAACGCCCGGATCCTCCAGGCGGTCACCGCCGAGCAGCGCGAGATCTTCACCTCCTCGGCGCTCGACGACTACCTGCTCGACGCCGAGCGCGACGCCCGCCGCCGCGCCCAGGCGATCGCCGCGCGCGACGAGCCGTCGCTCGAGCCGTTCCTGCCCAAGCGCGGCGAGGGCGTCGTGCTGTCGGCCTCGGACATCGACACGTACCGCGACGTGCCCGCTGAAGTACAAGTTCGCGCGCGTGTTCCGGATCCCCCAGGAGCCGACGATCCACCAGCGCTTCGGGATCATGCGTCCACCAGGTGCTCGAGCGCTTCCACGCGCGCGACGAGTTCGCCGGGACGCTGCCCGAGCTGCTCGGACTGCTCGACGCCGGCTGGCGGCGTGGCGGGTTCGGCGACTCCGAGGAGGAGCGCCAGCTGCGCGGCAAGGCGGCCTCGGCGCTCGACGCGCTACCACGAGCGCTTCCAGTCCGAGGAGTCCCGAGCCGGTGTGGTTCGAGCGCCAGTTCACCTTCAAGCTCGGGCCGCACCTGCTGCGCGGGCGGGTCGACCGCGTCGACCTGCTGCCCGGCGGCGAGTACGAGCTGATCGACTACAAGACCGGCCGCCCGAAGAGCGCCGCCCAGCTCGCCGACGACGTGCAGCTGTCGCTGTACGCGGTCGGCGCGCGCGAGGCGTGGGACCTCGAGGCCTCGCGGCAGGCCTACTACTACCTGCTCGACGACGAGAAGGTCGTCCGTGCCCTCCGACGACGGCGACCGCGGCGAGTGGATCCGCGAGGTCGCGACGGAGGTCGCCGAGGGGATCCTGTCGCAGGGGTTCGAGCCGACGCCGTCGTTCGCGGCGTGCTCGATGTGCGACTACCGGCTGGTGTGCCCGGCCGCCGAGCGCTGAGCCGGCGGCCGTGTCAAGCGGGCGGCTCGCTGCGCCGCGCTGGCGCAGGAACCGCTGGAGGTCGCGGGCGATCGTGTCGCCCGACGGGAGCGGGCCGGGGTCGTCGTCCTCGTCGATGCCGGCGGCCTGCTCGAGCCGCTCGACGAACGCCTGCACGTCCGGGTCGCTCTGCACCGCGAGGTTGACCTGGCGCTCGTAGTCGGCGGCGCCGGCCTCGAGCTCGGACGCGTCGACGGCGACGCCGACGAGGCCCTCGAGCTTGCGCACGAGCGCGAGCGCCGCCTTCGGGTTCGGGGTGGCCGCGATGTAGTGGGGGACGGCCGCCCACAGGCTCGCGGACGGCAGCGCGGCCTCCTGGAAGGCGGCGTGCAGCACGCCGACGATCCCGGTCGGGCCCTCGTATGACGACGAGACGAGCCCGAGCCGCGCGATCAGCGCCGGGTCGGAGGCCAGGCCGGTGATCGACACGGCGCGGGTGTGGGGGACGTCGGCGAGCAGCGCGCCGAGCGTCACCGCGAGCTGGGCGCCGAGCGCCTCGACCAGCTCGACGATCACCCCGCAGAATGTCCGCCACCGGAACGACGGCTCCGCGCCGGCGAGCAGGATGAGGTCGCGCGGGCGCTCGCGGCACGCGCGCCTCGTAGAGCTCGACGGCCGGCCACACGAGCTCGCGCGCGCGGCCCTCGGTCAGGCTGATCCGCGGGCGGGTCGCCTGGAAGTCGTAGAACTCCTCGGGATCGATCGTGGCGAACCGCCGGGCGCCGAGTGCGCTTCCGACGAATGACAGCGCCGTCGAGGCCGCATCGGCGGCGTCATTCCAGCCCTTGAACGCGCAGACCAGAGCAGGAGCGCGAAGACCATCCGGCCGGTACTCCCATTGGATTGGCTGCATCCGGATCACCGTACATCATGGGGGGATGAGCCCCGCCCGGACGGTCAGCGAGCTCCGCGCCGGCGAAACGGTCGACGCCGTCTTCGCCTGCGTGCGTAAGGACCGCCTCACGACGCGCTCCGGATCGCCGTATCTCGCGCTCGAGCTGCGCGACCGCACCGGCGCGATTCCCGCCCGAGCCTTCCGCGACGCCGACAAGCTGGCCGGCACGTTCGAGCGCGGCGACCTCGTCCGGGTCGCCGGCACGGTCGAGCGCTTCCGCGAGGAGCTCGTCGTCGAGCTGACCTCCGTCGGGCGCGCGTCCGCGGCCGATCCTTCGGCGTTCCTGCCGACCGCCTACCGCGACCTCGACGAGCTCGACGGCTTCCTCGAGCACCTCGCCGCGCGAGGTCTACGACCGCGAGTACCGCGCGCTGCTCGACGCCGTGCTCGGCGACGCGGAGCTGCGCGCGTCGTTCCGGCGGGCGCCGTGCTCGCGCGCGGGTCACCACTCGTACCTCGGCGGGCTGCTCGAGCACACGGTCGCGGTCGCGACGCTCGCCCAGGACCTGTGCCAGCTGCACCCGCGTGTGAACTCCGACCTACTGCTCACCGCCGCGCTCGTCCACGACGTCGGCCGCACCCGCGAGTTCACCTACGGAGCCGAGATCGGCCTCACCGACGAGGGCCGCCTGCTCGGGCATCTCACGATCGGCCACCAGATCCTCGCCCCGCTGTGCGCCCGGACCCTCGATCAGGACCGCACGCTCGCGCTGCTGCACTGCGTCCTCTCCCACCACGGCCCGGCGTCCGCCCCGGGCGGCCGGTTCGCCTCGGCCGAGGCCCTCGCGCTGTACCGGCTCAACGCGCTCGACGCGAGCGTCAAGGGCGCCCTCGAGCACGGACTCGCCGCCGGCTCCTGACGCGGCGCCCGCCCGGCGCCCCGCCCGGCCCCCGCCCCGGCGCTCCATCCCGGCGCCCCGCCCCGGCGCCCCAAACCCCGGCACCCCACCCCGGCACGTCCGTAGCATCCGGCCCGGCGCGGCACGGGCCTGGTGGCCCATCCAGTCTTCAAAACTGGCAGGGCCGGGCAACCCCCGGCTTGGAAGGTTCGATTCCTTCGCCGCGTCGTGGCTGGAAATCGCGATGTTTTGGCTCGGCGTCGGCCGCGATGGACGGATCGCAATTTTGGAAGCGTGTCCCCAATATGTCCCGAGAATCGGGTACGAGTTGGGCGCGATGCAGCGTGTGACGGGACACGTCTTCAGGGTCGAGCGCAAGCGCGGTCCGGTCTGGTACGCGAAATACCGGCTCCCCTCCGGGCGCCAGGTCCAGAAGCTGATCGGCCCGGCATGGGACGGCGCGGGGTCGGCCGGCGGCGGGGTACTTCACGAAGCGCGCGGCGGAGGACTGGCTGCGTTCGGTTCTGGATGAGGCTCGTCGCGGGACGCTGCCGGGAATGGTCCGCACGGGGGTGACGCTGTCCGAGGCGGGGGCGGAGTGGTTGCGCTACAGCGAGCACGACCGGGCGGTGAAGGCCTCGACGCTGCGGGAGTACCGCCACACAGTCGATCGGCTCGTGCGCGGGATCGGCGATGTGGCGATCGAGGATGTGACGCCGCAGATGCTCGAGCGGTGGAAGGGGTCGCTGACCTGCTCGAATCGCACGACGGCGAAGTACCTCGTGAACCTCCACGGGATCTTCAAGCGCGCGATGAAGGTCTGGGGTCTGCCGCGGAATCCGGTGCTCGACGTCGAGCGTCCGCGCACACGGGTGTCCGATGACCTCGAGGCGTTCTCGCCCGAGGAGGTCTGGGCGTTGGTCCGCGCGGCCGGCTCGGCGCAGGACGCGGCGCTGTTCCTGACCGCGGCGTTCACCGGGCTGCGGATGGGGGAGTTGCTCGCGCTGCAGTGGCGCGACGTGAACTTCAGCGGCCAGGCGATCCGGGTGCGGCGCAGCTACAACATCCACGGCGGGGTGGGGACGCCGAAGTCCGGGAAGGTGCGGTCGGTTCCAATGGTCCCCGAGGTAGCTCGCGCACTGGCTGGTCTCGGGAGCCGGGAAGAGTTCGTCGGCGAGGAGGACCTGGTGTTCCCCAACGACCTCGGCCGCTTCCAGGACGCCAGCTCACTGCGCGTGCGCTACAAGTCCGCCCTCGCGCGCGCGGGGCTACGCCCGCTGCGCTTCCACGATCTCCGCCACACGTTCGGCACGCTCGCGGTCAGGCGCGCCGAGGTGCCGGCGGTCCAGGCGTGGATGGGTCACGCGAACATCCAGACGACGATGCGCTACGTCCACCACCGCGACCGCGGCGACGAGGCCAGGGTGCTCGCCGAGGCGTTCGCGCTCCCGGACCTCCCAGTGGAGGAGGCTCGCCGCAGTGTCTGAGAAACCAGCCCGTGTGCAGGGAGATGTCCGCAAGATGTCACTAAGACGTCCGAAGATGTCCGCGAGCGCTGGAGGCGGCGTCGTGCGAGAGCGGTCCTAACCCCAGTAGTGACGGGCGTTTGTGCGGCTGCCACGCCCGAGAGCCGACATCTTCAGCACGTCTGTGCGTGGAGTGTATGCCTGCTGTCGGGACGTCGGTGGCGGGCGTGCGCTAGGGGGCGGGGCTCGGTGCGGCGCTCGAGGCTCGGGAGGGGACGATGGACAGCGCGAGCGACTGAGCGGGATCGAGGCTCGAGATCGTGGGGCTGCGGGTCTCGATCAGCGCGACGGATGTTGGACGACGGGCGGGCGGACAGTGGCGCGATCTTGACTAGCCGGGTGCCATTGCGCCCCGGCACGGGCCGGCCACCTCCGGTGCGCGCGCCGAGACGACACCGAGCACGGACGCTCGGTCATCGCCTCCAGGTCCGCGCGCGACGCTCACCTCGGAACGGCCGCAGCCCGAACACCATGCTCGGTCCCATCCGGCCGGGCGACGATTCCCGCGCCGCCGCGCGCGATCGCGAGCCGAGCACGGACGCTCGGCCTCCCATCCGCGCGCGAAGCCGAACGGCGGACAAGTGCTTACCCTCCCTCGATGCCCAGGGTGAGCGCGTCGCCCGCTCCAGACTCGACGCTGAGCTCGGACCGACATCCATCGCGTGCGAGACCTTGCCCGGGACTCTCGGCTCGGAACCGATCCGGCACCCCAGTACCCCCCCAAACGGACGACTGCGCATGCGCCTCCGGCCGCGCGGAACCTTACACCTGCTCACGGGAGCGGACCCCATCTTCGAGCTCACCGATCACGACGTATTTGGGTGCTCGCGATGTCGCCGAGGAGTCGTCACCGCGGCGCGCCCTCACGATCGGATTCGTGTGGCAAAGGGATGGCCCCGGCCTGGATGCACCGGAGCGGTGCGGCGTCGCCATTGCGATGGCGCGCGGTGCGCCGCCGCCCGAGGTCACGCTACGCGGCCGCAAGCGTCGCGTCGAAGACCGACCGTGCCGATGCGCAAATGGTTGCGGGAGCTGTTGTGCGAGGGGCGTTTGCCGGAGTCGTGGTGCCCGCCTGAGCACGTCGCGCCAGTGGCGCTCCCGTGCGCGGCTGCGTAACACGTCCTGTTGGCGGAGCGCACGAGCTGGATCCAGCGGATCCGCGCGACCCTGTATCACCACGGAGTCGCCGGGCGCCCCGGATGATCTGCGCACGCTCGCCGGCCGCGAGTTCCTATCCAGCCTCGAGCTGCCGGTCGACGCCGGCCGAGCGGCATCCGGGTCGCGTTGGAGATCATCGACATGCTCGAGATCCAGATGTCAGGGATCGAGCGTGACCTACGCACGCTCGCGCGCCATCAGACCGGCTGCCGGGCGTTGATGACCCAGTACGGGATGGGCGAGCTCTCCGCGCTGGTCACCCTGGTCGAGCTCGGCGACGTCACGCGGATGCACGCCAGCCGCCAGGCCGTGCGGATGGCCGGCCTGGACATCGGCGTTCACCGCTCAGACCGCCACGCGCAGCTCGGCAAACTCACCCGCCAAGGCTCCGCGCCGTTGCGCTGGGCGCTGTATGAGGCCGCGCAATCCGCCTGCCGGCCCGCGGAGCCCTGACTACGCCGACTATCACGCGCTCAAGGACCGCGGCCTGTCGCACAACCGCGCGTCGCTGACGATCGCTCGCAAGCTCGCCCGACGCTCCTACCACCTCCTCAGAGCGCTCGGCCCCGCCGCGCTCGACCCACCAGACACCACGTCCCGCTCAACCGCTCCGACCAAGCCCACACGTCAACGATGCGTCCCACACGTGCGGCCAGCTCCAGCAGCGATCGAGGCACCCACGCCCAGACGTGGCGGCCCACGAAAGACAGAGCGGCCGCAGTCGCTCCACAGGAACGACCGATCAACCATCTCGTCACCGACAGCCACCACCGGCAGCCGCGGGCCCAGATAAGGCAGGGCGTCCACGGAGCCAGACACCCTGGAGGTACTTGACAACACGAACGAGCTAATAAGCAATCGCGCGAGCTTTGGCGGCCGGAAACACCAGGCCGGCGATTCAAAGCCGGGTGTCCCGAGCCGCACGACTTTGAGACTCTTTGGATTTGGTGTTCAGGCGGCGGGCCTGAGGACGACCTTGGTCCAGCCCTCGTCGCGGTCGTCGAAGGGCTTGTAGGCAGGTCACCGCTGGTCGCGCCTTTTTTCCGGCGCGCCGCTAGCAATCGACCTCGACAGTGCCGGTGCGTGGCCGGTGTTCGCGAAGCATCACTAGGACGAGCGTCGGGATTGCTGCCGTCTCGGCAAGGATCGCGATGACGATCGGGGGCCGGAGCGTCGGTTCGCTGTAGCCGAAGAAGCTCCCGCTGAGCGCGATAGCGATCGAGACCAGCGACCCGATAGCCAGACCGAGCGAGCCGAGCGCGCTGAGCCTTCGCACCGTGCGCTCGCGGCTTAGTAGCGCGAGCGCGAGGCCGGCACCCCCGGCTGCGTTGAGCAGGAACAGCACGCCGACAGTGGGTACCTGGCTAATGAAATCAAGGTATTGCTGGAGGTGCACGCCCGCGATCACGGCAACAAGGGCTGCCGCGAGGAGCTTGAGGCTGGGCGTGGTGCGCGCGGGTCGCACTAGCCTGCGACCTCGATTGTGCCGGTCATGAAGGCGTGGAACTGGCAGATGTATGTGTAGCTGCCGGGCGTCTTGAGCCTGAGATGCACTGACTGGCCGGGCTGCAGCGTTCCGGAGTCAAACGCGCCGGAGGTGGCAGTGACGGTGTGTGCGGTGCTGTCGGTGTTTGTGACTGTGACGGTCGCTCCGGTTCTGACGGTTAGCGCGGTGGGAGCGAACGCGTAGTTGGCGATCGTCAGATGAGCGGTCTTGCCGCTGGTGGGAGCGCCGGAGGGCGTGGGGGCGGATCCACCGCGGCTGTGTCCGAGCGCCAGCCCGGTGACAGCCACCACGATGACCGCCGCGGTGGGAAGGATCAGGGACTTGACGCGCATGATTAGTGGGGGCTTGGCGCTCTCGGCGGATCGTTGGGCGCGAAAGCTACGCTGGCTCGGTCAGGACGCCGTCGCGTCGGTCACGCGCTCGGGCGCGTCGTTCAGCGATCGTCGCGATCAGCACACTGACTTCGAAGAGCAGATACAGCGGCACGGTTTCGAGCAGCATCGTGATCGCGTCTCCGGGGAGCACGGCGGCGATCAGCGCGCAGGCACCGACCGCGTAGCGGCGATTGCGGCGCAGCTGCCGTGGGGAGATGACGCCCGCGCGGGTGATCGCAAGGATCCCCACCGGCACCTGGAAGAGCAGACCCATCGCCAGGATCGTGGTGGCGGCAAACTTGTAGTACTGGCTGGCTTGCACGAGCACGTTGAACTCGGCGCTGTTGAAGTTCTGAAAGAAGTGCACCGCCGCCGGCAGCACTACGAAGTATCCGAATGCCGCCCCAGCGATGAACAGCCCGGGGATCGCCATTATCAGCGGCCGCATCTGCCGGCGCTGTCGTGGGTCGAAAGCCGGCATCAGGAAGCCGTAGGCCTGCAGCAACAGCACGGGGAGGGACAGGATCAACGCGAAGATCAGCGAGACCGTGACCGTCGTGGTGAACGGCTCGCCGATTCCGAGCGTCACCGGCCGGTCGCCTCGGGGTGGGGCGGAGAGACTCGCGATGTCGCGCTTTAGGCCGGTGCCGGCGAGCGCGAGTGCCGACAGTGCCGCTGGGCTTTGATGCTGGCCGGGCGCGCGCAGCACGTTCACTACGGCGTGCAGTTGCACGGCGATGTCGCGGGCGCTGCGTTGAACCTGGTAGGTGGCGCCGAGCGGCCCGTGCCCGTCACGCACCTGCTGCTGGGTCTGGTGCGCGAGCGGGCTGTCGATCAGGCGCAGGAGCGCGTGGTTCTGCCAAAAGCAGAGCCCGAACGCGACCACGACAACGGCCAGGGAAACCATCAGCCGGGTCCGCAGCTCGTCGAGATGACCCACGACGCTCAGCTGATCGTCGTGGGAGACGCTGCGGATGCTGCGAATCGCGCTCAGGACTTGCACGGCTCTGGCCTTAGTCGCTGTCGTCTGGGGTCTAGACGACGGGTCGGACGGGTGAGCGGTCGACGACCGGCTCGGCTACCGCGAGGTTGGTTGCGGGCGCGGCCGGGCTGGCGACGGCTTCTTCGATGTGCTCTGGGGAGTGACTCTCGCCGCTGATTGAGTCCTTGAAGCTGCGCATGCCGGTTCCGAGCGAGCGTCCCATTTCGGGGAGTCGCTTGGCTCCGAATACGAGCAGCAGGATGACCAGCAGGAAGGCTATGTGAAGTGGATTGTCAAGTCCCATCTTCGGGCTCCGATCGATGTGGGTGGACTAACCCTTATACGGGCGTCAGCCCGATCCGGATCATTTCTTACGTGAGTCTCGCGACGATCACCGCGGGGCTTGTCGGCGCGAGGCTGCCGCCGGCACGCTCCTGGGTCACCATGATCGTGCTCGCCCCCCGCACGTCGCCCGGCACACCGACCTCGGCCGCTCCGGTGGCGGTGACGCTGAACAGCGCCGTGGGCGAGGGAGCGTGACGGTCACAGTCGATCCATACTTCGTAGATTCGCCCGGGTGGCGGGGGAGCGAGATGATTTACGACCAACTCCGCGCGAGCGCCGGTCACGCTCAGCCGAGCGCTCCCCACCGGCGCGAATACGCGTGCCTGAATGACTCGGACCCGGGCGGAGCCGTCCCGGGCCAGCTCCACTCCCCCGACGACCGCGAGCGCGGCAGCGGCGAGCAGGCCGCCGACCAGTGCAGGCTGGGCAGGAAAGCGTCGTGAGCGAAGAGAGTGTGCCCACGAGCGTCGGGTTCGCGGCGCAACCGAGCCTGGTTCTGCGCGCACGTCACGCATGACTTTGCGGCGCAGCCTCCGCGGGACCGGATACTCGGGAGCGGCAATCGCGAGCATGTCAGCGACCTCTCCGAACGCCGCGATTTCGTCGCGGCAGACGATGCAGGTGTCCAGATGCCTGCGGAAGCCCGCAGCCTCCGAGGGATCGAGCGCGCCGAGCGAATAGGCCGCAGCGTCACTGCTGCAGTCCCGGTTCTCCGGCATCGCGTGTTCAGGGGTCATGAGAAATCACCGGAGATCATGCGACGACCTCGGCTGGCTCGCCCAACGCGAGGCGCAGCTTCGCCAGCCCGAGCCGCATTCGGCCCTTCACCGTGCCGGCCGGCAGCTCGAGCATCGCGGCGATCTGCCTATGGGTGAAGCCGCCGAAGTAGCCGAGCTCGATCACCCGTCGTTGATCGACGGGTAGGGCGCCGAGGGCGGTTCGAATCTCCTGCGCCTCTTCGCGGCCGGACACCAGAGCGTCGGTTCGTTCGGGCGCCTCGATCCGCTCCGCGATGCCCTCGTCGGCTACGTCGCGGCCTTCTCGTCGTACGCCGCGACGGAGCGCGTCGACCGCACGATTGTGAACGACACCGAGCACCCAGGAGCGAACGCTGCCCCGGGAGCGATCATAGTTTGCGCCGCTGCGCCACAAGGACAGGAACGCCTCCTGCACCACATCCTCGGCCATCGCGGGCTGCCCGCACATCCGATAGGCAAGCGAGAACGCCGCGCCACCATGACGGTCAAATATCACCTCAAAGGCGCGCGCCTCGCCGTCGGACGCGTGCTGCATGAGGTCCTCGTCGGCGAGCGAGCGCAAGTCCAATGGGCCGGATCTGAGCATGAATGTCTTGGGTTGACTTGGGTGCGCCGATGCGAAGGCGCGACCCGCGAACAGGAGCTCGCGGGCCGCGCCGTCACGGGCGGGAGACCGAATCAGGCCTTGATCAGTGGCCCGGCCTTCGACAGCACCTGCGCCTTGGTCAGCGGCTTGTCAAATCCGCCGTCCGGCGTGACCGACTGTCCGATCAGCAGGCCGATGGCTGCGGCGTGGCGCGCCTCGATCTGGACGATCGACCCAGCCGCAGCTAGGTATGCGGGGTTCTTCAGTGACGGGCCGGCGCCGTTGTAGGCACCAACGCCAGTGTTCTCGAGCACGTAGGCGAGCTTCAAAAAGCTCGTCTGGTCGGTGACCGGGAACACGAACTTCGGCTGCTTCACCGGCGTGCCTCCAGCAGCTTTGATCGCCTTGATCAGCGCGTCGACATGCTGCTGCTCGTGAGCGGCGATCACCGCGACCAGCGACTTCGCCTCGCCGCTCAGACCGATGGCCTTGGCTTTGTGCTTGTAGAAGTCGGTCTCGAGGTACTCGAGCGTCAGCGCGAAGTTGAGGATCCCAACATCCCCCCCTCCGGACGCGCCCAAGGCGCTGCTCACGTACGGACCGACGGCAGCCGCGCCGTAGACCGCTCCCGCGGTCATCGCGCCGCGGAGAATGAAACTCGCGCGGCTGATGCCATGGACCTCGATGGCGGCCAGCTCAGGGCTGGCGATTTTGGTGCTTTTCATTTGAGTTGTTCCTATCTAGAGGTTTCGATGACGACGGTCTAGGCGATGAACGGCTTGACGGCCGCCAGAACCTGGCTCATGGACATCGGCTTCGCGAATGCACCATCGGGGGCCAGGGGCATCTTCAGCAGCGTGTTGAACACCGCTGCATGTCGTGCCTCGATCGTGTGGATCGCCAGCGCGGCGGCGAGGATCTCCTTGCTCTTGATGTTTCCTGCCTGACCGAGATACGCGGATGCGCCGAGGTTCTCAACCGCACCGGCAAGCTTCGTAACCTGCGCGGCGCTGTGGATCGGGAACTTCCCCTTCGGCTTCGCGGCCGGCGTGCCGAGCTTGCCCGCCACTGACTTCAGTGCCGCGACGTGCTCATGCTCGTCCATCCGGAACGTCTTGATCACGGACAAGTTCTTGCCGCTGAAGAGGCCGCTGGCCACGACCTTGTCGTAGAACTGAGCCTCCAGATACTCGAGCGTCAGCGCGTAGTTGACGATCGCCAAATCGCCAGAACCGCTGGGGCTGCTGCTGGCCGACGAAGCGTTGCTCGTGGCCGCCGCGCTGGACGAGCCGGCGGCGCTGCTCGAGCTGCTCGAGCTGCCGCCGCACGCCGCGATGAACGCAGCCAGCCCGGTCGCCGCGGCGCCCGTGCCCATCGTCTTCCCGGCCATCTTCAGGAACTTCTTGCGCTCGACGTCATCGCGCGCCAACTCCTGAACCACACCGCCCGCCGGTTGGCCGTCCTTCGTGCTCGGGGAACCACTCATGCTGTCTCCTTGGGTCTAGCCCGAGTACGTTCGCCCGGGTACAACCATTACTACGACCACCAGCGACTAACGGATCAACCCAGTGACCCGCGCAGGTCACAGCACCCGTGTCGAGACTCCGCCGGGCCGGGGGCAGAACAAGCCGTTTTTGCTCAGCGCGACGAGAATGATCCAAATGCATTTCCTGGGCGTAGTAACCGGTTAGGACCGGGACCACGATCCATCACCGGAGGTATCTAGTGTCGGAACACATAAACGACGCGTATGCGTCAATCGACCGCAGCTTCGCGGGCGAGTCGGCCTCGACGCGGCGCAAGTTCGTCGCCGGCGCGGCGGGCACGCTCGGCGGCCTGGGGTTGCTATCGCTGCCCGCCAAGGCGCTGGCCGCCAACGACGCCCAGACGATCCTGAACGTCGCGGCGACCGCTGAAGTGCTCGCCACGATCGTCAACACCGAAGGCGCACGGAAGGTCAGCTTCTCCAGTCCCGTGACCAAGCGCAACGTTCTCGACGCCGCATACCAGGAGCTCGACCACTACAAAGTCCTGACCAGCGCCCTCGGCGCGAAGCCGGCGACCAAGAAGATCTGGATCCCCGATGCTCTGTTCGCCAGCGAGCACAACCTGCTCAGTGGACTGGTGTTCGGCGACGGCGTGTTCGTCAACGCGTATCAGATTGGCGTCACCGCCTTCGGCAACGCCGGCAGCGGCACCAATGCCCGCTACGCCGCCGAGATCATGGGCATCGAGTCCGTGCATCGCGCACTGGCGCTCCAATCGCTCGGTAAGCCGGGTAACGACCAGGCGTTCGCCTCCGGGTCAACCAAGTACTTCACTGACATCACCAAGGCCGTGTCGCTTCTCGAGGGTGCCGGCTTCGGATTCGGCGCTAAGGGCAAGGGCCCGGGCAAGTTCTACGAATTCGACAGCGTCAAGAAGCACACCCAGCACCGCCACGAGGTGCACCACCTCTCCCCGCACTGACCGCACGCCCGAGCCTCCCCGGCCCGGCCTGCGCTCAGCCACAATCAGGCTCCCTCCGCCCGACGCCTGAAACGGCTGGACGGAGGGAGCTCGTGGCGCGTACGGGCGCACAGCGCAGGCAGCCAGTGCACAATCCCAGTACACATTTCCGGACGCAGACCTCCTGGGGCGCGGTTCTTTCTTCGACGGAGCCAGAGTTAGCTACGCTTTTGCGCGGACGCTGCGCTCGATCAGCCACCCGTCCTGCCCGAGGATGATCGGGTCCTCTTCGGTGGCCGGTCGCACGCGTGTGGAGCGGAACGAGATCCAGCGGACAGCTACTGAAGCAGCGTCATAGTGGAGACGACGATCGAGGTGCCGGTGACTGACTCGTCGCTCGGCGTGATTCCTAGCACGACCGGGCGCCGGGTACGACGAGGACGGATCACGTCGAAGGCTTCGAGCGTGCTGAGCTCGACCCATACGCAATCCGGTGATTAGGCGGATGAACAGACAGACGACGGCGACGCGGATGACGAGATCCATTGGACATTAGTCCAAGAGAAGATCGTCAGGGAGCGATGAACACGCCCGAGTCGGCCGAGTTGGCCAAGTCCGGTTAGACAAGTGCCGCATGGCACGTCGAGCTCAGAATCGCGACCTGCGGTGACCCAGCCCAGTGTCAAGGAACGCTCGTCAGGCGACGTCCGGGCCCGCGAGGGGTGTCCGGGCGCCCGGGACTGCCGAGCGCGTGTTACGCGGAGACCGCTCTCTCGCGATCCGGTCTTTGTTCGCCGGCGGTTACCAGGCTGCGCTTGACGGCTCGGGTCGTTTGGGGCGGTGGCGATTCGATCTCCGCGACTAGCTTCAGTAATCCGTGTCTCATCCGTCCCTTGACTGTCCCGAGGGGCAGGTCGAGGTGTGTCCCGATTTCGGTGTGGGTCAGCCCGCCGAAGTAGGCGAGCACGATCACTTCACGCTGTCGCGCCGGTAGCTGCTGCAGCGAGGCTCGTAGCCGGTTGCCCTCATCGTGCCGGATCGCGTCATCTTCGACGTGTTGGGGGGCGGCAAGCCTGTGGAGATACTCGTCGGATGTCCGCAGACGATCGCCGTTGCGGTGCCGGCGGTAGTTATCGATGCTGCGGTTGCGGACTAAAGCCAGTAACCATGTCTGCGGGGTGCCTCGACCTCGGTCATACCGCGCGCGATTACGCCAGGCGCTGAGGAACCCGTCCTGCACGGCGTCCTGGGCGACCTCGGTGTTATCGCAGATCACGCGGGCGAGGGAGAATGCCCTCGCGCAGTAGCGGTCATATAGCTCTTCGAAGGCCAGCGTGTCGTCTGCTTGGACGCGTCGCATAAGGTCCTGGTCGCTGAGCCCGGACGTGCGCGACGCGCCGCGATCGCTCATCGGATCGCTCGTGGTCGGTCGTGGGTAGTTGGGGGGGCGGCGAGAAAGAACGGTTCGCACGCGCAGCCTGGGGTGGTTTGATTCGTGCTCAGGAAGGCGACGACTCGACGCCCCGTCAGGTCTTCGATCGCGGCGGTGAACTCATCCTGGGTGTCGGCCTGAAAGGCGACGCGACCGTCGATGACCTCCTGGCTGGCGCAGAACTCGACGAGGCGCGACTCGCTGGTGGTGAGGATGTCCTCGAGTACACAGAGGACGATGTTGTCGTTGACGTACGTGGTCGCGGTCGCTCGGTCACGACCGTAGAACTCGCGGTAGAACGCGGCGACCGCGCTTGAGATCGCGTCGGGGAGTGCCTCGCCGTCCAGTCGGGCGCTCGCGCTCACGAGCGAAACCGTGAGTCGTCGAGGACAGGCGGGCTCTCGCGTGCCATCGCGATCTCGGAGTGCAACCCGATCGCCTCGCGGCCCTCGAACCCTGACACCTCGATCGGCGTTCTACGGACCACACTCCACCTCCGCGGGCATTCGACTACCCCGGTAGGAGCGATGGCCTCGAATTGATTATGGGCGGAGCCGGGCGGCTCTCACGCTTGGAGACAGCCTGACATCGGCTGGAGCGGTTGTCATCCGTAGCGGCCGCAGAGCGCTCAGTAGCGCTACTGAGCGCAGGAGGTACGCGTCGCGCCGGTTAGTGTCTGTGTATGTCGCGCGATCGCACCGACGGTCCGGCTCTGTCGCCGCTGGCAGTGGTGATCGTCGACGATCACGCCGTGGTGCGCAAAGGCGTGCGTGCGCTTCTGGAGCAGCAACCCGCGTTTCGGGTCGTTGCCGAGGCAAGCGACGTTCCCGGGGCGCTCGAAGCGGTGAGAGCACACCATCCGGCGCTCGTCGTGCTCGACATCCACCTTCCGGGAGAGCCGAGTCTGCCGGCGATCGCGCGAATGAAGCAGATCTCGCCAAGCACTCGGTTTCTCGTGCTGACGATGTATGACGATCCCCTGTTCGCTCGTCACGCGCTCGAGGCTGGTGCCTCCGGGTACGTGCTCAAGGAGGCCGCGCCGATCGAGCTCACCCGTGCGCTGCGGGCCGTAGCCGCCGGAGAGAAGTATCTGCACCCGAGCCTGGGAGCCAGGCTCGCTGCGAGTCAACACGACGGCCTCGCACTGGATCGATTGACAGAACGCGAGCGCGAAGTGCTCATCCGCGTCGTCCGGGGCAGCACGAACAAGCAGATCGCCACCGAGCTGCACCTCAGCGTGCGCACCGTCGAGACGCACCGCGCGCGCCTACAGGAAAAGCTCGGCTTACGCGGGCTACTCGAGCTCGTCGCGTTCGCGCGACGTCACGGGCTGATCGAGCCCTGACCGGTCCTCGCCCGAGGCCAGTTCATCCGAGCGGCACGACGAAGCGAACCAATGTGCCGGCCCCAGGCGCAGTACGTACTTCGAGTTCGCCGCCCGCGAGCATCGCGCGCTCGCGCAGCCCAAGCAGGCCGAACCCACCGGTCGCCGAGCCAGCCTCGAAGCCAACGCCATCGTCTCGGACGATCGCCTCGATGCCGCGTTCGAGCGGCCGGACGGTCACCTCGACGTGACGAGCGGACGAATGCTTGGCAACGTTCGCCAGCGCCTCCTGTACCGCCCGGTAGAGCACGCTCTCGACATCGGCGCTCAGAGGCAGATCAGGCTGAGGAATTTCGAACCTCAGCTCGACTTCGAGACCGTCGACGATGCTGAGCTTACGGGCGAGGCTCTCGAGCGCGGCCGACAGTCCGGCCTGGTCAAGCACGGCTGGGCGCAGCTCCGCGATCAGATGGCGCAACTTGACGGTCTCGTCGAGGACGAAGTCGGCAGCCTCGTTCACCGTGGCGACCAGGCTCTGGGGATTGCCGACCCCCGAGACAAGCAGTATGTGCAGCGCTCCGAGGCTCTGCAACGTCTCATCGTGCAGCTCGCGCGCCCAGCGGGTGCGCTCACGCTCGGCCGCCTCGAGGCCGTGCCGAGCTGCATCCAGTGCCCGCTTCTCACGTTCGGACGCTACGACCATGCGCGTTGCGAGCCTGAACTCGAGCTCGTGAACAACGATCGCGGCGAGATCCTCAAGCGTCGCAGCATCCTCCTCACCGATCACCCGCGGCTGCTTGTCGATCACACAGAGGGTGCCGAGGTTGTGCCCGTCCGAGGTCCTCAGCGGCGCACCGGCGTAGAACCGCAGCCCGACGTCTCCGGCCACCAGCGGGTTCGCTAACGCATAGGGGTCCAAGGAGGCGTCCGGCACGACCAAAGCCTCCTGCTGGAGAATTGCCGAAGCACACAGCCCCGGATCGCGACCGACTTGGTCCACGTCGATCCCGTGTCGCGACTTGAACCAGATACGGTCCTCATCAACGATGCTGACGATGGAGATCGGCACCTTGAACAGTCGAGCAGCCAGCCGCGTGACGCGATCGAACGCGCCGTCAGGCGGCGTGTCAAGGATCTGATAGCGGCGGACCGCAGCGAGTCGCGCCTCCTCGTCCTGCGGAATGATGCTAGGTGAGATTTCCATGTCCGCCCCGCCGCCCATCCGGCCGATCGGAGGCGCAAGACAAAGTCTACGGATTCCCGGCCGTCGACGGAGCATCCATCAGGCGACGCGGCCGCTCGGCCGGAGGTCCGATCACTCGTGCATTGCCGCCTTCATAATCGCGACTGTTTGATGGGTATGCACAAAGGGTGTAAATGCGCTCAGTGACCTGCCCTCTTCTCTCCTTCGGGGCCACACTCGGTGCGGACAGAAGAGCGGCGCGGCGGTTGCCGACAGCCACCGCAACGAGACACAGGCACCCGCGACTCGTCCCGCTGTTCGTGGTGTGGGTCTCTTTCGGGCGTCGACTCAGTGGCGAGCGCGCTGATCGAGCCCCTCTCGCCGCTCGGCTTGACCTCCAAGCAGCTTGCGGGTCCGGAGGACGGTGAGTTGATCGAGGAGCTTCGGGCTGGCGCGGGCGCGGTGGCGGTGGTGACGCGTGATGACGCGCTCGCTTTGAGTCTCAAGCTGCTGGCGGGACACGTCGGCCGGGACATACCGCTGCTCCCGACGCTGTTCGATCAGACGGTCGCGGAGCGGAGGTGACGGCGGCGATGGCCCTCGCTCGCCGGTGACCCAGCGCTCCGGCGTGAACGCCTCAGTACCGCTCGCGATCACGACCGGCAAGCCAGCCGCGTGGGCGAGCCGGACACCCGCAACTGACCCATGGTGAACGTCGCGATTAGCCTAGCCGCCCGCGCCACCACTCCCGACGTAGCTGTCGTGCTGCAGCTCGGAGACGGTGAGGTGGCCGCGAGACCGACTCACTGCTACATCTGGGCCCGATCTTCGACGCTCACCGAATCGCCGCCGAATCGCTCGCCGACTCGCTCCGCGACACGGTCTAACGCACCACGACCGAACCTCCGGCCCGCTAGAGCTGCGGTCACTCCGATGGCGACGGTCACTCCGGATTTCGGAGGACCAGCAGTCAGCCGGATCCCCAGAGCAGCCGTGCCGAATTGCTGAGATCGGACAGACGGAGCCGCAGACCGAGGCTCCCACCGAGCTTCCCCATCCCGTGCACGGGAGTAGCTGGGTGATGGCTCCGGCTGCGGCAGGCACGGGCCCTTTGTCGCAGCGTCGCGGCCTGTCGTCGGACCGGCGCCCGCCGATGGCAGGTCTCCGCGAGACAGACAGAGGCAGCGAGGGGATCCTGCTCGGCGGCCGTCTCTTGCTCGGCGGCATTCTTCCGTGATCTCGCGCCCAGTCCGGCCCGTGTCACGAACCGTGTCCCGAAGTCGGCAAAGCTAACCTGCGCTAACTGGAATGAGCTCCCACAACTGCCGGTTTTGCAGGCATTTCGCACGCTTGGGGACCCTCTTCAAAACTGGCAGGGCCGGGCGACCCCCGGCTTGGAAGGTTCGATTCCTTCGCCGCGTCGTGGTTGGTGATCGCCACGTTTTGGCTGTTCGCCTGCCCGGACGTCACCGTCCAGACCCAGCTCGCTTTGACAGTGAGCTAAGTGTCGGCTCCCCTCGGGGCGCCAGGTTCAGAAGCTAGGCTGAGCGCCCTCATGAGCTCGCTGCCTCTCCGCGGACGCGTCGCCCTCGTGACCGGCGCAGGCAGCGCCAGTGGGATCGGTTTCGCGGTGGCCCAGGCCCTGGCCCGAGACGGAGCGCGCGTGGCGATCACGTCGACGACCGAGCGCATTCATCGGCGGGCGGCGCAGCTCGCCGCTGACGGCGCTGAGGCCGCCGGCTGGGTACGTGACCTCACCGATCGCGCCGGGGTGCGATCGCTCATCGCAGAGATCCAAGCCCGCTTCGGCGCGGTGCAAGTGCTCGTCAACAACGCCGGGATGACTCAGACCGGGACGGAAGACGCGAGCCCGCTGTTTCACGAGCTCGCGCCCGAGCTGTGGGACCGGCAGATCGCCATGACGCTGACGACCGCGTTCAACGTCACTCGGGAGGTCGTCGGTAACCTCATCGCGCAACGCTGGGGGCGCATCATCACCGTCTCCTCGGTCACCGGTCCGGTCGTCTCGTACCCAGGACAGAGCGCGTATGCGGCCGCCAAGGCCGGTCTTGACGGCCTCACTCGCAGCCTCGCCGTCGAGCTCGGTCAGTACGCAATCACCGTCAACAACGTCGCGCCGGGCTGGATCGCGACCGGCTCGTCGTCGGCAGCCGAGCGCCGCAGCGGAGACTTCACGCCGATCGGTCGCCCCGGCCGTCCGGATGAGATCGCGGCCGCCGTGGCCTTCCTCGCCCGCCCCGAGGCCGCATACGTCACCGGGCAGTCGCTCGTCGTCGACGGCGGCAACACCATCCAAGAGGACCACGCCCACGAGCGATGAGCCCTGACGTACGCCCAGCCGACCCGCCGGCTCCCCTGAAACTCGACGCTCGCTGTCTTCAGAGATCAGATGCCGTCACGCCCCCATCGCGTCGCATCTGGGCATCTGTCCCTCGTGACTGCAGACCCGACGGCAGAAAGACCAGCGCCACGCCTCGGTGCAATCGCAAAACCGCCCGTGAATGCACTCGTGCGGCGCTGGCCACCGATGCCGCCGGCTGATTGAGCGGTCGCACGATCGCACTTGTCCCTTATCATGCGCGACGCTCACGAGTCCTTCGGCGACTACCCAGCCGTCGACCTCTGCCGGCCGTTCGCGCGCGCTTCGCCATGGAGGCGCTCGTCTCGGGACGCGTGCACGGGCCGCTTGGTGCATAAGACGGGTGTGGCCCGGCTCCCGGGAGCCATGAGGAGTTGGATGGCGGTCTGATGGGCTGACGGCGCGGGGGCTAGCCGAGGCCTGCGCAGTCCCTCTGGCGGCTTGCCGGGAGGGTAGGGTCAGACATGGGCGCGGGGCGGTGGGGCGTGGCGGTGCCGCTATATCTGTGGGTGACCATGTCAGGACCGGCGACCCCCACCCCTGCCGTGCACGATGTCGACCTCCGGTTGCGCGGCCCCCTGGCTGGCCGCTATCCGGCCGCGGCGGCGATGGTGATGTCGGCGCTGATCCCGTATCTCGCTCTGTCGGCCGCCATCGGACCGATCACGCCGATCATCGCTCATGGCCTGCACATGAGCCTCCAGGAGATGAGCCTGGCCTCGGGGATGGGTAACGCTGCCTACGCGGTCGGCACGGTGCTGGCGGTGCAGTTCGCCCAGCTTTTGCACCAGCGCCGGATGATGGTCCTCTATGTCGGGGTCCTCGTCGTTGGTTCGGTGCTCCAGGCCACGGCACGCGATCCGGCCATGTTCATTACCGGCCACGTTCTCCAGGGGCTGTGCACGAGCCTTCTGCTCATCGCGGCCGTGCCCCCGCTGGCGCTCGGCTTCGGGCTCGAGCGCCTGCGCGAGACGGCGGTGATCATGAGCATGTGCATCTTCGGTGCCGTTGCGATCGGCCCACTCGCTGGCGGGCTGCAGGCCAGCGCGCACGCCTGGCGGCCCCTGTTCTGGGTCGTGGCGGCGATCTCGGTCACCGCGTTTGTGCTCTCCCTGCTGACCTTTGAGGACACGCCGCCGTTTGACCGCAGCGCGCCGCGCGCACCGGGGACGATCGCGCTCGCCGCCTGCGGGCCGGTAGCGGCGTTCTGGGGCGCTTCGGAGCTCCTGACCCACCGCTTCCTCGAGTGGCAGACGTGCGGCCTACTCGCCGTGGGGCTGGGACTGATCGTCGTGTTGATCGTCCACCAGTACCGGACTCCGCGGCCGCTGTTGACGATCCGCACCATGCTCACGAGCACGATTCCGGTCGCCGGGATCGCGCTGGCGCTGTTCGCCGCTGCCGCCTCGGTGTCTGCCACCGCACTGACCGCCAGCCTGCTCACGGGCCGCTACAGCCCCGTCCACATCGGCCTGCTCTATCTGCCCGAGCTCGGCGGGGCGGTAGCGACAGCGGTGCTGCTCGGCCTCGTCATCAGCCGCCGCGCGATGCAGCTTCTGCCGCTCGTCGGGATGGCCTTCCTGGCCGCTGGAATCGCCGTGTTCCTCATCCACGTTCCCTCGACACAGACGACGACGCTTATCGGCTCCGGCCTGACCGGGATCGGGCTCGGTGCAACCGTAGCGCCGGCGCTGTTTTGTGCCGGCTTCTCGCTGCCCTCGAACAACCTGCAGCGCGTGTTTGCGATCGTCGAGCTGTTGCGCGCCGTAGCCGCGTTCATGATCGCGCCCGTGTTCGCGCACCTCGCGCTCACCGTCGGTGGCAACCCGCGGACCGGTACTACGATCGCTCTGTGGATCGGCCTGGCCATGGCGATCGCCGGCGCTGTGGTCCCGTTGGCTATCTACCTGCTCGGCGGAGCCCGCCCGGAGACCCCGCGGCTTGAGCTGTTCCTCGCCCAGAAGGCCCCGGCCTGGTACTCGCCGCCGCTGCTCGCCGCCGTGCGTGCCCGGACCGCCGAGACAGGGCTCGACAAGGCCTGTCTCGAGCTCGACTAGCCGCACCACCGCGCCGAAGCCGGGGTAACCGCTGACGATCGCTCTTGCTGAAGAGCGGTCCCGGACTCGCACGAGTCTTTGGCGACCAACGATTACGCGCGCCGACGATCTCCCACGAGTGCTCAGCCAGGAAAAGACTCTCTGGAGCGGGCGGCCGCCTGCACGATCCTGATGGCGACACCTCGATGATGTTGCTGAATGTCAGCGGGGCGAGCGAGTGGTTCGCCACGAACGTGATCGTCCTCGCCAGCCTGGTTCGACTCCTTGGGCACGGAGACGCCACGACAGGCCGCTGTGGCTAGGCCGGCCCAAACGATCCAGAGATCGGTCGCCTCGGCTGTCAAGGCCCTTCCGGCCTGCACCCCGCTGCCCTCTTGCATGGAAAGGGGAAGCGCGGTCGGGGCCTTGGTCCGCGGCTCCGTCTCTCCGGACGCAGCCGCCCGCGACGGCGGCGTTTGGCGCGCGCATCGTGACTGCTCCGCACCAGGAGCGAGTGCGATCGTGAAAGCAGCCGCAGGTTGTCGACCATGAGGCAGAAGGCGCAGAACCGGCTCAGGTCTGGCATCAGCGCTTTGTCATCGTCCTATTCCGCCGATGGAGGAACCAGACCCTGTGGCGAGCGCGTTGAGTAGCGTGAGCGACAGCCCTCTCAAGCAGATCCCGGCGAACCAAGCTGATGATCTTGACCCGATCGGGAATGGGCCGTTAGGCTCGCCCGATGGGGGTTTCTGCCTCGCCTCCGCCGGCCGACGCGCCGCCGCCGAGTGCCGAAGAACGTGTCGCCGGCAAACGGCTCCTGACGTTCGTGAAACGGGCAGGAGGCAGGACGTCGCGGTCCGCAAGGCTCGCCTACGTGCGGGCGGTCGGCGCCGCATACGAGAGGCTCCGGGCTCCCGACGACCTCGAGCGCAATCTGGGATATGTCTTTGACAGCGCCGATTCATCGACAATTGCAGAGCTCTTGCCAGAGGGCTGGCCGCCCTTCGAGCTCTTCCAGGACGTCGCGGCTGAACTTGAGAAGTCGGCACTGCATCAACGCACCATGGCATGGACTCTCGCGACCGAGGCAGCGTTGTCGCGTGATCAACGGCGTCCTGATCCAGACGTCGCTGTAACCACTTACGGACCTGTACGCACGCGCGGTGGGCTGCGGTTCGCAGCGATTCAGTACCTCCGTCCAGTCGCCGCATTTCGGCGCGAGCGCCGGCCAAGAAGTGTCATGGTGGGCGAGCACGAGTTCATGGTGGTGCAGCGTCCTTGGCTGCCCGTTGACCAAAGCTCAGGCGCGGTAGCGGGAAGCTGCTGGGTTGTCCCGTCGCGGGGTCCCGCGGCCGGACGGCCAACCCTTCTGACCGTGCAGCACGCCGTTGTCCGAAAAGGGCTCAGCCCGGCGAAAGCGTGACGATCGATGCGCTGCGAGCGGACCCTCCCGGAAAACTGTTAGTTGATGACCCGGTAATGGATGTAGCGTTGGTTGCGGTAGACCAACCCAGTTGGTGGCACGAGATGTCGGCTACGCCGATCTCGGCCGAACTCGGCAGCAAGCCCGTCCTCATGGTGACGGGCCATGGTGACGTGCGACTGCAGGTTGAGGAACAGACATCACCACGCGGGACAATCTTTGCCTCATCAGATCAGCCTGTAATCGTCCCTGCGCTCTGCACTTTGTCCGGTCAACTCGCGAGTGGCGACTCCGGTTGTATTGGTCTCGACCTCGAGGTTGCTCAGTGGAGTGGCAAGTCGCCGCCCTATCTGATCTACCGCGGCGTCCTCGCGATGGGGAGTGGCCTCGCTGGCTTTGCGCTTGTGCTAGAACAGCCGCGTCGAGTGTGGGGACTGGAGTTCTACGCCGCCAGCTAGTGACGTTGCGTGTTGCCGTCTCACATCAATAGGAGGACCACAATATGAGCGAAGAGCCCGCCGCAACCAACTCGTCTGATGAAGACATCGTCCTATTCGTTGGTGCGCCCGCGCTGCAGCCAGGCGAAGTGGAGCTGCAGAGCTTTCGGGAGAAGATCTTTGGACGCAAGGTAGAAGATGTGCAGAACGACTGGCGCCGAATCTCGGGGCAGATAGCGACGATCGTCGACGCCTCGACCGCCGAGCGGCCACGAGGTTTCGAACTCGAGTCGGTGGAGGTATCTCTCGGCTTCAGTGCGTCAGGAAAGCTCGCCTTTATCGCCGAGGCAGGTGTGGAGGCGAGCATAACAGTCACGCTCAAGCGGAAAGAGTAGGCGCGCAGCGAAGGCTGCGCATCGTCCGGTTTTTCCGGTCTTTGCGTGATGGCGAGGCCCCCAAGCGTCGCATGATCGAATTCGCCCCAGACGGGCCGTCCGGCTGCCGCCGGCCGCATGCGCCATCCGGGCGACCACAGCTTGGAGGCTGACGTTCTCTTTTACGATCCCCTTACGCGTCCGACGAGCGCTCGCTCGACGGACGGCATATGCCGGCGGAAGCCGGCCGTCAACTTCTGCCGTCGCCCAGAAGGAGGAGCCCGAGACGGCGCTCGACGCGCTCGATCCTGGTGCGCAGCGGCCACCAGTCCGAGATGATCGCTCCAGGCGTAGAGCACCGACGGGCGTGCCGACCCCGAGACTGCTGCAATGGAGGACAAGGAGCAGGCTCCGAGCCCGGCCTGGGCGGGCAGGCCTAAGAGCCGCAGCGGCGGTGTCGCGCAGCTGTGAGCATCTGAGTCATTGTCCAATCGTGACCCCGCCGGCGTTTTCCGCGCGGCGCTCGTCCTTCGCTGGGCGGTCTCCGGAGGTGCGGCCCGACCCGCTCGCAGACCCTGCCGGCGGACCGTTCGTGCCAGCGCCGGGGATCGGTCCGGGGTGGCTCGCCGTGGGTACACGCCCGGAAGCCCGCCGCCCCATCCACGGTCGGCATCCCGCCGGCACGCTCGACACGGGCATGATGGCTCGCGCTGGAGGCAGCGCGAGCCATCAAGCGCTTACTCGCGGTGCGGCGCTACGAGCCTGGCACCGTCTCGACGAACCCGGCGGCGAGGTCCTGTGGGGCGAACAATGGCGTCCAGCAGTCCGAGCACGTACGCATGTCCGTGCGCGAGCGGTTCGGCCTACTCGCCGATGTCCGGGCCGGTCGCCACCGCCGCACCCGCCGCCACGGCCAGGACCACGCTCACCAGGCCGGCGTGAAGGGCGAGCTTTCGCATCTTGAACATTTCAATCTCCTATGACTTGCGTCGTTTTGGGTTGCCCTACTTGACGAGATCCCTCGCGCGCTGCGACCGGATCGGTGAACTCGCACATTCCGAGCCGTGTCAGCGCTCACCCCTTTTCCGATTGCGGCGCGCCGCGACTGACGCGGGGCCGCGCCAAGACGATTGGTTGGTGCCGGTGTCAGTCGCGACCTGACCGCTGGTGCGGACGAACGGCAATAGCCGGACTATCCGCGTGGTTCACGCTGTCGCTTGAGCAAGAGATGCGGAAATTGACGCGGGTCACGTTGGCGCGGACGACCATCCTGCCGCATGCGAATCGGGAGCATTACAGCCGGCCATCGTGACACTCGCTCCCGCTGCGGACGACGAGCGCCACTCACGTCAGACCGCCGCTTGGTAGTGAAGGAGGAGATGCTGACTGTCGGAGGCGACCCGCGGGCCCAGGTCTGAGGGCCAGCGGCGCCATGACCCGACGACTGCTCTTGTGCTCCGGCCGGCGCGGGTCGGGTCGCTGCTTTAGAAGCTCCTATGTCAAGGAATTCGTCTAGTAGTGGCAACCTGTTGGTTGCGGGTTGACGGCGTGTGAGGTGATCTGCGGTCTACGATCCGGAGCCGCCGCGACTCTCGGTTGGCTGTGGGGAGTATTACACGAGTTGGACCTTATGGTCCAATTGGCGGAATGACCTGTCCGCCGTGCACGAGCTGCGGGCGTGGTGCCCGCAGCTCGTGTTTCTGGGCGGAGCGTGAGCCGTGACCGGGGTGCTAGTTGGTTGCGACACCCGCGGGCGTGGCGCCAGCGGGAAGCGAAACGGGGGAGCTGGCCAGTTCGGTCAGGCTGCCGCCGTTGACGGCGAACTCGCCGACCTTGCCGATCCTGCTCTCGTCCACGTAGAGCGTCCGGCCGTCGGGGCTCAGGCGGGCGTCGACCGCGCCGACACCGCCGGTGGCGCCGACCGGCGTGCTGCCGAGCAGCGTCAGCGTGCCGTCAGGAGCGATCGAGTAGCGGGAGATGTCGCCCGAGCCGGTGTTGACGGTGAACAGGAACTGCCCGTTGGGGCTGATCTCGACCCAGCACGGAGCTGTCTGGAGGTCTGCGAACGGCGAGGACCCGATCGGTGACAGGGTCCCGTTCCGTGCATCGTTGAACGCCGAGATGGTGCCGGTTCCGGCACCGACGTTGTGGGCGTTCGACACGAACAGCTGGTTGGGATTGGTGGGGCGGAACTCGCTGCCGAACGGGCCGAGCCCTTGGGCGGCGAGCGGAGAGTCCGGCGCGGCGGTCAGGAGGCCGTTCCTGCCGACGGTGAAGCTGTCGATCACCGACGGGCCGACCTCTGTACCCACGAGCTTCGTGCCATTCTGGTTGAACAGGACATCAGCGGGCGCCGCCGTAGCGGGCAGCGTTACCGTCGAGCCGGGGAGGGGGATCAGTTCGCCGTGGTGAGCGAGGATGAACCCCGTGTAGTTGCTATCGCCGGCACCCGAGTTCGCAACGTACACGAGGTCACCGTGGACCGTGACGCTGTCGGGGAGCGCACCACCGGAGGATGCGACGCTGACGAGCCGTAGCGAGCCGTCGTGCTTGATCCGTAGCACCGAGACCTGGTTGCTGCCGGCATCGACGGCGAGGAGATAGCGGCCATTGTCGCTCACCTGGACGGCGCCCTGTGAGGCGAGGCCCTTGCCCGCGCCCGCGCCACCCGCGGGGAATGGCGAACCGTCCACCGGGGTCAGCGATCCATTCGCGTGGCGATCGAACGCGGCGATCGTGTTCGTTCCTGCCGTGTTGTCATTGACATACACGTGCCCGGCGACGTGGGCGGGGCTATCCGCGCTCGCGGACCCAACCGCTGGGCCCGCCAGGGCCACGGCGAGCAGCGCGAACGGCAGCGACATGCGTGAAAGCAAGCGCATCACTTCTCCTTAGTTCTTGGGGGCTGCCCTCGGCAATCCATCCCGAAGAGCGCGTGAAGAACTGCTCGCGGCGCAGGTTGGACCGGAAGGTCCAATGAGTTGACCAGGCCGGCACTGGTCCGTCAAGGCAAACGAAGCCGCCGATCGAGACTGTTAAGAACCTCCCCGTCGAACCGCCAGAACCCTGCGCTTGCCCGCCTAACGGCGACGCGGGCGAGGCTTGTCTGGAACACCGTGCGCGCGCAGTTGCGCGATCGCACCCTCGAGCGCGGCACGGAGCTGCGTGCTGTCGCGGCTCGTCTTGGCGAGCAGCAGGCCGCCCTGGATCGCGGCCAGGGTGGTCGCGGTCAGGGTCTCAAGGTCGGCGTCGGCGGCGAGCAGGTGGTTTTCACGCAGCCGGGCGAGCGCTCCGCCGATCGCCGCGCGCCAGCTCTCGAACGCGTCGTTCAGCGCAGTCCGGAAGCGCTCGTCGGTGTCAGCGAGCGCCGCGGCGAGGGTGCCGATCGGACAACCGCCGCGCGCGCCCTGCTGCTCGACCGCCGCGACCATCGAATCAACCCAGCGCTCGAGGTCGCTCCAGTCCTGTACGGCTTCTAGCATCTCCGCGTGGGCGCCGACCACGACGGCCGACTGGTGATCGATGACCGCCTGCACGAGCCCGTGCTTATCGCCGAAGTAGTGGTAAAGCTGGCTCTTGCTCGAGTTCGTCGCGGCGCGAATGTCATCCAGGCTCGTGCCGGACACGCCATGCTCGCCGATCAACGCGGCCGCGCCCGCAACGATCCTCCCCCGCGTAGCCCGTCCCTGCTCAGTCATCGACGGCGCCGTCATCGTGATGACTTTAGCCGAAGTGGACCTAACGGTCCAGGTGTGCTTCACTCCGATATGGACTAACTGGTCCACTGTCCCCGACGCGAGCGAGGAGAAGCGATGAGCCCGACAATCAAGGAGCAGTCAGAGCAAGTACAGGCCGCGGCCGCCGAGCGGCTCCCGGCCGAAGTCGTCGCGACCTTCACACACGACCGAAAGGCGATGCTCGAGCGTGGCATGCCCACACACGCCGTCGCCCCCGGCGACCTGCTCCAAGATTTCACGCTGCCCAACGCCACCGGCACGGACGTGTCGCTTTCGAAGCTAGTGGCCGACGGGCCGGCCGTGCTCGTGTTTTATCGCGGCGGCTGGTGCCCGTACTGCAACCTCGCGCTGCACCAGTACCAGGCCGAGCTGGTGCCCCAGCTCGCTCGGTTCGGCGCGCGGCTGGCTGCGATCAGCCCCCAGACGCCCGACGAATCGCTCAGCACCGCCGAGAAGCACAGCCTCCAGTTCCCCGTCCTGTCCGACGCCGGCGCCCGCGTCGCGCGCCGCCTGGGCGTCACGTTCGAACCAGCCGAGGACGTGCTCGAGGCCCAACGGGCGCTCGGTCTTGACATCCGCGAGGGAAACGCCGACGGCGCGACCGAACTGCCGATGCCGACCGTCCTGGTGGTCGATCGCGATCGCGTCGTGCGGCTCGCCGACGTGCACCCGGACTACACCAACCGCACCGAGGTCGAAACGATCGTGTCAGCGCTCGCCGAACTCTAACTACAGGGAAATCGGAGGTCGCCTCACGACAAGACCGCGCGCAGACAAGCCTCCACGCCGTTCGCCGGCCGCGGGGACGTCGCGGCCGACATGCCGGTTTCGCTATGGCGACGAGGCGAGCATCTACCCGCCGGTCGGCCCGCTCCTGCAACGCGGGGAAAGTTCAAGGCGACCGCGAGCCCTGCACGACGAACCTCGATGCGCCTCGTGCTAGCCAGGCGACCGAAAGTTGCAAGCACCAGAGCAGCAGCGTTGCCGCCGGCGCTCTCGCTGCCGGTATCGGACACGAGTTGAGGGGAGCGAATGCGATCGTCCCCGGTCAAGCGAATATATTCGCGGCGTGCCGGGCGAAGAGCCTGATCCGCAGACGCGCATTTACGATCGGAGGTTGCTGCTCGGCGAGAAGCGCAACGAGCTGGTCGACCTGTGGGAGGTGCGGCGCTACGGTCGCGATGCCTTCGGAGATCCGGACTTCGTCTCGATCTATGGTCTCAAGCCCGCGGAGTGGTATGCCAGGGGCGTCCGGCTCTTGGGCCGCACAGCGGTCGAATGCACACGTGACCTCTTTGCCGATCTGATCGCGCGTGATCTCGCAGCGGTGGCCAGAACCGCTACAACGGGGGACAGATCGATCGTCATCGATCCATTCGCCGGCTCGGGAAACACTCTGTATTGGATCACGCGACACGTCGAGCCGGGCCGCAGCGTCGGCTTCGAGCAAGACGACGGGGTGTTTGAACTGACACGTAAGAACCTGTCGATCATGGACGTCGGGATCGACGTGCTCCACGACAGCTACGAACGAGGCCTCAAGAGGTTGACCGTCCGGGATGACGAGCTGGCCATCCTGTTTATTTCTCCGCCCTGGGGAGAGGCGCTCGACCCGGAAGCGGGGTTGGATCTCCGGCGCACGACACCTCCCGTCGCGGAAATCATCGACCTCGCAACTGCGGTCTTCCATCCGCACAAGCTCCTGTTCGGAATCCAGGCCTACGAGACTGTCAACTCAGACTCCCTCGCCGAGACGACGGCGCGGTTCAAGTCCTGTGCGTTGAACGTATACGGCATCAATCCGCAGGCACAGAATCCAGGCTTGCTGCTCGGCACGGTCGGCTGGACCGCCACATCCCTTCACGCCTTCGACCGGGACATAACAGCCGCGGACTCCGACAGAACTTCCATTTGAGGCCCAACTGCGCGTGTCGCGGACGATCGCTTCTACGCTTGGGACGCCGCGAACCGGGCGATCCGGGTTCGCGACCGAGCGCACGCGAACCCGCGGCCGAGCGTCCGGCGGCCGCTTCAGCGGCAAAGGGGCGCCTGGCCAAGCGACCGGTCAGCATGTGTGCGCTCCCTGCCTTGGCGGCGCTGTTGGGGTCATTGACGGTCGCGGTCACAATTTGGGGGTGCGAGCGCGACTAGGTCGGTAATGGGACGATGGCACGCAGCCGATGACCAGGCGCTGCTGCGCGCGTCACGGGATGAGGCCGCGGCGTTCGGCGTGTTCTATGGACGGCACGAGCGGCGGCTGCTTGGGTATCTGGTTCGCCGGACGGCGAGCGGCGAGCTTGCCGCGGATTTGTGCGCGGAGGTTTTCGCCGTGGCGCTGGAGGTCTGCCGCCGTGGTGGGTCGCCTCCGGAGGTGCCGGTCGCATGGCTCTTTGGGGTGGCCAACCATAAGCTGGCGGACAGCGCGCGCAGGAGTCAGGTTGACGACCGGGCGCGTCGCCGGCTCGAGATGCGTGCGGTCGAATTGAAGCGTGGTCAGCTGTCTGAGATCGAACTGCTCGCCCATGACGATCAGGCCGAGTATCTGCTTGAAGGGCTGTCTGTTGAGCAGCGGGAGGCGGTTCTTGCTCACGTTGTCCACGAGCGCGACTACCGCGAGATCGCGCGGGATCTGCAGTGTTCGGAGTCGGTGATCCGAAAGCGCGTGAGCCGCGGGCTCGCGATGCTGCGACTGCGGCTGCAGGAGGGGAAATGACGCTGCTACCCCAGGTGCAGGCGGAGTTGGTTGCCGCGGCGCAGCGCCCTGTTTTGGCGAAGCGTCTCTCGGTGCGAGCCGCCGCGATCCTGGTGGCTGCGGTGCTCGCTCTGTTGATCGCTGCGCCGCCGACCGTCGCGCGCCTGCCAACGCCGGTCGGTGCCGTCGCCATTCAGGGTTCACGCTGAGAGTGCTCATGGGTCGTCGCCGCGGGATGCGGGGGCGCGCGTGATGACGCTTTCCAAGGAGAAGAAGCCTCGGAGCGCGATCGGGAATGTGATCGAGCTCGCAGCGACGCTCGTGGTGGCGGTCGGCCTGGCGCTCTTGATCCAAGCGTTCATCGTCAAGCCGTACAAGATCCCGAGTGGCTCGATGGTCCCCACGCTCGCGATCAACCAGCGAGTGCTCGCGAACCGGTTGGATACCAGTCCGAGCCTTGGGGACATCGTCGTCTTTCACCCCCCGGCCGGCGCGACCGGGAACGGCAACTCGGTGTGCGAGAACTCCGACCAGGGCGGCGGGCACTCGCAGGCGTGCGATTACCCAACAGCGGCGGAGTCGAGCCAGACGTTCATCAAGCGGGTGGTCGCCGGGCCGGGCGACACGGTCGCGATTATCAACGGCCACGTGTACCGCAACGGCGTACGGGAGAAGGACAGCTACATCGCGCCGTGCGTCACCGGCGCCCCTTCTCAGTGCAATTTCGCGACTCCGATCAAGATTCCGCCCGGCGACTACTTCATGTTGGGCGATAACCGCGGGAAGTCCGATGACAGCCGCTTCTGGGGTCCGGTCCCGCAGAAATGGATCATCGGTGTTGCTTTCTTGACTTACTGGCCGCCCGACCGAATCGGCTTCCTCTAATACGACTGATCTCGCATCTGGTCATGCCACGTCGACCGGAGGACCATCCGGCTACGCCAGCGGCCGCGGGCGCCGACTGGAGCGAGACAGCCGTTTTGCCGCTGAAGCGGCCACGCGCGACGTCAACGGTTGCACTGCTGTAATAGGCGTAGAGCACCGACGGGCGTGCCGACCCCGAGACTGCTGCAATGGACGGCGAGCGGCAGTCTTGGCCGGCGGCTTGCCGGCGGCCTCGGGGGCCGTCGCCGAGGAGAGTTCCGCCTCGCTGACGAGGTGGTGAGTCGCTTCAGGCTGGTGCTGTTCCGCGAGTTGGGGCAGCGGGCGAGCGCGACGTGAGTCGTGAGCTCGCGCGGCTACTGCATGACGAGCTCCAGGCACGGGCGCTCTCGGGAATGGTCGTAGTCCGCGTCTGTCGCCGGGCTGGGGACGTCCGGCGCGGTGGCGAGACTGTGCCGGTGAGCATCTGGGGTCACCGACGCGGGCCCGTCGCCAGCCGTCGGACTCTGCGTGCGGCCAGGTTATGAGCCCGCGTTCGCGCTTAGTTGCGCTCGGTGTGCTGCTGGCTGGGGTTGCGACCGCAGGAGCTGTCGTCCTCGCTGGGGGTGGGGAGGCCTTCTGGTTGTGCCTCCCGCTGGCCCTTGTGGCCGCTGCATCGTCTCGAACTCGTTTCGGCGCCGCACTCTGCGCCGCGACGTTGGTTTCCTTGGCCGCCGCGCCAGCGGTTGTCTCGGTACACGTTCGCCCGCCTCCGTCGCTACCGCTCGCACTCCTCATCCCGGCCGCGAGCGTGGCCGTGCTCGTCGTCGTGCGCGAGCGTCTGGAGCGCGAACGGGACGTGCAGCGCCGCTTCGCCCTCTGCGACTCGCTGACCGGCATCGCCAATCGCAGGTCCCTGCTTCAGCGGATCGAGTACGAGGTCGCGCGCCATACCCGCGGGCGCGGCAGCTTCGCTCTGCTGATGCTGGACCTCGACGGCTTCAAGGATCTCAACGACCGCTTCGGGCACGCCGCCGGCGATGATCTGCTTCGCGATGTCGCAGCAGCCATGGAGCGCTCGCTACGCGGCCAGGACACGGTCGCGAGAATCGGCGGGGACGAGTTCTGCGTGCTGGCCCCGGAGACGGATCTACCGGGCACGCGACGGCTCAGGGCGCGGATCGAGAGTGCGGTCGGCGACGTCACTACGGGCATCGACGCGCTGAGCGCGAGCAGCGGAGTTGCCCGCTTTCCGGATGACGGCGTGTCGCCCAACGCACTGCTGCAGGCCGCCGATCAGAGACTGCTCAGCGCCAAACGAGAACGGCAACGCGTTCGAGCTCGCTCGCGCGCCGCCTGAGGCGGGAGTTCCACTTTCGCACGCCGCGCACCGGCCGGGGCCACTGCTCCTCGGCCAATGCGCAGTCGCGATCTCGCTCGGACACGAACGTGTGCCGACCAGGCAAGCTTTCCCGCCGAGATCGGCTATGGCGCGGCGTTGCTTTCGTCCGTTGGCGCGTAGCGGTGGTGCAGCGACAGCGGGTTGCCGTCGGGGTCCAGGCAGATCGCCTGCCAGCAGACGCCGGAGTCAAACGTGTCGCTGACGAATCGCACGCCCTTTGCCTCAAGCCTCTCCCGCGCGACGGCCACGTCGGCAACCTGCAGAGCGATCGGCATCGCGTTGCGCGAGAATGTGCCGCCGAAGTCTGCGGTGCGCATGATCGCCAGCGTGAGGTTGCCGGCCTGGTACTCAGCGCCCGGCCGGCTCCCGTAGCGCTTGACGAACGGCAGGCCGAGCGTCTCGCCATAGAAGGCAGTCATCGCGTCGAAGTCCTGCGCCGGGATGCAGACGAAGTCCACACCGGTGATGAGTGGGGTCGTATCGGTCATGGGTGGCTTACACCCTCGCAGACGCGGCGACTCATCGGTCGACGGCTAACCCAAGACGGACATGACGACCATGAACAACGTCCGTCTGGCGCCGCTTCTGCTTCCCAGGCAAGGGAGCACGGGCGATGGCTGCGGCAGCTCGTGCCCGTGATCACCGCGCCGCGGCTGTCGGGCCGCCGCTCGCCGATGGCAGAACTCCGCGAGACAGACAGAAGCGGTGACGGGGTCCTCCTCGGCGCCCGTCTCTTGGTCGACGACGTTTCCGTGGTCTGACGCCCGGTCGGACGCCGTGTCACGAACCGTGTCCCGAGGTCGGCAAAACTAACCTGCGCTAAGAGGTCCTTGCCAAGCCAGATCGGCTCGCGGTGGGGCTGCGGTAGAAGTGGACGAATTGGTGTCGTTCCGCGCCGGTGGGATCGCTTCGGAGGGTGGTGAGATTGCGAGAATCCGCTGGGGGTGCGCGGACCGCGGCGGTGCGGGCCCGCGGTCCGCGCACGACTTCGCTGGAGGATCCGCGATGGCAGCCTCTTGGGCCTCAGGCCGCGGCGATTGGGCCGCGGCTGTTGGCCTCGGGGTCGGCGCTCTCAATCGTCTTGGTGTCGGGGTTGGCGCCGAGGGTGATCTGGACGGTCTTGGGCTTCTTCTGCTCGGGCTTGGCGATGTGGATCTCGAGCACGCCGCGGTCGAAGTGGGCTTGGACGCCGTCGGGGTCGACGCCGTCGGGCAGCGTCAGCGACCTTGAGAACGCGCCGAACGGGCGCTCGAGACGGTAGTAGCCCTCCTGCTCCCGCTCGTGCTCGGCCTTGCGTTCCCCGGACATCGTGAGCACGTTGTCCTCGAGCTGGACGTTCACGTCGCCATCGGACAGGCCGGGGAGATCGGCGCGCAGGACGTACTGGTCGGCGGTCTCGACGAGGTCCATTGGCGGCAGCCAGCGTCGCATCGTGCCATTGCCGCGCCCGCTCTGGTTGGGCTGATCGAAGAAGGTGTTGAAGAGCCGGTTCATCTCGTTCTGGATGGTGTTGAGCTCGGCGACCGGCTCCCAGCGAATCAGTGCCATGCGAACCTCCCTTAGCTGAAACCAGTGGATTTGTGTTCCACTATCGGTAATAGATCTCAGTCACCTCGTATCAAGTCTTTAGCATGAAGTTGACGCGAACGGTCAGGATGGCCCGGCCATCGGCCATCGGCACGCTGATCTGGTCGCCGTCGGCGAGGCCGGCGGGCAGCACGATCGCGATGCCCTGGGCGGTGGTGAGCGTGAGCGGCATGATCGCGGCGAGCCGCGCTTCGCGCGGTGACAGTTCCAGCACCCCTCGGCGAGCGAGCACAGCCGCTGTCGCCCGTGGGGCGTCTCGTCGGGCAGGGGATCGGATGGTGTGGTCGTAGCGGGCGCGGCGGCCTGGGTCGTTGAGAACCGCGTACGCCTCAGCGAGCGTCCGGAACCGTTCTGGGCCGTCAGGCTCGGCGTTTCGGTCGGGGTGGTGTTCGCGCGCGAGGCGCCGGTAGGCGCGGCGGATCTCGGGTGTGCTGGCGTCCTGGGAGACGCCGAGCACCCGGTAGTAGTCGTCGTAGTGTGCTGCCATGAGCACCGTCGACCAGGCCGCCTGCGCCGACGGCGGTCGCTAGCGGGGCGCGGTCAGCCACGGTTGCGGCAGCAGCCGGCTGATTAGGCTCGCGAAAGGGTTGCTCGCCCACCGTGGTGCGTTTGGGTGCAGCCCGCTCGTCGGTGCGGTAGCAGTCCGGTGGGCGGACATGCTCGAATTGGCGCCAGGCTGGCTGATGTTGCTCAGACTGCTCGCGAGCGCGAGCGAGATCACAACGGCGAGGATCGCCGCGGCGATGCTGACGCTGACAAGGCGCGGCAGATGGGGGCGATGAAGTACGTGCATCAGATCCACCTCCGACGTGTTTGCGCTGTCACTCTGGTAATAGGCCGCGGAGCCGGCGCGTCAAATCACGGCTACGTGTCGCCGATATCGGGGGAGCGGTTCGCGGCGGCGCGGAGCTTGCCGAGCGCGCGATTCTCGATCTGGCGCACGCGCTCGCCGGAGAGCCCGATACGCTCGCCGACCTCCCTGAGTGACTGCTCGTCACCGTCGAGCCCGTAGCGGGCGCGGAGGATCGTCCGCTCGCGCTCGTTGAGACTGCCGAGCAGCGCGCGGACCTGTTCGATCTCTGAGTAATCCAGCAGCTGTTCGTAGGCGTCCTCGGCGAGTGGATCGGCGAGCAGCTCGCCGAACGCGCCGAGCTCGCCGTCGGCGCCCTGTGACCGGCTCACCCATCGATTGCGGGAGCCGTTCGAGCGCGAGCAGCTCGCCGACCTGCGCATGGGTGAAGCCGGTGTCGGTCGCGAGCTGATCGCCGGTCGGCTCGTGCCCGTGCTGTTGCAGGTAGTCGCCGTGCGCGCGCTTGAGCTGCGCGAGGTGACGCAACGCGCGATCGGAGAGCACCGTCGGCCGGGTCAGCTCGGCGATCAGCTGCTGCATCGCCTGGCGCACCCACCAGGTCGCGTATCCCCAGAACGGGACTCCGAGCGACGGGTCGTAGCGTTCGAGGGCGCGTAGCAGCCCGACCACCCCCTCCTGCATCAGCTCCACGCGGGTGATCGACGGGGAGCCGCGGTACACCCGCGCGACCCCGGCGATCAACGGCAGGAACGCCTCAACGAGCTCCTCGCGCGCACGCCGGTCCCCGTCCTTGGCCGCTTGCACGAGACGCCGCTCGGTCGCGAGCGGCAATCGCGGCCGCTCCCCGAGCTCTCGCACGTGCGCGGCCGAGCTGGTGGGCCCTTCGAGCCGGCCGCGTCGCAGCTCGCTCGCGAGTTGCTGGTCGAGGGCTCGCGCGTCGAGCGACTCGGTCTCGAGCGTTTCGCTCTCGTATTGGGTGATGTGATCGGCGTCGGCGGACATCTCGAGCTGCACCACGGTATTTAGCGCGCCGCCCTGCTCGGCGTCGGCGAGCAGGACGGCGAGCTGCTGTTTGTAAATGGTGCTGGTCGAGCTCACGGTGGCGCCCGAGGGGTCGTGGACGGGGATCAGTCGGCGAGACGGGCGCGTGGCAGCACGACCGCGCGGCGCGCGCGAGAGCCGAGGCTACGGCGCATCCACGCGATGCGCCAACGGCGACGGACAGACATTCGGGGACGTCCACCTCCTTTCCGGCATTGCCACGCAGCTCGCGAAGAAGATGAGAAAGGGGCGGCGCGAGCCCGGGGCCCCTTGAGGCCTGTACTCGAGGCGGTGGGTCGCTAGCACAGCCGACCCCACGATCAGTTACGGGCCCCGAGCTCCACCTGACAGATGAGTCGCTTCTTCTATGTCTACAACCTCTGGCAGCGTAAATAGGTCGCTGGAGCTGCGTGTCAAGACCCTGGTTCGCGAGTTCGTGTGACGTTTCGTCGCAAGTCGGCAAAAGCCCCGCAGGGCTTCCAAGCGGGCGCCGCTCGCTAAGGGTAGGTGCAGTCGGGCAGTCCCCAGGGCGGGGCTCGTGGAGGCGTGGATCGACCGTTGACCCCACGGATCCGCGCAGTTCGGTTGGGTGCGTGTCCTTACGCAAGTGAAGCGTGACGCGACCGGGGCCGTTCACCGTCGTCTCGCCATTGCCTCCGAACGTTGCCTGCGGCTGGGTTTCCGCCAGGAGGAAGCGCCGCTCCCTGAGGTGTGACGACCTGCTCCTCCAGCAGAGGCGCCAGCAGGTTGGTTGTCGCTGATTCCGATCCGGGGCGCCCCCCTTCTTCAAGGGCTTGGGAAGGTGGGAGTACGTGCACGCTGCGGCTTCGACGGGCCTGGAAGCTCGGATCGGGATCGATCAGCTGGACGAGCGCATCACCAGCGACGACGAGTCCGTATCCGATAAGGATGAGCGGCAACCCGAGGGCAGCCGGGCCCGCCAACGCCTTGGGAGGAATGGAGAAATCGCAGGAGCAACGTCCGCCTGGAGTCCGACCAAGCGACGCCTCATCTCCCGCCAAGATCTGAGAAGGCTGCGCCGAGGGAGCTTCGGCATGTGCGAGGATTGCACCCGCTCGCGGAGCGTCGGACCGAGAGAGAGGGAAGAGATGCGGATCAGGAGCGGCAGCGTAGTGAGAGGCAGGCTGGGGATGGGTGTCGCAGCGTTGCTGCTCGTATGCGTAGGCGCAATCCCAGCGCAAGCCGCCCGGCACCGGCACCCGTCCCGGCACCGGCCCTTGTTGTCGATCTCGATCCTGTCGGGCCGCGCCGATCTCGTCAGCGGCGGCTCGGCGCTCGTGGCGATACACCTCCCCCGGCGATCTGACGCCCGGCATGTGAAGGTCACGGTCGGCCGCAGAAAAGTGAGGAAGGCGTTCGCGTTCCGCCAGGACGGCCGCTTCGAGGGTCTGGTCACCGGGCTTCGATTGGGACGCAACGTACTGCGGGTGACCCTGCGCAGCGGCTGGCGCGCGCGGATCACGCTGGTCAACCATTCGATCGGCGGGCCCGTGTTCTCGGGCCCACAGCTTCAACCTTGGACCTGCCAGCAGGGGGCGGTCGATAAACAGTGCGATCAGGCCCCGAGCTTCAGGTACGTGTACGAGTCGACCGATCCGACCAAGAGTGGATTCCAGGCATACGACCCGTCGCATCCGGCGTCGGACGTCGCCATGACCACGACGGACCAGGGCGTGACGGTACCGTTCATCGTGCGGATCGAGACCGGTTATATGGATCGTGATCAGTACCAGATCTCCGTCCTCGACCAGCCGGGCAAGCCGTGGAGCGCGGTCGCGCCTCAGCCGCAGTTCAACCACAAGTTGCTGATCCTGCACGGGGCTTCGTGCGGCGTGGACTACCAGACGGGCAGCGCACCGGCGACGACTGGGGACAACGCCGGCGATTACGCGCTCGGCAAGGGCTTCATGACGATGTCGACGGCGCTCGACAACAGCGGCCACAACTGCAACCTCGCGCTCCAGGCCGAGTCGCTCGTGATGGCCAAGGAGTACGCGATCAAGAACTTCGGCACGCTTCGGTACACGATCGGCACCGGGTGCTCCGGCGGGTCGCTGGCGGAGCAGTGGATCGCGAACGCCTACCCCGGCGTCTATCAGGGGATCCTGCCGACCTGCTCATTCCCGGACGCCTGGAGCACGGCGACGCAGTTCCTGGACTACCACCTCCTGCTTGCCTACTTCACAAACCCCTCGAAATGGGGACTCGGCGTCGCCTGGTTGCCGGCGCAGATGGGCGACGTCCTGGGCGGACCCGACGGCGTCGCGAACGCCGAGGTCTCAGACAACGCGCAGTTTCACGTGGCCGTCCCGACCGATCCGTGCGCCGGCACCACGAGCGCCGACCGATACAACCCCACGACGAACCCGGGCGGCGTGCGCTGCACGATCACGGACGCCGCGATCAACATCTTCGGCCCGGAGCCCTCGGCGCTCTGGTCTGCGACAGAGCAGAAGCTTGGCCGCGGCTTCGTGCGGCCGCCGATGGACAACGTCGGCGTTGAGTACGGCCTGGCTGCGCTCAAGTCGGGTCAGATCACGCCAGCGCAGTTCGTCGATCTCAACAGCGCCGTCGGCGGCGTGGACATCGACACGAACCTCACACCCGGTCGAATCAGCGCGGCCGGTTCGCCGTCGCTGGCCCGGGCCTACCGCAGCGGCATGATCAACGAGACGAACAACCTGAACCAGACCGCGATCATCGATTGCCGGGGTCCCAACCCGGGGTTGTTCCACGATGCCTACCGCGCGTTTGCGGTCCGCGCACGGCTCGATCGCGAGCACGGCAATCACGCCAACCAGCTGATCTGGGAAGGATCCGCGGCGATCATCGGGGACAAGGACTGCGAGCTCAACAGCTTCATTGCGATGGATCGCTGGCTGACGGCGATCGAGAAGGACGGCAGCAACGCGTCGCTCCCGCAGAAGGTGGCTCGCGACAAGCCAACGGATCTCAGCGACGAGTGCTGGGACGGAGCCGGAAACAAGCTCTCCGACGGGCTCTGCCCTGCCGGGGTCGTGAACGTTGAAGGCACCCCACGTACGGTTGCGGGCGACGCGATCACCACCGACGCAAACAAGTGCCAGCTCAAGCCGCTGAGCCGCAGCGACTATCCCGGCATCATGTTCACCGACGCCCAGTGGACTCAGCTTCAAACAACCTTCCCTGCCGGCGTCTGCGACTTCTCCAGGCCGGGCGTCGACCAACAGCCGACGATCCCCTGGCTGACCTACCAGAGCGCCGACGGCCACGTGATCTACGGCGGCAGGCCGCTGGGGAAGCAGCCGACGTCCCGGGAGTTCCGCGTGCACGCGAAACGCCGTCGACGCCGCTAGCTGCGCCGTTTGGGCGAAGGAGCCGCCCGCCGCAACGGGGCGCGCGTGAGCGCTTGTCCGGCAGCAGCAGTAGCCCGAGGGAGAACCGCGAATCCCCGGCAGATCAGCGCGAGGCGTCGGGGTCCGACGTTCCCGGATGAGTCGTTGCGTCATCCGCGAGACGGTCCTGGAGCGAACGCAGCGCACGAAGCACTTGCTCGAGCGTCTCCACAGCGTCGCCAACCAGCTTGTGGATCTCACCGACCTGTTCCTGAGGCGTCTTCCCGGGCACGGTTACCAAGGACGAAGGCTATCCGGAGCGCACAACGTCCTCCGGGCGCAGCTACGCAGTGGCCCCGAGGAGAACGGCGGAGCAGCCACCGTGAGCGGTCGTTTCGATGGCCGCCCCTGCACAGAAGCTTCGACAGAACCTCCGCCACTTCCGAACCTCCCCGCAGTTGGTCGCCTATCTTGGATTGGATCCGAAGGCGGAAACGATGAAGAGCGGACAATGAGGGCAGGAGGCCGCAGATCTGACCTCGGGCCGGCTACGGCGACCGACACCGATCCACAGGCGTTCGGTGAGCTCAATCGCCGGCATGAGCGTGCGGTGCTCGCCTACTCCGTGCACTGGGCTCGCGTTCCCGAGGTCGCAGCGGATCTCACCGCCGAGACATTCGCCGCCGCGCTTGACTCGATCGCCACCGGTCAGGCCGACGGCGGGGGAGGTGGGGGCCTGTCCGTTTGGCATCGCCCGCCACGGTCTCGTGCGCAGCCTCAAACGCGGCCGTGTCGAAGACGACGCGCTCCAGTGGCTGGGGATTTGCATGCACGGAAGTAGCAGTTTCGCGCACCGGTTCCGCCTTCGGACCCTCGGGTGGATATGGCTGATCGGCTTGGCGTTTGTCTGCGGCGTGGCGCTGGTTCTCCTTGCCTGCACGGTCCACAACCGATGTAGCAGCAGCGATCCGGTCTGCTACTTCCACTCCTACACCCTCGTCCACACTGCTGGCCCAGCCGTGCTCGGCTTCGTCGGCGCTCCGGCGGCAATTAGCTTGGTCCTGGCAACACTGCTGAGCATCAAGGTCACCCGCCGCAGCATTCGAGCCGATAACGCCGCATGGCTTTTCGCCGCCGTGAGCTGCGTTATCTGCTTCGTCGGACTATTCGTCGAAGGATGGCTCATGCTCCTGGAGGCGGTGTTGACAGTCGGCGCCGTGGCGGCCACACCGCTTCCGCCCGATCCGGGCGATCGGCTCGTCCGTTCGGGACGAACGTTGCCGCGGCGCAGCTGATAGGCGACGCCGTCGACCGCCCCCACCCAAGATCGCTGTGGCCGACTACGCACGGGCGATCCGCCTGTCAAGGCCGCGCGAAAACGCACCCCTTTTCGCCGGTTGAAAATGCACCCCCCTGGCCGGGTCGTGGGGGCGCTGGTTGAGAGCTGACGCGATCGGGTTGGGTTGTGGCGGCTTCTTGCGGAGCCGAGCCCCGGAGGGCGAGGCGGAGCAAGATGCCGCCGCCGGGCGTTGCCGGGAGGGGGGTCAGTTTTCGATCGGCGCGACGCGGCCAAGGTCGCGGTCTTTCAGGCGGTAGCTGTCACCTTTGAGGCTGAGGATGTCGTCTCCCGGGCGCGTGGCGTCGGGGGCCTTCCACTCCGCTGAAGCCCGCCGCTGCGTATGCGGCCGGACCACAGCGTCGATGCCGTGCGCGGACCTGCTTGTGGCGAGTACGAGCCTCGCGCACGTTCTGGCCTCACGCTTTCCAGGCTGGCTGGCGCGTCGTCGGTGGGAAGGAAGCACTGGGATCAGCCGTCTTCCCAGTAGACCACCTTGAAACGGAGTTCCAAATGTTTACAGACCGCACTCGAACAATCTTCGCCCACCTCATGCTGGGCGTCGGCGCTGCGGGCGTGCTCGCTGCTGGCGCGGACCACCTCTACGAATACGCCGCTAACGGCTTTTCCACCGTCCCAACGATTGGCACGCTCTTCCTGCTCAACTTCATCGCGACAACGATCGTCGGAGTGGGACTGCTGCTACCTCTGCGACGAATGACACAGCGCTTCGCCGATCCCGTACGAACGCTGCTTGCGCTGAGCGGAATCGGAATCTCCGCAACGTCGCTGATCGCACTCTGGATCAGCGAGACCTCGAGCCTCTTCGGCTTCACCGACTACGGCTTCAGGACCACGATCGTCGTGGCGATCGTTGCGGAGTCGACTGCGATCGTCGCATTGACGGCGTATCTCGCGCTCGCCGGCGTTCGCATGCTCGTTCCCCGTCCTCAGCTTCGGAGTTACTGAGGCGCGTACCCCGGCAGGCCGGCGCCGCCCGGCAGATCGGCGCTCGAGCCGCTCATCTTTCACGTTCACACACGCCATTCCTTTCGCGTGAATCCGAGCGCTGGAGGGCGGGCCGAGACTGGAGCAAAGGATGAAGCGCAGCAGTCCGGTCGCGCTCAGCGTCGAGTGCCGAGTGCCTCGGCGACGAGCGCGTGGGCATCGGCGTTGGCCTCGGCGGGCACCCACGTGACGATCACAGTGCCGATTCTCTCGGCAGCCGCTTCGATTGCATGACACAGCTCGCGCAGGCGCGGGTTTGCCGGCTCCCGATGTCCGGTGACATGCTCGACGACCAGACGCGCATCGCAGCGCGCGTCAATCTCACCGAGCCCGAGGCGGCTTGCGAGCTCCAGACCGGACAGCAATGCGCGGTACTCCGCCACGTTGGCGCCCGCGATCCCGATCGCCTCGCCGTGCGCCGCGAGAACCGTGCCGTCCGCGGCAGCGAGCACGTAGCCGATGGCCGCCGGGCCCGGATTGCCACGTGATCCGCCGTCAGTCGACAAGACGGCATAGCCGCGGCGAGGCACAGGCGCGGGCCTCAACGTGCGCCGACCACTCGCCTTGGCTAGCGCCCGTCGCTCAGCGTCGCTATTGGCGCGCCCACGGCGACGAGTCGGTCTCCGACGCTGGGGAGCACCCATCCCAACCAACAATACGCCGAGGACCCGCGAGACTCCGGTAAGCCTCTCGTCGCCCTCGCTGCCGCTCTGGACGACTTGCAGCAGCGCTAAACCGTCTCAGCGGCCGCGCTAAACCGTCTCAGCGGCCGCGCCATTGGTCGGCCGTGAACCGTCTCTGAGATGCTGGAACGCCCTGTGGGTCCCGCCCGAGATCAGAGCGACGTTTCGCCGGGACCACTAAACGGTGGCACGGCGGCGCTCTACCCGCCGGTGGAAGGCCAATGGCCTGGGTATTTAACGGGAAGAATAGGCCCGTTAGATACCCAGGCTCACCGAAAACGGCTGCGCGCCGGGGAGGACTGCGCCGGCCTCTGCGCGCGCCCTCGCGCCCCGCGTGCTGCGGCGGGCTGCGAGAGTGTTTCTTCATGCAGGCTGGGAGATGAGCGGGACTGTCTTCCTGATCGAGATTCGCCCGCCACCTGGGCGGTACCTCTCGGTAGCGCTCAGCTGCACCTCACCTGACACAGCGTTCACTGTGATCGGGTCATATCGTCTTTGGCGATGGGGTCAGCCGCGGAATGCGAGATCCGCACCACCGCGCGGTCGCCCTAGACCACGCCAGCGGCCCAAACCCGGGCCTCGCCGCGCTCGATTGGCGACGCGCGCTTTCGGGCGAGCTTTGCGAGGAGCCGACTGCACAGCTCGGCGTACTCAGAATGAAGCCGACTCGCGCATACGGCATCGGTACGCTCGGTGATCTCGCGTACTGCTCGCACCCGCGGGGGCGCCGGTACGCGAAGCCTGTTCTCGTCTGCGGCCATCTCGGGACCTCCGCCAACTCGAGTTCGAGGTAGTGATCGGTCCTGCTCCGGACGCCGAGTGTGAGCCGTGCGACTCTCTGCCGGCCGGGTCGGGCGCCTGGTCGCGTTCGTCAGCGTGTGCCGTATTCCCATGACGCTTGCTCGCCGAGTGGCAGCCGGAGCGGCGGGTGAGCGCCAGTTGCCGCTCCGATGATCGCGCGGGCGGCGCGCCGCTGTAACAAAGCCGCCCGTGATGGGACTGCCGGACGAACCTTGCTTCGGCACCCACGATCGCACAGGAGCTTCGATGCGCTATCTCACACGCTGTTTGAATCTTGCGGTACTCGCCGCAGGCGCAGCGCTCGCCGTCGTCGCCGCACCGCCCGCACAGGCGAGCGCGGCCCGGGAGGCGGGTCGGTCGGCCGTCGTCGCACCTAACAGTCAGACGTTCGGCTTCAACAACACGACGCAGTACTTCACCGTGCCTGCCGGTGTCCATCAGGTCCATCTAGCCGCATCGGGGGGAGCGGGCGGCGCGGCGGGGTATCGATCGGGCTTGTTCGCCGCGCCCGGTGGCCTCGGCGCCGAGATCAGGCTCGACGCGCCGGTGAATCCCGGAGACATCCTGGTGATCGAGGTAGGCGGGCAGGGCGGGAACGCGACCGGTCAGAGCGCCGGCGTGGGGGCCAATTCCAGCGGCACCGGTGAGAACGGTGGTCCCGGCGGTAACGTCAACTCGAGCACCGATGGGACCGCGGGTGGTGGTGGCGGCGGTGGCACGACCGTCGTCGATGCCTCCAACCCGGGCACCCCGCTGCTGGTCGCCGGCGGCGGTGGCGGGGGTGGCGGCGGCGGCGAGGTGGCCGGCTACAACGGTGGGGTCGGGGGCAACGCCGGCACCACGAACGATCCCGGCTGCGATCCCGAGATCGGGCCTGGCGCGTACGGTTCCGGGGTCACCGGCGGCGCCGGCGGACAGTGCGGGCCGACCGCCAACGGGCCGGGCGGTGTCAGCGGCTCAGGAGAGACGCCGTCGAGCGGCGCCGGGACCGGCGGCGGTGGCGGGGGCGGATACCGCGGAGGCAACGGCGGCGACTCGGGCGGAAGCGGCGGCGGCGGTGGCGGCGGTGGCGGGGCGGGCGCGTCGTTCTGGGCGGCGAGCACGTCGGGCGTGTCGGTCACCAATGGCGATCCCGGAAATGGCCGAGTGGTCGTCTTCTGGTCGACGCAGCCGATGGCCGGAGTCCCCCAATCGGTCAGCTTCCGCTGCTGCACGGCCAAGTCCTTCACCGTTCCTGCAGGGGTGACCCAGCTGAGCATCAGCGGCTGGGGCGGAAGCGGCGGCAACGGCTTCACGACCGGCACCGGACTCGTCCCCTCTCGGGGTGGCCTCGGCGCAGTCGTTTCGGAGCTCGTGCCGGTGACCCCCGGCGACGTGCTGGCGGTCGGCTCCGGCGGCCAGGGCGGCACCGGCGACTTCGTCACCAACGGCAATGCGACGACCGTGCCCGTTCAGGGCGGCTCAGCGAGTCTCAACAGCTCCAGCCAGCCGGGAGGTGACGGTGGCAGCATCACAGGGGGCAACGCCAACCAGGGCGGGACGGGCAGCGCCGGCGGCGGTGGCACCGTGATCACGGATCAGACCACCGGCATCCTGCTGCTCGATGCCGGCGGCGGTGGTGGTGGCGGCGGCGCCAGCACCGCCGGCGACGGTTTCAACGGCGGCACCGGTGGCAACGCCGGCAGCGCCGTCGTCACCGGCAACCCAGCGGACAGCGACGGTTATTACGGATCGGGAGGTTCCACTCCCGGCTACACCAACGGCGCCGGCGGCCTGTTCGCATCCGCCGACAGTGGAAGCGGCCAGACCGCGGCGGACGCCACCCCCGGCAACGGCGGCGGCACCGGCGGTGGCGGTGGCGGAGGCTGGATCGGCGGTACGGCCGGTCAGCTGTGCACCGGTTCCGGCTGCAAGGGCTCAGGCGGCGGTGGCGGAGCGGGCAGCTCGATCTGGGCCGGCACGGCCCAGGACGTGATGGTGAGCAACTCGCTTGGCGGGTTCGGCGGCGCGACGATCTCATGGGTGGCGCCGGTCGCCACGACCACGGCCATCACGTCCAGCGCCAACCCGGTCGCAGCCGGCACCTCTGTGACATTCACGGCGGCCGTCAGCGCGCCGGGAGCGCCAGCCGGCTACGTTCCGACCGGGACCGTGACGTTCATCAACTATGCGACCGGCCTGGCGTACGGCTTGCCGGCGTCGCTGAGCACCAGCCGTCCGTACACGGCAACGCTCACCACCACGTTGCCCGCCGGCACGAGTCAGGTCTACGCGTATTACTCTGGCGACGGCGACTTCGTCCCGTCGGTCTCCTCGACGCTGACCCAGAACGTCATCCCGGCGTTGTCGGCCAGCGGGGTCGCGCCGAACCTCATCGCCGACGGCGCCAGTCGCTCGGTCACCGTGACCGGCGGCGGCTTTGCCTCGGGCGCCACACTGTCAGCGTCGAACACGGGGATCACCTTCTCCGCGGTGACGGTCAAGAGCCCGACAACGATCACCGCGAAGGAGACGGCAACCGGCAGCGTGCCAGCCGGTTCGTACGGCTTGACGGTCAATCAGGGCGGCCTCACTGCCACCTGCAGCGGCTGCCTCAACATCGCCGCTGCGCCGAAGACGACCTCGATCTCACCGTCCTCACTTGGACAAGGGGCTGGTGCAGTGCTCGTCAACCTGGCCGGCGGCGGCTTCGTGAGTCCGGCCAAGGTCACCTTCACCGGACCGAGCACCGGCGTGCACGGCACGGTGACAGCAACCAGCGAAACGGCGCTCACGGTCAAAGTCGGCGTCGCATCGACCGCAGCACTCGGCGTATACACCGTGAAGGTGACGAGCGGCGACGGCGGCATCGCGACCTGCAGCGGCTGCCTGACGGTGGTCAAGGGACCGGTGGTGACGGCTATCGCCCCCACCACCATCAACCCAGGTTCCAAGACAACGTTCACGGCGACCGGCAGCGGCTTCAGCTCGGACCTGAAGCTGTCAGGTTCCAAGGGCGTGAGCTTCTCGGGCGTCACCGTCAACCCCTCCGGGACGACGATCACAGCGACGATCGCGGTCGCGTCAACCGCTCCGGCGGGAACCGGCCTCGGCGTAACCCTGAGAGACGGCGCCCTGGGCGCGTACGGCAGCACCACGTTCAACGGGCTGACGATCACGTGAGTTTGGGCCGCGCGGCCCGCACCTCCGGTGCGGGCCGCGCTCGGTCCGCGTCCGGCAACGGTTGCCCGGGCGGACCCCGTGCTGCCGCTCACGCCGAGGTCAGGCGTGGCCGACCACGGTGCCGGACGATCCGTTCGTCAAACCGGCGGCCATTGCGGCGGACAAGCGCGTTGGCGCGCGTCGCGCAGATCACCGATCAACTGCAGCCGAGGGTCGTACGGATCCTCAGCAGGGTCGTCCCGACATGGCAGGCGGCAGCCTCAAAGGCCGCGCTCACATGAAACGAAGGCTCTCGCCTCGTCTGCCTGATGTCGGACAGCGAAGGCAATGGAGGTTCCGGTGCCCCGCCCACCGAGCCACCCTGCGCCGGGCGGGGTTGCACGGTCGGCGGGGCGGGGTCGGGTGTGTGGCAGCTAGGCCTGGTCGCCGAGCGCGGCGATGTGCTCGGGTAGCCGCTCGTTGTCGCCGTACATGAAGTGGTTGCGCATGTTCTCGGAGAATCGGCTGGCCTCGGTGGACTTCCCGACTGCCTCAGCGGTCTCGCGGATCAGCATGGGCGAGGCACCGCAGCAGACGCCGATGTAGTTGATGCCGAGGTCGTGGACTGTCTTGGCGAACGCGCCGATCTCGTACCGGTTGGCGTACAACGGGTCCAACGCGGTCGGGAAGGTACGGCCGTGCGGCGATGGCACCCTGGCGCGGTCGTCGCTGAGGTTGAAGAAGGTCGGTTCCTCGGCGGTGGTCCGGTAGGGGATCGGCAGCGCACCGACGTGGCACGACACGGCCGCGCGGATCTGCTTGAGCCAGGGGAGCATCGTCTCGGGCCCACGGAAGCAGTTCATGCCCACCACGTCCGCGCCGGCCTGCTCCAGCCGCTGGCAGGTCTCGACGATGCCGACCCCGTCGGCCATCTCCTCCAGCGCCATCGGCGCGATCGTGAGGACGACGGGCAGGCCGGAGGCCTTCGCGACCTCGAGCGCCGCCAGCGCCTCGCCTGCGTAGTAGAACGTCTCGCCGATGATCATGTCGGCACCGCCCTCGACGGCCCAGCCCACCATCTCCTCGAACATGCCGCGCACCTCGGCCTGGCGGGCAGTGTCCTCGGGGTCCCAGATGTTGGTGTTCGAGATGTTGCCGGCCATCAGGTCGCCGGGTCGCTGGTCGGCGACCTCCCGGGCGATCTGGAGTGCGGCGCGGTTCAGCGGCTCGAGCAGGTCCTCCTTGCCGATCACCCGCATCTTCTCGCGGTGACCGTTGTAGGTGAACGCCTCGACGATGTCGGAGCCGGCGCGCTGGTAGTCGATGTGCAGGGTCCGGAGGGCGTCCGGGTACTCCAGGGCGACCTCGGGGACGAACTCACCGGCGCTCAGGTATCCGCGGCGCTCCAGCTCGAACAGGAAGCCCTCGGCACAGATCACCGGCCCGGCGTCGAGGCGCGCGGTCAGGTCCCCGCTCGGACCCTCATGGGTGGACTCGGTCATGTATTGCTCCTCAGTGGTGAAGGGACGGATCGTCCCACGAGAGAGCAGACAGTCGGACGTCGACCACCGTACGCGACGCCAGCCGCGACCGCGAGTGGTGACGGCATCCCTGGCGATGCGCGCAGGCATGATCGGTCGGCACAGGCCCTCCAGCTCTCGTGGATCGGCACTACACGACGATGCAGACGATCTCCTGACTCCCACCTCGAGCGCTCTGAGCCAGCCTTCCCAGGCCGGGGCCCAGTGGCGACGTGGGGTTCGAGCTCTCTGGTCACAGTGGCGAGGACCGTGTCGGACTTGCACCGGCTTCCCGGCTCTGCATCGCCATCACGAGTGTAGCCGCCGATCACGAAGCCGTGCAGCGGGACGTCGTGGAGCCGGAGACCTGATGCGGGCAGGCTCCGTCCGACCGGATGTTGCGCTTACCCCGGGCGTGCGTACTCGTGGTCGCGACGCTCATGTGCGGGGCGCTGCTGGGGAGTTGCGCGGGAAGCTCGCACAGTTCCACCGCGGCCCGCGGCCGACCACAGTCATGGCCGTGGCGAGCGGCGCCGCGCTGACGCCCACCGCGTCGTCCGGCGCCACTTTGTACTGCGGGTACGACCCCTGCTACACCCCCGGGCAGTTCCGGGTCGCGTCTGGCATCCAGCCGTTGCTGGACAGCGGGATCGCCGGGCGTGGCGAGACGGTCTGTGGTCCTCGTCCCGGCCGCACGCCGCGGCCGGTATCCCGCGGATTCGTGAGCATTTGGCGAGCTTTGACCGCACGTTTCGGTTGCCTCCCGCGCGGATCGAGGTCGTGAGCAGCCTCGCAGGGTCAGGCTCGCCCTGGCGGGCCGAGGAGGAGGAAGTCAACGACACCGAGTTCGTGCACGCGGTCGCGCCCGCCGCGACGCTCCGGGTGTTCCAGTTCCCCACCAACGCGATTGAGAGCCCGGCAAAGGGGCCCCCGAAGGAGGTTCCGCAGCGTCCAGCGCGGGCCCCTGGCGATGGTCTCAAGAGTGACTGAATGCTCCGCCGCCTTTGAGGCCGGCGAGCCCGACTCGGGATTGACAATGTGGCAGCATTCGTTCATACTTAGGTGAATGCCTAAGTATCAGGGACTCGATCAAATGTTCCATGCGCTCGTCGACGGCAGCCGGCGCGCGATGGTCGAGCGGCTCTCGCGCGGTCCGGCGTCCGTCAGCGAGCTGGCCCGGCCGTTTGACATGGCGCTCCCCACGATCGTCCAGCACCTGGGGGTCCTGGAGGCGGCGGGCATCGTCACCTCGACCAAGGTCGGCCGGGTCCGCACCTATCAGCTGGTCCCGGGGGCAATGAAACCGGCCTCGGACTGGATCGGCCGGCAGCGGCTGCCGGCCGAACGCCGGCTGGAGCGCCTCGGCACGTTCCTCGACAGCACCAATCCGTCCACATCTACTTCCAAGGAGTGACCGAAATGAGTGACACCATCGAGCGCAGCCAGACCCACGCGACGTTTGTCATCGAGCGCAGCTACTCGGCTCCGGTCGAAACCGTCTGGCACGCGTTGTCGGACAACGACGCGCGCGACCACTGGTTCAGCGCCGACTCGGCGTTCGACGCCCACGAGAAGTCGCACGACTTCCGGGTCGGCGGGCATGGGACCGAGGAAGGCCAGTGGCATGGGCGGCCCGAGGTCGCGCTTCTTCTCGACTTACACGGACATCGTGGAGCCACGGCGGATCGTGTTCACCTACGACATGTGGGTCGACGAGCGGCACCTGTCGACCTCTCTGACCACGATTGCGCTGGAGCCCGAGGGCGACCAGACGCGACTGACGTACACCGAGCAAGGCGTCCACTTCGACGGCCTCGACAGCGTCGAGGGCCGGGAGGAGGGCACCCGGGGACTGCTGGAGCAACTCGCCTCCCACCTCGCCGGCGGCCGCTGAAGCCCGCCCTCATCGAGCGGCAGACTACCCATGACCGCCCGTCATCCTCGGCGTCGGGATGCGTCTGCTCAGCCCGCAACTCGGGCTGGACGGCCGCGAGGGGATCGGGCTCACGCCCGACCGAGTCATCGCCACCCCCGATATCACGCACGTGCGCTACAAGCTCAACGGTCGCCGCCCGCCGGGCGCTTGGGGGCGACCACCGGCCGCTTCTCGTCGCTCGCCGAGCGCGCCACATGAGCCTTTTCGTTACACGGTGCCACCAGCGGCCGTCTCGTGTCACGAAAAGGTCCACCCGCAGGGTCCCCCGGGGGCGCGAGGGGACGGGGCGGCCGACGACGTGCCGCGACTCAGGAAACCATCAGATCCTGGCCGATTTGACCCGCCCGCGGAAGACCGAAGGCCAGGACAACTGATGGGCAAATCGCCGCGATTCGCTGTGAAGCAAGATTAACCACTAACCGGTGTCACGGCGTCGTGGCACCCGCGGGGCGGACCGCCAAGGGCCTGGGTATGTGGCGGGAAAAATAGGCCCGTTAGATACCCAGGCTCACCGAAAACGGCTGCGCGCCGGGGGAGGACCGCGCCGGCGCCGCACGCCCCCCCGCGCCCCCCGCGTGCTGCCGCGGGCGCCCGCCGGCTCCGGCCGCGAGCGCCGCTCCGCCGAGCGCCCCGCCGCCCGCCCCCCGGGTTCCCCGCCGGCCGCCCGCGCCGGCCCGGCCTGAGTACCGGACCGAAAATAGCCGGGATCCCTCTTATCTCAAGAGTGACCACCAACCGGTGTCGCGCGTCATTTTCACCCGCCCGCGGAAGACCGACGGCCAGGACAACTAACGCCAATCTCGGACCGCCCGTCCGAGGGTCGGGCTGACCTCGGTTCTGAGAAGAGGCGCCAGCGACGCCGCCGTGGCCTCGCCGGCGTCGACGCGATCCCTCGAGTGAAAGCAATCCCAGAAGCGAACCAGTCCGTCCTCACCGTCGACCTCGAACATCTTCGCCGCGAGCCGCTGCCAGCGATACTGAAACCACACGTAGTTCAGCGGGCTCATCGAATCATCAGAACCCGTGTAGTGGGCTTGCAGCTCCTCGAGCGTGCTGTAGCCCTCGGCGCGCATCCGAGCGGCAAGCTTTCGACTTCCCGCTCCCACGGTGGAGAGCACCTCGAGCGTCGGCAGACTCGCCGGCAGCCGGGTGGCGACGAACGCGTGCAAGGCCAAGTTGACGAAGATCTCGCTGAGCCAGAAGGTCGGTAGGCGCAGATCTCCGAGCCCCTCAAATGCGTGGCCGAGCTCATGAATCGTGATGAGGTCGAAGAACGGCTGCAAGTCGACGCCACCTGCGCCGTCCGGGTATGTGGCGAGCAACTTCGCATACCCGCGGGGTGACGCGTCGCGGAGGTCCTGGGCGATCGCGCTCCAGAAGTCTCCGCCCCCGGCTGGCATCACCACAACGCCGGGACGGATCTCGCCGGCATCATCGGTGAAGAACGGCAGCCCGTACGGCAGGCCGCTATCCGGCCAGTCCGCCTCGTCGGCCACGACCACCGCGATGTCCGGCTCAACTGCAGAGAACAGGCGACCGAAGTAGACGTAGGCGTCCGCGGCGACATCGGCCGCCGCCGTCGCCCGCACCAGCGCTCCGTCGCTATAGCGCACCTCGAACGGATAACCATCCAGCTGCGGAAGCTCCGATCCAACCGCCACCCCGACGAGCCTAGCCTCAGCCCCGAGGCTGCGGCGCGCCAGGAACAGCGTCGCTGCCGGTCGTACATTCGCCAGATCTCGTCATAGACGTCTTGAGCGGCGAGGAAGGGCGCAAGCTCTTGCCCATCGTCCCAGCCGTAGGCGTCGAGCATCTCGCGGACGCAACGCGTGTCCGCTCCGCGGATGCGGAGACTGCCGACGGCGCTCGCCACGTCCCAGTGGACCGGGCCGCGAAACGTGTCCTCGAAGTCGTTCCAGACGCGCCGGCGCCGGGTGCGGAGCAGGTTGCGCAGCGAGACGTCCCCGTGCAGCGCCTGGGTCGGGAGGCTCGATTCAAAGACGACCGTTCCCAGCGCGCTCAGCCGCCCGCCAAGCGAGGAGATCGCGGCGCGCTGCTGGGCGTCGGCCGGTCGCAGCAGGCCGAGCAGACGCTCGATGTCGTCGCGCAGCTCACGTGACCCGCCCAGCTCGCGATCGTATGGCCGCAGTGCATCGTGCAGGTACCTCAGCATCCGACCAAGCTCACGCGCGTCATCGATGGAGACGGCTGAGTGGATCTCAGGGTCCGGCTCGACCTCGGGAACCCACTCCGTGAACGTCATCCACAGACCGTCGTGGCAGTGCGGCCCTGGCGCGATCAACCGGCTTGGTGACACGGCCAAGCCCGAAGGCATCAGGAACTCGAGCACGGAGACCTCGCGCTCGAGCCACTGCCGCGGATCATCATGAAGCGCGACCGTTCCGGTCATCACGCGAGCGACGACCGGCGCGGGACGCAGATGCACGAGCACATTGCTTCCCGAGTAGATGACGACTGCCGCGTCCAGCTTCAGCCCCTGCGCGGAGGCGACCGTACTGGCCGCCGCCAGAGCACGTTGTTCGGGAGCGCTGAGCATCTCGAGCAATCAGGCCGCTCGAACGGCGCTCAGGTCCGGCTCGGACGACCGCGCCGCTTGAAGTACTCCGCCTCGGCCTCGCCGAGTGGCGTCGCCGGCGGCTCGCCGTACAGGTACTCGGCTGCGATCGCGCCCCAATCGGCACCGGCCCGGAGCTGACCGAGCACGACGCCGACGATCGCGTGCATTCGCCGGATGAGGATCGTCTCGGCCGGCAGTGTGAACTGGCTCAGCTGGTCCCGGACCTCGACCTGACGGTCCTCGTCCACCAGTCGGCGCTCGCGGCGACGACGGCCTTGCTCGCCGGAGAAGCGACGCTCACCGGGGACCGCGTACCACCGCGTCGCCCGCCGGATGAGCTTCAGCGCCAGCCGGTCGTCGACCAGCTCCGCCCCGTCGGAGGTCAGATACGCGCCCGCGACCATCGCGGACTTCAGCGCCGCCGCATCCCCGGCACGGACAGCGTGCGCCATCCCGCGCTCGGCGTCGGCGCGCGCGGCGCTGACATCTCGGAGCAGTCCGTAGTCGAGAAAGCCGACGCGGCCGTCCGGACCCAACAGGTAGTTGCCGGGATGCGGGTCGCCGAGCGCGATCCGGTCGCAGTACAGCAGGCCGAAGTAGAAGCGGAAGACGATCTCGCCATAGCTGTCGCGGTGCGCCTCGTCGAGGCGGCGAACCGCCTCGAACCGCTCGCCCTCGATGTACTCGGACACCAGCACCCGGCGCGTCGAGAGCTCGGTGTTGACCGCAGGCACGGAGATGAACGGGTGGCCGCGACGCAGCCGCGCGATCCGCCGCTGGTTCTGCGCCTCGAGCTCGTAGTCGAGCTCCTCGGCGATCCGCTCGCGCAGCTCCGAGGCGAGCGCCTTCGCATCGAGGCTGGGCGCGAGCCGCTTGACCAGCGGCAGCAGCAGCATCGCGTTGCGCAGGTCGGTCTCGACCGCCTCCGCGACCCCCGGGTACTGGACCTTGACGACCACATCGTCGCCGTCGAGCGTCGTCGCTCGGTGGACCTGGCCGATCGACGCCGCCGCGAACGCGCGCTCGTCGAACTCGGAGAAGACGCGACTGAGCGGTCCGCCGAACTCGTCTCGCATCAGCCGCTCGAGCTTCGAGAACGGGACCGGCGGGACGTCATCGCGGAGCTCGGCGAGCTTCGCCTGGAGCGCGTCACGCTCGTCTTCGGGGAGGCCGTTGAACTCGACCATCGAGAGCATCTGCCCGACCTTCATCGCCGCCCCACGCATCTGTCCGAGCTGCTCGACGAGCTGGTTGACGAGCGCGGCGGTGCGCTCGTTCTGCGCAGCGGCGGCGCGCTCCGGCGAGCGGACGCGATTCGCCGTCCGCATGCCAGCCCACCGCAGTCCCTGGCCGGTCACCAGCCCCCCGACCCGGGCGGTCCGCGCGATCCGCCCGGTCGGCAGCCTTCCCGCTTCGGGCGGTGGTTCCTTGGCCTCGGTGGTCATTGACGTGTCAGTCAAGCAGGCGGGCGCATCGGGCCTGTGAAAGCGCGCGCTCGCCGCCAGGCGCGATGCCTATGTGGCTACAGCGCGATCGCGCCCCGGGGCGTGCCGTCTACCGCCTCCGCAGCGGCGGCTCGAGGCCGCGCGGTCCGGCCGGCCACGGAGGAGAGGTTGATTCAGTCGGACTGCGGACCAGAAGTCTCCTCGAGCAGGCGCAGGAACCGTGCGGCGAACAGGTAAGCGTCGCCCGGCCAGCGCGCGGATAGGTAGTGACCGTCCTGGACGACGAAAGCAGGGCTGTCGTCCGTGGCGGTGCCCCGACGCTGGGTGCGCGGGCCACGGACGAACTGGCTCGGGTCGTTCAGGGCGGCTGTGACCTCGTCCTGGACGTACGCCGGGTAGGTTCGGTAGTAGCGGCCCAGCCTCCACGCCGTGAGGTAGTAGGCCCCTCGTTCCATGTACTTCGGCAGGCAGGTGGTCCTCCGATCCGCGATCACGCTGCGCCCGGTACGCTCCTCGCGGGCGCGGGCCAACACGAGAACGCCGTGGCAAATCGCGCCGACCGGCCGATCCAGCCTCCAGAACTCGGCCACCTTGCCTGCGAGCACCGTGGAGGAGAGGTACTGGCGCATGCCCGGCGCGTGGCCGCCTGGGAGCAGCAGAGCGTCATAGTCGCCGGGTCGCAGGTCCGCCCAGGCGAGCGGTTGCTGAAACGCCGTCGTCTCGACAAGCTGCCGGTAGAAGGCCTTCGGCTCTTCGTAGGCCCCGAGGCGGCCGAACAGGACCCCGTCGAGCAATCGCCTGTCCGCCGCGGGAGCCAAGCCCCCGTGCTCGGTGGCGAACACCGGGTCATGACCGGCGTTCGCCAGCAGCCGCCACGGCACCGAGACCTCGGTCACATCGAAATCGTGGTCCGGAAGCGGGATCAGGACTCGCACCAGCGAAGCCTCTCAAAGCAGCCGCAGCGAAGCCTCTCAAAGCAGCTGCAGCGACGCATCCTCACCCTTCCCCGTCGTGGTCGTGTTCGGGAGATTGCGTGATCGGAGCGCTCTCGGGTGGCCCATTGATCGCGCTCCGGAGCTCCCTGAGCCCCTGACCGAGGGACCGGCCCGCGGCGGGGAGCCGCTTGGGTCCCAGGAACACGAGGGCGACGATCATGATGATGAGCAGGTGGGACGGCTCGAGGATGCTGGTGAACATGCTGGTGCCTTTCTGAGATGGCCGGCCGGCTGCGGCCCGAGCACGGACCGCAGCCGGAACCGATGAGTGGGGGCGCTAGTGACCGCTGCCGGCTTGGCGCTGGGCAGCGTCGGCTGCCCGGGCGAGCTTTCTGATCGTGTTCAGGAACTTCGCTGATTGGCCTTCGAACAGGCGATCGGCGATGAAGCTCTCGATCGTCGCGGTCGCGCCTCCGAGGTCGTCGCGGGTGGACCACGGAGCAGGCGGGCAGATCCCGGCGCAGGAATCCGCACGGCTCGGGGAGGATGAGGTTGGTCTGGTTGAGCTCGCCGCCCTTGGCGTTGAGATCCGGAAAGACCAGGTGGGTGTCCGGATCGACGACTCCCGCCAGCGGTTGGGCGACCGCGTTGCCGGCTTTGTCGTGCCAGAGCGAGAAGTGATTGGTCTCGACCCCGCCGATCGACACGATGATGCGCAGGACCTCGAGGCTGGTCGCCCGGAGCGCCATGATGCTGTACAGGCTCGAGCCGCCCTGCTCGATGTACCCGAAGTGAAAGCCCGCCGTGTTGGCGATCGCCTGCATACGGTTCTGGCGTGCGTCCACGGGGGGCGCTGGTTGCTGCTGGTTCGGGGGTGTGTCGACGTCGTTGAGCGGGATCGCCGGCTCGCCCTTGATCGTGACCGCCTGAGCGAAGCTCCCACCGAGATCGGGGTTGGCAGCAGACCGGTAGCGGGTGTACCAGCTCGTATCCACATCGAGCTTGAGCAGGTTGGTCAGCCTGCCCTTCTGCTTGGCTCCCGTCGCCTTGCTGCTCGGCAGCGTCCGGAACGCGTCGAGGTTGACGGGGCTGGCGCCACGGGAGCGCAGGTACGCATTGAGAAACGCCGCGTGACTCAGCTCGTCGTCGGTGTTATCGCTGATGTACTGGGGCATGTCGCCATCGAGATTCGACAGCGCAGCCATGTACGCCGGGTTGCCGCCGTTGGCGCCCCCGAGCTCGTTGTACTGCTCCCACAGGTCGACCTCGATCAGCTCGACCGCGGCCAGCAGGCGCAGGATCGCGACGTCGCCGGCGGTCAGCGCGCTACCGCGAGCCATCGCCGCGCCCGCGAACACGGCGCTACCGGGCACTGCGGCGACCCCGGCGAGTCCGACACCCCTGAGAAAGGATCGGCGCCCGAGAGCCCGTTGCAGTTGCCGCTGGAGCTCGTCGTCCTCTTCGCGAGCCCGAGGCTCAGGGTTAGGTGATGTGGTGTTGGTTGTGTCGTGATGCATGTCTACCTCGGTCGTGCCGTCGTGGATGGGGCCCGGTGCCCCGGTCGGGCTAGTGGTTATCGTCGGGGGACCCGAAGACCGCGATCGGCACGTGTGAACGCCGCGGGAGCGAACGCCGGTGGCGTCACGACTCGATCGCTGCGTTCTGGCTCGGGAGGAGCAGCGCTTCGAGGGCGGTGCGTCCCGCCGAGGCGACGGCGGCGTTCATGGTGAGCGCCCGTCCGCTGCCGCGCACTTCGGTCGCCTTCACGGCATCGAGAACCGCAAGCTGCGCGATGGCCAGCGTGCGAGTCGGGTGAATGTTGGCGGGCTGACCGGCGGGAAGCAGGTTGAGAAGCTCCTGGTTCCACTGGATGACCTGGTCTGGCTGGGTCGCGCTCGTGACCGCCCGCGGGCGGTGCCCGGACGGCCGGGCGAGCGATGTGGCGGCGAGCGCGAGGCTGGCCAGGATGGCGACGAGCGTCACGCTGCGTTTCATCTGTGCGTCCCTTCGGTGAGAGGTGTTGACAAGTACTACGACCTCTAGGACGACACAACGTAGAAGATCCTTCCCGATCTGCTACGCTACGTAGTGGAACATGGTGAGGCTCCCCGACATCGACGCGTACGGTCCTCCTGCCACCGGCTGGGTGTTCCAGGGACATCGGCGTCAGGGGGGAGTGATGAGATCTACTACTCGACGTCGTCTGTTGCGCCCGGTCAGCAGGCGCGATGACACGGCGAGAGCGGGCCTCTACCAGATCACCGTGCCCGGAATCTCGGTGGCGCGTGACCTTCGCGCCATCCGGCGTCGGCTCCTCGGCGGCTTCCCTGCAGTCGCCGACGTGCTCGCCACCACCATGCCCGCGACCGTGCTCATCGTGTACCGGGGCGAGGACGAGATCGACGCCTGGCTCGGCGCCGTCAGCGGGGCCGTTGCCGCGCCGGCGCCCGTCTCCACAACCCCACCACCCGCCACCACAAGTGTCCTCTGACCCGGGCGCCGTCGAGGAGCCCGAGCGCATCCTCCTCACCGGCGCGACCGGCTATGTCGGCGGTTGCATGCTCGACGCCCTGCAGGCGCGCCATCGCAGAGTCCGCTGCCTCACCCGCCGTCCCGCTCTCCTCTCCGGACGGGCGGGGCCCCACTCGGAGGTCGTTGCCGGGGATCTGCTGCGACCGGAGTCCCTCGCACCCGCGATGCGAGGGATCGACGCCGCCTATTACCTGGTGCACTCGATGGACGCCCCGGGCAGCTTCGCCGAGCTCGATCGCCTCGCGGCCACCCACTTCGCGGCGGCCGCGCGTGACGCCGGAGTTCGGCAGATCGTCTATCTGAGCGGCCTGGGCTCGGGCCGGCGCCTGTCCCCGCACCTGACCAGCCGCCACGAAGTCGGTCGGATCCTGCGCGACTCCGGGGTGGCCACGATCGAGCTGCGGGCGTCGATCGTCATTGGTGCGGGCAGCGCCTCGTTCGAGGCTGTGCGAGCGCTGGTCGAGCAGCTGCCCGCGATCCCCGCTCCGGGCGGGCTTAAGACTGCTGCCCAGCCGATCGCGATCGATGACCTCATCGAGTACCTCCTGGCGGCACTCTCGCTCGCCCCGCGCGACGCGATCTTCGAGATCGGCGGCGCCGACCAGGTCACCTACGCCGACGTGATGCGCGAATACGCCCGCCAGCGCAAGCTGCGCCGGCGGGTGGTGCGCCTGCCGGGACAGACGCTGCGGGCGTCCCGTCTGCTGCTTGGCACGCTGACACCCACCTACGGTCGGGTTGCGGCCGCCATGGCCGCCAGCCTGCACGACGAGACGATCGTGCGCGACGGCGGCGCCCGGGAGGTGTTCGCCGTCAGGCCATGCGGCCTTCCGGAGGCGATCGAGCACGCGTTGGCCGGGGAGGACGATCAGTTCGCCGAGACATCGTGGATCGACGCGCTGCCGGGGACGCCCGTGATGCGGTGGGGCGGAACCCCGGTGAGCCGGCGGCTCGTCAGCTCTCGCGTCGGCAACGTCCACGCTTCACCGCGTGAGGCGTTTGGCGCGATTCATGCCATCGGGGGAACCAGCGGGTGGTACGCGGCGGACTGGTTCTGGGAGCTACGCGGCTTCGTCGACCGGCTCGGCGGCGGCGAAGGCCTGCGGCGAGGGCGTCGCGACCCGCACGAGCTCCGCGTCGGGGACACGGTCGACTGCTGGCGCGTCGTGCGCGTCCAGGCCGATCGCCGCCTCCTGCTGGCCGCCGAGATGAAGCTGCCCGGCCGCCTGTGGCTCCAGTTCGACGTCGACGCCGGCGATCACGGCACCGAGATCCGTCAGACCACCGTGTTCGATCCGGCGGGCTGGGTCGGAATCCTCTACTGGTACCTCCTCTACCCGGTACACGACGCCGTCTTTCGGGCGATGCTCCGGGGCCTCGAGCAGGTAGCTCAGCACCGGTTCGATGGGCGACGACGTTACGTAGTAGTCAGGGGAAGGATTCGCGCTAGAAGGGGTCTCTCACTACAGACCCTGACGAGTGAAGATTCACAGTGAGGACAAGCCGTTCGCGGTCCCATCCGCATCTTCAAGGAGCAGACACCATGAACACCAAACGCCTTGCCTCTGTCACTCTCACGGTGGTCATCGCGGGCATCGCGGTCATCGTCCTGGCCGTGGGCGGCGGTGCCGCCAAGACCGCCCCGCAGCGCTCCGTTGCCGCCGGGTCGGCCGTGAGCATTCGGACCACATCGCTGGGCAAGACTCTCGTCGACGCCCAGGGCCGGACGCTCTACCTGTTCGAGGGCGACGTCGCCAACGTCAGCAAGCTCTCGAGCGCCGGCCTGGCGATTTGGCCACGTTTCACCGCCGCGGGTCCCGTCAAGGCGCTCAACGGAGCCCAAGCCTCGATGATCGCGACGGTCACGAGCCCGCGGGGCACCAGGCAGGTGACCTACGCCGGGCATCCCCTCTACTACTACGTCGGCGACACCGCGCCTGGCAGCACCCGCGGCCAGCGTCTGAACCAGTTCGGCGCCCTCTGGTACGTCCTCGGGCCCGGCGGCACCGCCATCACTCGCGCCTCGAGCGCGACCGCGCCGGCCTCGAGGTCAGGTACTCCCAGCTACGGATACTGAGCAGTCGGCCCCCGGTGGGCCCTCTCGCGGCGTGAAGCCGTGACAGGGCCCACCGGCCTCGATCCGGTCGGTCCCGGGGCCGCCCGAGCTCCACAGACCCCTACTAGGGCTTGGCCCCCGGAGGGGCGGGCGCCGTCGAGAAGCGCGCCGGATACAGGAACTGGCCGATCCCATCGAGTGGCTGACCAGGATCGCGCGGTGCGAACCGTCGGAGCTCGTTGTTGACGCTGAAGCGCGGGCCCACAAACACGATGCCGCCTCGAACGAGCGTGTAGAACCGGTCGAGCGGCCGGGGCGGGGGGCCGCCGATGCGCAGGCCGCGAAAGTCGTAGACCCCGCCGTGGCAGGGGCAGATGAAGCTCTCCGAGGCGGCGACCCACCGCACCGGGCAGCCCACGTGGACGCAGCGCGACGAGATCGCGACAACGTGGTCATACCGATCCTTGACCGGGCCGTCGACCTGTACGCTGTGCTTGCGGATATAGGCGATCGACTTCCCGGCCTCCCCGAGCCCCGGCTCGATCGTGATGACCACGGGTGTGTAGTCGGAATCGGTGAAGTCGGACAGCGGCCCGATCTTCTGCCACGTGTCGGAGGGGCGATCGAAGATCGGCCCGATGGCGAAGCCGAGAGACGGCAATCCGATCGCGGCCGCCGCGACCAGGCCGCTTGTGTGGACCGAAGCGGTCATGAACCGGCGCCGCGAGACGGTCTCGCCCTCGAAGGCGCCGGGCATGCCGCGCTCCTCCGTGGAGGCTGCGCCGCCACGTCCACGTCGCCGCGGTCCGGTCATCCGATGTCCATCGCTTCCTCTGTGTCCTGTGGCCGCGCGGTCGGCGCGGGAATTCCTACGCAGCATCATACTACATGCCCTCGTAGACCGGCCACCGCGCGTGCCGCGTGGCGTTAGCCGCGCACGGCACGCTGATCGTTCAGCCGTGCCGGACCAGGACTCACGGAGGTGAGGTGGATGGAGGTGTCGAGATGACCGAGATCTGGTCGCCGATGCGGATTTCTCCTTCAGTGAGGATGTCGGCGCGCAGGCCGCCGCGGTGGACGAGCGCGCGCAGGATCGGACGCGATGCGTAGCGGGCGACGACCGTGCACGGCTCGCAGAGCCGCATGCCTCGGCAGCGCGTCGCTCCGATCATAAATTCGCAGCCGACGAGCCCGTTCAGGTCGATCCCGCGGGTGATGAGGTTGCGGCGATGCTCGCGGGCGCTGAGCGACGGCTCGAAGGACTCGCATACCTCTGCCTCGATCAGCGTCAGTGCGCTTCCAGGCAGCCCTGACGGAAACGTTCCTTTGCCGGTCGTGTGCCGGTCGCCCTCGAGCCCCCGATCCGGCAGTGCTCGCACGCGGTCGAGTGCCTGTCCCGGCTCGCCGGCCGCGGAGGCGACGTAGATCTCCTCGAGGGTGCCGATGCCTGGCGGCGGGGCTGTGCGCGGCGGCCGCGCGAGTGCGATGTCGGCGGCTGCGACGACGAAGCCGTCCAGGATCCACTGTTCCTCGACCGCGCCGTCGCCGGCCGGGTCCCAGACGACGCCAGACGGAACGCCATACATGACGACGAACCTCGGGCCGGCTCCTGGCGGCTGAACGCGGGCGAGCCATGGCCCCGGCCACGCGAACGTGCGTGCGTCGGCGACCGGGACGAGGCCGAGTTGGAGACCGCCGAGCCAGCGCGAGACTGTCAAGCTCCTCGCGGGGTCCGAATCCTCCGGAAGATGTGGCAATTCGGCGGGCGCCAGTTCGAGGATGGTCGCCAGCGAGGCGTGGAAGCTCGCGTGCAGAACACTCTCGGGGACAGCGGGGAGGTTGACTTCCTTCACGCCGACTGGAGCCTACCGTTCACGTTTCACGCCTCGTGCGCGCCCAGGCGGACAGGTCCTGAGCGAGGGCGACGGTCCGGCGGCGGCCCGCAGGAAACCCATCGCGAGGACCCGAGCGTGAGGGCCGTGCGTAAGCGAACGCACGCCGCACGTGCTAACAGCGGCCACACAAGGAGCGGAGCGAGGAACAGCTTGGACACCACCACCGCGGCTGCCAGCACCGCGAATCCAGCGGGACGATCACGTAGCCGCCACAGGAAGACCGCGCCGGCGCACAGCAGCGGGCTGAGCGCACCGAGCTGGAGGCCGGTGATCGCGAAGCTCGAGCACATCACGAGCGCCGCCGGCCGAGTGTCGCCGCCGGCGGCGGCTACGCAGGCCGCGAGCATCGCGCCGATGCTGAGTGCGAAGAACAGGGCGGTGGATAGTCCCGGGGACATCATCGCCAGCGGCACGAACGGCCAGACAGCGAAGTAGGGGTAGACGAACGAGTGCCCCGAGTAGGCCGCCGGTGAGCCGGGGGGTGGGTACACCTGCAGGTCGTGGAGTACGGCATGGCCCGCCCGCAGGAAGACTTGGAGGTCGTACGGAGGGCTCAGCGGCAGGAGCACGAGGACGATCGCGACGGCCACAAAGAGCGGCGCCACCGCCTGGCGCAGGGGAGGGCCAAGGCTCAACGGGTGTCTCATTCGAGCATCACCACGAGTCTCCCGTCCCCACCTCAACGCTTCGTTAGCCCCGATATGAGACAGCGTTCACGGCATCATGTCGCGAGCGATCGACGGCGCCGGCGTGTGCCGCCGGTCCCGCGCTGCGAGCGAGCTCCGCCCGCGGCTGTGGTTACGGCCGGCCCGGCGGCTTCACTGCTTACGCAGCGTGCCGACGGTGACGTGCGGCCAGTGGATGCCGTTGAAGTCGAGCATCACTAATTGCGTGTACTGCAGCTGATGGACGTCGGGGTTGCCGCCCGTGCCGGCAATCGTCTCGATCCAGAAGGTCGCGTCGACACTGGCGGCCCTGGCGTTTCCCTGAGGCGGATTGTGGCTCGAGGCCAGAAAAGCCGTGTTTGCGGTGCCGCCGCCGCCCTGGATGGGGTTGTTCGTCGTCGAGATATGGAGGAAGGTCCGGCTCTTCATGTGCGTCCCGGCGAGCGAGCTTTGGAGCGCCTGCTGCAGGACACTGTTGGGATTCGTGACCATGTTCTGCGTCACATTTGGGGATTCGAAGCGGAACTGAGTCGAGATCGAGAGGTCGAGCTCGGGGAACGTCAGCGCGACCTGGTGAAAGTCACTGTTCGCCGGGGGTGGCGTGTGGAAGAAGAACGGAAGGATGTTGTTGTCGGGAATGTGCTGCGGACCTCCGGCGAGCACCTGCGAGATGCCCTGAGCGAGGATCACGGTGCCGTGCGGGATCGAGGCCATCCGCACCACCGTGGGCGGCTCGGCCGGGTCGCTGGTCTGGGGCACATTCGCCCAGATGCCGGGCTCCACGTGCAGCCCCTGGGTCGGCTGGTTCGCCTCGCTGATCTGCTGCATGTACGTGACTCCGAACATGTTGATGTCCGGCATCGCCAGCCCCCGATTCGGGATCGGTCCGTTGATCTCCGTGAACACGATCGTCTCGTCCGTGAGGTTCAGCTCGAGGAATCTGTCCTGCCCGGTTGACACGCGATGAGGACGCCAGATCGCGTTGAAACCATGGCCAACCCACGTGCCGGGCAGCTCGGCGAGCGGTCCGAGCGGGTCGAGTGGTGGCGCGGCGACGAGACCAGCCGCCACCGCGTCCGTGAATTCCGAGGCTCCGGCGAATGCGAAACCGGGGTCGAGTTTGGCGCTAGGTGGCATGGCGAACTCCTCCATGGCTTGGCAGCCGTCAGTTGCTGCCCCGGCATGCTGAGAACGGGTCAGTCGCACGATCTTCGTGTGTCGCCAACGTATACCAGCGCCATCGCTGGCAGTGTGATTGTTGCGCTGTCCGTCGCCGTCCCGTACCCGCGCGGTCAACCGAGGTCCCCGGCGGCCGGCGGACGCCCGCAGCAGCGCATTTGGGAGCTATATAGTCGCTGCCGTGGAGTCACCGTGGCGGCTGGTGTCCGCGGCGCGTCTGACCGGCATGGTCGCGATCGCCCTCGCGCTGGCACTGCCGTTAGCGGGCCGCGCAGGAGCCGTCACCCCTGGCAGGAACGGGCTGCTGCTGATCGGTGCGTCGCAGGGCACGCGGTTCTCGGCGGCCGGCGCCACCGCACCCCAGGCGCGTGTGGCGGAATGTTCTCCCGGGGCGCCAGACGCCCTCTGGACGGTGCGCCCGGGGGAAGGCACCTCGAGTCCCTCGGGCCTGGGAGTGGTGGACAATTCTCCCCCGGCGGGCGCACGCTGCTGGTCTACGACCATCAGGCCTGCTCAGACTCGGTGTCATTGTCGCGGTCGTTCGCGCCGTTCCGGGCCGAGCGATTGATCCAGGGCGCAGTGGGCGGAGGTGCCGGCGATGCATCGCTCGGCTCCTGGCTCGGTCCGGAGCGCCCGAGCGTGTTCGACGACGCCGGGCGCTACCTGGACGCTCTGACCGGGGCGGCCGCTGCTGCCGGGTCCCGGCTACTCGCAGGCAGGCGCGGGCATTCCCCCAGAGGCGTCGTGTGATGGCCGGGTGGCGGTATACGGTTTGCCACCTTCGTCGTTGGCGATCGATACTCCGGTGCGCTCAGGCCGCAGGGTGGTGGCCGCGAGGCATCGGATCGTGGATTTGCGCAGCCCCGGGGATTTGGTCGACGCGCAGTGGTCGTCAGACGGTCGCTACCTGTTCTACGTGCTGCATCGCGAACACGCCAACGTGTCGAGCCTGTGGCGGGTGGACTCCGATGGCGCCGGGCGCCGGCGGCTGTACACGGACCGGTTGAACTCCGACCTGAGCGCGGCGGTGTCGCCGAACGGGCGGTGGGTGCTCCTGCAGGTGCTCGCCGGCCCCAACGAGGAGCTTTGGCTGATCGGCAGCCGCGGGCACGGCCTGCACCCGCTGGCCGTGCCGGCCGCCGGCGCAGATCTGTCGGCCACCGCCGAGTGGTCCCCGCGCGGCGATCGGCTCTTCGTGATCGAGGACCGCACGTCCATTGGGCCGCCGCCCTCCCCGCTGGTGGGTCCCACAACCCGCGTCGCCTTCGTCATCCGCCCCGACGGCGGCGGTCGCCACGTGGTGCCGTATCCGGCCGACGCAGCCACCGGAGTGGTGTGGTCGCCGAACGAGCGTGACCTGGCGTACGGCGTTGGCTCGGAGGTCGCGATTACGCCGGTGGCGGGCGGACCAGCGCGGACAGTCCTGACGGCCGCGCAGCCGTTTGGGGCGGCGCGTCCCCTGGATCTCGGACTGGCAGGCAACGCCCGGTACCGGACGGCCCTTCAAGTGCCTCGACGGCCGGCCGCCGTTCTGACTCAGCTGACCGCCGAGCGCTTGAAGGTGCGGATGCCCAGGGCGATGAACGCCGCCGCGAACAGGACGACAACACCGAGGCTGAGCCATGCCTCGGTCGTGGTGCTGCTCATGCCCCAGATGTCATGCAGGCCGGTGCCTCGGTGGTCGACGAACCCGTAGCGCATCAGCGCCAGGGCGTGAGTGAGCGGTAGGAGCTTTGCGAATGCGGCGAGTGCTCCCGGGAGGACGTGGATCGGGAACAAGCGCGCCCGCGAAGAAGAACGGCAGGATCGCGACTGCGGGGGTGGCGCCGATGTACTCCTCTTGGCTGGGGAGTCGAGCGGCGAGTGTCTCAGCCGCGCCGTACATGAAGACCGTGAACAGGACGGAGGCTGCGACGAACCAGAACACGCCCGAGGCGGTGATGTTGAAAGTTGCGCCGCGCAGCGCGGCGACGGCGATCAGCACGACTACCTGGAACGTGGCCAGGGCGAGCACTACGACGAGATTCGACAGCACGAGCAGCGCTCTGGGAATCGGCGCGGCCAGGAGCTCCTTCTGCGCGCCGCTGTGGCGGTCGACGATCACGCTCAGTCCGGCGAAGATCGCGGCCAGCGGCACGAGCAGTCCGACGGTCCCGACGGACACGAACGCGATGTAGTCGATGTGTGTGTGCAGGCCGCCGAGCGCTTTGCTCAGGGCGGGCGCGATTACGGTGGCGAACAGGATCGGTGTCAGCAGCGGCACGGCGATCTGCCGCGGGTTGTGGGCGGTCAGGGCGGCGCGACGCCTCGCGAGCGTCACGAGGGCACTCGCTCTGCGGGTCAGTGCTGGGCGGCGGACAGCTACTCCACCGGTTCGGATCGCCGTGGCGGACATGGACGGGTCCTTTCGAAATGGCGGGTTAGGCGGCTTGGGCGAGCTGGGCGCCGGTCAGCCGGAGGTAGACGTCGTCGAGCGTCGGCGGCCGCGTCGTGAAGCCGGACGCCATGACTCCGGCGTCGGTGATGGCGGCCATCGTCTCTCCGGCCGGGCGGCCGTCGAGTGCAATCGTGAGTCTTGATCCGATCGCGAACGCGTCGGCGGTGGCGATTCCACGGGCACGCAGCGACGCCAGGGCAGCGTCGCCGTCCCCCGCGACCCGCAGCTCGAGGATCTCGGTGCCCAACCCGGCGAGCAGCGTCGCCGGCGTGTCGAGCGCGACGATCTCGCCCTCGTGGATGATCGCCACCCGATCGCAGAGCTGTTGAGCTTCGTCGAGATAGTGGGTGGTGAGCAGGATCGTCATGTCCTGACGCGAGCGGAGGCCGGCGATCACGTCGAGGAGCTCGTGCCGAATCCGAGGATCGAGGCCGACGGTCGGCTCGTCCAGGAACAGCACCTGAGGCTGGGATACGAGGGCGCGCGCGATCTCGAGACGGCGGCGCTCGCCCGCCGCTGAAGCTCTCAACCGGCCGGTCGATCAGCTCGGCCAGCCCGAACGCCTCGATCAGCTCGTCGATCCGGGTGGCGGCGGTCGCCGTCGGCACCCCCCAGAGCTGGGCGTGGAGATCGAGGTTCGCGCGGCCACTGAGACCACCGTCGACCACGGCCTCCTGGAACACGACGCTGCTGACGCTACGAGCTTTCCGCGGCTCGTTCACGACGTCGTAGCCGGCCAACCGCGCAGTCCCGGACGTCGGCACGACCGTGGTGGTCAGCATCCCGAGCGTTGTCGACTTACCGGCGCCGTTCGGACCGAGAAGGCCGAAGACCTCGCCGGGCGCGACGACGAAGTCGATCCCCTTGACCGCCTCGACGCCGCCGCGGTAGACCTTGCGGAGCGCGCGGGCCTCGATTGCGGGCGTGTCGAAGTCGGTGTCTTGTGCGTATGCCAGTTGCATCGGGGTCTCACGTTTCGATCGCAGAGTTGCCGCGCTGGGCGTTTGCCGGTCACATCGGCCGCAGTTCGGTCGTCACCCCTATGACGAATCCCGACCCGAGGGTGTGACCGACATGGACGAGCACAGCTGGAGCACACAGCAGTTCGAGCGCTACCGGGCCCACCTGCAGGCCGTCGCCTACCGGATGCTCGGTTCGGTCGGCGAGGCGGAGGACGCCGTCCAGGAGGCGTGGCTGCGGCTGAATCGTGCCGACACGCGCGACGTCGGGAACATCGGCGGCTGGCTGACCACCGTCGTCGGCCGGGTCTGCCTCGACATGTTGAAAGCGCGGCGCGCAAGGCGCGAGGACTACGCCGGCAGCTGGTTGCCGGAGCCGATCGTGAGCGTCGAGGGCGACGGGGATCCCGAGCAGCAGGCACTGCTCGCCGACTCGGTCGGCCTTGCGCTGCTCGTCGTGCTCGAGAACCTGACCCCGGCCGAGCGGCTCGCTTTCGTGCTGCACGACATGTTCGACGTGCCCTTTGACGACATCGCCCCGATCGTCGGTCGCACGGCGCCCGCGGCACGACAGCTCGCAAGCCGCGCGAGGCGCCGCGTCCGGGGACTGGCACCCGAGCCCGATCCGAACATCGCCAGGCAGCGCGAAGTGGTCGACGCCTTCCTCGCTGCCTCCCGGGCCGGAGACTTCGAGGCCCTCCTCGCAGTTCTCGATCCGGACGTCGTGTTCCGCATCGACAGCGGCGGGATCGGGCCGGAAGCCCGCCCGCCGATCCTCGGCGCGCGCGCCGTGGCGGAACGGGTGCTCGCCCGCGGCGCGCGCTTTGCGCCGAACGCCAGGCCGGCGATCGTCAACGGCACGGCCGGGCTGATCGTTGCGGGGACGTCAGCCTGCGTGCCGTCGTCGGGTTCAGCGTCGTCGGCGGGAAGGTCACCGCGATCGACCTGATCACCGACCGCGAGAAGCTACGCCGGCTGCACGTGTCCTGAGCACAACTGCGAATCGGGCTGTGACCGGGGAGGCCGTCGGCCTCTATACTAAACCAGATGGTTAAGTATAGCCCTGGTTCGGCCACACTCAACGGCGTGTTCTCGGCGCTCGCGGACCCGACGCGGAGAGCCATTCTGGTACGGCTGGCCGAGGGCGAAGCGTCGGTGTCCGAGCTGGCTCGCCCGTTCGACGTGTCACTCCCCGCAATCACCAAGCATCTAGGGGTCCTGGAGCGCGCCGGCCTGCTCGAGCACCACAAGGAGGGGAGGGTGCGCCACTGCCGACTTGTGGCCACGCCGATGCGTGCCGCAGACGCGTGGCTCGGCGACTACCGCGTGTTCTGGGAGCAGCGCCTGGATTCCCTCATCGATCATCTCAACTCAAGACAGGAGGAGCAATGACCCCTGAAGCCGCCGACCAGGAACCGGTTCGGCTGACCCGTCTGATCGAGGCGCCGCGCGAAGAGGTCTTCCGCGCTTGGACTGACCCGGAACAGCTGCGGCGATGGTGGGGACCGGGCGCGTTCACCTGCCCAGAAGCCGAGGTCGACCTTCGCCCAGGCGGCACCTACCGGCTCGTGATGGCCCCTACCGAGGGTGATGCGTTCGTTCTCGGCGGCACCTACCGCGAGGTTGACCCACCCGCGCGGCTGGTCTACACGTGGCGATGGGAGACCGGTCCCGCGGCTGACGGCTCCGAGTCGCTCGTCACGGTCGAGTTCCGCGAACATGGAGATGCGACGGAACTCGTCCTGACCCACGCCGAGTTTCCCGCGAGTCATGGGCCGGCTCCGTATGCGATGGGCTGGGAGGGCGGCCTGGAGAAGTTCGAAGCCCTGCTGGCTGGGAGCGTCGCCGATGCCTGAGGCCACCAACAGCATCGAGATCCACCGCCCGCCCGCGGAGGTCTTCGCGTTCCTGGCCGACGGAGCCAACGAACCGGCTGTGGCGCAGCGGCGTGCTGGACATCCACCTCAGGTCCGGCCAGGGGAAGGGCGCCGTGTACGAGCAGGGCGTCAAGGGCCCGTTCGGCCGGCGCGTCGCCGCCGACTACGAGATCACCAGCCACGAGCCGAACCACCGTTTGGCGTTCCGCGCTATCGCCGGCCCGGTCAGACCCGAAGGCGTCTACGAACTCGAACCCGTCGACGGCGGCACGCGCGTGACCTTCTCGCTGCGCTGCTCCCCGACAGGGCTGGCAAAGCTCATGACGCCGATGGTCGCCAACACGATGCGCGCCGAGGTCGCTCAGCTGGACAACCTGCGCGCCACCCTCGAAACGTAACCAACTCAGTCCGCGCGGACCGGGACCGGGTCGCTTCGATGGGAAGCACGCTCCAGGTCCCGGAAACCGGTGCCTGTCATGTGTGGGTGTGGCGCTTGATGGTTTCGAGCATCGCGCGGGTGGCGGCGCTCAGCCGCCGGTTTGCCGGGATCGCGATTGATGTCTGGAACTGGGGCGGGTGACCTCTGATCGGGACGAATGCAATGTCGCCGTCGGTCTCGACGAATGATGCGGGCAGCATGCCGATGGCCAGCTTGTTGCGGATCAGTTCAACCATGGTGGCGGTGTCGTTGACTTCGTAGGTGATCGTGCGGGTCACGCCGGCGGCGATGAACGACCGGTCGACCGCCATGCGGGTGCCCCATCCCGCCGGGAGGTCGACCACCGCTTCCTCGGTCAGCGAGGCGAGCCTGATGCCGGTGCGGTTGGCGAGGGGATCCTCAGCCGGCACCGCGAGCATGATCGGCTCGCTGGCGAGCGGAATCAGGTCCACGCCGGGAGGGCCGTCGCCTGGCAGCGCGACGAATGCGAGGTCGAGGCGTCCCTCCCGGACCGCGGCCGTCATCTCGCTGGAGCCGCCCGCGTGGCGGAGCTTCACCTCGACTCGGGGGTGCTCGGCGCGGAACGCGGCGAGCATCCCGGCGAGGTCGATCGCCCGCATGCCCTGGGCCTGCATCGTGCCGAGCACGACCGTTCCGCGCAGGCCACCGCGGGCCTCGTCGACAGCATCCCGAGCCGCCTGCGCGGCGGCCAGCGTCGCGCGCGCTTCGGGTAGCAGCGCGCGCCCGGCGTCGGTCAGCTTGACGCGGTGGGTCGAGCGGTCGAACAGCATCGCGCCGAGTTCCCTTTCGAGCTTGCGCACGCCGGCAGACACGGCTGACTGGACGACGTGGAGGCGATCAGCGGCGCGGGTGAAGCTGGCCTCTTCGGCGACTGCGACGAAGGTGGCGAGCTGCCGTAGCTCCACTCCTCCAGGTTATCGCCAACCGCGATAACGGTGAGCATTGTTTTGCGTTGAACGCGATCAGGTTGTGGGCGATCCTGAATACCGCAATGGAACGCACCGAATTCGCAGCAGCCTCACGAGCGCGACGCAGCGGTTTCGGGTTCTGGGCGGTCGCGCTCGCGTTCATGACCGCGATGGCATTCACGACCGTGCCGACGCCGCTGTGGTCGCTGTATGCACAGCGCGATCGCTTCTCGTCGCTGACGGTCACGGTCGTATTCGCGGTCTACGCGCTGGCGGTCGCGGTCAGCTTGTTCCTCGTCGGCCACCTCTCCGACTGGTACGGCCGTCGCCGGGTGCTGCTGCCGGCGCTCGTGCTGGAGATCCTCGCCGGCGTCGTGCTTCCTGGTCTGGCCGGCGCTCCCGGGGCTGCTGCTCGCGCGGGTGTTGAGCGGCCTCGGCGTGGGCGCGGTGACCGCGACGGCCATGGCCTGGCTGTCAGAGCTGGGTGGCGCGGGAAGCCGGCGTGCGCAGGTGGTCGCGACCGGCGCGAACCTGGGCGGGCTCGGTCTGGGCGGGTTGATCTCCGGAGTGCTGGCGCAATGGGCCGGACGACCCGCTGATCGTGCCGTTCGTGGTGTTCACCGGGGCGCTGCTGCTCGCGTGGGTGGCGCTCCTGGCCGCGCCGGAGACCCGCGGCCGGCGGTCGCCGCGGCCGCGCTACCGGCCCCAGCGCGTTTCGGTGTCCGGCGGCCTCGCGCGGTCGGTTCTTCGCCGCCGCGCTCGGCGCCGGGATCACATTCGCGGTGTTCGGCCTGTTGACCTCGCTGGCGCCGAGCTTCCTGGCCGGGACGCTGCATCGAACCCTCGCACGCGCTGGCCGGTGCGGTCTCGTTTGCCGTGTTCGCGACGGCGGCGCTCGCGCAGACGCTGACGGGTTCCCGGTCCTCGCAGCAGCTGCTGGCCGCCGCGATCCCGGCGCTGCTCGGCCGGGCTCGGCTTGCTGACGATCGCGGTCTGGTTGGCCTCTCCCAGCTTTGGCGTGTTCCTGGCCGGTGACATCGTCGTCGGCGCGGGCGGGGGTTTGATGTTCAAGGGCGCGATCGCGACGGTCTCGGAGATCTCCTCCCAGGAGCACCGCGCCGAGGCGCTCGCCGGCCTGTTCCTCGCCGCCTACCTCGGGCTCTCCGGGCCGGTGATCGGCCTCGGCGCGCTGACTCAGATCGCCTCCACCGCGTCAGCCTGCTCGTGTTCGCCGGGGCTGCTCGCCCTCGGGATCCTCGCGGCCACACCCAGCGCTGCTCGGCCGTCCCGCCAGCCATCCGTCCTCGCAACCACAACCCACCTCCACATGACAGGAGCAACGACGCAACAGACAGCACTCAAGACAACACAACTCGGGTACACGGGCATGGAGATCACGCGCGTCGGGTTCGGCGCGTGGGCGATCGGAGGGGGCGGTTGGGAGTTCGGCTGGGGCCCGCAGGACGATGAGGAGTCGATCGGCGCGATCCACCGGGCGCTCGAGCAGGGGATCAACTGGATCGACACCGCCGCGGCCTACGGCTTCGGCCGCTCGGAGCAGATCGTCGGACGCGCGCTGCATGGCCTCGAGCGAGCGCCCGTACGTGTTCACCAAGGCCTCGTTGCTCGAAGGCCTCGACCGCCGCGTCGTGCACAGCCTGAAGCGCGACTCGATCCTGCGCGAGGCGCACGACAGCCTCAGGCGACTCGGGGTCGACGCGATCGACCTCTACCAAATCCACTGGCCGATCCCGACGGCAGAGAGGAGGGCTGGCCGCTCGCCGAGATCGAGGAGGGTCGTGGGCCACGGCGCAATCGTCGAGCGCTGCGAGCGTCGAGCATCGGGAGAGCTCCTGCCGTTCGCCGAGCGCGAAGGGACCGGCGTGATCGTGTACTCGCCGATGGGTTCCGGGCTGCTGACCGGGAAGATGACGCGAGAGCGGATCGAACAGCTGCCCGAGGACGATTGGCGCAAGCGCGATCTCCGCTTCAACGAGCCGCAGCTGTCCGGGCACCTCGACCTGGTTGAGCGGCTGACGGCGATCGCCGATCGCCACGACACCACCCCCGGCGCGGTCGCGGTCGCCTGGACACTGCGCAATCCGGCCGTCGACGGCGCAATCATCGGCTTCCGGCGCCCCGAGCAGGTGGACCCGATCATCGGCGCCGCGAACCTCGAGCTCAGCGACGAGGACCTCAGCCAGATCGAAGGGGGTGCGCGATGAGGAGCCGGATGACACGCGCGGCCGCCCTCCAGGCGAGCCCGGATGGCGAGCGGCGGCCGATCGCGTGCGGGATGAGTGCGGTCAGCCCAGAGATCTATCGGCCCGGCGTCCCGTCGATGGTGATCCCTTCCGATCCGATGCGGAATTCTCGGACCCGGGGATCATTGCCGGTCGCGCGTGTCTTGAGCGCGGTGATGGCGCGGCGGATGGTCGACTCATCCCGGATGTACTGGAGGATGAGCACGTTGTCGGAGAGGTGGGAGACGCCGTATTCAGAGAGGCGATTGACGGCGAACAGGTCTGGGAGTTCGGTGGTCATGAACAGGCTGACGCCTGTCCGGGAGCAGCGTTGGATCAGTGAGTACATGTATTCGCGAAAGCGGACCTCGTCGCCGCTGGCGAACAGCACGTCGGTGAGGCTGTCGATCAGAACGCGCTTGGCTCCCAGCCGGTCGATCGCATCCAGGAGCTCGTAGATCCACTCATCGACGTAGAGGTCGACCGGTGAGCGGTACATCATCGTCACGGAGTCATCGAGCGTCCAGCCGAACGCTCGCGCAACGCGCGTGAGCTGGGTGGGATTCTCCTGGAGGCTCGCGATGATCCCAGGCTCACCTGCGCCAGCGCCGGCGACGATGAAGTGCAGTCCCATGAGAGTCTTTCCGACGCCCGATGGACCTGCGCACAGCGTTGACGAGCCCGGCCAGTAGCCATCGGTGAGCATGTCATCGAGGGCGTCGATGCCCGTTGACGCTCGCTCGGTACCGAGGTCGTAGCTCGAGGCGTCGACGGTATCGGCCAGGCGGGGGAAGGCGCTCAAGCCGGCGGCGCTGATGCGATACGCGTGCCGGCCGGAGAGGTAGTTGCTGCCGCGGAGCTTGATCACCTCGAGAAGGCGACTGGAGCGCTCACCCGATCGGTGGTACCCCAAGCCGACGATGCTGTCGGCGACCGCGGCCTCAGGCTCGCCGGAAATCGTGTCGAGGTCGTATTCGCCCAGCCAAAAGCTCGAGCCGGCCACAGCGCTGGTGTCCGCCGCGAGCTCGAAAAGGAAGCTTCGAAAGTCGCGCTGGGTCGCCGCATATGCCGCGAGGGCCTTGAAACTGTCGATGATCAGGATGCCTGGATGCCGCTCACGCAGGACCGCGCGCAGCCGCTCGAGTGTGCGCGGCAAGCCGCCTTCCTCGAGATCTTCGCCGAGGCTTTCATAGAACACGCGGTCTCCGACGCTGGCGACATCGAAGAACTCGAGGCTCTGGCCAAAGCGGACCAGCTTGTCAAGCGGCTCAGAAACCGTCGAGAGATATACGGCAGGCCGCGCCACCGTCGCGTTGGCGAACGCGTATTGCTCGGCGAGAATCGTCTTGCCGCTACCCGGCGCTCCCGCGATCAGGTGGATCGCGTTTCCAGGCAGCCCGCCGCCGAGAATCGCGTCAAGCCGGCCGTTTCCGCTTAGGAGACGGTCGTCCACTGTCGAATCGACCCTCGCGGGCTGATCGCGCTCGTCCCGAGCAGGTCACGAACGGTTGACGCGAAAACCAGCGGGTCGATCGGTTTCTGCAGGAATGCCGAAGCACCGAACCCGGCAGCCACCTCGCGCGCCGCGAGCGGGGAAACCGCGATCACCGTCGCTCCGGCTTCAGTCAGCCGTTGGATCAGCCGGCCGCCGACGCCTCCCGAGAGCAGCAACTCGACGACCACGATGTGTGGCCCGAGCTCGTCAAACTTTTGCTCGGCCTCCTCGGCGGAGGAGGCAATCTCCACCCGAAATCCTTCTGTGCGGAGAAGATAATCCTGGAGACTCGCCGAAAAACGGTCGCGCTCTGCGATCAGGATCAGTATCCCCGTCTGCTCCTCACCCAGGCCCGCGGCAGTCGTCTCACCGCCTCGATCGATTTGCTCGGCGAGCAGACGATGAGCATCGCCGGGCGAAAACCCCTGGTCGATCTGCTCGACGACGAACGATAGTTGCGCGAGCTGGATGCGCGTATACCGCCGCTGCCCACCCGAGCTGCGGACCGCGATCACGAGCCCATAGCGCTCTTCCCAGGTACGCAGAGTCGAGACGGGCACGCCGACCATCCGCGAGACGACCCCGATGCTGTACAGAGCCGGCTCCACAGGTCAAGCGTACGGTGTGGCAGCGGGCCGGCTCGAGCCGGCCTGATGCGTTCTGGGGCTCACGGGCAACGACGGGGTAGATCCGCCATCGAAGGCAAGGGTGCGAGCGGGTCGCAGTCGCTCGAGATGATCGGAAGGTGAGCGCGCACGCCAGTCAGGTCCAGCATTCGCTCCACTGCGCGTGAGCCATTGATCATCCGCAACCGATCAACGCCCGCACACGCGCCGCGCATCCGGATCAGCAGGTGGATCCCGGTCGAGTCGATGAAGCTCAGCTCCCTGAGGTCCACAACGATCATCTCGGCATCGTGATCCCTGACGGCGGCGTCGAATGCGCTTTCAAGCAGCGGCACAGTCGCGAGATCGAGCTCACCAATCGGCGTCAGGCGGAGAACCCCACCCTCGCTCGTCTCGCGCACCGACAACGGGCCCTGCGTGATCATGGCTCACCTCCCCACACGAGAATGTCAGAAACACGCTCCGGTCGGCCGCACATCGTCGGCCGCGCCGGTCCTGCGGTTCGCGATCATATACCTCCTCAATAGCTCAGTCAACCCTCTGCAATAGCTTCGACAAACGCACACTGATCCCGCCACCACCTGCACTCCCGGAAAGATGTCCGGCTCGCCTAGGGCGAGCCGGATTGACCACCGAGTGGGGAACCGTCAGGCGGCGGCTGGGACCACTGAGGCCGGGGCGGGGCCGGACTGGGTGAACCGGTTCGTTCGCAGATAGACGGTGGACAGCCGGGCCCCGACCTCGCACAGCGCCATCAGGACCATCGCGGTCGGCCAGGCGGCAGCGGTGATGTGATGGGTGATGCTGAAGCTCCTGACGGCCGGCTCGAGGCCGTGGGTGAGCGCGAACGCGAACACCATCCGGGAGCTGATCCCGGCGACGAGCAGGATCCCGGCCAGCCAGCCGACCCGAGCGAACGCGACGCCGTCCTCGCCGTGGCGGATGCTGGTCGCCCAGCCCGAGACGGTGCCGAGCGTGATCCCCACGCAGGCCAGCCCGGCGACCAGGAGCAGGTCGTCGCCGGCCGTCGGCAGCGCGTGCAGGTACTGGGAGGCGACCCAGATCACGAGCACGACCGGGACCGCGAAGTAGCGCCGATCGATCTTCCGCTCGTGCGCTTGGCGGACGACGATGAACACGAACAGCAGGTTGATGAGGTAATCGATGGTGGTCATAGGCCCATGATCGACCTCTGCGCCCCCGCTGTCGTCGGCGCGCGGGTTGACAGCCGGGTTGATCCTCATCTCAACCCACGGGTCGAGCCGAGACGCACTCGGCGGGTTGCAGAGCGGGAAGGCGCCCTCACCCGCGACGTTGTCGACGAGTGGGATGCGCTCAGAAGGGCTGCCACTCGGTTCCGTACCGCGGACAGCTGAACTCCGCCGGCGGGTGCGCCGAGCGCTCGATCACGAGCAGGTACGGGTAGCGGTGCACCGACTGCACGAGTGCCTGGAACGGGGTCGCGATTGTGCGGGACTCGAGTCGGTCCGGGGCGTTCCAGGCGTCGAGGTGGCGGAGCATCCCCGCGAGGTAGTCGTGCATCGGGTTGTGGATGCCGGCGATGTCCTCGCAGACGTAGACGCCGCCGGGGCTGAGCCGCGGCAGCAGCGCCTCGAGCGTGGTGATCTGCTGGTCGATCTCGTGGCCGCCGTCGTCGATCACGACGTCGATCGGGAGGTTGTCGCGGACGAAGCGCTGCCAGAACGCCGGGTCCGCCTGGTCACCGATCGTGATCGACACGCCCTCGCCCGCGTGTGCGCGGCAGGACTCAGCGATGTCGATCCCGTGGATGTGCGCCTCCGGGCCCAGGTACTCGCGCCACATCCCGAGGCTGCCGCCGCTGTACACCCCGATCTCGACGAGGTGGACGCCGGTTCCGACGAACTTGCCCAGGTGCCGCTCGTAGATGTCGTAGTAGTGGCGCCACTTCCACAGGCCGGGACCGGTGACGTGGGCCTGTGCGTACGCGGCCAGCCGACCCGCTGAGGTGTCGTCTTCCCACGCGCGACCGCCCTCGCGCACAGGAGGGCCGAGCGACCGCGCGAACCGCCCGCCGGCCATCCGCAGCGCCGGCCGCCGGGCGAGCACGCGGATCGCCTTCGCCGCCCGCTCGCCGAGCGTCCGGGGCGCGGCGCGGTTGCCGATGATCGATCGGGATCTCACGGGAGGCCGGCGTCCAGCACGGGCGGCCCAGGCTACCGTCCCTCACGCAGACATCCGATCCGGCAACGCGAACCGCGAGCCAGGAGCAGGCGGTCGCTACGCCAGGCGTCCTACAGGAGCGACATCTGCCGGTCGCTGACCGGCCTGGCGCCCGCCTCGCGCGCGAACAGACCGCCCCCGACCGGCCGCACGGGCCGCAGCACCGGCGGGGTCGGTTGGGAGATCGCTCGCTGGCCGTCGTCGCTCTGGATGTACTCGACGAGGTGCTGATCGCGCAGCGAGCGGACTCGATGGCGCAGCTCGGACCGGGAGGCCCACTGGATCCGTGGCCGGCCGTGAAGGAACACCGCCACGGCCACATATGGCTCATCGGCGCAGGTGGCCACCATGCCGTAGTGCTGCCGACCGGACCGGCCGCGGATGGCCACCGGCGTCAGTCGTGAGAAATGATTCGCCTGCTGTGTTCGTATCGCTATCGCACCCATTGGACCCACCCCGAGTGTGGTCGTTTGCCCCGACCCCAAAATGCACCTGCACTGTAGCGCGCGGGGAACGCTCGCACGAGACCTTTGTCTTCGCACCAGGGCGGACCCCCAGGATTTTGTCAGCCCGAGCGACGAGCAGGCGGCCTGGCAGTCGGGCTGAGCGGTTGCTCAGCCTGCCCGATCGACGAGCCGCCGGCGGTCCTCGGCGGAAAGGAACGGTCCCTCTCCCGCGGCGACGTTCGCCCGCGCGTGGGGGACGCTCGAGGTTGCCGGGATCGCCACGTGGACGCGCTCGTCGGACAGCGTCCACCTGAGCAGCTCGGCGGGGTCCACGCGCGCCGCGAGCGTGCCTCCGCCAAGCGGCCGCATCGCGATCACACCGAGGTCGAGCTCCGCGGCCAGCGGCAGAATCCGGCGCTCGGCAGCGCGCTCGAGCGGGTTGTACGGCACTTGGATCGCGTCGATCCGGCCGCTGCGCATCACCTGCTCGAGCTCGTCGAACGCGCCGGCCGCGTAGTGGGTGGCGCCGAGGACGCCGATCCGGCCGGCGGCGCGCTCCTCCTCGAGCCAGTCGAGGTGCTCACGCCAGGCGACGAGGTTATGGACCTGCTCGAGGTCGATCCGGCCCCCGAACAAGGCGAGCTGCGCGTCGTACTGCCGGTGCGCCTCAGGCATCGAGCTCGTCCAGATCTTCGTAGCCACCCGGGCCCCGTCGCGCCGGGCGCCGAGCGCGCGGCCGAGCACGCCTTCGGCGCGCCCGTACATCGGGGAGGAGTCGAAGAACCGGGTGCCACCGGCCCACATGGCCTCGACCACTCCGCGCGCGCCGTCCTCCCCGTCCGGCCCGACATCGAAGGTCTGCCAGGTGCCGAGTCCGATCACCGGCACCTCCCAACCTGAGCGTCCGAAGCGGCGAACCTCCATTTATCGGAACGCTACCTCAGGGCGGGAAACTTCCCCACTCGTGCGGACGCTCCAGATAGCGTCGGCAGGCACTCGCACACACGACCGTCAGGGGGTAGCACAATGGCTGGAGACGCACTGTTCCTGGGTTGGGGTCAGGTGGTGCGCGGACGCGAGCAACGCGCGCTGGAGGTGTTCCAGGAGAGCGTCGCGTATTACGCCAAGCTGCAGGAGAGCGGCGAGATCGAGCGCTTCGAGGCGTTCCTGCTCGACCCGCACGGCGGCGACCTCGCCGGGTTCTTCCTGATTCACGGCGAGCGTTCCAAGCTCGACGCCCTGCGCGGCGACCAGGACTTCCGGCGGCTGCTCGTCACCGCCGGATCGATCATCGACAACCTGGGCCTCGTCGGCGCCCACACCGGCGATGCGCTCGGGCAGCAGATGGCCGTGTTCGGCGAGGTCTCGCAGGGCCTGCCTCAGGCCAAGTAGGAGCTCCGTCCGGTCGGCTCGCCGAGCCACCCGAGAGCCGCCTCCAGCGCGGCGTGGTTGCTCGTCACGACGGGTCGGCCGAGGGCATCCTGGATCCGCTCGCGGGCCTCGACCGCCCGCAGGTTCGTGCACGACACGAACACGAGATCGGCGTCGACGTCGCGCAGGCGCTCGACCGCCGCGGCCTCGATCCGGTCGGGCTCGAGCGCGCCGATCTCGGCATTGACGGCGAGCCCGAGTCCGTGAATCGCCGCCACCTTAAGGCCGTCCGCCTCGAGGCTCGCCCGAATCGTGTCGTTGAGCGCTTCGACGTACGGCGTCAGCACGCCGACCCGGGCGGCACCGCGAGCGGCGATCGCGCGGCGGACGGCGCCGGCCACGCTGATCGCGTGCGACCCGGTGCGCTCCGCGATCCGCTCGACGAGCTCCGCCTCCCACGCGTTGCCCCGCAGCACGCCGGCACTCGTGCAGGCGAACACGACTACGTCGGGCCGGACCGTGGCGAGATCCCGCAGCGCGCCGGGGAGGTGCGCGTCGAGCATCGTCGCCTCGTCCTCGGGCCGGACCTCGTCGAGGTACATCCGCGCGGTGTGCAGAGTCGCGCCGGCGGGCAGCCGCCGGTAGAAGTCGACCTCTGCGACCGTGTTCGAGGACGGGACGATCAGCCCGACGCGGCGCACCTCACCTCGCGGTCACCGGCCGGCGCTCGCTCGCCTGCGGGGCGGGCGCCGTGCCCCGCCGCGACGGCCCCGCCTCGGCGCCGAGCCCGGTCGTGCTCCGGACGCGGACCTCGTCGAAACTGTCAAGCCCGAGCCTCTCGTGTCGGCCGAGCCACGTGCCGATCAGGCACCCGAGGAATCCGATCGGGACCGACACGATCGCCGGGTTGCCGAGCGGGAACGGCGCCGCCGTCTTGGGTGACCACACAAGCGGCGAGAGGATGATCAGCCCGATCGAGGAGATCAGCCCGAACGCGATCCCCACCACCACGCCGTAGGAGTTGAACCGCCGCCAGGTGAGGGCGAGCAGCAACACGGGGAAGTTCGCCGAGGCGGCGACCGCGAACGTCATGCCGACGAGCAGCTGGACGTTGAACGTCTTGCCGGCGACAAGCGCGATGATCGCGCCGACGATCCCGATCACGGTGACAGCCACGCGGCCGGCCACGATCTCCTCGCGGTCGGTCGAGCGACCCCTCCGCAGCACGGTGCCGTAGACGTCGTGGGCGGCCGCTCCCGAGGCGGCCATCAGCACACCGGCGACGACGGCCAGGATCGTGGTGAACGCCACGGCGCTGATCGCCGCGAAGAAGATGTCGCCGCCGGCGTGGCCTGGCCCGCCGCCAAGGTGCTGGGCCAGGTAGGGGGCGATCAGGTTGCCGCTCTTGCCGCCGAGCTTCTCGCCCGCTGGGCCGAGGATCGCCCTGCCGCCGAGCCCGATGATCGCCACGAACACGTAGAACACACCGATCAGGCCGACGGCCCAGCCGATCGAGCGGCGCGCGGCGCGGGCGTCGGGGACGGTCATGAACCGCATCAGGATGTGCGGGAGCCCGAGCGTGCCGAGCATGAACGCAAGGCCGGTCGAGATCTCATCGACCCGGTTGGGGAACACCAGGCCCGGGCCGCCGTACGCCTTGCCCTGACCAGAGCGGGCGGCCGCCCGGTCGAGCAGGCGGATCGGGTTGAACCCGAACTTGGCCAGCACCCAGATCGCCATCGTCGCCACGCCGACCATCAGCAGCGTCGCCTTGACGATCTGCACCCAGGTGGTGGAGACCATCCCGCCGAGCACCACGTACACGAGGATCGCGGCCACCGTGATCAGCACCCCCGCCCAGAACGGGACGCCGACGAGCGCTTCGATCAGCGAGCCCGCTGCCACAGACTGCGCGACCACGTAGAACGCCGCGATGCACATCGTCGAGATCCCGGACGCCACGAGCACCCGGCTGATCGGGAGCCGCAGCGCGAGCACGTCGGCCATCGTGTAGCGGCCGGCGTGGCGCATCCGCTCGGCCAGCAGCACGAGCAGCGGCACGAACGACAGCAGCGCGGCGATCCCGGTCATGTAGCCGTCGAACCCCGACAGGAACATCAGCCCGACGACGCCGAGGAACGCCGCCGCGGAGAGGAACTCGCCGGCGATCGCGATCCCGTTCTGCGCGCCCGAGACGCCGCGGCCGGCCGACCAGAAGTCGGTCGCCGACCGGATCTTCCGGGCCGCCCAGAACGTGATCGCCAGCGCGAGGCCGAGGACGGCGACGAACACGCCGATCGTGAGGCCGCGCGCGGGCGCGGCTGCGGTGATCAGGATCATCGGGTCTCCTCCTCGTAACCGCGGCGCCTCAGCAGCTCGGCCGCCATCGCTTCGAGCCGCCCGGCGAACCGCAGGTAGGACCACACGAGCACCCAGACGAGCACCGTCAGGGCCAGGATCCACACGTAGGCCACCGTCAAGCCGCCGTCGACCGACCTGCTCATGAACGGGCGGGCGTAGCCGGCCAGAATCAGGAAGACGCCGAACACCACGCCGAATATCCCCAGCGTGGTCCACGCCGCACGCCGCCGCCGGGACTCGAGCCGCCGGAACTCGGCCGACTCGGCGATCTCCCGCCACGGCGTGGGGGGACGGGACGCGCCATTAACCGAAGTGTCGCTTACCTCAGACACTGCGCTCTCCTCTCTCCGGACCCGTTTCCTGCGCTACCCACGGCGCGCGCGTGGCAATCGCCACGCGCGCGGCGAGGCAATCGCTGCGGCGATGTGAAAGAACCATTGCGCATCTGCGACCGCCGTGCGAAGATCCGAAACATGTCTTTCCTATCTGCCGACGATGCGCCTGAACGGACCGGCGCCCTCGAACCGGGCGAGCATGGCGCACCCGAGCGCCGCATCCGCGTCACCGACCCCCGGGCGCTGCGCGTCCTCGCTCATCCGCTCCGCCTGGCCCTGCTCGACCGGCTGATGGCGTTCGGCGAGCAGACCGCCGCCCAGTGCGCGGCTGCGGTCGGCTCGACCGCCTCCAACTGCAGCTACCACCTGCGCGCGCTCGCGCGCGCAGGCCTGGTGGCGCCGGGGGAGTCGGCCGACGGCCGCGAGCACCCGTGGCGGGCGGCGGCGACAGGGCTCGAGTTCGGTCCGGCCGGCGCCCGGGAACCGGCGGCGGAGGCGCTCGACGCGCTCGTCATGACCCGTGAGGAAGAGCTGACGCGCGAAGCGGTCGCCCGCCACCGGACCCAACCACCGGCGTGGCAGGCCGCCGAGGCGCACCACAGCTACGCGCTGCGGATAGCTCCGGAGGAACTCGAGCGGCTCGTCGCCGAGATCGACCGGCTCGTGCGCCCGTACATCGCCCTCACCCGGGGACCAGGTCCGGGCGGCGCGGACGCCGCGTACCTGCGGCTGCATGCGTTCCGCCACCCGCAGGCGCCGTGACCGGCCGGGCCGCCTACCGTCGGTTGTGCGCGGCGGTCACGGTCTCGGAGACCGGCGACTGGCTGCTGTTCATCGCGCTGCCTCTGTACGTGCTGCAGGCGTCGGGCTCGGCACTCGGGACCTCAACCGTGTTCCTCGCCGAGCTCGTCCCGGCCGTTGTGGTCGGCACGACGTGCGGCCCGCTGATCGATCGCTGGCGCTCGGGGCGACTGCTCGCCGTACTCACCGGCGCGCAGGCCGTCGTCCTGCTCCCGCTGCTGTGGCTCGGGCCGGGACGGCTGTGGATGGCGATCGCGGTCGCCGCCGCCGAGGCGGCGATCTCGAGCCTCACGATCCCAGCGCTGCAGGCCGTCCTCCCGTCGCTCGTCGACCCCGATCGCCTGGCGGCGGCCAACGCGACGGTGCAGACCGCGAGTAACGCGGCGCGCCTGATCGGGTCTCCGCTCGGGGGCGCGCTGCTGCCGGCGCTCGGGTTGCGCGGGCTCGTGCTCGGCGACATGGCGAGCTTCCTGATCAGCGCCGCGCTGCTCGCCGGCTGCCGCTCCGGCGCCGACCCGGCACCGGCCGCCCGGCAGAGGCCTGCCGATGGGATCGAGAGTCCCGGACGCACCGGCGCGCTCGCCGAGGGCTGGCGCGCGGTCCGGCGCTCGCCCACCTTGACCGCGTCGCTCGTGATCGCCGCCCTCGGAGCGGTCGCCCAAGGGATGTTCCTCGTGCTGTTCGTCCTGTTCGTGCTGCGCTCGCTGCACGGCGGCGATCAGCTCGTGGGGCTGCTACGCGGGGTCCAGGCGATCGGCGGCGTCACCGGCGGGCTCGTGGTCAGCCGCCTGGCCGCGCGCCTGAGCCCGCGGTGGCTGACCGTGTCCGGGCTCGCGGCGTTCGGGCTGCTCTCGCTGATCACCTGGAACAGCCCGGCGCTCACCACCGCCAGCTGGTGGTACCTGGGCCTGTTCGTGGTGGTCGGGGTGCCCGCCACCGCGCTCACCGCCGGCCTGCTGACCGGCGCCCAGAGCGCCTGCCCACCGGCGGTGCTCGGCCGGGTGCTGAGCCTCGTGCAGGCGGCCGAGGCGCTCGGCCAGGGGGCCGGGATCCTCGTCGCGGGGCTGCTCGCCGGAGGCATCTCGCTGACGGTTCTCCTTGACGCCCAGGCCGGCTGCTACCTCGCGTGCGCGCTGATCGCGCTCGCACGCTTCGGGCGCGCCGGGCGCGCCGGGCACGCCGGGCGCGCCGGGCACGCCGGGCGCGCCGGGCACGCCGTGCAGGCCGGGCACGCCGGCGGCGAGCCGACGCGCGGGGCGCAACCGGGAGCCGGCCGCGCCCTGCGCGCCGAGGGGTGAGCCGCGAGACGGGTTATGCGATGCGGGCGCGTAGAGAGCGCAGCTTCGGCCGCCAGGAGCTCGAGCGATGCAAGCGGGACCCGCGGCCCTCGCCCGAGCGGGCTGCGAGCCGGCGGGCGTTCGCCTCGCGCCGGAGATCGTCGAAACGGGGCTGGGCGGTGGCGTGGAGCAGATGGGAGTTCACCGGGGCCTCCTGGGGAGCGTGGGCTGGTATCCCTAAGACGGTTGGTCCGCCCGCAACTCATCGCCGCGGCCCGCGATGATTTCGCCGGCTGTCGCCGGTCTAGAGGCCACCAACAACACGTCACGGGAGAGGCCAATGGGCAGAATCGCAGTGCACGAATTCATCACCCTCGACGGCGTCGTCGAGACGCCCTCGTGGACGGCTCCCTACCCGTTCGACCCGAAGATGGGCGAGGCGATCGGCGGCCTGATGCAGTCGAGCAGCGGACTGCTGCTCGGCCGCGCGACGTACGAGATGTTCGCCGCGTCGTGGTCGGGGCGGACCGCCGAGGACGATCCCGGCGCCCCGTTCATGAACGGGGCGCGCAAGTACGTCGTGTCGAGCACGCTGCAGTCCGGCGACTGGAACAACTCGGAGCTGGTCGGCGCCTACCACCCCGGGACGATCCGCGCGCTCAAGGAGAGGACCGACGGCCTGTACGTGAGCGGCAGCGTCCAGCTCGTGCGGGCGATGCTCGCCGACGGGCTCGTCGACGAGCTCCATCTGTTCGTGTTCCCGCTCGCGCTCGGCGCCGGCCTGAAGCTGTTCGCCGATGGCGAGCAGGTGATGCTCGAGCTGGCCGAGACGGAGGCGTACTCGAGCGGGGTCGTGCACCTCGGCTACCGGGCCGCTGTCTGAGCCGGCAACCGCTGGCGGTCGCCACCCGAATCAGGCGGCCGCCAGCGCGTCGACGGGGCGCAGCTCCTCGGCGTAACTGATCGAGCGGCGGCGCATCACGCCGTCGTTGTCGATCGCGTACTGACCGAGGCGCCACAGGGGCGGCGAGTAGGCGTGGATCGAGACCGATCGGCTCTGCTCTCCGGCCAGGCGGTGGATGTGGTCAGGTCCGAACGAGAACGACTCGCCGGCAGTCACGATCCGCACCGCGGGTGTCCCGCCGATCCGCGGGTTCGACTCGGACAGTGCCCCGTCGACGACTCGCACGGCGCCCGACGAGATGTCGTGGTCGTGCCAGCCGGTGTCGTTCCGCTGCGTCCAGCACAGCAGCCATACGTCGACGTAGTCGTCGCGGTACAGCGACGCATACACGCGCTGGTCGTCGGAGAAGTCGATCTGGGCACGCCATCGATCCGGGTTGCGGGCGAGCTCGTCGACGAGCGACGTGAGCTCCTCGCGGTCAAGATTGCGCGACGGCAGCGGTCGCCAGCTCATGTGACACCTCCTGTTCGAACAGGCGGGTGGGGTTGGCAGTGCAAACGGCGAAGCGTGCGGCGTCGCCGAACCCGGGGTCGCCGGGCTCGCCATGCGGCCGGTCGGAGCCGTGTACGACGACGTCGATCCCGAGCACCCGGACGATCGCGTCGACCGCCCGCGGCCCGTACGACGACGTCTCGAGGAATGCGAGCTCGTCGACGACGGTGCGCTCGCCCGTGCGGGCCCGGTAGCGCTCGCCGTGCAGCGGCGCTAGGCCGGCCAGCATCGCGAAGCAGACGCGCAGCCGCGGGAAGCGCGGGCGGCCGAGCACGCGGAACGCGTACCACGCCGCGTGCATCTGCTGGACCTCGCCGACGATCGCCGGCCACCAGCCGGCGGGACCACGGCGGGACGGTGCGGGGCCGGGGTGGATGAACAGCGGGCGCTCGCGGGTCCCCAGCAGCTCGAGCAGCGGTGCGACGCGCTCGTAGCAGTCGCCGTCGAGCAGGGCGGTGGCGGGGAGCTGGAGACCGGCGCAGCCGCGGTCGAGCTGGGTGGCGAGGTCGGTCGGGTCGGGGTCGAGGACGGCGGCCGACGCCCAAGCGCGGAACACCGGCGGGAGTGCGCGGACGCCCTCGTGGTAGGCGGCGAGCAGCTCGGCGCTCTCGCCGACGGGCAGCTGCTCGATGCCGAGCTCGCCGGGGAGCGCGATCAGGGCCACCTCAAGACCGTCGGCGCGTACCTGCGCGGTCCGCTGGACGGGGTCGTGATCGGCGGGGTCGAGCGCCCGCGGCGCCTCGCCGGGGAGCTCGAGGGTCCAATCGTGCAGGCGCGGGGGCGCCGTCCGCTCGCGCAGGGCCTCGACGAGGGGAGCAGGCCAGAGATGCTGATGCACGTCGATGGTCATGAATTTCTGAACCGCTTCATGAACCGTTTCAGTGAAGCGCTTAAGTCGGTCGCCGTCAAGACCCCGAACCCGCGCCTGCCAGCAGCCGTCGCCTGCGGAGAGTGACCGGGCTCGCGCGGACCCCGGTCCAACTCGGCGACGTGGACCGGCGGGGACCGGTGGATGTTTGGCTCCATATCGGGGCACAACTTTCACCGATCCCTCCGGGCCCGCGCTGCCGATCCTGATTCTGGGCAGGACCTGTGGAGGTGGGTCGTGCATAGATCCAGCCGGGAAAACTGCCCGAACGAGCGGGTCCCGCCTCTACCCTTAGTTCCGGTGAACCCCACCAAGCGAGTCACGATCCGCGAGGTGGCGGACGCCGCGGGACTATCGCCTGCGGCTGTGTCGTACGCGCTGAGGGGCATCCAGGTGTCGGCCGAGACCCAGGAACGCGTCCGGAAGGTCGCGGAGGAGCTCGGGTACGAGGCCAACCCGATCGCGCGGGCGCTGGCCAGCGGGCGCTCGGGGATGGTGGGGATCGTCGGTCCGACGCTCGAGGACCTGTGGCAGCAGCGGCTCGTGGCGGAGGCCGGGCGCGTGCTGCTCGAGCATGACCGCTTCGCGCTGATCCTCGATGCCGGCGCCGATCCCGAGCGCCAGCGGATGCTGGCCGCACAGCTGCGCGATCAGCACGTCGACGGCATGATCGTCTCCCCGATCGATCCCTCCGACGGCTTCTGGACCGAGCTCTCGGCAACGCTGCCGGTCGTGTCGATCGGCGAGTCGCTGGCCGGGGCCAAGGCGGCCGGCGAGGTCCTGTTCGACAACCGGACCGGGGTCTCCGGTGCGCTCGGTCACCTGTACGGGCTCGGCCACCGCTGCGTGGCGGTCCTGCGGCCACCCGGCTCGCCGACCACCGACCGCCCGGCTGAGCTGTTCGTCGTGGCCGAGGCGGAGCGGCTCGGGCTCGACGCGCTCGTCGTGACCGCGCCATACGAGCTCGACGAGGTCACGGTCGTCGCCCGCGAGCTGCTCGCCGCCGAGCGACGGACGACCGCCGTGTTCTGCTTCTCGGACTCGATCGCCTACGGCGTCTATGCCGCGGCGCGCGAGCTGTCGATCCCGATCCCGTCCGAGCTGTCGGTGATCGGCTACGACGACCACCCGATCTCGACGCTGCTGACGCCGCCCCTCACGACCTTCAGCTGGGGCACCGAGCGCGTCGTCGAGACGGCGGTGGAGCTGCTGCTGGCGGCGATCGACGAGCAGGGTGTCCCGAACCGCCGGGTCGTGATCCAGCCGCAGCTGCGCGACCGTGGATCGACCGCGCCGCCGCCCGCCGGCTGAGCCCCGCGGACGTATTGCGAGCGCTGCCGGACGGTGGGAGACTCGCGTCCGTCCACACGCGAACTCGAGGGGGCCCTCAATGTCCAACGTCGCCACCAACCGACCGGCCGAGACGGCAACCGGCTTGACCGGGGCGGTCGTTGCGATCCTCGTCGCCACCACGCACTTGAGCACGAGCCTGGCCACTGCGCTCGTGGTCGTCGTCGGCGCCCTGCCCGGCCTGATCACCGCGATCGTCACCGCCACCCGGTCGACGGCCGCCGGAGTGACGCTCGTATCGCTCACGCCCAAGGTCACCGCGCTCGCCGACAGCGCGCTCGACGCCGGAATCGCCCAGGGGTCGCCGACCGACAAGACCGCCACGCTGAAGGGCGTCACCGACGCGATGGCGTCCTGGACCCAGGTGCTGAGCGCCGAGTCCGGGACGAGCGCCTCGGCGAAGCAGACGGCGGCGGGCGGCTCTTAGTCCGCGCAGACGGCCACCGGCGACCTGCGAGCATTGGGCGCGTGGAGCTCCCCGCCGCCTACGCGTCACTGACCCGCGAGATCGATGAGCTGCTGCCCGACGGCGCGGTCGTCGTCGACGCCCACACTCACCTCGGCCATGACGAGGACGGCCAGCAGCTCAGCCTCGCCGGCCTGATCGAGATGCTCGACCAGGTCGGGCCCTACGCCCGGGCATGCACGTTCCCGCTCCACGACCCGGAGCGTGCCCCGGCGTACCGGGTGCCGAACGACCGCGTGCTCGCGTGGACGCGCGAGTCCGACGGCCGCCTCTACCCGTACTGCCGGCTCGATCCGGCCGACGGGCCGGTGGCCGAAGCCGAGCGCTGCCTGGCCAACGGAGCGCGCGGGATCAAGCTGCATCCGAGGGCGCAGGGATTCGGGTTCGACAGCGACGCCGCGGAGTCGATCTGGAAGGTGGCCGGCGAGGCGAAGGTCCCGGTCCTCATCCACGCCGGCCGCGGGATGCCGCGGATGGATCCGCTCGCCGATCTCGCGCTGCGCCACCCCGACGTCGTGCTCGTGCTCGCCCACGCCGCGATCGCCGACCAGGGGATGTTCGCCAGCCGCCTGCACGGCCACCCGAACATCCTCTACGACACCTCGACCTTCTCCGTGTTCGACCAGCTCGAGCTGTTCGCCCGTGTCCCGGCCGAGCGGATCGTGTTCGCCTCCGACGCTCCCTACGGCCGGCCGATCGGAGCGCTGCACGTGGCGGTGCGGATGGCCGCCTACGCCGGGCTCGACGAGGCCGACCGCACCCGGCTCGTCGGCGGCACGATGCTCGACGCGCTCGAGGGTCGGCCGCTGGCCGACCCGCGGCCCCCGCGGGTTCCCGAGATCCGCCGCGTGAGCGGACGGCTGGCCCGCGTCAACGGCTACCTGATGATGGCCTTCGCCGCGGCGATGGGAGCCGGCCCGCCACCCGATTTCACCCGCAGCCTGCAGTTCATCAACCTCGCGCGAGCGGTGTGCCGCGACCCGGACCCGGGCGCGGTGGGGCCGGCGATCGAGCGCATCGACGGGATGCTGTCGGCCGCCGAGACGATGGTCGACGCGGGCGGCGAGCAGGTCCGGGCCGCCGTCGGGCTGGTGATGGCGGCCGGCGTAATCGCGGCGACGGAGCCGCTGCCCGCCGGCGATTGATCAAGGCGCCGTCCGCGCTTCGATGTAAACCGCGCGTGAACGCCGACGTAAATGGTTCGTCAACGGCTGTAACGAGCGCGCGCGCGAGGGTTTGTTGAAGGTGTGAAGACCGGTTTTCTCCAGCTTGCCCGCCAGCGAGTGCACGGACACCTCTGGCCGATCCTGCAGACGGCCGTGGCCGCCGTGCTCGCCTGGTACATCGCGGTGCTGCTCGGCGTCGAGCACCGGCCGGCGTTCGCGTCGATCGCCGCGGTCATCTCGCTCGGGGCGGCGTTCGGCGAGCGGCGCAAGCGCGCGGTGCAGCTCGTCGCCGGGGTGATGCTCGGGATCGTCCTCGCCGACCTGCTCCTCCGGACGACTGGCAGCGGCCTGCCCCAGATCGGGTTGCTGGTCCTGCTGGCGATGCTCGCGGCGACGATCCTCGGGGGCACCGAGCTGCTGGTGACCGAGGCGGCGGTGTCAGCGATCCTCGTCGCCACCCTGTCCTCGACGCCCGAGGTCCGGATCCTCGACGTGCTGATCGGCGGCGGCGTCGCGCTCGCCGTCAACACCCTGCTGTTCCCGCCCGACCCCGTCGTCGGAGTCGTCCGCGCCGGGGTCGCCGCGTTCGGCGAGCTCGGGGTGGCGCTGAGCGAGGCCGCCACGGCCCTGGCGAGCGGTGATGTGGAGCGGGCCGAGTCCGCCGTCCGTGCGGCCGAGACGTCCGAGAGCCGCATCGCCGAGATGCGCCACGCGGTGCTGATCGGCGGCGACACCGCCCACTGGGCGCCGCTCCGGCGCACCTCACGCGCCCAGCTCGATCGCTTCGCCCGAACCGTTCAGCGCGCCGACGTCGCCGCGCGCAGCACCCGCGGCCTGACGCGCAACGTCCTCATCCACGTCCGAAGCGGGCGTCCACTCCAGCCCGAGCTGGCCGAGGCCGTGCGCCAGCTGGGGTCCGCCGTGTGGGACCTGCCCGGGCAGTTCGAGGAGCCCTGGCGCAGCGGGGACATCATGCAGCTCGCCCTGCAGGCGGCCGGCCGGGCGACCGCGGCCGCCTCCGGCGCCGACCTGTCGGTCACCGAGATGGCCGGCCAGGTGCGCTCGCTGGCGATCGACATCGTCAAGACCTCCGAGGCGACCGAGACCGCCCAGAGTCCGTTCACCGAGGCGCCGACCGAGGAGCTCCTCGCCTCACTGCCAGTGCCGGCGGCGCCGGCACCGGCGACGCCTTAGGCCTGCTCCGGCTCCGATCGCCTCCCTACACCCCCGCGTTCGGAAACCCGTTGAACGGGTCATCGCTCGTGACCCCGCCGGCCAAGCCGTTGACGGCGTCCGAGAACGATTGCCACGCGGTCCCGGGGGCGTTGCCGCTGAGCTCGCCGTAGACCGCGGCGAGCGTGCCCGCGTCGCCGAGCGCGACCATCTTCGTCGCGATCTCCGGGAGCGTGTGACTCTGGCTGAGCAGCCACGAGAGGAACGCCATGCCGCAGCCTGTGCTGTCGGGGCTCTGGTCGGTCTGGTCGGTCTGGTCGACCCAGTTCGGCATTCCGTCCTGGAACCATTGCGGCGCGGTGGCGAAGTCCGACAGGGCGTTCGAGCCGACGACCGCCGCGCACCAGCGCGACAGGGCCTCGCCCGTGCTGAAGCCGCACAGGCTGCCGTTCATCGCGCACTCGCTCAGCTCCGCCTCGAACAGGGCGAGCATCCGGTTCGCGTTGCCGAACGAAGCGTCGACCTCGATCGCGTTGCCGGTCGTGAAGTCGCAGCCGCCGTGGTCGGCGCCGCCGGTGCCATCGGTGGCGCCGTTGAGCGCGAACACGATCACGTCGACGGCCCCGCCGGTGATAGCGAAGATCGCGTTGTTCTTCTGCACGACGCCGTCCGCGCCCGCGAGCAGATCGTTGGCGCTGTGGAGTCCCTGCGCGCCGAGCGAGGGATCGACGTACACGGTCACGCCGCTGCTGCTGGTGCCGACCTTCTGCGCCGTGCCCGTGTAGCTCGGCCACGCCGGACCGGCGCCGGCCGTCCGGGCGCCGGGTTGCATGGCCCGCCGGCGGGGGAGGCGCAACGGCTGATTGATCGGAGCGAGACGGTCAGGGCTGCTCATGCCGAGGCCTCCAGGTTGAGTCCGTGGGTGTCCGAGCCGGTCCCGCGCGTCGATTCTACGGCCGGCGATCAGGGCCGCCCGATCTTTCCCCTGCCGTGCAGGTATCAGGCCGAGAACGCCTCGTCCTCGACCTCGATCTCGAACTCGCCGGGGCGCCCCACCATCGCGGGGTAGGTCGCGGCGAACGCGCCGAGGCTCGTGTCCAGCGGACCGGGGTGCTCCGCGACCCCGCGCAGGACGGCGGCCCGCCCGGCGTCTATCGCCGTGCGGGCCGCTGGTGCGTCGCCCCCTATCGCTTCCGGCGGCCGTTCAGGTTCGTGCCCCCGTGTGAGAGTGTGGCTAGCCGAACTTCACCTGGCAGCTCTGGATCTTGCCCGCGTCGGTGCCGGCGGCCTGCACGCAGGCGGTCAGCTTCGCGGCCTTGCTGAGCTGCGTGTTGGCGGTCGAGACGGCGGCGGCGGCCTGCCCGTTCGACTGGGCGCCCGCTGCGTTGATCTGCTTCTTGGCCTGGCTGATGACCTGCTGGCTCTGCTGCAGGCCGGACTTCAGGGCCTGGTTGGCGGTGTCGCTGTTCGGCTTGATCACCGTGAAGTAGAGCACGCCGAAGATCGCGAGCGAGGCGGCCATTCCGGCCAGCCAGAGACGCCAATTGCCAGTGACGAGGACCATGATTACTCCTTGTGTTTGTGATGTTGTGATGGGTTGGGTTGGTGGTTGTGACTTGCGTTTCATGGCGCCGTGAGACGCCGTTCAGAGGTTCAGTAGCCGCCCATTACGCGGCTGTCGTTGAGGCCTTGGCGAGCGCCGCCGGCCAGTCGATCGCGAGCTCGCGATCGTCGCCGCCGGGCATCCGCCGGGCAGGTACGTGGTTGCCCGGGTAGAGCAGCGGGAGGGCTGCCGCCGGGACGGGATTGCCGACCTGGATCCGGTATGGAGGGCCGACCGTCGGCCATCACCGTGAGCAGGAACGCGTACATGTCGTCGCCCTTCGGGTTGCGCATGCCGAGCGGCTGCGTCTCGACGATCACGGCCGTGCACGGCTCGCCGTACTCGAGGATGCGGGCCGCCGATCCGGTCTTCGGATCGCCCGGCGTGGCCGCGATCGTCACCACCGGCGGCTGCTCGCCGAGCGACAGCGCGATCCGGCTGTGGTCCTGCTGGTCGACCCGGACGGCGACGGTCGCCCCCGGCATCATCAGCTGCGGGAGGATCGTCGCCCGAACCGCCTGGCGGCAGGTGGCGGTGTACCGCGGCTCGTTGTCGAGCGCCACCTCGACCGTGAACACGCATACGTGGGCCGGATCGAAGTCGGCGCCGGTGCTGACCGACGTCTGCTGGACGCTGACGATGATCCCGCGGCCCAGGAGCCCGCCCTCCAGCAGCTCCTTCGGTACCGACCCGGTCAGGTTGCGCATCTTGTTCAGAAACCCCATCTACTTGCCCTCCTGGAAGAACCCGGTGAGTTGATGGACCGCAGCCTGAGGGGCGGCGCCGAAGCCGGACCAAAGAACCACCAAAGGCCGGCATTTGGCGCCTGGGGGATCGGCGTTTACCCTTGGCTTAGGTGGCCGAGGGCGTAAGCCGTTTTGGGGTATTGGGTCCGCTCGTGCTCGAGCGGGAGGGTCGGCTCGTGCCGTTGCCGAGCGGACGCCAGCGTTCGTTGCTGGCGCTGCTGTTGCAGGGCGGTGGCGTACCGCTGTCGCGCGACCGGCTGATCGACGAGCTGTGGGGCGAGCACCCGCCGGCCAGCGCGGTCTCGGCCCTGCACGTCCACCTGTCGAAGCTCCGCGGCCTGCTCGGCGGACTGCTCGTGCTCGAGGCGGCGGGATATGCGCTCGAGGCCGGTGCGTTCGAGCTCGACGTGTGGCGCTTCGATGCGCTCGTCGAGCAGGCGCGGGCCGAGCCCGAGCGCGCGGTGGAGCTGCTCGGCGAGGCGCTCGGCCTGTTCCGCGGCGAACCGCTTGGCGACGTCGAGTCCGAGCGGAGTGTCGCCCAGTGGCGCCGCGCGCTCGAGGAGAAGCGCCTGCAGGCGATTTTGCTCCGCGTCGATGCCCGGCTGGCTGCGGGCGAGGCGGGGGCGCTGGTGGGTGAGCTCGAGGGGCTGGCGGCCCAGCACCCGTTCGAGGAGCGGCTGTGGGGGCAGCTGATGCTCGCGCTGTACCGGGCCGGCCGGCAGGCCGAGGCGCTCGAGACCTATCAGCGCGTGCGCCGGCTGTTCGCGCTCGAGCTCGGGCTCGAGCCCGGCGACCCGCTCGCCCGCATCCAGCAGCGGATCCTCGACCGCGATCCCGCGCTGCTCCCGCCGCAGCCCGAGCCGCCCGCGGCCGACGCCGCGGCCGATGCCGCGACCGACGCCGCGACCCAAACCGCGACGGCCGCCGTGGCGCCGCCAGAGCCCGAGCCGTCCCCGGCCGTCCGCGCCTCGAACCTGCCCCGTCCGCTCACCCGCCTGATCGGACGCGAGCGCGAGCTCGACGCGCTCGCCGAGCTGCTGTTCGACCCCGACGTCCGGCTCATCACGCTGATCGGGCCCGGCGGGGTCGGGAAGACGCGTCTCTTGATCGAGCTCGCCCAGCGCCGGGAGCCCGAGTATGCCGACGGCGCGGTGTTCGTCCGCCTCGAGAAGGTGACCGACGCCGCGCTCGTCGCCTCGGAGATCGCCGCCGCCATCGCCCAGCGCGACCGCAGCGACGGACCGAGCGCAGACGGCCTCGCCGCCCACCTGCGCGACCGCGAGCTGCTGCTGGCCGTCGACAACTTCGAGCACCTGCTCGACGCCGCGGCGCTGATCGCCGAGCTGCTGGCCGACGCGCCGATGCTGCGCGTACTCGTCTCGAGCCGGACCGCGCTGCGGATCCGCGGCGAGCAGACCTACGACGTCGAGCCGCTCGGCCTCCCCGCCGGCGACACCGACAGTGAGGTGTCGCAGAGCCCGGCCGTGCAGCTGTTTCTCCAGTGCGCGCTGTCGGCCAACCGCCGGCTCCAGCTCGACGCCACCACCGCCCGCAACGCCGCCCGCGTGTGCCAGGCGCTCGATGGCCTGCCGCTCGCAATCGAGCTCGCCGCCTCCCGGTCGCAGTCGCTCAGCACGATCCGGATCGCCGAGCAGCTCGAGCGCCCGCTGCAGATAGGCGAGCACGCGCTCCGCGACCTGCCCGATCGTCAGCAGACCCTGCAGGCGACGATCCGCTGGAGCTACGACCTGCTGAGCCCCGAGGCCCAGCGCGTGCTGCGCTGCGCGGCGGTGTTCCTCGGGGGGTTCACGCTGCCCGCGCTCGAGGCCGTCGCCGGCGGACGAGTCCGCGCCGAGCTCGACGAGCTGCTCGACGCGAGCCTCGTGCGCCGCCAGACATTCGCCGGTCGGGGCGAGCTGCTCGAGCTCGTACGGGCGTTCGCGCTCGACGAGCTCGGCTCCGGCGCCGACGCCGAGCGGGCCCGGGCGCGGCACCGGCGCTACTTCGCGGAGTTCGTCGGTACGGCGGCCCAGAAGTTCGACGAGGGCGAGAGTCCGGCCGAGCTCGCCGCGCCCATGCTCGCTGACCACGCCAACCTGCGGGCCGCGCTCGAGGGCGCGATCGACGCCGGCGACGAGCAGTCAGCGCTGTCGCTGGCGCTCGGATTGCGCCCGCTGTGGATCGCCGGCATGGTCCGCCAGGAGGGCCAGGAGCTGACCAACCGCCTGCTCGAGCGGTTCGCGATCCCCGGCGACCGCGAGGTGGCGCTGCTCCGCGCGGCCGCGTTCCTCGACTACAGCCCCGACGCCAAGGCGTGGCACCGCCGGCTGGCCGCGCGCGCGGCCGAGATCGGCGACCAGGAGGCACTGGCGATGGCGACCGGCAACCTGTTCGGTCAGGCTCTCAACGTGCGCGACCGCGACGAGATGCGGCGGATGCGCCCGGACCTGCTCGCGCTGATCACTCCCGAGGCGAGCCCGCGGACGATCGGGTGGATGCACTATTTCCTCGCGCTGGACGCGTACGTCGAGACGAGCTTCGAGGCGGCCGCCGAGCACGCAGCCCAGAGCGCCGCGAACGCGCAGCTGGCCGGCCACGAGTTCCTGTTCGCGAGCGCGATCGCCACCCGGCTGCTGGCAGCGTCGGCGCGCGCCGGGGCGATCACGCAGCCCGAGCTGCTCGAGGTGGCCGCCACGATGCGCCGGCCGGGCGTGCAGCCCATGTCGGCGTTCGCGCTGTGGTTCATCGCCCGCTACGCGGCCGAGCTCGCCCCGGACACGGCGGAGCGCTGCCTCGCCCACGCCGACCGGATCGTCGCCGCGCTCGACTCCGAGCTGTGGCCCGAATGCGTGCTGCGCGACGAGGCGCTGGCGATCCTCGGGATCGCCGACATGCAGGCCGCTCTGGAGCGGACGCCGCCCGCCGACCACGCCGCCGCGCTCGACGAGGCGATCGCGTGGCTGGCTGCGCGGGACGCGGCCGAGGTCGCCTCGCGCGAGGTCGTGCAGCTCACGGTCTGAGCCGCGAGCGCACAAACGTCTGAGCGACGAGCGCGCAGAGCAAGAGCCCGCCGGCACCCGAAGGCACCGGCGGGCTCTCGGTCACTCAGTCGGGCGAGTTATCCGAATGGGATCCGCCACACCCCGCGGCCGTGGGTGGCCGCATAGATGTAGCCGTTCGGCCCGGGGGTGACGTCGTTGACCGAGGCGTTCGGCAGACCGGCGCCGAGCCGCGACCAGCTGGTCAAGGTCCCCTGGCCCTCCTGTGCGGTGTACATCCCGGCGTCGGTGGCCAATGCGAGCTGGCCGCTGCGCAGGACGAGCGCGTCGGAGGCGATGTCGGGCAGGTTCCCGGAGATGTCCGTCCAGGACTGCCCACCGTTCGTCGTCTCGAACACGTGCCCGATTCCGCCGCCCGGGACCCAACGGCGCGAATAGCCGTTGAAGATCGCGTAGGCGTGAGCCGGGTTGCTCGGGTCGGCCGTGATGCCGGCGATGAACCGCTCCGGCAGGCCCGACGTGCTCACCTGGTGCCACTTGCCGCCGTAGTTGGTGACGATCCCGCGATCGAACGCGGGCCCGGGTTACCGCCGCCGCCGACCCATCCGGCGTAGACGATCCCGCCGTTGTTGGCGGAGCTCACCGCGGTCACGGCGTGGCCGGCGCCGGTGTCGAACTCGTTCTTCCACGAGCACGTGGCGTTGTTGCACACCGTGTTCCAGCCCGCCTTGGTGATCCACACGAACTCGCCGCCGGTCACCCAGGTGTTGGTGTTCTGCCGATCCTGGCTGAGCGGGGTGACGAACCGTGCGTTCGGATCGCAATCCGGACGTGGGCCGCCCTTGAGCGGGATGATCTCCTGCGCCGCGCACGTCGGGCTGACGTGCTCGAACAGCGACTTGCCCGCGTTCGTCGAGCGATACATCGTGCCGTCGGTGTACTCGCCGACCATCCGGCGGGCGTCGGCCGGGTCGACGACGACGTCGAAGCCGTCCCCGCCCATCGTCTCGATCATCTGCGACGCCCCGCTGGGCAGCCACGAGGTGCCGTTGTCCTGCAGCCCGCCCCACAGTCCGAAGCCGCCGCCGGTGAGCTTGCCGGCGCGACTGTCGTAGTACTGCCACGATGCCAACGTCGCGTTGAGGTCCGACCAGTCGCCGTACTGCTGGACATCGGACAGCGGCCGGCTGTAGTTGCCGCCGTCGTTGCCGATGACGATCTTGCTGTCGGCGATCATCATCGCGTGCTGGTCGGGGTGGGTCGTGTTCGGGCACCCACCCGGCTGGCTGTTGCAGGCCAGTCCGTAGTTCCAGTACGGGACTCGCCGTCACCCACGATTGACCGCCGTTGGTGGACTCGAAGACCTCCTCGAGGCCGGCGTAGAGGTGGTTGTGATCGGTCGGATCGACCGCCAGATCCTGGTTGTACCAGGCCTGGACGCCGACGCCGTAGCCCGAGCCCATGGGCAGGGCGGAGCCCGAGTTCGCGAGCTTCTGCTCGCTGGCGATCTTCGTCCAGGGGCCGGCGACGCTGGCCGGCGATCCGGAGGACGAGTAGATCCCCAGCAGCACCGACTCCTTGCCCTCGGCGAGCGCCGGACAGGGACTGGACGATCGCGTACAGCCGCTTGCCGTCCGCCGAGTAGGCGAACGTCGTGCGGCCGATGTCGGAGTTGTCGATCGGCACCCGTCGGCGTGACCTTCTGGAACGACATTCCGCCGTCGGTCGACTGGTAGAAGCCGTTGTTCTCGGTGTTGCCTGGACCGTGCCAGCCAATCGCGGCGATCACCTGCTGGCCGTTGGAGCCTGGGACGACCGCGACGCTCGTGACCTGCTGGTCATACGGCGGGTTGTCGTTCGGGCCGGCGGGATCGAGGACCTCGGTCCACGTGTTCGAGCCGCGCTGCCATGCGGAACAGGCCGTTGTCGGTCGCCGCGTACGCGTTGCCGGCCGGGTCGAATTCGACCTTGAAGACGGTCTTCGAGACGAGCGGGTTGCTGCCGCCCGCGGCGTCGCCGACGCGCTGGAAGGTGGCGCCGTCGTCGGTCGAGCGGTACACGCCGGTACCCGCGTAGGAGTCGGAGCTGAGGTTGGCCTCGCCGGTGCCGACCCACACCGAGCCGTCGGTCGGGTTGACGCTCACGGCGCCGATCGACAGCGTCGGCATCTGGTCGAACACCGGCGTCCACTTCTGTCCCTGATCGGTCGAGCGCCACACGCCGCCGTCAGCGGTCCCGGCGAACCAGGCCCCGTCGGGGCTCTGCGCGAGCGCCGTCGTGCGGCCCCCGACGAGCGAGAACCCGGATGCGGTTTGCCGAAGTTCGGGTCCGTGTAGCCGGGGGCCACCGTTGTAGGGCTTGTTCGTCGCCAGCTGCCAGCGCCGCCGGTGAGCGGCAGGGTCGAGGCCTGCTGCTGGGCGGCGACGAGCGCCGATCCGGATACGAACGCCGCCGGTGCGGTGCGCTCGTGATCGTACGCAGCCTGCGAGTCGGCGAGGTCGCCGTCGTCTGGCGTATGGCTCGGCGAGTCGGTGTTCCGACCCTTCGCCGTTGTGAATCTGAGCAGATTGTGCTGGCGCAGGGCTGCTCCGTGTAGCCGTGGCGCAGCGCCGGCGCCGGCCGGGGCCAAGAGCCCTACCAGGCCGCCGACGATGACGGGTCCCAGGACCCGCCGGATCGATCGCGTCATGCTTCTCCTCCTGCCGGAATTGACGGGCCGCCCCAACGCGACTCCGTCCCGTTGGTCACGAACTCGGTGCTCGGGTCGCGACCTACGGCAAGCTAACACTTCCGTCCGAAACGCGACTCACGTCCCCGATGGAGCGTTTAACCGGTTCGTTGGCCAGCCCGCACGGTGTCCGCCGGCCCTCGCTGCGCATTAGGATGCCCCCGTGGAGCCGGACCGTGCAGATCGCGCCGAGGAGGCCGCCGCGGAGTACCTCGATGTCCTGCAGGACATCGAAGCCGCGCAGGAGACCGAGGTCGTCGAACAGGCGCTGACCGCGGCTCGCGAGCGGCTCGGAATGGACGCCGCCTACCTGACGACTGTCGGGCCCGAGCGCCAGCGGCTCGATGCCCTCGTCGGCGACGCGGGCGTGATCGGCGCGCAGGCGGGCGCCTCGATCCCGGTTGAGAAGACGTACTGCGCGCGGATGCTGCGCGGCGAGATCCCCCGCCTGATCCCCGACACGCACGCCGAGCCCGGGGTGAGCGACCTCGGAGCGACCCGGCTGATCGGGGCCTACATCGGGGTTCCCGTGAAGCTCCCAGACGGGCGCGTCCACGGCACGCTGTGCTGCGCCAGCCGAACCTCGCGCACCGATCTCGGCCCCGGCGAGGTCGCCTTCATGGACGTGCTCGCGGGGATGATCGCCACGCGCCTGCAGGAGGCGGAGGGCAACATCGAGCGGCTCACCGCCCGGCTGCGAGGCGACGCACGTGGGTGACGCGAGGCCGGGGGCCGGACGCGTCCGGGTCGCCGCGGTCTCGCTCGCGCTCGCGACGCTTGCGCTGACCCTCGGCGGCGGCGGCGCGCCGGCCCGGGCGGCCGGGTGCCCGTGGATGAACACCTCGCTGTCTCCCGGTCAGCGGGCCCAGCAGCTCGTCGCGGCGATGACGATCGATCAGAAGATCGCGATGCTCTCGCAGGCGCAGCCGGTGTGGACGCACTACGGCGCCGCTGGGTACGTGCCCGGGCAGCCGAGCCTGTGCATCCCCGACCTCGTGCTCAACGACGCCGGGCAGGGCGTCGGTGACCTCGAGACGGACACGACCGCGTTCCCGGCCCCGATCGCGCAGAGCTCGAGCTGGGACCCGAGCCTCCAGTTCCGGTTTGGCCAGGCACTCGGGTGGGAGGCGTGGCACAAGGGGATCAACGTCCAGCTGGCGCCTGGGGTCGAGATCGACCGGGTGCCGCTGAACGGGCGCAACTTCGAGTACATGAGCGAGGACCCGTACCTGGCCGGGCGCGGGGCGACGGCCGAGGTGCAGGGGATCCAGTCAAACCCCGTGATCGCGACCGTCAAGCACTACATCGCCAACAGCCAGGAGACGAACCGGATGACGGACTCATCCGACGTCGACGAGCGGACGCTCGAGGAGATCTACGCGCCGCCGTACGAGGCCGCGGTGCGCGATGGTCAGGCCGGCGCGGTGATGTGCTCCTACAACCGGATCAACGGCGTCTACGCGTGCGAGAACCCGACCACGCTGACGACGATTCTCAAGCGGCAGTTCGGATTCGACGGGTTCGTGGTGTCGGACTGGGGCGGCACGCACTCGACGGTGGCAGCCGCCAACGCCGGCCTCGACATGGAGATGAACATCTCGCCCGGGCAGTACTTCACGGCGCCGCTCAAGGCCGCCGTGCTCGCGGGCCAGGTGCCGATGTCGCGGCTCGACGACATGGTCCTGCGGATCACCCGCAGCATGTTCCGGCTCGGCCTGTTCGACCACCCGGCGGCTGCCGAGCCCGGTGCCTCGAGGGCCGACGTCCGCCGCCCGCAGGACATCGGCCTCGCCCGGACGATCTCAGAGGACGGGACCGTGCTGCTCAAGAACGAGGGCAACCTACTGCCGCTCACTCGGCGCGGGCTGAAGATCGCCGTGATCGGCCCGGGAGCGGGCGTCCAGGGCTCACAGGAGTTCTACAACGGTGCGGGCAGCGGCCACATCCCCGAGGTCGGCAGCAAGTCCGACGTCGTCACCCCGCTCCAGGGGATCCAGCAGCGGGCGCTCGCGAACGGCGACACGGTCCTGTACGCGGACGGCTCGAGCGGCGTCGACGCCACCGCCGCCGCGACGGCGGCCGACGTCACGGTCGTGTTCGTCGGCGCTGAGGACAGCGAGGGCACCGACCGCTCGACCCTCGACCTCAGCTCCGGCAACTGCACACTCGGCGGCTGCACGCCGCAGCCGGTCGACCAGGATGCGCTGATCTCGAGCGTGGCCGCAGCCAACCCACACACGATCGTCGTACTCAACACAGGCGGTCCCGTGGTGATGCCGTGGCTGCGCCAGATCAAGGCCCTGTTCGAGGCGTGGTACCCCGGCCAGGAGGACGGCAATGCGATCGCCGCGCTGCTGTTCGGCGACGTCGACCCCTCGGCGCGGCTGCCCGAGACGTTCCCCGCCTCTCAGAGCGACATCCCCACGCAGACGCCCCAGCAGTTCCCCGGGGCGACCGACGCACAGGGGATCCCGCACTCCGTGTACTCCGAAGGCCTGCTCGTCGGCTATCGCTGGTATGACGCGCGTCGTATCACCCCGCTGTTCCCGTTCGGGTTCGGCCTCGATTACACGACGTTCGCGTACAGGGGGCTCGCAGTCCGTCCCACATCGCAGGGAGCGACGGTCAGCGTCGAGGTGACGAACACCGGCGACCGGGCGGGGGCCGACGTGCCGCAGCTGTACATCGCCGACCCGGCCTCGACCGGCGAGCCGCCGAAGCAGCTGAAGGGCTTCGACAAAGTGAGCCTCAAGCCCGGCCAGACCGGGCGCGTGAGCTTCCCGATCGACGCCCGCGCGCTGTCGTATTGGAGCACCGCGGTGCACGACTGGCGGATCGCGCCTGGCTGCTACGAGGTGCTGATCGGCCACGACGAGCGCGACATCGCCCAGCAGGCGACGGTCTCGGTCAACGGCGCCCGCTGCCGCGGCGCGGTGGCGAGCATCTTCGTCGGCAATGGCGCGACGACGTGCAGCCCAGCCACCGGACGCCTCGCCGGCCGCAGCCTCGGTCCCGTCCGGCTCGGCGCCACCCGCCGCCAGACCCGCCGCGCGTTCGCACGCTTCAGCCGCCGCGGCCACCGCTACATCGACGTCTTCTGCCTGGCGGGCGGGCCCGGGATCCGCGTCGGCTACGGGTCGCCGACGCTTGTGCGCCGGCTCCCTGCCGGCCGGCGCCGGCATCTGCGGGGCAGGGTCGTCCTCGTGCTCACCGCCAGCCGCCACTACGCACTGCACGGCATCCGTCCGGGCGACCGGCTGTCGCGGGCCCGTCGCCGGCTGGCGCTCGGCGCGCCGTTCCACGTCGGACGCAACACCTGGTACCTGATCCGGGGACGCCGGTCACGCGGAGTGCTCAAGGTCCAGCACGGCCGGGTCCGGGAGGTCGGGATCGCCGACTCGGGGGTGTCCGGCGGGCGGCTGGAGGCCGGGCGGTTCCTGCGCAGCTTCTCCTGACGGCCCGTCGGCTCAGAAGTTGGCGTCCACGAACTGAGTCGTACCGCCGGCGCCGATGGCGTACGCTCCCGGGCATGGACGAGGATCGCGCCAAGGCACTCCTGGCCGCCGAGCGCGAGCGCATCGAGACCGCGCTGGCCGGCATCGAGGGCGACGGTCCGCTCGAGAGCTCGGACCGGCTCGAGCCGGGCGACGAGGCCTCCGAGGATCTCTACCAGGACGAGTACAACGCCGGCCGGTCGGCGGATTTCCGCCGCGAGCTCGCGGCGCTCGAGCGCGCCGAGGAGCGTCTGCGCGCCGGCACCTACGGGCTGTCGGTCGAGAGCGGGGACCCGATCCCCGACGGCCGCCTCGAGGCCCGCCCGACCGCCGAGCGGACGGTCGACGAGGAACAGCGCCTCGGGCGCTGACGGCGGCTGGGATCCCGGCCACCGTCACGCACCCAGCGCGTTCACGCGGACTGCACCACCATCAGGGTGTTGCCATCGGCGTCGCGGAACCAGAACAGCGGCGGCACCGCGCCGCCCATCCGTGAGACCTCGTCGTCGACGTCGACGCCGGCGGCCTTCAGGTGGGCGTGGGTGGCGTCGATGTCGTCGCTGCTCAGGCTGATCCCGGTCTGGATCCCGACCGGGTCCTGCTCGCGTGGCGGGACCAGCGCGATTCCGGTGGTGCCGTTCGCCGGATACACCTCGACCCACCGGTACTGGTCCCCGAACGGGACGTCGGTGCGCTTCTCGAACCCGAGGATCGTCTCGTAGAACTCGATCGCTCGGTCCTGATCGGTGGACGGGACGATCACGAGGTTGATTTCGTTGATGCGGCTGGTGGTGGAAGTGGTCACGACAGACCTCCTGTGGAAATGGGACGGTGTCCTTCAGACCGTGGTCCACACCGGAACTCATCGGCGTGATTACGCGCTGCGGTCCCGGGAAGCAGAAGGAGAGAGACCTGATCGCAATATGACCGAAAGCGAGCACTCCCGATGACCACGACCAGCACGATTCCGCGCGTGAAGCTCAACGACGGCAACGAGATCCCGCAGCTCGGGTTCGGCGTCTTCCAGATCCCGCCGGCGGATACGGCGGAGGCCGTGAGCGCCGCGCTCGAGGTCGGCTACCGCCACATCGACACGGCCGAGATGTACCAAAACGAGCGGGGCGTCGGCGAGGCGATCAGCGCCTCGGGCCTGGACCGCGACGACGTGTTCGTGACGAGCAAGCTGAACAACGCGTTCCACCGACCGGACGACGCCCGCGGCGCGTTCGAGCGGACGCTGTCCGAGCTCGGCTTCGACCACGTCGACCTGTTCCTCATCCACTGGCCGTTGCCGACGCTCTATGACGGCGACTTCGTCTCCACCTGGAAGGTGCTCGAGGAGTTCAAGCACGACGGCCGCGCGCGGTCGATCGGCGTGTCGAACTTCCAGGTCGCCCACCTCGAGCGGCTCGCCGCGGAAACCGACACCGTGCCCGCGGTCAACCAAATCGAGCTGCATCCGTACCTGCTCAATGACGCCGTGCGCAGCTACGGCGAGGAGCGCGGGATCGCCACCGAGGCGTGGTCACCGATCGCCCAGGGCGCCGTGCTCGACGACCCGGTGATCACCGCGATCGCCGACACCATCGGCCGGACCCCGGCCCAGGTCGTGCTGCGCTGGCACCTCCAGCGCGACAGCATCGTGTTCCCGAAGTCGACGACCCCGGCCCGGATCAGGGAGAACTTCGAGCTGTTCGACTTTGAGCTGTCCCCCGAGGACGTCGAGAAGATCGCCGCGCTCGACAAGGGCGAGGACGGGCGCACCGGGCCGAACCCGGACACGTTCGCCCACGTCCCCAAGGACTCCTGACCCGACCCGAGATGCGCGGCCGCCCTCCGCGGGCAGCCGCGCGCCCGCGTCAGCCGCTCACGCCGACAGCGTCCGCCCGAGGAGCCCGAACAGCGCCTCGAAATGCCGCTCGCACGCCGCCTCGTTCCAGGCGGCGGTGTCGGACATCGTGTAACCGTGGGCCGCGCCGGCGTACACCTCGGAGCGATGCGGCACGCGGGCGTCAGCCATCGCCTGGTCGAGCGCCGCGATCTGCTCGGGGGTCATGCTCGGGTCCTCGTCGGCGTGGCCGAAGTACACCTCGGCCGCGACGCTCTCGGCTGAGCGGTGCGGGCTGTCGGGGTTGTCGGTGACGAGGCCCCCGGCGTGGAACCCCCCGAGCCCGGCGACACGGTCCGGGTGCGTGGCCGCGATCCGCCAGCCGACCCGCGCGCCCATGCAATAGCCGGTGATCCCGACCGGGCCGGGAGCGACCTCCGCAAGGAAGTCGAGGTAGGCGGGGCTGTCACGGTCGATCGCGTCTGGCGTCAGCTTCGAGATGATCGGGCGAATCGTCTGGAAGAACGGGCCGCGGTTGGCGGGGTCCGTGAGGTCGGGGATGTCCACCACCGGCGCCCGGCCGTCGCGGTAGAAGATGTTCGGGGCGAGCACCACGTAGCCCTGGCTGGCGATCCGGTCCGCCATCTCCTCGATCCGGGGGCGCATCCCGATCGCGTCGACGACGAACAGCACGGCGGGATGCGATCCGCCGCCGTCCGGGCGGGAGACGTAGGCGTCAGCGGTTCCGTCAGGTGTTGTGATGTCGACTGTCTCTGAGCTCATCGTCCAAGCATTGCATGTGCCGTAATCTGGGCGTCCGATGAGCGGAACTGAGCTCGGACTCGCGGTTTCGGTGTTCCTCGCCTGCGCGGTCGAGGCCGTGGAGGCGCTGACGATCGTGCTCGCGGTCGGCATCACCCGCAGCTGGCGCTCGGCCCTCACCGGCGCGGGGGTGGCCGTGATCGTGCTGGCCGCGATCACAGCGGCGCTCGGGCCGGCGCTCACGTCGTTGCCGATCAACAGCCTGCGGCTCGTGGTCGGCGCGCTGCTGATGGTGTTCGGGCTGCAATGGCTGCGCAAGGCGATCCTGCGCGCGTCGGGCCTGAAGGCGCTGCACGACGAGAGCGAGGCGTACGCGAGCGAGGTCGCCGCCGCGCGCGAGGCCGGCGCCGCCGAGCAGGGGATCGACGCCTACTCGTTCACGATCGCGTTCAAGGGCGTGTTCCTCGAGGGGCTCGAGGTCGTGTTCATCGCGCTCACGTTCGGGGCCAACCAGCACGATGTCGGGCTGGCCGCGGTCGCCGCGGTCGCCGCGGTGCTCGCTGTCACCGCCGCCGGCGTGGCGATCCACCAGCCGCTGGCGCGCGTGCCCGAGAACACGATGAAGTTCGCCGTCGGCGTGATGCTCACCTCGTTCGGCATGTTCTGGGGGGCGGAGGGCGCCGGCGCCCACTGGCCCGGCGGCGACGCCGCGCTGCTGGCCGTGGTCCCTGTCACGGCGCTGCTCGCTTTCGCGTTCGTGCGCTCGCTGCGCCGCTCGCCGCCGAGCCGGCCGGCGCGCCCTGCTGGGAGCGGTCCGGCCACCGACCCGGGGGCCGCCACGGAGGCGGGGACCGCGTGAGCCGCCTCGAGGCGCTGGCCCGCTTCATCTGGGACTTCGTCATCGGCGACGACTGGCGTATCGCCGCCGGCGTCGTAGTTGCGCTCGGCGTGACCGCGCTGCTCGCGGGCGGGGGCGTCGCGGCCTGGTGGGTGCTCCCGCTCGCCGCGGCGCTGCTGTTGGGCTACTCCGTGTGGCGAGCCGCCTCCGCGAGCCGGTAAGCCGCCGCCCTACAGGTGCCCTCCCGCTTCCACTCCCCGCAGCCGAACGTCTCCGGCCGGGGGATCGTGGCTGGCTACGGGGCCGCGTTCTGGGGGCTCGTGGTCGTGATCGGCGTCGCCGCCGGGCTCGCCGGAGTCGTGCTGATGTCGCTGCTGCACGTGCTCGAGCACCTCGCCTGGCATTACCACGCCGGCACGTTCCTCGACGCCGTCAAGGGCGTGACGGGACTGCACCGGGTGCTCGTGCTGCTGCTCGCCGGTGCCGTGGCTGCGGTCGGCGTCGCTGGCGATCCGGCATGCGCGGGGGTTCGGTGGCCGCGAGGTGACCGAGGCGGTGTGGCTCGAGGAGGCCCGGCTCCCGATCATCCCCAGCGTCGCCCGCGGCGCGCTGTCGATCGTCGTCGTCGCGCTCGGCGCCTCGCTCGGGCGCGAGGCCGCACCGCAGCTCGCGGGGGCGTCGTTCGCCAGCCGGCTGTGCGAGCAGGCGGGCGTGCCCGTCTGGCAGCGCCGCCTGCTCGTCGCGTGTGGCGCCGGCGCCGGGATGGCGGCCGTCTACAACGTCCCGCTCGGCGGTGCCCTGTTCGCGCTCGAGGTGCTGCTCGGCACGCTCGCGCTCCCGCTCGTGCTCCCCGCGCTCGCCACCAGCGTGATCGCGACCGCCGTCGCCTGGGTCTCCCTGCCGCACAGCCCCACCTACCAGATCCCCACTTACGGCCTGCACGCCTCGCAGGTCGTGTGGGCCGTGATCGTCGGGCCGCTGGCGGGGGTGGCGGCGGTTGGCTGGGTGCGGCTCGTGACCTTCGCCCACCGCCACCGTCCGACCGATCGCCTCCGCTACGTGGCGCCCGTCGTCGTGCTCGGCACGTTGGGGGTGATCGCGATCGCCTACCCGGAGCTGCTGGGCAACGGCCAGGACACCGTCGAGCTGGGACTGACCGGCGGGCTGTCGGTCGGGTCCCTGATCGCGCTCACGATCCTCAAGCCGCTCGTCACCTCGGCGTGCCTCGGCAGCGGCGCTCCGGGCGGGCTCTTCACGCCGACGCTCACCTACGGGGTCCTGTTCGGGGCGCTGCTCGGGCACGTGTGGACCGGGTTGTGGCCGGGCGCCGCGGCCGGCAGCTTCGCGATCATCGGCGGCGCCGCCGTGCTCGCCGCCTCGATGCAGGGGCCGCTGGCAGCCGTCGTGCTCGTGCTCGAGCTCGCCCACCACACGGACCAGTTGATGGTCCCGCGTCCTGCTCGCCGTCACGGGCGCGACGGTCGTCGCCCGCATGGTCGGGGCGAACTCGATCTACTCCGCCCGGCTCGGCGAGGACGGGGAGACCGCCGGCCAGCGCGATCTGGCCCTCGAGCTGCTCCGCTGAACGCGCTCAGCTGAAGGGGATGACGTCGACCTGCGCGCCCGGGTGGTTCGACCCGTCGCTCAGCGATAGCGTCGCCCCGAGCTGGTTGCCGCGGGCGTGGGAGAGCATCGAGCGGGCCGATCGGCTGAGCGTGAAGTACACGAGGCCACAGTCCTGGCCGCCGACGAACTCGCTTCCGCTGCGGGCGAGCACGGTGCGCCCGCTCGACAGCGTCACGCTGGGGCGGCAGCCGGACGGCGAGGAGCAGGCGACGAACACGCTGCCAACGCCGCTCGGGCTGACGAACACGCTGTGGCTGAGGATCTGGAGCCCGCGCGACTGGGTGACCGACGTCTGCGGGCCGCTGCCGCGAGTGGTGTAGCCGATCAGGTTCATCCCGGAGCTCGTCCGGGCCCCGTCGGCGTTGACGATGCTGACGTGGACGCCCAGCTGACGCCCGCGGGCGCGGCCGAGCATCGAGCGGCCCGCCGAGCTCAGCTTGAAGAAGATGGTCCCACCGGAGTTCGCGCCGATCGACTCTCGCCCGGTCTTCGCGATCACGGTCCTGCCTGCGGTGATCGTCGCCGAGGCCCGGCACGTGGTGGCGGAGAAGCAGCCGAGCGACAGCCCGCCCGCTCCGCCCTGCACGAACGCGCTGTGCCCGAAGATCGACAGCCGCGTTCCGCTCGTGCCCGACGCCGGCGAGTTGCTGAGCACCTTGCCCGAGCTGCTCACCGCCTGCACCGCGAAGAACTGCGCCTCGCTGTGGACCGAGATGCCGGTCTCGAACCCGTGCGCGTGCGCGCCCGCAACGGCGCCGAACGGGCCGCTTGCGGACGGCCCGGCGAATACCCGCCATGAGGACACGTTGGTGGCGCCGTTCCAGCTCGCGTAGACGGTGCTGACCCCGTTCGTGCCGCGGCTGACCGCGATCGCCGGCGGCGTCACCGGTTCGCCCTGCCAGGGGAACCGGTACGCGCGGTAGCTGTTGGTGGGGGCGATGAACCGGGCGTCGAAGTCGAGCCTGCCGCTCGAGTTGAACTCCGACAGGTACGGCTGCTGGCCCCAGCCGACGAACAGCTCGCCGCCCTGCAGCGTCTGCGCGTTGCCCTCGTAGTTGGAGCTGAGCGAGGGCGAGTGGTTGTCCTGCGCGACGAGCGAGACGGTCATCTTCTTGAAGTTGAGCGCGATCCGGATCGCCCGGGACTGGGCGTGCTCGCGCGGTGGCCCGGCCCCGTCGTCGAACATCGTCAGCGTGCCGTCGGGCTGCACCTCGACGTCGTGCTGGAACGCGGTCCGCGTTCCGCTGCCCATCTTGAAGCTCGACCGGCTCGAGCCGAGCGTCCAGATCACGGCCCCGGTCTGCGTGTTGATCTTGTACGCCGCCCATGTGTTGCGCAGCGACACGATCGGGTTGCCGTCGCGGTCGATCGCCACCGAGTTGATGTGGAACGGGTCGAACACGTGGCCGCCCGAGTTGGGATGGAAGTACGACTCGCTGAGCGGCACGTGGTCGACCGCGTGCCACTCGAACAGCACGAGCCCGGTCTTGATGTCGATCTCCTGCACGACCGCGTCCATCAGCGGCTTCTTGACCCCGGGCCAGTGCAGCGGCGAGACGGCGACGATCCACGCGTCGCCCTGCGGGGTGAGCAGGAACTCGTGCAGGTCGGAGCCCTGCAGCCCGTTGCCTGCCCGTACGACCGCCACCGTCTGGTAGTTGGCGTTGAGGATGATGTCCATCCCCCGGCCGCTGCCGTTGTTGAGCGCACCCTCCCACCAGGTGAGCACCGGCTGCCCCAGGTACCGCTGGACGCGGAAGTCGGTGGCCAGCACGCCCTTGGGCAGCGGGTCGAACCAGATCAGGCTGCCGGTCTGGTCGAGCAGCTCCGGTCCGTCCTGGTAGGGCCCGAACTGTGGGGCCACGAACAGATCGCCGAGGTTCGGCGACTTGTTCTGGATCACCTTGACCGCCGCCGGCTGCAGGTCGGGACGCGAGTGGAAGTGCTTGACCGAGTTCGGGGGCGCCGACACCTGCGTGATCCGGCCGGGGTTGATCGGGCCCGCCGGATTGGCGATCGCGAACCGGAAGATCCCGTTCTGGCCGCCGAGTACGTTGAGGTACGTAGCCACCGTGACCGTCTCGTTCGGGGCGAACGGGTGGTCGGGGATGAAGCTCCCGCCGTCGCCGTCGGAGTCAGCGGCGATGTGGCCGCTGTGGTTCCCCGTGACCGAGCCGGCCACGGCGATCGGGCCGATCGAGCCGGCGGGAATCCCGCGCAGCGTGATCTGGGTCCCCGGGAGCGCTGACTTCGTGCCGGGGCTGGGGAACACGCTCACGGCCGGGCCGGCCGCCGATGCGCTTGCAACGCCGAGCAGCGCTGCCACCCCAGCCAGCACCACGATGCAGCACAGCCTCCTCCGGATCATCGCCTTCCGGAACAGCTGACGGCACGGAACGTTGCGCGATCTGCGTCGATCCGGATGATCGTAGGCCATCGGATGTCAGCTCCGGATCAGCGTCGCGGGCATATCCTTGACCAATGTCCTACCGGGCCAAGGCCCTGCGCCGCCGCACCGACTGCCCGGTGCTCCTGCCGTCCTGAGATGAGCGATCCGGGGGTGGGGAGGGTGGTCGTGATCGGGGGCGGGATCACCGGCTGCAGCGTCGCGTACCACCTCGCGCGGGCCGGTTGCCGCGACGTGACCGTGCTCGAGAAGGGCGAGCTGACGAGCGGCTCGACCCACCACGCCGCCGGGCTCGTCACCCAGTTCAACCCGTCGGCGACCATGATGCGCTTTCGCCGCTACAGCGTGTCGCTGTATGACCACCTCGGCGTGTTCAACGCCGTCGGCAGCGTCCGGATCGCGTCCAGCCGCGACTCGCTGCTCGACCTCCAGCGGGCGGTCAGCCGCGCGCAGGCGCTCGGGCTCGAGGCGGAGATGATCGGGCCGGCCGAGGTGCTCGAGCACCTCCCGTTCGCCTCGCCCGATGCGCTGTTCGGCGGCGTGTGGATGGCCGGCGACGGCCACGTCGACCCGCACATCACGACCCACGCGGTGGCCGACTCCGCCCGCGGGCTCGGGGTCAGGTTCCGGCTGCGCACGCGGGTGACCGGGATCGAGCTGACGCCCGCCCACGCCGTCGCCGCAGTGCTCACCGACGGCGAGCGGATCGAGACCGAGCACGTCGTCAATGCGGCCGGCGTGTGGGCGCCGCAGGTGGCGGAGATGGTCGGCGCGCGCCTGCCGTCGGTGCCGGTCGAGCATCAGCACGTGCTGATGCAGGCAGTGCCCGGAGCCGAGATCCCGCGCGCGAGCCCGTGCTTTCGCGATACGGACAACCTCGTCTACGGCAGGGACGAGGCCGGCGGGATGCTGATCGGCGGCTACGAGGGCGACCCTGTCGCCCGGTGGATCGACGGCGTCCCGTGGGAGCACGGTGCCAGCCCGGTGGAGTCCGACATGGACCGGTTCGCGCCACTGCTTGAGGGGGCGATCCGGCGCTTCCCGTTCCTCGACCGGGCAGGCGTGATCCGGCTCCTCTGCCATCCGGACGCGATGACTCCGGACGGCAACCCGCTGCTGGGTCCCCTTCCGGGGACCCCCGGGTTCTGGGTGGCGGCCGGGCTGTCGCTGAACGGGTTCGGAGGCGCGGGTGGGATCGGCCGCGCGCTCGGCGAGTGGATCGTGGCCGGCGAGCCGTCGATCGACGTCGGCTCCTACCGCGCGTGGCGGTTCGGCGCCGCCTACCGCGACCCGTGGTTCGCGACCGCCTGCGCCCGCGAGGCCTACCGTTACTACTACCGCCTGCGCTACCCGCTCGACTCCGACGAGTGGGGCCGGGGCCTGCGCCCGAGCCCGCTCCAGGTGCGCACCCAGGAGCTCGGCGCCGTGTACGGGTCCAAGAACGGGTGGGAGCGGCCCGACCACTTCGAGCCCGGCTGCCGCTGGCGGCGCAGCGGGGCCGACCAGCGCCGGTTCGGGTTCGCCACGCCGCCTTGGTTTCACCGCGTCGGGGCCGAGCACGCGGCCGTCCGCGAGCGCGTCGGGATCTTCGACATGGCCTCGTTCGGCAAGCTCGAGGTGTCCGGTCCTGGAGCGCCGGCACTGCTCGAGCGCGCGTGCGACAGCCTGATCGACCGCGATGTCGGCACAGTGATCTACACCCAGTTCCTCAACCGCCGCGGCGGGATCGTCGCCGACGTGACCGTCACCCGGCTCGGGCCGCAGTGGTTCCGTGTGATCACCGGCGCCGGGGTCGTCGATGCCGACCGCGGCTGGCTCGAGCTGAGCCGCTCGGCCACCGACGGCGAGGTGACGATCCGCGACGTGAGCGATGAGCTGGCGGTGGTCGGTCTGTGGGGACCGCGCGCCCGTGACGTGCTCGCCGCCTGCACCCCCGACGACGTGTCCGGCGAGGCGATCCCGTTCCGGCGAGCCGCCATCGTGTCCGTGGCGGGCGCCGCGGTCCTGGCTCAGCGGATCACGTACGTCGGGGAGCTCGGTTACGAGCTGTACGTCGAACCCCGCTGGGCGGTGCAGGTGTGGGACCGGCTGATCGCCGCCGGCGGGCCGCACGGGATCGCCCCGGCCGGGTACCGGGCGCTCGAGTCGTTGCGGCTCGAGAAGGGCTACCGGTACTTCGGCACCGACCTCACCCCGGCCGACACCCCGTACGAGAGCGGCCTTGGGTTCTGCGTCGCGCTCGGCAAGGGTGAGTTCAGCGGGCGCGCGGCGCTGAGCAGTCCCGGGGCGTCGTCGCCTGCCCGGCGCCTGCGCACCTTGACCGCGGCCGAGGACGGCGCGTTCGTGCCCGTGTACGGCGGCGAGGCGGTGCGGATCGGCGGCGAGGTCGTCGGCCGGGTGCGCAGCTGCGGTTACGGCTACACGGTCGGGGCGACGATCGCCTTGGCTACGCTGCCCGCTGATGTCGCGCAGGATGACGAGGTGACCATTGACGTGTTCGGCGAGATGTTGCCCGCCCGCGTGCGGCCGGACGCGCTCGTCGACCCGGACGGGGAGCGTCTCCGTGCCTGAGCCGGCGATCCGCGCGATCGTGCTCGACTTCAATGGCACGCTCGCCCAGGACGACGAGCTCGTCTCGCAGCTTGCGCTGGACGGATTCGCCTCGGTCGGCGTGAGCCTCACGCGCGAGGAGTACCACCGGGAGTTCGCCGCCCTTCCCGACCGGGTGATGTTCGACGTGGCGCTCGAGCGGGCAGGTCTGGCTCCGGACCCCGAGCGCCGCGACGCGCTCGTCGCGGCCCGCCGCGAGGGCTATCTGGCCGGCGTCGCCGACGCGCCCCCGATCGCCGAGCACGCGCTCGCGTTCGTACGCGCGGCGGCCGAGGTCGTTGAGCTCGCGATCGCCTCCGGCGCGTTCCGCAGGGAGATCGAGCACGTGCTGCTGCACGCGGGCGTCAGCGAGCACTTCAAGGTCGTCGTCTCGATCGACGATGTCGTCCGCGGCAAGCCCGACCCCGAGGGCTACCGGCGCGCGCTGCACCAGCTCAACGAGCTGACCGCCGCGGACCCGCCGATCGCTGCCCGGGAGGCGGTCGCGGTCGAGGACGCCACCGACGGGGCGCGCGCCGCGCGGGACGCCGGGATGCGGGTGGCGGCGATCCGCGGGCTCGGCTACGACGAGGACAGCGGGGTCGCCGACCTCGTCTTCGACCGGCTCGACGTGAGCGCCCTGGAGCGGATGCTCGCCCTCGGGTCCGGGTCGTGAGCGGCGTCTCGGATGCCGCGCTCGACGCCGTGCGCGGCCAGGTCCCGGAGCTGCGCGACCCCGACCTCGCCGTCGCCCCGATCACGGGCGGGATGACGAACCGCAACTACCGGGTCGGGGCCTACGTCGTCAGGCTCGGCGTGCCCGACCCGGGCGAGCTCGGGATCGACCGCGACAACGAGCACCGCAACTCGCTCGTGGCCGCGGCGGCCGGGGTCGGAGCGCCCGTCCTCGCGCGGGTGCTCGAGCCCGAGGCGCTGGTGGTGGGGTATGTCGAGGGCGTCACGCTGACGCCGGCCGACTTCGGCGACGCCCGCCGGGTGTCTGCGCTCGCGCGGGCGCTCCGCCGCCTGCACGCCGCGCCGCCGTTCCACCGCGACTTCGACATGGTCGAGGTGCAGGCGCGCTACCTGGAGATCGTCGCTGCCAGCGGCTATCCGCTGCCCGACGACTACGAGCGCTACGCCGGGCGTGCGCGAGAGGCCGGAGAGGTGCTGAGCCGCACGCGGACGGCGACCGCGCCCTGCCACAACGATCTGATGCCCGGCAATTTCATCGAGACCGGCGGGCCGGGCAGCGACCTGTGCATCGTCGACTGGGAGTACTCGGGCAACAACGACCCCTGCTACGACCTCGGCGACGCGATCAACGAGCTCGAGCTCACCGCCGAGCAGGCCGAGCAGCTCGTGACCGAGTACCACGGAGGCGCGCGCCCCCGGGAGGTGGCGCGCGCCAGGCTGTGGTCGTTGATGTCGAAGTACGGGTGGAGTCTGTGGGGCTCGATCAGGATCGGAACGACCGGAGACCTGGAGATCGCCGAGTGGGCCGCGGCGATGTGGGCCCGGGCCGTCGCCGAGTTCGAGTCAGCCGACTTCGGCGGTCTGCTGGAACGCGTGGCGGGCTGAGCTCCGCGCTCTGGAAACAGCTTCGCCCGGCCGCGCAAGATGACCGTCGCGATCGCGTCGGGGTTACGTAAGAGCCCGGATCCCGTGCTCGTAGGCGTACTTGACCGCCTGCGCGCGGTCGCGGGCACCCGTCTTGAAGAAGATCCGGTTGACATGGGTCTTGACAGTGGCGGCCGAGACGACGAGCCGCTCGGCGATCTCGGCGTTCGACAGGCCGCCGGCGATCAGCGCCAGGACCTCCGCCTCGCGCGGGGTGAGGTCGTCCGGAAGCTCCGTCGGCACGCCCGCCGGCGCTTGCGTAGCCGCGCCCGGCCGGCCCGCGGTGGGCTCGCCGTGCAGCACCGCGTCGAGCAGCCGCTGCTGGACGGCCGGGTCGAGGTGGGTCCGCCCGGCGGCCACTGCGGTGATCGCCTGCTCGATCTCGTCCGCGCCGGCGTCCTTGGTCAGATACCCGCGCGCGCCCGCGCGCAGGGCCGGGAACAGCGACTCGTCGTCGGCGTACGTGGTGAGCACCAGCACCTGGGTGTCGGGCAGCGCCTCGCGGATCTGGCGCGTGGCCTCGGCGCCCTGCATCCGCGGCATCCGCAGGTCCATCAGCACGACGTCGGGGTGCTCGGCGATCGCGCGCTGCACCGCCTCGACCCCGTCGGCCGCCGTCCCGATCACGCTCACCCCGTCGATCAGCCCGACGAGCATCGTCAGCCCGTCGCGCACGACGCGTTGGTCATCGGCGATCAGGACGCGGATCTCGCTCATCCGGGGACCGACAATGTGACCCGCCAGCCGTCGGCGATCGGGCCCGCGCTCATCGTCCCGCCGGCGCGCTGCACCCGCTCGCGCATCCCCGTCAAGCCGCGGCCGCTCCCGTGGTCGGCGTGGGCAGTGCCGTTGCCGGCCGTGTTCTCGACAGTGAGCCGCGTCTCGCCGGTCGCGTAGTTGAGCGTGACGGCGACTGTCGCGCCGGGTGCGTAGCGGGCCACGTTGGTGAGCGCCTCCTGGGCGCCGCGGAACAGAGCCAGGCCCACATCGGCGGGAAGCGACCGCGGCTCTCCGTCGATTCGCAGGCTTGCCTCGGCGTGGACGTCGGCGCGGAAGCTCTGCACCAGCGACCCGATCTCCTCGGCGGTCGGGAGCTCCTCCCCGCGCAGCGCGCCGACCGCGCGCCGGGCGTCGCCGAGCCCATCGCGGACGAGCTCGCCGGCACGGGCGATGGCGTCTCGCACCCGTGGGTCGGCCTCCTGGCGCTCAGCGAGCAGCCGGGCAGCTTCGAGCTGGATCGCCGCCCCGGACAGCGAATGCGCGAGCACGTCGTGGAGCTCGCCGGCGATCCGCCCGCGCTCGGCCACGGCGGCGGCCCGGGCCTGCTCATCACGGGCGTCCTCGAGCTCGGCCAGCAGCAGCTCGGCGCGGTCCTGGCTCTCCCGCGACTGCTTCATCAGATGCGCCGTGAGCGCGAGAAGTATGCACAGCAGCGCAATCGCGACAGTCGAGGTCGCGCCGCTGCCGCGTGCTCCGAGCGCCACGATCAATCCCGCCGTCGTCACGCCGGCGAGCGCCAAGGCGGGGCGGAGCGGCAGCCGCGTCACGGCGAGCCACACCGCGGCGCTGCCCGCCAGCTCCGGCTGGCCGTGCGGCTGGAGCGCCGCGAGCGCGATCCCGCTGGCCCCGACGACCCCGGCCATCGCGAGCTGCGCCGGCCCCGGGAGCTCTGCGAACCTGGGCGCCATCGCCACCGCGATCGTGACGAGGTAGACGACGAGCGCGACGGTGATGCCGGCGTCGGCGCCGTGCAGGCCCGGCTGCGGCCGGCCGTTCGCCGTGCCGACCGCGACGACCGCGATCAGCACCCACGCGAGCGGGCGCAGGCGGCCGCGCTGACGCTCACGACGCGCGAGCGCGCGGCCGTGGGCTTCACGGATCCGCGCGCTCTCTGCGGCCTCGGTCATCGTGCGGTGCAGAGTAAGTCCTGCGGGTCGTGCGGTGGGCAGTGTTACGCGGTCTGGATCGCCGGCGCGTGGCCGAGCGTGCGCTGCGCCCGGGTGTGGAGGACGAGTGTCCGGGCGACGACCTCGGCCAGGGCCATCAGGACCAGCGCGGCGGTCCAGGCGGCGCCTCCGGTGATGCTGTGGGCGATGCTGAACTGCGCGATCGCATGCCCGGCGCCGTGGTGGGCGGCGTACACGAAGACGACCCGGGCGCCGATCCCGGCGATCCACAGGGCGGCCGCCGCGAACCCGGCCTTGGCGACGAGCTCGCCCCCGGTGTCGACGGACAGGTGGGTGGTGATCGCGGCCAGGGTGCCGAGGGTGGCCCCGGTCAGCGCGAGCCCGCCGATCAGGACGACGTCGTTGCCGGCGGTGGGAATCGAGTGCAGGTAGTGCTGGGCGGCGATGCCGACGAGGACGAGCGGGAGGACCAGGCTGCGCCGGTCGAGGCGCCGTCCCCGGATCTGCAGGACGACGAGGCCGATGAGTGCGGCGTTGATGAGGTAATCGAGTGTTGACATGGCGCAGATCGTCCTGCGCGGAGGCCCGTCTGTCGTCGGCGCGGGGGTTGATCCGGCGGGTTGATCTCGCCTCAACCCTCGGGTTGACACGAGCCGCCCGTGCGGCGTCACAACGTGCTCCAGGCTGTCACGGTCACGCATCGATAAAAGGCTCCTATATGGAGGGCGGTGTGAGCCGCTCCAGCTACCCCAGCCGCGTGTGGCCCTCGACGGTCGGTCCCGCCCCGACCGACACGGACACGGCAGTCCGCCCTGACCCCAGTCCGCGCCGAGACGGGACCCCCACCAGCCGCGAGCCGACCACCTCGCTCGCCGCCGTCGCCAGCCGCCGCAGGCCCGCCACCTCCACCCGCACCCGGCAGCGCACCGCGCACCGCACGCGCGCCACCAGCACCCGACCGTCACGCCGGACCGCGTGGCGTAGCACATGCACGACGGGGCGCGCCGGGCCGGCGATCGGCCCGGCCGGCGCGGACCGCGAGACCGTCGCGTCGACCCGGACCGGCGGGATCGCCGCCGCGCGCGAGTACCCCGGCTCGGCGAACGCCGTGTCGGCCGCCTCACGCTGGTCGAACGCGAACAGGTACCACCCGGTGAACCAGTCGTCGACACGCACCGGCCGCTCGGAGTACCCGATGTTCGCCTGTGGGCTGAGGTTGACGCACCCGTGGCCGGTCGCCGTCCGGCACGCCTCGACGCTCAGCAGGTCGAACGACGCGCCGTGGCCGTGCGGGCCGGTCGGCGCCCAGCCGCCGGTCCAGCGAGCGCCGGCCGCACTCACGAACGCGCCGAACCGGGCCGCTCCCTGGACCACGGCCGGCGACACCGCGCGGACGGTCCCGCGCCACACCGGCGCCCGGCGCACATACCGCAGCCCGTCGTGCGTCGCGGCCGCCTCGAACACCGTCCCGGGCTTGCTCGGGCCCGGCGTCAGCAACGACGACGCCGGCGAGCCGCGGAACCCGTGCCCGGGGACGTCGTGGCACCCGATCGCGTCGCCGGCGACCGGCACGCACACCTGCCAGTGCGGCGTGACCGGCCAGCGGAAGTTCGCGATCAGCGACGGATCGCCGCGACTGTCGTAGACGGCCTGAATCGTCAGCGCAGGGCTGACGAGCACTTGGGGCGGCGGGCTCGAGCGCTCGAGAGCGAGGGCGCCCCCGGCGACGCCGACAGCGACGACGCCGAGGGCGGACGCACAACAGACGAGGACCCGGATACGCCTCACGACGCCCGTACTACGTCGCACCCCCGGCCGCCGTCACACCCTCACGGCAGCTTCTGCACGGCACGGATGAGCATGTACGTCGTCCCCTTCTTCGCGCACGCGTCGACCGGGAACGGGATCGTCTTCGACCGGGTCGAGTTGGGCGGGAACACGCGCAGCCCGGCCGCCAGCTGCTGGTGGCAGAGCGCGTTCGGGAACACGCCGACGTCGGTGAGATGCAGGTCGGCCAGGGCGCCGCCGCCGTTGCCGTGCAGTCGGATCGTCCGGACCGGCACGCCGTGGTCGCGATTGGCCGCGTCTCCGACCTGGTGACGGCGCAGCCCGACCGCGGACACGCCCGGGAAGCCGCGCAGCGTGCACGCGTGCGAGCCGAGGTTCGTGAAGTGGATGTTGTAGTCGACGTGCCCGAGCGAGCCGTTGCCGTTCGTGTCGATCCAGACCACGAGCTGCGACGTCGAGCACCCAGGCGCAGCGGCCGCGCGAGCGCGGGGCGCGGCGGTCACGGGCGCGACCACGACGGCGGCCACGACAGCGGCTGCGATACCGGCACCCAGCCCGGCCGACACGCGCGTGCCCCAACGGCCCCGCGTACGAATACCCAACATTGATTTCCCCCTTGTGGACGGAAGAGACGGTGGTGCGGGCATTATTCGCGGCTGCTCCTACACTCGCAAGCGATGCCATCCGGATTCCTCATCCGCACCGCCGGCCGCGCCGCCGGCCGGGTCCCGGGGCTGCGACGAATCCCGGTGATGAAACTGCTGTCAGCCGCCGAGGTGGCGATTCTCGCCCGCGACCACGTAATGCGCCTCGATCGCTCCGAGCGCCGCCGGCTGGTCGAGCTCGTGCGGATCGGCCGCGGACGCCGGCGCAACCTGTCGGAGTCAGAGAGCGAGGAGCTCGCCGAGCTGATCGCGCTGATGGAGCCCCGGCTGCTCGCCGGGCTGGCCGCCGAGCGGCTGTCCCCGGTGCCGCTGCCGCGACGGGTCGTACACGGCCCGCGCTCCGGACGCCGGCCCAAGCGCTGACGATGGAGGGCGTCGGCGGTCAGGCGCCCGCGCGCGGGTAGCCCGAGCCGACCACAGAGGCCACCCCACCCGCCCGCGCGATCAGCACGCTGCACACTGCGCCATGGGCGACCTGGTTCCACACGTCCGAGCGCAGAATCGGGCTCGTCTCGGGCGGGGGCGGCGAGCCGAGCACGATCAGCCCGGCCTGCGCCTGCACCGCCGCGGACAGGATCGCGAACGCGGGGTCCCCGCGCCCGCGGCGGACCGTGACCTCGACGCCACCCGATCGCAGCCGGCGCTCCGCCAGGCCGAGCGCCGCCTCGATCGCGGCGGGGTCGTCGAGCAGCGGCCGGTGCGCGCCTACGAGGTGGACCGGCAGCCGCAGCGCCCCCGCCAGCTCGCGCGCCTGATCGACGGCCACGAGCGCGGCCTCTGACTCGTCGATCCCGACGATGATCGCCTTCCCGAATCCGTCCGGCGCCATCCGCTGGCGGAGCAGCAGCTCCCACACGCCGCGGGCCGGCTGCAGCAGACCCGCCGCCATCGCCCGCAGCAGCTCGCGCAGCGCCGGCGTCGCCTGCGCGGGCTCGGTGAGCTCGATCCTCAGCTCGACCTCGGTGCCGATCCGCTCGTGGGTCGTCGCGCCGAGGTGCGTGAACGCCTTGATAGCCCCGGTGTTGCCGGCCAGCACCGGAGCCAGGAACCGGCGGATGCCCTCCTCGCGGGCCCGGTCGGCGAGCGCCTCGAGCAGCACTCGGCCGACCCCGCGCTGCTGCCAATCGTCCGCGACCACGATCGCCGGCTCGGCCACGTCGGTGGCGATCCGGATGTAGCGGGCGACCGCCACACCCTCGCCGGTCTTCGGGTCGACCGCGACGAGCGCCTCGTGGTCGTGGTGGTCGACCTGGGTGAGGTAGTCGAGCTCCTGGTCGCCGAGGTGCGTGACCGGGCTGAAGAACCGCCGGTAGCGCGACTCGGGGCTGAGCTTCTCGAACCCCTCGGCCAGCGCCTCACGGTCCTCCGGTTCGATCGGCCGGATGGTCAGCAGCTCGGCGCCGCCCTCAGGACGGCGCCGGTCGTGGTGTGCGCTCGGTTGCCCGATGGCCCCAACGGTACCGGCACCCGCTTGATTGCCGGTAACGCCCTGGAAACGCCACGGCAACGGGCCGGTGGAACCGTTCAGCTCGGGAGAAGCATCGATGGGCAAAGTCAACGGACGGATTCACCGACAGGGGGAAGTGATGAGCCTGGATGGGTTCGATGGGGCAGTGCTGAGCGTCGGCAGGGAGCACGCGTTCCCGCAGCCGGCGTCGCTGATGCATCGCTGCGCCGTGCTGGAGGAGTTGCGGTTCGTCCGGCGCGAGGCGCAGGCGGAGGCGGATCTCGCCTACGCGGACTGGAGTCAGTCGCCATCACCGGCGCGCTGGACGGTGTACCGGGCGGCCCAGGACCGGGCCGACGCCGGACAGGACGCGCTCGCCGGCTACTCGCGGACGCTGGCCGCCACTCCCGGGTAGCTCGTCACCCGCCTCGGAGATCGCCCGACGCCCGCGTAGCCCGGGAGATCGCCCCTAGCCCTCGCCTGCGGAGAGTGACCGGGCTCCGCGGCCCGGTCCAACTCAGCGACGTGGTTCCTCGACCGGCGGGTCCCGACGTGCGGGGAACGGCGGCATCGAGAAGGGCAGGTGCTCGCCGTGTCCTCGCGTCGGCGTGCTCACCATCGGTCCCGCTGTTTCACTCAGCCACTAGACGGTGTCACGGCGGTCGTTTCGCCCGCCGGGCGGAAGACCAAGGGCCTGGGTATCCAGCGGGAAAAATAGGCCCGTTAGATACCCAGGCCCGACCGAGGCGCCGGGCCGACGCGGGTCGCGACGCGCCCCCCGCGGGACGTCCGCGGTCGGGGAACCCGGGGCGCGCGGGGCTCGAGCGACGGGACCCGGGCGCGCGGGCGGACCAACGCCGCCGATCCTCGATGCCAAAGCCGTTGACGCCCAGACCTGACCCCACGCCTCACGGACGTCAATCGCATCGGCCGCGGCCCGCGAAAGGCCGAAGCCTGGGTATCTGGTAGCGGGGACCGGTGGATGTTTGGCTCCATATTGGGGCTCAACTTCCACCGATCCTCCAGGCCCGCGCTGCCTCAACGACCGCGCCGCGCGAATCAATCATCCAGCTAGCGGCCGAGCGTCCGGACCAACTCACGCCCGCGCGCGGGCAGCGGGGAGATCAGCTCCCGTACGCGGGCGAGGCCGGCGCGCAGCTCCTGGTCGCCGACCTCGACCGGGAGCATCGAGTCCTGCAGCGTCGCGAGCGCGTGGTCGGCCTCACGCAGCGCGTCGGAGGCCTGCTCGATCGCCGCGCGTGCGCCCGTCGGCCGCACCTGGCCGGCGTCCGGCAGCGCTTCGGTCGCCAGCCCGTAGCGAGCCCCGAACTCCGCATGGGTGCGCTTGGCGGCGCCGAGCGCGAGCTGCACGGGGCGGAACAGGCCCTCCTCGAGCCGGTCGGCGGTGTCGTCGTCGACGTGCTCGTACGCCTCGGTGAGCTCGGCGAGCGCGGTGCTGATCCGCCCGGCCGCGATGGCGAGCTCGGAGAGCAGCTGGCGGCGGCCGTCGGCGGCGGTGAAGCTCATCTCGGTGCGATTCTCGCAAATGCCGATCTTTAGGAAATCTTTATCTCGGCGATGGTTTCGGGGCTGCCCGCATGGGTATCAATCGTCCGAACGTCAAGGAACTGCGCCCCCACTTCCTTGACTCACCCGGGAGGACCCAGATGGATCTGGGTCCTCCCGGGACGATCTTTTAAGGGGCGGTTTCGGGGGCGTGGCGCGCTCGCCGCCGGCCGCGCGGCGCGCGCCGATCGACGCAGGCACAGAGGCAGTCCCGCCGGGCGACGGCATCCCTGGGTTTCGTCCGCCGCGTCCGCCACCATGCCCGACCCGTGACTCGGCAGAGATCGACAACCGCGTTGCGCGCGTGGCAGGTGGCCGCGCTCGCCCAGATGGACGGCTGGACCGAAGGCTCGTTCCTGCTGTCGGCCGCGCCCGGCGCCGGCAAGACCCGCCCTGCGCTCGAGCTCGCGCGCCGCGAGCTGGCTGGGGGCGCCAGCACGTCGGTCGTCGTCGCCTGCCCGACCGCGCCGCTCACCCGGCAGTGGGCGCGGGCCGCGTCCGAGATGGGGATCGAGCTCGCCCCTGACGCCGAGTCGCCCCGGCCGCCGGCCGGCTTCCACGGCGTGTCGGTCACGTACGCCCGGATCGCCAAGGCGCCGGTGCGCTGGCGCAAGGCGGCCACGCGCGCGCGCGCTGGTGATCGCCGACGAGGCCCATCACCTCGGCGAGGAGCTCGCCTGGGGCGAGGGGTTCGCGCGCGCGTTCGGAGACACGCCGCGCTGGCTGCTGCTGTCGGGCACGCCGTTTCGCTCCGACGCCACCCCCATACCAGGCGTCCGCTACGACGCCGAGGGGATGGCCGAGCCGGACGTCTCCTACTCCTACGCGGAGGCGGTCCGCGAGGGGGTGTGCCGTCCGGTGTGCTTCGTCACCTACGACGGGACGCTGTCGTGGCGCAGCGGGGACGACGTGGTCGAGACGAGCTTCGAAACCGTGCTCTCCACCCGCGAGGCCGCCCGCCGCTACCGCACCGCGATCTCCACCGAGCTGCCCGACGGGCTCCCTCGGATCCTCCGCGAGGCGGACGCCAAGCTCCGCCGGCTCCGCTCGGATGGGCACCCGACGCCGGCGGCCTCGTGATCGCCGCGGACTCGGCCCACGCCCGCAGCATCGCCGCCACGCTCAAGGAGGCGACTGGCCGGGCGCCACTCGTCGTGCTCCACAAGGAGGCGCGGGCGGCCGCCAAGCTGGCCGCGTTCACGCACGCCAAGGACCCCTGGATCGTGGCCGTCAACATGGTCTCCGAGGGGGTGGACATCCCCCGCCTGCGGATCGGTGTGTACGCGACGGCGGCCAAGACCCCGCTCGTGTTCCGGCAGATCGTCGGGCGCTTCGTGCGGGTGATCCCGCAGCGCGCGGTCGAGCCGAGCTGGCTGTACATCCCGGCCGATCCGGTGCTCCGCGGCCACGCGAGCTCGGTCGAGGAGGAGCTCCGCCACGCGCTCAGGCGACCGTCCGAGGTGGGCGACGAGCTGTTCGAGGAGCGCGAGGAGCGCACGCGGACCGAGCCGGCGCAGGCGCTCGCGTTCACCCCCCTGAGCGCCGACGTCGCCTCGCAGATGACGCTGTTCGGACCCCAACCGCCGGCTCCGGTACTCGCGCCGCCGCACCGCCCGCCGCCCGCACCGCCGGCACCGGCCAACGGTCACGACCACGTCGACCATGCCGGCTGCGCCCGCACCAGGGTCGCCCGGCGTTCGAGCGCCGCGCGATGCTCCGCCAGGAGCGCCACCGGCTCGTCTCCGAGCTGCGCCGCCGCGACGGCACGAGCCACCGCGAGATCAACAGCTGGATCAACCGCAAGCTCGGGATCGCGAGCGTCGAGAGGGCGACGATGGCCGAGCTCGAGCGCTCGATCGATCTCCTCGTCCGCACACTCACGCGCAAGCGCTGACGGCGCCCGCTAACCTCGCCGCTCCGGTGCTTGACGAACGCACAGTGCAGACGCCGCCGGCGCAGGATACCCCGCCGCAGCGCGAATCCCGCCCGCCGAACCGCCGCCCGGCGCTCGGCGTGCTCTGGGGTGCCCGCTGGGTGCTGGGCGGGATCCTGCTCGTGCTGATCGGTCTGGGCGTCGTCCTGTGGGCGAACACCCGGCCCGGCTACGACCCGTACGGCTGGCTCGTCTGGGGCCATTTGACGATCCACGGCCAGCTCGACACGAACGGCGCCCCGTCGTGGAAGCCGCTTCCGTTCCTGTTCACGGTGCCCTACGCCGTCGTCGGCCACCGGGCGATGTGGCTGTGGATGATCACGGCGATCACGATCTCGCTGAGCGCGCTCGTGTTCGGCGCCCGGATCGGGTTCAAGCTCGCCAATCCCGACGGCCGGAACCGGTGGGCCGGCTATCTCGCCGGCCTGTTCGCGGCCGGATTCGTGTTCGAGATCCGGGACTACACGCACTTCATGCTGAGCGCCCAGTCCGACACGATGATCGTGTCGCTGTGCCTCGCGGCGATCGACTGCCACCTGTACCGCCGCCCGCGGTGGGCGTTCGTGTTCGCCGTCCTGGCCGGCCTGGGCCGGCCCGAGGCGTGGCCGATGCTCGGCCTCTACGGGCTGTGGCTGTGGTTCAGGGTGCCGCGCAGCCGCGCCCTGGTCGCCGTCGGGTTCGTGGCGATCCCGGCGTTCTGGTTCGGCATCCCCGCACTCACCTCGAAGAGCTGGTTCACCGCCGGCAACATCGCCCTGAAGTCGCCGCGCGCCCTGCACGAGAACAAGCTGGTGGGCGAGATCGACCGCTTCTTCGACCTGCACGAGACGGTCGTCTACCTGCTCGCGCTGGTGATGGTCGCGACTGGCCGCGCTGCGCCGCGACCGCACGACGCTGGCGATCGTCGGCTTGGCGGTGACCTGGGTGATCGTCGAGATCGCGTTCGTGCTGCACGGCTGGCCCGGCGTGCCGCGCTACCTGTTCGAGCCCGGCGGCGTGACCGCCGTGCTCGCCGGCGCCGCGCTGGGCCGGCTCGTCGTCGAGCTCTCCGGCCTGGGCGCGCGCCTCGCGCCGCGGATGTCGATGGCCGGAGCCGTGGCCGGCGTGCTGCTGGCGGTTGCAGTCGCGGGCGTGCTGGTCCCCGCCGCGCGCTCGCGCGTGCGCACCGAGCGCACCGACCTCGCGCACGAGCGCGACCGCACGAAGATCATCAACCACCTCCAGGGCCTGATCGCCCGGCTCGGCGGCCCGAAGAAGCTGTTCTACTGCGGCCAGCCGACGACCGGCATCGGCCTGCAGAGCGTGCTCGCCTGGGAGCTGGGGGTCAACACCGGCGAGCTGTTCTGGACCCCGCACCTCAGCCAGGTCCTGCCGCGGCCGACCGTGCTCTTCCGGGTCACCCCGCACGCCTGGAAGGTGACGACGATCGACATCCCGCCGGCCAAGAAGGCCGTCTGCTCGAAGCTGAACGTCGTCTCGCTGCTCGACCGCCCAGCCTGACGCAAGCACCGGTTCAGCCGGCCTCCGCGGCCGGGGTAGGGCGACGGTATGCACACATTCGTCACCCCGATCGTGGACGAGGTCCCGCAGCCCACCGAGCCGGCCACGCCGGCGGTGCCGGACGCCCCGGTGAGCCCGGCCGTCCCGGATCCCGGGCACCCTGCGGACCCTGAGGAGCCCGCCACCGTCCCGGCCCCCGAGGAGCCTCCGACCCCGATCGTGCCCGAGCCGTCGCCGGATGCGGATTAGTGGGTGGCGCCCGCCCGCCGCCTGCCGTCCCCGCGCGGCGGCCGGCGAGCCTTTTCGTTACACGCTGCCACCGCCTACCGGACGGTGTGACGTTAAGGCTCGTGGGCGACCCTAGCGTTACGTCGATCGGGGTCCGGTGGCACCGTGTGACGTTAAGGCTCGCCGGGCTGGCACTGACGAGCCCATCTCCCCAGCCGCCCGTTCGAAAACGCCGAGGCCCTGTTCCCGCACGCCACGAACGCCGGCACACCGCAGCGGCCCGCCCCCGGCGAGGGCTACCACGAGATGATTGATTCCACCATGAGCGTCGCAATGGAGGTCACTGCACCCGCCCACTAGACCCCCGCGGCGCGCACCACGATCTCAGCGACCCTCCGCGCCTGGCGCAGCGGCAGCAGATGCCCGGCGCGCGGGATCACCACGAGCCGCGCGCCGGGGATCTGATCCGCGAGCGCCCGCAGGGCCGACGGCGGCACGACGAGGTCGCTCGTCCCCGACACGATCGTCGTCGGCGCCCGGATCCGTCCGAGGTCGCGGTCGAGCCGCGGCAGGTCGCGGACGAGCGCCCGCTGCTCGGACGGTGAACGTCCGCCACGCGGACGGCGCCAGCATCCGCCGCCCGGACTGGTGCAGGTACCCACCGCCGTCGCCGAGCGCGACCCGCCGCACCCACGCGGCGGCCTCGAGCGCCACCCCGGCGCCCCCGAGGGTGACCGCGCTGGCCACCTCGCCGACGCCCGCGGTCGCGAGCAGCCGGTCGAGCAGGTACAGCGACGCCGCGTTCGCCGACGGGGCCAGCAGGACGAGCGACGACACGCGCTCGGGGTGGTAGGCGGCGGTCCAGGCGGCGACGCCGCCCCCGAAGCTGTGCCCGACGAGCGTCGCCCGCTCCATCCCGGCCCGGTCGAGTGCGTCGAGCGCCGCCCGGGCGTTGCCGTCCAGATCGGTCGCGGGATCGCCCGAAGCCGACCATCCCGGCCGGTCGATCGCGATCGACCGCACCCGGTCGCCGAGCGCGCGGCGCACGTAATCCCAGTCCCGCGCGCTTCCCGGCTGGCCATGCAGCAGCAGCACCGGCGCGCCGGCCCCCACGATCGGCTCGGGGCTCAGGCGGCGCCCGGAGGTCCGCCGCGGCGGGGGTCGCCGTCGTCGCCGGGCCGGCCGTCGCGGCCGACGTAGCCGTCCTTGCCGCCCGCGACGAGCACGATCGCGTCGCCCTCGCCGACGTTGCGCATCCCGCGGTGGGTGGCGGCGCCGACGCGCGCGCACCCGCCCGCCGTCAGGCGGTGGGTGCTCCCGTCGCCGAAGAACATCTCCACCTCGCCCTGGTGGACGAAGTAGGTCTCCTCCTGCTCGTCGTGGTAGTGGACCCCGGTGGCGTAGCCGGGCGGGAACACGAGCGCATTGATCCCGAACGCGGTCACACCCAGCTCGCGGCGGATCTTGCGGAAGCCGTAGCCGTCGCCCATGTCCTGCAGGCTCGAGACCGTGTAGCCGTCGTCCTGGATCGCGTCGCTCATCGTGGTGCACATCCTATTGCGCGTGCTCGCGCTGGCGGCATACTTAGGGGTGTGGAGTCCGCCACGCTGTCCGAGACGCTGGCGCCCCTGCGCGCGAACCCCGAGCGGTCTGCGATCCTGCTCGACATCGACGGCACGCTCGCCCCGATCGTCGAGATCGCGGCGGACGCCAGCGTCCCCGAGGCGACCCGACAGCTGCTGATCAAGCTCGTCCAGGCGCTATCCGATCGTCGCCTGCGTGAGCGGCCGCCAGGCCTCGGATGCCCGGGCGATGGTGGCGATCGGGACGATCACCTACCTCGGCTCCCACGGCGTCGAGCTGCTGCGTTCGGGGTGGACCCAGCCGGTGCTCGACGAGGGGATCGAGGAGTGGGTGCGCCGGATCCACGACTTCGCCCAGGAGGCCGACTCGGCCGAGCTGCGCCGCCGCCGGCGTGCGGATCGAGGACAAGGGCCCGATCGTCGCCTTCCACTGGCGCGGGGCGCCAGACGAGGAGGCCGCCCGGGCCGCGATCGACGCGATCGCCGCGCCGCGCCGAGGCCAGGCCGGCCTGCGCACCCACTGGGGCCGCAAGGTGCTCGAGGTACGCCCGCCGGTGCGGATCGACAAGGGCGCCGGGATCCGCGCGTTCCTGGCTGACGCCGAGGTCGACACGGCCCTGTACGCCGGCGACGACGCGACCGATCTCGACGCCTTCCACGCGCTCGACCGAGCTCGTCCAGGAGGGCAAGCTGCAGCGTGGCGATCCGGGTGGGGGTGCGCTCCGACGAGGGACCGTCGGAGATCGCCGAGCAGGCCGACATCACCGTCGACGGGACCGACGGCGTGCAGGAGCTGCTCGCGCACCCTCCTCCAGGACTAGATGCGCTTCCCCGAGTTCCTCCGCACGACGGTCCTCATCTGTGCGGCGGCCGCGACCGCGCTCGGTGCGGTGACGCTCGCAGGCGCGAACGGCAACGGCGATGACAGGCTCGTCCCGTTCGCGGCCGGGTGGTGGGTGGCTGCGCGGCCTGATCGGGATCTGGCTCGGGCGCCGCGCGTCGACCAGCCCGCCGATCGCCTCGCTGCTGGCGCGCGCTCGCACGCAGCCGACGCTGCCCGAGGTCAACCCCGGCCGGACGCTGATCAACCGACTGTGGCCGCTGTTGTTCTCGACGATCGGCGCCGGCGCGCTCGCGTTCGTGCTGCCGCAGGTCCCGGCCGTGGCCGACCGGGTTCGCGATCATCTGGACGCTGGCCTGGCGGCGCCAGGCGTCGGCGGTGACGGCGATCGAGGAGCGCGACGGCGCGCGCTTCTACGTCCAGCACACCGTCGCCGTTCCAGCCGATCAGCCTCGTCCGCACGCCTGGCTTCCGCTCCAACCTGTTCGAGCTCAACGGCGCCAGCCGCACCGGCCGCGCCCAGCCGCGCGCATGATCGCCTTCATCCCGAGCCCGTCCTCGAACGGCATCCACCTCGGGCCGCTGTTCTTCCACGCCTACGGGATCGCGTACGTGTTCGCCGTGCTGGCCGCGATCTACGTCTCGCCGTCGACGCTGGGGGAGGATCGGCGGCGAGCCGGATCTCGTCTACGAGGTGGCCGCCTGGGGGTTCCCGGCCGGGCTCGTCGGGGGGCGGATCTACTTCCTGGTGACGAGCTGGGACCAGGTCCCGAAGCACTGGTGGGGCCCGTTCGCCATATGGCAGGGCGGCCTCGGGATCTGGGGCGGGATCGCGCGGAGGGACGCTGGCCGGCCTGTGGGTGCTCCGCCGCCGCGGGGTCGACATCCCGCGGTTCATGGACGCCGCCGCCCCGGGCCTGCTCGTGGCCCAGTCGATCGGCCGGATCGGCAACTACTTCAACCAGGAGCTGTTCGGCGGCCCGACGACGCTGCCGTGGGGGCTCGAGATCTCCCCGGCCCACCGTCCCGCCGGCTACGCGCAGTACGCGACGTTCCACCCGACGTTCCTGTACGAGATCATCTGGAACCTGTCGCTGGCCGGGTTCCTCGTGTGGCTCGGCCACCGCCGCCGGATCCGCGCGCCGGGGCTGTTCGCGCTCTACGTGGCCGGCTACTCGGGCTTTCGGATCTTCGAGGAGCTGCTGCGCGTCGACCCCTCGCACCACATCTTCGGGCCTGCGCCTCAACTTCTTCGTGGCGACCGCGCTGTGCATCGCCGGACTCATGTGGTTCGCGCAGATCCAGTGGGGCTGGCGGCGGCGCACGCTGGGCGCCGCGGGACTGGCGTGGATCGCGGTGTGGGCGGCCGGCTGCGGGTCGGGAGGCTCTGGAGGGGCTGCGCACGCGCAGCATCCGTGGGGCCGGCAGTCCGAGTTTGTCGTCGACGTCGCGCCGGCCGTGGTCCCCGGATCGCCCTATGCCGCGAGCCTGTTGCGCGAGCGCATCCCGGACAGCTCCGCCCACGGCCGGGTGTTGGCCACCTCGGCCGCGGTCAGCCAGGCACGGCGGGCCGTCGCCACGCCGTAGCGGGCGGCGCCGAACCCACCGACGCGGTGCGCGTCGCAGCTGATCACGATCGGGACCCCGGCCGCGGCCGCGGCGCGGGCGTGGAGCTCGCTCAGGTCCCGCCGGTTCGGGCTCGCGTTGATCTCGAGCATCGTGCCGCTGCGCACGGCCGCCTCGATCACGCGTTCGATGTCGAACGCGTACGGCGCCCGCGTCTCGATCTTGCGTCCCGACGGATGGCCGAGCACGTCGACCAGCGGGTGCTCGAGCGCGCGGACCATCCGCTCGGTCATCGCCGTCGGCGGGCATCCGGAACGACGAGTGGACGCTGGCCACGACCCAGTCGAGCTCGGCCAGCAGGTCGTCGTCGTAGTCGAGCGTGCCGTCGGGGAGGATGTTGACCTCGCTGCCGGCCAGCAGCTCGATGCCGTCGATCTCGGTCTCGCGGATCCGCTGCACCTGCTGGAGCAGCCGGTCCGGCGCGACGTGGTCGCCGAACCCGAAGCTCGCCGAATGGTCGGTGATCGCCAGGTACGCGTACCCGGCGTCGCGGGCGGCGAGCGCCATCTCCTCGATCGACGCGGTCCCGTCTGAGGCGGTCGTGTGGCAGTGCAGGTCGCCCCGGAGGTCCTCGACGGTGATCAGCTCGGGCAGCGCGTGCCGGGCGGCGGCCTCGAGCTCGCCGCGGTCCTCGCGCAGCTCGGGCTCGATGTAGTCCATCCCCAGCAGCGCGTACACCTCCGCCTCGGTCGCGCATCGGTGGGTCTCGCCGGTGGCGTCGTCGAGCACGCCGTACTCGGAGACGTGCAGCCCCTTGCGCACGGCGGCGTCGCGCAGCGCCATGTTGTGGGCCTTCGAGCCGGTGAGGTGCTGGAGCAGGTTGCCGAACTGGTCGGGCGCCACGATCCGCAGATCGACCTGCAGGCCCGAATGGGTGCGCAGGCGCACGCCGGCCTCGCCGGGCGTATTCGAGCTCTCGACGATGGCGAGCCGGCTGGCCGCGGCCGACAGCGCCCGGGGGTCGCGAGGCGGTGGCGACGATGTCGAGATCCTTGACGCTGTCGGTCATGCGCCGTGCCGACCCGGCGATCTCAACGAGCTCGGCGGCGGGGTGCTCGCGCAGCCCCGCGACGAGCTGCTCGGCCACCCCGAGGGCCCGGTCGAGCACGACCCGGGTCCGGGGACCATCGGTCTCCCGTGCCTGCAGCGCGGCGAGCAGCGCCTCCTCGGCCTTGGGGCCGAAGCCCTTGAGCTCACGGATCTGGTGGCCCTCAGCAGCCTCGCGCAGCGCGGCGGGTGAGTCGATCCCCAACTCCTCGAACAGCCTCCTCGCCCGCTTCGGCCCGAGCCCGGGCAGGCGCGTGATCTCGATCAGGCCGGCCGGGAACTTCGCCCGCAGCTTGACCGCGGCCGGGATCGCGCCGTCGTCGGCGAGCGCCAGCACCTTCTCCTGGATGATCGCGCCGACCCCAGGGAGCTCGGTGGCGCGCCCCTCACGGGCGAGCGCGAGCACCGACACCGAGGCCTCGCGGACCGCCTTGGCCGCGTTGCGGTAGGCGACGATCCGGTGGACGATCGCGCCGTCGAGCTCGTACAGGTCGCCGAGCTCGTCGAGGGCCAGGGCGATCTCGGTGTTGGTCGGATCGGCCATCACCTCTAGCGTAATGGTCCGGAGACGTCCTGATTCTCCGCTATACTTTTTGAAGTAACTAGCCGAGACTTCAAGGAGCACACATGGCAGGCACCGTTGCCGAAGTGACGGACAACAACTTCCAGGCCGAGGTCATCGAGTCCGATGTCCCCGTGCTCGTCGACTTCTGGGCGCCGTGGTGCGGGCCGTGCCGGATGGTGGCGCCGGTCGTTGAGGAGATCGCCAAGGAGCGGGCCGGTGCGCTCAAGGTGGTCAAGATGAACACCGACGAGAACCAGCAGACCGCGCTCCAGTTCAACATCATGTCGATCCCCACGCTGATCCTGTTCCGCAACGGGCAGCCCGCCAAGACCGTGATCGGCGCCTACCCGAAGCGCAAGCTCGAGGCCGAGCTCGAACCGGCGCTGGCGTAGCCGGCCACGCGGGCAGCGCGGCCACTCAGGCCAGCGCGACCGCGACCTTCAGCTCGAGCCCGTCGATCCCGACGGGCTCGACGCCGTTCAGGGACTCGTAGCTGACCCCGACCGCGAGCGTCTCACGGGCGATATACGGCTCGTGGGTACGGGCCGCGTCGAGCAGGCCTCCGTCGCCGTCGAGCGTCAGCAGGATCCGGTCGGTCACCTCGAGCCCGGCCTGCTTGCGCGCGGCCTGGACGGCGTGCACGATCTCGCGGCCCCAGCCCTCGGCCCGCAGCTCGTCGTCGATCTCGCGCTCGAGCGCCACCGCGTGCGAGCCCTCGCGCTCGACCTCGTAGCCCTCGAGCGGCTTCATCGACACGAGCAGGTCCTCCGGCGCCAGCAGGTGATCCTGCCCGCCCACCGAGATCGCGACGGGCCGTCCATCGCGCAGCGCCGCCGCGACACCGGCCGGATCGAGCGCCGCCACGGCCGCGGCAGCGAGCGGCATCTGCCTGCCGAACCGCGGGCCGAGCGTGCGGTAGTGCGGCTTCACGTCGACCTCGCCGAGCTCGTCGGCCTCTGAGACGAACCGCAGCTCGCGCACGTTGAGCTCCTCGCGGACGATCTCGGAAAAGCGCTCGATCGCCGCCCGCTCGGCGCCGGTCGCGACGACCACGGCGGCGCGCAGCGGCTGGCGGATCTTGAGCTTCGCCCGGCCGCGGGCAGCGAGGCCGAGCCGGACGGTCTCGCGGGCGACGGCCATCGCCGCCTCGAGCTCGAAGGTCGCGTGCGCCGGGTTCGGGGAAGTCGGTGAGGTGCACGCTCGGCTCGGCGCCGTCGAGGTTGTCGTAGATCTCGTCGGCCAGGAACGGGGTGAACGGCGCAAGCAGCTGCGACACCGTCACGAGCGCCATGCGGAGCACCGCGAACGCCGCCTCATCGCCATCCCAGAAGCGCCGCCGCGAGCGCCGCACGTACCAGTTCGACAGCTCGTCGACGAACGCGGCGATCGCCTTCCCGGCGGTGGTCGCGTCGAACGCGTCGAGCCGCTCGATCACCGTCTCCGTGGCGGCGGCGAGCCGCGACAGCGCCCAGCGGTCGAGCTCGTCGCCGATCTCGGCGTCGGCCGGCGGCACGGCGGCGATCCCGTTGGCGTTCGCGTACAGGACGTAGAAGCTGTACGTGTTCCACAGCTGCAGCAGGAACTGCCGGACCGCCTCGCCGATCGACTCGAGCGAGAACCGGTAGCCGTCCCAGGGGAACTTCGAGGTGAAGAAGTACCAGCGGAACGCGTCGGCGCCGTAGCGGTCGATCACGTCCCACGGCGCGACGACGTTGCCGAGCGACTTCGACATCTTGCGCCCCTCGTCGTCGGTCAGCAGCCCGAGGCAGACGACGTTCTCGTAGGAGGAGCGGTCGAACAGCAGCGTCGAGACGCCGAGCAGCGAGTAGAACCAGCCGCGGGTCTGGTCGAGCGCCTCGCAGATGAACGAGGCGGGGAAGCGCTCCTGAAAGTGCTTGAGGTTCTCGTGCGGCGCGTGGTACTGGGCGAACGGCATCGAGCCCGAGTCGAACCACACGTCGATCACCTCGGGCACGCGGCGCATCTCCTCGCCGCACTCCGGGCACGGGAACGTGACCTCGTCGACGTACGGCCGGTGCGGGTCGAGAGCAGCACCCCCGAGAGCTCCCGCAACTCGGCGAACGACCCGATCGCGTGGACGTGCTCGTTGCCGCATCGCCACACGGGCAGCGGCGTGCCCCAGTAGCGCTCGCGTGAGAGCGCCCAGTCGACGTTGCCCTCGAGCCACTTGCCGAACCGCCCGTGCTTGACGTGCTCGGGGTGCCAGTTGATCGTCTCGTTGGCGGCCAGCAGCCGGTCCTTGATCTGGCTCGTGCCGATGTACCAGGAGGGCTTGGCGTAGTAGAGCAGCGGCGTCCCGCAGCGCCAGCAGTGCGGGTAGGTGTGCTCGATCGTCTCGGCCCGCAGCAGCCGCCCACGCGAGCGCAGGTCCTCGATCAGGTCGGGGTCGGCATCCTTGACCCACCGGCCGGCGTACGGTCCGATCCGCTCGTCGAAGGTCCCATCGAGCCGGACCGGGTTGATCACGTTCAGCCCGTGTTGCTGTCCGAGCCGGAAGTCGGTCCTCGCCGAACGCGATCGCCGTGTGCACGAGCCCGGTGCCGTCCTGGGCGGTGACGAAGTCGGCCGGCAGCACCGAGTGCCCGAGCTCGCCGTACGCCTCCCCGGGTATGAAGTCGAACGGCGGCACGTAGCGGACGCCGACGAGCTCCGAGCCCGGGAAGCTCGAGAGGATGTCGGCGCTCTGGAGCACCGGCTCGACGAGCTCCTCGGCGAGGATGTACACCTCGCCGCTGTCGACCCGGGCGCGGACGTAGATCAGCTCGGGGTCGACGGCCACGGCGGCGTTCGAGACGAGCGTCCACGGGGTCGTCGTCCACACGAGCAGCTCGTCGTCCGGCGTGCGCCGCGCCGTGGGCTTCGCGCACCGGCAGGCGCACGTACACCGACGGATCGATCACGTCGCGGTACACGTCCGGCTGCCCGAGCTCGTGGCTCGACAGCGTCGTCTCGTCGCGCGTGCAGTACGGCACGACCTTGAGCCGCTCGAAGAGGAGCCCCTTCTCGTGGATCGTCTTCAGCGCCCACCAGACCGACTCGATGTAGTCGCTGTCGAGTGTCCGGTACGCGTGTTCGAGGTCGATCCAGAACCCGATCCGCTCGGTCAGCCGGTTCCACTCCTCAACGTTCGAGAACACGCTCTCGCGGCAGCGCGCGTTGAACTCGGCGATCCCGTAGCGCTCGATGTCGCTCTTGTGCGTGAACCCGAGCTCGGCCTCGACCGCCAGCTCGACCGGTAGGCCGTGGCAGTCCCAGCCGCCCTTGCGCTCGACGTAGTAGCCGCGCATCGTCCGGAAGCGGGGGAAGATGTCCTTGAACGCGCGCGCGAGGACGTGATGGGACCCGGGCGGCCCGTTCGCGGTCGGCGGGCCCTCGTAGAAGCCCCACGGCGGCGCGCCCTCGCGCCGGCGCACCGACTCGGCGAACACGTCGCGCTCGCGCCAGCGCTCGAGCACCTGCTCCTCGAGAGCGGGGAACGACGCGCGCGGATCGACGGGACGGTGGGGCGGGCTCATGCGGGCGTTCGATTCTGGCACGCGCCCCCGTGATGCCACGGTGCGGCGGGCGGCAGCCCGCCGGGCGAAGCTAGGAGCTGCGCAGCGACAGCCGAGCGCCGGCGTCGGACACGCGGGCGGGCCGCGCGTCGAGCGCGGTGCGGTCGAGCCGCGCGATCAGCGCCGCGCACGCCTCGGCCGGACGCTCGCCAAGACGGCACACGGTGCTCGCCCCGGTGTCGGGGACGGCGCCGCGGTAGTCGAACACGGCGACGGCGTTGACGACGCTGCGGACCGCGTACACGAGCCGCCCGATCGAGTCGAGCGTGACCCGGTGACCGGTGAGCACGACCGCGCTCGGCTCGAGCGCGCGCAGCGCCCGCCCGAGCCGCGACGGCTCGATCGCCGGCGAGAGCACGAGGGTGCGGAGCCCGGCGCGGCGGAGCAGCAATTCGAGCGCCTGGGCGTGGAGCGCGTCGAGCTCCAGCCGGGCCGAGGCGTCGAGGATCAGCACGCCGTCGGGGCGGCTCGAGGGGGGCGAGAGCCGCTTGAGCGCCGACAGCCACCCGGTCGCGAACCGGAACCCGAATTCGAACTCGGCAGTCGTCCGGTCGGGGTCCTGGTGCGCGGTGACCGCGTCGATCAGCACCTCCTCGACCGTGCGCTCGACCGACCGCAGGGTCAGGCTCTCCTCGAGCAGCCGTCCGGCCTTGTCCTCGTCGAAGCTGGCGAATGCGGCGGCCAGCCGCGTGGAGGACGACGGGCCCTCTCCGCGCTCCCGGGCGAGCGAGATCGCCGAGGAGACGTTGTGGGTTTCGGCCAGCGCCAGGCGCAGCGACTCGATCTCGGTCAGCGAGTACTGGCGGTGGCCGCCCGGCGAGCGGATCGGGCGCGGGAACTCGTAGCGGCGCTCCCAGCTGCGCAGCGTGTTCGGGCTGACGCCGAGCATCACCGCGGCCGCGTTTGTCCGGATTCCGTGCATCCACAACGAGTTATCGAGTCCGGAGCAGACGTTTGCAAGCCGCGCAAGGGGCCGTGCACCGCGCGCGAGTTCGTGCAGCCAGAAGGAATCGGCGCGCCGGCGTCGGGCGAGTGGTCAGGCGCTGGCCGAGCGGGCGCCGTCGCCGAGCTCGCCGCGCGTGACCCGGACCGGGCCGCGGATCTGCTCGGCCTCGACCATCTCGAGGATCCGCTGCTGTGCCTCGCCCGGCGAGGACGGCAGGGCGCCGGTGCCGGTCGTGCGCACGCGCACCCGCTGGGCGCCGCGGCGGAACACGGCCACCGGCATCGCGCCGGCGGCGAGCCGGACCGCGTACGCCCACCGGGCGACTGCGTCGTCGCCCAGGTGGCCGCCGGCCAGCACGACGAGGTTCGGCCGGTGGATCGCCACCGCGTCGCCGATCCCGGCCACGCCACGGGCCGACAGGCTCAGCACGCGGACACCGGCCCGCACGCAGGACAGCTCGAGTGCCCGGATGTACGGGGCGTCGGGGTCGAGCTCGTCGCGGGAGGCGTCGCCGATGATGATCGCCACCGGGCGGACCGGCGGCGGGGCGAGCCGTTGCGCGCGGCGCAGCCAGTCGCCGGCCCAATGCGCGGCGAACGCCCAGGCGGCCGACTCGAGTCCGTACCGGCGGGAGATCTCATCGAGGGTCGGGAGCAGGACCTCTTCCACCGAGCGTTCGACCGAACGCAGCGCGAGCGCCGCCTCGATCGCGGCGTCGGCCCGCTCGCGCTCGTATGAGATGAGTGCGCCGACGAGCGAGTTGCTGTCTGCCGCGAGGCCCTCGCGCGCGCGTGAAACGGCCGAGGAGATCGACAGGCCCTCCTGAAGCGCATCGCGCAGCGCGGCGACCTCTCCGTGCGTGAACAGCCTGTGTTTACCGGGAGATCGCTGTGGTCGGGGGAAGCCAAACCGGCGCTCCCAGGCACGCAGCGTATTCGGGCTGACGTTGAGCAACGCAGCCGCTTCGCTCGTCTTTAGGTAACGCATTTATCCGAAAGGTCGGCGTAGCCGTTGCTATTGCAGCGCGAGCGACATAAAATTGAACAGGTTTTATGCCAAAAACGGCAGGAAAGCTCTTGAAAGTGGAGCGTCATCGACCAACCGAAAGCTTATTGCGAGCCCTATTGAACATTTGTCGAGTTTTCCGCCGGGAAGTTGCGTTGGTGGGAATAGACGTTACGACGGAGCCCAGCCAGCCTAGCCGCTGGGTCAACCGAGGAGGGAAAACGCGCCGCTCCGTGCCCGTCGATGTGGCCGTGTCCACGTGCTCGTCGTTCGCGTGCTCGTCGTGCCCCTGAACGCACCGAAAGGATGATCACATGCCGTTCCGCTCCGGCCGTCGTTAAGCCTCCGCCAACCGGAAAAGTCTCAACGAAAGGACGAGAGATGCCCTTCCGCAGCGGCCGTTAGAAATCAGTCTGAATAGACCACCGCCCCGTGTATTGGCACGGGGCTCTTCACACCCGCGATAACGTGGGGTGCCTATGGCCGAGTCCTCGGTCGCGCATTCCTCGCGGCGCACACTCCTCTTGAGGGCAGTTGGAGTCGGAATGGCCATCGCGATTGCTGCATGCGTGGCGATCGCCGTCGTGCAAGTCTCCCTGGACCGGATCAACACGCTGACGCCGGTCCTGGCGGTCGGGGCACTGGTGGCCGGACTGACCGTCGCGCGCGCGCACGAGGCCACCTCGATTTCGGCCTCGTTCATCGTCGCCCTGCTGGCGGCGGCGTTCCTCGGGCCGGCGTCGGCCTGCCTCGCCGCCGCGCTGTCCGAGCTGGCCGCCTCGTGGCGGCTGCGGACAGCGCGGTTCTCGGTCGCCATCAACCTGCTGGCGGCGCTCGCCTCGGCGCTGGTCGCCGCCAACATCATCCACGCGCTGGCGCCGAAGCACAGCCAGACCGCGGTGTACTGCCTGGTCGTGCTGGCCGGCGCCACCGCGTACGTGGCCGTCAGCTATGTGATCGTCGCCCCGATCCACCAGCTCTACCGCGGCGACCGGGCCTGGAGCCTGGAAGCGCTCAAGGAGTACCTCCCCAGCCTGGCCATCAACGTCGCCCTCGCCGTTGCCGGCGCGGGGATCTACCTGAAGATCGGGTTCGTCGGGATCGCGTTCGCGCTGGCGGCGGTGTTCGCGTTCTCCTACATGGCGCACCTGCTCGAGCAGTCGCGCCACCGGGCCGAGCAGTACGTGTCGCTGTCCTGGGGCGTGCTTGCCGGGCTGATGCGCTCGCTCGACACCCGCGATCAGCGCGCCGCCCGCCACGCCGCTGCCGTCGCCCGGTTCTCACGGGACATGGCGCGTTCGGTGGGAATGGAGGATCAGGCGTGCGAGCTCGCCCACACGGCCGGTCTGCTGCACGACATCGGTCACTTCGCGCTGTCCGACCGGGTCGCCGAGCGCGGGCGAACGCTGACCGACGAGGACTGGATGGCGATCCAGCGCCACCCCGAGCTCGGTGCCGACATGCTCAAGGATCTCGGCATCTACGGACCGGTGGCCGAGATCGTGCTCGCCCACCACGAGCGGATCGACGGGCGTGGCTACCCGCGCGGGATCGGCGGCGACGAGATCCCCGAGCTGGCGAAGATCATCTCCGTCGCCGAGGTCTATGACACGCTCACCGCCAGCGACACCTACCGGACGCCGATGAGCTCGTTCGAGGCGCTGCGCGAGCTGCGGCGGGTCGCCGGGTCCCAGCTCGACGAGCGCTACGTCGAGGTGCTCGCCAGCCTGCTGAGCGGCGAGGGGCTTGGCTACCGGCATGCGGACGCAGCCGATTTCGACACCGAGCTCGACATGGAGCGCCGGATCGGGGAAGCTGGGGCGCGGTAGCTGAAAGTGGGCGGTGCTAGCCGGCCTGGGCCTGCCGCGCCGGCTGCTTGGTCGCGCCGTCACGCTGCAGCGAGCCGATGAACTGATCGATCTGCTCGCGGCTGAACCGTCGCTGTCCTCCCGGAGTGCGATACGACTCCAGGTAGCCCATGTCTGACCAGCGGCGGATCGTGCCCAGCGACACTCCCAGAGCGCGCGCAGCCTGCGAGGTCGAAAGGCCCAGCGGACTCGTAGTGATTTGCTCCATAATGGGATTTCAGCGGGGTTTGGGGAGGGATGGCGAGGCTCTTGCAGCTATTGCACAACCTCACGGGGCGAAGATCACCCCCGGATGACGTAGTGCAAGCATCCGTTCGATGAGGCTCCGTCTCTACCACCACCTCGACGGCGCCCGCGTCGCCTATCGCGAAACCGGAACCGGGCCCGCGCTCGTGCTCCTGCACTCGCTCGGCCTCTCGCACCGCGAGTGGGAGCCGGTCGTCGACGCCCTGTCCGAGCGCTTCCGGGTCGTGCTTCCCGACCTGCCGCTCCACGGCGACTCCGAGGACCGCCCGCGCCACCCCTACACCCCTGACTGGCTGCTCGACGTGATCGCCGGCTTCTGCCGCGAGGCGGTCGGCCCGCGCCCGCTGCTCGCAGGCCATGACATCGGCGCCGAGCTGGCGCTGCGCGCCGCCGCGTCGGGACGGCTCGAGCCCGCCCGGATGGTGCTGATGTCGAACCGCCTGCACCGCCGATATCCGCAGCCCGGCAAGCGCCGGGCGTGGCGCACCGCCGCCCGCGTGGCCGCCGTGCCCGGGCTCGACCGGCTGGTCGCCCATGGCGCCCGGCTGGTGTTCCGGCCCTCGATCGGCGAGCGACTCTCGGTCCAGCGCAATCCCGCCGCGCGCGACCTCGTCCGCCACGCGTTCGCCGACGTCGGCGGCGACGGCAACCGCGCCCGCGCGTGGGCGAAGTTCGCCCATCGCTGGCCCGAGGACGCCCAGCGCCAGCTGCTCGACGCCTATCCGCGCATCACCTGCCCGGTCCTGCTGCTGTGGGCCGAGGACGATGAGCGCTTCCCGCTCGAGGGCGCCCAGGAGGCGCTCGACGTCCTGCCCGACGCCCAGCTGCGCACGCTTCCCGGGACCGGGTTCCTGATGGCCTACGACGACCCGGTCGGGGTCGCCCGCGAGCTGATCGCGTTCCTCGGCTGAGCCGTCGGTCCGCCGTGGTCTGAGCCGCCTCCACCGCGGACTCGGAGTAGCTTTGTCCCATCACCACCACTTGTGAATGCGGCGAAAGGATCGACGATGAGCGTGAAGGAGTCTGACCAGCTCTGGGGCGGCGAGACGACGAAGGCCGTGGCCAACTTCCCGGTCTCCGGCGAGACCGTCCCGGTTCCGGTCCTTCGCTGGCTCGGGCGGATCAAGGGCGCCGCGGCGCGGGTCAACTGCGAGCTCGCGCTGCTCGACGCGGACCCTGCCGAGCGAATCGCCGCCGCCGCCGACCGCGTGGCCGCCGGCGAGTTCGACGACCAGTTCCCGATCGACGTGTTCCAGACCGGTTCCGGCACCTCCTCGAACATGAACGCCAACGAGGTGATCGCCGCCCTCGCCGGCGAGGGCGTGCACCCGAACGACCACGTGAACATGGGCCAGTCCTCCAACGATGTGTTCCCCTCGGCCGTCCACCTCGCCGCACTCGACGAGGTGACGAACACGCTGCTGCCCGCGCTCGAGCAGCTCGAAGCGTCGTTCGCGGCCAAGGCGAAGGAGTTCCACGACGTCGTCAAGTCCGGCCGCACGCATCTGATGGACGCGGTGCCGGTCACCCTCGGCCAGGAGTTCTCCGGCTACGCGGCGCAGGTCCGCCTCGGCGCCCGCCGGCTGCGCGGCGCCCTGCCGCAGGTGTCTCAGATCCCGCTCGGCGGCACCGCCACCGGCACCGGCCTCAACACCCATCGTGAGTTCGCCGCCCGCGTACGCGCGCGGCTGACCGAGGCCACGGGGCTCGAGATCCGCGCTCCCGAGGACCCGTTCGAGGCCCAGGGGAACCGCGACGCGCTCGTCGAGCTGTCCGGCGCGCTCAAGGTCGTGGCCGTGTCGCTGACGAAGATCGCCCAGGATCTCGCGCTGCTCGGCTCCGGCCCGCGCGCCGGGATCGGCGAGATCTTCCTGCCCGAGCTGCAGAAGGGCTCCTCGATCATGCCCGGCAAGGTCAACCCGGTGATCCCCGAGGTCGTGATCCAGGTGAGCGCTCAGGTGATCGGCAACGACACCGCGGTGACGATCGGCGGCATGCAGGGCCAGTTCGAGCTCAACGTCCGCGTCCCCCTGATCGCCCGCAACCTGCTCGAGTCGATCCGCCTGCTCGCCAGCACCTCAAAGATCTTCGCCGAGAAGTGCGTCGACGGGATCCGCGCCAGCGAGGAGGGCACGACCCGCTCGGCCGAGTCGACCCTCGCCGCGGCGACCGCGCTCAATCCCTACATCGGCTACGACCGCGCCGGCGAGATCGTCAAGGAGGCCGCCGCGTCCGGCCGGATGCTCCGCGAGGTGGCCGCCGAGATGGGCGTCGACGACGAGACCTACAACAAGGCCATGGACTTACGCACTATGGCCCAGGGCAACCTCTAAAGTCCTGACTTCCCCCGGGAGAATCGCCCCCTGGGCGATTACTCCCAATTGCAACGTGACCGGCGAGCCCCCAAGGCGAGCCGGTCAGGTCGCAACTGTCTCTGTCCCCAACTCTTCGGACAGCGCGACGTCGAGCGAGTAGTCGATCGGGACGAGGATCAGCGACGGCACGTCGAGCTCCAGGGCCCGCTGCAGGAGCCCTGAGAGCTCGCCGGCCGAGCCGCAGCGCCAGGCGGGCAGGCCGAACGCGTCGGCGAGCTTGACGAAGTCGGGGTTGCCGAAGTCGATCCCGAAGTGGCGGCCGAACTTCTTGTCCTGCTTCCACTTGATCGAGCCGAACTGCCCGTTCTCCCACACGATGTTGACCAGCGGTGTCTTCAGCCGGGCCGCGGTCTCGAGCTCCTGCGCGTTCATCAGGAAGCCGCCGTCCCCACTGACGGTGACGACGCGCCGGTCCGGGTACACGAGCTTGGCGGCGATCGCCGTCGGCAGCGCGAACCCCATCCCGGCCAGGCCGTTGGCGATCAGCACCGTGCCGGCCTCGTGTGCGGGGAACATCCGCCCGATCCACAGCTTGTGCAGGCCCACGTCGGAGACGAGCAGGTCGTCGCGGCGCAACGCCCGCCGGATCTCCAGCAGTACCCGCGGGGGGCGCATCGGGAACTGATCGTCGTCGTCGGCCTCCGCGAGCGCGCCGAGCACGAGCTCGCGCAGCCGCGTCGAGCCGGAGCCCTGCGCGCCGGTCTTGTCGCACCCGGCGGCCAGCCGTGACAGCACGTGGGCGATATCGCCGATCAGCTCGACCTCGGGAATGAAGAACTCGTCGATCTCGGCGGCGACGCTGTCGATCGAGATGATCGTCTTGCTCCTGGTGCGGGTTCCAGTGCTCGGGCGCGTGCTCGACGAGGTCGTAGCCGACGGTGATCACCACGTCGGCGTCCTCGAACCCGGCCATCGCGTAGTCGCGGGTCTGCAGCCCGACCGTGCCGAGCGCGTGCGGATCCTCGTAGTCGAGCAGGCCCTTGGCCATGAACGTCTCGGCGGCCGAGATCCCGGTGGCGCTGCAGAAGTAGCGCAGCGCCCGGCTCGCGTGGCCTCGCGTCGCGCCGTTGCCGACGAGCGCGATCGGGTTCTTCGCGTTCATGATGATCTCGGCTGCGCGCTGCAGCTCGCGGATCCCCGGCTCGGGCTGGACCGGGTCGTGCCGAGGCAGCGGCGAGGCGTCGAGCGGGCGCGCCCATCACGTCCTCGGGAAGCTCGAGATGCGTCGCCCCGGGCTTCTCGGACTCGGCGACCTTAAACGCCTTGCGAACGACCTCGGGTACGATCTCAGGGCTGGAAACGCGTGCGTTCCACTTCACGATCGGGTCGCAAGATGCCAATCAGATCGATGTACTGGTGCGACTCCTTGTGCATCCGCTCGAGATCCGACTGGCCCGTCAGGGCGACGAGCGGGGCTCGGTCGAGGAACGCATCGGCAACCGCGGTGACGAGGTTGGTGGCGCCCGGGCCGAGCGTGCCCAGGCAGACCCCGGCCCGTCCGGTCAGGCGCCCGATGGCGTCGGCCATGTAGGCCCCGCCCTGCTCGTGGCGGACTGCAACGAACTGAATCGAAGAGTCGGCGAGCGACTCGCTCAGATCGAGCGTCTCCTCGCCGGGAATCCCGAACACATACCGAACACCCTCAGCCTCCAGGCATTCGACGAACACATCCGACGTCTTGCGCTCGGCCATCGCCGCAGCCTATCTGTCTCATAGCCGCCGACCGCCGGCCCTGGTCCTCGCGGCCGTCGCCATCGTGTGCGCGCTCGCCCTGGCCACCGCCGGCGCCGCCCGCGCCGCCTCGGCGTTCCTGATCCGCGGCGGCGGCTACGGGCACGGGATCGGCATGAGCCAGTACGGCGCCGACGGATACGCCCTGCACGGACGCGGCTACCGCTGGATCCTCGCCCACTACTACCAGGGCACCGCAATCGGGCACGTCGCCCCCGCCGCCCGGTGCGGGTGCTGCTCGCCACCGGCTCAGGCTCGGCCACGGTCAGCGGCGCCGGCCAGATCGCGGGCAAGCGCGTCAAGCCCGGCTGGTCCTACGCGATCCGCCCCAACGCCGACGGAACCGTCGCCGTGCTGCGGACCTCGGGCAAGAAGGTCGGCACGTTCGCCGCGCCGCTGACCGTGACCGGGCCGGCGCCGCTGACCCTCGCCGGCGTCGGCACCTACCGCGGCGCGCTCGAGTTCCGCCCCGACGGCTCCGGCGGCCTTCAGACGATCAACGTCGTCGGCCTCGAGGACTACGTGCGCGACGTGATCGCCGCCGAGATGCCCTCCTCGCTGGGCGGCCGAGGCGCTCGAGGCCCAGGCGGTCGCGGCGCGCACATACGCGCTCACCTCCGACGCCGGCGGCTCCGTGTTCGACCTGTATCCCGACACGCGCTCGCAGATGTACGGCGGCGTGGGCGCCGAGACGCGCGTCGACCGATGCGGCCGTCGCCGCCACCCGCGGCCAGGTCGTCACCTATCAGCGGCGCCCCCGTCGTCACCTACTTCTTCTCGAGCTCCGGCGGCCACACCGAGAACGTCGAGAACGTCTGGCCTGGCGCCACGCCCGAGCCCTGGCTGCGCGGCGTCCCGGACCGCTACGACGGCGCCGCCGGCGATCCGTACCACCACTGGGGCGACCGGCTGACCGCGGCCGCCGCGGCCGCCAAGCTCGGCTCGCTCGTCCGCGGCCGGCTGATCGGGATCCAGGTCGTGAAGACCGGCAGCTCGCCGCGGATCTCTGCTGGCGCGGGTGGTCGGCACCGGTGGCTCGACGACGGTCACCGGGATCCAGCTCCAGCACGCGTTCGGCCTGCTGACGACCTACGCGGCGTTCACGACGATCACGATCGGGCCGGGTCGCTCGCCGAGCGCCGCCGTGCGCTCCGCGCTCGCCGGGCGGCTGGCGCGCTCGCAGGCGCTCGTCGCGCTTGTGCCGCTGCTCGACGACCTGCTGACCAGCGCGGCCAACGGCGTCCACGGATCGGTGTTCCCCGCCCCGGCCGGCGTTCCGTTCGCGCTCCAGCGCCTGCGAGCCGGGCACTGGCGGACCGTGCGCCACCTGCGCACCGGCGCCGGCGGCACGTTCGACACCCCGGTGCCGGGCGGCGGGACCTACCGGATCGTGTATCCGCGGGCAGACCGGGCCCGCCGTCCGCGTCGGCTGATGCCCGGACCGCTGCTCGCCATCGACGGGCCGTTCGTGCTCTACCGCTCGTTCTTCGCCCTGCCGGACTCGATCAAGGGCGCCGACGGCCGGCCGGTCAACGCGCTGCTCGGCGCCGCGAACATCGTCTTGCGGATCGCCGCCGACCGCGAGCCGCGCGCGATCGTCATCTGCTTCGGGGCCGAGGCCGCGCACTACCGCGTCGAGCTGTACCCGGACTACCACGCCGCCCGCCCCGAGCCGCCCGAGGACCTCGCCTGGCAGTTCGAGCCGCGCGCCCGAGTTCTTGTCGCAATTCGGCTGGACCTGCCTCGACAGCGAGGGCCTCGAGGCCGACGACCTGCTCGGCGCGCTCGGCGAGGTCGAGGTCACAGGCGGGCGGGGAGCGCACTGATCATGACCGGCGACCGCGACATGTTCCAATGCGCGACCGACCGCGTCTCGGTCGTCCTGCTGAAGCCCGGCAAGGTCGGGTTCGAGGACGCTCGACCCCGGCGAGGTGCAGGCGTCGCTACGGCGATGCCCCCGTCGCTCGTCCCCGACTTCATCGCGCTGCGCGGCGACCCCTCCGACGGCCTGCCGGGCGCGCCGGGCATCGGCCCGAAGACCGCCGCCGAGCTGCTCACCAAGCACGGCTCGCTCGAGGCCGCGATCGCCGCCGCCTACCGCGAGCGCCCCCGGATCGCCGCCGCGCTGCTCGACAACGCCGACGAGCTCCGCGCCTTCCGCGAGATCGCCACCCTCCAGCCCGTCCCGAGCTCGAGCGTCCCGCCGACCGGCCCACCGACCTCGCGGGCGGGGCGGCCGCCGCGCGCGGCCTCGGGATGAACCGGCTCGCCGAGAGGCTTGACGCGGCGGAGTCGGTCGCGGACCTCTGACACCCGGTCTCCGCGCTGCGAGGAGGCCGGGAAGCGCGCCTACGGCGTGAACTTCACCGTGATCACGTCGCCGTCCGCCACCGGGTAGTCCCGCCCTTCGAGCCGGAGCGTGCCCCGGTCACGGGCACCCGGCGTAGCCGCCGGCGTCGACCAGCTCGTCCCAGCCGACGACCTCGGCGCGGACGAAGCCGCGCTGGATGTCGGAGTGGATCATCCCGGCGGCGTGCCACACCGACAGGCCGCGGCGCAGGTGCCAGGACTGGGCGGGCTTGTCCTCGCCGGCGGTGAAGAAGGCGATCAGCTCGAGCAGCGAGAACGCCCCGCGGACGACGGCGGACAGGCCCGACTCGGCCAGCCCGAGGTCGGCGCGCATCGCCGCGGCGTCCTCGTCGTCGAGCTCGGCCAGCTCGGCCTCGAGCCGCGCGGACACGGCCACCGCGGCGGCCCCGACTGACGCCGGCGTGCTCGGCCACCGCCGCGGGGACCTCGACGGAGACGAACCCTCGTCGATGTTGGCCACGAACAGCACCGGCTTGGCCGTCAGCGGCTGCAGCAGCGTCGACCGCATCCGGCGCGTCGGCCGGCGGGGGCACGGTGCGCGCCGGCCGTCCGGCCTGACAGCGCCTCGACCAGCTCGCGCAGCCAGGCCGCCTCGGCGATCGCGTGGCGGTCGCCGCTCTTGGCCGTCTTGGCGACCCGGTCGAGCCGCCGCTCGGCCTGCTCGAGGTCGGCGTACAGGAGCTCGGTCTCGATCGTCTCGATGTCGGCGAGCGGATCGACCCGCCCCTCGGGGTGGACCACGCCCGGGTCCTCGTGGGCGCGGACGACGTGGACGATCGCGTCGGTCTCGCGGATGTTGGCCAGGAACTGGTTGCCGAGCCCCTCGCCGCGGTGGGCGCCCGGCGACCAGGCCGGCGATGTCGTGGAAGGAGATCGTGTCGGGGACGACCTTCGAGGCCCGGATCGTCGCGGCGACCTGGTCGAGCCGGCCGTCGGCTCACCGGGACCACCGCCACGTTCGGCTCGATCGTCGTGAACGGGTAGTTCGCCGCCTCCGCCGCGACGCCGGTCAGCGCGGTGAACAGCGAGCTCTTGCCCGCGTTCGGCATGCCGACGATCCCGACCTTCATCGTCCCCGCAGCCCCGCGATCGCCGTGCCGAGCGCCGCGCCGGCGAGCACGTCGCTCGGGTAGTGGACGCCGAGGTACGGCCGGCTGGCGCCGATCGCGGCGGCGACGCCGTACAGCGCCCGGCACGGGGGCCAGCCGGCGCGAACGCCCGGGCGGCCGCGAACGAGGTCGTGGCGTGGGCGCTCGGGAACGACATCTGGGAGACGACCGGAGTCAGCGGGGGCAGCCCGGCGAGTGCCGGCCGCCGCCGTCGGATGACGAACTTCAGCGCCTGGTTGGCCACGTATGCGGCGGCGACGGTGACCGCCCCGCGGCGCCACACCTGCCGGCGCCCCGGGTCACGGTCGAGCGCCGCGCCGGCGATCCCGAGCGAGATCCAGCCGGCGCCGTGCTCGCCGAGCTGCGAGAACGCGGCCACGCCCCGGTCCAGCGCGGCCGTGTGGCCCCGGGTGCGGGCGAAGATCAGCACGGCGCGATCGAGTCGCTGCACGGACATCGCGGCCGGTGCCGCCGTCAGGAGCCGAATCCGACCCGGTGACCCTCGTGGTCGGCGAGCACGTAGACGATCGTCGTCAGGTCGAGGGCGATCGTGCCGTCCTCGGCGGTGAGGTCGTGCCAGCCGCCGTTGCCGAGCGCGGCGCGCAGCCGGGCGAGCTGGTCGGGGGCCACGCGGGCGGTCAGCACCTGGCCGCCGACGAAGCCGATGCTGATCTTCTGCGGTTTCTCGTTGGCCACCGTCAATGCTCCTCCGCCGGCTGGACGATCTCGGTCAGGACCCCGCCGGTGGAGGCGGGGTGGACGAAGGCTACGCGGGAGCCCCGGATGCCGTTGCGCGGCTCGGCGTCGATCAGCCGCATCCCGGCCGCCTCGAGCGCCTGCAGCGTCGCGGCGACGTCCGCCACGCGGTAGGCGACGTGGTGAAGGCCCGGGCCCCTGCGGGCGAGGAACTTGCCCACGGGCGTGTCGGGGCCGAGCGGGCTGAGCAGCTCGACGTGCCCGTCGCCGACGTCGAGCAGCGCCGCGTCGACGCCCTGCTCGGCCACCGTCTCGCGGTGGACGAGCGGCATCCCGAGGGCGTCGCGGTACAGCGCCAGCGCGGCGTCGAGGTCGTCGACGGCGACGCCGATGTGATCGATCGTGGACAGCATCGGCGGTGCAGCATACCCGCCCGGTGCGGCAGGCACTGCTCGAGCCGCCGGCGCGGCTGCACGCGGGTGCTGGGCCGTGGCCGCGGCGAGGCCGAGCTCGCCGCCGCCGATCCGCGGCGGAGCGGCGGCCGGGACCCCGGCCATGATCTGGTCGATGTCGGCGCGCTCGAGGACCTCGTTGGTGAGCAGCGTCGAGGCGAGCTCGTCGAGCAGCGCGCGGTGGCTGTCGATGATCGAGCGGGCGGTCCGGAACGCCTCGTCGGCGAGGTCGCGGACCTCCTCGTCGCGCACGCGGCGGGTCGACTCGGCGGCCCCGTCGGTGCGGGCCTGCAGCGAGGTGATCCCGGTGCCCATCGCGTAGTCGTGGACCATCGAGTGGGCGATCTCGGCCACCCGCTTGAGGTCGTCGGAGGCGCCGGTGGTGATCGACCCGAACACGAGTCTGCTCCGCCGCCCGGCCGCCGAGCAGCATCGTCATGAAGTCGATCAGCTCCTCGCGGGTCTTCAGGTAGCGGTCCTCCTCGGGGAGGTTGAGCGTGTAGCCGAGCGCGCGGCCGCGGGGGACGATCGAGATCCGGTGCACGCGATCGACGGACAGGCAGCAGCTCGCCGCACAGCGCGTGGCCGGCCTCGTGGTAGGCGACGACGCGCTTCTCGTGATCGGTGAGAGCGCGGCGGGACTGCATCCCGGCCACGACCCGCTCGAGCGAGGCGTCGAAGTCGCGCATGTGCGACGTCCTCGGCGCCGCGGCGGACGGCGAAGATCGCCGCCTCGTTGCAGATGTTGGCGAGGTCGGCGCCGGTGAGGCCCGAGGTCTGGCGGGCGATCAGCTTGAGGTCAACGTCGCCGGCCAGCGGCTTGTTGCGCGAGTGGACGCCGAGGATCCGCTCGCGGCCGCCGACGTCGGGCGGGGAGACGAAGATCTGGCGGTCGAAGCGGCCGGGGCGCAGGAGCGCCGGGTCGAGCTTTTCGAGCAGGTTGGAGGCGGCGATCACGACGACGTCCTTGCGCGAGGTGAACCCGTCCATCTCGACCAGCAGCTGGTTGAGGGTCTGGTCGCGCTCGCCGGTGATGTCCATCCCGCGGTGGCCGCCGACGGCGTCGAGCTCGTCGATGAACACGATCGCCGGCGCGTTCTTGCGGGCGATCCGGAACAGCCGCCGGATGCGCGCGGCGCCCAGCCCGGCGAACATCTCGACGAACGAGGCGGCGGACTGGGAGTAGAAGGTCGCGCCCGACTCGTGGGCGACGGCTTTGGCGAGCAGCGTCTTGCCGGTCCCGGGCGGTCCGTGGAGCAGGATCCCCTTGGGGACCACGGCGCCGATCTCGCGGAAGCGCTTGGGGTCACGGAGGTAGTCGACGACCTCGCGCAGCTCGTCCTTGGCCTCGTCGGCAGCCGGCGATCTCGTCCCAGGCGATCGACGGTGACGCCTCGGGCTTGATCTCCACCGGCTTGGTCCGCGGCATGAACCGCATCAGCATGAACACGGCCACGACGAGCAGGCCCATGAACACGATCGGGAGCCAGTGGAGCATGAACGTCTGAATGTCCGGCTCCCAGAGGAAGTTGGCGGGAATCATCGGCGTCACTCGGTCATCGGCACTGGGTCGCGATCACTGAACCCTCTCCAGACGGGGGTTCGGCGCATAGGACCGGCCCGCCTTCGCGCAGGGCTCACCGTTCGACGAGCACGACGTCGGCGGTGAAGTCGTTGTCGCCGCGGATCAGCGAGGAGCCGACCCCGTAGGCGTCGACCGGCACCCGGTGGTCCTCGAACTCCCGGATTCGCGCGGCCGTGAAGCCGCCGCTGGCCACGATCCGCACCTCGCCGAAGCCGCCGTCGTCGAGCGCCGCCCTGCACCTTCTCGACGAGCAGCGGGTTGACGCCGGTCGGGCGGAAGCCGCCCATCTCGTCGTACAGCGAGCGGTCGACGAGGTCCTCCGAGGTGTCCAGGCGGACGCCCCACAGACGTCGGCCCGAGCGCATGCGCGACCTCGAGCGCGGTCTTCACCGAGTCGTTCTCCCAGTCGACGAGCACGGTGATGTTCATCTCGCCGTGGTAGCGATCGGCGAACGACGGCGGCCGCCTTCACCGTGTCGCCCCTCGTAGGCGGCGATCAGCCCGTGCGGCACGGTGCCGATCCCGCGCCCGCCCCACCACGACGCCTGCGCGTCGGTGGAGACGCCGATCGCGCCGGCCACGTGGGCGCTCCAGCCGTCGCCGGTCTGCACGAGCCAGTGGTCGTGCCGGGCGGGGAAGTAGAAGATCTGCTTGCCGCGGGCCGCCTCGACGACCTCGGACACGTTGCGCATGACCAGCGACCGGCGGGCCAGCGTGCCGAGGTAGACGGTCTCCAGATGGGCGAACAGGCTGTAGTCGCCCTCGATCGTCATCACCGTCTCGCGCGGGGCGATCCGGTCACCCTCGCGCAGCGCGTGGACGACGAGCTCGTCCCACCCGCCGACCCAGGCGCCGTCCTGCTCATGGCCCGCGCACAGCTTGAGGATCGCGATCGCCTCGTCGATCCCGCCGAGCACCGACTCGCGCTTCTGGAAGACCTGCATCGTCACCCGCGGGTGGTGGTTCTCGGCCTCCAGCAGCTGCTTGGTGTAGACGAAGTAGGCGTCCGAGTAGTAGCCGGCGCGGATGCGGTCGACCGGGAGCCGGAAGACGTCGGGGTCCAGCCGCGCCGAGACCTGCGTCGCCATCGGCTGAGTGTATTTGGCTCCTGGTAGGGTCGCGAGCCGCCGTGGCCAACCGGGACTTCCCCCACGCCTCGATCGTCGAGGGCCTGCGGTTCACCGCGCAGGTCGCGGTCCCGAACGTGATCCAGGGCCTGTTCCGGCGGCGCCGGACGGCCGTCGCGGTGGCCGGCCGGACCTCGGCCGACGGGCTCGCGGCCGGGTTCATGGCCTCGCTCAAGCGCAGCTACGGCAACGGGCCGCTGTGGATCCGGGTGGCCGCGAACGAGGCGCTGCTCGTGTTCGGCTCCGCCGCGATCCGCAGGGTGCTCGAAGCCGCTCCGGACCCGTTCGCCGCCGACCCCGAGCCGAAGCGCAGCGCGATGGCGCGCTTCCAGCCCGACGCGCTGACGATCTCGCGCAACCCGGAGTGGGCCGACCGCCGCGCGTTCGCCGAGTGTCCGTGCTCGACACCGACCAGCCCCGCCACCGGTTTGCCGACCGCTTCGCCGCCGTCGCCCGCGAGGAGGCCGCCGGCGCTCCCGCGGCAGCTCGACTGGAGCGCGTTCAACGAGGCCGTGCGCACCGCCACCCGCCGGATCGTGCTCGGCGACGGTGCCGGCGAGGACGCCGAGCTCTCGGGGATGCTCGGCGAGCTGATGGACAAGGCCAACCCGCCGGGCCGGGGCGATGCCGAGCTGCTCGAGCGCTTCCAGGTGAAGCTGCAGACGTACGTCGATCAGGCCGCCGGACCACACGCTCGCCGCGCTCATCCCGCAGGCGCCGGTCACCGCGCGGACCGTCCCCGAGCACCAGGTCACGCATTGGCTGTTCGCGCTCGGCGACACGCTCGCGATCAACGCGTTCCGCTGCCTCGCGCTGCTGGCCACCCACGACGAGCAGCGCGCGCGGGCCGAAGGCGAGCTCGCCGGCGCAGACCTTGGCACGGGCGCAGGCGTCTCGGAGCTGCGCTGGCTGCGCGCGTGCCTGCAGGACGCGATGCGGCTGTGGCCGACGACGCCGATCCTGGCGCGGGCGACGGTCCGCGACTACGACTGGGACGGGGTGAAGGTTGCCGAGGGGACCCAGGTGCTGATCGTCAACAGCTTCAACCACCGCGACCGGGACAGCTCGGAGCTCGCCGACCGGTTCGCCCCCGAGCAGTGGATCTCCGGATCCGCCGCGGACGACTGGGCGTTCAACACGTTCAGCCGGGGGCCGCAGGGATGCCCGGGCGCGGAGCTCGCGCTGCTCGTCGGCCAGGCGATGCTCGCGACGATCCTGCGCGACACCGCGCCGCTGCTCGAGCGGCCGGCGCTCACGCCCGGCAAGCCGCTGCCGCAGTCGCTCGACTTCTTCTCGATCGCGATCGAGTTGCGTCCTCGCTGAGCCGGCGCTACGCTGGCCGGGTGATGATCGTCACATCTCGACCGTAGCTGCGCCGAGCCCGCGGCCGCCGAACGCGGCCGCCCCCCAGCGTCCCGTCGTTCACGAGTAAGTCGAGAGTGTCCAGTGAAGGTCGTACCAAGGCGTTCTTCGCCACCAGAACTTCAGATATCTGTTCCTCGGTCAGGCCGCGAGCGTCATCGGCGACCAGGTGATCGTCGTCGCGATGGCGCTGTACGTGACGCAGCTGACCGGCTCCGCGACGGACCTCGGGCTGGTGCTCGCCGCGCAGACGGTGCCGCTCATCGCGCTGCTGCTGTTCGGCGGCGTGTGGGCCGACCGGCTGCCGCGCCACCGGATCATGATCGTCGCCGACCTCGTGCGGTTCGGACTGCACGCGCTCGTCGCGGTGCTGATCTTCACCGGGCGCGGTCCGGATCTGGGAGCTGGTCGTGATCGAGGCGATGTTCGGCGCCGCTCGGGCGTTCTTCCAGCCGGCCTACTCGGGCCTGCTGCCGCAGACCGTGCCCGAGGAGCTGATCCAGGACGCCCGCGCGCTGACCGAGTCGTGTCGAGCCTCGGCTTCCTCCTCGGCTCGGCGCTCGGCCACCGTGCTCGTGCTCGGGATCGGCGCCGGTGAGGCGTTCGCGTTCGACGCCGCCACGTTCGTGCTCAGCGCGGCGCTGCTGACCCGCGTGCACCCCCGCGCCGCGGGGCGAGGCGGCGCCGGTCGAGTCGGTCTGGCGCGGGCTGCGCGCCGGCTGGCGCGAGGTCCGCAGCCGCACGTGGGTGTGGGTGACGATCGCCGTCTTCACCGGCGCGGTGCTGTGCGTGTACGCGCAGTGGTACGCGCTCGCGCCGGTGATCGCCCGCGACCACTACGGCGGCGCCGGCGTGTTCGGCGCGCTCGAGATCATCGTCCGGCGTCGGCGCGGTGGCCGGCAGCGCCGACGGCATCGCGCTGGCGGCCGGCGCACCCGCTGTTCGACCGGATTCGTGCTCGCGCTCGCCTGGCCGTTGATGGCGGGGACCGTTTGCGCATCGGCGCGCCGCTGGTCGCGGTCGTCGTCGCTGTTGGCGTTCGCGCACCGGATTCGGGTTCTCGCTGCTGATGATCTGGTGGGAGACGGCGCTCGCCCGCTACATCCCGCCGGCCGCGCTCTCGCGGGTCAGCGCGTGGGACTGGATGGGCTCGCTGGCGCTGCTGCCGCTCGGCTACGCTGATCGCCGGCCCGCTCGCCTCCGCCGTCGGCGCCACGCACGGTGCTCGGGGTCGGCAGCGTGATCGGCTTCGTGCTGCTGGTGCTCGGCGCTCTCGCCGCGCGCGACCCGCGAGCTGCGGCGGGCCGGAGCTCAGGCCGAGCAGCGTCCGCGCCAGGTCCGCGTAGAAGCGCGCGGCGAACCCCAGGTCGCGCACGTCGATCCGCTCGTCCTTGCCGTGGACGAGCGGCGCGGTGTCGAGTAGGCCCTGGTGGCGCTGCGGGAAGAACCCGTACGCCACGCAGGTCCGGGAACGCGTCGCGGAACCAGCGCGAGTCCGAGAAGCCCGGGAGGATCACCGGCACCGTCTCGGCGCCGGGGTCGTTGGCGCGCACCCACTCGTCGATCGCCGCCATCAGCGGCGTGTCGACCGGCGAGTGGTTGCCGACGACGGTCTCGGTGAACTCGACCTCGAACCCGTCGATCGGTCTCGCCGAGCACTTCGTCGAGCCGCGGCCCGCGCGGTCTCCTCGCCGAGGCCGGGCGGGAACCCGGCAGTCGACCTTGAGCGACGCCCGGGACGGGATCACGTTGATCTTGTCGGAGGCGTGGATCATCGTCGGGGTCAGGGTCACGCCGAGCATCGGCTCGAGCAGGACGAGCAGCGCGGGCTCGAGCTCGGCGATCTGCGCGAGCGCCGCGGCCGGGTCGGCCGGGTCGTGGCCGAGGCCGCGCAGCAGCTCCGCCGGGCCCCTCGGTGACGTCGAACGACGGCTCGCGCGCTCGCGAGCCTGGCGAGCACCGGGGCGAGCTTCAGCAGCGCGTTGTCGCCGGTGCGCGGCAGCGACGCGTGCCCGGCGGCGCCGTGCGCGGTGAGCTGTGAAGCGGAAGATGCCCTTCTCGGCGCAGCACACGCCGTAGCGGCGGACGCCGCCGAACTCGAACACCTCGCCCGCCGCCCTCGTTGACGAGCATGTCGCAGCGGACCTTGTCGGGGTGCTCCTCGCACAGCCACTGGGCGCCGACGTCGCCGCCGGTCTCCTCGTCGGCGACGAACACGAGCTTCAGCGCGCCCCGCCGCGGCCGCCAGCCGTCGCGGGCGAGCGACGACCGCGCCGACCGCCTCGGCCGCCACCTGCGACTTCATGTCGAGCGCGCCGCGGCCCCACAGGAAGCCGTCGGCGACGTCGCCCGACCACGGGTCGTGCGTGCCACTCGGCGGGGTCGGCGAGCACGGTGTCGACGTGGCCGAGGTAGCACGAGCGCCGGGCCGGCGCTCGCTGCCGGCGAGCGTGGCGACGAGGTTCGGCCGCTCGTGCTCGGCGGCCGAGCAGCTCGGTCTCGAACCCGGCCTCCCGCACGTACGCGTCGAGGTACTCGATCGCCGGGCGCTCGTTGCCCGGCGGGTTGACCGTGTTGAAGCGGACGAGTCGCCGGAGGACCTCGGTGGTCTCGTCCTGGACGCCGGAGTCACGGCGCCCAGCGTAGTCGACCGCTCGCGGCCGGCCGGCGCCATCCGAAGCGGCACTAGCATCCCGCGCTGTGGCGGACGATCTCGCCCTGGCGCTCGAGCTGGCCGACGCCGCCGACGCGATCACGCTGGCCCGCTTCCGCGCCGCCGACCTCGTGGTGGAGACCAAGCCCGACCTGACGCCGGTGACCGAGGCCGACCGGGCGGTCGAGCGGGCGCTCCGCGAGCGCCTGGCGCAGGCGCGGCCCGGGGACTCGGTGCTCGGCGAGGAGTTCGGTGCCTGCGACCGCGCCGGGCGGCTCGCGGCGGTGGATCATCGACCCGATCGACGGGACCAAGAACTACGTGCGCGGGATCCCGGTGTGGGCGACGCTGATCGCGCTCCAGGAGGGCGAGCGGATCGTCGCCGGTGTCGTCTCGGCGCCGGCGCTGCGCCGCCGCTGGTGGGCGGCGCAGGGCGCGGGCGCGTTCGCCGCCGATCGTCTCCGGACGAGCCGCGCCGGCTCGGCGTCTCGCCGTGAGCGAGCTCGCCGACGCCCAGCTGTGCATCTCGGAGATCGAGGAGTGGCGCGCGGCGGGCGCGCTCGACGCGCTGCTCGTCGCTGTCCGGCAGCTGCTGGCGCACGCGCGGGTTCGGCGACTTCTGGGGCTACATGCTGGTGGCCGAGGGCGCGGCGGAGATCGTGCTGCGAGCCCGAGGTGTCGCTGTGGGACCTCGCCGCGGTGCAGGTGATCGTCGAGGAGGCGGGCGGGCGGTTCACCGACCGCGCCGGCGCGCGCGCGGGCCGACGGCGGCGACGCGCTGGCCACCAACGGCGCGCTGCACGACGCCGCGCTGGCGATCGTCGGACGGGTGAGCGCTGAGGCAGGCCTAGGCATGGAGCGGCTGTTCGGCAACGACGAGCCGCCGGCCGAGCGCCGGCGCGCAGGACGACGCTCCCGCCCGACGCGCCGCTCGCCACGCGGATGCGGCCCGCGCACGCTCGAGGAGTTCGTCGGCCAGGAGCGGCTGCTCGCGCCGGGGTCGGCGCTGCGCCGCGCGATCGAGGAGGGGCGCCCGCACTCGATGATCCTCCACGGGCCGCCGGGGAGCGGCAAGACGACGCTGGCGCGGATCATCGCCGAGGCCTCCGGAGCCGCGTTCGAGGAGGAGAGCGCGGTCGCGGCCGGCCGGGCCGAGGTGCGGGCGGTGATCGAGCGCGCCCGCGAGCGGCTGCGGACCACCGGCGCCCGAGACGATCTTCTTCCTCGACGAGATCCACCGCTTCAACAAGGCCCAGCAGGACGCGCTGCTGCCGGCGGTCGAGGACGGGCTGCGTGACGCTGATCGGCGCGACGACCGAGAACCCGTACTTCGAGGTCAACTCGGCGCTGATCTCGCGCGCCCGCGTGCTACGAGCTCGAGGCGCTCGGCGCCGGCGACGTGCGGACGCTGCTCGACCGCGCGGTGGCGCGAGGCGAGTGCGGGCCGCGGGCCGCGATCGTGGCGGCCGAGGCGCTCGACGTTCCTCGCCGAGCGCGCCGGTGGCGACGCGCGGACGGCGCTGAACGCGCTCGAGCTCGCCTGCGAGGCCGCCGGCGACGGGCAGCCGGTGACGCTCGCGCACGCCGAGGACGCGCTCCAGCGCCGCGCGCTGCTCTACGACCGCCAGGCCGACCGCCACTACGACACGATCTCGGCCTGGATCAAGGCGACCCGCGGCTCGGATCCCGGACGCGTCGCTGTACTACCTGGCGGTGATGCTCGAGGGCGGCGAGGACCCCCGGTTCATCGTCCGCCGGATGGTCGTGCTCGCCTCCGAGGACATCGGCAACGCCGATCCGCAGGCGCTGGTCGTGGCCACCGCGGCGGCCGCCGCGGTCGAGCACGTCGGGCTGCCGGAGTGCCAGTTCGCGCTCGCCCAGGCGGCGATCTACCTGTCGCTGGCGCCGAAGTCCGACGCGGCCAAGCGGGCCGTGTTCGCCGCCCGCGAGCACATCCGCGAGCGCGGCGCCGAGCCGCCCCCGCCGCACCTGCGCTCCTCGACCCGCAGCGACGGCGGCTACGACAATCCCCACCACCGCCCCGGTCACGTCTCGCCCCAGGAGCTGCTGCCCGGACGGGGCGATCGGCGTGCGGTTCTACGCGCCCGACGACGCCGAGGCGGCGCTGCGCGAGCGGCTCGAGCAGATCCGCCGCGCCCGCGGACGCGCCGAGGGACGTCCGAGCTACTACCCTGTAGTAAATGGTCAGCCACGACTCCACAGCGTGTCGCTTCGCCGCTCCTACGCCCTCACCGGCGGCGTGCGCGTGCGGCTGCGGCTGGCCCAGATCCCGCGACCTCGCGGCGATCCACGCGCTGCTGCGCGCGGCCGGCGAGGACGCCGCCGACCTCGCGACCCGCGCGGCTGGTCCGCGGCCGACCCCCGCCGCCGGGTCGTCGTGTGCGCGACGGCGCTGCTGAACGGCGCCGAGACGATCGTCGGGATCGGCGCGATCGACGTCGGAGCCGACCGGCCGGACGTGCTCTGCGTTCAGCCCGGCCTGCTCGCCGGCCTGCCCGAGCTGCTGACCGGCGCGCTGCGCGGCCGGGTCGCGGCGATCGCCGCAGCGCCGCCGCCGGGCCGCGACGATCGCCGGCCCCCGCCGGGCAGCCTGAACCACCGCAGTACGCTTAGGCGATGCCCGCCCAGGCCTACGCCGGCAAGGAATGCGTCTGCCAGCTCCGCAGGGGGATCTGCGACCAGTCGTGCGTGCAGGACATGCTCGCGACGCCGTTCTACATCGCCTGCCTGCGGCTCAAGGGCCGCCGCTGCCTGGTGGTCGGCGGCGGCGACGGTCGGGCTCGAGAAGGTCGAGGGGCTGCTCGCCTGCGACGGCGATGTGACGCTCGTCGCGCCCGAGGCCGAGCCCGGAGCTCGAGCAGCTCGCGCTCGAGGGGTCGATCCGCTGGGAGCGGCGCGAGTACGAGCCCGCCGATCTCGACGGCTGCCTGATCGCGATCGCCGCCACCGAACGACACCGACGTCAACATCCGCGTGTTCGAGGACGCCGAGCGCCGGGCGATGCTCGTCAACGTCGTCGACGTCCCGCCGCTGTGCAACTTCATCCTCCCGGCGATCGTGCGCACCGGCCCGCTGGCCGTCGCGATCTCGACCGCGGGCGCCTCGCCGGCGCTGGCCAAGCGGATGAAGCGCGAGATCGCCGAGCTGTTCGGCGAGCCCTACGCCGAGCTCGCGGTCCTGCTCAACGACGCCCGCGGCTGGGCGAAGGCGACGCTGCCCGACCTACCAGGACCGCAAGGAGTTCTTCGAGTCGATCGTCAACGGCGAGCCGGACCCGATCGAGCTGCTGCGCGCCGGCGACGCCGAGGCCGTGCGCGACCTGATCGCGGCGGCGCAGCGCACCCACGCTCCTGCGTGACGGCCGACGCGGCGTGAGCGAGCTGACCCACCTCGACGACCGGCGGGCGCGCGGATGGTCGACGTCGGCGCGAAGCCGGCCACCGAGCGCCGCGCGGTCGCCGAGGCGATCGTCCGCGTCTCGCCGGAGACCGCGGCCCGCGTGCAGGCCGGCGACGCGCCCGAAGGGCGACGTGCTCGGCGGTCGCGCGGATCGCCGGGATCCAGGCGGCCAAGCGCACCTCCGAGCTGATCCCGCTGTGCCACCCGCTGGCGCTGTCGTTCGTCGGCGTCGAGGCGCGGTCGACGCCGCCGCCGGCGAGATCACGGCTCACCGCCGAGGCGCGCACGACCGGCCCGACCGGCGTCGAGATGGAGGCGCTGACCGCCGCGCGCGTGGCCGCGCTGACCGTCTACGACATGGTCAAGGGCGTCGAGCGCGGCGCCGAGATCGCGTCGGTCGTGCTGCTCGAGAAGTCCGGCGGCCGCTCGGGCGAGTGGCGCCGGGCGGACCCGGACGTGACGCGCGGCGCCGGATCGCGCGTCACGCGTAAGCTCGCGCCGCATGAAGACCGCGATCCTCACGATCTCGACCTCGGTGGCCGCGCGGCCGGCTGAGGACCGCTCCGGGCGAGGCGCTGGCCGAGCACGCCGAGCCGGCCGGGGCCGAGGTCGATGGCCCGCGAGGTGGTCACCGACGACCGCGACGCGATCGAGGACGCGCTGCGGCGCCAGATCGCGGCCGGCGCCGTCGCTGATCTTCACCACCGGCGGCACCGGGCTGACGCCCGACGACGTCACCCCCGAGGCGACGCGCGCGGTGATCGACCGCGACGCGCCCGGGTTCGCCGAGGCGATGCGGGCCGAGTCGCTCGAGCACACGCCGATGGGGATCCTCACCCGCGGCGTGTCGGGCATCGCCGGGCGGACGCTGATCGTCAACTTCCCCGGCAACCCGAAGGCGATCGGCGAGCTGTTCCCGGTGATCGCGCCGACGCTCGAGCACGTCGTCGGCGACGCTCCAGCGCGAGGGCGGCCGTGGCGGCCGGCGAGCACGGGACCGGTGCCGGACACGCCGGCCATTGAGCTGCGCGGGCTGACCCGCCACTTCGGCGAGCGGACCGCGCTCGCGGACGTGTCGGTGCACCGTCCCGGCGGGCGCGACGCTCGCCGTGCTCGGCCGCAACGGCGCCGGCAAGTCGACGCTGCTGCGGATCCTGGCCACGCTGCTGCGCCCGCACGCGGGCGAGGCGGCGCTGTTCGGCGAGCCGCTCCCGCGGCGGGCGTTCGCGGTCCGCGGCCGGCTCGGGCTGCTCGGCCACGAGCCGCTGCTCTACCGCGACCTGAGCGCCCGCGAGAACCTCGCGCTACCACGCGCGGCTGCACGGCGTCGACCCGGCGCGGGTCGAGCGAGCTGCTCGAGGCGGTGCGGCATGCGCGGCCGCGCCGACGAGCCGGTCCGGCTGCTCAGCCGCGGGATGGTCCAGCGGGTCGCCGTCTGCCGCGCCGTCCTGCACCGGCCCGCAGCTGCTGCTGCTCGACGAGCCGCGGGCGAACCTCGATCCCGGCGCCGGCGAGCTGCGTCGAGCCGCTGATCGGCCGCGCCGCGCGGGGCCACCCGGGTGCTCACCAGCCACGACCCGCAGGCGGCGCTGGCCGAGGCCGACCTCGTGCTCGGCGCTCGAGCGACGGCCGGCCGCCGCGTTCGTCGGCGCCGCCGGCCGCAGCTCGGCCGACGCCGCGGCTCGAGGAGCTGTACGCGTGAGGACCGCGCTCGCGATCCTGCGCAAGGACCTGCTGCTCGAGCTGCGCACGCTCGAGACCGTGCCCGGCGATGGTGCTGTTCTCGGTCGCGACGTTCGTGATCTTCCACTTCGCGCTGAACCGCGCGACGATCGACGGGCCAGCTCGCCGCCGGGGTGCTGACCGCGACGCTGCTGTTCGCCGCGATGCTCGGCGATCAACCGGCTGTTCGTCGCCGAGCGCGAGCAGGGCGGCTTCGACGCGCTTCCTGCTCGCGCCGGTCGACCGCACCGCGCTGCTGGTGGCCAAGGCGGCTGCGCTGTTCGTGTTCCTCGTCGTGCTCGAGCTGTCGCGGTGCCGGCGTTCGCGCGTGCTGCTGCTCGGGCCCGTCGCTCGGGCCGCGGCTGCGCGGCCTGGTCGTCGTGCTGGCGCTGGCCGACGTCGCGCTCGCGGTGATCGGGACGCTCGTCTCGGCGATCGCCGTCCAGACCCGCGCCCGCGACCTGATCGGCCCGATCATCGGGCTGCCGCTGCTGATCCCGGCGCTGATCGGCGACCGCCCGCGGCGGCGGGCCGCTGCTCGCCGCCCACGGCGCGGGCTCGCCGCCAGGCAAGTGGCTGGCGGTCCTGGCTCTCTATGATCTGGTGTTCGCCCTCCTCGCCTACGCGGTGTTCGACTTCCTGCTGGAGGACTGACGTCTGTGACCACCTACGGGCGCGGCCTGCGCGGCCTCTCCCTCGCCACCATCGCCACGATCACGCGTCGCGCTGGCGCTGGTGTTCTTCTACGCGCCGCTGGACGCCGACCAGGGCTTCATCCAGAAGATCTTCTACCTCCACGTGCCGCTGGCGATCGTCTCGCTGTGCGGGTTCGTCGTCGGCGGCGTGTTCGCGATCGGCCACCTGCGCACCGGCGACCGCAGCTGGGACATGCGCTCCTACGTGGCGATCCACATGTCGCTGATCTTCTCGGTCGGCGGCGCTGATCACCGGCTCGATCTGGGCCAAGGCGTCGTGGGGCCACTGGTGGGTGTGGAACGAGCCGACGCTCGTCTCCTTCCTGATCGTGGTGCTGCTGTTCGCCACCTACCAGCCGCTGCGCTTCTCGATCGAGGACCCCGAGCGCCAGGCCCGCTACGCGAGCGTGTTCGCGATCGTCGCCGGCGCGTTCGTGCCGCTCAACTTCATCGCCGTCCGGCTCGCCCAGCAGTTCGTCCACCCGCGCGTGCTGACGCTCGAGCGGCGGCAACCTGCCCGGCTCGATGCGGCTCACGTTCTTCGTCTCGCTGGTCGGGATCGCGCTGCTGTTCGTCGACCCTGTGGAAGTACGAGATGGCGCGCCAAGAGCACCCGGATGCAGCTGCGCGCGCTGCGCCGGAGCTGCTCGGCGACGACGCGGTCCGGCCGCTGGGACGGAGCGCGGCGCCGTCATGAGCGTCGCTCGTCGCTCGCCGCCCCGGCGCTGCCGCTGCACACGGCCGGCAAGTACGTGGCCGGCGCCTACATCGTGTTCGTGGCGCTGATGCTCGTCTACGTCGCGATCATGGCCGCGCCGGCTGCGCGCGCAGCCGAGCGGCGAGCTCGGCCGAGCTGCGCCGCGAGCGCGAGGCCGAGCGCGAGCGCGACCGAGCCGTCGGCCGACGAGCGCCGAGCGGCGAGCCGGGAGCACGGTCGGCGTGAGCGAGCTGCTGGCGATCGGCGTCTCGCACAAGACCGCGCCGGTCGAGGTCCGCGAGCGCCTGGCGCTGCCCGAGGCGCGCGCCGCCGAGTTCCTGCGCGACCTGCGCGGCGCCGCCGAGGTCCACGAGGCGGTGGCGATCTCGACCTGCAACCGCACCGAGCTCTACCTGGTCGTCGGCGACCCGGTCGAGGCCGAGAGCACGGTGCTGGCGATGCTCGCCCGCCAGGCCGGGATCCGCCCGACCGAGCTCGCCTCGGCGATCTACTCGCACCGCAACTGCGACGCCGCCCGCCACCTGTACCGGGTCACCGCCGGCCTCGAGTCGATGATCGTCGGCGAGGCCGAGATCCAGGGCCAGGTCAAGCGCGCCTACGAGGCCGCGCTGGCCGCGCGAGACGGCCGGGCCGCTGACCAACCACCTGTTCAAGGCCGCGCTCGCGACCGGCAAGCGGGTGCGCACCGAGACCGCGATCGGCGAGCGCGCAGCTCAGCCTGCCCGGCGGTGGCGGTCGCGCTCGCGCGCGAGCTGCTCGGCGCGCTCGACGGACCGCGAGGTCGTGATCGTCGGCACCGGCGAGACGAGCGAGCTGACCGCCCGCGCGCTCGCCGACAGCGGCTGCGACACCGTGTTCGTCGCCACCCGCCGGCGCGACCGCGCGATCAGCCTCGCCCGGCGCTACGGCGGCCGAGCGTCGAGCTTCGACGAGCTGCCCGCAGGCGCTCGACCAGCGCCGACATCGTCGCTCGCCGCGACCGCCTCGCCGCATCTGCTGCTCGAGGCGCCGCGAGCTCGCGCGAGGTGATGCGACGCGCGCGAGGGCCGCCCGATGCTGCTGATCGACCTCGCCGTCCCGCGCGACATCGACGCCGCGTGCGCCGAGATCGCCGGCGTCTCGCTGTACGACATCGACGACCTCGAGGCGGTCATCGCCCGCAACCGCAAGGTCCGCCAGGCCGAGGCGCGCACGGCCGAGGGGATCATCGAGGAGGAGATCCAGCACTTCGCCGCCTGGCTCGGCTCGCTCGAGGTGCTGCCGACGATCGCCGCGCTGCGCGCTGCGCGCCGCCGAGATCGCCGAGCAGGTGCGTGCGCCGAGAACGCCGGCAAGTGGGAGTCGGCCTCGCCGCGCGACCTCGAGCGCGTCGACGCGCTCGCCCGCGCGATCGTCAACCGCCTGCTGCACGAGCCGACGGTGCGGATGAAGGAGCTGCGCGACGACCGCGTCCACGCCCGGATGGCGCTCGTCCGCGAGCTGTTCGGCCTGGCCGGCGACGAGGTCGCGCTCGGCCGAGGACGCCGCAGTCCCGCGCCGAGCCGCCGGCCGGCTCCCGGCCGGCGCTCGCCGAGGTCCGCGCGCCGAGCGCGCGCCGGCGCGCTGATGCGGATCGGGACGCGCGGCAGCGCGCTGGCGCTGGCGCAGGCCGGCTGGGTCGCCGAGCGGCTCGGGCCGGACGCCGAGCTCGTCGACGATCACGACCGCCGGCGACCGCGGGCGCGCGGCGCCGGCGACAAGTCGCGCTGGGTCTCGGAGCTCGAGCGGGCGCTGCTCGCGGGCGAGATCGACCTCGCCGTGCACTCGGCCAAGGACGTCCCCGCCGAGCTCGCCGACGGGCCTCGAGCTCGTCGCCGTGCCCGCCGCGCGCCGATCCCCGCGACGCGCTCTGCGGCGCCGCCTCGCTCGAGCGAGCTTCCGCCCGGGCGCGCGGGTCGGCACGAGCAGCCTGCGCCGGGCGGCCCAGCTGCGCGCGGCCCGCGACGACCTCGAGGTGGTCGAGGTGCGCGGCAACGTCGACACGCGGCTGCGCAAGCTCGCCGACGGCGAGGTCGACGCGCTGGTGCTGGCGATGGCCGGGCTCGAGCGGCTCGGCCGCGGCGACCGAGGCCGGCGGCCTGCTCGACGGCTCGTCCCGGCCGCCGGGCAGGGCGCGCTCGCCGTCGAGGCCGCGCCCGGGGCGCTGACGCCGCAGCGAGCTCGACCGCGTCGAGGACCGCGACGCACGCGCTGTGCGTGACCGCCGAGCGCGAGCTGACCCGGGCGCTCGGACGCCAGCTGCAACACGCCGGTCGGCGCCCACGCCCGGCCGATCGGCGGCGGCGAGCTCGAGCTGCGAGCCTGGGTCGGGCTGCCCGACGGCTCGGCGTGGATCGCCGACGCGCTGCGCGGCGCCGCCGGCGGAGGTCGCGGCGCGCGCGTCGCCGAGCGGCTGCTGAGCGCCGGCGCGGCCGAGCTGCTGCGCCGGGCCGCCCGCGAGGCGGGAGCGCGCGCGGTGACCGTCTACCTCGTCGGGGCCGGGCCCGGCGACCCCGGGCCTGATGACCGCCCGCGCGCTCGAGCTGATCGCGACCGCCGACGTGATCGTCTACGACCGCCTGATCCCGGCCGCCGCGCTCGCACGGCGCCCGGCCCGACGCCGAGCTGATCTACGCCGGCAAGGAGGGCGGCGGCCCGTCGATGCCCCAGGACGAGATCGAGCGGCTGCTGCGTCGAGCACGGCGCGCGCCGGGCGCGAGGTCGTCCGGCTCAAGGGCGGGGACCCGTTCGTGTTCGGCCGCGGCGGCGAGGAGGCCGAGGCGCTGCTGCGCGGCCGGGATCCCGTTCGAGGTCGTGCCCGGGGTCACCGCCGGCGTCGCGGCCCCCGCCTACGCCGGGATCCCGGTCACCCACCGCGAGCTGGCCAGCGCGGTCGCGTTCGTCACCGGCCACGAGGACCCGGCCAAGCCCGAGTCGGCGCTCGACTGGGCGGCGCTCGCCGCGCTTCCCGGGCACGCTCGTCGTGTACATGGGCGTGCGCCGGCTGCCGGCGATCGCCGCAGCGGCTGATCGCCGCCGGCCGCGCCGCCGACGAGCCGGCCGCCGTGATCGAGCGCGGGACGCTGCCCGGCCAGCGGGTCGTCGCGGGAACGCTGGCGACGATCGCGTGCCATCGCCTCGGCGGAGGGCATCCGCGCGCCCGGCGATCGCCGTGTTCGGCGCGGTCGCGGCGCTCCGCGAGCGGCTCGCCTGGCTCGCCCCGCCCCCGCTGGCCGGCGTGAGCGTCGCCGTCACCCGCGCCCGCGCGCAGGCCAGCGGCCTCGCGGGGCGACTGCGCGCGCTCGGCGCGAGGTGCTCGAGGCGCCCGCCATCCGGATCGAGGCGCTCGACGGCCCCGCGCCCCGATCTGCACGCGCTTCGACCTCGTCTGCCTGACCAGCCCGAACGGCGTGCGGCTGCTGTTCGAGCGGCTCGCCGCCGCCGGCCGCGACGCCCGCGCGCTCGCCGGCTGCACGGTCGCGGCGATCGGCCCCGGGACCGCCGCGGCGCTGCGCGAGCACGGGATCGAGCGCCGACGTCGTCCCCGAGCGGTTCGTCGCCGAGGGGCTGGTCGAGGCGCTCGACGAGGTGCCGGTCCAGCGAGCGCTGATCGCCCGCGCCGCCGAGGCGCGCGACGTGCTGCCCGACGCGCTGTGGGCGCGCGGGGCGCAGGTCGAGGTGCTCGCGCTGTACCGAGACGGTCGCCGAGCCGCTCGGCGACGCCGAGCTCGAGGCGGTGGCCGGCGCCGACTACGTCACCTTCACCTCCTCCTCGACGGTGCGGTTCTTCTTCGAGTCGGCCGGGGAGCGCCTGCGCGACGGGACGCGGCTGGTCAGCATCGGGCCGGTGACGAGCGACGCCCTGCGCGAGCGTGGCCACGAGCCCGACGTGGAGGCCGAGCGGCACGACATCGAGGGCCTGGTCGAGGCGCTGGTGGCCGATGTGGCGGTCCGACCCGCCGCAACTCGCCGCCACGCCGCGGGTTGAAACGGGGACAACTCGAAAAAGGAGTTCCCATGACTCGCATGTCCAAGGCGACTCTCCTCGCCCTTGCGGTCGGCCTGATCACCGTCGTGATCGCCGCCCCGGCGCAGGCCAAGCGGTTCGCCGTCACCGGACAGCAGACGACGGTCACGCCGTCGGCACAGCTGATCCAGTTCCTGACCAACCACGGGATCACCGCCACCCCGGTGGGTGCCGCCACCGCCTCCGGCGGTTCGGTGATGTTCCCGATCGCCCGCGGTCACGTGACCACCCCGTCGCTGCGCGGCGTGCTCATCCACCGAGGTGGGCTCAAGTTCGCGAAGGGCTCGCGCTCGATCACGCTGTCGCACCTCGTGATCTCCCGCACGAAGCGGCCACGCGATCCTGTCGGTGCTCGCCGGCAAGCGGACCCTCAAGCTGGCTCGGATCGCCAACCCGACGATCACGACCTCCGGCAAGTCCGGGACGCTGACCGGCGAGCTGACGCTCACGCACGCCGGCGCCCGTGCGATCAACCACTTCCTCCACAAGCATGTGGCGGCGGCCGGGTTCGACCTCGGCAAGGTGGCCAGCACGATCACCGTCGCGTAGACGGCCTGCCGTGGGATGCGCTCCGGCCGCGAGCCGGAGCGCCTCCCGCGCTCCGGCACGCGGCGGTCGACACCCGCCGCCCCGGTGGGTACGGTCCCGATGTGGCCCCGCCGGTCATCACGTTCCTCTCCGACTACGGCCTCCAGGACGAGTTCGTCGGCGTCTGCCACGGCGTGATCGCCGGCGATCTGTCCCGACGCCCGGGTGATCGACCTGAGCCACGGTGTGCGCCGACACGACGTCCGCGCAGGGCGCGCTCGTGCTCGCCGGAGCGCTGCCATACCTGCCGACCGGCGTCCACCTCGCGGTCGTCGATCCCGACGTCGGCGCCGAGCGCCGCGCGGTTGCGCTGCGGGCCGCCGACGGCCGCGTGCTTCGTCGGTCCCGACAACGGGCTCCTGTCGCTCGCCGTCGAACGGGCGGGCGGGGTGCTCGAGGCCGTCGACATCGCCCACTCGCCACTACCGCCTCGAGCCGGTCTCGGCCACCTTCCACGGCCGGGACATCTTCGCCCCCGTCGCCGCCCGGCTCGCCGCCGGCGAGGTCCTCGCCGACGCCGGTCAGCCGCTGCGACCCCGGTGAGCTCGTCCAGCTCCCCGAGCCTCGCGCCCGCTGGGCCGACGGGCGTACTGCTCACCCGGGCGATCGCGATCGACTCCTTCGGCAATGTCCAGCTCGACGCCGAGCACGACCAGCTCGCCGACACCGGGCTGAAGCTCGGCCGCCGTGTCGCGGTCTCGGGCGCTCGCGGGGATGCGGTCGAGGCCCAGTTCGCCCGGACGTTCGCCGACGTCCCGCGCGGCGAGCTGCTCGTCTACGAGGATGCGCAGCGGCGGCTGGCGATCGCGGTCAGCCAGGGGAGCGCCGCCGACCGCCTCGGGGTGGCCGTCGACGACGAGCTCGAGGATCGCCCCGGCGTGACCAGGGGCCACGATCGCTTAGGCGGCGCGACGCTCGGGCACCCCCGCGTCCACCTGCGGGTCGCCGACTCGACCAACGCGCGCGCCCGCGAGCTCGCCGTCGCCGGCGCGCCCCACGGCACGATCGTCACCGCCGGCGAGCAATCCGCCGGTCGCGGGCGCCAGGGCCGCACGTGGAGTGGGGCCCGCGGCCGCAGCCTGCTGTGCTCGGTCGTCGTGCGCGAGCTCCCGCGCCTGATGCCGCTCGCCGCCGGGGTCGCGGTAGCCGAGGTCGTCGGGGCCGCAGGCGCGCGCTCAAGTGGCCCAACGACGTGCAGGTCGAGGGGCTCAAGGTGGCCGGCATCCTCGTCGAGGGCCGGCCCCAGGAGGGATGGGCGGTGATCGGGATCGGGCTCAACGTCGCGCTGCGGCCGGAGGACCTGCCCGCTGAGCTGCACGGGATCGCAGGGACGCTCGGCCTTGAGCCGCGCGACGTCGAGCCGACTCTCACGCGGCTGCTGGCGTCGCTGCAGCGCTGGCTGGCGGCGCCGGAGTCCGAGGTGCTCGATGCGGTCCGCGCGCGGGACGCGCTCCGCGGTCAGCGGGTGAGCTGGGCGGGCGGGAGCGGCGAGGGAGCGGGGATCGACGGCGACGGGCGCCTGATCGTGCTCACAGGCTCGGGCCGCGTCGCGCTCGACGCCGGCGAGGTCCACCTCGAGCGGCGCGCGGGCTCAGAGCCCGACCCTACGCGGCTTCCTCGGCGCTGAACTCCGGCCCGGCGCCCGAGTCGTCGTCGGTGTCGTCGTCGGTCGTCGTCGTCGGTCGTCGTCGTCGTCCGAGTCGTCGATGTCGTCGCCGTCGTCCGACTCGTCGCTGCCGTCGCCGTCGTCGCGCTCGTCGAGGTCGAGCTCCTCGGCCCCGTCGTCGAGCTCGGTGTCCACCGCCGTCGTCGCCAGCGCGCCGTCGGCGCCCTGCGCCTGGGCGTCGGCGGTGCCGCTCTTGCGCCGCCGCCGGCTCTTGCCGCGCCGGCCCTTGGGGAAGTTGCGCAGCAGCTCGCGGGCGAGCGCCGCCGGCTTGCGGGCCATGCGGGTCCGGGCGCCGCGCAGCGCCTCCTCGGCCTCCGGCGTGTGCGCCAGCGCCGCGGCCAGCAGGGCGGCCGACAGCCGCCGGTCCTCCTTGCGCGCCGCGTGCACGAGCCGGCGGGCGTTGCGGGCGTGGGCGGCCCCGCTCGAGTTGACCAGCAGGCCGAGCAGCCGCTTCGTCTCCGGCCAGCGCTGGACGGCGTACTCCTCGTGGACCTCGCGCGTGTACTCGGCCATCCGCCAGATCCAGGCGTTGGCCTGGTCGCGGCGGCCGATCCGGCGCTCGGCCAGCGCCTGGAGCATGATCTTGACGCCCTCGCGGCGCTCGTCGCGCGGCCAGCCGGCCATGATGTCGATCGCGGTGTCGAACGCCTCGGCGTCGCGGCTGGCCGCGATCTCCTGGAGCGCCCGCAGGCGCAGCTGCGAGTTGCGGTTGCGCTGGACCGCGGTGAGCAGGAACCGGCGCTTGAGCTCGCCGCCGCGGTCGAAGTGAAGCATCGCCTTGGCCCGCCGCCAGCCGTTCGGCGCGACGCGGGCGCCGGCGAGCGCGGCCCACACGTGCTGCTCGCCGTAGTCGAGATGCTCGACCGCGATCCGCCACAGCTCGCGCTCGAACACCTCGGCGCGCCGGTCGGGATCCGGCGTCACGGGGAGCACCCGGCGCTCGACGCGGACCCGGCGCCCGCGGCCGCGGCGCACCGGCCCGACGACGATCGCGCCGCCGCGATAGACGTCGCGGTCGAGCAGCGAGTGAAGCGTCACCACGGGGTCGTCGTGCTTGGTCGCGGGGTGGACGAAGTCGACGACGATCCCCGCCTCCTTGCCCGGGTGCCGGCGGGTGACCCGCCCGACGCGCTGCTGGTAGATCCGCTTCGACGCGGTCGGGGCCAGGTGCATGCAGATCGTCGCCCGCGGGCTGTTCCAGCCCTCGGCCAGCAGCTGGGCGTTGACGAGCACGTCGATCTTGCCCGACTCGTAGTCGGCGAGGATCCGGGCCAGCTGGCGCTTGGGCGTCTCGCCCGAGACGGCCTTGGCCTTCATCCCCAGGTCCCGGAAGGACTGCGCGACGTTGTAGGCGTGGCGGACGCCGGCGGCGTAGACGACGCCGGGGACGCCGTTGAAGCGCGTCTTGTAGAGGTCGGCGATCGCCAGGTTGAACGGCGTCTGGTCGAGCAGCTCGGCCAGCATCTCCTGGTCGAACTCGGTGTCCACCTCGCCGCGGCGCAGCGGCACCTTGGCGATCGTGCGCACGCCGGGCCCGGGCGGGATCCGGATGCAGCGCAGCGGCGAGATCACGCCGCGCCGGGCGGCCTGGGCGAGGTCGAAGCGCGAGGTCTGGGTCGGGAACAGGTCGGTGACGTGGCGGGCGATCAGCGCGCCGGTCGCCGTCATGCCGATGAAGATCGGGCCCGACCAGCCGCGGATCGACGCCGAGGTCTTCTCGCCGAGCGCGGTGTGGGCCTCGTCGCAGATGACGATCGTGTACGCGTCGGAGACCTTGCCCGCGTTGCGCACGAACCACTGGTAGGTCTCGACCGTGACCGGGCCGTTGGCGGCGTCATGGCCCTTGAGCAGCGCGGGCGGCGATCCGGTCGCGATAGCCGCGGTCGCGCAGCTCGCCGTGGAACTGGTCGACGAGGTTGCGCCGGTGGGTGAGGATCAGGATCCCGCCGGTCCGCGAGGCCTCGACGAACCCGAGCGCGGCGACCGTCTTGCCGGCGCCGGTGGCGTGCTCGAACCAGAACCGCCGGTCGGCGTTCGGGTCCTCCGGCTGCTCGGGGAGCTGGACGTCATCGCCGCCCGCCTCGTCCTGCCAGTCCTGAGGCTCCTCGTCCTCGGGCTCGTCGTCGTCCTCGAGGTCGAGGTCGGCGTCCTCCTCGCCCGGGATGGCGGCCGACGCGAGCTGCGTCGGCTCGGGCGGCGGCTGCGGCGCTCGCCGTTGCCGTTGCGCTGGGCCTCGGCGAGCAGCGCGGTCAGCGTCCCCGACAGCGCGTCGACCTGGTGGGCGGAGAGCACCGTGCCGTCGACGAGGTGCGGCTCCTCCTCGGAGAGCAGACGCTCGAGCCCGAGCAGCAGCGAGAACTGCCGGCGCCACTCGATCGACGGCTGCTTCTGCCCGCCGTCGACCTCGCTCAGCGCAGCGTCGAGCGCCCGGCGCCGCGCGGACCCCGGGGACAGCGCTTCCTCGAGGGTCTCGCCCTCGTAGACGAACCGTTCACGAGTGAACAGCTCCGCGCGTGCGATCGCAGCAGGACTTGGAAAGGGGGTGGGATCACCCATTGGAATTGGGAAAGACGTGCGTCATGAGGCGAGCCGCGGCAGTACGTCGTAGCGGCTCAGCTGCGGTCTCGGCAGTCAGCCAAGGACGGCGAAGGTGTCCCTCAGAAAGCGATGCCCCCTCGCCGGCTCCGACTTAGAGGATAACGATTATTTAAGCAGATCGAGCCGCGGAAGCGTCAACCGCGAAGCTTCGGTGCCGCGCGGCGTGTGACAACCTGTCAAAGCAGTGTCGCGCCGCGGGTTTGCAGCTCTGATTGCAGGGATGACCGCGCTCGCCGGGTGCGGGTCGCATGCGCGCAGCGCCGCACCCTCGGCGCAGGCGCAGGCGCAGGCGTTCAAAGGCTCGCCGGCCCCGCTGGCCGCGCTGCACGCACGCGCCGATCATCTCGTCGCCGGCGGGCCCACGGCGTTCCACGCCCTCCTCACCGGCCTGCACGGCTATCCGGTCGTCGTCAACAAGTGGGCGTCGTGGTGCGTTCCCTGTCAATCCGAGTTCCCCGCCTTCCAGAAGGCCTCGGTCGCGCTCGGGCGCACGGTCGCGTTCGTGGGGGTCAACGGCAAGGACAAGAACGCCTCGGCCGCCCAGTTCCTGAAGCGGTTCCCGGTCACCTATCCGAGCTACACCGATCCCGGCGAGAGCATCGCGCGGACGATCCAGGCCGCGACCTACTATCCGCTCACGGTGTACATCGACCGCGAGGGCAAGATCGTGTTCGTCCACGCCGGCCCGTACACGAGCGCCTCGGCGCTCGAGCACGACATCCGCCATTGGGTCCTCGGCACGTGACCGGGACGCTCACCTACGAGGTCCGCCGGGTCCGTGGGCCCGGCGAGATGGCCGCCGCACTCGACCTCCGCCACGACGTGTTCTGCATCGAGCAGGGCGTCCCCGAGCACGAGGAGCTCGACGGCCGCGATCACGAGGGGATCCACCTCGTCGCCGTCTCCGGGGACCAGCTGCTCGCCACCTGCCGCGTGCTGATGGTCGGCTCCACGGCACAGTTCAGCCGCCTCGCGGTCCAGCGCTCGGCCCGCCGGCGGGGGATCGCAACCTCGCTGCTGGCGCTCGCCGACGAGGAGGTCCGGGCGGCCGGCGGCCGGCGGATCGTGCTCCACGCCCAGACCTACGCCCGCACGCTGTACGAGCTCGCCGGCTACCGGACCCGCGGCCGGATGTTCACCGAGGCGGGGATCGAGCACATCGCGATGGAGAAGTCGCATCTGAGTGCCGTGCCGGAGGTGCGGGTCGACCCGCTCAGCGGGCAGCGGACGATCGTCGCCGGCGCGCGCGCCGGTCGCCCGGGGGGCGGCTGGAGCGCGTCGCCCGCGCCGGTCGATCGACGCCGCCGAGCGACCCGTTCGCGGAGGGCAACGAGGACCGGACCCCGCCCGAGCTCTACGCCGTGCGCCCGGGCGGCGGCGGCCCGGACACCCCCGGCTGGACGGTGCGCGTCGTCCCCAACCTGTACCCGGCGCTCGACCCCGAGTCGCCCGAGCCCGAGCCGCAGGCCAACCGCGATCTGTTCTGGGCCGGCCCGGCCCGCGGCGGCCACGAGGTGATCGTCAACTCCCCGAAGCCGGTCGTGTCGCTGTCCCAGCTGTCGTCCGGCGAGGTCCAGGCGGCGGCCGACGTGTGGCGCGAGCGGATGCGCTTTCACCACGAGGCGGCGTGCGTGCACCTGATCGTCAACGAGCGCCGCGAGGCCGGGGCGTCGCTGCCCCACACCCACGCGCAGCTCTACGCGCTCGACTTCGTCCCGGCCGCGATCGCCCGCGAGCGCGAGCGGTTCGGCGCCTACGCCGATGCGGACGATGGGCGGCAACCTGCTCGCCGACCTGGTCCAGGAGGAGGTCCGGCGCCGCGAGCGGATCGTCGCGATCGACGACGAGGCCGTGCTGATGGCCGCGTACGGCGGCCGGGTGCCGTTCCAGCTGATGCTCGCCCCGCGGACGCCGCGGGCCCGGTTCGAGGACGACGGGCCGACCGGCGCCGCGCTCCTGCACGACGCGCTGTGCCGCCTGCAGCGCCGGCTCGGCGGCTGCCCGCCGCTCAACCTGTGGATCCGGACCGCGCCCCGTGGTGCTGACCAGTTCTGCTGGCGGATCGACATCCTCCCGCGGCTCACCGTGCTCGCCGGCCTCGAGCTCGGCGCCGGGGTCAACCTCAACAGCGTCGCGCCCGAGCTGGCCGCGGCGGAGCTGCGGGAGGCCTGAGCGACCGTGCGCGCGCTCGTGCAGCGGGTCTCCCGCGCGTCGGTCAGCGTCGACGGCGAGCTCGTCTCGGCGATCGGTCCCGGACTGCTCGTGCTGCTCGGCGTCGACGCACGAGGACGCGCCGGCGGACGCCGACTGGCTCGCCGACAAGGTCCGGGCGCTGCGCGTGTTCCCCGACGCCGACGGGCCGGATGAACGAGCGCACTTGGCGAGCGCGAGGTCCTGTGCGTGAGCCAGTTCACGCTGTACGCGGATACCCGGCGCGGCAACCGGCCCTCGTACGTGCGCGCCGCGCGCGCCCGAGCACGCCGAGCCGCTGTACGAGCGCTTCTGCGATCGCCTCGGGGCCGCCCGCGGCGTGTTCGGCGCGCTGATGGCGGTCGAGCTGGTGAACGACGGTCCGGTGACGCTGACGATCGACTCACCCGGGGCGATCGTCGGTACCGCACCGGATAATCCAGGGTTCCGATGCGCGCCTACCGCTACCTGTTCGGCCAGCTGGTCCGCCGCGAGCTGCGCCAGAAGTACAAGGGCTCGGTGCTCGGGGTGCTGTGGTACTTCGTCAACCCGCTCGTGCTGATGCTCGTCTACGGCGTGATGCTCGGCCCGGTGCTGAAGGCCGTCAACTACTCCGACTACCCGATCTTCATCCTCGCCGGGCTCTCGTGTGGCTGTTCTTCGCCCAGGCGCTGACCGCCGCCGCGACCTCGCTCGTCGACCAGTCCGCGCTGATCTCCAAGGTCGCGTTCCCGCGCGAATCGATCCCCGCCTCCGCGGTCGCCGTCCAGCTCGTCCCGTTCTGCGCGATGCTCGTCGTGCTCGTGCCGGTCGCGCTGGTCATCCGCGGCGACCCGAGCGCCGCGCTGCTCCTGCTCGTGCCGCTGAGCGTGTGCCTGTTCGCGTTCACGCTCGGGCTCGCGCTGATCGCCGCCACCCTGCACGCCTACTTCCGCGACGTGCAGCCGATCCTCACCGCCGCGCTGCTGCCGTGGTTCTTCGTCTCCGGCGTCCTGTTCCGGCTCGAGTCACTGCCCGGGCTGCACTCCCACCACTGGATCGAGACGGTCCTGCGGTGGGTCAACCCGGTGGCGCCGTTCATCGAGTCGGTGCGCGACGTCGTGTACGACGGGCGGGCGCCGTCTGGCGGGGTGCTCGTGTACGTCGTGGTGGCCGGCGGCGTGGCGCTGGCGGCGGGATGGAGCGTGTTCCGCCGGGGCGAGGCGGAGCTGGCGGTGGTGCTGTGAGCCTCCGGGCGGGGCTCGCCGTCTCGGCGCCCCGCGCCCGCCCGGGGCGAGATCGTGCTGCAGGACGCGCGGCGCTCGTTCTCGCCGCGCGGGGACCGCGGGCGCACGCTCAAGGAACTCGTCGCCTCGTTCGGGCGTGGTCGCCCGGCCGAGCTCCCGACGACCCAGGCCCTGGCCGGCGTCACGCTGCGGGTGGCGCCGGGCGAGACGCTCGGGATCGTCGGGCGCAACGGCGCCGGCAAGACCTCGACGCTCAAGGTGCTCGCCGGGATCATCCCGCTGCAGCGCGGGTTCGCCGCCTGCGGAGGACGGGTGGCGACGCTGATCGACCTCGGCGCCGGCTTCGGGCGCGAGTTCACCGGCCGCGAGAACATCCGGCTCGGCGCCGCGCTCCACGGAATGTCCCGCGACGAGGTCGAGCGCCGGATCCCCGAGATCATCGACTTCTCCGAGCTCGGCCACTTCATCGACGCGCCGATCAAGACGTACTCGTCGGGCATGCTCGTCCGCCTCGGCTTCTCGATCGCCGCCCACCTGGAGGCCGACGTGCTGCTGATCGACGAGGTGCTCGCGGTCGGCGACGAGGCTTTCCAGCGCAAGTGCCTGCGTCACATCCGCTCCCGGATCGAGCTCGGGACGACGGTCGTGCTCGTCTCCCATGCGCCGGGCACGATCCGCCAGGCCTGCCGCCGGGTCGTCGTGCTCGACGCCGGGCAGGTCGTGTTCGACGGCCCGGTCGAGGAGGGGCTGCTGCTCTACCAGCGCCGGCTCGGGCTCGAGGACGCCGAGCAGGCCGCCGCCCGCGAGGCCCGCGGCGGAGCGGTGTCGGTGCGCGAGGCGACGATCTGCGACGGCGACGACCGTCGCGTCCAGGTGCTGGAGCCGGGCGCCGCGATGCGCGTCGTGATCGACCTCGACGCCCACCCAGGTGCGCCCGACGTCGAGCTCGCGGTCGAGTTCCGTCAGGCGGCCGGCGAGCCGGTGTTCCACTGCGTGCAGCCCGTCGCCACCTCGCGCGGCGGCGGCCGGCTCGTGTACGAGGTGCCGCGGCTCGGGCTGCTCGGCGGCGACTACGACATCGCGCTCGGGGTCCACGAGCCCGGCGACACGGCGCCGGGAATCGACCGCATGCTCAGCTTCAGCGTCGCCGCGGTCGGCGGGGCCAGCGGGATCGCGGACCTGCGCGGGACGTGGACGTACGCGGGGGCGGAGATCGAGGTGGGGCGATGAAGGATCCCGGCGAGGCGCTGGCCGCGGCGCGGGCCGCTGCCGGGCATGCGGACCGGCCGATCGGCGAGGACCCGTCGCCGTGGACGCTCGAGGACCCGGTCACCTCGGCCCGTCGCCTGGCCGAGTGGGCGATCATCGAGCCGACCTCCGTCGAGGTGTACTCCACGCGCCGCCTCGGCCGCCCGATCACCGCCGTCAAGCAGCTGCTCGTTCGCCTGCTCGCCCAGTACATCGGCCAGGTGAGCGCCCAGCAGAGCCGCTTCAACGCGCAGATCGCCGCACACGTGCTGCGGTTGGAGGAGCGGGTGGCCGCGCTGGAGGAGGCTGCACGCGAGCGCGACGGCGGCGATCCACGCTGATGCGGGTCACCCAGGTCCTCTGCGCCGCCGGCCCCGTCGACGCTGTGACGAATCAGGGCCTCGCGTGCCGCGCCCTGTTCCGCTCCTGGGGGTGGGTCGGCGAGGACCACTCGGCCGTGATCGCCCCCGGGATGCCCGACGGGTCGGTCCGCCCGTTGCACGAGCTCCGGCCCGATTCCGGCGACGTCCTGGTGCTCCACTACTCGGGGTATGCTCGCGGCCTCGAGCGCCTGTTCGGACCCCGCCGGCGTAGCTTGCTGATCTCCCACAACATCACGCCGGCCCGGTATTTCTGGGCGCACGAGCCCGCCGAGGGCGTGCGCTGCGAGCTCGCCCGCGCCCAGCTGGCCGGCCTGGCCGTCTCGGTCGGCGCGCTCGCGGCGGTCTCCTCGTTCAACGCCGACGAGCTGCGCGCGGTGAGCGGCCGCCAGGCGGACGTGATCCCGGTCCTGTTCGACGAGTCCGGGCTTCCGGCCGCGGCGCCCCCCGCGCCCCGGACGGGGCCGCCCACGATCCTGTTCGTCGGCCGGCTCGTGCCCCACAAGCGCCAGGACCTCGTGATCCGTGCGTTCGCCAGGTACCGGGAGGCCGCCCCGGACGCGCGCCTGGTGCTCGTGGGCACGCCGCTGTCCCCGGAGTTCGAGGCCACGCTGCGCGCGATGGCCGATTCGCTGGCCCCCGGGGCGGTGATCTTCGAGGCCGGGATCTCCCGCGAGCGGCTTGCCGAGCGCTACCGCAACGCCGACGCCTTCCTGTGCCTGTCCGAGCACGAGGGCTTCTGCATCCCGCTGCTGGAGGCGTTCCACTTCGGCGTGCCGGTGATCGCCCGCGACGTGGCCGCGGTCGGCGAGGTCGTCGGCGACGCCGGGATCCTGCTCGACGAGTCCGACAGCGTCGAGGTCGTCGCCGAGCTGCTGCGGATCGTCGTCGGGGACGCCGAGCTGCGCGAGGTGCTGCGCGCTCGCGCGGGCGCGCGACTGACCGAGTTCGCCTACGCGCGGACCGCGGCCCGCCTGCGCTCGGCGGTCGAGGCGGTCGCCGCCTGATGGTCCGCGTGCCCGAGCCCGGCCGGGTGTTCCTCTCGAACCTCGGCCTCAACCGCTCGATGCTCGTCCGCCGGCTGATCCGCTTCGGCCATCCCCACCTGCGCGAGATCCGGACCCGGGCGCTGACCGGCCGAGACCCCGGGTCACTCGCGCTGCGGGCCGGCGTGCGCTGGCTCGAGGGTGGGCTCCTGCGCGTGCCCCAGGGTCACGCCGGCGGCCTCGTGTTCGACCTGCGCTACCTCCCGATCTCCCACGCCCACGTCGGCTCGATCGCCTTCGGCAACCTCGAGAGCGCCGTCCAGGAGGCGATGGTCCGCCATCTCGGCCGCGGCGGGGTGTTCTACGACATCGGCGCCAACCTGGGGTTCTTCTCGCTGCTCGGCGGCCACCTGGCCGGGCTGGACGCGGGGCACGTCTACGCGTTCGAGGCGGCGCCGGAGAACGCGCAGGCGATCCGGCACCACGCCGAGCTGAACGGCGTCGGCAACGTCACCGTGCTCCCGGTGGCCGTGGCGGCCGCGGCGGGCCGCGGGCGCCTGCAGGTGGTCGAGGACCAGAGCTGGTCGAAGCTCGAGGAGTACGGCGAGCACCCCCTGACCGAGCAGGTGATCGAGGTCGAGCTGGTGGCGATCGACGACCTCGTCGCCGCCGGCGACCTCCAGCCTCCGACAGTCGTCAAGATCGACGTCGAAGGCGCCGAGATCGCCGTGCTGGAGGGCATGCGCCAGACGATCGCCGCCCATCGCCCCGCGATCATCTGCGAGCTCCACGGCACCCACCGCGAGTTCGTCGCCGTGATGCGCGAGCACCACTACCGCCTGATCAACCTCGAGGGCACGATCCCGGTCGAGCAGCAGGGCGCGAGCGCCCACGCCCTGGGGTTGCCCCCGGGCGATCCCGGCGACTGACGCCGCCCCTTGGAGTGAGGTGGGGGGCGCGGGCCGTCGTGCAGGAGGCCGTTCTTGGCGTGGGAGGAGTGGGGATGGGTTCGCTCCCGGGACCGCGGCGCGTTTTTGGGCTTGGGAGGGTGGGGATGGGCTCGCTCCCGGGCGCGCAGGCGTTTTCGGCGAGCCTGGGTATCTGACGGGCCTATTTTTCCCGTTGGATACCCAGGCCCTTGGCCTTGCGCCCCGCGGGTGACACGACGCCGTGACACCGTTTAGTGGTTAATCTTGCTTTACAGCGAATCACGGCGATTCCCTTCAGATACCCAGGCTCAACGCGCGCGGGCGAGCCTTAACGTCACACGGTGCCACCGCCGGCCGTCGCAGGTAACGAAAAGGCTCCCCCGGAGCCTTAACGTCACACGAGTCCCCGGCCGGTGGTTCCACGTAACGTTGGGGCTCGCCGGCATGCCCCCGGCCCCCGCGGGCCGCCGTCCCGATCCCACCGGCTCACGCCGAGGCCGAGCGGCCCCCGCGCGCCGCCACGCGCCGGTCCCTCCACTCCCAAGCCCAAAACGCTGCCGGGCCGGCACGTTACGACGGACCTCCGCGCGCGCTAGCGGCGAGGCGCAGGCGCCGCGGGCGCAGGCAGCGAGGCGCAGGCAGCGAGGCGCAGGCGGCGAGGCGCAGGCGCGTGGGCGCCGCGGACGCAAGGCGCGAGCCGCGACGCCCGGGGCCATCAGCCGCGGCCGAACCCGCGGCCCAACCGGGACCGGACTACTGCGGGCTGTAGCCCAGGCCCGTGTAGATCCGGTCGTAGCCGGCGCAGGGTGCACGTGTCGGGCCCGGGCACGGCCGGGTTCTCGCGGTACAGGCGGTAGCCCTGGTTCTCCAACAGGGGCGCCCCGACCGCATCGGCCGGCTGCCCGCGGTCGAGCGTGGCGACGATGTAGTCGGCCTTGCGCGAGTACGCGACGTGCGGGTAGTCGGTGCCGTACAGGGGCAGTTGCGAGCAGACCGGGTGCGAGGCGAGGAAGTAGGCGGCCCACAGCTGGAGCGGGGGCCACATGTCGAGGCGGACCGTCGCGCCGTGGGGCAGCGACGACATCCACGAGCGGAGCTGGATCGTGGCCGGCGGGAGCTGGTAGCCGGTCGCCTTGATCTCGGCGATCGCCGACCCCGTGCACGCAACCACCAGCGCCGCCAGCGCGGCGGGCGCAACAGAACGCCGCAGTCGCGCGGCGCCGACCGCGGCCAGCAGCAGCAGTAGCGGCCCGACGAACGCGAGCAGCTTGAACTGGAAGTAGTAGCCGAACTGGCGGTGGCGCAGGTACAGGGCGAGCACGAGCGTCGAGCGCCGACAGGCCGCCGAGGCCCCAGGCGAGCGACCGCGGGGCGAACCGCAGCGCGAGACCGACCAGCGCGACCACGCCCGCGAACAGGACCCAGCCGATCCACGCATCGGGCAGCGAGGTGAAGTACGGGAACGGGACGAAATGGCCGAGGTCGCCGCCCCAGCTCTGGAGCGAGTGCCCGGGCGCGAGCACCTCGGCCGCGCCGATCGCCTTCTGGACGACGCCGATCGCCGGGAACGCGAGCAGCGCGCCCAGCGGGATCAGCCAGAGCAGGCTGCGCCGGCCGCGGTACAGGTTGCGCAGGCGCAGCACGTCCTCGCCGGCGGCGATCCGGCGGCGGCGCCCGCTCCAGAGGAAGATCACGATCGGCACGGCCGGGATCGGCGCCGCCAGCGGATACGCGAACACCAGCACGAGCGTGAACATCGCCAGCAGCACGAACGTCGCCTGCCGCGGTGCGCCGGCCCAGCCCCGGCTGCACCGCCCACCACCCGAGCACGAGCGTGAACGGCAGCGCGAAGAATCCCCAGGTCTGGTTGAAGTACGGGTTGAGCACGGTGTGCAGCGCCATCCGATCCATGCCCGCGAGCGCCATCGCGACGACCGCCGTCGCCACCGCGGCGCCGAACAGCTCGCGCGCGAGGAGGAACATGCCGACCGCCGCCATCGCCAGCAGCGCGGCGGCGAGCGGCGCCAGCACCTGCCAGGTGGCGAGTCCGGACAGCGACGAGACCGCCGCGAACGCGTAGTAGATCGGGAACTTCGACTGCCACGGTGTCCGGCATCTGGTTGATCGGCTGGGAGATGTCGATGCCGGTCGGATAGGAGTGCTTGAGGAACTGGCGCCACGCCGGCGGCCACGTGCGCGTCGGAGCCGGTCCCCACCGGCGCGGCGTAGTGCTGGACGAACAGCATCGGCACGAGCGCCACCGCGAGCACGACGACGGCGATGAACAGCGGCCAGCCCAGCTGCGGCCAGCGCGACCGCGGGGCCAGCCGCGGCGGCGGACCGCGTAGCCACCCGAGCGCCAGCCCGGCGAGCAGCAGCACGGGCAGCGCGACGGGATACGGGACGGCCGCGAAGCCGAGCAGCGTCAGCGCCAGCCCGACCGCGCACGCGCCGGTCGGCAGGACCCACAGCGGCTCGTAGCGGCGCAGCGCGTCGGGCAGCAGCAGCCGCACGAGCCCGAATCCGCCGATCCCGAACACGACGGCGTCGCCAGCAGCGCCCGCAGCGTGTCGGGCACGGCGGCGAAGCGCGTCGTGGCGCGGCCTGGCGTTGAAGTGCCAGGCGAGCGCCGGCGAGCCCGACCAGGATCGCGCCGCCAGCCAGCGCTGGGCGGCGCGCGGCGCGGCCGGCGGCCGGTCAGTCCGGCTCGGCCGGCGCGGCGCTTGGCCTCGGTCAGCACCCGCGAGAGGAACACCGGGTTCCCGAGCAGGTAGCGCCGCCACATCCGCTGCGGCTCGATCGCGAGTCGGAAGATCCATTCGAGTCCGTTGTCGGCCAGCCATCGGGGCGCGCGGGGCGTGCGGCCGGAGACGTAGTCGAACAGCGCCCCCACCGTCCACACCACCGCGCCGTCGAGGCGATCAGCGTAGCGGTCGACCCACAGCTCCTGCTTCGGCGTGCCCATCCCGACGAGCACGATCCGCGGGCCGTGGGCGTTGATGTCCTCGATCACCCGCTCGTTGTGCGGGGAGTCGAGGTCGAAGAAGCCGTGGTGGGCGCCGACGACGTCGAGGCCGGGATACCAGCGCCGCAGCCGCTGCGGCGGCCTCGCGGGCGATCGGCGGCTCGGAGCCGAGCAGGTAGATCGGCTGGCCGGCCAGCTCGCACAGCGTCGCCAGCCCCCAGATCCAGTCCGCGCCGGTCATCCGGTGCGGGACCGGCACGCCCGAGGACGCGGGCGGCGAGCCGGACGCCGTAGCCGTCGCAGTAGACGAGGTCGGCGCGGCGCAGCGCGTCGCCGAGGCCGGGGGTGATCCGCGACTGGTTGACGACGTGCGCGTTGACGTACATCACCCGCCGGGTCTCGCGCTCGGCCGCCCACCCGGAGATCGTCCGCAGCAGCTCGGCCGGCTGGGCGAGGTCGATCGGGATGTCGAACAGCGCGGAGGACGGCCGGGTAGCCTCAGCCTGCGGCACCCCCTCGCTCCCGCTGGCATCGCGTAGCGCGTGCGCGGTCACGTCGGGGGGATGGTACGCCGCCGGACCGGCCCGCGCGAGGGCTGCCCGCCGGAATGCGCGAGCGAACTCGACAGACAATGGGCCAGCCGACCGATCACGCGTGATCGTCCGAGCCCGCGACGAGGCGGCGAGCATCGGCCGCTGCCTGGAGCTGCTCGCCGCCCAGCGGCTCGAGCGGCGGCCCGCCGGAGGTGATCGTGGTCGACAACGGCTCACGCGACGGCACGCCCGAGATCGCCCGTGACCGCGGGCGCCACGGTCCTCGAGATGCCCGCCGCGACGCGTTCACGTTCGGCGGCGCGCTCAACCTCGGCGCCGGCAACGCGTCGGGCGAGCTGCTGGTCGCGCTCTCCGCCCACGCGTTCCCGCGCGAGCGAGCGCTGGCTGGAGCGCCTCGCCGGCGCCGTTCGCGGACCCGGACACGTCGCGTGCGCCTGCGGCGACCGCTACCGCCCCGACGGCACCCCGCTCACCGGCCCCGTGCGCTTCGACGACGCGCTCGCGCGCGCCCACCCTGAGTGGGGCTACTCGAACGCGGCCGGCGCGTTCCGCGCCGAGCTCTGGCGCGAGCGCCCGTTCCGCGAGGACCTGCCCGGCTGCGAGGACCGCGAGTGGGGCCGCCACTGGCTCGCGCGGGGCTACGTGTGCGTGATCGACCCCGCGCCTCGCCGTCGACCACGACCACACCCACGACCCGGTGCGCCAGATCTACCGTCGCGCCCGCCGCGAGGCCGAGGGCTTCGCCGCGTTCCTCGAGACCGGCGCCCTACGGCCTCCCCGACCTCGCCCGCGAGTGGTGGTCCGACCTGCGCTTCTACGACTCCCGCGCGCGGCCCGGCTCAGCCACCGCCGTGCCGCGCGGCTGCTCGGCGCGTACGCCGGCCGGCGCCGGGCGACTACGAGACCGGCTCGCCGTTGGCGGTGAGCGTCACGTCGATGTTGCCCCGCGTCGCGTTCGAGTACGGGCACACCTTGTGGGCCGCCGCGACGAGCTTCCGCGCCGTCTCGGCGTCCTGCGACGGCCGGCAGGCGTGACGTCCAGCTCGACGGCGAGCTTGAAGCCCCGCTCCTCGGTGGGGAGCAGGCTGACGCGGCTGTCGATCGAGACGTCGTCGACCTCGGCGCGTTCGCGACGGGCGACGGCCATGATCGCGCCCTCGAAGCAGGCGGCGAAGCCGACCGCGAACAGCTGCTCGGGATTCGTCCCGCCGCCCTCGCCGCCGAGCTCGGTCGGGCGTGCGCAGCTGGACGTCGAGCACGCCGTCCGTGCGTCGGCGCCGTGGCCGTTGAGCCCGGCCGCCGGTGACAGTCGCCTGCGCCGTGTAGAGAACCTTTGCCATGGTCAGCCTTCCTGTCGAGGGAACCCGTGGCGGATGCCGCCAGCGGGCATCGCACGGCATCCTAGCCTATGACGCGCCGGGGGCTCCAGTCCGAACGGCACCCGCTCGACCCGGCGACGCGCCTGGATCACCCGCCGGCGGCGCAGCGCCTCGGGCAGGCGCCGGGCCGCCTCGCCGTAGCCGCCGAGCAGCTCGGGCTCGCGGAGCAGCGCGTAGCCGAACGCCAGCACCTCGTAGACGAGCAGCGGCAGCGCGTCGCGCAGGAGGTCTCGCCAGCGCGTCGTTCTTGGCGATCATCAGGTAGCGGTTGCGGAACTGGGTGCGGCGGTCGAGCGCGCTCATCCGCGCCCGCGTCGTCGGGCTGTACGTGCGGATGTGGTGGACGACGGCGGCCGGCTCGTAGCGCGAGCGCCACCCGAGCAGCCGCAGGCGCCAGGCGAGGTCGGCGTCGCAGCCCCAGCCGGGCATGTTCTCGTCGAATACCTCCCCGCGCACCGCGCAGTCGCCGAGCGCCGCGCGCCGGTACATCGCCGCCGCTCCGTCGGCGCCGAACGCCTCGCGCCGCGACCCCGTACGCGGACGCGGACCGGCCGTGTCCGACGAGGCTGTTCTTGCGCCGCCGGTCGACCGACATCGCGGCGGCGTCGATCAGCGCCAGCCGCTCCGGCTCGGTGGCGCCCGTCGTGCGCAGCAGCTTCGGGGCGACCGAGCCGACCTCGGGGTCCTCGAGCGCCCGCACGCAGGCCGCCCGGTATCCCGGCTCGACGAACGTGTCGGCCTGGAGCATCGCCACCGCGTCGGCGTCCACCTCGCGCAGCCCGGCGTTCATCGCCTCGCGTGTAGGGCACGCGGCTCTCCATGGACAGCAGCGGCACCCCGTGGCTCCACGCGACGCCGGCGGTGTCGTCGCTCGAGGCGTTGTCGATCACGAGCCCGTCGTCGAACCCGTCGGCGACCGCCGCCGCCAGCGCCGGCTCCAGCAGCTCCGCCTCGTCGGTGGAGAGGATCACGAACGCCGTGCGCATCACAGCAGCTCCTCGTACACGGCAATCGTCGCAGCCGCGGTCCGCTCCCAGCTGAATGTCCGCGCCCGGGCCGGTCCCGCCTCGCGCAGCCGTGTGCGCTCCGCGGGGTCGCCGAGCACCTCGCGCAGAGCCCGAGCGAGGTCGCGCGGATCGAGCGGGTCGAAGTACGCGGCCGCGTCGCCCCCGGTCTCGGGCAGCGCGCCGGCGCGGGCGAGGAGCACGGGGCACCCGCGGGCCATCGCGTCGAGCACGACGAGCCCGAACCCCTCGTACAGGCTCGGGACGACGAGCGCGTCGGCGCCGCGGATGCAGCGCGTCGAGCCGCGCGTCGTCGACGAAGCCGGTCAGCTCGAGCGGCTCTCGGCCGGCCCGCTCGCGCAGCGCCGCGCCGGCGCCGAGGTCGGCGCCTGCGAGCACGAGCCGGTGCTCGGCGCCATCGCGCCGCAACGCGAGGAACGCGGCGACGAGCGCCTCGAGGTTCTTCTTCGGGCGCAGGTCGCCGACAGCCAGCAGGTACGGACCGCCGCGGGGGCTCGGCCGTTCCCGGCGACAGCGCCGGCGCCTCCGGCACGACCCGGATCCGCTCGCGCGAGACCCCGTAGCGCGCGCTCACGTCGAGCGCGGTGAACTCCGACGGGCAGATGACGCGTTCGGCCGAGCGGGCCGCGCGCGCGACGAACGCCCGGTACTTCCAGCGCGTGCGGGGCGCCATCTCCTCGTGGAACTCCTCGAAGGCGAGGTCGTGGATCGTCACCACGCCCGGGCACGGCCGGCGGAGCGGCAGGAACGAGTCCGGCCCGTGGACGAGCGCGGCGCCGCGTGCGCCGCAGCCGCCGCGGGAGCGTCACCTGCTCCCACCACAGCTCGGGCCCGCGGCCGCCGTGCTCGTAGACGGCGAGGTCGTGCGGGCCGCCGGCCAGCGCGTCGCGCAGCGCGGCGAGCAGCCGGCTCACGTAGATACCGGACCCATGCGGCATCGGCACGAACGCGTCGCGCGCGTCGAACGCGATCACCGCCAACGCGGCTCAGTCCCTGGGCCGCACGCGCCGCGGCGTGACCCGGGCGCGCGGGCGGGTCGCCCGCTGCCGCCCGCCCGGGTCGGCGGTGGCCTGCTCGTAGACCTCCCAGGTGGCCCGCGCCGCGTCGTCCCACGTCCAGGCGGGCGGCGCCGGCGCCGGGCGCTGGGCCGCCTCGGCGGCCGTGATCAGCGCATCGAGGTCGCCGATCTCCGACAGCGTGACCCGCCCCTCGAGCACCTCGCGCACGGCCGGCACGTCGAATGCGACGACCGGCGTTCCGCACGCGAGCGCCTCGACCGGCGGCAGCCCGAAGCCCTCGTCGTCGCTGGGGAACACGAGCGCGTGGGCGCCGGTGTAGATCGCGGCCAGCTCGTCGTCGCTGACGGCGCCGGTGAGGATCACGTCGGGCAGTTCGCGCGACCAGCGGCCGGTCGGGCCGACCATCACGAGCGGCAGCGTCCGCGCGGCCCGGGCGAGCGCCGCGACGTGCTTGCGCGGGTCGGGGGTGCGTAGCGCGCCGACCCAGAGCAGGTAGTCCTCCGGCAGTCGATAGCGCTTGCGGACCGCGGCGACCTCCGCCTCGGAGCGGGGGCTGCAGCCCGACGGCGGGCGCCTCGCTGACGACGGCCAGCCGCTCGGCTCCGATCTCGAGCCGGTTGATCGCATCGCGGGCGACCGCGTGGGTCGGCACGATCACGCGGGTCGCGCGCTGGACCGCGAGGTAGCGCAGCCGGAACCGCATCCCCGTGCGCAGGTATTCGCCCCGGCGCTTGAGCGGGATCAGGTCGTGGAGCGTGACCACCGTCGGCACCGAGGGCCGCAACAGTGCCCCGTCGATCCACGGTGAGTGGAACACGTCGCAGCGGCGCGGCGTGTGCGTCTCGACGATCTCGCCGAGCTCGAGACCGCGCATCGCCGCGAGCAGGCTGCCCGCATAGCGGCCGATCCCGCCGGTGTCGTGCACCGGCCGGCTGTCGAACGCGACCCTCATCCGGCGAGCAGGCGCTCCACCTGCTCGACGTAGGCCGCCGTGTGGAAGCGGGTCGCGTGCTCGCGCGCGGCGGCGCCCATCCGCTCGCGGTGCTGCGAGCACCTCGAGCACGGCGGCGGCCAGCGCGTCCGGGCGCGCCCGGGGCGACCAGCCGGCCGGTGACGCCGTCGCGCACGATCTCGAGCGAGCCCGTCGACCGCGGTCGCGACGACCGGAGTGCCGACCGCCATCGCCTCGGCGAGGACCGTCCCGGCCGGCTCCTCGTGAGAGGGCAGCACGAGCACGTCGAGGTGGCGCATGACGCCGGGCGCGTTGTCGACCCACGCGACGTGCTCGACGTCGGTGCCGGACAGCACCGCCCGGACGTAATCCGGCGGGGCGCCGTACGGGTCGGCGCCGATCATCACCACGTGCGTGCCGGGTGCGCCTCGGCGGATCGCCGGGGCGGCGCGGACGAGGTCGAGCGGTCCCTTGCGCGGCTCGAGCCGGCCGACGAAGCCGACGACCGGTCCGCCTGCGACCCACGGCGCGTCGGCGGCGGGCGGGTCGGGGTCGACCGGCGGATACACGACGTGAGCGCGCAGCCCGACGAGCCGGTCGGCCACCGCCTGCGACGCGGCCAGCACCAGGTCGGCGAGGCGCCAGATACGGGGGACGCGGCGGACGATGTCGTGGACGTGCAGCACGAGCCGCGCGCGGCGCCTCCGCGCCGCCGCCAGGGCCGGGAGCAGCCGCCCGCACACGGCGCCGTTGAGGTAGGCGACGTCGACCCCGGCGCTCAGCCGCCGGGCCGCCGGGGACGATCGGGCCGCCCGCGGCGCCCCCGCCGCGCTCGAGCGTCCCGAGCGGCACCGCGTGCCAGCCGTAGCCGGCGGCGAGCCGCCTGGTCGCGCAGCGGTCCGCCGGCCGGGGTCGTCAGGGCGATCTGCCAGCCGCGGGCCCGGAGCCCCGCCAGCAGCCGCATCAGCGTCGTCTCGGCGCCGCCCGGATGGTCAACCGCGTTGAAGGCCAGCAGCCGGGGGCTCGTGGCGGTGGTGGTCAGCATTCGTGGCTCCGATCCCTGGAGGAAGAAGTGGCGCCTGGCATCACCGGGTCCGTCGGCAAGGTGGCCGGGGCACTTTAGTGGGTCTCCCGGGAACGTGGTGCCTGAAAGGCGAGGTCCTGGGTCCGCCGGCCGACGACGGCACCCGGGGCGCTACCGTCGCCGCGATGCGGGACTACTACGAGGAGCTGTGGGAGCGGCTGCCGGAGCCCCTGGCGGCGCCGGACCTCGCCGCTGCGGCGCGGTTTCCTGCTCGCGCATGTCGAGCGCCGGACAGCGCGTGCTCGACCTCGGCTGTGGGGATGGCCGGTTCACCGCGATCATCGCCGAGGCCGGCGCCGAGGCCGTCGGGCTCGAGGTGGCGCAGACCGCCGTCGACCGCGCCCGGCGCGCCCATCCGGGGCTCGACTTCCGGCTCGCGCCGATCGACGGCCCGCTCCCGCTCGAGGACAACTCAGTCGACGTCGTGTTCGCGACCGAGGTGATCGAGCACGTCGCCGACACGGCGCGGTGGCTGTCGGAGATCCGGCGCGTGCTCGTCCCGCGCGGGCGGCTGCTGCTGACCACGCCATCGCATGGACGCCTGCGGCTCGCGCTGGGCGGGGTCGAGCGGTTCTCCGAGCCGCTCGGCGATCACCTCCACCTGTACACGCGCCGCTCGCTGCATGTCACCCTGGCCGAACTCGGCTTCGGCGAGATCACGATCGACGCCGCGGGCGGGCCGCCGCTGCTGCGCCGCCTGCTGCTCGCCCGAGCCGCCCGCTGACGGTGAGGCGCCACTAAGCCTCCGATGCGCCTGCTGCTCGACACCACCTATGCCCGCCGGGCCCCGTACTCGGGGACCGCGGTGTACCTCGACCGGATCGTGCCGGCGCTCGCGAGCGCTCGGGGTCGAGATCGAGGTCGACGGCCAACACGCGCCGCCGCTCCCGGCCGGGCGGCGGGGCGGGCAGCGTCGCGCAACCTCGCGACCGACGCGTGGTGGGCGGCGGTCGAGACTGCCCCGCGCGCGCGCGCCGCCACGGCGCCCAGGTCGTCCACCACCCGCTCCCGGCCACGCGCCGCTCGCCGGCGTCCCGCAGGTGGTCACCGTCCACGACCTCGCGTTCGAGCGGCTGCCGGAGCCTTTCGCCGCGGCTACCGGACGTACGCGCACCTCGCCCACCGCGCCGCCGCCCGGGCGGCGGCCGCGGTCGATGTGCGTGAGCGAGACGACGGCCGCCGACGTCCGCGAGCTGTGGGGGGTGCCCGCCGGGAAGATCGTCGTCGCGCCGCTCGGGCCGGGGCAGGAGCTGCCGATCTTCGAGCCTCGACCTGCCCCGAGCCACCTCCTCTACATCGGCGACGCCGAGCCGCGCAAGAACCTCGCCGGTGCTGCTCGCGGCCTACGCGCGCTACCGGGCCACCGCTGCCGAGCCCGGTCCGCTGCCGCTCGTCCTCGCCGGGTCTGCGGGCATCCGGCTCGCGCCGGCCCCCGGCGTCCGCGCGGTCGGACGCGCCCGGCCGGGCCGAGCTCGCCGAGCTGCTGGCGGGCGCCGTCGCGCTCGTGCATCCCTCGCTGTACGAGGGGTTCGGGATGACGGCGCTCGAGGCGATGCGGGCCGGGGTGCCCGTGATCGCGGCCCGCTCGCCGGGGATCGTGGAGGTGTGCGGGGGTGCGGCCGCATACGTGGACCCGCGTGACCCGGAGGCGTTCGCCCGCGCGCTCGCCGGCGTCGCGGCCGATCCCAGCCGCCGCGCGACCCTGAGCGCGGCCGGCCGGGCCGGTCCGCCGCGTTCAGCTGGGCGCAGTGTGCAGTGCGTCACGCCGAGGCATACGATCTCGCGGTGCGCTCATGAAGATCGCGATCCTGGGCACGCGGGGCATTCCCGCCTCGTACAGCGGCTTCGAGACGGCGGTGGAGCAGCTCACCTCGCGCCTGACCGCCCGCGGCCACGAGGTCACCGTGTACTGCCGCTCGCACGTCGTCGACCCCTCGCCTCACCACCTACGCGGGCGCCCAGCTCGTCCACCTGCGCACGGTCCAGAACAAGTACCTCGACACGTTCGTGCACACGTTCCGCTCGGCCCTGCACGCCGCCCGCGTGACCCGACCCGACGTGGCGCTGTTCTTCATCGCGGGGAACTCGCCGCTGTGCCTGATCACCCGGTGGGCATCGATCCCGGCGGTGATCAACGTCGACGGCCTCGACTCCGACCGGCGCAAGTGGCCGGCGCTCGCCAAGGCGTATCTGCGGTTCGCCGAGAGCACCGCTCCGCGCTGGGCCGACACCGCGATCACCGACTCCAACGCGGTGGCCGAGGTGTTCCAGCGCCGCTACCGCAAGCGGATCGGAGTCGTCCCGTACGGGGTCGAGGATCCCGGCCACGACGCGATCGGGACGCTCGAGCGGCTCGGCCTCGAACCGCGCAAGTACGTCCTGTTCGTCGGCCGGCTCGAGCCCGAGAACAACCCCCACCTGCTCGTCGAGGCGTTCGCGCGGATCGACAAGGCACGGGCCCGGGGGATGAAGCTGGCGATCGTCGGGGGCGCGCCGTACGCCGACGACTACATCCGCCAGGTGTGGCGGGCGGCGGACCCGCGCGTCGTGTTCCCCGGCTACGTGTTCGGGCCCGGCTACTGGGAGCTTCAGCGCCACGCGTACGTGTTCTGCGCGCCGACCGAGGTGGGGGGCACGCATCCCGTGATCCTCGAGGCGATGGCGGCGGGCAACTGCGTGCTCGTCAACGACCACCGCCCGAACGCCGAGACGGTCGGCGAGGCCGGCATCTACTTCTCCGGCGCCGCGGGGGCCGACGACCTGACGCTCCAGCTCGAGCGGCTGCTGGCCAGCCCGGAGCTCGTGGCCGAGTACCGCCGGCGCGCGCTCGAGCGCGCCAAGGAGTACTCGTGGGAGGCGGTCACCGATCGCTACGAGGAGCTGCTGCGTGCGGTCTACCAGGCGCGCCGCCCGGGCCGCCTGCCGGCCGAGTTCCTCGTCGAGTCGCACTCGGCCGAGGCCGGGGTTCAGCCGATCGCCTGACGCGCCGGTCGCCACGTCGCCGGCGGCCTCGGACGAGCCGCGGTCGAGCATCAGCGCCCGCTCGGCGGACGGCAGCGCCAGCCGCGGGTGGTGCGCGGCGAGGTCGAACTCGCCGAGCGCCAGCCACGTCTGGGGGTTGTCGGGCTGGCGGCCGACGGCCTTGACGAGCTCCGCCCGCGCAGCGGCCTGATCGCCGAGCCCGCTCTCGATCGCCGAGAGCTGGAACAGCGGGTCGACGGCCACCGGCTCGACGTTGGCTGCGGTGCGGGCGTCGGTGAGCGCGGCGCCGCGGTCGCCCGCGCTCGAGCGCGGAGATCGCCGCCGCCGAGGCGTCGGCGGAGCGCAGCGGCTGCCAGATCGCCCACCCGCACAGGAGCACGAGGGTCACGAGGCCGAGGGCGATCGCCGCCGTGCCGGGCGCGTCGAGCAGGCGGCGAGGGCGCTCGGAGCGCGCCGACCGGCTCGGCCAGCGGGCCGCGGCCGGCCAGCCACCCGGCGCACAGCAGGGCGGGAATCGCCGTGCCGGGGATGAACCACGTCCAGTCGATCGTCGAGTGCACGCCGAACGCCACGACGACGCACAGCATGCGTCACGCAGCCCCGCCCGCTCGGCGGCGCGCGCGTCGTCCCGTCCGTCCTCACCCGGCGCGCCCGGCGGCGCCAGCGTCCGTCGCGCCGCCGCCCCCCACGCGAGCAGCAGCGCCAGCGACACGGCGATCCCGATCAGCCCGAAGTCGGCGAACGTCTGGATCACGAAGCTGTGGGCGGTCGGGACAGTGTTCGCGATCCGACGTGTAGCGCGTGACCGCGGTCTGCGTAGCCGAACGCGCCCGCCCCGTGCAGCAGCGGTGCTCGCCGACCTTGCAGGCCCTCGCTCCAGTAGCGGCCGCGGGCGTTGCCGAGCTGGACGAGCCTCCCAGGCGTGTTCGGGGCGCCGCTGTTGGTGTTGGTCACGCTCGAGACGAGGTGCGAGATCTCGCCGGTCAGCCCACGCGAGGAGGCGGCCAGCGCGACGCACGCCGGCCACCGGGATGAGCGCCGCCGCCGCCGCCAGTCCCCGCCCGATCCGGCGCCGGCCGGCGGCGTCGAGTGTGATCCGGTCGGTCAGGAACGCGGCCGAGCACGCCGACGAGCGGTCAGGGCCGCCAGCGTCAGGACCAGCACGATCCCGAAGCCGTGCCCGGCGTCCGAGCGCGAGCGCAGCGCGATCAGGTCGTGGGTCGAGCGCATGGGTGTGGATGGCGTAGCCGCTGAGGCACCGCCGCCCCGGCCAGCCCGAGCATCAGCATCGACGCGCCCCGCGAGTCGCAGCGGCACGAGCGCGAACCACACGGCGAGCGCGATCACGGCTGCCAGCAGCGCCCCGCGCGAGTACGAGAGGACGGTGACGGTGACGAGGATCGCGATCGCGGGACGCGCTCAGCCCGCGCAGCGCCCGGGCGCGGTCGCGGCGGGCTCCGGCCCACACACAGGCGGGGAGGCCGAGCGCGCCGAGCAGCCCGGTGGCGTTGAAGTAGTCGAACGGCGCCCGCAGCCGGCCGAAGGTGTCGGCCGGATCGAGCGTGCGCCGGGAACACCTTGACGAGCAGCGCGTAGCCGCCGATCGCGGTCGCGGTCGCACAGGCGATCGCCCCGACCAGCTCCGGACCAGCGCTCGGGTACAGCCGCGCGAGCGCGAGCCCGGTGCCGAACACCGCCAGGTAGGAGCCGTCCGCCCGGCCTCGATCCACGAGCGCTGACGGCTCGACCGACCACAGCACCGAGGCCGCGGTCAGCACCGCGAGGGCGGCGAACAGCGGCCAGCGCGCCGACGCCCCGTGGAAGCGCGCCCGGGCGCCCGCACGCAGCAGCGCCACGATCGCCACGGCGCGCCGAGCGCGAGCAGGGCGATCTCGGTCCACGTGTTCGGCGCCGAGCTCGATCCCGCCGCTGGTCAGGAACGCGACGGCCACGAGCACGCGCCACGACCCCGGCGCCGAGGACGGCGTCCGGGCTGAGCCGCGCGCGGGGCCGCGGCGCCGCGGGCGGGCGGCGCCTCGTCGGGGGCGAGGGTGGCCGGCGGGCCGGTCACGGTCGAGCGCTCACCAGGATCGGTGCTCCACGAGCGTCTGCTGGGCCTCGACGGCTGTCGTGTACGGACGCGTCGGCGAGGAACGCGCGCGCCTCGTCGATCGCGCCGCCCGAGTCGTACGCGGTCGCCGACCGGGCGCAGGCCGTGGCGGATCGGGGTCGCGTCGATCACGCCGATCGGCCAGCCGTGCTCGAGCGCGAGCGCCGACCAGTGCAGGTCGACGCCCCAGCCGATCCGCAGCTCGGGGAACGGGAGCAGCAGCATCGAACGTGTCGAGGCGTGGAACGCGGTCACCGGGCCGATCTCGACGAATCGCGTCTCGCGCGCGACGCGTCGCCGCGCCGGCGCCGGGTGACGTCCCAGGCGGCGTGCGAGCGGGCCCGGTGGGCGGGCTGGGCGAGCCGCAGCGTCGAACCGCTCGGCGAGGAAGATGAACGCGTCGAGGAAGCCCGTGTGGCAGCGCGACGTCGTCGTCGACGACGAGCAGCCAGTCGTGGTCCGGCGGCCGGGTGCTCGGCGAGCAGCGCGTTCAGGTTCTCGAACTTGCCGCGCGTCGCCGACCGTCGTGCTCGCGAACTCGAGCTCGTGGTGGGAGCGCTCGAGCTCCTCGCGGGCGGCCCCGAGCAGGTTCGGCTCGGGTCGCTCGATCCCGAGCGCCAGCACCCGCCGCCGCGGCGCGCGCGCGGCGGCCGCCCGCAGCCGGCCGGGGCGCAGCGTCGGCCACGCGAGCGCGTCGGCGGCGAGGTCCGCGGCGATCGCCCTCGAGGTGGCCCGGATCCCGGCGACGTGGCCGCTCTTGCCCGACAGGAAGTCGTCGCGCTGCCATCGTCGCGGTCATCGGCGTGCGCTCCGCGAGCGCCTCGCGCAGCCGGCCCGGCCGCGTGGGCGAGCAGCACGATCCCGATCGCGCAGCGGCGGCGGACGATATGCCAGGCGCAGCCCGACGAGCGTGCGCAGCTCCGCGTCGAGCCCGGGCGCGCTGGCCCTTGCGCACGTCGTTGCGCCGCGCGGTCCGGCCGAGGTGGTAGCCGGCGCGCGACCAGCGAGCGCGACGGTCGCGTCGTGGCGCGGTGCGGCGGTGGTCGAGGCCGGCGCGCGGCGAGGTAGCGGACGCGGCCCGCCGCCGGCGGTGTAGCGGCGCTCCCACTCCTCCTCGTCGCCGCGGCCGGCGATCGTTTCGTCGAACAGTCCCCACGCGTTCGAACGCGCGCCGGCGGACGGCCATGTTGGCGCTCCAGACGAGGCCGACGTCGTGGTCCACGGCGGCCGAAGTCGAGCGTCGTGATCGGCGCCTTCTCGCGGCCGCAGGCCCGCGGCCCGCCGCCCTCGAGCCGGGCCCGGATCGGGCCGCCGAACACGTCGTGGTCGGGCGCCTCGCCGGCGCCGGCGAGCAGCGCCTCGAGCCACCCCTCGGGGGCGTCGATGTCGTCGTCGATGAACGCGATCAGCTCGCCGGCGCGTCTCGCGGACGGCCACATTGCGGGCGGCGTTGGCGCCCGCGCGGCTGCGGGCAGCGAGATCAGCCGCGGCTCCGTGGCGCTGCGGCGACCGCCGCGGTCTGCCGGGTCGGCGCCGTCGCTGACCACGAGCACCTCGGCGCCCGCCGCGGTCGGCCTGGGGCACGATCGAGGCGAGCGTCACGTCGAGATAGCCGGGGCGGTCCCGCGTGGGGATCACGATCGAGGCTGTGGAGCGAGCTCGGCACGCCGCGATTGTCGCGGGAGCGCGGTGCGCCGCGGCCGGAGCGCTAGCGGTGCCGCTCCGCGCGCTGGTGCGCGCGAGCTGCCGCGCGAACCCGGCGAGGAAGCGCGGGTTGTAGCGGAGGTAGCGCCGCCACAGCCGCCGCGGCTCGTGCGCGAGCCGGTAGGCCCACTCGAGGCCGGCCTCCTGGAGCCAGTTCGGGCGCCTGAGGGACGAGCCCGGCGTGGAAGTCGAACGCGGCGCCGACCCCGATCAGCAGCGGGCGCTCGAGGCGCGGGCGCATCTGCGCCATCCACTTCTCCTGCTTGGGCACGCCGATCCCGACCCACACGACGTCGGCCCGGGCGTGGTTGATCTCGTCGGCCACCGCGCGCTGCTCCTCGTCGGTGAGCGGGCGGTGGGGCGGCGAGTAGCCGCCGACGATCTTACGCCCGGGTGGCGCTGGCGGAGGTTGAGCGCGAGCTGCACGAGCGCGCCCTGGTTGCGCCCGCCGTAGAGGTAGAAGCGGTGCCCGCTGGCGGCGGCGCGCTCGCAGGCGCGGGACATCAGCTCGGGGCCGTAGACGCGGCCGGCGAGCGAGTGGCCGAGCGCGTTGATCGCCCACACGAGCGGCTGGCCGTCGGGGACGTTGATCGCAGAGCCGTCGAGCGCCGCGCGCAGCTCCGCGATCCTCCGCGGGAGGCCATCACCGTGTGCACGTTGCAGACGCAGACGTAGCCCGCGCTCGCGGCGGCGATCATCGTCGTCGATCCAGTCGAGCGTGCTGCGCGTAGTCGGTCAGCGCGAGCGGCACGCCGAGCACGTCGACGGTGCTGGGCGGCGGAGACCGCGTGGGTATGCTGGAGAGAGCGGACTGCCTCGGTGGCGCATGACTCGGATCTGTGATGGTGCTATCCACGGTCTGCGGATGCGGAAACGTCGAGTTCTGCAACGAGATCTGAGCCGTCGTGGGTTTCGCGGTTTCGTCCCGGCGGCGGCCCGCAGAACTTCGGCCAAGTTACGTCCCGTTCAGTTCGTACGGGCGGTATGCTGTTCCTCGACAAGGACGTCGCTCGGGCCCGCGAGCATCGCCCCCTTTCTCGCGGGCCTCGGACGGCCCCCAGCCCTACCAGGGTCGTCCTGCGGCCGGGCCCGTGCCGTGCTTCTGTACGGTGCGGGCCCGCCAACTTGCCGACGCGTGCGGTTCGAGAACCCGCACGCCTTCGTCTTCCCGCTGATGCCCGACGCTAAACGCTCCACTTGCTCGACGCGAACGCATGAGGACTGCCTCGTCACCGGCGGCGCCGGCTTCATCGGCTCGAACCTCGTCGACGCGCTGCTCGCCCGCGGCGACCGCGTGACGGTGATCGACAACCTCTCGACCGGCAAGCGCGAGAACCTCGAGCGGCGCGCTCGCGCGGCGGCGCCGTCCTGCACGAGGTCGACGTCCGCGACGCCGATGCGGTCGCCGACGTGTTCGCCGCGGTGCGGCCCGAGCTCGTGTTCCACCTCGCGGCCCAGATCGACGTGCGCTACTCGGTCGAGCATCCGGCCGGCGACGCGCACCGCGAACGTGCTCGGCACGATCGCCGTGCTCGAGGCCGCGCGCGCGCACGGCGCGCGGCGGGTCGTCAACACGCTCGACCGGCGGCGGGCTCTACGGCGACGCCGAGCTGCTGCCGACGCCCGAGGACTACCCGATCCGGCCGCTCGCGCCGTACGGCCAGGGCAAGTACGCCGCCGAGGGCTACTGCGGCCTGTACACGCGCCTGCATGGCCTCTCGACGGTCTCGCTGCGCTACGGCAACGTGTACGGCCCCCGCCAGGACGTCCACGGCGAGGCCGGCGTCGTGGCGATCTTCTGCGGCCACCTGATCGAGGGGCGGCGCCCGACCGTGTTCGGCGACGGCCGCCAGACCCGCGACTGGGTCGACGTCTCCGACGTCGTGCGCGCCAACCTGCTGGCCGCCGACTCCGAGCTGACCGGGCCGATCAACATCGGCCAGGGCCGCGAGACGTCGGTGCTCGAGCTGCTCGACGCGCTCGGCGACGGTCGCGGGCGAGCGCACGCTGCCGAGCCGCAGCTTCGCGCCCGAGCGCCCGGGCGAGGTGCGTGCGCAGCTGCCTCGACGTGACGCCGCGCCCGCGACGAGCTGGGCTGGGAGCCGAGGTCGAGCCTGCGCGACGGGTTACAGCGGATATTGGCCAGCCTGTAGGGGCGCAGGGCCCTAGAGGTTCTCGGCCACCCGCGGCGCCTCGCGGGTGAAGACCCACCAGCCCAGCCCGAACACGGCCGGGATCATCGCGAGCGCGATCGTGACGGACAGCGCGCCTCCCGCGCCGACGGCGGAGGGGAAGTGGCCGCCTCCGATCACTGCGTGGCCCATCTGGGTCAGCAGCGTCGCGACCGGGTTGATCAGCGCAACGTGCTCGAGTGTCTTGAGCCGAAGTCGGTCGGCCGCCGGAGCTAGGCCGACGCGGGGTACATGATCGGCGAGCAGTAGAACCAGGCCTGGAGCAGCACGTCCCAGATCGGCTGGACGTCGCGGAAGCGCACGTAGAGCGCGGAGAGCAACATCCCGATCCCGGTACGCGAGCACCACGAACGCCGCGCGCGATCGGGATCATCTCGAGCCAGCGGATGGTGGGCGTCAGACCGTTCGCGAGCGCAAACACGATCACCGCGATCGAAGTTCATGCCGAGGTTGAACAGCGCGGTCAGCGAGACCGACAGCGGGATCACCAGGCGCGGGAAGCGGATCTTGCGCAGCAGTCGCCTCGCGCGCGACGAGGCACGCGACGCAGTTGCCCGTCGCCTCGCCGAGGTAGTTCCACAGCACGATGCCGGTGAGCAGATAGACGCCGTAGTGGGGCACGCCCTTGCCGATCCTGACGATCTGCGTGAAGAACACGTAGAGCACGCCGAAGAACAGCAGCGGCCGCACCAGCGACCACACGTAGCCGAGAACCGAACCGAAGTAGCGCAGCTTGAACTCGGTCCGCGCCAGCGTCAGCGTCAGCTCGAGGAAGCGCCGCGCGCTTCCGCCAAGCGCCGAAGGCCCATAGAGCCTGGCGGCCTGCGTGCTCACCGGCGCGCAAGCTAGCAGTGCCTCCGGGCCGTCGACGGTGCCACCGGCGATAATCGCGCCGTGATCAGCCGGCTCGCACTTCGTCGAGGGCAGGTCGTCGTCGTAGTCGAACTAGCCGCGGATCTCTGGACGTGGGCCGGCCTGCGCGCAGCGACGCCACCCGAGATCGCGCTCGTGGCATGCGGAAGCCGATCTGCATCCGGAGATGACTCGATCGTCGCATTCCCCGGGAGCATCGCTGAGGCGGTGTCCCGCGTCGCCCCGGCGGATATCGCCATCGTGGCCGCGGGCGTCACGGTCAGCGATGGCTGGCTGGGGCGACTGCGAGACGCGGCATACACGGACTCAGCCAATGCCACGGCAAGCGCGGTACGCGTTGCGGACCTAGGCGCCGGGGTGCAACGACGGGTGATCAAGCAGACAGCCGTGCGGGGATCGCTCAGTCTGCACCCGCGTCTGTCCGAGCCCGACCGGGCGTGCGTGTACGTACGCCGCAGCGCTCTCGATCTCGTCGGACCCTACGACGACGCCTTCGGCGCGCGGGCCCTGCGGCAGGGTCTGGCCCACGTCCTCGCCGACGGCGTCGTCGTAGACGCACCCGCGTCGGCCGGCCCGGCGCGTGGCTCGCCGATCGCGAGCACTCCCCCAGTTCGCCGCGCGCTAGGCGCTTTACGCCGCTCGGTGTCCGGACTCGCCGTCACCATCGACGCGCGCGTTCTGTCCGGGCCGATGCAAGGCTCCCATGTGCACGTGCTCGAGCTGATCGGTGCGTTGGCGGCGCAGAACGCGTCGCGCGTGACCGTGCTCATGCCCTCCGAGCCGGCCCCGCACGCCACCGCTGCGCTCAGCCGCCTGTCCGGGCTCCGGCGGCGTTCGACGTCGATCAGGCCGCTGGCGCCGACATCCTCCACCGGCCTGTGCAGATCGACACGCCGGCCGATCTCGCCGTTGCGTCCGCGTTCGGCACCACGGTTGATCATTACACAGCAGGACCTCATCGGATATCACAATCCCGCCTACTCCCCGGCCGGCGATGATTGGCTCCGTTACCGTGAACTGACCCGCTCGGCGTGCGCTGTCGCCGATCACGTCGTCTTCTTCTCTGAGCATGTCCGCGGCGACGCTCTCGCCGAAGAACTGTTCGAGCCCCACCGGGGCACCGTGGTGCCGATCGGGGTTGACCACGAGCTCACGGGTGCGCATGCTCCGCAGGCTCCACCCAGCCTCAATGGCCGCCTCGGGGATGAGCGCCCGGTCGTGCTCTGCCTCGGCACCGACCTGCGGCACAAGAACCGGCCATTCGCGATCCGGATACTCGTCGAGCTGTCCCGGCGAGGCTGGCCGGGAGCACTGGTGTTCGCTGGACCACATGTGAAGTGGGGCTCCTCCGCTGCCGAGGAGGCGGAGGCGCTCGCGCACGAGCCGGCATTGGCCGCATCGGTCATCGACATCGGGCCGGTCAGCGAGGCAGAGAAGACGTGGCTGATGCAACGGGCGGACCTTGTCCTCTATCCGACCGTGTCGGAGGGCTTCGGTCTGATCCCGTTCGAGGCCGCCGAGCACGACCGCCCCTGCCTGTGGGCGCCTGGGAATGCCCTGAGCGAGTTCCTGCCCGACTCCGCTGCCAGGACTCGTGCTGGGATGCGGTCAGCGCCGCCGACGAGGCTCTGCGCCTCATGGCCTCGGGTGCCCCCCGCACCGACAACGTCGCCGCCATCCGCAGCGCCGCCCAGCCACTGCGGTGGGCGAGGTCCGCCGGTCGGCTCATCGAGCTCTACGCGCAGGTCTGCGATGGTCCGGCAGCTCCGGCAGCCGCGCGCGAGCGTGCTACGGGACTCATGCGCAGCGGAATTAGCGAGGACGCGATGCGGCTCGTGGGCCCCGACGGCGTGCTGCCCGCCAACGTGGAGCGCCCGCTGCTCGCGCTGGCCACCCACCGGCGGGTCGCGGGCCCGGCCTTCGCCGCCTTGCGGGCCGGATACGCGGCCGTCGGTCGCTGGCGCCGACGCTGACCACAAGTGGCTGCCGCCGCTATCCGCGGTCGATCTCGTAGTTGTGGGCGAGATCGGCGACTCCGCCGCCCGCCTTGTCGGCCAGCACGATGATCGAGTTGCTGATGTGGGCGTCGAGCACGTCGGCGCCCAATCCGGCTCGTGCGACCGTCGCGAATAGGCGATAGCGCCCTGGCCCGAGCCGGTTGTCGAACCGCATGCGGATCGTCGCCGTCGTCCCCGCTGCGAACCGACCGGTTTCGATGCGCTGAGTTGACGTGTTGGTCGCGAACGCGACATTGCCGATTCGTTCCGAAGCGTGATGGAGAAGATCGGGTCCTCGACCTCGGCGGCGAAACGCACGTCCATGCGCACGGTGCAGGGCTCACCCTGTTCGGTTGTGAGCATGATCTCGCCGTCGGAGGCCTCGAACCACGCATGAGCACCTCGGCGTCGCCGGCGCCGTGCGACGGTTCGGACGCCGAGTCGGCCTCGCGTTCGGCCCGCACCCGGCTGAAGTTCATCTGGTTGTACTGGCGCGCGATGTCCGACGGATCGCCGAGGGAGACCACCCGCCCTTGCTCCAGCAGCATGGCCCGGTTGCAGAAGCGCTCGACGGACGCCATGTCATGGGTGACGAACAGGATCGTACGGCCCTCGTCCCGGAGGCGGGTGAACTCGTCGAAGCATTTCTGCTGAAACGAGCGTCACCGACCGCGAGCACCTCATCGATCAGCAGTATGTCGGCATCGACCTGCACCGCAGTCGCGAACGCGAGGCGCACATACATGCCAGACGAGTAGTTTTTGAGCTTCAGTTCGATGAATTCCTCGAGCTCGGCGAAGGCGATGATGTCGTCGAAGCGCGCGCGGGCCTGCTTGCGCGAGAGGCCGAGCATGATCGCGTTGATGATGACGTTGTCGCGTGCCGTGAGGTCCGGGTTGAAGCCGACGCCGAGTTCGATGACGGCGACGGCCGCCCGTCGAGCGCCAGCGACCCCGTCATCGATCTCGTAGATTCCGGCGAGGCACTTCAGCAACGTGCTCTTGCCGCTGCCGTTGCGTCCGACGATGCCGAAGAACTCGCCGGGGGCCACCTCGAAGGAGACATGGCGCACGGCGTGGAGGAGGTCGAAGCTGCGCGGGCCTAAAGGGATGGAGAGCCCGCTCCTTGAGCGTGTGGTACTGCTCGTGGGGGAGCTGAAATGCTTTGCTGACGTCCCGGACCGAGATGGCCGGAGGGCCCGGGCGAGAGGGGAGTGCACCGGGAAGAATCCTCCTGGCTCAGCGTTCCGCTCACCGACGAGAAGTAGCAACGGATCGAGGCGGGTCTCGCCCGAGCGGCGCTGCTACTTCCTCGGCCTTTGAACGTCTGCACGATCATCGCCAAGAAGTACATTGCCCATGCGCGGGTGCTCGCACGCTCGTTGCTCGCCGCAGACCCGCAGGCGCGCTCTGGACCTTGATCATCGACGAGCTCGACGGCCACGTCGATCTCTCGCAGGAACCGTTCGAGATCCTCACGCCGCCAGACATCGGCTGCGAACCGTTCGAGGCGATGGCGACGCGCTACTCCGTGCTCGAGCTCTGTACAGCGGTCAAGCCCTGGTTGCTGCGGCATTTGCTGCACACCACAGGCGCGCCGGTCACCTACCTGGATCCAGACATCATGGTCTACCGCCCGCTGACCGGGCTCGATCGAACTCGCCGCCGAGCACGGGGTTGTGCTGATCCCGCACAATCAGGAGCCGATCCCACTCGACGGTCGGCGGCCAAGATCAGATCGACATCATGATTGTGCGGGCGTCTACAACCTCGGCTACCTGTCGCTCGCGCCCGAGACGACGCGACCGCCTGCTCACGGGTGGGGCGAACGGCTGGTCAAAGACTGCCGCGTCGATCCGGTCTGGGGCTACTTCGTCGACCAGCGCTGGTTTGACCTGGTCCCTGGGTTTCTCTCGCAGTTCGCGATTGTGCGCGAGCCGGAATACAACGTCGCGTACTGGAACCTAGATAGCCGACGCCTGGAGCGCAACGGGCATGGGTATCTGGTTGACGGCAGGCCGCTGGCCTTCTTTCATTTCAGCGGCTTCGATCCTCGCCACCCGCTCGTGCTCAGCAGGCATCAGAACCGAATCGACGTCGCCGAGAACGCGGCACTCCAACAGGTGCTGGCCGAGTACGCACATCGAGGTCATCGCCGCCGGTCACGACACCGCCCGGGACTGGGCCTACAGCTTCGACACCCTCGCGGACGGACTCCTGTCGATGAGGCGGTGCGGATCCTCTACGACGACTTCGCCGCTGAGCATGGGGATGCGGCTCCCCGTTTACCGCGGACGGCGCCGCGCAATTCGCTCGCTGGCGAGCAGGCCGCTCGACCCCGAGGTCCGGTTGCGCGCCGCGCTCCCGACGAGGCGCCGCTGCTCGAGGAGCCGTGGGGCATGAATGGGTTGGATAGTTTCGCTCCGAGTTGGTACCGGGGCGGCCGCACGTCACATCGTCAGCGCACTCGAGGCACAGGACGTGCCGGCGCTGGCGTGCACGGACGACGGTTCGGCTCAACCGCCAGGGCCACCCCTACCGGACGGTGACGCCCAAAGAGGCCGTATCCGGTCAATCTCGTCTGCATGAACGCCGACGCTCTGCCGGAATTCGCGGAGCAGGCCGGACCGGGCTTCTTCGCGGGTCGCTACTCGATCGGGCTGTGGTTCTGGGAGGTCAGCCGGCTCCCGGATCGCTTTCGTGGGGCGTTTGGTCTGCTCGAAGAGGTGTGGGCACCGACGCGCCACATCGCTGATGCCCTCAAGCCGCTCGCAACCGTGCCAGTGAACACCGTCCGCATCCCCGTGCAGCCTCCCGCTGTGCCGGCGGTGACCCGGGTTCAGCTCGGGATGCCGGATTCACGTTTTCCTGTTTCTGTTCAGCTTCGACGATCTCAGCGTGTTTCGCCGCAAGAACCCGCTCGCCGTCATCGCGGCGTTCCGCGAGGCGTGCAGCGGACAGGCCGCTCGATCCGCGCGGCTGGTCATCAAGTGCATCAATCACCAGCGCGATCCGGAGGCGCATGCCCAGCTGCTCGGCGCGATCGACGGCGATCCCGCGATCGCGCTCATCGATAGCTGTCTGGACCCCGAGGAGAACGTCGCGCTCAGCGCGCTGTGCGACTGCTACGTGTCGCTGCACCGCGCTGAGGGGTTTGGTTTGGGCATGGCCGAGGCGATGTGGCACGGAAAGCCGGTGATCGCCACCGGATACTCCGGCAATCTGGATTTCATGACGCCGTCCAACAGCCGGCTCGTCGAGTACGGGCTGATACCGATCGGGCCGGGGGCCGGGCCGTATCCCGCCGATGCCGAGTGGGCAGATCCCGATATCGAGCAGGCGGCGCGCTGGATGCGCGGGTGTCCTCGACGATCCCGATCGGGCCGCCGAGCTCGGGGCCGCGGCGGCCGCGGACATTCGGCGGACCCATTCGCCGGCCGCCGCGGGCGAGATCATGTATCGCCGCTGGAGTCGATCCGCGGAACCTGGAATCCGCGACCCGCGCCGACCCAGGCTCGGCGCTCGCCCTCGAATCGGCGGGCCGGGCTGCCGGCGCGGGTGCTCGCGGACCGTCACCGCAGGCCGGCCATCCAGGAGCCGCTCGACAGCGCCTGCGAGAGCTCGTCCTCAGGGCGATGCGTCCATTCACCGTGTATCAGCAGTCGGTCAACCACGACTGATCAACGCGCTGGATGAACTGAGCGGGCGATCGCGAGCGCGCCGGACACCGGAAGAGATCGCACGCTTCCGGGCGGAGTGCGGCCGTCGAGGCGCTGCAGAGCATGCCCGCGCAGCTCACGGAGCACCGAAGCGACTCGAGACGCTCGCGACGCGGCTCGGACGCCCAGCAACCCGTTGACAGGTGCTGGCGCCGGTGAACGCCTGCACGATCATCGCCAAGAACTACCTCGCCCAGGCGCGCGTTCTGGCGCGCTCGTTCGCGAGCACCACCCCGGACGGCCACGTTCTCGGTCCTGGTCATCGACGATTTCGACGGGCTACGTCGATCCCGGCCGAGGAGCCGTTCGAGCTGCTCACCCCGCGCGACATCGGCTGCGAGCAGTTCGAGGAGATGGCGCTAGCGCTACGACGTGCTCGAGCTCTCGACGGCGGTCAAGCCGTGGCTGCTGCGCCATCTGCTCGGCGCCGGCGGCGACGCGATCACCTACCTGGACCCGGACATCCGGGTATTCGGCTCGCTGCGCGCTCGAGCAGCGCGGCCCGCGAGCACGGGCTGGTGCTGACCCCGCACAACACGGACGCCGATCCCGCGACGACGGCGAGCGCCCACGCAGATCGACATCCTGATCGCCGGCGTCTACAACCTCGGCTACGTCGCGATCGGGCCGGGGGCGGAGACCGACGCGCTGCTCGACTGGTGGTCGGAGCGCCTGCGACGCGACTGTCGCGTGGACCCGGTCTACGGCTACTTCGTCGACCAGCGCTGGTTCGATCTCGCGCCCGGCTTCGTGTCGCGACTTCGCGTCGTGCGCGAGCCGGAGTACAACGTCGCCTACTGGAACCTGCATGAGCCGCCGGCTGAGCCACGGCGAGGACGGCTACACGGTCGACGGCCGGCCGCTGGCCTTCTTTCACTTCAGCGGCTTCGATCCGGGCAGCGCCGAGCGTCCTCAGCCGCCATCAGACCCGAGTCGGCCGGACGAGCACCCGGCGCTGCGCCGCATCCTCGACGAGTACGCCGAGGCGCTGCCGGCCGAGGGCTACGCCAGCCGCGCGCGAGTGGCCGTACACCTACGACCGCTGCCGGACGGCACTGCGATTCGATCGCTCGCTGCGCCGCCGTCTCACGCAGGTCGCCGCGGACGGGGAGCTGACCGGCTCGCCGCTCCACCGACCGGGCTGCCGCGGTTCCTGGCGTGGCTCGGCGGCCAGCGCCCGAGGCGCCGCCGGGCGTCAACCGGGTGCTGGCGGCGCCTGTACGGCATCGCGCCGGACCTGCGCGCCGGCCTTCCCGGACGTCGGCGGGGCGCCAGCCGCCGAGCGCTTCCTGGACTGGGCGCGGGACGACCGGCGTGGCCGAGCTGCGCCTGCCGGACGCCGTGGCGCCTCCCGCACGTCGACGCCGCCGATGGCCGGCGCGAGGTGCGCCGGCCGGGCCGCGCCTGCGCCGGCAACCGCTGCGGGGGTGAAGTCGTCGGCTACTTCCGCTCCGAGCTGGGGTCGGCGAGGCCGCGCGCCAGGTGGTCCGCGCGCTCGACGCCGGCGGGCGTGCCGCTGCTGCCCTGCACGGGCGGACGGTCCCGCTGAGCCGCCAGGGCCACGCCTTCACCCAGCTCGCTCCCGCGGACGCGCGGTTCCCGGTCAACCTGATCTGCATGAACGCCGACGCGCTGCCGGAGTTCGCCGCCAGCCGGGCCGGCGTTCTTCGCGGGCGCTACTCGATCGGGCTGTGGTTCTGGGAGGTTACCGCCCCCCCCCGAGCGTGGCTCGAGGCGTTCGCCGTTGCTCGACGAGGTGTGGGCACCGAGCAGCCACGTGGCCACGCGTGTGGCGCCGGTTCGCCGAGTCCCGGTGATCCAGATCCCGCTGCCGATCGAACTGCCGGTGCCCACGCCGTCCGCGCGCCGAGCTCGGGCTGCCCGAGGGGTTCCTGTTCCTGTTCTCGTTCGACTACCGCAGCGTGTTCGAGCGCAAGAACCCGCTGGCGCTTGGTGGAGGCCTTCGGCGGGCGTTCGACGCCGGACGCGGGCGCCGCGCTGGTCATCAAGTGCATCAACGCACGAGCGCGACCCGGCCAACACCACGCCTGCTGCGGCCGTCGCCGACCGCCCGCGACATGCACGTGATCGATCGCTACGTGGATCCGCGCGCGCAAGAACGCGACTGACCGCCGCCTGCGACTGCTACGTCTCGCTGCACCGCTCCGAGGGGTTCGGCCTGACGATGGCCGAGGCGATGTACCTGGGCAAGCCGGTGATCGCCACCGGCTACTCCGGCAACCTCGACTTCATGACCGGCGAGAACAGCTATCTCGTCGACTACGAGCTGGTGCCGATCGGCCCGGACGCCGCGCCCTATCCCGCCGACGGCGAGTGGGCCGAGCCGAACGTCGACCACGCCGCCGCGCTCATGCGCGAGGTCTTCGAGAATCCCGCCGGCGCTCGGCAGCGGGGAGAGCGCGCGGCGGCGGACATCCGGCAGACCACTCGCCCGGGGCTCGGCGAGCAGATGCGCGCGCTGCAGCACACGCACGCGCGCGGCGCCGCCGGCGGTCCCGCCATCATGCGGGGGCGGTACGATCCGAGCGTCTCGGGGCGCGGCGCGCGCGGGCCGGCGACCCGGCGTCCGGCCCGCGAACTCGCCCGCTCGCGGAGCGCGCTGCTGCGGGCGATCAAGCCGTTCACCGCCTACCAGTCGCAGGTCAACGGATGAGCGCATTACCGCGGTCGCTGCGCTCGACCAGCCCGGATCGCAGGCTGAAGCAGGGAGCGGGGCTCGCCACGCCAGGGCGCGATCGCGCGCACAGAGCCCGGTACCGCCTGGCTCACCTGGCACGCTGCGGGCGCCATCGTCGCGCGCTCGACAAGCTCTCGGGCGGACTCCAGCGCTCGAGGCCGAGCGACAGGCCATCCCCTTCATGCAGGAGCGCCGTTCACGAGCCATCACCCGGTGGCGGGCGAGGTGCAGGGATACCGCACACACGGACGAAGAGGAGCAGGCGGAGTACCGCAGGTTTGAGGACATCTTCCGTGGCTCGGAGGAGTTCATCCGCGAGCGCCAGCGCAGGTATCTGCCCTGATTGGCGATCGCGGGCCGGTGCTCGACTTCGGCTGCGGCCGCGGCGAGTTCCTGGACCTGCTGCGCGAGCGGGTTCGATATATCGGCGTCGACTCCGATCCGGGCATGATCGAGCGATGTCATGAGAAGGGCCACGTGAGGTCGTCCCCGCTGACGGCCTCGAGTATCTGAAGCGCCTCCCGACGGTAGCCTCGGGGCGATCTTCTCGGCGCAGGTGATCGAGCACCTCACCGCGGAGCAGCTGCGCCATGCTCGAACTCATGCGCGGCTGGCCTCAGGACGGTGGCTGATCGCCGAGACGGTCAACCCCCACTCGCCCCCGGCGCTGAAGACCTTCTGGGTCGATCTGACCCATCAGCACCCGATCTTCCCCGAGGTCGCCCTCGAGTTCTGCCGCGAGGCCGGGTTCCCGCCGGCTTTCTTTTTCACCCCAACGGGCCGGGAGACCGACCACGACCGCTTCGTCCAAGGGGAGTTTGCGGTCGTCGCGACTGCGGTGGGCGAGGGTCAGCCACTCCCCGCGCAGGGTCGCGATGAGACCGTCATGGCCGCCAGCCGGAGGCCGCGCGCAGGCAACGGATCGGCGTAGGGCTCGGTCGTCGGGGGCGGCGGCTGGGGAGTGAAGTTGACCTGGACGTCGGCGCTGCGGATCGGAGCAGTGCCCAGCGTGCGCATGCAGATCCTCAACGTGCCGGGTCCGGTCACGGCTCGCACGACCCCGGGGGTCGGCTTGACCGAGACGGGGACGGTGCGCGCGAGCACCAGCGTGAGCCAGGCCGGCTGGACGGTTCGGCCTCCCAGCACGAGAAAATGCAGGGGGCCGCTCACCCAGGCCTCCCCGGCCGGGTCGCGCCGCGCCGCGGCCACCGCGACGCCGCCCGTCACCGTGACGTCGAGATCGGTCGTGCGGCGCTCGAGCGCGATCGGTCCGGCGTGGGCCATGACCCTGCGGTTGGTCCGGATCCCCGCCACGCGTGTGAGCACGAAGTCGTAATTTGAGTGAAACGACGGGCCGAGCGGCTGCACGCCTCCCAGATACAGGAGCCCCCGCCCATCGTCGATGTAGGTGGGCACCGAGAGCCGGCCGTCCGTACGCTCGTCGACCAGGTTGTAGACGAGCGGTTCCTCCATCGGAGCCAGCGGGCCCTGGCCAAAGCCCTCCAACTCGACGTATCCGGGCCGGCGGGGCACGGCAGCGATGGCCTGGCGATCCTGGGGCTCGAGCAGGTAGGACCCGTTAGCCAGGCGCTGGCGCTCGATGACGCCCTGGTCATACGTCGCGGCCAACGTCGCGACCGCCAACGCGAGGGCGCTGGCCAGGGCGAACCGTCGCTGGGAGCCGGCAGCAACTACAAGCCCTGCCCCGATCGCCACGGCGCCCAGAGGAGCGATCGGCAGGAGGTTTCGCTGCACGCAGTAGCTGCAGCCGCGTCCGGGTCCGGTATAGAGCGCGAGCAGGATGGCGCCGAGCGCGATTCCGAGCATCATCTGCGCCGTGCGGTGGCGACGGACCGCAAATGCGATCGGGACCAGCAGCGCCAGGGGCAACAGCGCGTTCAGCAGGAGCCGCCCGACGGACGAGTGCATCGCCCCCATGAGGCCGTAGAACTCCTGTGTCTGAAGGATCCACCCCGGCAGAACGCTCACCGGCAGCGTGTATGCGGGCAGCCCGGTGAGCGAGAAGCTGCCGTTGAGCAGGCTCAGCCAGTAGTGAGCGTCGCGCGAGAACGCGGCGGGCGTGAACACCACGCACAGGACCACCACAGTGGCGAGCGCTGCCAGCGCTCCGAGGGCTTCCTGCCGGGATGGCAGGCCGCGTCGCAGCCGCCGGGCGGTGAGCAGGGCCAGCGCGCCGGCGGCTGCGATCACGATGCTCGGAAGGAACAGGGGATAGATGGTCTCGAGCCCTGCCAGAAGCAACGCTAGGAGCACGAGGCTTGACCGGCGCCGGTCCTGGACGGCGCCGACACCCAGCAGTGCGATCGGAGCCATGAGCGTCGCCCCTGAGATCGCCGCCTGGCTACCGTCCGCGAACAGCTCGGCCATGACCGGACCGGCGAACAGTCCGGCGGCAAACGTCGGCTCCCCAGCCCCGGTGGTCTCCCAGTTCCCGGACAACGCCGTAGGCGCTCAGGGCGCCGACCAGCACGATGCAGATGAGAAACGGCGACTGGGTATCGGTGGCGCCGAGGCCCAAGGTGCTGTTGAGATTGGCCTCGAGGGCCGTGACATCGAGCTGCTGGTCACGCTGGGCGTATCCCACCCAGTAACCGATCGCCAGGTCAGCGATCGGGCCGTGCTGGTGCTTGGCGGTCCGGACGGACTCGCGCGCCTCGCTGTTGGTCGTGGACACGTAGCCGGCGGTGTCCGCGATGTGATAGCCGCCCTCGGGGCCGACCGTGTGGCGCAGCGCCAGCGGCACATTGAGGGAGGTGGGGATGAGCACGACGATCAGCGCGAGCTGCACGACCGTGCTGGCGCGAACACGCCGGACACCGGCCTTGAGTCTCCACACCGCGAGCGCAACCGACGCGAGGGCCAGAGCGAGGATCGCCCAGCCGGTGTGCCGGGCGGATACGAAGCGGACCATTGTCACCGACGCGCAGCACCCGACGCAGAGCCCGAACACGGGCGCCAGCGCGAGGCGGGCACTGCGCGGGACACGCAAGAACGCGGCAGGCCCGCTGCCCAGTGCCACGAGCACAACCAGGAAGACTGCCTCGCGGACGACGAGGTCAAGCCAGACGGACATGGGCGCTAGCGCAGCCGCCTGACCCGCACGCCCACCACGGCTCAGACGCCGAAGTCTGCCCCGTGGCGCGCGACGCGGGTGCTCAGCGGGCGCTCGTAGGAAATGCGGGCTGATACTCGGGGATCGCCGTCGGTGCGGCCTGGGCGAGCGAGCATCGCGCGTGCGTGCGCTGACCATCGCGGCCAGGCGTGCGGATCGCGGTGGGCTCGAGATCCGCAGGAGGCGGCACCACTCGTTGGAGCGCGGCGAGCGTTCGGCGCGAACCAGTTGGTGGGGTCCCTGAGCGAGCTCATCGGTGCGGGTAGAAGCGCGCGACCAGCGAGCTGATCCGCAGGCGCTCCGTCGAGTTCGAAATCGCACACGGCCGTCTCGATCGTAGGCGGTGCCCGCGCGTCAGCCGACGCTGACGTTGTCGAGCGCGAGGAGCGGGTGGCGCAGGTGGTAGAGCACACCCCAGAACAGATCACGATGATCGAACATGCTCCTTCGAGACGCTCAGGACAGCTCGTAGATGCTGCCCTGCACGTGCTCGACCCGCGAATCGAGTGCATCCCTGAGCACCGCAAATCCAAACCAGTCGGCATCGGCGATGTCGACAGCAACGACACGCTCGGCTCCACGCCGCTCACATTCGAAGGCAGCACCGCCGTTCGTGGTTCCGATGTCGAGGACGGTCGCACCGTCGAGGCGCTCGGGAACGCCGGCCATCTGGAGCAGGAACGGCACATTGCTCACGCCGGGCGTGAACACGCCCGGTGCCAGTTCGAAGCGCTGATGCCAGACGAACTCTGTGCGTTGCGCAAGCTCGGTCGCGCGCTCGGGGGTCAGTGAGGCCATCTCGCGTCAGCAGTCTAGGTCAGGCGTCGCGGTGCGTGCGGTGACTGGCCTGTGGGGCTGTGCGGGACATCGACGTAGCGCCGACCACTGGGTCTGGCGGGTGGATGTGGCCCTGCAGAAAGTAGTTCGCACATGGCGATGGCCGGACCGGCGCTCTCAAGCGATGTGCGAACAGGTCCTCTCGCACGAAGAAGGCGTTGACCCACGCGAGTTCGGTGTGGACGAGTCGGTAGCGCTTCCCGGCGGTCAATACGTTCGCGGGCGGTTGTCCTGGAGGCCGGCCCAGATCCATAGTCCGAGCCGCCGATACCGAGGGAGAGAACGACCTGTTGCTCCGGAACGTCGGACTGCGCGAACAGCGACTCGACGTTCGCGGGCCGCTAGCAGCTAGGTGCAGCCCGACGCGCAGGCATGAACGCGCTTGGGCGGGATGGGGGCGGGAGTCATACGGAAGGCTGATCATCCCGTGCTTGATCCGGGCCCGGTAAAGGCCGTTGCCGCGCGCGTTGAAGTGAAACTCGAACACGCCGTGCGGACCCGGTCCGAACGGTTGCGATCGTGCGCCACCGGCGGCCCTTGAGGCGCTGGACGAAGATCTTCGTGCGGCGGGTCACCGGCGCTCGTCCCCACACGAAGCTGTGGGAGCGGTTGACCGACGCCACGACTGGGAACTCGTACGCTCTGCGTCTTGGAGGTGGGCTGCCCGGTCCAGCGAAGACAAGCGCACCGCCATACACCAGCGTGGTTGAGCTCGCCACGCTGCCCGGGGGATAGAGGACATCGAGCCACACGACCAGGTTCGTGCCGGCGCGCCACATCTCATACATGCCGTAGGCCGTGTAGCGGGCCGCCACCGGGTCTGGATCGCCGATGACCCCGTCCGGTGGGTTCGAGAACCAGTTCCATCCCTTGGTGACCGACAGCTGGTAGTGGATGTGGGGCAGGGCCGTTCGGAGTTTCCGCGCCGCTCGTCAGGAGCGTATGCACCTTGCCCATGTCCGCGACCAGGACGTCGTCGTAGCTGTAGGCATGCAGAGTGGGGGTCGACGCGAGCGAATAGGGATGGATGGAGAATGCGTCGAAACGTGCCTGTACCGGGCAGGATCCCGCCCGGACGTAGTGCGTGCGGACCCGGTGCAGGCACATCAACTGTGCGGCGAACTGCAGGGGGGCCATCACCTGGTTGGTGATGGTTACGGGCGCGAGCCCACCGACTGCGACGACGTTGTCGGAGTGGACGGCCTTGATCGTGGCGTAGGCGGCGTTCAGCAGCGAGCGGTATTCAGTGATCAGATCGGGTGAATCGAGCGAACCCTTGAGGTTCTCCTCGTTCCAGGCCTCGAACAGCTTGACGCGCGGCAAAAGCTGGCCCCGGCGTGCAGCGGATCGGGAAAACCGCCGCTGTAGCGGGAGGCGACCGCCTGCGCGAAGGCGTCCGTAGTCAAGCGCGTTGGGCTCGAACGGACCTGAAACGGCCCCGTTACGTCGTAGGCCGGCTTGTTGGCGGGTTGGGCCCACACGGGCGCCCCCGTGGATCGTCAGCAGCGGGCGGGCACCGTTCTGGTGAACCTCCCCAACCTGACCCGCCTGGTCGATGGCCACCCAGTTGTAGTGGCGCTCGGCCGGGTCGGTCGCGACAAAATCCGGCCGGCAGTGTCGCGGGCGCCACGCTGCTCCAGTTCACGATGATGCGGACAGTGGAGGTCGCAGTCTGGTGCAGCACCCCGAACGCGGTCTGCGACTGCGCCGGAGCTAGAGCAGGGTCTGATCAGGCCAAAATAATTGTCCTCGAGGCCCAGCTGAAACCGGGCCAGTGCACCGGCCGGGGCGATCGCGAGGGCACCCAGCGCGATCGCGATGACTATGCCACCGAACCTGAAACTAGTGTGACGGGCTCGGAAGCCCCGGACCCTGCTAAGGGAAGACTCGCGTCGCGCTGTGGCATGCGCGAATGTTCGCATAATGATCTTCAGGTCGCTCCACAAGGACCAGTTGGCGGCGTAGAGGTAGTCGGTCTTGACCATCTCGCTCAGCGGCGGGCGGGTCGGACCGAGAACCCCGACGCGCACATCGAGGAGCTGGAGATCCTCGTGCGTGCCGATTCGGCCGGCGCGGCGCTCGGGACCGCCGATCATTGCCAGCGCTGCGATTCGCGGTTCCTTCGGCTCCACCTCACCGAGGCGGTCCGCTCTGCGATCCTTTCAGCCCCCGCTGGTGCATGGCTGGCCGCCTAGATCAGGAGGGGCTCGCAGCGGGAGAACGGACACGTCGATCGAGCCACCGACCGGTTGATCCGTCCGGTTAAGCGATCCTCACGTACCAAACCAACCCCGAGATCGCAGTCCTCGAGCGTCATCGCAACACGCTCGCATTGGCGGACTGCATCCGCGACGACGGCAGCGCCAACGCCCGCATGGACCCCCAACCGCCACCGCCAGGCGGCCGCCTGCGACGCTGGGGGAAGGGCGCACCTGAACAGCCGCGGCTTCATGAGCATCGAGGCACCAAGGTTGAGCGTGACAGGGATCGGCAGATCCCGCGCAGCGCTCCGTCAGTGGACGCGCTGACCCGGAAGAACAGGGCACGGCGAGCGCGCTTCAACGGTCGAGCATCTACATTGGCCACCGTGAGCAGCGAGCGGGAAGTCACCGAGATGCCGACCCGGCTCGACGTCTCAGCGATCATCACTGCACCTGGCGGTGGCGCGCCACCGGGGTTCGACCGGGGTTGGCTGATTGACGGGGACCCCGTGCCGTTCGTCTCCTACGTACCGAGGCGATCCTCGGTCAACTGGTCAGCCGATCTCGAGGCACTCCACGAGGAATCCTCGCGTACCCATTTCCTCGACCGCTGGACCCGCGGGGCGATCCTGGCGCGTCGGCCGCTCCCGCCGGCCCGACGTCGCCGACATCGGCTGCTCCACTGGCTTTCTCCTCGAGGATCTCCGGAGCGCAATCCGTCGGCGACGCTGATCGGAGTTGACCTCGTCGCGGCCGGACTGGGGAAGGCCCACGGTCGGTGCCGCGCGCGACTGCTCCACGCCGATGCCTGTCGAGCTGCCGCTGCTGAGGCAGCGTCGCGCGGTCGTCAGCGCCAACCTGCTCGAGCACGTGCCGGACGACCGCCGGGCGCTGCGCGAGTTCGCCGCGTGCTGCGTCCCGGCGGACGGGCGGTGATCGTGGTACCGGCGGGACCGAGCACGTATGACTACTACGACCGCTTCCTCGGCCATGAGCGTCGTTATGCGCGGCATGAGCTGGCGTCCAAATGCGTGGCGGCGGGTTTCGAGACGTCGACGACAGCTACATCGGCGCCTTGCTGTATCCGGCGTTCTGGCTTGTCAAGCAGCGCAACCGGCGCGTCCATTCGGCGCTGCGCGGTGCGGCTCTGGAGCGCGGTTGCGAGCGACATCGAGCGCACGCGCGACTCCCGGATCGGCGACCTCGCCTGGAAGGCCGAGTGCGGTCTTGCCGCGCGGGCGTCAGGCTCCCGTTCGGGATCCGCTCGCTTGTGACCGTACGTCGACCGTGACCGACAGCGACTCAGCATCGTCGTGCCGGCCTACAGGGAGGAGGCCAACATCGACCTCTGTTATCGGGCCTCTGCGGCGTGCTCGACGGTCTCGAGATGGACTGGGAGCTGATATTCAGCGTCGACCCGTCGCCGGATCGGACCGAAGAGCTCATCCTCGCCCTTCGGGAGCACGATCCGCGGGTCAAGATGCTGCGCTTCTCCCGCCGCTTCGGCCAGCCGATGGCGACGCTGGCGGGACTGGAGGCTGCCGGCGGCGATGCCGTGATCGTGATCGACTGCGACCTTCAGGATCCTCCGGAGCTGATTCCGACGCTGGTGGACCGGTGGCGTGACGGATTCGACGTCGTCTACGCCCAGCGCCGCACGCGAGCCGGAGAAACACTGCCCAAGCGCATCGTCGCTCGGGTTGGCTACAAGGTGATCAACCGGATCGCCGAGGTCGAGATCCCGGCGAACACCGGCGACTTCCGCCTGATGAGCCGACGCGTGGTTGACAACGTGACCGCGCTGAAGGAGCACCACGGCTTCCTGCGCGGCCTCGTCGCTCTCGTCGGTTTTCCCCAGACGAGCGTTCCCTATGACCGCGACGCCCGCGCTGCCGGGCAGAGCAAGTACAACCAGGTGTTCGGCTCGCTGGTCATCGGCATCAACGGCGTCGTCGGGTTCTCGCGCTATCCGCTGCAGTTGATCTCGCTGCTGGGGGTGGCGTTCTCGGGGATCGCGTTCGTGCGTGGCGCTGGTTTACCTCGGGTTGAAGCTCGGCGGGGTCTCGTTCCCGATCGGAAACCCGACGGTCGTGGTCGTGGTCGCCTTCTTCAGCGGCATCCAGCTGCTCTCGCTGGGCGTGATGGGCGAATACGTGGGCCGTATCTACGACGAGGCCAGGCAGCGACCGAAGTTCATCATCGAGTCTCGGCATGGCTTCGACGAGTCCAAGTGAGCGCTGAGCCGATGAGCGGCGATCTCAGCGGCAAGCGGTTTCTCGTCACCGGTGGGTCGATGGGCATCGGCCTGGCGGTGAGTCGCCGCTGGCCCGCTTGGCGCGAAGTGGTGTTGGTCGCGGCGGCGGGAGGCCCTCGATGCGGCGCTCGCGAGCTCGAAGGGCGCGGCCACCAGCGCCTGATCTCGACGTTTCGAACGCGCGGCCTGGCCCGACGCATCGCGCACGTGGATCGCGGGGGCGGAGCTGCATGGGTCGTCACGGCGGCGGGAGTGCTGGGGCCGATCGGAGCGCTGGACGAGGTCCGGATCGGACGAGTTCGCGCGAGCGATCTCGATCAACCTCGTCGGGACGGCGCTGCCCTCCACCACGCGCTACCGCGGCTGCGGGCGACGTCGGGGACGAGCGGTGACGTTCTCCGGGGGCGGGGGACCTCGCCGATGCCGCGTTACGACGCCTACGCCGCGTCCAAGGCAGCCGTGGTCCGGCTGACCGAGAACGTGTCGAGGATGGCGAGATCGAGATCAACTGCGTCGCTCCTGGATTCGTGGCAACGCGCATGCACGAGGGAACGCTGCCGGCGGGCCCGGAGGCAGCGGGTGTCGAGTATTACGAGCGGACGGCGCCCAGCTCGCCGAGGGCGGCTTTCCGGCGCCGAGGCGGCGGAGCTCGTGTGCTTCCTGCTCTCGGCGCCGAGTCTCGGGGCATCAGCGGCCGGCTGATCAGCGCGCAATGGGACCCGTGGCGCGAGGAGCGGCTTCCGCGTCCGGCTGCGGGAGGATCGGGATCTGGCCACTCTGCGACGGATCGATGAGCAGTTCTTCGGCCGCCGCTAGGAGTCGGCATTACCCTTAGCGCGATGTGATCAGTGAACACACCAGGCGATATTTCGCATCCGCGCGTCGACCTGTCGCAGGCGGTGGACGGTGCCTAGTCGACGAGATGGCCCGCGGCCTGGCCGGCTGTGCGCGAGCGCGGCGGGCGCCTGTTCATCCTGGGCGTGGGCGGCGGCGCGGGACACGCCTCGCACGCGGTCAACGACTTCCGCAAGCTCTGCCGGATCGAGAGTTACGCCCCGACCGACAACGTCTCGGAGCTCACCGCCCGGACCAACGACGACGGATGGGAGACCTCGTTCGTCGATGGCTGAAGGTGTCAAGGCTGGGCGCGATGAGGGTCTGCTGGTGTTCAGCGTCGGCGGCGGCTCGCGCGAGCACAACGTCTCGGTCAACCTCGTCAACGCGATCGAGCTGGCCCGCGAGCGCGGCGCGCTGATCTACGGCGTCGTCGGCTCGCCCTGACGGCACGCTGGCCAAGCTGGCCGATGTCGCGGTCGTGATCAACGCCCCGCCGGATCTCAGGACGCCGCTGGTGGAGTCTTTCCAGGCGCTCGTGTGGCACGCGTTGGTCTCTCACCCCGAGCTCGCGGCTCCAGCAGGGTCATTGGGAGTCGCTGGCCGCCAGCCGCGTCGTGAGGGCGCCCGCGCGGTCTTCATCGACCGCGACGGCGTCGATCAACGAACTGGTGGCCGATCCGGTCAGCGGGCGGCCCGAGTCGCCGCTGCGGCGGCGGACGTCGCGCTGATCGCCTGGAGCCGCCGCGGCGCTGCACCGGCTCGCGGACGCTGGCTGGCTGCTGGTGGGGGTCTCCAACCAGCCGGCGGCCGCGAAGGGCGTGGTCTCGCTGGACCGGCTCCAAGCGGTCCAGGCGCGGGTGCTGGAGCTGCTCGGCGCGAGGGCGTGCGTTCGACGACTTCCGCCTCTGCCTTCACCACCCGGACGGGGTGGTCCCGAGCTGACTGGGGCGTGCGAGTGCCGCAAGCCGGCGCCGGGGATGCTGCTGGCGGCGGCGCGGCGACTCGGCATCGACCTGGCCGCTCGTGGATGATCGGCGACACCGACAGCGACGTTCTCGCCGGGCGCGCGGCCGGCTGCTCGACGATCCTGGTCGACAGCCCGGCAGCGCTCACAAGCGGCGCGGCGAGGTCGCGCCGGACGCGCGTGGCCGCTGATCTGCGGAGCTGCCGGCGCGCGTGATTCTCGACGCCGAGCGAGTACATTCCTACGGGTGATCGACGATCTCCACGTGAAGATCTTCGCCGACGGCGCCGATCTCGACGCCATCCTCGCGCTGGCGGCAGACCCGCGGATCGCGGGCTTCACGACCAATCCGACGCTGATGTGGAAGGCCGGACTGACCGACTACGAGGAGTTCGCCAAGCGGCTCCTGGAGCGGATCAGCGACGCATCCGATCTCCTTCGAGGTATTCGCCGACGACGCCGAGGAGATGCGCCGTCAGGCGCGAATGATCGCGCGCTGGGGCGACAACGTGTACGTGAAGATCCCGGTCTCGACGACCGCGGGCGAGTCGATGGCGCCGCTCGTCCGCGAGCTCTCCGAGGACGGCGTCAAGGTGAACGTGACCGCCTGTTCACCACCGCGCAGGTGGAGCTGATCACCGAGGCGGTGCGCGATGGCGCTCCGTCTTACATCTCGGTGTTCGCGGGCCGGATCGCCGACGCCGGAATCGACCCGGTGCCGATCATGGCGCGGGCCGTCGACATCATGGTCCAGGCTCCGCGGTCGGAGCTGATCTGGGCATCGCCGCGGGAGATCCTCAACGTCGTCCAGGCCGATCAGGTCGGTTGCCACATCATCACGGTGACGCACGACCTGCTCAAGAAGCTCGATCTGCTGGGCAAGGATCTGCACCAGTACTCGCTGGAGACCGTGCAGATGTTCCGCCGCGACGCTCTCGCCGCCGGCTTCTCGCTGTAGGATGCGCCGGGCGTGCATCACCGGCGGAGCCGGCTTCATCGGCTCGAACCTGGCCGACCGGCTGCGTGCGCGAGGGCATCGAGGTGGTGATCGTCGACGACTTCCGGACCGGACGCCGGGAGTTCGTCGCGCACTGCGCGATGACCCGGGCGGTCACGCCTGCACGAGGGCGACGTGCTGGACGAGGCCTGCTGCGCCGACGCGTTCGAAGGGTGCGACTGGGTCTTCCACCTCCAGGCCAACGCGGACGTCCGTTACGGTCTCGAGCGCCCGCGCCAGGACCTGGAGCAGAACACGATCGCGACTGCGAGCGTGCTCGAGGCGATGCGGGCCACCGGCGTCAGCCAAGATCGCGTTCTCCTCCACCGGGTCGGTGTACGGCGAGCCCGAGGTGTTCCCCACGCCCGAGGACGCCCCGTTCCCGGTGCAGACCTCGCTGTACGCCGCCTCGAAGCTCGCCGGCGAGGGGATGATCGGCGCCTACGCGCACGGCTTCGGCTTCACCGGGCTGGTGTTTCGCTTCGTCTCGATCCTCGGCGAGCGCTACACGCACGGACACGTCTACGACTTCTATCGCGCGCTCAAGCGGGACCCGTCGCGGCTGCGGGTGCTCGGCGACGGCCGCCAGGAGAAGTCCTACCTGTACGTGGGGGACTGCGTGTCGGCGATCCTGACCGCGGTCGCCGCGCACGAGTCGCGGCCGGGCGGCTCGGGATCTACAACCTCGGGTACCGACGAGACGGTGGTCGTCGACGATTCGATCGCACGATCATCGCGAGCACATGGGTGTCACCCCGAGCGCGAGTACACCGGCGGCCGGCGCGGCTGGGCGGTGACAGTCCGCTGATCCATCTCGACTGCCGCGGATCCGGTCGCTGGGGTGGAGCCGACGCTCACGATCCGCGAGTCGATCGTCGCACGCTCGCCTGGTTTGATGCGAACCCCTACGTCTTCGCGGACGCCAGCGCGGTCGGAGCGCCGCGATGAGCGTCATCTTCAGCCGCGCGCCGTTGCGGATCTCGCTCGGCGGAGGCGGCACCGACCTGCCGTCCTACTACAGCGAGCACGGGGGTTTCCTGGTCGCCGGGCGATCGACAAGTACATCTACATGCTGATCCACACGGTGTTCCAGCGCCGCTACCGGATGAAGTACTCCGAGACCGAGGAGGTCGAGACGATCGCTGAGATCCGCCATCCGATCCTGCGCGAGACGCTCTCGCGGCACTGGCGCGGCAACCCGATGGAGATCGCATCGGTCGCCGATGTGCCGTCCGGAACCGGGATGGGCTCCTCGGGCGCGTTCACAGTCGCCTGATCAAGGGGCTGGCTCACGCCCGCCGGACATCGATCACCCCGGGAGCCCTCGCCGAGGCGGCGCGAGATCGAGATCGACATCCTCGAGGAGCCCTGCGGCAAACAGGACCCCTATGTGGCCGCTCACGGAGGAATCTGCGCCTATACCTTCGACCCCGACGGCAGGGTCGACGGTGGAGCCGCTGGAGCTGTCGCGGAGACCCTGCGTGCGCTGCGCGAGAAGCTGCTGCTGTTCTACACCGGCGAGGCCCGGGACGCTCGGCGGTGCTCTCCGATCAGGACGAGCGCACCGGACGGTGACGACGAGATGCTCGAGAACATGCACCGGACCAAGGAGATGGGGCCTGCAGAGCCGCGATCTGCTCGGTCGCGGCGATCTCTTCGCCTACGCCGAGCTCATGCACGAGCACTGGCTGAACAAGCGGCGGCGGTCGCCCGGGATGGCCACCGAGCGGATCGACGAGCTGTACACGCTGGCGCGCCGAAGCGGCGTGATCGGCGGAAAGCTGGTCGGCGCCGGAGGCGGAGGCTTCCTGCTCGTCTACGCCCGCAACCCGGCCGACACACGCCAGGCGATGGCGGCCGCGGGTGCGTCGAGCTGCCATTCGACTTCGAGTTCGGGGCGCGCACTCGAGCGAATATGCGTGAGTCGTCGGCCGCCTGCTCACGTCGGCATCGTCGGCTGCGGGCTGATCGGCCACAAGCGCGCGGCGGCGCTCGCGCAGGCGACGAGGTGATCGGCGTGCACCGATCCGGTGGCCGCGCGCGCCGCGGGGCCTCGTGGCGCCTACGGCGGCCGGGCGTGCGCTGATCTCGAGGAACTGCTCGCCCTGGCGCCCGACGTCGTCGTGGTCGCCACGACCCACGACCAGCTGGCGCCACTCAGCCGAGCGGTCGCTCCGGCGGGAGCCACGTGCTGGTGGAGAAGCCCGCCGGGCTGGGCACGGCGCAGATCGATCAGCTGTCGAGAGCTGCCGCGCAGACCGGCCGGCGGGTCAAGGTCGGCTTCAACCACCGCTTTCATCCCGGCCTCGCCCAACTGCCGCCGAGGTCCACTCCGGGCGCCCACGGCCCGCTGATGCACCTGCGCGCGCGCTACGGCCACGGCGGCCGACCCGGGTATGACCGCGAGTGGCGCGCCAGCCGCGGCGCTCGGGCGGCGGGGAGCTCATCGACCAGGGGATGCATCTGCTCGACCTCACGCACTGGCTCGGCGGGCCCGCTGCCGCTGCACTCGCGCGCTGCTGAAGACCCAATTCTGGGATATGCCGGTCGAGGACAACGCGGTGCTCGTCCTCGGCGACGGCGCGGACCGCGGCCGCCGCCTGGGCGATGCTCCACGTCACCTGGACCGAGTGGAAGAACATGTTCTCGCTCGAGGTCTACTGCCGGACCGCCAAGCTTCAGGTCGACGGGCTCGTGCGCTCCTACGGGCCGCAGCGCCTGCGGATCTACCGGATGGGCCCCGAGCTCGGGCCCGCCCGATCTGGAGGAGCGCACCTACCCGATCGACGATGTCTCCTGGTAGCGGGAGTGGGAGCACTTCGCGGGTGCGATCGACGGCGCCGAGCCGATCAACGGGGGCCTGGAGGACGCCCTCTACGCCTGGACCCGAAGTGGAGGAAGCCTACGCCCGCGGCCCCTACGCGGCGATGCGAGACGGCGCGCTGTCGGCGCGCTCGGGCGACGGTTAGCCCGTTTATCCTCGCTCTGATGCTGCCGCCCGTCTAAAAAAAAAAAAAAAAAAAAAAAAAAAAAAAAAAAAAAAAAAAAAAAAAAAAAAAAAAAAAAAAAAAAAAAAAAAAAAAAAAAAAAAAAAAAAAAAAAAAAAAAAAAAAAAAAAAAAAAAAAAAAAAAAAAAAAAAAAAAAAAAAAAAAAAAAAAAAAAAAAAAAAAAAAAAAAAAAAAAAAAAAAAAAAAAAAAAAAAAAAAAAAATTTTTTTTTTTTTTTTTTTTTTTTTTTTTTTTTTTTTTTTTTTTTTTTTTTTTTTTTTTTTTTTTTTTTTTTTTTTTTTTTTTTTTTTTTTTTTTTTTTTTTTTTTTTTTTTTTTTTTTTTTTTTTTTTTTTTTTTTTTTTTTTTTTTTTTTTTTTTTTTTTTTTTTTTTTTTTTTTTTTTTTTTTTTTTTTTTTTTTTTTTTTTTTTTTTTTTTTTTTTTTTTTTTTTTTTTTTTTTTTTTTTTTTTTTTTTTTTTTTTTTTTTTTTTTTTTTTTTTTTTTTTTTTTTTTTTTTTTTTTTTTTTTTTTTTTTTTTTTTTTTTTTTTTTTTTTTTTTTTTTTTTTTTTTTTTTTTTTTTTTTTTTTTTTTTTTTTTTTTTTTTTTTTTTTTTTTTTTTTTTTTTTTTTTTTTTTTTTTTTTTTTTTTTTTTTTTTTTTTTTTTTTTTTTTTTTTTTTTTTTTTTTTTTTTTTTTTTTTTTTTTTTTTTTTTTTTTTTTTTTTTTTTTTTTTTTTTTTTTTTTTTTTTTTTTTTTTTTTTTTTTTTTTTTTTTTTTTTTTTTTTTTTTTTTTTTTTTTTTTTTTTTTTTTTTTTTTTTTTTTTTTTTTTTTTTTTTTTTTTTTTTTTTTTTTTTTTTTTTTTTTTTTTTTTTTTTTTTTTTTTTTTTTTTTTTTTTTTTTTTTTTTTTTTTTTTTTTTTTTTTTTTTTTTTTTTTTTTTTTTTTTTTTTTTTTTTTTTTTTTTTTTTTTTTTTTTTTTTTTTTTTTTTTTTTTTTTTTTTTTTTTTTTTTTTTTTTTTTTTTTTTTTTTTTTTTTTTTTTTTTTTTTTTTTTTTTTTTTTTTTTTTTTTTTTTTTTTTTTTTTTTTTTTTTTTTTTTTTTTTTTTTTTTTTTTTTTTTTTTTTTTTTTTTTTTTTTTTTTTTTTTTTTTTTTTTTTTTTTTTTTTTTTTTTTTTTTTTTTTTTTTTTTTTTTTTTTTTTTTTTTTTTTTTTTTTTTTTTTTTTTTTTTTTTTTTTTTTTTTTTTTTTTTTTTTTTTTTTTTTTTTTTTTTTTTTTTTTTTTTTTTTTTTTTTTTTTTTTTTTTTTTTTTTTTTTTTTTTTTTTTTTTTTTTTTTTTTTTTTTTTTTTTTTTTTTTTTTTTTTTTTTTTTTTTTTTTTTTTTTTTTTTTTTTTTTTTTTTTTTTTTTTTTTTTTTTTTTTTTTTTTTTTTTTTTTTTTTTTTTTTTTTTTTTTTTTTTTTTTTTTTTTTTTTTTTTTTTTTTTTTTTTTTTTTTTTTTTTTTTTTTTTTTTTTTTTTTTTTTTTTTTTTTTTTTTTTTTTTTTTTTTTTTTTTTTTTTTTTTTTTTTTTTTTTTTTTTTTTTTTTTTTTTTTTTTTTTTTTTTTTTTTTTTTTTTTTTTTTTTTTTTTTTTTTTTTTTTTTTTTTTTTTTTTTTTTTTTTTTTTTTTTTTTTTTTTTTTTTTTTTTTTTTTTTTTTTTTTTTTTTTTTTTTTTTTTTTTTTTTTTTTTTTTTTTTTTTTTTTTTTTTTTTTTTTTTTTTTTTTTTTTTTTTTTTTTTTTTTTTTTTTTTTTAAAAAAAAAAAAAAAAAAAAAAAAAAAAAAAAAAAAAAAAAAAAAAAAAAAAAAAAAAAAAAAAAAAAAAAAAAAAAAAAAAAAAAAAAAAAAAAAAAAAAAAAAAAAAAAAAAAAAAAAAAAAAAAAAAAAAAAAAAAAAAAAAAAAAAAAAAAAAAAAAAAAAAAAAAAAAAAAAAAAAAAAAAAAAAAAAAAAAAAAAAAAAAAAAAAAAAAAAAAAAAAAAAAAAAAAAAAAAAAAAAAAAAAAAAAAAAAAAAAAAAAAAAAAAAAAAAAAAAAAAAAAAAAAAAAAAGCATCCTGGCCGGTGGTCTCGGCACGCGCCTGGGCGAACGCGTCGCCGACACACCCAAGCCGCTCCTCGACGTGGCGGGCGAGCCGTTCCTGCACCACCAGTTGCGGCTTCTCGCCCGCCACGGCGCCAGCCGCGTGGTGCTGTGCGTGGGCTACCTCGGCGAGCTGATCGAACAGCGCGTTGGCGCTCGGGCTTTCGGGCTCACAATTGCCTACAGCTACGACTCGCCGGGGCTGGACGGCACCCTCGGAGCGATCCGCCGGGCACTGCCGTTGCTCGACGAGCGCTTCCTCGTGCTCTACGGCGACACCTACCTACGACTCGACTACGCCGAGGCGGCGGCTGCGTGGGCGCAGAGCGGCCGCGCGGGGCTCATGTGCGTCCTGCGCAACGACGGGCAGTGGGACACCTCCAACGTCCTCTACGCCGACGGTCGCGTGGTCGCGTACGACAAGCGCGCGCCAACCGCCCAGATGCGGTGGATCGACTACGGCCTGGGAGGTCTGCGGGCCGACGCGGTGCCGGCCGAGGGTAGCGATCTGGCTGGCGCTCTACACGAAGTTGGCGCGCCAGGACGATCTTTGCGGCTACGAGGTGTCTGACCGCTTCTACGAGATCGGGACCCCCGCATCGCTGGCCGAGGCCGATGACTTCCTCGGCGGCCTCAACGCGGCCGAGGATGAGGTGGCGCTCTGTGATGGAGGCGACCGCTCGGCGACGAGGGCTGCTGCGCCAGGCGGGCGCACTGACGTGGCCCTCTGAAGTCCGGCTGCGTGTCACCCGGCACCGCGTGGTGATTCTCGTCATCCTCGTCTTGGCGCTCGCCTTCTACGTGTGGACGGCATACACCGCTGGGCCGTTCACCTTCAACGACCACCAGGGCGATGTGTACAACGAGCAGACCACGGCGTTTCTGCGCGGGCACACCTACCTGCCCATCCAGGTACCGGCGGGCCTCGGGCGCCTTCGACAAACTCAGTACGACCCGGCCCAGAACGCCCCCTACCAGGCCGCGTATCACGACCTCGCGCTGCACAACGGCCATTCTATGCCCCGTGGGGACCGACTCCGGCCGTCACCCTGTTTCTGGCACCTCGGATCACGGGTCTTCAGATTCCTCAGGGCCTGGCGGTAGCGATCTATGCGTTTGTGGGCCTGCTCGCGGCGGTTGCTCTCCTGCACCTGATGATCCGCCGGCTGCTGCCGCGCACCCCGGATTGGCTGCTCGTCGTGGCCACGATTGGCCTTGCGCTCACCAACGTGGCGCCGTTTCTGCTGCGGCGCCCCGCGCAGTATGAGGTGGCCATCAGTGCGGGGCTGTGTTTCGAGATGCTCGGGCTGCTGGCCGTGCTCAGCGCTGTGTGGGCTTCGCCGGTGCGGCTGTGGCGACTGGCTTTGGGCAGCCTGTGTCTGGGTCTGGCCATCGGAGCGCGTCCGACTTTGGTCATCGGGGGCGCAGCCGCGCTCGCCGCCGTGCTCTACCTACGCCACCACGGCCCCGGGGGACGGGGGATCGCCGTGCAGGCGCTCGTGCCTTTCATTGTCTGCGGTTTCCTGCTCGCCGGCTACAACCAGGTGCGCTTCGGCTCTCCGGGCGAGTTCGGTCAGCGCTATCAGTTGGCGGGACTCGATGTCACCAAGAAGCCGACCGCCCAGCTGTCGTATCTCGCTCCCGGCGTCTTCACCTATCTCCTGGTCCCACCACGCGTCGCCCTGACCTTCCCGCACTTCTTCCTCATGAACGACACCGAGTACCCGGGCACCCTGCCCGACGGATACACCGGTACGCCGAGCGGGGGAATCGCCGAGCCGACCGGGCGCATGTTCCCCACGATGCCGATCACACTGCTGATCCTCGCCCTTCCAGTGCTGTGGCGCCGAAGGCGCGAGGACGAGACGCCGGCTCTGCTCTTCGCCTCTGGACTCGGCCTGCTCTCGCTCGCGGTCGTGTTCCTGCTCGCGATTGCGCTTTGGGGCACGACGCAGCGCTACGAGATGGATTTCGCCTCCCTGGCCCTGCTCGGCGCGTTCCTGGTCTGGGCCCTGTTGTTGCAGCGCAGCCGGCGTCTGATGACCCGCCGGACCGTGGCCGCAGTGGGTCTCGTGCTCTCGGTGTTCGGCGCGGCTGTCGGTACGGCGGTGAGCTTCACCGGCTACGACGACACGTCAAGACTGGCTTAACCCCGGGGTGTTCGCGACTCTGGAGGACGTCACCTCGCCTCTGGCGGGGCTGGCCACGATGGTGGCAGGCAAGCCCGTGCTCGTGCGCGTCGACGACGGCACGATCCCAGTCACTCCGGGGCCGCAGGGGTACGGCAACTTCGGCGAGGGCGGGGCCAGCACCTGGATGGGCGCCGGACCGGTGACCGTGACCGTCGACGCCCCTGGATCGCAGCGGCTGCACCTCGCTGCCACCGCGGAGGTCGGGCCCGGCGCGCAGGCAGGCGTCCCCCTCGCCATCCGAGTAAACGCCTCCGGGGCCCCGGCCGTGGTCGTGCCCGTTCGACCCGGTCCGGTGCGGTTACCGATCCGCCTGCACTGGGGTCTGAATCGGATTCGCCTGACCATCGCCGGCGCGCGGTCGCAATCCCCCACGGCACTGCGACTGAGCAATCTCGTCCTGGCTCCGTAGGCCGTCAGTCGGAGCGATTGTCTCTTCGGCCCTGTGGAAGACCAATCCGCGGAGCACCAGGAAGAAGATGACCGAGATGATCAAGGTGACCAGGACGAACGTCGCGCGCGCAGAGATTCCCAACAGACTCGGCAGCAACGCTGTGGCCAGCGCCGTGGTGGGGTATTGAATCGCCCCGACCATGACGTAGCGAGCCGCTTGCTGGCGGCCCGAAAGTGCGAATTGCGACACGTCAGCAAAGACGAAACGTCGCTGCAGCGTGAAATGCAGGCAGACCGCGAGAACGTAGGCGATCGGGATCGCGATCTCGATCCCGGTGCCGAAAGCTGTGCTGAGACCGACCGGGATGGCCAGATAACGCCGGCAACCGTCGCTCCGGCGAGGCCGTAGCGGGCCGTCGGACCGGCGGTGGGGTGGGTCATGAGCGCTCGGACGAGCCGCATGGCAACATTGTGCCTGTCGGGCAGCGTGACTTCTGCCTGCCACCATTTCGTGGACCTCGCGATGCCTTCGAGGCAGATACAGAACAGCCCTCCGTTGCCGGCACCCGCGCCGGCCGGCGTCACGTCCTCGCCTGACCGAGTCACCGAGGAGCTGGAGTTGCTCACGCCCGCGGGGGACTCGCGCGATCCGCAGCTGTCGATCGTCATCCCGCGCTCAACGAAGCCCTGACCATCGAAGAGTTCGTGAGTTGGTGCCTGGAGGGTCTCGCCAGAGCCGGCGTTCGGGGGGAGATCCTCATCGTCGACTCGTCGACGGACGCGACGCCGGAGCTCGCCGTGGGCGCCGGTGCCCGCGTCCTGCGGGTGCCCAAGCGCGGATGGGACGCGCGTACATGGACGCGATCCCGTACATTCGCGCACCGTGGGTGCTGATGGGCGATGCGGACTGCACCTATGACTTTCGTCTCCTTGCGCCCTTCGTGGATCGGTTCCGAGAGGGCTATGAGTACCTCATGGGGTCTCGCTGGAAGGGGTCGATCGAGCCCGGCTCGATGCCCTGGCTCCACCAGCACCTCGGGACTCCGGCGACCACCTGGATCCTCAATCGTCTGTTCTCGAGCCGCTTTTCCGACATCCACTGCGGGATGCGTGGCATCACGCGAGATGCACTGATCCGCATGGAGCTGCAGTCAGAGTCGTGGGAATACGCCTCCGAGATGGTGCTGAAGTCCGTTCAGATGGAGCTGCGCACCGCGGAGGTGCCGGTTCGCTTCCTCAAGGATCAGGAGGGCCGTGTCAGTCATCACAAGCGGGCGGGCTGGTTCTCACCGTGGCTGGCGGCGTGGATCAACCTGCGCGCGATGTTCATCTACGGCTCGGATTTCTTCGTCCTGCGGCCCGGTGCGCTGTTGGCCGTGATCGGATTGATCCTGACCGTGCCCGTGAGCGTGGGCAACGTCTCCATCGGCGCCGTCACGCTGTCCTTGAACTGGCAGTTTCTCGGCCTGGCGCTGTTCGTGGTCGGGCTGCAGGGGGTGTTCCTCGGGGGCATCGCTCAGGTGCTGTTCGACTACACCGGGCGCCGGCGAGCCCGCTGGCTGAAGGTGTTCCCCTACACGCGGACCGTTCTCATCGCTGTGGTGCTCGTGCTTCTCGGAATCGGGTTGGGGATCCCGCTCGCGGTCGCCTACATCGTCAACGGCCTGGCGTTGACCTCGGCCAACGCGGTGCAGGATCACCTGGCGGTCACCGGGCTCGCGGCCGGGGTCGCCGGCGCCCAGTTGTTCGCGTTCGTCCTTCTACTGCACGGCGCTGTCGTGGCAACGACGCGCCGTCGTCCCAGAGACGGGGCGTGATGCCACAAACTCGCAACCTCTACACCCGGTACTACGGGGGCCTGCTGCGCCGATCGGGCACCTCGCTGGCCAAGGGCATAGCTCTGCCGTTCGTGCGCGGCGAGGCCGTGCGCTCGGGCGCCCATGCCATGGCCTATCCGATCTCGACCTACGCCCCCTGGCAAGCCGATGAGGATTTCCAGCGCGCCTATCAGGATGTGCGCGCCAATACGCTCGTCGACATCTGGCGCCTCTATGAGCTCTGGAGCCTGGTCGGCGAGCTGGCCGAGATCCCGGGGGCCATCGTCGAGGTTGGCGTCTGGCGGGGTGGCAGCGGCAGCCTGATGGCCGTGCGTGCGGCCGCGCTCGGCCTACCGGAACGCGTATACCTGTGCGACACCTGGCAAGGCGTGGTCAAGACCGGCGCGATCGACACCTACTATCGCGACGGCAAGCACGACGACACCTCTCGAGGGATAGTGGCCGCACTCGTTCAGCGCCTGGGTCTGCGCAACGTGGACCTGCTCGAGGGCATCTTCCCCGAGGAGACAGCGTCTGCGGTGGGCGATCAGCGGCTGCGGCTCTGCCACGTTGACGTCGACGTCTACCAATCGGCAGCTGACGTGTTCGACTGGGCCTGGCCGCGTCTCTCCGCGGGCGGGATCGCTGTGTTCGACGACTACGGCTTCCCGGCCTGCCCCGGGGTGACCCGATTCGTCGACGAGCAACGGGGCAAACCCGATCGGCTCGTCCTGCACAACCTCAACGGTCACGGGATCATCGTCAAGCGGTGACGCCGCCCACGCTGCAGCAGCAGCGGTCCTCGGCCTACGGTCAGCACCGCGTCCCCACCGTCGTGGACCGCTTCGGGGTCTGGCTCGGCGCCCGTGAGGTCAGGCGGCAGGCCCGATTCGATGGCGCGCGCTTCGCCGATTTCGGATGCGGGTTTCAGGCTTCGTTCGCCCGCACCCAGATCGACCGCGCCACCACTGCGCTCCTGGTCGATATCGCACTGGCGGAGGACCTAAAGCGCCATCCGAAGGTCACGGCGATCGAGGGTTTTCTGCTCGATGTGCTGCCGACCGTCCCAACGGCATCGCTCGATATCGTCCTCTGCCTGTCGGTGCTGGAGCACCTCTGGGAGCCGTCGGTCGCGCTCGAGCACTTTCGTCGAATCGTCGCCCCGGGAGGCGTGGTGATCCTCAACGTTCCCAGTTGGTTGGGGAAGCGGTTTCTCGAACTCGCAGCGTTTCGCGTCGGAGTGAGCCCGGCTGAGGAGATGGATGACCATAAGGCGTATTACGACCCCCGCGATCTCTGGCCTCTGCTCGTTGCAGCCGGCTTTCGGCCCCGCATGATCAGCTGCCATCGCCACAAGTTCGGTCTCAACACCACGGCCGTCTGCCACGTCGGTGATCCGGAATGAGCAGGATCCGGCCCAACGTGCTCATCGTGGGTGGAGCCGGCTTCATCGGATCGCACTTCACCGATGCGCTGCTCGGTGATCCCGACACGACTCGGGTCACGCTCTACGACAACTTCACGTCCGGCCAGGAATGGCATTACGCCGCGCACGACGGAGGACGCGCGGCTGCGGATCGTGCGCGGTGACGCCAACGATCTCGACGCGCTCTGCGACGCCATGACCGGTCATGACCTCGTGATTCACCTGGCCTCGAACCCCGACATCGCCGCCGCGATGACCAACCCGGCGATCGACTTCGATCACGGGACGCTGATCACCCACCACGTGGTGGAGGCGATGCGGCGGGCGAGAGTGCCGAGGATCGCCTACGCCTCGGGCAGTGGGGTGTACGGCGACCTGGGTGAGATCGAGGCGCGCGAGGATCACGGACCCCTGGTGCCCGGTCTCCACCTACGGGGCGAGCAAGCTGGCCGGCGAGGCGCTGATCAGTGCCTACGCGTACCTATTCGACCTCACGGGCCGCGTGTTTCGCTTCGGCAACGTCGTCGGGCGACGCCAGACGCACGGAGTCGGTTTCGACTTCGTTCGCCGGCTCCGTGAAAACCCGGCCGAACTGACGGTGATGGGGGACGGAAGCCGATCCAAGTCCTATGTCCTGGTGGCCGATGTCGTCGATGCCGTGCTCGGCGTGGTCGACGCCAACATCGACGCGCCATTCGCGTGCTTCAACGTCGCCACGGGCGACTACGTGACGGTGCGGGAGATCGTCGAGGTCGCGGTCGAGGTCCTCGGGCTGGACCGTCGCGACGTAACCGTGCACTTCGGCAGCGAGCCGCGAGGCTGGAAGGGCGACGTCCCCGTCGTGCGCCTCAACACCGACCGCATCCGCGCGACGGGCTGGTCGCCGTCGACCGGCTCGGCTGGCGCGCTGCGCGCCTCCATGCGGGCCATGCTCGAGGACTTGGCGAGCCAGCGTGACTGACGCCCTCGAGGACGCATGGGACGTCCATTGGGACGAATTCGGCGAGGCGAACAAGCGCAACCCCGCCCAGGACTACCGTCGCGATCTGGCTCTCGTGCTCCTCAGCCGGCGCGAGGATCCACGTCGGCTGCTCGATATCGGCAGTGGCAACGGAGCCTTCCTGCGCAGCGCGGGTAGCCGCTGGCCGACGGCCGAGTTGCTCGGGCTGGAACTGAGCGCGGCCGGCGTCGCGGCTGCTCAGGCGGCCGTGCCCCATGCGCGTTTCCGCGTGCGGGACGTGGTCTCTGAGCCGGTTCCTGATCCACCCGATGACCACTGGGCAACGCACGCGGCGTGCTCAGAGGTGCTCGAACATGTCGATGACCCGGTCGCGCTCCTGCGCAATGCTCGGGCCTGGATGGCGCCCGGGTGCCGGCTCGTCGTCACTGTCCCCGGTGGGCCGATGTCGGATTTCGACCACCACATCGGTCATCGGCGACACTTCTCGCCTGAGCAGCTACGCACTGTCATGGAGGAGGCCGGGCTCGAGGTTCGCCTGGTCACCGGCGCGGGGTTCCCGTTCTTCAACCTCTACCGTGCCCTGGTCATCGCGCGCGGTGCGCGTCTGATCGAGGACGCCTGGTCGGGCACCCGCCCGCTCGGGGCGCTTATCGGAAAGGCGACGATGATGGTCTTCAGGCCGTTGTTCGCACTCAACCTGCCGCGGTCGCCGCTCGGCTGGCAGACGATCGGCGTGGCGGTGGAGCCTGGCGGGGCCTCCGCGTAGCCTTGTCGTCCATGAAGATGCTTCCCACTCGCCTCGACGGCCCGATCCTGCTCCAGGCCACCGCCTTCGGCGACGAACGCGGCTTCTTCTTGGAGAGCTACCGCCGCAGCGCCTTCGCTGAGATCGGCATCGAGGACGAGTTCGTCCAAGACAATCACTCACGCTCGCGCCGGGGCATCGTGCGCGGCATGCACTACCAGCCGGGGATGGCCAAGCTCGTGCGCTGCGTGCGGGGGCGATCCTCGATGTGGTGGTCGACGTCCGGGTGGGCTCGCCCCAGTTCGGGCAGTGGGAGGGGTTCGAGCTCTCAGACGAGAACCACCGCCAGGTGTACTGCCCCGACGGCTTCGGGCACGGGTTCTGCGTCCTGTCCGAGCTCGCCGACGTCACTTACGCGTGCTCGGACTACTGGAACCCGCAGACCGAGGGGGGTTTTCGCTTCGACGACCCCGAGGTGGGGATCGAGTGGCCCGCAGGCCTGGAGCCGACGGCCTCGGCCAAGGACACGGCGGCGCCGACGCTCGCCGAGCTCGCCCCGCGGTTGCCGTTTCGCTACACGGCGGCCGCTGCGTAGGCGTGCCTGGGCGCGCTTCGGGGTCCGTGGTCGACGTTTGGCTGCTCATGCGCCGGCGCGGCCGGTCAGCAGCTCGTAGTCGCTGTCGGTCATCAGGCGGATGAGGGCGTCGAAGCTCGTTTCGGGCTCCCAGCTCAGCCGCTCGCGAGCCTTGCTCGGGTCGCCGACCAGCTGCTGGGGATCGGCGGGCCGGGTCAGCGAATCGTCGATCTCGACGTGGCTCTCGACATCCACGCCGGCCTGATCGAAGGCGATCTCCACGCACTCGCGCACCGAGTGGGTGACGCCGGTCGCAAGCACGTAATCGTCGCCGTGTCCTGCTGGAGCATCAGCCACATCGCCCGCGACGTAGTCCGCCGGCGTAGCCCCAGTCGCGACTGGCGTCGAGGTTCCCGAGCCGCAGCTCGTCGACCAGCCGAGCTTGATGGCGGCGGCGTGCCAGTGATCTTGCGGGTCACGAACTCCAGGCCGCGCCGCGGGCTCTCGTGGTTGAAGAGGATGCCGGATCAGGCGTACAGGCCGTAGCTCTCGCGGTAGCTGATCGTCATCCAGTGCGCATACAGCTTGGCGGCGCCATAGGGCAGCGGGGATAGAACGGCGGTCGTCTCGCTCTGCGGGAGTCCTCGCACGCGGCCGAACATCTCGCTGGAGCAGGCCTGGTAAGAAGCGGGCCTCCGGGTCAGACTCGCGGGTCGCCTCGAGCAGACGGGTGACGCCGAGCCCGGTGAGCTCACCGGTCGAGCTCCGGTTTCGTCCAGACGCGGCCGAGGAGAACGCCGCCAGGTTGTAGATCTCGACCGGCTGCGCCTCGCGAGGACCTCGATCATGGAGCGAGCTGCGGTCGAGCAGGTCACCGGGGTGTAGCGACAGCCGCTCGCGCAAGTGCGCGACGTTCCCGAGGCCATCTGCCGGGCCGCGCGCACCAGCCCGTGCACCTCGTAGCCTTGCTCGAGCAGCAACTCGGCAAGGTACGAGCCATCCTGGCCCGTGATCCCCGTGATCAGGGCTCTCGGTGAAGCGCTCACGCCGCGGGCGGCGATCGTGGCTACGCCCTCCGGCCGTAGCTGGAGGGCGCGGCCTCGGTGTAGGTGGCGGTCGCCGTGCGGCCACCGCCGTTCTTCAGCAGTTTGAGGTCGGCGTCGACCATCAGCCGGATCAGCTCTTCGAAGCTCGTCCGCGGCTCCCATCCGAGGTTCCGCTTCGCCTTTGACGCATCGCCGATCAGACGATCGACTTCGGCCGGACGCTTGAGCGAGCCGTCGATGACCACGCGCCCATCGATGTCGACACCGGCCTGATCGAAGGCGATCTCGACGCACTGGCGCACAGTGTGCGCGGTGCCGGTGGCGATCACGTAGTCGTCGGGCTGATCCCGCTGGAGCATGAGCCACATCGCCTCGACGTAGTCCTTGGGCGTAGCCCCAGTCGCGCTCTGAGTCGAGGTTGCCCAGGTGCAGCTTGTCGGCCAGGCCGAGGCGGATCGCCGCTGCGTGCCAGGTGATCTTGCGGGTCACGAACTCGAGGCCGCGGCGCGGGCTCTCGTGATTGAACAGGATCCCGCTGGTCGCGTGCAGGTCATAGGACTCGCGGTAGTTCATCGTGATGAAGTGGCCGTAGACCTTGGCCACCCCATAGGGCGAGCGCGGGTAGAACGGGGTGCTCTCGGTCTGCGGCACCTCGCGCACCTTGCCGAACATCTCGCTCGAGGAGGCCTGGTAGAAGCGCGCCTCCGGGCAGGTCTCACGCATCGACTCGAGCATGCGCGTAACCCCGACGCCGGTGAACTCCGCGGTCAGCGTCGGCTGGATCCACGAGACGGCGACGAACGACATCGCGGCCAGGTTGTAGATCTCGTCGGGCCGGGCCGCGCGCAGGGCGTCGTCAGCGAGCGCTGGTCAAGCAGGTCGGCCTGGTGCAGCATGACGCGGCTGCGCAGGTGCTCGATCCGCTCGAACTTCTCGCTCGAGGAGCGGCGGACCGTGCCATGGACCTCATAGCCCTTCTCGAGCAGCAGCTCGGCCAGGTAGGATCCGTCCTGTCCTGTGATCCCCGTGATCAGGGCCTTTTTTGACGCTGACATGGGCAAGAAAGTAGCGGGTAAAGGGCCCTCGACCGGGTGCGGCGGGGCGGCACCCCAACCGTTCGCTAGTACCCTCCGCCGCGATGAAGCGCCTGGAGCCCCGCTCGAGGCGCCCCCGTTTAGCATTGAGCCCTGCATGCGCCAGCGGCTCACCGTCAACGAGGACCAGTTCCGCAAGCTTGCCTACGCCACGCTGATCGCATTGACCCTGATCGTCCTCACCGGCGCGGCGGTGCGCCTGACCGACTCGGGCCTGGGGCTGTCCGGACTGGCCCAGGTGCTACGGCAAGGCGTTGCCGCCGCTCTCGACTCATGCCTTGATCGAGTTCGGCAATCGGGCGATCTCGGGCATCGTCGGCGTGCTGACGATGATCACCGCGGTGCTCGCCTTCACCCGCCGTCCGTTCCGGCGCGACCTGGCGTGGCTGGCCGTGAGCCTCCCGCTGGGGGTCGTGGCTCAGGCGGTATTGGGCGGCTACACCGTCCGCGAGCACCTCGCTCCGGGCTTCGTGATGGCCCACTTCTGCCTGTCGATGATCATCCTGGTCGCCGCCGTCGCGCTGAGCTGGCGCAGCCGGTCGAGCCGGGCTCGCGGCCCCGCTCGAGCGACCGCGTGTCGGTCTGGTCCGTGCGGGCGCTGGCGCCGCTCGGCGCGCTCACGATCTTCGCGGGCACGGCGGCCACCGCGGCCGGACCGCACGCCGGTGGCTCGCCCGGCCAGCGCATCCATCGCCTGCACTTCGAAGGGACCGACACGATGCGCTGGGTGATCCACCGCCACGCCACGATCGCCGCCCTGTTCGGGGTCGCCGTGATCGGCGTGTGGCTGCTGCGCCGCCGCCGCGGCGCGTCCCAGGACGCCCTCGAGCCGCTCACCGTCCTCGGCGTGCTGCTCGCCGGCCAGGGCCTCGTCGGCTCGGTCCAGTACGAGCTCCGGCTCCCCACCGACATCGTCTGGGTCCACGTCGCCCTCGCCACGTGCACCTGGCTGGTGATCCTGTGGGCCGTCGCCTCGGTCGGCTCGCTCGTGCCCGCCCGGGTTCCCGCCGCCGAGGAGGCGCCCAGCCAGGCGCCCGCCGCGGGGCGTGCGGCTGTGCGGACCGGCGCCTGAGCGGGTCTGCGCCCGACGCCCCCGCGCCCGCGCTCCGTCGCCTCCGCCCGCCCTCCGCGCGACGCCCACGCCGCCCCGCAGCTCCGCCCGCCGTCCGCGCGACGCTCACGCCACCCCACGGTGTCCCGCTGAGCCTTAACGTGACACGAGACTACCGGCCGGTGTTGCGTATCACGTTAAGGCTCGTATGCGGCCCCAACGTCACACGAGACCACCGGCCCCGAGGTTTTCCCGCGCCACGCGCCGGCCCCGAGCGTCGCGGACCCGCACTCACGGCCAGGACGGACCGCCTCGCGATCTCGGTTCCAGCGCCTCTCGGGCCGACCAGCCCATCGACCTCTTCCTGGAGCAGCCGCTCAAGCAAGCCCAGCGCGATCCGAGCCCCAAGCGCCAACAGACCCTCCGTGGCCGACACCCGACAACTCGCCGCCGCTCGATACGGCGAACACGGCGGGATCTCCTGTCGCTCGACGGACCTATTCGCACCCATCACGGGCCCAAAGACCGGACGAGGCGGGAGGAACCGCACCCACACTTTCACGACACTCGGGACAACCTCCCGGCGCGTGTGGCGTGTCACGTTAAGGCTCGTAGGCGGCCCCAACGTCACACGAGACCACTAGCCGACGTTGCGTGTCACGTTAAGGCTCGTACGCAGCCGTAACGTCACGGGAGTCGGCGGGCGGTGGCACGGCGTAACGTTAAGGCTCGTCCCCGACTCGCCGACCCCGCCGCGCCGACCCGGGCGACCCGCAGCGCCGACCCGGGGACCCCGCCGCGCTGACCGGGCGACCCCGCCGCGCCGGGCGACCCCGCTCAACCGCCCGAGCACACTGGAACCACCGGCCCCGCCCCCCGCGCGGCTCTCAACCCCTCGGCGAAGGCGGTGACCGACGCGCTCGGACCACCGCGACCAGGCCGGGATATGCCGTACCAGTCCTCGTGGTCGGCGGGGTTCAGCTCCGGCGTCACCCAGGTGTAGAGGATCGCCGCGGCCAGCGCGCAGTCGGTGTGGCCGAGCACGCTGAGGGTCCGTGAGATGTACGACGGACGGACGCGCGCGGGGGCCCAGCCGAGCGAGTGGGGCGGCAGCGTCGTCCAGCCGAACTCGGTCACGTACAGGGGCATCGAGGCCAGCCCGAGCCCGGTGAGCACGCTGCGTGCCCCGCGCACGCGCCCAGTACACCACCGCCGGAGTCGGGCCGTACGGGTGGATCGCCACCCCGTCGACGTGGGCGAAGAAGCCCGGCCGCGCCGCCGCCAGCGCCGGCAGGAACACGCCCGGGTTCGTCAGGCCGCCGATGATCACCCGGGCGGACGGGTCGGCGCCGGTGATCGCGTCGCGGGCCCGGAGATACATGTCGGCGTAGGTCGTCGCGGACGGCGCCGGTGGCCAGAACTGGGCGTTGTCGGGCTCGTTCCAGATCTCGTAGGTGTCGACGGGCTCGGCGCGGAGCCCTGGGTGGGCGTGCCAGAACGACCCGCCCAGCCCGTAGCGCGCCGCGAACGCCCCCGCGAACGCGGCGTAGTCGCCCACCAGCCGCGGCGGTGAGACGCTCGAGCTCGGCACCGTCGCCGCCCACCCGGGCGCGTAGTCGACAATCGGCAGCCATCGGAGGCCGTGGGCGGCGAGCGTCCCGGCGATCTCGTCGTCGAAGGCCCAGTCGTAGCGATGGCCGCCCGCGTCCGGCGGGTTCGGCTCTGCCGCCGACCACAGCGTGTCGCTGCGGGCCGCCGTCGCCCCGGTCGCCGCGAGCTCCGTGAGCTGGTCGTCGATCTGAACTCGCGTATAGCCGCGGCCGGCGAACTGGTCGTTGAACAGCCGGTTGACGCTGATCCCGAACTGCTCGCTCGCCGGGGCAGGCTGGGCCGGCGGCCCGAGTGGCGCCGGACCGCTCGGCGCCGCCGCGGCGGTCGACGTGCCCCGCCCGAGGGTCGATGTGCCCCGCCCGGCGGTCGACGTGGCCCGCCCGGCGGTCGACGTGACGGATGGTGCCGTCAACGCATTGCCGGGCGACGGACGCGAGCCACCGCGGTCCGAGGTGTGCCCGCCGCCACCGAGCACAACGGCGAGCACGGCCACGACGACGACCACCGCCGCGGCACCGCCCAGCACCAGCCTCAGCCTGCCGTTCGGCCCCCCGTCAGCGATCCTCATCGGTCCTCCGGCACAGTACCCGGCGCCCGGGGAACCGAGCCCAGGCTCGGTACGATCGGCACCCCATGGTCTCCGACAACAACCTGGCCGCGACGCCCGCCACCGCGCGCGGATCGGATCCGTCGCTGAGCATCCTCGTCGTCGACGATGAGTCGGACCTCCGGGAGATGCTGACGCGCTCGTTCTCGCGGGAGGGCCACCGGGTGATGGCCGTGGCCGACGGCCGTGGGGCGATCGACCGGGCGAGCACGGACCACTTCGACATCATCCTGCTCGACGTCGCGCTGGGCCCCGGGCCCGACGGCTACGAGGTGTGCCGCACGCTGCGGGCCCGGCGCAACGTGGTGCCGATCATCATGCTCACCGCGCTGGACTCCGAGGCCGACGCCGTCCTCGGGCTCGAGGCGGGTGCCGACGACTACGTCACGAAGCCGTTCGGGCTGGCCGAGCTGCGCAGCCGGATCCGCGCCGTCCTGCGGCGGGCCGGCACCCGCGCGATGGGCGACGAGGTGCTGGTCGTCGGCCCGATCGTGCTCGACCGCGCCCAGCGCGAGGTGATGATGGAGGGGCGTCCCGTGCGGCTGACGTTCTCGGAGTTCGAGCTGCTCGACGCGATGATGGCCGACCCAGGACGGCTGCTCAACCGCCAGGAGCTCCTGCGGGCGATCTGGGGCGACAGCGCGTACCGGGACCCACGCGCGATCGACGTGCATATCCGCCATTTGCGGGAGAAATTGGAGCCCGAGCCGGAGAAGCCGCGGTACATTCTGACTGTGCGCGGAGCGGGATACCGTCTGCGAGGACCGTAGTGGCTGCGGCGCGACCACGGCGGGGTGCGCTCGGCCTGCGCGGCCGGATCGTCGGCGCTGTGCTCGTCACCACCGTGGCCACGCTGGCGATCGCCGCGCTCGCGGTGCTCGGTCCGCTCGAGTCCGAGCTCCGCAGCAAGGCCAAGGCGAACCTTGTCGCAGAGGTCACCAAGAGCGACATCAAGCAGTTCCAGAACGTCGAGCCCTCGCTGCTGCCCGTGTCCGTGCCAGGCCACCGGGAGCTGTCAAAGCTCTACCGCACATCGCCGCCGACCTGGCGGTTCTACACGAACGCACGGCAGGAGCAGCACGAGTTTCGCACCGATCAGCAGCACCTCGCCGCGAAGCTGGGCATCCAGCCGTCGCAGGTGACGCTGCTCGGCTACCCCGGCGTCGACGGCCACGGCTACCCGGTGACGACCGCGGGCAACCTGCCCACCGAGCAGCCAGCCGGTCGACGCGTTCGACGACGCGTCGCAGGTGTTCCGCACCGGCAAGCCGGTCTCGAGCCTCGGGACCGTCGGGGGGGTGCCGAGCGCCCGGCTGGCGGTCCCGGTGACGATCGCGGTGGCGGGCGTCCCGTACCGGTTCGTGCTCGCCGTCCGCAAGCCGATCGACGACATCCCGATCGCGGTCAAGGTCGTCCGCAAGGCGTTCCTGTACGCGGCCCTGGCCGGTCTCGGCCTCACGCTGCTGATCGGGATCCCGCTGGCCGCCACGCTCGTCCGCCGCCTGCGGCGCCTGCGCCAGGCCGCGCTCGAGGTCGCACAGTCGGGCTCGGTCGTCGAGATCCCCGTCGACCGCGCCCGGGACGAGGCCGGCGACCTGGCCCGCGCGTTCGCGATCATGCAGCGGCGATTGGCCCAGCAGGAGGAGGCGCGCCGGGCGTTCGTGGCCACCGCCTCGCACGAGCTCCGCACGCCGCTGACCTCGCTGGAGGGAATGCTCGAGCTGCTTGACGACGACCTCCAGGAGGCCCACCCAGACCTCCCGGACGCGCGCTCGCTGCTCGAGCGCGCCCGCGCCCAGTCGCGCCGGCTCGGCCGGCTTGCCGCCGATCTGCTGGACCTCAGCCGGATGGACGCCGAGGTGGAGCTGCGCTCCGAGCCGGTCGAGCTGGGCGAGCTCAGCCGGGCGGTGATGGCCGAGTTCGAGCTCGGGAGCGCGGAGCGGAGCCTCACGCTCGTGCTCGACGACCACGACACCCCGGTGTGGGCCGACGGCGACCCCGGCAGCATCGCCCGGATCCTCCGGATCCTGATCGAGAACGCGGTCCGGGTGAGCCGCCCCGGACACGAGATCCGGGTGCAGATCCGCAACGGCGCCGACGCCCGCCTGTCCGTGTGCGACCAGGGCCCAGGGGTGCCAGTGGAGGAGCGCGAGCTGATCTTCGAGCGCTTCCAGCGCGGGCGCGACACGGCCGGGCAGGCCGGGTTCGGACTCGGCCTGGCGATCGGCCGCGAGCTCGCCGAGCGGATGGCCGGCGGTCTGGCCCTCGAGGATCAGGATGGGCCGGGGGCCCGGTTCACGCTCACCCTCCCGGTCGCCAGGGCGCCTCGAGTGGACGTGCTCATCGTCTCCTGATCCAAAGCTGGCAGCATCAGAGCTCATGGACCAGCAGCTGATGAAGGTGATGCTCGACGTCGACGAGCACCACTGGTGGTATCGAGGCCGGCGGCGGATCATCCGCGCAGAGCTCGAGCGCCTCGCAGCTCCGCCGTCCGGCGGCGATCCTCGACGCCGGCTGCGGGTCGGGCCGGACGATGCAGGACCTGTCGGCGTACGGCGACGTCAAGGGGCTCGAGCTCGACCCCGATGCGGCCGCCGTGGCCCGAGACCGCGGGCTCGGCGAGATCCATGATCGGGCGCCTCGAGGAGATCCCGTGGGCGGATGACTCGTTCGACCTGATCACCTGCCTCGACGTCATCGAGCACACCGCCGACGACCGCGTCGCGCTGCGCGAGCTGCGCCGGGTGGCGCGGCCGGGCGGGGTGCTGCTTGCCACGGTCCCCGCCTACCAGGCGCTGTGGTCCCACCACGACGAGATCAACCACCACTACCGCCGCTACAACCGCGCAATGCTGCGGCTCGCGGCGGCCGAGGCCGGCTGGCAGGTGGCGAGGATGACCTCGTTCAACAGCGTGCTGCTCCCGCCCGCCGCCGTCGTCCGAGTCGCGCAGCGCCGGCGCGCGGCCGGCAACGGATCGGTCAGCGCGAACCTCGAGCTCGGCCCCACCTGGCTCAACGGCGTGCTCGAGTGGCCGATGGCGCTCGAGGCGCGCTGGCTCGCCGGCGGGCGGACACTGGCCGCCGGACTGTCGCTGCTGGCTGTGATGACGCAACCCGGTCGGCTCTGATGGCGATCCTGGCCGCTCTCATCAGCATCTCCAACAGCTGGGGATACCTGCTGCCGGCGGTCATCGGGCTCGAGTCGATGGGGGTTCCGTCCCCGGGCGAGACGGCGCTCGTGGCGGCCGCCGTGCTGGCCAGCCAGGGCAAGCTCCAGATCACGCTGGTGATCCTGATCGGCGTCGCGTCGGCGATCGTCGGCGACAACATCGGCTACCTGCTCGGCCGCCGGTTCGGGCGCGAGCTGCTCGAGGCGCGCGGCCCGTTCCATTCGCGCCGGCTCCTGCTGATCCAGGCCGGCGACACGTTCTTCGAGCGCCACGGCGGCAAGGCCGTGATGCTGGCGCGGTGGGTGGCGCTGGTGCGGGTGGCGGCGGCGTGGCTGGCGGGCATCAACCACATGCGCTTCCGGCATTTCTTCTTCTGGAACGCGCTCGGCGGGATCAGCTGGGGCGACGACGTTCGGGCTGCTCGGCTACTACGGCGGTAAGTCGGCCACCAAGGTCCTCGGCGATGTCGGGATCGCCGGCGCGGTGCTGCTCGTCCTCACGCTGATCGTGGGGCTGCTGATCCTCCGCCGGCGCGAGCGCGAGGCCAAGAGGCGCGCCCAAGCGGAAGTGCAGTCGGCGACCGGGTCAGACGGCGACGACGTCGACTCCGGGCGCTCGGAGGTCACAGCCGCCGAGCGCTCGGACGTCAGCGAGTGATCACTCGGAGCCCGGCGCGAGCTCGAGCGCGCACGAGTTCATGCAGTACCGCAGCCCGGTCGGCCGCGGGCCGTCGTCGAACACGTGTCCGAGGTGGCCGCCGCAGCGGCGGCACAGGACCTCGGTCCGGGCCATGCCGTAAGCTGCGGTCCTCGCGGACCTCGACGTTGTCGGCCACGGCCGGCTCGTAGAAGCTCGGCCAGCCGGTGCCCGACTCGAACTTCGTGTCCGAGCTGAACAGCTCGGCGCCGCACCCTGCGCACACGTACATCCCGTCGTCCTTGACGTTCACGTACTTGCCGGTGAACGGCCGTTCGGTGCCGTGCTGACGCAGCACCTCGTACTGCTCGGGAGTCAACCGCTCCCGCCACTGCTCATCGGTCAGCTCGATCTCACGTGGTGTCGTGGACATGCTCTTCACGGTAGCGGCCCAGCGATGAACGATTGCGAAACGTCCGCGCGGCGGGTGGCGGCTACAGGTAACTCGTGGCGGCCCGCGGGTCAGGGTCGAGCATCTCCATGATCAGCGTCGACCATCCGAACTCGACCGCGCCCATCCCGCGGCCGGTGTACGGCTCGTAGTACTCGCGGCTGCGCTCGCGGGCGATCGTCTCGACCAGCCGCACGGTCATCTCGTGGGCCGCCTCCACGTAGCCGAGACGCACCAGCCCGAGCCACAGCATCCAGGCGGCGTTGATCCACGTCGGGCCCCGCCAGTAGCGGCGCAGCCGCCCTACGCCCAGGGTCGCGTCGTCGACCGTGAACGACGGCTCGGCGGCGGACACCGACGGGGGCGCCACCGGCAGCCAGAATCGTCCAGGCGCCAGCAGGTGCTCCTCGACGAGCCGGCGGCCGATGTCCTCGGGGAGGTCGGGGAGCGCGAGCGGCGAGAGCGCCGCCCACGTGCTGATCCGCGAGATCCGCTCCCGCGGCTTGGTCAGCGGGAGGAACAGCCCCCGGCGCGGGTCGTACATCCGGTCGACGATCATCGGCGTCAGCGAGGGCCGCCCGAGCGCCATCCGCGACAGGGAGTAGAGGACGTTCGTCATCACCTCGCAGCACACCGGGCCTCCGGACGCGGCGATCCGCCGCAGGTCGTAGCCGAGCCGCCGGTTGCGCCGGACGAGCAGCGGGAACAGCGGCAGGCCGTGGGCGCGCCGTCCCCAGATCGGATCGAACTGGGGAGAGGCGTCGAGTCCAGACTCGTCGGGCTGCACGATCCAGATGAGGCCGTCACGGTCGAGGTCGCGGTGGGCGTCGAGCCATGCCTGCTGACGTGCGATCCCCGGCACCTCGGCGGGGTCGCCGACAGCGATCCGCCATGCCCAGGCGATCAGCGGGGGCTGGATGCTCGAGGTCATCGGCGCGCTCCCGGACAGCACGTTGTACGTGTACCGGCGGATGCCCGCGAGCGGCGTGTCCCAGAAGATCGTGTGCCCGATGAATCCGTCACTCGTCGCCGCCGCCAGCAGCGACTCGAGCTCGAGCCGAGCACGACGCGGGTCGAAGCGCCGCCACACGATCGCGGTGAAGCACGAGTCCCAGTACCACTGCCACGGGTAGTGGCCGGGACTCGGGCAGGTGTATGCGAACGGCACGCTGTCGGCATGGCGGACGCCCTCGCGCCAGTTCGTGCGCAGGGTCGCCTCGCACAGGTCCGCGACCGCGGCGGTCGTCTCGTCTGCGAGCATCCGGCGGCCATCCTGTCATTCCTGGACCCGCACGACCGCCGTGCCCCGCCGGCCGCCGGCTGGGCGTTCCGGCGCGTCCGGGAGCTGCTCGACACCGCCCGGCGCCGTCCCGGCAGCCCGGTGCCTCCGCGCCGGCTGCGAGCGCGGACGGGCGCGCCCGGCGCGCGCGAGTTCGCCGATGGCGGCCGTATCGCGGCCGCCGAGCTGCTCTCCGCGGGCGTCCCGCAGCCGCCTCCGCGCACCGTGCTCGACTTCGGCTGCGGGTCCGGGCGCGTGCTCCCGCACATGGCGGAGCTGATCCCGGGGGCGCGGCTGATCGGCTGCGACGTCGATCCGGCGGCGATCACGTGGGCGGCTCGCCACCGCCCCGAGTGCGACTGGCTGCTGTCGGCCGCCGATCCGCCGCTGCCGATCGAGGCGGGCGGTGTCGAGCTCCTGTACTCGATCTCGGTGTTCAGCCACCTCGCCGAGGACCGCCAGGACGCGTGGCTGGCCGAGCTGCACCGGGTGCTCGCGCCCGGCGCCACCGCGCTGCTGAGCGTCCACGGCGCGCATGCGTTCGAGCAGTTCCGCACCGGCCGCGTGCAGAGCGGCTGGTGCCGGTCGGGCGCGTTCGCCCGCGAGTCGCTGGCGCCGGGCGAGTTCGTGTTCGAGCCGTACGTGCGGTCGCGGTGGAACGCGGCCGACCTACCGGGCGTCGGCGAGCGCTACGGGCTCGCATTCCACGACGCCGAGTACATCCGGCGGCGATGGTCGGAGCTGTTCGACGTCGTCGAGATCCGTCCGCGGGCGATCACCGCCTGGCAGGATCTGGTCGTGGTCGCGTCGCGACGTTAGGGTTGCCGCGATGGCGGTCAAGCCGCACCGCAGCTTCGATCCCCGCCGCGTCGGGCGGCTCGAATGCGACGCCTGGGTCGCGTACTACCGGCGCGAGTGGATCTCGTTCCTGCGGGCCGCGGTGGCGCTCACCCACGACACGTTCGCCCTGTCCTGGCCGGCCACCCTGTGGGGCGCCTGGCTCGTGCTCCGCGCCAACCAGCTGTGGGCGCCGTTCCCCGACAACGACCCCGAGGGCGCCCGCCGGGCGATGGAGCGCTTCTACCGCCTCGTCGCTCGCCGGCACGGCGAGCGCTTCGACCCGGTGGAGGCCTCGCGGCTCGAGGTCGAGTGGTGGCGGATCCACCGCGTGCACCAGCACGAGGGCACGCCCGAGGACGAGGAGTCATTGGCTGCCGCGCTCGCCGCGTTGTACGCGTACGTGTACGGCGTCGACCGGGGCGACGTCCGGCGCGCGGCCGAGCAGCGGACGCTGGCGATGCGCTACTCCGACCAGTGGGTGGGCGAGGGCCGCGACCCGACGAGTCCGCTCGTCGCCCAGGAGCGGGCCGCGCTCGTGCGCTCGTACGCGGCGCTACTCGCCGCGGTCCACGTCGTCTGAGCCGGACGCGCCGCCAGAGCCCGAGCCGGATCCCGCGTCCTCGGCGAATGACCGGAACGTGGACGCCATCTCCGTGTCGGGGCCATCGTCCTCGGTCTGACCGTCCGCGTCGTCGTCGTCGTCGCCGCCGCCACCGTCGGGCTCCTCCTCGGGGCGCAACGATGCGTTCGCCTGCTCGACGACCGCCTCGAGGTGGTGGCGCAGCTTGTCCTCGTTACCCGGCTCGACCTCGGGGACGGTCACCGTGCCCTTCTTCAGCGTCACCTCGCCCCACTGGCCGTGGCCGAGCAGCTTGAGCGTCGTCTCGAACGCGCCCTTCCAGCCCTTCGGGCGCTCGCCCTCGAGCTCGACAGTGAGCGTGCCGTCCGACACGGTCGCCGTGCTCCAGTCGATCCTCGCCTCGTCGTCAGCCATGCGGGCGTGCTACCCAAAACCCCTCCGGCTCAAGAGCGGCGCAGCGCGTACGGGCCGCGCGCGGCCCCCGCGCGCCGCGGATCAACCGCCGGACAGCGTCAGCAGCGCGGCGCTCGCCGCCGGCATCTTGACGACGTACTGGCCGCCGGACGGCGTGACCGTGGTCGTCGTCTGCGGGCCGGACAGGGCGCCGGTGGTCGTCTCGGCGCCGAAGCTCTGGCCGCCGAGCGTGACGCCTGAGGTGGCGCCGGCGCCGGAGGCCCGCAGGCGGATCAGCGACCCGGTCCCGGAGGCGCCCGGGATCTTCAGCCGCACGGTCTGCGCCCGCGACTGCGTCTTGTTGATCAGCACGATGCGCACCTTGCCGTCGCGGCCGCGAGTGGCCCACACCTTCATCCCGGCGGCCGGCGAGCCGCCGATCCGCAGCAGGCGCGAGCCTGCCGGGGCGGCCTGCGCGAACAGCATCATTCCGTAGTACTGCGGGTGAACGAACGACTGCCAGCGGCCGTGGACGAAGTCCGAGCTGGCGAGCTCGTTGATCGTCTTCGGGACGGTGTGGAAGTTGACGCCGTCGACGCCGGTGCGGGCCAGCGCGAACAGCGCGTCCGTCGCCCACAGGCCCGAGGCGAACGAGTCACTGACGCCGCGCACGCCGCCGCAGGTGATCGCGTTGATCTCGTCGATCCGCAGCGGCACGTGGTGGGCGTGAACATCGCGGACGGCGGACGCCACGCTCTGGGCGAGCCCGTTCGACGCTTGGTCGGAGAGCAACTGGCCGAGCGTCACCGGGGTCGTCCCGCAGTGCTTGAGCGGATACCGGTGGATCGTCGCCAGGCCGACGCGAGGGAAGGAGCGCAGGAAGCCGCCGAGCGCCGCCAGGTACTTGAGCGACCCGCTGCTCGGCCCCGCGAGCGGGACGTGCGCCGGCATCACGTGCGAGATCCGCGCGAAGTCGCCGAGGAAGGCGGCGTAGTCGTACGTCCTCGGGCGGGCGAAGATGTGCTGACCGGCGGCGTTCTTGTACCAGCTGAAGCTCCCGTACAGCTCCGGCTCATTGCCGATCTCGAGCGCGCGGACGTACGGGTGCCCGACCTGGGAGACGAACGCGTTCGCCTCGGCCGAGGCCACCCGGGTGCTGTTCGCCTCGAGGTTGATGCCCATCACGACGCGGGCGTTCAGCGCCTTCGCGACGGCCTTGACGGTGGCCAGGTACCCCTTGGTGATGACGTACTTGACGCCGCCCGGCTGGGCCATGTGCGGGACCGGGTACCAGGTCCAATCGGTGCCGTCGCCGCCGATCCGCAGCACGGGGTTGGCCCCCGGGGCGAGGTTGCGCAGCAGTTGCTCGAACACCGGGCTCGGGTGCTTCGGGATCGATCCCGGCGTAGCTGGCGAAGCCGCGGAACTCCATCGACAGCCCGACGAATCCGTTCGGGATCGGGTTGCCCACGGTGGCGCGCTCGACCGTCACCGTCGAGGTACCGGCGGCGGTCGCCGAGCCGCGGTCGGAGGCGGCGTGGATCCCGGCGATCGCGGCCACCCCGGCCACGATCAGTGCGGTGAAGGTCGAGGTGGTTCTCGAGATCATGCTCATGTCCGTCCGCGCGCATTTTGGCGCATCGAGGCGTCGGAGCGCCGCTCCAGCGCGCTCAGCGCGGGAGGAACACGACGCGGTCGCGCAGCCCTTCGATCACGTCGCCGGGGACGTCGAGCGCGATCCCCAGGTCCTCGAGCGACGAGAAGCCGCCCACCTCGGCGCGGTGCTCGACGATCCCGGTGGCCAGCGCGTCGTCGATCCCGGGCAGGCCGAGCAGGGCGGTCACCGGGGCGTTGTTGAGGTCGACGAGCCCGGCGTCGGCGGCGCCCCGCACGTCGGGACGGCCGACGCCCATCTCGCGCGCGAGCGCCGGCTTCTGGCGGGCGAGGTCCAGCGCCTTGCGCCGGTCACGCAGCCGGGCCTCCGCCGCCTCCTCGGCGCCGAGCAGCGGCGACTCGACGCGGCGCTCGAACGATGGGCGGATCACGAACGTGGTGGCGGCGCCGCCGGCCCAGGCGAGGATCAGCAGGAACCCGGCCAGGTCGCTCGTGTGGTGGTGCCCGTGCGACTGGCTGGCGGTCGACGTGATCCAGCCGGCGACCGCGACCGCCGTCCACAGCACCCCCAGGGCGATCCAGCCGGCCACCCGCGCCCGCACCCCGGCGTAGATCGGCACCCATGCCCCAAACCCGACCGGCAACAGCGAGAGCCAGGGCCAGCGGGCGCGGCGTTCGACGTTTCGCTGTGCCACGCCGCGATTGTCGCACCCCGACCCGGAGGGAGGGGTCCTATTGTGAGAGCGACAAACCGGTTCACACCCACACCGACGACAAGGAGCAGGCATGAAACGACGCAGCCTCGGATCGCTCGAGGTCTCCGCCCTCGGCCTCGGATGCATGGGGATGTCGGCGTTCTACGGCGCCGCCGACGATGATGAGTCGATCGCCACGATCCACCGCGCGCGGGAGCTCGGCATCACCTTCCTCGACACTGCCCAGCTGTACGGCCCGATGGCCAACGAGGCGCTGCTCGGCCGCGCCATCAAGGGTCAGCGCGACGAGTACGTGATCGCCACCAAGTTCGCCCGCCGAATCGAGCCGGGCACCGAGGTCGGGCACTTCGAGACGCTTGGTCCGCTCGACGGGTCGCCGGAGCATGTCCACAGCTCGATCGAGGGGTCGCTCAGGCGGCTCGGCACCGACCACGTCGACCTGTACTACCAGCACCGGGTCGACCCGAACGTGCCGATCGAAGAGACGGTCGGGGCGATGGCCGAGCTCGTCCAGGAGGGCAAGATCGGCCACATCGGCCTGAGCGAGGCGTCCGCCGAGACGATCCGCCGCGCCCACAAGGAGCACCCGATCACCGCCGTGCAGACGGAGTACTCGATGTGGACCCGTGACGTCGAGGCGGAGATCCTCCCGACCTGCCGTGAGCTGGGGATCGGCTTCGTCCCGTACTCGCCGCTCGGGCGCGGGTTCCTGTCCGGGCGCTTCACCTCGCCGGAGGACCTCGACGAGGGCGACTTCCGCCGCAGCGGCCCGCGGTTCACCGGCGAGAATCTGAGGGCCAACCAGCGGCTCGCCGCCAAGGTGGCCGAGATCGCCGAGGAGAAGGGGATCACCGCGGCGCAGCTGGCAATCGCGTGGGTGCTCGCCCAGGGTGAGGACCTCGTCCCGATCCCGGGGACGAAGCGGCGGACCTACCTCGAGCAGAACGCGGCGGCGGTCGACGTCGAGCTCACCGCTGAGGACCTCCAGCGAATCGAGGCGGAGCTCCCTGATGTGTCCGGCGATCGCTACGACGAGTCCGGGATGGCGGCCGTCAACCTCTGAGCGCCTGAACCATCGGCGCGCCAGGGCGGGGTCACTCGTCGCGCTCGGGCCGGGTCACCCGTCGCGTTCGGGCAGCCACCCGTGCTGGTATGCGAGCTCGGTGTCCTCCCCGATCCCCGCGTACGCGTCGCGCGGGACGCGGGTCTCGGTCTTCACCCCGGCGCCGTGGCGGAGCGCGAGGTCGGACACCGGGTAGACGACGTCGTCCTTGAGCCGCGTGCCCACCGCCAGGATCGTGCACACGCTCTCTCCGGCACCGACGAACACGTGCTCGGTCCACGGCGGGCAGTGGACGAAGTCCCACGCCCTCAGCCGGCGCTCCTCGCCCTCGATCAGCAGCAGGCACTCGCCGGCCAGGACGAGGAAATCCTCCTGCTCGTCCTCGCCGTGGTAGTAGCAGGCCGGCTGGCCCGGGCGCAGGGCGGCGATGTTGAAGCCGAGCTGGGTGAAGCGGGCGTCTCCCTCGAACCGGGTGTAGGCGCCGAACTCGCCGTCGAGCCAGCGGGCGTCGCGCGCGTTGAGGACGAACCAGCCCTCGCCGCGGGGAGCCTGGCCCGTGTCGGAGCGCTCGAGCGGTGCCTCTGGGACCATCCGTCGATTATTCCCGACCTGGTCCTCCCCGCGTCGCTCAGCCGGCGGTGATCGTCAGCGTGTGTGGGCGGGGTCCGGTGACCGGCACCGTCACCTCGACCCCGCGGTTCGTTGTCCGCACGGCTGGGTTGCTGACCAACCGGCCGTCGAGCGTCACTTGCCCCGGAGTCGTGCCCGCCGGGAGCGTGTGGCCGATCTGGACCGAGCGCAGGTCCAGTCCGTGGAGGTCGATCGTCGTCGTGTACCGCGTGCCCGCGTGCGACGCGAACACGTCGAGCGAGCCGGTGCCGAGGCGGATGTTGGAGCCGGCGACGCTTGGCTGGCCGGGCGGGACCTGCGGCACGACCGTCAGCGCCGACTGCCCGATGAACGGCCGCACCCCGAGCTGCTGGGCGACGACCGACCACGCGGTTCCGTAGTTGCCCCACGCCTGCATCACCATCGAGCGGCACGTCCAGCAGCGGTCGATGTTCGGCGGGATCCCCGCGGACGGGTGGCCCTGCGGCGTCGAGGGGAAGATCTCCGGCATCGCCCCCGGCTGCTCGTCCGGCGTGTTGCCCGTGGCGGGCTCGGAGAACATCGTCTCGGCATTCGCGTCCGTGTAGCGCTTCTGCTGGCCGGGTCCGAGGCGACCGTAGTTCCCCTCGCCGACGGCCATGATCGACGTTGTCAGCGAGAAGATCTCGAAGTCGCCCTTCCCGTCCGCGCCGCCGCCGCAGCCGGTGTGGAACAGACCGCGGTTGCCCGGCCGCACGCCGCTGAAGCACGGGGTCTGCCGCTGGTCGAGCGCAGTGTTCGCGTGCGGCCAGGGTGGCGACGCCCGGGGTCACGGTCGTGCCCCGCGTCAGCTGCGCCTCCATCGGCACGACGCCGATCCAGTGCTTCTGGAACGACTGCTGGTTACCCGGATCGATCAGCGAATCCGCGTACTGAGCGACCGCCGGGTCCCACCACGTCGCCTCGAACTGGCTTCGCAGCTTGTCGGCCAAGCGCGTCGCCCACGCCGCCGTCGACGGGTCGTGCTCGAAGCTGGCCATGTCGGCCAGGTCGTAGAGGCCGCGCATGTAGTAGACACCGTTGTCGAGCTTCTCGGGCCCCATCCCGGGCCGCTCGACGTTTCCCGACCCCTCGGGCCAGCCGTCGCGGTCGACGTCGAGCCGGCGGTTGACCACCTCCATGTTGCGCTTGGCGAAGCCGTACATCTCGCTGAGGAAGTGGTTGTCGCCTGTCCAGCGCCACACGAGCGCGACCGCGCTCGGGAACTTCACCGTCTCGTCGGTGTTGAAGTCGTTCGTCTTCGTTCCGTCGGGGTTCGTCGTGACGCTGTCGTGGCCGAAGTACACCGAGCCATCGGACACGGTCTCGTGCACGACGATCCCCGAGTTGTGGTTGAGGATGTCCGAGATGTCGCGCAGCGCGATCAGGTGGTCCTCGATCGTCTGGAACTGGCCGAGCGCGACCGCCGCGAACGCCGTGTACTCGCCGTCGGTGGCGAATATCCACGGGTAGTCGGGGTAGCCCGCCCCGTACCACTCGGCGTGCGGGACCGTCCCGAGCGGCGGCGGGAACTGCGTGCCCTGGTCGGTCCACCGGATCTGGAGGTTCGAGGCGGTCTGGGTGAGATCGGCGAGGTTCTGCTTGCCCCACTGAATCGCGTGCGCCAACAGCGGATCGCCGGGCAGCGAAACCACAGTGTTCTGGGCGATCTGCTTGCGGGAGGCCACCTTCGCGGCGAGCTCGGCGTCCGGGTTGCTCAGCGCTCCCGCCTCCTCGGTCCGGGCGTCTCCGAGCCCCTGGTCGGAGCCGGCCACGGCGATCCACACTGTGCTCGTCCCGCCTCCGGGCACGGTCACCCGATACTGGAGCTGGCCGCCGGTCCCGTTGCCGAACGGGCCGTCGTCGCAGGCGCTCGGCGGTGAGGTGCTGTCGGTCGCCGGGCACACGGTTCCCGGCTGCGGTCCTCGGTAGGCCCCTCCCGTCGCCGCGGCCACCCCTGTGGACGGGGTGAGGTTCGAACCGACCAGCGCGGCGTAGTGGTGCACCGGCGAGCCGTGCCCAAGCGAGCCGTTATCGGTGAACACGAGCGACTGGCCGTCGAAGCTCCCGTGATCAGGCCGGTTCGAGCTGGCGTTCGGGATGACGCCCGTGAACCCCCAGGGGTACGCGCCCATCAGCTCCGAGTGGGCGTCGACCTTGACGGTCACGGTCTTCGCGGCGCCAGGGTTCGACAGCGTCAGGCCGAACAGCACGGCCCGGTGGTCGTCCGGGGCGAAGTCGGTGCGCTGTAGGTGCAGGCCGTCGAGGTCGGGCAGCTGGTAGCGGGTGTACCCCCAGCCACTTGAGAAACGGGTCGCCGGTCCCACCCAGCTGCCGTCGACGCCGAACCAGACGCCATCGGCGAGCTTCAGCGGCGGCGCCCAGATGCCGCCCATCTCGCCGTCGATGTGCCAGCCGTTGGCATAGAAGCGCCCGTCCTCGAAGCCCTCCGCGTACGAGCGGTGGCCGGCGACCACCTCGCGCCGGTCCTGCAGCCGCGAGCTCACGGACAGCTCCGGGGTCGCGGCCCGAGCCCCGGCCGCCCCGACGAGCGCGGTCACCAACCCGATCACCACGGCACGGTCACAGCGCACGGCACACCTCCTCGTCGTCCTTCCCCTCTCTACGCTGCGGCGAGTACCCGCGAGCCGCGGGTACGAATCCGTTCCTCCATAGCCCAGGAGTCAGAGATTCCGAGCATCCTGCTGATCCGCCACGCCCAGGCCTCGTTCGGGGCGGCCGACTACGACGTGCTGTCCGACCGCGGGCATGAGCAGACGCGCGCGCTCGTGGCCGGCCTGGAGCGGCGCGGGGTCGCCGCCCAGCGGGTGATCTCCGGCGGGCTGCGCCGCCAGCGCGACACTGCCGAGCCGTGCGCGCAGGCGCGCGGCGTGGAGCTCGAGATCGACGAGCGCTTCGACGAGTACCACGACCGCGACATCTTCGGCCACCACTCGTCGGTTGCCGCCGGGCTCGAGCGCCATGCGGGCGATGGCGAGCTCACCTCGCGTGACTTCCAGGTGCTGCTCAACGATGCGCTCGCGGGCTGGATCGCCGCCGGGGCGGACGGACCCGCGGCGGAGACGTGGGCCGCGTTCGAGGGCCGGCTGACCGCGGCGGTGCGCGAGCTGGCCGGCGGGCTGGGCAAGGGGGAGACGGCGCTCGTGATCAGCTCGGGCGGCTCGATCTCGGCGATCGCCGCCGCGCTCCTGGCCGTGCCGCCGGAGACGATGATCGCGCTCAACCACGCGAGCGTGAACACAGGCATCACGAAGCTGGCCGTCGGGCGCGGCGGGGTCACGCTCGTGTCGTGGAACGAGCACGCCCACCTCGACGAGGCGGGCGCGTCGCTGATCACGTATCGCTGACTGCGCGTCCGCTGACTACGCGTCGCCGGTCCGATGTGCGGGGCGGGCCCACACGCCACGGTCCTGCAGGAGCCTCACCTGGCGGCGCGTCACCTGCTCGCGATACTCGTCGTGCTGGTAGGGGACCCGGTCGGCGTACAGGTTGGCCGGGTAGATCGGCCGCTCGTAGATCAGCTGGTACTGCTCGGTCGTCAGGTCCTTCATCCAGTTGTCCCACTGCGCCGTCTGGCGGAAGTGGCGCAGCGCCTCGATGTCGATCGTCCCGCCGATCCAGGTCGACCCGTTCCCGTACGGCACCTCGGTGACGATCTGGCCGCGGTAGTCGACGATCTGCGAGCCACCCGAGAACGTGTCGATCGGCGTCGTCGAGTCCTTGTCGAGGAAGTACGTGCCGAGGTTCATCCCGATCACGTACATGTTGTTGTCGAGCGCGCGGGCGCGGTTCTGCACCGAGAACATCCCGCTCATCACACCCGGCGCCGGGTACGGGCCGCGGTAGGCGATCTCGCAGCCGTTCATCGCCAGCCCGCGCGCGTTCTCGGGGTACGACGCCTCGTTGGCCATCATGATCCCGATCCGCCCGATCGCCGTGTCGGCCACCGGATAGAACGCGTCGAGCTCGGTCCCGTACAGCTCGGTCCAGCGGTCCCATACGTTGTGCGGTGTCACCGAGTGCTCGACCGGCAGCAGCGGCACGAGCTTGTGGTGCTTGAGCACGACCGTGCCGTCCTGCGGCTCGATCACGAACCCGACGTTGAAGAACCGCCCCGGGAACTCGGGATGCCGGGCCTTCGCCTGCCCGATCACGAACGCGTCCCACTGCTGCGCGAGCCGGCCGAGGAACTCGGTCTCCGGGCCGGGGATGTCGATCGCGCACTCCTGCGCGTACGCCTCGTGCTCGAGGTCGAGGACCTCGTCGGTGAATCCCTGCAGCCCGCCCTCGGGGATGCAGATCAGGCGCACCGGCAGGTCCATGCTGCTCAGCCAGGACGCCGCCTTGACCATGTGCGAGATGTGCTCCAGGTTCCACTGGATCTCCTCGCGGCGGCGGATCCCGCGCATCGTCTGGATCAGGCCGACGGCCTGGTAGGGCTCGATCATCAAGGCTCCTCTCCTCGGAGGGGAGCACTCTATTCCCGGGTAGGGCGCGCCGCGCGGGGTGGGGCGCGCGCGGGGGTGGGCGCGCGCGGGGTGGGGCGCGCGGGACGGCGGCGCCCGCGGTGGGCTCCCGCGGGACGTGTCAGCGGCGTGGACCGGCGGCCCGGCGGACTACGCGGCGTGCGGGAGCTGGTGGCTCACGTCCATCGCACGGCGGAAGAACGCGGCCAACTCAGTTGTCCCGCACGACCTCGGCCATCCGCACGAGCTTGTCCATCCGCACGTGGTTGCGCTGGCACTCCTCGGCAAACCACGCGAGGTTCTGGTCCTCGCTCACGGGACTCTCGGGAGCCGCCTGCAGAGGCCGATCTGAGTCGGGGTCTGGTGTCGTTTTCTCACGCTAGTCATGTACCCGTTTTCCTGTATCCGCCAACAACTTTCGGCGGAGTCGATTCCCGTGCGCTGGACGCCGGCCCTGATCGGCCGTCGCACAACGGTTAATCGGCTCGCCGTGAGCACTGCTTGATCCTGGTCGGGACGGTCTGGACGCGCTCAGTCAGAGCCCAGGGCGGTGGCGAGCGCCGCCTCGACGGCCGTCTCGCCGCTGCTCAGGTACAGCACCGCACGCGTCGGCTCCGAGCGAGCCAGGATCGCGGCCAGCACACTCGCCACGTCGTCGCGCGGGACCGCCCCGCGGAACGGCTCGGTGCTGAGCCGCACGCGCCCGGTCCCCGGCTCGTTCCCGAGCGGCCCGGGGCGGATGACGGCGTAGTCGCGGTCGGAGGCGATGACCGCCGCGTCGGCCTCCGCCTTCGCGCGCAGGTACACGCTGAACACCTCGTCGTCGGACGGTGGGGACTCGGCCCCGACCGAGCTGATGATCAGGTAGCGGGCGTGGCTCTCGTCGCTTGCGTGGAGCAGCTTGATCGCGCCGTCGCGGTCCATCGTCAGCTTGCGCGCGGCGCCCGACCCGGGTCCCGCGCCGGCGGCGAACACGACGGCCTCGGCGCCGGCCACCGCGTCGGCGATCTCGCGCATCGGCGCGGTCTCGAGGTCGCACACGACAGGGCCGACGCCGATCGCCTCGAGCTCGCTCGCGTGGTCCGGGTTGCGGATCAGCCCGGTCACCGTGTCGCCACGGTCGGCGAGCAGCTCGGCGAGCCGCATCCCGATCTGGCCGTGGGCTCCGGCGATCGCGACGAGCATGCCGTGACCCTACTGTGTGCGAGGCGGTCCGGATCCCCCGGGCCTCAGAAAAGGAGACGAGCCCGATGGCGCCATCCGATCCCACCCCGACCCTTCGGTCGCTCGCGATCCCGATCGTCCAGGCCCCGATGGCCGGCGGCCCCTCGACGGCCGCGCTCGCGGCGGCTGTCAACCGCGCCGGGGGGCTGGGCTTCATGGCCGCCGGGTATCTGAGCGCCGCCCGTCTGTCGGAGGATCTCGACGCGGTCGGGCAGCTCACCGACCGCCCGTTCGGGGTCAACGTGTTCGTCGGGAGCGGGGCGGCCGCTGATCCCGAGGCCGTCGCCGCGTATGCCGAGGCGCTGCGCGCCGACGCCGAGCGTGCCGGCGTGACCCTTGGCACACCCCGGTTCGACGACGACGCGTTCGCCGACAAGGTCGAGATCCTCCGCGCGCGGCCGCCCGCCGTCGTGTCGTTCACATTCGGAGCGCCGCGCGCGAGAGCCCGTCGATGCGCTGCGAGCGGCCGGTTCGGAGGTGTGGATCACCGTCACCTCGCCGGCCGAGGCGCGGCAGGCGGCGGAGCTTGGCGCCGACGCGCTGATCGTCCAGGGCGTCGAGGCCGGGGGCCACCGCGGCGTGTTCGTCGACGACGACGAGCAGTCGGACCTGACGCTGCTGGCGGCGCTCCAGCTGATCGGCGCCACGGTCGAGCTGCCGCTCGTCGCCGCCGGCTCGATCATGACCGGAGCCGCGTTCGCTGCCGTCCTCGTCGCCGGCGCTGCCGCGGGCCAGGTCGGCACCGCCTACCTGCGCAGCACCGAGGCCGGCACCTCCGATGCCCAGCGGGCGGCGACGATCACCGATGCGCCGACCGTCCTCACCCGCGCGTTCAGCGGCCGCCGCGCGCGCGGGATAGTCAACCGCTGGCACCGGGAGCACGGCGACGCCGCGCCGCAGGCCTACCCCGAGGTCCACCACCTCACCTCGCCGCTGCGCGCCCACGGGCGATCGGCCGGCGACCCCGACCTGATCAACCTGTGGGCGGGGCAGGCGCACCAGCTGGCGGCGGCGGCGTCGGCCGAGGAGATCACGCGGGAGCTCGGACGAGACGCGCGCAACGCTTTGCGGGCGGCCGGGGTGCGGCTCGGGATCTGATGGGAAATAGCCGTGATCCGCTGTAAAGCAAGATTAAACCACTAAACGGTGTCACGGCGTCATGGCACCCCAGCGCGGAAGGCCAAGGGCCTGGGTATTCAACGGGAAAAATAGGCCCGTTAGATACCCAGGCTCACAGAAATACGCTGCGCGCGGGGAGCGGCTGCGCCGGCGCTCTCGCGCGCCCGCCCAAAGCGCCCCGCCGCCGCGCCCGCCGCCGAGGCCCGCCGCCGGCGCCCGGCCGCCGAGCGCCCCGCAGGCGATCGCCCCGCCGTCCGCCCTCCGGTCCCGCCGCCGAGCGCCCCGCCGCACGCCCTCCGGTTTCCCCGCCGCGCGCCCCCCGGCCCGCCGGCCGGGCGCGCCGGCCCCGTCGGCCGGGCGCGACGGTCCGGCCTGAGTACTGACGAAAATCGCCGTGATCCGCGATACCGCAAGAGTGACGACTTAACGGTCTCGCGGCGTCACTTTCACCCGCCCGCGGAAGGGCCGAAGGCCAAGACAACTGACGGCTATGCCGGGGACTATCCGCAGCCGGTGTTGAACCCGCAGCTCGAGCACGTGTAGCAGCTGCCGGTCCGCTGCATCATGCCGCCGCACTGCTGGCAGGCCGGCCCGAGATCGAGGCCCTGGCGGACGACCGGCAGCACCGGCGGCTCGTCGGTCAGCGCGGACGTCGCCGGCGCCGGCGCGGGTGCCGGAGGCGCCGCGGACGCACCCGCCTGCGGCGCCGCATGGCCGTTGCCGCCATGGCCACGGCCGGGCGAGCCGTTGCCTCCGTTCCCGCCGCCGCGCCGGGCCGGCCGTGTCGCCCGTGTGCGAGCTGGCCGCGTCCTGTGCCGCCTTGCGCGCCCGGACCTCGGGGGTGAGGATCCCGAGCTCCTCCTGGAGGTCGACGTCGAGGAACCGCGAGGCCAGCCAGCGCATGATGTAGTCGGGCATCGACTTCGCGAACGGGATCTCCGGGTTGGATGGTCATGCCCTCGGGCTCGAAGCGCATGTAGCAGAACTTCGCGCACGAGCGTCTCGAGCGGCACTCCGTACTGGAGCGAGATCGAGATCGCGGTCGCGAACGAGTTCATCATCCCGCGCAGCGTCGAGCCCTCCTTGCCGATGTCGGTGAGGAAGATCTCGCCCGATCGTGCCGTCCTCGTACATGCCGGCCGTGATGTAGCCCTCGTGGCCGCCGATCGAGAACTTGTGCGTGATCGACTGGCGCTCGCGCGGCATCCGCCGGCGCTTCGGCGGCGCCTTGGCGAGCGCGTCGCGGACGGCCCTGTCGATGTCGGCCTGGCTGGCGCCCTCGGCGCCGGCTCGCTCCTGCTGCGCGTCGGTGCGCAGCGCCTGCGCGGTCTTCGAGCCGTCGCGGTAGATCGCGAGCGCCTTGACCCCGAGATCGCCACGCCTGCGAGGTACGCGTCGGCGATGTCGTCGACGGTCGCCGTCTGCGGCAGGTTGACGGTCTTCGAGATCGCGCCGCGAGATGAACGGCTGCACCGCGCCCATCATCTTGATGTGGCCCATGTGCGAGATCGCCCGCTCGCCGACCGCGACGTCGAACACCGGCAGGTGCTCGTCGGCCAGCTCGGGCGCGCCGACGATCGTGCCGTGCTCGTTGATGTACGCCACGATCTGCTCGATCTGCTCGTCGGAGTAGCCGAGCGTCTGCAGCGCCAGCGGCACCGTCCGGTTGACGATCGTCATCTGCCCGCCGCCGACGAGCTCCTTGAACTTGACGAGCGAGAAGTCGGGCTCGACGCCGGTCGTGTCGCAGTCCATCAGGAAGGAGATCGTCCCCGTCGGCGCGAGCACCGTCGCCTGCGCGTTGCGGTAGCCGTGCTCCTCGCCGGCGCTCACCGCCTCGTCCCACGTCTCGCGCGCGGCCGCGAGCAGCGCCGCGTCGGCGCAGTCCGAGTCGTCGATCGCGTACGCGGCGTCGCGGTGCATCCGCATCACGGCGTTGTGCGCCTCGCGGTTCTCGGCGTAGCGGTCGTACGGACCGATCGCCGCGGCGATCCGCGCCGAGCCGAGGTACCCGCGGCCGGTCATCAGCGCCGTGATCGCCGCCGCCGTGCCGCGACCCGCGTCGGAGTCGTACGGCACGCCGTCGGCCATCAGGTAGGCGCCGAGGTTCGCGTAGCCGAGCCCGAGCTGGCGGAACGCGCGCGCGTTGGCGGCGATCTGCTCGGTCGGATAGCTCGACGGCGAGACGATGATCTCCTGCGCGAGGAACACGATGTCGACCGCGTGCTCGAACGCACTCGACGTCGAACGTGCCGTCCGGCGCGGCGGAACTTCATCAGGTTGAGCGAGGCGAGGTTGCAGGCCGAGTCGTCGACGTGCATGTACTCGGAGCACGGGTTCGACGCGTTGATCCGGCCCGAGTTCGGGCACGTGTGCCACTTGTTGATCGTCGTGTCGTACTGAACGCCCGGGTCGGCGCAGCGCCACGCCGCCTCGGCGATCTCGGCCATCAGCTCGCGCGCGGGGATCGGTTCGCCGATCGGCTGGCCGGTCGTGCGGGCGAGTCAGGTGCCAGTCCTCGTCGTTCTCGACCGCGCGCATGAACTCGTCGGTGACGCGGACCGAGTTGTTGGCGTTCTGGTACTGGATCGAGTGGAAGCCGTCGCCGTCGATCGACATGTCGAACCCGGCGTCGCGCAGCGCGGCGGCCTTGTCCTCCTCCTTGGCCTTGCACCAGATGAACTCGCGGATGTCGGGGTGGTCGACGTCGAGCACGACCATCTTCGCCGCGCGCCGCGTGCCGCCGCCGGACTTGATCGAGCCGGCCCACGCGTCGGCGCCGCGCATGAACGACACCGGCCCGGAGGCCGTGCCGCCGCGGCTGAGCGGCTCCATCGAGCCGCGGATCTTCGACAGGTTGATGCCCGAGCCCGAGCCGCCGCGGAAGATGATCCCCTCCTTGGTGTTCCACTCGAGGATCGACTCCATGTTGTCCTCGACCGACAGGATGAAGCAGGCGCTGGCCTGCATCTTCGGGCTGCCGACCGGATGCCAGCCGACGTTGAACCAGACCGGCGAGTTGAACGCCGCCATCTGGTGCAGCAGGATGTGGGTCAGCTCGGCCTCGAACGCGTCCGCGTCCTCGTCGGTGGCGAAGTAGCCGCGCTCGCGGCCCCAGCCGGCGATCGTGCCCGCGACGCGCCTGATCATCTGCTTGACCGAGCGCTCGCGCTCGGGCGAGCCCGAGCTGGCCGCGGAAGTACTTCTGGGCGACGATGTTCGTCGCGTTCTGCGACCAGCTCTTCGGGAACTCGACGTCGCGCTGCTCGAACGAGACCTTGTCGCCGTGGCCGATCCGCGCGTCCCGCAGCTCCCACTCGACCGCGTCGAACGGATGCTCGCCCGGGCGTCGTGAAGTACCGGCGGACCGAGAGGCCCTCGCCGGCCTCTGAACGGTCGGTTGAGTGTGGGTGTGCGGGGTGTGTTCCATGCGGTTCCTGCTCCTCTCGATTTCTGCTCGTTCCGCTTCTCTCGTCTCGGCTCTTCGACTGGCCGACGCGGGCAGCGGATCTAGCAGGAGGCCCGGACGGAAAAGCGGGTTCTCGGTCCGACCCCGGAGCCCGTCGAGAAGGGGCGATTTGCTCCTCGTATTTTATCGCGCAGGGGCCTGCGCCCCGGCCGCTGAGTCCCGCAAAGTCGCCGGAAAACGCGGGCTTTTGGACCCGCGTGCTAGCTTCGCCGCCGATGTCGACGGTGCCTCTGAGCCGACCCGCCGCGGCACATCGCGCTGGCACCGGCGCCGGCGAGGCCGGCACGCGCGCCGCGCGCTGCTGGCGTTCGCGCTGCTTGCGCTGATTCTGTACGCGGCGTTCGCGCACGGCGCGGCGTCCGAGGCCGCGGGGGCCCGGATCCAGGTCGTCGCTGGCCGCGATCGGCGCTCGCCGCCGGCGCCGCGGCTGTGGAGCGGGACGCTCCGGTTCGCCGCGCCGCGCGCTCGCGCTCGCCGGGGTCGCCCTGCTGGCGGCGTTCGCGGTCTGGAGCGGCGTGACGCTCGTCTGGAGCGTCGCGCCCGACCAGACCTGGATCGAGCTCAACCGCGCGCTCACCTACTGCGTCGTGCTGTGCCTGGCCGTGATGGTCGGCGCCTCCGACCGCCGCGCGCCTCGAGCTGATCGCGACGCGGCTTCACCTGCGTCGCGCTCGCCGTCGCGATCTACGCGCTCGGCGCAGAAGCTGCTCCCCGGCCTGCACGTCGCCGGCATGTTCGACCTCAACCAGACCGGGCCGCTTCCCCGGCTGCAGGAGCCGCTCGGCTACTGGAACGCGCTGGCGCTGTTCGTCGCGCTCGGCGGTGCCCGGCGCGCTCGCGCTCGCCGCCGACCGCGAGCGCCGCGCGGCATGCGGCTCGACGGCGCTCGCCGCGTTCGAGCTGATGCTGCTGACGATCGCGCTTCACGTACTCGCGCGGCGGGCTGCTCGCGCTCGCCGTCGGCTGCGTGATCGCCGTCGCCGGCGAGCGGCGCGCGGCTGCGCACGCTGATGTGGCTCGGCCGTGGCCGTGGTGGCCGCCGCCCCCGCGCTCGTGCTTCGGGCTCATCCGACCACGACCTCACGACCGCGGACGTCTCGCTCGGGAAGCCGCGAGGCCGCCGGGGCCGATCCTGCTGCGTCGTCCTGCTCGTGTCGCTGGCGCGGGCTGACGCTCGTGGGCGCGCCGGCTGCAGGCGCTCGAGGCCGCGCGACGCGATCGGGCCCGAGCGACGCGCGGCGGGTCGCGCGCGCGCTGACTCGCGTGGCCGCGGTCGCGGTGGTCGTGGCGCGGTGCTCGCCGTGGCCGCTGTCCTCGCGCGGGCTGACCGGCACCGTCTCGCACGCTGGCACAGCTTCACGACGCACCCGCGCGACCAGCAACTACGACCCCGCCCGGCTGCTGTCGGCCGACTCCGAGAACCGCTGGGTGTGGTGGAAGGAGGCGGCCGGGGCGTTCAGCGACCGGCCGCTCGGGGGCTGGGGCGCGGGGTCGTTCGGGGTCGTGCACCTGCTCTACCGCCGCGACACGCTGTCGGTGACCCAGCCCCACAGCGTGCCGCTCCAGTTCCTCGCCGAGACGGGGGTCGTCGGCGCGCGCGCTCGGACTCGCTCGGTCTCGGGCTGCTGCTGGCGGCGGCCGTCGCGGTCCGTCGCCGGCGCTCGCGGATCGCCGCGGCTGCTCGCGGCGGCGCTGCTCGCCGGCGCCGTCGCCTACGCCGTGCACGCGCTCTACGACTGGGACTGGGACATCCCCGGCCGTGACCCTGCCCGCGCTGCTGTTCCTCGGCGTGCTCGCGGGGGCAGCGGCGCCGAGCGAGCCGGGCGCCGAGCGCGCGATCGAGCGCCGGCCGGGTCGCCGCCCGGGCGCTCGGCCCTCACCGCGCTGACGGCCGGGCTGACCGTGCTCGCCGTATCCGGCGCGCTCCCGAGCATCGCCGCCGGCGACCGCGGACTCGGCTGTCCTGGCGGCCGCCCGGCTCGGCGTCGGCGACTGCGGACCGCGCAAGCGCAGGCGCGGCTCGCGACGAACCTCGACCCGCTCGCCGACGCCGGCCTGCGCCTGGAGGCGACGATCGCCGTCCGCCAGAGGCAGCCCCGGCTGGCGCGCGCGCTGCTGCTCGCCGCGATCGACCGCGACCCGAGCGACGGGCGGCCTGGGCGCAGCTCGCGTTCGTCGAGTTCGTCGCTCGGGCGGACCGCGGAGGCCGTCCGCGCGGCCGACCGCGTGCTCGCGCTCGACCCCGAGCGCCCTGGCGACGCCGACTTCGCTCGCGGCCGTGCTGCACCAGGTCGACGCTGCCGACGGCCCCTCCGCAGGCGTCGGCCACGGCCGGACCGCTCGGCCGCCCCTGAGTCCGGCGATCAGACGGCCGGGCCGCCGTTCGGCGGCTCGCCGGGGGGTGTGCTCGGAGGCGGTCCGCTACGCCCGCGTCCGCTTGCGCCGGGAGCTGCTGCGGCCCTGCCTGCTCGCGCTGCTCGGCGCGCCTGCGGAGCACCTCGCGGTTGGCCGCCTGCCGCTGCGCGAGCTTCCGCTCTGCCGCGGCGCGATGACCGAGCTCGTGGGCATCGACTTCAGGCGCATCTTCCCCGTCGCCGGCGACCGGCTGGCGGCTTCGAGCTGAGCGATCGGTGCGCGCCTCGGGTCGGGCGGCGCGTCGCGCAGCGACTGGAGCTCCGTGAGCGCTCGGCCCGCTGGCGTCCTGGGCCCGCTCCGCCTCGGCCTGCCACTGGGTGGCCGCGCACGGTCGCCTCGTCGGCCTCGGCGCGGGCGCTTGCCCGCTCGCGCTCGGTCGTCTCCTGGACCTCGCGCGCCTGCGCGAGCGCCGAGCTGTGCCTGCTCGAGCTCTCGCCGGGCCTGCTCGAGCTCGCCGTGCCGAGCGCCAGCTCGCGCACGTCGCGGCCTGCTCGGCCTCGGCTCGGCCTGCTGGCCCGCTGAGAGCCGGGGGCGCGTCGATGCCCGCCGCCTGGTCACGCAGCCTGACGGCTGAGCTCGGACTCGAGGCTCGCCGCGCGCTGCTCGGCCGCCTCGCGGGCGGCGGCCTCCTGCTCGAAGTTGCGCGCGATCTCGAGCGACTCCGCGCGAGCCTGCTCGAGCTCGGCGCGAGCGTTCCCGTCGGCCTGCCGCTCGGCGGCCTCGAGCGCCAGCTGGACGCTGCTCGAGCTCCGCGCTCAGGTCGGGGGCGCTCTCCAGTTCGTCGACGCGGCGCTGGAGCTCGCCGGCGAGCACGCGGCCATCCTCGGCGCGCGCTCTCGGCTGCCTGCCGCGCCTCATCGACGCCGCCAGCCGCGCCTCGAGCTCACGGCGGCGTGTCCGCGCTCGCGCGCGTGGGCGTCCGCCTCGGACCTGAGCCGGTCGTGCAGCTCCGCCTGGGTCCGGCGGGAGAGCGCGTGCTCGGCCTCGATCTCGACGAGCCGGGTGAGCGCTTCCTCGCGCGGCGCCTCGCAGCTCCGCGGCCTCGGACTCGGCCGTGGCCCGTAGCTTGCGCTCGGCCTCGAGCCGGCCCTCGAGTTCGGCCACGTCGCCCCCGGTCCTCTCCGACGTGGCCGCTGACGGGCGGACGCGCCGACGGACTGTCGGCGACGGCAGCGCGAGCGTGCTCCCGTCGCTCAGCTCGAGCGCGAACGTGGCGCCGTCGTCGAGGATCTCGACCGGCGCCGAGAATGCCGCACGGACGATGCCCTCGGGATCGGGGGCGCGGGGAGCGGGTCGAGGCGACGGCTGCCGCTGGGTGCTCCCACGAGCAGCGTTCGTGGTTCGCCGCGCCCGGCCTCGCTCGCGCTCCGCCCGGCCACCCGCAGCAGCGCGCGACCGGGCACAGCCTCGATCTGCTCAAATGCCTCGAGTTCGATGGACGGTGGCAGGTCAGTCACGCCGCTCGCGATTCTAGGTTCAACAGCTCGTTCCATGCCCACGATCTCCGCGCACCGCACCGCCCCGACCACTCGATGAAGCTGCTCGTCACCGGCGGCGCGGGCTACATCGGCTCGATCGTCGCCACACAGCTGCTGGCGGAGGGCAACGAGGTCACCGTCTTCGACAACCTCGAGCGCGGCCATCGTGAGGCGGTCCCGGGCGGCGCCACGCTGGTCGAGGCCGACCTGCTCGACCGCGACGCTCTCGCAGACGCCGCTGTCGGGGGCTTCGATGCCGTGCTCCACTTCGCCGCCCTCGCGCTCGTCGCCGAGTCGGTCAGCCACCCGGAGCGCTACTACCGCACCAACGTCACCGGGACGCTCAACCTGCTCGAGGCGATGGCGGGCGCCGACGTGCGGCGGCTCGTGTTCTCCTCGACGTGTGCCGTGTACGGCGTAGCCCGACGAGGTGCCGATCGACGAGACCGCACCGACCCGGCCGGCGAACGCGTACGGCGCCTCGAAGCTCGCCGTCGACACGATGATCGGCGACTTCTGCCTCGCCCACGATCTGGGCGCCGTCAGCCTGCGCTACTTCAACGTCGCCGGCGCGAGCGGGGAGCTGGGGGAGGACCACGATCCCGAGACCCACCTCATCCCGAACATCCTGCGAACCGTGCTCGGCATCAACGAGGTCGTCGAGGTGTTCGGCACCGACTACCCGACGCCGGACGGGACCGCGATCCGCGACTACATCCACATCGACGATCTCGCCGCCGCCCACGTGCTGGCGCTCGACGGCACGCGGGCCGGCCAGCACCGCATCTTCAACCTCGGCAACGGCACCGGATTCTCCGTGCGCGAGGTGATCGCGGCCGCGACCGCCGTCACCGGGGCCGAGATCCCGACCCGCGAGGCGCCCCGCCGCCCTGGCGATCCGCCCCAGCTCGTCGCCGCCGGCGCGAAGATCCAGAGCCGAGCTCGGCTGGCGTCCTCGTAAGCCGGAGCTTGACGGGCATGGTCGCGGACGCGTGGGCTTTTGCGCAGGCGCATCCGCGCGGCTACTCACGAGTAGGTCCGCCAGCGCGGCAAGCGCAGCCGCGAGGACCGTCGGAGGTGGGATATGTCAGCATTGAGTTGACGAATGCGTTCAGGTTCGTCAGCGGCCAGCTTCTCGTATCCGGACGCGGTTCTGGAGAAGAACTCGTCCGTCTCACGCTCAAGCCGGTCGGCCGGCATGGATCTTTCCCGGGACCGAGATCGCCCAATCTCCAGGTGCGATCGAGAGGTACAGGGTCCGATCGGGGGTCAGGCCGCCGGTCGCGAACGCGTTGATCTCCCGCACCTCGTCGACCCCCAGCCGGCGTCCGGCGCCCTGGTAGGCGAGCGAGGAGTCGACGAACCGGTCGAGCAGCACCCACGTCCCGGCGGCCAGCAGCGGCTCGAGAGCCTCCTCGACGAGCTGGGCCCGCGCGGCGGCGTACAGCAGCGCCTCGGCCCGCGCGCCGATCCTCACGTCCGGGTCCTTGACCAGGTCGCGGATCCGCTCCGAGGCCTCGACCCCGCCCGGCTCGCGGAGCAGCCGCACGGTGATCCCGCGCCGCTCGAGCTCGGCTGCGAGCGAGCGTGCCAGCGTCGTCTTGCCCGCGCCGTCGAGGCCTTCGATCGTGATCAGCTTGCCGCGGCTCATCGTCTCCGGATGCGACGTTATCGGTGGGTAGGATCGGAGAGAGTGCTGCCTGAGCTCGCTCGTCATCCTCATGCCCGCGCGGTGCTCGGGCCGGCCCTGTCCGACGGCGGTGCTGTCTCGCACGCGTATCTGTTCCACGGACCGGGCGGAGCCGGCAAGCGGGCGGCGGCCCGCGCTGTCGCCGCGGCGCTCCTGGCCGACGGCTCGCCCGACCCGGACAGCGCTCGCGCGCGGGTGATCTCGGGCAGCCACCCCGACCTCACCTGGGTGCGTCCGAGCGGCGCCCACGAGATGCTCGTCTCAGACATCGACGCGCCCGTCGTGGCGGTCGGCGAGCAAGACCCCGTTCGAGGCCGAGCGGCGCGTGTTCGTGATCGAGCGGGTCGACGAGCTGATCGACGCGGCCGCCAACCGGATGCTGAAGACGCTCGAGGAGCCGGCCGCGTTCGTGCACCTGATCCTGCTCACCGACCGGCTTGGCGAGGTGCTGCCGACGATCAGCTCGCGCTGCCAGCTCGTGCGGTTCGACCCGCCGCTGATCGAGGAGGTCGCGGCCGGGATCGAGGAGCGCGGCCTGGCCGCCGACACGGCCGCGGCGTGCGCGCGCCTCGCGCTCGGCGACGCCGACCGGGCCGACGCGCTCGCGGACGAGGAGGGGATCGCGCTGCGGGCCGGGGCCGAGGCCTACGCGCGCGCGGTGCTCGCGCAGAAGGTGGCCGAGCAGCGGCCGTGGCTCGCCGTGCTCGGCGCGGTCCGGGCGCGGGGGGAGGCGACGCGGGTGGCACTCGAGGCGCGCGCCGCCGACGACATCGATCTGTACCCGCGCAAGGAGCGCAAGCGCGTCGAGACCGAGTGGACCGAGCGGATCCGCCGCTCCCGCCGCCGGGTCGAGACGGCGACGCTCGACTTCGCGCTCCAGCTCGTCTCGCTGTGGTTCGCCGACCTCGTCGTTCTCGGGCTCGGCGCCGACGATCTCCTGCGCAACCGCGACCGGCTGGCCGAGCTGGGCGCCGACGCCGGCGTGCCGGCCGCCAGGCTGCGCGAGGCGATCGAGCTGGTGGAGGATACGAGGATGCGTTTTCAGCTCAACGTCTCTGAGGAGCTCGCGTGCGAGGCGCTCGCGTACCGGTTAGAGCGCGCGCTGGCGGCGTGAGCCAACACGGCCACGTGTTCCTGCGGGCGCCTGCCCGAGCCGACGAGCACGAGTTCGTAGGGCTGATGCGCTCCAGCCGCTCGTTCCACCGGCCGTGGGCCTCGGCGCCGACCGACCACGACCGCTTCACCGCGTATCTCGCCGACGCCAACCGCCCCGACTTCGAGGCGATGCTCGTCTGCCGCCTCGAGGACCACGCGATCGTCGGCTTCTTCAACCTCAGCCAGATCACCCGCGGGCCCCTCCAGAGCGCCTACCTCGGCTATGCGGTCGGCAAGCCCTACACGCGCTGCGGCTACATGCGCGCGGGGATCGACCTCGTCCTGCGCCAGGCGTTCCTCACACTCCGCCTTCACCGCATCGAGGCGAACATCCAGCCCGGCAATACCGCCTCCATCGCCCTCGCCCAGGGCGCCGGCTTCCGCCGCGAGGGCTACTCCCCGCGCTACCTGAAGATCGGCGGCCGCTGGCGCGATCACGAACGCTGGGCGATCCTCGTCGAGGAGTGGCGCAGCCGCCTGGACGGTGGGCCGCCGGAAGCGTCGTAGCCCCGGTCGGGCGGCGGATCGGGTGCTCGGATTCAAGGGGCGTTCCGTTCGTGTCGATGCTCAGTTGACCCAGAGCAGTTCACTCTCGACATGGGCACCCTCGCCGCGAGGCGGGTCCGCAAAGCCACGGAACTCCGCCGGAGTTCGCCGGGCTCCCGAGGGAATGATCCCCTAGCCGCTCATCAGCGAGCCGCCTGTGGACCGGAGGACGTCAGCGCTGGCTGCTCGCCAATTAGGGAAGTGACCTGTGTCCAAGACTCCTCGTCTCGCGCACGCTCGACGTGCCGGGATCCTGCTCGCCAGCGGTCTCGCCTGTGCTGCCGTCCCGGCTGTGGCAAGCGCGTCGGCTGTCAACCTCGGCACCGCGAGCCCGTTCGTGGTGCTCGGCGCCTCCACTGTGACCAATACCGGACCCTCGGTGCTCAACGGGGATCTCGGGGTCGCACCGGGAACCTCGCTCGTCGGCTTCGGGCTCCCCGCCGTCGTCAATGGGGCCACCCACGACGATGACGCCGTCGCCGGCCTGGCGCAGAGCGATCTCACGACCGCCTACAACGTCGCTGCCGGTCAGCCGGTCTCCGCCGGCAACAACCTGACGGGCCAGGACCTCGGCGGTCAGACGCTGACGGCCGGTGCCTACGGCTTCTCCTCCTCTGCCCAGCTCACCGGGCAGCTCACGCTCGACGCGGCCGGCGATCCCAACGCGCAGTTCGTGTTCGAGATCGGCAGCACGCTGACCACCGCGTCGGCCAGTTCGGTCGTGTTGATCAACGGGGCCTCCCCGTGCAACGTCTACTGGCAGATCGGCAGCTCGGCGACGCTCGGCACCACGACGGCGTTCCAGGGCAACCTGATGGCGCACACCTCGATCACCCTGAACGACGCCAGCACGGTACGGGGCCGCGTGCTCGCGAACACCGGGGCGGTCACGCTGGACAACAACGTGATCGACGGTTTCCAGTGTGGTACGTCCACGACGCCTTCGCCTCCGCCGCCGACGCCCACACCGACCCGACCCACCCCACCCCGACACCCCCGACCCCCGCGGGACGACTCCGCAGCCGCCGCCGCCCAGCCACACGACGGTCCCGACCCGCAGAGGGTCGGCCAGGCTCAGGCACACGAAGCCAAGTCCGATGGCGGCCTGCAACGCCGGATTCACCGCGACTGTCCGCGGGCGTGAGATCAAGCGCGTCGTCTTCATGCTCGACGGCAAGCGCCTCGCCAGCCGGTTCGGTTCGCCGTTCCGGGTGCACGTCCCGCCGGCGTTCGCCGGAAGCGGCCATCTCAAGGCGCGCGTGACGTTCAAGGACGCCACCCGGGCGCGGACGTTGAACCTGCGCTACCGGGCGTGTGCCGCCGCCGTCGTGAAGCCGAGGCCGGCTCCCTCGACGTTCACTGGATGACTGAGACCCGCTCGGGTCACGGCGCTCGGAGGTCCCTCGGCTCGCGCCGGGGGACCTTGAGCGTGGCGGCCGCGGTGCTCTCGGCGGTGACGTTCTGCATCGTGTCCGTGCCGCGGGCGAGCGCGTCCGGGTCGCGGTCCGGGCAGGCCCTGGTCGTGCTGTTGCACGACCACGTCGCCCGCAGCGCCCCGTCGATTCACCGCTCATCGGACGGTGACCGTCGCCTCCCGGCGACCGCTCACAGGCGTCCGGACCGTCCTTCCAGTGCTCGGTCATGCGAGCGGCAAACACGGCCGGACCTGGCTGGAAGTCCGGCTTCCCGGGCGTCCCAACTCAAGCACCGGCTGGATCACGAACCGCCGGCACGACACCCTCGTGGACCCCCTGGCGCCTGTCGGTCAACCTCAACGCGCGACTGGTCACCGTGTATGACCGGGGCCGGGTCGCCCACCGCTTCCCAGCGATCGTCGGCACGCCGTCGACGCCGACGCCGCAGGGCCGGTTCTTCATCGAAGAGGGGCTCTCGCTCAGTTCGCAGGCCGCCGGCGCGCCCTTCGCGCTGGCCACCAGTGCCCGGTCGAACGTCTTTCAGGAGTTCGACGGCGGCCCTGGTCAGATCGCCCTCCACGGGATGGACAATCTTCCGGGGGCCCTGGGGACGGCGTCCTCGCACGGCTGCATCCGACTCGATGCGAGCGACATCGGCTGGCTGGCGCGCACATCGGGCCCGGCGTGCCGCTGCGGATCCTCCCGTAGCGGACGCCTCTGGACGGATCAGCGGTGTTGGGGACGGCGCCAGGCCGCGGCCGGGGCGGCGCGCCGCCGCGTGGGCCGGGCGGCCGGCTCGGCCGGCGGCGGTCCAGCGGCGCGGTCCAGCGGGCGGTTCGGCGAGCGCGAGCAGAGTGCGACGTGAGGACACGCCGAGCTTGCGATAGATCTGGCGAGCGTGGGAGCGGACGGTCTCGACGCCGATACCCAGGGCAAGCGCGGTCTGAGCGTTGGTCTTGTTCTGCCGCAGCAGCGCGAGCACTTCGCCCTCTCGCGGCGTCAGCAGAGGCTCGGAGAGCTGGGTCTCCGGGCTGGTGGGGAGGAGTTGAAGCTGAAGGCCGCGCGATGCGAGGTGGATTGCGTGTCGCAGGTCTCGTATCTGGATGCCCGTGGTGAGGCAGACGCTCCCTCCGAAAGCCAGGAGCTGAGCCGACTCGACGCTCGACAGACCGTGCCCGAGCAGCACCAGGTGCGTCCCCGGGTGCTCGAGCCTGATCTCGCGGATCTGAGCGTAGTTGCGCAGCGCGCTGACGTTGAGGACCAGCACGCGGGGGCGGTGCGCTCGCAGGATGGGCTCGATGCGCTCGGGGGTGACGTCCCGCGCAACGACCGAGATGCTCGGATCCGCGTCCAGAGCAGTCTGGAGGCCCAGAGCGAGGAGGTCCTCGAAGCGGGTGATCGCGACGGTCATCGGCGGGTGCGCGTGCATGGTGGAGAGGACGCAACCCGGCGCTCCCATCTGTCTAATCGGCGGCCCCCGGTCAAAGGGTGAGAAGCGACTCACCCCTTTGGACGCTCCGGGCCCACCCCGAGATCCCCCCTGACGGCCCCCCGAGATCATCCCGAGGGACCCCCCAAGATCCCCCGGTGCGGATGATGACCGGGGCGGGGGTTGACGTCAGCCTTGGGTTATGCCCCGCTTTCGTCTCGCCGCCGTCACGGCGATCATCATTCTGACCGCCGTTCCGGGGCCCGCCGCGGCGGCCAAGCGGCCGTCTGGGCCGACTTCTCCCGTCGCCCTCGCCACCTCGATCGCCGCCCGCTACTGGGGCGCAGTGCCCTGCGGCGGCCGGATCAAGGTCCTCGTTCAGCAGTCCGTGCCCGCTCTCGTCGAGCACGACGCTGATGCCTGGGTCACCTTCGGCTCCTCGCTGGGGGCGAACAACCTCGCCGCCCCGGCGACCACCTACACCAACTGCACCGTCGACCTCGGGCGGTTCCGCTGGCCGACAACGGCCAGCATGATCCAGGATTGGGACATGCTGTGCATGACCATGACCCACGAGTTCGGCCACCTTCTCGGGCACGCTCACGACACCACGCCGGGCAGCGTGATGAACCCGGTGTTCGCGAACTACACCAGCGAGCCGCAGCTCTGCCGGACCGACAGGCCGGACGGGGTGCGTCGTCAGCGCCAACGCCCGCGCCCGGGCAGCCGAGCCGCAATCGACAGCTTCTCGATCAGGCTGCTCGTCCGGCCCTCCTGAGAACCGGTCTGCCGAGCACAAGAGCGCCCGGCGAGTCGCCGATGACGCTGGTGCGGAATCGGCTGCGTCGTCTGCGCAACGTCGGCTACGCTTGGCCGCGACGGCGGCCCACCCGGATTTGCTGCACTCGCGCTTGCGCCAAATCGCGACGCGGGCCCAGATATTCCGGGAGAGTCCTGCAAGCGCCGACGTAGCTCAGCTGGTAGAGCACTTCACTCGTAATGAAGGGGTCCGGGGTTCGAGTCCCCGCGTCGGCTCTCGTCTCTCCCTCCAAATTGGCGCTTTTGCGGTTCGCCGAACAGACGGATTCCCAAAGCGTGTCCCCAATATGTCCCAAGTGTGGGATAGGCGCTGGGACATGTTCCGCCTGTGCGGTCGCCGTCGGGCCACGTCTTCCGCGTCGAGCGGGCGCGTGGTCCGGTCGTGGTATGCGAAGTACCGGCTCCCGGACGGCAGACAGGTCCAGAAGAAGCTCGGTCCGGCCTGGACCGGCCGTGGTCGGCCGGCGGCCGGGTGCTTCACTAAGCGCTTGGCGGAGGACTGGCTCCGGGAGGCGTTGGATCAGGCCCGCCGGGGGACGCTGGCCGGCCAGGTGCGAACCGGCGCGACGTTCGCCGACGCGGCTGCCGAGTGGCTGCGGTACATCGAGCACGACCGCGGTCGGAAGCCGTCGACGGTGGCCGGCTACAAGGTCATCGTCCGCTCCCAGCTGTTGCCTGCGTTCGGCTCGATGCCGCTCGAGTCGGTGACCCTCGGCGATGGTCGAGGAGTGGCTCGGCTCGCTCGAGCTGGCCGCGAGCTCTCGTACGAAGGCGCTGGTGCTGCTCCACGGGGTCTTCCAGCTTGCCAAGAAGGTCTGGGGCCTCCGTGTGAATCCGGCCGCCGAGGTCGAGAAGCCGCCAGTGAGCCGGAGCGGCGACATCCGGGTGTTCGCGCCGGAGGAGGTCTGGGCCCTCGTCCGCGCCGCTTCGTCGGCGCAGGACGGCGCCCTGTTCCTGACCGCCGCCTTCACCGGGGTGCGTTTGGGCGAGCTCCTTGCGCTGCGCTGGCGTGACGTCGACTTCGCCGGCCGGACGGTGCGGGTGCGCGTCAGCTACTCCGCCGGCGCTCTGACGACTCCGAAGTCGGGGAAGGTGCGAGCGGTGCCACTCGCGCCGGACGTCGCCTCTGCGCTGGCGGCGCTCGGCCGACGGTCGGACTGGGTCGGCGGCGACGACCTCGCGTTCCCGGGCGAGACCGGCAGCCATCTCGACGGGTCGGCGCTGCGCCGCCGCTACACGCTGGCGCTGGGGGCCGCCAGCCTTCGCCCGCTGCGCTTCCACGATCTGCGCCACACGTTCGGGACGCGGATGATCGCCAAGGCCGACATCCGGCGCGTCCAGGAGTGGATGGGTCACGCCGACATCCAGACCACGATGCGCTACCTGCATTACGCCCCTCGGGGCGACGACGCCGACCTCGTCGCCGAGGCCTTCGCCCTCCCAGATCCGGTGGTGCGTCACCCGACCGAGGCCAGCTGAGTGTCCGCGCGGAATCGTCCTATGCAGGCAGATCACCAAGACGTCCGCAAGACGTCCTCAGATGTCAGCACCACCGCTCGGCAGGACCCGCTCGAATCTCCGAAACACCAGGCGCGACGGGCGTTTTCGCCTCTTCGGACGGCGCCCCAGCGTTCCCTCAGCATGTCAGTGCGTGGAGCGTGTTCCTGTCGTTGTTGGGGGCAGCAGCGACGAGCGGTGCTTGGGGACTTTGGGGCTCGAATCGTGCGTGAGCCCGTGGTCCTGGCACGCCACGGCGGACTTGGGTCGTTGCCGGCCTCAGGCACAACGTTGGGCGCGAGGTCGACGTCGACGGCGATCGGCGTACCAGTGTCGTCCACCGGCAGACAGGACGACCTGAGGACGGTCTCCGCGCCCGAGCAACACCAATCGAACACGGACGTGAGATCCCCGCGTCACACTCCGCGCGCGTCAACCCAGGTCGTGCGACCACGGCGCCGCCACGGCGCCAGGCCGGCCTGCCGCGCGCTCTCCCGCCGGGCACGGAAGCCCGGCCGGTCTCAGCGCGCGAGACCGGTGTACCGTCCAACGCAACCCTCACCGCTCGATGCTCGTCGTCCTGGACCGCCGCGGACCCGGCTAACGCTTCCGCGGCGTCGTTGGCGAATTCGACTCCACACAGGAGCCTGGCCGGCTCATCGAATCGTGGTTAGACGGTCGGGCTGACAGACACCACCACGTGAAGCGACGCGGCCGGGCCCACGGCGCACGATCGAGTTGTCGCCAATGCGATCACCACGTCGGTGGTCGTCGGGATGATCAAAGCGATCGCCGACGAGATGCGCACTTTCCGCGCGGAGTAGGACCCAGTGCAGCGCCGGGTAAATGCCTGTGCGGTGAGGAAGGCAGGACGCGAAACGCGGCACGCGCGCCGATGGGAATGGCCGACGACTCCCTGTCAGGTTCTCCGGGCCACGCGTGTCTTATGGGTATGCACACCACATACATCGCAATCACGATTCTGGCGGCGCTCGCCAACGGCTACGCCGCCTCCTTGAACTTCGTCGGTGCCGAATCGGTCAAGGTCGTCGCGGACCGTGTGCAGGTGTCGCAAAAATGGATGATTCCGCTGGGAACCTTGTTGGCCTCGGGGGCGGTCGGGCTGCTGGTCGGCTTCGCCGTGCCAGTGCTCGGCACGGCCGCCGCGATCGGCTTGGTCCTCTACTTCGTTTGCGCGGTGAGTGCGCACATCCGGGCGCGCGACACCGGGGTCGGTGGGGCGGTCAGCTTCCTGGTGGTGGTCGTGGCCGCCCTGCTCGCCGACCTCGGCTACCACAACCACTGGTGATGACGCCCTATTCAACGGGCCGTCGCCGCTCCGGATCCGATCACGGCCCGATGGACTAGTGGGTCCCACCCAAAGGTTTGACCTGAAATGAATGAGTCATGCGGCGATCCGGTGTCTGCGTTCGAGGGCGGCGATCCGGCGGTCTTGGTCGCGGCCGTTGCGGTAGGTGATGTAGTCCGCGAGCGCGCGCTGGGCGGTCTGCCAATCGGGGTAGTCGGTGTTGTTGAACACAAACTCTTGGATCGGACGGAAGTGGCTCTCGATCCGGTTGAGGTAGCTGGCGTAGGTCGGGGTCGGGATCAGCTCGATCCGGTTGGCGTCGGCGTAGGCGCGGATGTCGGGGGTCCAGTTCGCCGAGAGGTTGTCCTGGATCCAGTAGATCTTCTGCCGGATGGGATAGACCATCCGGATCGTGCGCATGTACCCGAGCACGTCGCTGCCGGCGCGGCGGGGTCGCATCCGGGCATAGAGCCGGTCGCGGTGGACATCGAGGGCACCGAAGATGTAGCGGATCCCGTGCCGGCGGTTGTAGGTCGCGCGCAACCGTCCGGGGCGCTTGCGGCGAGCCCAGCTGGCGCCTTGAATCGGTTTGAGGCTGATCGGTCCCATCTGATCGAACGAGATCACCGGCCCGTCGATCGGTGCGGCGCGATACAGCTCAAGAACTCGGGCGGCGCGGGTCTGATAATCGGGATCCGGGCTCGCCTTCCAGGACCGGGTGCGCTGGAACGACAGGCCCGCGTGGGCGAGCAGCCGGCCGAGATGGGTCGGGGAGATCATGATTCCCCGCTCGGCGAGCCAGGCGGCGAGGCGATCAAGCGACCAGCGCGTGAGCGGCACCCCTTGCGTGTCGGGGCGGGCACCGGCCACGGCGATCGCGCGTGTGCGTTCGCCGGTGGTGATCCGGCGGGGTCGCCCGCCCCGGTAATCAGGGCGCAACGAGTCGAACCCTCCTCGTTGAACTCGTGGATCACCCTCCGTACATGCGACTCGTCAGTCAGCCACATCCGGGCGATCTGCGGCACCGGTGTCTTGACGTTGGACGCCAACAAAATCGCCGCGCGGATCCGCGTGGACTGATGCTCAGCGCGCGTCGACATCCGCTTCAACTTGACCGCCTCCTGGTGGGAGAGCGATCGGACAAACACTTCCGGGGGACGCATCACCACCTCCACAATCGGGATGCGTCCCCATTCGCCGTCCACGGCGAGTTTCCGGTCAAACAATCTGGTTGGACCCACTAGACGGGAGCCTCGATGCCAAAACCATCAGACAACACGATCAGGTCCCGAGTTGGTTAGCGAGGTGTTCGACCTCGCGGCGGGCGCGGGAATGCTGATCTTCACACTGGCGCCGTTCGCGCTTCCGGCCCTGGCACTGGCGGCGCTCGCCGCAGTGGCGCTTCTGATCCCCGTGCTGGGTGGCGTCGTGCTGGCTGGGCCGTTCCTGCTGGCGCGGCGTTGGTGGCGGTCGCGCGATCGCGTGTCGCCCGCTGCCAAGCCTGCCCGGGCCGGCAACGTCGAAACGAGGATGCCACAGCATCGGAGCGTAGGATCCGTAGGCCGCCCGGTCGTCAGGCACCCGGTCGAGCTCGATCATCTGACCTCGCGAGTCGCTCGAAGCGCGGGGGAGTGAGCTGACGGTGGATGAGCGCGAGTGGCTGACTGAACGCTTCCAGCAGCACCGATCCCACATGCGCGCGGTCGCCTACCGGATGCTCGGGTCGGTGCCCGATGCCGACGATGCCCTCCAGGAAGCATGGCTTCGGATTCGCGACCAGGATCCCGCGAACGTCGAGAACATGCAGGCCTGGCTCACGACGGTCGTCGGGCGGGTATGCCTGAACATGCTGCGCTCGCGCAGATCGCGACCCGAAGAGCCCTCGGTGCACGTCCCGGACCCGGTGGTGAGCTTCGAGGAGGACGATGACCCAGAGCAGGATGCGCTTCTGGGTGAGTCCGTAGGGCTAGCCCTGCTCGTGGTGCTCGACGCGCTGAGTCCCGCCGAGCGGCTCGCGTTCGTGCTGCACGACGTTTTCGGCGTGCCGTTCGCCGATATCGCGACCGCTCTCGAGCGCTCCGAAGCTGCCGCCCAGCAGCTCGCCAGCCGTGCGCGTCGGCGCGTCCGAGGCGCGCCGGAGCCCGACCCTGACCTGGCACGGCAAAGACCAATCGTCGACGCGTTCTTCGCCGCCTCCCGCGACGGCCACTTCGACGGGCTCATCGCAATGCTCGATCCCGACGTCGAACTCCGGATCGACGGCGGGGTGCTGCGCGAGGAAGCCTCGCTCGGTCTACGCGGCGCAGAGGCCGTAGCACGGCACGCGGCCACCTACTCAAAGCTCTACCCATTCGTGACCCGGCGCTCGTCAACGGCGCCGCCGGAGCCGTGGTAGCCCCGCACGGACGACTGTTCTCGGTGATGGCCTTCACCGTCACCAACGAAAAAATCACCCGGATCGATGCTCTCCTCGACCCTGACCGTCTCGCACTACTCGATCTCAGCATCCCAATCAACACTGAGGACAAAAGGTGCTGATCTCGAGCGCGTTATCCGGCATAGGGAACGGTTGCCGACAGCGACGAGATGCTCGTCCGGCGAAGAAAGGAAGGGCGCGCGCCCTGGTGTGGGTCTGGCCCTCGTCCGCTCCGAGAGGGTTCTTGCGATGCCGTCGGCTCCTGTTCGCCGATCGCAGCCTCGAGACGATCCGTCACGACTGATGCCGCGCGGCGCGAATGGCGGCGGGGCATCTCCCCTCTGACCGTCCGCAAGCCCGGAAGTCGCACAGGCGACACAGCCACCCGCTGGCGGGAGCAGCGCCGTGGCGTCGGTCGTTCAGTCGTAGATCGGCGATGTCCTGGGTGAGCCCTTCCGCGAGGCGGGTGAGGGAGCGTCGTTCGGCTTCGGTGAGACGCTCGAGCATCGCCTCGACGGCCCTCTGGCGAGCGGCGATGATCCGCCGCGCGGTGGTACGGCCGGAAGCGGTGAGGATGAGGGCCACAGAGCGCCGGTCATCTACCGCCTGGTGCCGAGCCACGTGACCGTCGGCCACCAGGCTGTCAATCAGGCGCACGGCCGCCGAGTGGGACAGTCCGAGCACCTGCCGCAGCTCCTCGATCGTGCTTCCGCCCGCGAATTGATGCAGGGCCACGAGCGCGGCCGGTGCTTGGCCGCCGCGACCGGCCGCGGCGGCGGCCGCCGCAACGATGCGATCTGAAACGGCTAGCGCCCAGGCGCCGAGCAGGTTCGACAGCCGGCCGGTCGCCGGATCAGCGCTCGGGGAGGTCGACCTCGAGCTCATACGAGGCCTCGGAGCCGTGGGGAGCCTCGAACCTGCCGCGGCCGCTCAGGTCCGCCAGCTCGCCGGTCGAGGAACCCAAGACCACGCTGGCCTCCCAGCGAGCCGCCCCTCCATTGAACTCACCGCGGGTTTCGAGCACGAACGTCCCGCTCCGGCCTGCTACCTGCCCGTCGACGAGCTGAAGCCCGACGAACCGCGCTGTGCCATCCGTGTGGTAGGCCATCAGCCACTCCGGCGGCGCCTTCGCCCGCGATGTCTCCCCCGAACTGCTGGGTGACCGAGGCCTTAGTAAGCCGGCGACCGTCGCGTTCGTCGTAGGCGTTCTCATCCCACGACACGACCCGAAAACTACCTTGCAATGTCGTCATCGGTCTCCCTCCAATCATATGTATGCACGATACATATATACCCTGGAGTGTTGTGACCGCAAACCCGGATTCGGGACATTCGACCAGGCAGCAGCCGTGCTGACAAACCTCGCGGACGAGGACGCTCAGAGCAGCAGGAGCACGACTGCGGTTTGGCGCGCGATACTCGACACCATCCGACCGCCAGTCTCGTCGGTCCGCGCATTCTCGACGCCGAGTGCAGCCGGGGCGACGCTTCGCACGGCTGTTGTGCGTGCGTCCCACGCTTCGCGCGGAACTCGCGTCTTGTCAGGCCGGGTACTGCAGGCTACGCGCTGACGATCGGGCCGAAGCCGGGGTAGGCGTCGATCCAGGCGTTGGTGGGTTGGCTACACCATCTCTCTGTGGCGCATCATCCAAAGTTGCCGGGCGGCGAGTCCGAGTCCGGCAGCCATGACGGCGAGGATGACGAGCAAGCCCGCGTGTGCCGGGTCCGGTCGGGCCGCGGTGGCGCTCAGGAGGATGATCCAGGCCAAACTGCACGCGATGGCTAGCCGTGGATCGTGGAGGAGTCGAAGCAGTCCGCCGAGGGAGATGAGCGCAAGAGCTTCCGGCGGGCTGACGTGAGCGTAGGGTCCGAGCGCGGCAAGGGCGCCGACAGGTAGGAGCCAGAGCAGCTGGCGAAGGTCGCGCGGCCGTTTCCGGGGCGCGCTCGCCATTACCAGTAGGCACGCGATTGGGACGAGGACCTTCGCCACCTCCCCCAGTTGCGTGTGCGGCCCGAGTGGGCCGAAGGCGACGATCGCGGCGAGTCCGCTGACCGCGGCGATTCGCTCATATCCGATCAGGGCGCACGCCAGGATCGCGGCCAGCACCAGTTCCTGGATACGCAATTGCTGGTTCGGACCGGCGATGACCGCTGTGTTGAAGGCGCTGATGATCCCCAGTGTCAAGAAGATGAGCACTGCCTGGCAGCATGAGTCGGCGATCAGCCGGCGGGTTCCCGCTCGTGCGATGATCGCCCGGCGCGCACGCAACCCGCCGAGCATGAGCGACGCGGTCTCGCGCCCGAACGCCCGCCGCGATTCCTCACCGGCGTCGAGCAGCATCCCCAGCATCTCCAGCCCCCGCGCCCGGCGCACCGCCGACGGGTAGGCTCGCAACGCGGCGCGGCCGATCCGCTCGGCGATCACGTGAGCACCGCCTCTGAGGTTGCGCGTAGACGGCTGGAGACGGCCCTGGCGGCGTGCGCCAGTCGCGCGGCCTCGTCCGCGAGCAGCGCCCTGCCCGTCGGCGTCAGGGTGTAGTCGCGGCGCTGGCGGCCACCCTCGACGTAGGGCTCCCCGGCGATCACCAGCGACTCGGTGAGCGCGCGTTCCAACAGCGCGTAGAGCGTTCCGGTCGAGAGGCGCACCCGCCCGTGCGAGAGCTCGCGGGCGCGCTGCGCGATGGCATAGCCGTGCAAGGGACCGTCGATCAGCGCGGCGAGCGCGAAATAACTGGGGGGGCGAAGTTCCACACCTATACGATACGTCGAGCACCAACCTATTGTCAAGCGCGCGGCAGCGAGCCGGGGTAGGCGGCCCTCAGGACGAAGCATCGTCGGCTAGCAGCGCCCTGCCCGTCGGCGTCAGCGCGTAGTCGCGGCGCTGGCGTCCACCCTCGACGTATGGCTCACCGGCGAGCACCAGCGACTCCGCGAGCGCGCGGTCCAACAGCGCGTACAGCGTTCCGGTCGAGAGGCGCACCCGCCCGTGCGAGAGCTCGCGGGCGCGCTGCGAGATCGCGTAGCCGTGCAAGGGACCGTCGATCAGCGCGGCGAGCGCGAAATAACTGGGGGGGCGAAGCCTCATACCTACACGATAGGTCGAGAGCTGACCTATTGTCAAGCTCATATATCGGTTGACAACCGGTCGATAGACGATGTATGTTTGTGGGCATGGAGCTTCGTCATCCAAACGCGGATCGGAAGTCGAACCTGGCGCTGAAGAGCGGGCCTCGTCGTTGGCGGTCCGCCGCGCTGCTTGCCGCTCTCGTCACCGTTGGGATGGGATTGGCGGCGTGCGGGGGCGGGTCCCCCAAGGCCTCGTCGAGCTCCGGCTGTTCGCCCTCGGGCTGTTCGAGCCCTGCCGCCTCGGCGTCGGTGCAGGCGATGGCGGTGAAGTTCTCCGGGTGCATCCGCTCGCACGGGGTCCCCGATTTCCCCGACCCGACCATCGGGTCAAACGGCCTGCCCACCTGGGCCCCCAGCTCTAACAAAGACGCAAACACCGATTCACCGGCGGGCCGGGCGGCTCAACAGGCCTGCCAGAAGGACCTGCCCCACCTCGGCCCGCAGACGTCCTCCGACAAGGCGACGGCGAATGCCGCGGCGCTCAAGTACGCCGCGTGCATGCGATCCAACGGCGTGCCCAACTTTCCCGATCCCAGCGGCCAAGGACTGATCCAGATCAACAACGCGACCGGCACCCTCGACGCCAGCTCGCCCGCGTTCCAGATGGCTCAGACGGCGTGTAAGAGTCTGGACAACGGGTTCGCTCAGGAGGGGAGCGTCGCGGTGTCGGCCGGCGGGTGATATGGCTCGTGAGCGTCGACCCATCAGGTCCAACAGATCAAGGGCGCCGTGTTTGAGTTGCCGCCGAAAGCGTCGCTCGTAGCGGAAGACCCGAAAGGGATGTGTCACGTTTCCGATCTAACCGTCATAGACCTGAGTTCGCCGAAGATCCGGGCCGGCGCCGCCGAATGCCCGCAGCAGCCCGCAGGCTCAGGGCTGCCGCGCGCGGAACGGGGCGGTGGGGCGGTGATGACGTCCGCCGCCCGGGACGACGCGGACTCCGCACGCTACTTCGCCGCTCACGAGCTGCGTGGTGAGATAACCCTCCAGCTCCCGCTTGCCGAGGCCACCCTCACCGGCGCAAACGCCGACAGCGCCGCCCTGCGGGAAATGGGCAACGGCGTCGTCGCCGCCTGCGAGCGCCAAGACCGGTTACTCAAGGCGCTGCTCACCCTCGCCCGGGCCGAGCACGGGCATCTGCGGCGCGAGCCCGTCGACCTCGCCGCCACCGCCGCCGAAGTCCTGCGAGCGCACGACCATCGCGAACTGAGGAGCACCAGCGATCCCGACACCCGGCGACCCGCTGCTTCTCGAGCGCCTCGTCGCGAACCTGATAGAGAACGCCGCCCGTTACAACCTGCCCGGAGGCCGGCTCAACACCACCACCTACGCCGCCGCCGGCCATGCCATCTTGACGATCGCGAACACCGGACCCGTGATCCCGACCGCAGAGCTCACCGCCTCTTCCAACCGTTCCAGCGACGCAACTCGCACGAAGGCGCCTCTGCCGACGGGGTCGGGCTCGTGCTCGCGATCGTGCAAGCGATCGCAAACGCCCACGACGCAATGGTGAACGCAGAACCCCGAACCGGCGGCGGCCTGAGAATCGCGGTCGGCTTCCCTGCCGTCGCGTGACCGAAACCGAGAGAGACGAGTCGAGCAGCCCTGGGGGACTGTAGGAGGCCGAGATGGACCGCAACGTGCTGGACACGATCGAACGCGAGATCAATGAGGAGGCGCGGGGACGCTTCCCCGGCAGCGCGGTGCGGCAGGCCATGCTCCTGCAATACGGCGACGACCCGGAGATCGAGCCGGGCGACCTGTGGGTCCGGATCCTACTCGACGCGGACGGGCCCGAGGAGAACTGGGAGCCGGCCCTAGTGGCATTCGAGCAAGTCAACAAAACAGCGATCGAGCAGTTCACCCGCTATCTGGCCACAAGGCTCCGGGAGATCGGCGTGGTCGAGTACACGTTCAGCAGCGACCCCGTCACCTACGACGGCAAGGGACCCCGCGCGATCATGCACACCGCGCCCTGCCTGTCGGACATCCAGGAGTGGGAGCACGGCGAGGCCACGTTTGTGCTGGCCGCTTTGGGACCGGCTGGCCTGACAACGCTGGACACGCTGATCACGGCGGGAATCGCAGCCACGCGCGCGGAGGCGATCCGGTGGTCCCTGGACCGCATCCGCGAGCGGCCAAAGTACCAGCGGCTCCGTGAGCTGAGATGCGACGCCGACAAGCTCAAGAACGATTTCTGAGACAAAGCCAGATCACCGTCAGACCCGCAGGGCAGAGCGTCAACGGGCCGGCGAACTGGTTTGGGGGGATCAAAGATCCCCGCCTCGATCGACATGCAGTCACCGGCATACGAGGCGGCAGAGCACGACTGCCAGGGACTCTTCGCACCCATGTTCTCGCGGCAGGGAAAGCCGCGCGTCACCGCGGCTCTGAAGGCGTCCTTGATCACTCAGGCGCAGTGCATGCGCGAGCACGGTATCCCTGGCTTCCAGGATCCAACCTTCCCACCCGGCGGTGGGGTCGGGTACACGGACGCGGGCACGAACCTGCAATTGCGTGCCTTTCAACACGCGCAGAAGGTATGCGGCTCCACGCACTAGTCCGGCTCGTGAGCCGGGGCTCTGCGATACGGCGTCCGGGCGGGGACGACGGTGCGTAGCCGCTTCGGCGTGCTCTTTCGCCCGCGCGGTCGGCGCCGGGTGAGTGCCCTGCTTGCTGTCCTGGCAGCCGCGGCCGTCGTTGCCGTGCTCGTGCTGAGATCAAGCCCGGGCGCAGGGCCGCGTGCCGGCAGCAAGGCGAGCGCGGCGGACTCGGGGACGGCGATGGTGCGGCGGCGAAACCTGGTCGAGACCGACACGGAGTCCGGGACGGTCGGCTACTCGAACCCGCGGACCGTCTTTAACCGGTTGAGCGGAACGATCACGTGGCTGCCGCGGGTGGGGCACGTGATCAAGGCGGGTCAGACGCTGTTTCGGATCGACGGGGAGCCGGTCATTCTGATGGATGGGTCCGCGCCGGCGTACCGGGAGCTGAGCGCGTCAGACACCCCCGGCGCGGATATCGAGCAGCTCAACCGCAATCTCGAACGCCTCGGGTTTGACCCCGGCGGGATCGTGGTCGATGACGAGTGGCAGCCAGCGACCACGGTCGGGGTGGAGCTGTTGCGGGAATCGCTGGGCGAGCTTGAGACTGGGAGCCTGCCGCTTGGGCAGGTCGTCTTTCTCCCAGGACCACGGGTGATAACGGCCCTGGACGGGACGGTAGGCTCCACCGGGGGCGGCGGTGGCTCGGCGGGCGGCGGCGGCTCCTCCCAGAGCACGAGCGCATCCCCTGGTGCCGCAGCGCCCGAGTTCGTCAGTCTCGAGCACGCCACCAGCGGGCACGACCTCACTCCCGCCGGTGCGAAAGGCCTGACTGCTTCGAGTGCTTGCCGAGGCAACGGCGGCGGCGCGACGGGCGCGACCTCAACGACGGCCAGTTCGAACACCACCGCCGTCACGACGACCGCCGCAACGACGCCGGGCACCACGTCGTGCCAGACCTCGACCCCGCCATCAGCATCCGCCAAGCCGGCGCCGAGCGCTCCTGCGAGCGGCGGCGAGCTGTCGAAGCTGACGGCGCTGTTGAAAGCCGAGGCCGCGCAGCTGAGGGCCGCGACAGCCGTGCTGAGAGCCGCCAAGCGATCGCCGAGCTCGGACTCGTCTGGCGGAAGGAGCGGCTCGTCGCCGAGTGCGGCTAAGTCGAGCGGCGACGGTGGCGCTCCCGCGACAGCGATTCTTGAGACCAGCTCGACGCAGCTGATCGTCAGCGTCGATCTGAGCGCAAGCTCCCAGGGCGAGGCCAAGGTCGGCGCGCACGTCAGCGTGCAGCTGCCGTCGGGCAAGACGGTGGCCGGAATGATCACCGCGGTCAGCCCGGTCGCTCAAGCCGCCTCGGGCTCCGGCGGGGGTTCGGGCGGTGGGGGTGCGGGCGGCGGATCGGGCTCGGGAGGGTCGGGCGCTAGCTCGACGGTGCCGGTCACGATCAAGCTCAAGGGCCACCGCCGCCGCGATGCCGGCCTTGATCAGGCGAGCGTGAGCGTCAGCTTCGTCCAGGCGCAAGCCAAGCACGTGCTTTCGGTGCCGGTCACGGCGCTGATCGCGACCTCAGGCGGTGGCTACGCGGTCCAGGAGGCCGCAGCACCCGGCAAGCTGCTGGCGGTCACGACCGGCCTGTTCGCCGCTGGCGACGTGGAGATCTCGGGTCGTAGTATCCATCCCGGTCTGGTCGTTACCACCTCTCAGGGATGACCGACGCGACCCCTCGTGCGGCTCGTGGCGCATCCGTCGGGGGGCCACCTGAGGTTGCGTCTGGGCCCTGCGAGGCGGTGTCTGCTGATGATCGTGTGGCGCTGTGCCTCGACGGGGTGGTCAAGGAGTACCCCGGCGGGGTACGGGCCCTCGGCGGCGTCAGCCTGGGCGTGGCGGTCGGTGAGCGGGTCGCTGTGGTCGGCGCGTCGGGGTCTGGCAAGACCACGATGCTGACCGTGCTCGGCACGCTGGAGCGCGCGACCAACGGGATGGTCACCGTCCTTGGGCGCGACATCGCTCGCGCCTCGGACGTGCAGCTCGCCGGGCTTCGCGCGTATGAGATCGGGTTCGTGTTTCAGAGCTTTCACCTCCAGGACGCGCTGAGCGCTGTGGAGAACGTCGCGCTTGGGATGCTCTACGGCGGCGTCAGCGGCCGCGAGCGCCGTCGCGCAGCGCGCGCGGCGCTCGAGCGCGTGGGGCTGGGCGACCGGGTGTCTCACCGGCCGCCGATGCTCTCAGGCGGTGAGCGTCAGCGGGTCGCGATCGCTCGCGCGCTGGTCAAGCGCCCAGCGATCATCCTCGCCGATGAGCCGACTGGCAACCTGGACTCGGCGTCGGGCGCCGGGGTGCTCGCCCTGTTGCACGAGCTGGCCGCCGACGGCGCGACGCTGGTGCTGATCACCCACGACCATCAGATCGCCGACGGGTTCCCGCGCCAAGTGCAGATGCACGACGGCCAGATCGTCTCAGACCAGCGCTCATGAGCGCCGCAGCCAGCAAACCACCGGCGGGCGTGCGGCTGCCGCGGCTGCGCGCCGGTGAACTGCTCGGCACCGCGCTCCAAGGGCTGCGCACCCGCCGGCTGCGCGCCGCGCTGTCGGCGTTGGGGATCGCGATCGGGATTGGGGCGATGGTCGCCGTGGTCGGCATCTCCTCCTGCGCGCAGGCCAACCTGCTGGCCGAGATCGACGCGCTGGGCACCAACCTGCTCACCGTCACCCCCGGGCAGACGCTCACCGGCGCCGGCGAGATCTTCCCGGCCACCGCGTCGGCGCAGATCTCCCACCAGCCCGGCGTTGATCGACAACGTAGCCGTCTACCACGTCTCAAGCGCGAACGTGTTCCGCACCCCATACGTGCCCGCCGAGCAGACCGGCGGGCTCAGCGTTGACGCCGCCGGCACCAACCTCCCCCTAGTAGCGGGGACCTCGATTGCGGCCGGGCGCTTTCTCGGCCCCGTCAGCCAGCGCTACCCCGAAGCGGTGCTCGGCGCCCAGGCCGCGCAGATCCTCAACATCACCCGCCCCGGCATGCTGGTCTACATCGCCCACCGCTACTTCACCGTCATCGGAATCATGAAATCCGCTCTGCTGGACACCACGCTTGACTCGGGCGTGTTCATCAGCCTCCCCGTCGCCGAACGCGTCTTCGCCCTGCAACCCAACCCGTCAGAGATCTACGTCCGCGCCAATCAAAGCCAAGTCGAGAACGTCGCCAACCGGCTTCCCGCCAGCACCGACCCACAAGACCCCTCAGGCGTCAGCATCACGCGCCCCTCAGACGCGCTGGAAGCCCGCGCCGCCGCCAAAGGCCAGTTCACCACCCTGCTGCTCGGCCTCGGCGCCGTCGCGCTTCTGGTCGGTGCGATCGGGATCGCCAACATCATGGTCATCAGCGTTCTCGAACGCCGTGACGAGATCGGCTTGCGCCGCGCGCTCGGCGCCACCCGCCGCCACATCACAAGCCAGTTCCTAACCGAATCCGCGCTGCTGGCGATCCTCGGAGGGATCGCCGGCCTGGCCTTCGGTGCGATTGCCACCTGGACCTACGCCCACACCAAGAGCGAACCGTTCGTGCTACCCACGTGGGCGCTTATCGGCGCGCCAGCGGCGGCCTTTTCGATCGGCACCATCGCTGGCCTGTACCCCGCCGCCAATGCCGCGCGCCTCAGTCCCACCGAAGCGCTCCGGACCACATGAGCACACCACCAGCCGCAACCCGCCGGGCCGAATTCCTATGGACAGCCAAGCGCCCCTCGCTTATGTCTGCGTGAGGATCTGCCGCCGCCCGTGAGCCCACACATGCTCCGCACGGAACCCAACCACGCACCGACCGGGCGCTTGCAGTCCCACTGCAAGCGATCAGACCGAAGCAGAAGCAGGTCCAATCCTGAGCGCTCGCTTCCCCTGAGTCGCCCAAGCGGCAGTCTCGGCCGCACTGCCGCTCTCGGCCGGCTGCGGAAGGCGAGGGTAGCCAAGCTCAGAGAGGGGCGCCGTGGTAGGAAAGCAGGTCCACGATCGCTCCCGACATGTTCCCTGCTGTTCGCCAATCTCGGGTCTCGCGAGCGCGCTCAGATCCGGACAACGATGATCGAGTCCAGTGCCGGCCGGCTCGCACCGGCGCGATCGTCTCGTCGCCGGAGCAATCACGCGCCACGCGCCGGGCGAAGTGCCGAAGGCGATCGCGCGGAGCAGGGGCCGAACGCAGAATACTGGGCTCAAGCGCGAGGGCTGCCAGCAGCTTTCGAGGCGCTGACGCGAACTACGGCTGTTCGGATCTTTCTCGCTCGCAAGAAGCGTTCGTCGATCCCGAGGGTTCTCGGTGCTTGGCCGTTAGCCCGACCAGCTGGGACGCTAAACGAGCCGTTCTGACCAGAATCGACGTCACAATCCCGGTGATCAAGCGACGCGCAGGGGCCCGGGCTCCGGACCGCGGGGGTAGCCTCCCGGCGTGCGGTGACGCGAAGTAGTCGCGGAACCGGTCATCGTCCCAGCCATTTTCAACTCCGTCCGTGGCTAGCCGACTCACCACCTCGCGTACCGCGTGTCGAAGCACGGGAACCGTTGCCGCGGCTTGCGCCAGCCCTAGTTGCTCGCCCGTGAGTCGGCGTCCGTCCTTGAGAGGGCGTACGGCTTCAGGCGGATAACCGAGGTTTACGAGTATGTCATCGGAGCCGTGCTGCGTGATATTGCGGAGATCACGAGCAAGCCGTTGCGCATCTCTGAGTTCGCGCCCGCCATAGACACCCTGCATCTCGTTCCAGATTCCGAAACGGTTGGTGATCCGCGCCCAACGCTTCTCGGCACTGTCGTTGGAGTCGTGGCCCACGTCGCAAATCGCCTCGATGGCCGTGCGCAGATGAACCAACACGTCGGTCCGCTCCCCGTCGTGCGGTTCGCGTTCGGCCTGGTGCAGGGCCCAAGCCGCGCTGAGTACTGCGCGCGGAGCGGCCATCGTCTGCCCGAGACGCATCATCTCGAATGGCGCCGCCAGTTTGGTCGGGTCATCGGTCACTGTGTACTCGCTGTGCTGGTGGATCCACGCGCCCTTCTTGGATGCTCGAGTGGGCCATTGCCCGGGTTCGAAGAGCTTGTGGAGCGTTCCATTGAGGAGGTACGGTCGCGGCAGCCAGTCGCCGAGCGCAGGCCATAAGGTCATCGGGTCTGGCGCATCGAGCAGACACCAGACCGCTAGTGCCAAGCGCGCGCGGGTTGAGGCCACACTCAAGGCAAGCGTTTCAGTGCCCTCCTGAACGAGGAACAGCTTGGCGGTCATCCGCGTGTCGAGCCGACCGATGGGGCTGTCTTCGCGCTGCCAACGAACACCGGAATCCAAGTGGTCCTTGAGGTCGTGGAAAAGCGTCAGAGCGCTGAATGGCGAGTCCGTGCCCCATAGGGTCCAGTCGGGACCTTGAACACTCATCCCGAGCGCAGCCACGTCTTGCTTGATCAGCCGGTAGCCGCCGGGGACCAGCAAGTTCGCGATGGGCACGGCTAAAGCCAAGCGTTCGCCCTGTCTGCAGTCTGCTTGAGCTGCTCAGCGAGCTCAGCGAAATCGATCTCTCCGTCGTGCTCCGCGACCAGGTCGACAACAAGATCACGCAGGTAACGTTCCCCGATAAAGCGGTTATACAGAGCTTGCTCATGCTGGCGCACCAGCTGCACGGCATTCCAGGCCGCGCGCTCGCCCCGTTCGTCCAGGTACTCGACCAAAGGAAAGATCTGTCGCGATTCCTCCCCTTCTTCGAAGGGTCGGTCACGCTCCGCCTTTGCGCGCTCGACGGCGCTGGTCAGTGCTCGCAGATTGGGCGTCGGGGTCACGACATACAGCATGGACCATGCGTCAGCTGACTTGCGTCAGCGTCACATGCACGCTGACGGCCGGCGTCACGACCACGATCATGCGGACGACCGATGATGACATCGCGGAGCTTCGTCCGCCGGACGCGAACGCCTAGGTCACCCGCCCCTTTACGTACTCCTCGACGATGTCTCGGATGATCTCCGGTGCGGGCTCGAAGAAGTCGAACAGTACGAACAGAGGTCCGAGCAGCTCCTGCACGTAGGCGGGCAGGCCGACCTCGAGCCCTGACAGCGATGCGCTGATCGTTGCTTCAGACACGTCCTCTGTGCCCTCGCGCGAGGTGGTCATCCGCAGTCGGTTGGCTGCTTTCAAAGTTCTGCCCGCCAGGCCCGCGTGCCGCACCGTGACCGTGACCTCGTCTGTGTCGCTCGCCTCTAGCCGCCGGTACAGGCGGAGGAGAAAGAGTAGCGATTCGGTCGTGCGATGCACGCGGCTGTCCCAGTACACGACGTCCTTCTCCTGCCCGTCCTCAAAGAGGCTCATGAGCGTGTAGAACCGGCCGTCCTTGAAGACCTTCCAGAGGTCGTACAGGGGACCGACCAGTCCGCTGTGACTTCGGCTGTGACGCCGTCGCTCGTCGGCCGAGGACGTCGGTTGTCGTTCAAGACCACGCCAACCGACCAGCCGAACGTCGAGATCTGCGAGGCAGCCATAGCCTCGTTGAGTTGCGACTGAGACCAACTCCCGGGCGGGTCGATATGCGCCGTGACCTCCATGTATCCGCCGAGGTCGAACGCTTCGCGCAGTCCGCGCTCGCCGCGCAGCCGCAACTCATCGCGCCAGGGCACAACCGCGAGGACGCTGTCCCCCGTCGTCGCGGTCGGTGCGGGGCGCCTCACGATCGCTAGGCGGCGGGTGATCCGTTTCGTTAGCTCAGCGAGGAAGCCGGAGGTCGTTCGGATCCCACAGCAGGAGGTCGTAGCCCTCCAGGTCGAAGTGGACCTTCGGGCCGCTCCGGGTTGAAGTTCGAGCTGCTGTGGTGATGGTCCTCGCGCACGGTGAGAATCAGATTCGCCTTCTTACCGAGCCCCATCGCGTACCCGATCTCCAGGTAGCAGTTCGGCCGCTCGTTCGTCACGTCCGCGACGATGATGTCCGCCCGCTCAATGAACTCGACGATCTCGCTCTTCAGCAGGTCACCCTCGTTGTGCCGATCGACTCGACGCGGCGCGAGGCCCGCGTCGGCGATCGCCGGAAAGATCACCTCTTCACACACGTTGTCTAGCTCGGGATTTCCGATCTGGACAATTACAATCCTTCCTCCATCGCTCGCCTCCTTCCAGCCGAGAGACCGGTGCTCAACTCTGATCCGTCATAGAGCGCGAACCGAGATTGAGCGCGCAAGTTGCCCCCGATACTGGGTGCTCAGCGGAGTCACCGATGCATCGTAGGCATCCACGTGAAATCGCGGCCTGTCTTCGCGTACTCACGTACAGCGGGAGTCGTTCAGGCACTTGGCGGACCTGCCTCGCGATGGCGTCGCCCGCTTGGCGCGGCAGCGCAGCACGCACTTCCTCGCCAGTGGAGTTGTCGCCACCTGGCCAGCGGAGGTCGGTTTAGTTCGGCGCTATGCCCGCGTGACCGGCTTCACAGACACAATCGTCCGCGGTCCAGTGCTCTCATCGATGTCGACGTCGTAGTCGACAAGCTTTGCGGTAATCAGGTCGAGCATCTCAGACTCGGGTTCGTCGCACACGATGATCCCTGTGACCACGAAGCCAGGGGTTTCTGCGGCGCCCGGAGGAGCAGCAGCGGGTATGTCTCCGAGCTGTACTTGATCCCTTTTCGCCCAACGCCTGCTGCACGAGCGTCTCGATGTGCGCCGCCCACGCGCCGTCAGGAGCTGGGAGCAAGAGTGCAATGTCAGGCATCGGCCTCGATCCTACATCCGCCGCGAGCCCGCGGTAAGCAGACGATGGTCCGTGAGTCGGCCGCCCGAGACCTGACGGCCACATCAACGGGCCTTTCAGTTCTTGGCGCGCATAGCTTCGTCGCCGCAGCAGCACCGCGAGTGGCGCGCCCCCGATCGGCCACGGGCACAGGCGCGTTGCGCACGATCGCTTCGAGCATAGGGAATCCGGCAAGCGCACGATTGGATTGGCGACATCGGGTTCGTCCGGGCCGTCGCAGCCGGCGCGATCGCATTACCTCGGATTGACTCGTCAGGCTGACGACCTATCGGCGTGACGCGGAGAGCGAGCAGACGATCCCGCCACGACTAGCGCGGCCTGGACGTGCCACAGAAGCGCCGACCAATCCTCGGGTTAAGGCTGTCCAGCGCGTCGCAGCTACTCAGCCACGTCATCGCCGACCCGTGGAGTACGCCGGGACACGCGCTCGACCAGCCGGGTGCGCACCACCTCCAACTCGGCCAGCCCGCGAGATCCTCCGGAATGTCGTCCCGGATCTCGACGTCCGGCAAGGCAGGCGGCCGCGTCCCCGCCTTCCAGGTTGAGACCGCAATCGGGGCGTAGACCCGGTGCAGCGCGAGCTTGGCCACCGTGGCGTCGCCGCCGGCGCACAGGATGATCCCGACGCTCTCGCGGTCGTCGAGGACGCGGAGCTGCTCGTCGACGGCGTTGAGGTAGAAGTTCATCTTCCCCACGTACTCCGGCTTGAACTTGCCGATCTTCAGCTCGATCACCACGAAGCGGCGCAAGGAGTGGTGGTAGAAGAGCAGGTCGGGGAAGAACTCTTCGTCGCCGACGACCAGCGCCTTCTGCCGACCGTAGAACGCGAAGCCGGCGCCGAGTCCGATCAGGAACTTCTGGATGTCGTCGACGAGCGCCTGCTCCAATTCATGCTCGCGCGCGTCCTCGGCAAGCTTGAGGAAGTCGAAGATGTACGGATCCTTCATCGCCTGGAGCGCTTGCTCGGCGTGGCCCGGCTCGAGCACGACATCGAAGTTGGTGACCACGACACCCTGACGCTGGTGCAGCCGTGATTGATCTGCACTTGGAGGTGCCGCCTCGACCGATGGCTCGACGAGCTTTGGCCGCGTACCATCGATAGAGCTCCGGGCGGTCGGCAAAGGCGTCCATCAGCACCTGCTGATGCGTCCAGCCAATTTGTGCAGCCAGTGGCTGCACAAATTCTGGAGTCGGCCAGATCCGCGCGAACGTGCGCATATAGAACACGTTGCGACGCGAGAAGCCGCGGGCTGATCCGGCGCTGGCACGCAGGTCCTCAGCGATCCGCCCCACGATGTCGTCGCCCCATCCACCGGACCGCTGAGCGCCGAGGATGTCCCGTCCGATCGACCAGTACAGCATGACCAGCCGGTGTTCAGCGTTCGCGCCGCGCGGGCCTGCGACTCGCGAATCCGCAGCTGCAACCGCTCGATCAGCTGGCGGTAATCCGCGGTGGCGGCAACCGCCGCGACGACAGAATCTGTACGTTTTGCAGGAGTTTCGCTCACGACTTCACGGTACGGCCGGCCTCGGACGGCTCGGCAGCCGGCGAGGGATCGATGGGCGGCGAGACCCGGAACGCCCGGTTCAGCCGCTCGAAGTCCTCCGGCCGGTGCTTGGCGCCGACGTAGCGATCGGTCGTGCTGAGCTTCGAGTGGCCGAGGTAGTCGCGGACGAATACGGGGTCAGCGGTGCGGGCGAGGATGCTGCCCGCCGCGTGCCGGAGGCCGTGCAGCTTCACGCGGCGAAGGCCGGCGACCTCGCAGGCGAGGTAGTACCGGCGCCGCAAGGCCGACGGGTCGAGCCGACGGCCCCAGCGGTTGCAGACGACGTAGTCCGGATCGCTGGTGAAGTCGTCACGGGAGGCGAGCCGGGCGAGCGCCGCGACCGCTGGGTCGGAGAGCGGCACGTAGCGGTTGCGCCGGCCCTTCGGCTCGGTCTCCACCCCCGCGGACAGGTTGCGGCGCACGAGCAGCGAGCAGGCGTCGAGGTCGACGTCAGCCCAGCGCAGCGTCAGGAGCTCGCCCACGCGGATGCCCGTGTAGAACAGGACCCGAAACGCCTCGGCGTCCTGGCGATCCTCGGCTTCTCGGGCGGCGAGCTCCTCGTCCGTGACCGCGACCGTGCGGCGGTGGCGCGCCTGCCTCACACGCCCTGGCCAGCGCCTCGACCTCCTCGACCTCGTAATAGTCGAGCGCCGCCAGCGGTGGCTCGCGCCGCTTGTCGGTGCGCGCGACCGGATTGCTGGGCAGCTCATACGTGTCGCTGCGGCAGGCGTAGGCGAACATCGCCTGCAGCACCTGCCGGTATTTGTTCACGTTCCGAGCCGTGAGACCGTCCGCGTCGAGGCCTCGGAGGAACAGGCTGACCTCCTTCATCGTCACCTGATCGATCGGCCGGTCGCCGAACGCCTCGATGATCCGCCCTCGGCTCGTGCCCGCACCACGCTTGTACGGGGTTCCCCGCTCCTGCAGCAGCGCGCGGTAGTCGCGGAGCGTTGACGGCTTCGCCCCCCGCACCTGCTCGAGCCACAGCAGCCAGTCGGCCGCGAGCTCGCGGACCGTCGCCGGACGCTCGCGCTCCCGCCGGACCGCCTGCTCGGACTCGGCGAGGAAGATCGCATGCAGGCGCATCGCTGCGTCCGCCGCGATCGTCGCCGCCCGCTCGTCCAACCATCCGTCGGGGCAGCGCCCCTGCGCTTGCGCCAACCGCCGGCCCCGTCCGGCTCGAGCCAGGCAAGACCAAGCCGCTTCTTGGTCAGCTTCCACGCCCCTCCCGGCAGCCGGACCCGCCACTGAGCGTCCCAATAGACCTTCTCCGCGGCCCCCGGACGCGCCCCAGAACGACGTTCGTCTGCTCGATCTCGACCGACCGCACAGAAGGGAGTCTAACCGTGCCTCGGACGCTGGGCATCAGTAATCTTCAACTGGGCATCAGGTCGCTGCTGGGCATCGGATTGGGCATCATACGGAGCAAATCTGCCGTCTTTATTGGCGAATCGACCCCTCCAGATCACTCGTATTTGCGCGAATCAGAAGCCGATGGTCTGCTTGCCATGCAGAAGGTCGAGGGTTCGAGTCCCTTCAGCCGCTTGAAGCGGAAGCCCTGGTAATCCAGGGGTTTTTGTTTTGATCCGGGGTGAGCAGAGCATCGCGTACCCCCGTTTGGAAGCGACTTGGAAGCAACGGTGTCTCGGTGGAGTGGCGTCGGGCGCAGCTGGTCGCGCCGGTCGTCCCCGGCGAGATCACCTCCCGCCTCAAGATGAACACAGCTGACTACTACGACGTCTGCCCCACGAGCACCGGCAACATCTGCGGCGGATCGTGGACAGACCTCGCAACCGCCCTCACCAACGCCACAACCCCCCAGACCATCCCCATCCCACGACCAGCGCCAGCCCGTCGATCCCGGGCGCCAGTGCCCCCCCGTATCCGACCCCATGCGCCGACGGAACCATCAGCCTCTCGGGCGGCCACTCGGGCGCATGCTCACACCACGGCGGCGAGCTCTGAACCACACTCGCCCAAACCTCCAAGAAGCTCACGAAAGCTCCACTCTAAATGCGCGCCCTCACGAGGAACCAAGGTATTCTGGTCCAGCGAAGGTCGGCGGTATAACCTCCGCTCGGGCGATCTGAGTGAGTTCTCCCCGGACAGACCCTGTGCCCCCCGGATCGAGTGACAGTGAGCCTGACGCCACGAGCGCGCACGGTGAGCAAGCTCGCCGGTGGTTTCGTCAGCCCGCGACGCTGGTCTCAGCTTTCGCCTTGCTCGTATCGCTCACCTCTACCGTCGTCACGATTGAGAATAATCGATCCCAGGCGCAGAACGCCAAGCGCGACCAGTTGCTCACGCTCGTGGACAGCCTTGCACAAGCTCCCCAAGAGCAGAGCCAGATCGACACCACATACAAGAACGACCTGCAGACGCGACTTTCGGTCGGCGGTGCCGAGACCACAGCCGAACTCATCCAAGCCGAACAAGCCGCCCAGCTGATCGACTCGTTGCATGACAACATGGCGGCATCGGAGGCCTACGAGGTGGCGAACTCCTTCTCGGACCGCGGCGAGCCCTCTGAGGCACTGCGGTACTACGGCGTCGCCATCCGGCGAGCGGCAACTGATCCACTCGTTCTAGCCGGTGCCTATCGTGGCGAGGCCGGGATGTTCTACAACCTTGGCCGACTGCCACAGGCAGCTGCTGCAATAACACACGCCTATCAGGCGCTGTCGGCCCGCCAGGGATTCAGCACGGTTGAGGTCAACCAGAACCGGATCTTCACTGATTTATACGACCTCGGTCCTGCCTCCGGCGCTCATGCCTGCAAGCGTTCCGCGGCCGACCTAGCAGACGCCGTGAAGCTGACGGCAACTCTCAACAAGTCATCCGCGTCGTTTGCACAGGACAGCCAACGAGAACTCACCGACCTAAGGCTGGTTCATTCTTGCTGAGCGACGCGCTGAAACCTCCGAGGACTTCACGCCCCCGGACACGAGGACGACGCCACTGGCAAAGCCGAAGCGACCCGTCGGCCCAGACCGCCAGAGGCTCAACCGCGCGTTCCACCCAAAAGGACTTACCTTTCGTGAGCAACCAGCAAATATCACTGCCAAGGTGGCGCGGAATGAAACGATCGAGCTGAGTTCTTGCCTACCCCCCGCCTGTCAGTGCGCGTGCGTGCTTGCATGTGCTCGAGCTTGCGTGTGCCGGATGCATGCGCTGCGGCATGACCGGGGTGTCGATCGTTGTGGGAAGTGACGGATGTGTCACTCCACAGCTTTGAGATCCTGCTCGGCGGAGCGCTGGCCGCGATCGCCGGCCCGTGCTTCGCGCTGGCCGTGGCGGCCGGCGGCTTGCTGGCGATCGTCGGGCTCGTGTGGGCGCTACTCCCGCGACGCGGATCGCGGATGAACCGCGGCGGTGGGATGTCCTCAACGCGCGACTTCCGTCGCGATACTCAGCTAGACGTCCTGGCCTCGAGGCGTTAGTTGTCCTGGCCTTCGGCCTTCCGCGGGCGGGTGAAAAGGACGCCGCGACGCCGTTTAGTGGTCAATCGTGCGGTATGGCGGATCACGGCGATTTTCGTCGGGTATTCGGGCCGGACCGGCGCGCCCGGCCGGCGGGGAACCGGAGGGCGGGGCACTCGGGTTGCGCAGAGGCCGGCGCAGTCCTCCCGGGCGCGCCGGCGGTTTCTGTGAGCCTGGGTATCTAACGGGCCTATTTTTCCCGTTGGATACCCAGGCCCTTCGGCCTTCCGCCGGCGGGTGACATGACGCTGTGACACCGTTTAGTGGTTAATCTTTCTTTACGGCGGATCGCAGCGATTTTCCCATCAGACGCACACACCACGGGCCGGGAGGAAGCATCCTTGGAAGCGACGCAGCGCTACCACTACGCCCGCTAACCGGCGCCCAGGCGACCTGCGACGTAGTGGGCCAGCGCGTGGCAGTTGAGATAGACGGTCACCAAGCCCACGATCATCAGGGCGGTGCGCCGGCACCGGTCTTCAGCTGGGTCCGCGCTTTCGCGCGTGCAAGCGCATCCAGCGCCGCACGACCGTCAGACGCTTCCGCGGCCGCCTCGATGTCATCGAGCAGCTCAATAGCTTCGTAGCTCCTCGCGGACCACGCGATGATCGTCGACCACCACACTGTCCGGACCACGTCGCCAGAATCGGACATGCCGCTCGCATGACGCCCCCGCCGCCGACGGTGCCCGTGAGCCCTGAGCGATCGAAGGGAGCAACGGCCGTGAACCTCAGGACGTAGTCATTAAGGAAACCAGGCCGGTATGACTCGCCGAGGCTCGAGCGGTCGCGGCGGGCCTTGACCCGAAGCACATCGGCCCGGCCGAAGACGGAAGCGTTTGCGTGCATGTCGGCTATGAGATCGGCCAGCAGACTGTGCCAGCCGGCGATGGCGTTGAGGTCGTCGACCTACCAGCGATCCAGGTCGCGTCGCTGGTTCACCGAGGGGGCATGGAAGGCATCGTCTGTGTCTACGAGGCCCTGATCGGCTGGATCGATGCGAGCGGCTATCGCCTCGCGAGATACAGCCGCGAGCTGTACTACGAGATGGGACCGGATGGACCCCGCGTCACTGAGCTGCAGATGCCGGTCGCCAAGTGAGCTCCAGCGGCGGCGTCGCACTCTGCCATGACCCGCTTTGGTGCGACGACAGCTAGGGCTCAGGGTCCGGTTACCGAGGACGACAGCCGGCGGTCACAAGTTGTCGGGTTACGGTAATGGGCGATCAGATGACGAGATCAGATCGAGTGGATGAAGACGCTCTGGTCCTGGCGGCGCGGGCCGGGACGAGCTCGTTTGCGGCGCTGTATCGCCACTTCGAGCGGCCGGTGCTCGGGTTCTTCATGCGCGCGACGGGCCAGCCGGACCTCGCGGCCGACCTCACAGCCGAGACGTTCGCGAGCGCGCTCGAGTCGATCGGCAGCTACGACCCCGCGAGAGGGCGAGCCGACCAATGGCTGTTCGGGATCGCGCGCAACGTGCTGGGCAAGAGCTATCGGCGCGGGCGGGTCGAAGTGGCGGCTCGCGAGCGGGTCGGGATGCCAAGACTCCTCCGAACAAGACTGGCAGGTGAACGATGACCATCCTTCCCCAGTTCGAGCGTGACCTGGAGGCGGCCGCGGAGAAGCACCTGGCCTCCGGCGATGCGCCCGTCTCGCGCCGGCGTGGCCACCGGTTCGGCTCCGGCGTCGCGATCGCGGCGTCCGTCGCGATCGCGATCGTCGTCGCAGTCGTGGCCCTGTCGCTGCGCCACGGCCCGACAAGGCGAACGCGGACAGGCTCGAATCTGGTGGCTGCCGGATTGCCCGTGCCGGTTCGCAGCGTCAAGGCGGGGGCAACGAGCGGGGAGCTTCAGCTTCAAGCTGTCGGCCTCGGGCACTCATCCCACTCGGACCTGCTCGCGACTCTGGTCAATGCGGTCGCTCGAGAACCTGGTGACGTCTGCTTTGACGTATACGCCGCACGCGAAGGCCCCGCGGACGGCGATGTGCTCTGCAGCGTGCGGGCGCACGACAGGCTGGTCAGTGTGATCGGTGAAAACAGCATCCCGCACGCCGGGACGGTCAGCTACCTCGTCGGGCAGGCACCCCCCGGCGTCAGGCGCATAGAACTGCTCGGACTCAATGGCTCCCGGAACTTGCGACTCTCCGCGGCGCACATGTTCCTTGCCACGTTCGCGCAAGCGGCGCGGGGGCGGGTAGAGCTCCGCGCGACCCTGTCGGACGGCCGGAACCTCACGAACGTGTTCACGCTGCCGCTCTCGAGCACTCAGATGCAGGTCTTCTCAGACCGCTATCGCCGGCCAGGCGCCGTGTTCAACGGCGAGATCGGCGAACACATCGTCGGCACCCCCTACCGCGAGATCGTGAAGCGGTTCGGGCAGC
>CAWEGS010000008.1:0-21031 GCA_963808675.1 uncultured Solirubrobacteraceae bacterium
CAGCTCGGACTCCCACCACTCGATCGTGTCGCGCATCGTCTGCTCGAAGGGGATCGCGGGCGCCCAGCCGGTCGCCGCGGCGATCCGGCCGTTGGCGCCGCGGAGGTCCATGACCTCGTGGGCGCGCACGCGCGCGGGTCGACGACGTGGTCGACCTCGATCGGCGCGATCAGCTCGGCGAGCAGCGCGACCTGCTCGGCGGCCGAGACCGAGACGCCCGGAGCTGACGTTGAAGACGCCCCGCGCTCGGCCGGCGGCGAGCAGGCGGTAGGCGCGGACGACGTCGCGGACGTCGGTGAAGTCGCGGCGGGTGTCGGGGTTGCCGGTGACGATCGCAGATCGCGGCGCCCGCGCTAGCCGGGCCTCGGCGCGCCTGCCGGGCGAGCGAGGAGACGATGAAGATCGGCCGCTGGCCCGGGCCGGCGTGGTTGAACGGGCGCGCGCGGACGAGGTCGAGCCCGTGGGCGTCGGCGTAGACGGCGGCGAGCAGGTCGCCGGCGGCCTTCGAGACCGCGTAGGGGTTGTCCGGGCCGCAGCGGCGCGTCCTCGGCGACGGGCAGCGCGTCGGGCACGCCGTAGACCTCGCACGAGCTCGACCCACACGACGCGCGCCGCGGGCGCCTCGTGCCGGAGCGCCTCGAGCACGTTGACGGTCGCCGCGACGTTGTCGCTGCACGTCTGCGCCGGGTCCTCCCAGGAGCGCCCGACCGAGCTGAGCGCCGCGAGGTGGTAGACGACCTCGGGCCGCGCGTCGCGCGACCGCGGCCCGGACCGCGTCGGCGTCGGTCGAGGAGGTCGACGGCGACGCCGCGCGCCGGCACCCGTCGGGCGACCGACGCCGCTGCGCGAGACAGCCGACCACCTCGTCGCCGGCGGCGGCGCAGGCGCGGCGCGAGGTAGCCGCCGGCGAACCCCGACGCGCCGGTGATCAGGACGCGCAACGAGTCTCGGCTCAAGGCCGTCAGGACGCCGGCTCGACCGAGACCGCGTGCTCGAGCGAGCCGTGGCCGTTGCTCGAGACGTCGGCGCTCGGGCTCGGGCGGCGCCGGGCTCGGGCTCGGCGTTCAGCCGGCGCTCGAGCTCGCCGAGCACGACGCCGAACAGCAGGTGGCGCCAGGTCGCCTGGGCGAACGCGCGGCGGTTGCCCGCCAGCGTCGGCAGCTCCTCGCGCGGCCGGGTGGAAGCGGTCGGTGAGCGCGCGCCAGCGGCCACAGGCGCGACGTGCTCGGCGAGCGCGCACGACGGGCCGCGCAGCGGCCGGCGGGAGCGGCAGCGGCGGGGCGAGGTTGGCGTAGATGGCGCCGAACGCGGCGCCGTTGCTGAGGTGCATCGCGAGCCCGACCGGGTACCAGCCGTCGCCGCGCGTGACCGCCTTGCCGAGCAGCTCGACGTCGTCGTAGCGGCTGCGAAACGAGCTTGTCGAGCGGCTGCTCGAGCGCCCAGACGGCGGCGGCGACGGCGCCGCAGACGGCTCCCCGTGAGCGTGCGGGTGCGGTCGATGGCCGGACTCACGACCGCGCAACTGTAACGGGCGGCGTCAGAACGGGTACGGCTGTGTGCGATGGATCACGAAGCGCTGCACCGGCGCGCGCGGGAGCAGGGCGTCAACCCGCTCGTCTACTGGATCGTCCGCGCGCTCCTCCAGCCGTTCTTCCACCTCTACTTCCGGCTGAGCCGGATCGGGCGCGAGCACATCCCCGACGAGGGCCCGGTGATCATCGCCTCCAACCACCGCAGCTTCCTCGATCCGTTCGTGATCGCGACGATGGCGCGGCGGCCGATGTACTACGTCGCCAAGAAGGAGCTGTTCGACTGCAACCGCTGGCATGGCGTGGGTCCTGAGCGCGCTCGGCGCGTTCCCGGTCGACCGCGGCGCCGGCGACGACGACATGATCGAGACCGCCAAGGCGATCCTCGCGCGCGGCGACATCGTGCTGATCTTCCCCGAGGGCACGCGCATCCGCCCCGGCTCGCTCGGCCAGCCCAAGCGCGGCGTCGGCCGCCTGGCGCTCGAGACCGGCGCGCCCGTCGTGCCGGTCGCGGTGATCGGCACCGAGGCGGTCCGCCGCGGCTGGCGGATCCGCCCGCACAAGGTCCGCATCCGCGCCGGGCGCGCCGCTGCGCTTCCCGCAGGTCGAGGACGCCTCGCCGGCGCTCGCCGGCGCGGTCACCGACCGGATCTGGCCGTGCGTGATGCTGCAGTGGGAGTGGCTCGGCGGGCTGCCGCCGATCCGCCGCGCCGGCGATCATCGGCGCCGGCTCCTGGGGCACGAGCCTCGCGGTCTCGCCTCGCGCGCGCCGGGCTCGAGGTCGACCTCGGCTGCCGCACCGCCGAGCAGGCGGCGGAGCTCGCGGCACGCGCGCGAGAACGCAGCGCTACCTGCCCGGCGTCGAGCTGCCCGACTCGGTCCGCGTCGTGCGGGCCGCCGAGCTCGAGCTCGGCGGCCACGACCTCGTCTGCCTCGCCGTGCCGGCGCGCGCGCTGCCCGCGGTGCTCGCCGCCCACGGCGAGCGGATCCCGCGCCGCGCCGGGCTGCTCGTGCTCTCCAAGGGGCTCGTGCCGCCGCTCGGCACGCTGCCGTCGGCGTTCGCCGCCGAGCGCTGCAGCGCGCGCGCGGTCGCCGTGCTCGGCGGCCCGCCGCACGCCGCCGAGGTGCTCGAGCACGGCGCCTCGGTCGTGCTCGCCTCGCTCGACCGCGGCTTCGCGCGCCAGCTCGCCGACGCGCTCGCGCGCCGCCGGCCTCGACGTCGCGATCACCACCGACGTCACCGGCGTCGAGCTCGCCGGCTGCGCCAAGAACGCGGCCGTGCTCGCGGCCGCGCGCGGCCTCCGGCGCCGGGCCGAACGTCGCCGGCGCCGCGGCCGGCAAGGTGTTCGCCGAGGTCGACGCGCTCGCGCGGCTGCGCGGCGGCCAGCCCGGAGACGTTCGCCGGGCTCGCCGGCGCCGGCGACCTGGTCGCGACCGTCGTCGCCGACGCAGCTCGCGCAACCGCCGCGCCGGCGAGCTGCTGGCCCAGGGGGTGCCGCGGCGAGGAGATCGGCCGCGCGCTCGGCCAGGCCGCCGAGGCGGTCGACTCGGTCCCGCTGCTGGCCGAGCGTCGCGCGCGACGCGCGGCTCGAGCGCCGGCGCTCGACGAGCCTCGCCGCGCTCGTCGAGGGCCGGATCGAGCCCGAGCGCTGGACCGCGGCGCGTGACCGAGCCGGCGCGGCGCAAGCGCGCCGCAGCCCTGTCCGCGCGGCGTGAGCCGAGGGTACGCTCTCGATGCGGTGCTCGAGGACGATCCCCACGACCAAGGCGGAGCTCGATGCTCGCTTCACCGAGCTCTACCGCGCGCACCTGCGCGACGTCTACTCCTACAGCTACTACCGGGTCGGCAACCACCACGACGCCGAGGACCTCACCGAGCAGACCTTCCTGCAGGCCTACCGCCACTTCGAGCGCGCGCTGCGCGAGTCCAACGGCCGGCCGCTGCGGCCGTGGCTCATCCGCATCGCCCACAACCTCGCGGCCAACTTCTACCGCGACCGCTCGCGCAAGCCGGAGTCGGCGATCGAGGACGCGGGCATGATCTCGGCGCCGCACACGACCGAGTCGCTGGTCGAGGGCCGCGAGGAGCTGAAGGCGATCCTCGAGGGCGTCCAGCAGCTCCCGACGACCGCCGCGAGGCGCTGATCATGCGCTTCGCGCTCGGGATGGACAACCGCGAGATCGCGCGCGCGCTCGGGCGCACCGACGGCGCCACCAAGGTGCTGCTGCACCGCGCGATCCGCCAGCTCGAGGGGATCGTCGCCGAGCGACGACGGGCACCGAGGGAGGAGGGCGGATGAGCGCCGAGCGCCACCGATTTCGAGGCGCTGCTGCGCCAGGCGCTGACGCCGGTCGATCCGCCGGCCGACCTCGCCGCGCGGCTCGAGCTGACGCTCGTCAACCTGACCGAGCTCGCCCAGGACGAGCTCGAGTCGTGGGAGCTCTCGGCGATGCGCGACCCGCGCAACTGGGTCGCGCCCGGCGGCCGCGGCGGTCGTCGGCGCCGGCGCCGGGACGGCGCTCGTCGTGCTGCGCGTGCGCGGCCGCCACCGCTCGCGCCGGCAGCAGTCGAGCAACCTGCTCGAGCTCGCCGAGCGCACGATCCAGGACGTCGCCGACGAGGCGCGGCGGATCCTGCCCGACCGCTGAGCGGCGTGCTCCGTCGGGACCGTCTTCAGGCGGCGCTGATAGCGTCATAGCCATGGCCGTCTGCTACCGACATCCCTCGCGCGAGACCGGGGTGTCGTGCTCCTCGTGCGGGCGGCCGATCTGCCCCGACTGCATGACCCCGACGCCGGTCGGGCATGCGCTGCCCGGAGTGCTCGCGGGATCGCACCAAGGTCAAGACGCTCCGCTCGACGCCGTCGGTGCCGGTGGTCACGCAGGCGCTGATCGCGATCAACGTGCTCGCGTTCATCGCCGAGACGGCCTCGGGAGGGCAGCTCGGCTCGGGCGCCGGCGGCATCGGTCTACGTGCACGGGCGCGCTGTTCGGGCCCGCGATCGCCCACCAGCACGAGTACTGGCGGATCCTCACCGCCGGGTTCCTCCACGAGGGGCTCGCCCACATCTTCATCAACATGCTCTCGCTGTACTTCATCGGGCCGGTGCTCGAGCCGGCGATCGGGCGCGTCAACTTCGCCGCGATCTACTTCGCCTCGCTGCTGGCCGGCTCGTTCGGGGCGCTGCTGTTCCAGCCCGAGGCGCTTCACCGTCGGCGCCTCGGGCGCGATCTTCGGCATCTTCGGCGCGCTGATCGTGGTCGCCCGCGCACGCGGGATCTCGATCTGGCAGAGCGGCCTCGGGCCGGTGCTGATGCTCAACCTGCTGTTCTCGGTCACCTTCAACGGGATCTCGATCGGCGGCCACCTCGGCGGCCTGATCGGCGGGCTGATCACCGGCTGGCTGGTGGTCGAGTTCGGCGAGCGCCGCCGGCAGCCGTCGGTCGCGCATCGCCGGCTGCGTGCGCGATCGGGGTGCTCGAGCGTGATCGGCGCGATCGCCGTCGCCGGCGCGCCACGGGCTCGCGCCGAGCGGCATCGGCCTCACCGGCTGAGCGCGCTGCAGGCCGTCGGCTCAGCCGCGCTCGGCGAGGACGGCGTCTAGCGGCCTGGATCGCCTCGAGCAGCCGCTCGGGGGCGAACCGCTCGCGGACGTCGGCCGCCGCCGGCGGCAGCCGAGCCGCGTCGCGCAGCGCGGGATCGTCGAGCAGCTCCGCCGCCACGGCGGCCAGGGCCGCCGGCGTCGCCGCGGCGCGACGAGCCGTCCGGTGACGCCGTCGCGGATGATCTCGGGCAGCCCGCCGTGGGCGCTGGCCACGACGGCGCAGCCGGCGGCGGCGGCCTCGATCGCCGCGCCCGGGAGCGGGTCGGGCTCGGTCGAGGGCACGGCGACGACGTCGGCGGCGCCGTACACCGCCTCGACGTCCTCGCGGAAGCCGAGCAGCCGAGCACGCCGGTCGCGCACGCCGAGCGCGCTCGCGCGAGCTCGAGCACCCGCTCGAGCCGGTCCTCGGCCCCCGGCCACGCCTCGCCGGCGAGCAGCGCCGACCGCCCCGCGCTCGCGCAGCGGCGGCTCGGCGAGCGCCCGGACGAGCACGTCCTGGCCCTTCCAGTCGGAGATCCGCCCGAGCACGGCGATCGCCGGGACGTCGCGGGATCGAGCCCGAGCGCCGCGCGCGCGGCGCGCGCGCTCCATCCGCCGCCGGGTCGACGGCGAGCCCGTCGTGCGATCACCCGGACGCGCGGCGCCGGCCGCGCCGAACTGGGCGGCGGTCGCCTCCGAGACGCAGACGACGGCGCGCGCGCGCTCGCGAGCACCCGGCGGTACGGCGGCCAGGCCCGCCCGAACCGCGAGTAGATCTCGCGGACGTGCCAGACGTGGGGGACCCGGGCGAGCGCGGCGGCCCGCCGCGCCGCCGAGGACGACCGAGGTGTTCGAGTGCACGAGCGCGACGCCGGCGCCGGCGGATCAGCCGCGCCGAGCGCGAGCGCGTCGCGGACGGCGCGCCGCGGCGACGCCGGCCGCCCCGGCCGGGGTGAGCAGCGAGCGCCGGATCACGCTCAGCGGCGCGCACGATGCACCTCGACGCCGTCGGCCTCGAGGTCGTCGGCCGAGCTCGCCCGCGGACGGGAGCACGACGATCGGCTCGTAGCGGCGGCGGTCGAGGCCGGCGGCGATCAGCCGCAGCTGGCGATCGGCCCCGTAGCGCCCGCTCGAGGAGTGGACGTAGAGGACCGGGCGCGGGCTCAGAGCTCTACGGTCAGCGCCGGCGCCCGGCGCCTCGGGGAACAGCTCCGGGTGGAGGATGTGGGCGAGCAGCTCGAGGCCGTCGACGATCCGCGGGCCCGGGCGCGAGAAGTAGGCGGCGGCGTCGACGGCGACCACCTCGCCGGCGCCGAGCGCGGCGAGCTCGTCGCGGTGCATCTCGGCCTCGCGATGGGCGATCTCGGCGTCGTAGCCGCACGGCATCACGATCACGACGTCGGGCTGGGCGGCGGCGATCTCGTCCCAGCGAGCGCTCCTCGGAATGCTCGCCGGCGAACCCGAGCACGTCCTCGCCGCCCGCGTACTCGATCAGCTGCGGGGTCCAGTGGCCGGCGGCGAACGGCGGGTCGAGCCACTCGAGCGCCGCGACCCGCGGCCGGCGGCGCGCCGCGGACCGTGATCCGGACGTGGTCGATCCGCGCCGACGCGGCTCGTTGATCAGCTCGACCGCGGCGTCCTTGCGGTCGGTCGCCTGGGCGATCGTGCGGGCGTCGCCGAGCACCTCGCCGATCGGTGTGCGGGTCGAGCGAGATCACCTGCGGCCGCGAGTCGATCTCCGCGGCCACGGCGCGGACGTCGTCGTAGGAGACGGCGCACACCGAGCACAGCGCCTGGGTGACGATCAGGTCGGGCCCGAGGTCGTGCAGCGCCTCGGTGTCGAGCTCGTAGATCGACTCGCCGGCGAGCGTGCGCTCCTTGACCGCGGCGTCGATCTCGGCGGCGCTCAGGCCCGTCGGCAGCACGTCGCGGGTGATCTTGCGGCAGCTCGCGGGCCGCCGGCGGGTAGTCGCACTCGTGGGTGACGGCGATAACGTCTGAGCCGAGGCCGAGCGCGAACAGCATCTCGGTCGCGGATGGGACGAGGCTGACGATTCGCATCAGGGGCGCGACAACCGAATCACGTGAGGAGACAACGATATGGCAGATCTGCTGAGCGATGAAGAGATCGAGTCACGCCTCGAAGGTAGCGCGTGGACGCGCGAGGGCGACGAGATCGTGCGCGAGTGGAAGCTCGACGACTTCGCCGCCGCGATCGCGTTCGTCAACCGGGTGGCCGAGGTCGCCGAGGCGGCCAACCACCATCCGGACATCCTCGTCCACGGCTGGAACAAGGTCCGGCTGTCGGTCACGAACCACTCGGCCGGCGGTCTCACGGCCGCCGACTTCGAGCTGGCGCGGGCGATCGACGGCCTCGGCTGATCCCGCCGCTCGGCTGAGCGCCCCGATCGACGCCAGGTCTCAGGATCTGCCAGCCCGGCTGCTACCGTTCGGCGCGTCGCTCAATGAGCGACGACGATCCATCCCGAAGTAGCAGCGCAGATCTGGGCGACTGGGGCACGGCGCCGCCGCGCTGCTCCCAGTCGGATCGTCCGCGGGGCTCGCTGCGCGTCTAAGTGAAGCTGCTGTTCATCATCCTGACGGGACTGCTGGTCCTGATGAACGCGTTCTTCGTGATGGCCGAGTACGCGCTCGTGCGCTCGCGGCGCCCGCGGCTCGAGGCGCTGGCCGACGAGGGCGCTCGCGGCGCGCGGCTGGCGCTCGACCAGCTCGACCACATCAGCGACTACATCTCCGCCTGCCAGGTCGGGATCACGATGGCCTCGATCGGTATCGGCGCGCTCGGCGAGCCCGCGATCGCGCATCTGCTCGAGCCGCTGTTCGGCCACGTGATCGGGCACACGATGGCGGTGGCGATCGCGGTGATCATCGCCTATCTGCTGATCACGTCCGCGCAGACGATCGCCGGCGAGATGGTCCCGAAGCTGTACGTGATCCAGCACGCCGAGGGGGTGGCGCGCCGGATCGCCCGGCCGATGCGGTTCTTCCGCCGGCTGTTCCACCCGTTCATCGTCCTGCTCAGCGCGTCCTCGAACCGGATCCTGCGGATGCTCGGGACCGACCCGGACGCCGAGCCGGAGGGCGGGACCCCGGACGAGCTCAAGCGAATCATCGCCGAGTCTCAGACCGGCGGCCAGCTCGACGTGGGGGAGGCGAACATGCTCACCGGCGTGTTCCATCTGCACGAGCAGGAGGCGCGCCAGGTGATGACGCCGATCCCGGCGGTGGTCACGGTCGACGTGGCTGAGACGGTCGAGGCGGCACTGCGGCGGGCGGTGCAGACCGGGCACTCGCGACTCGTCGTCACCGAGGATGAGAACCAGGACCGGGTCATGGGGATCGTCCACGTCAACCAGCTCGTCAAGCAGCTGATGAGTCAGGGCGCCGAGGCGCTGTTCGAGGGGCTCGTGCGCCCGGCGCCGCTCGTGCCGGAGACGAAGCCGCTCGACGACCTGCTCGCCGACCTCCAGCGGGAGCGCACCGAGCTGGCGATCGTGATCGACGAGTACGGGCGCACCGCCGGGATCGTCACGATCGAGGACATCATCGAAGAGGTGGTGGGCGAGATCACCGACGAGACCGACCCGGCCGGCGGCGCGGTCCGGCGGCTCGCCAACGGCGATTGGTTCGTCCGCGGCCACGTCGCGGTCACCGACCTCGAGGACTACGGGCTCGAGCTGCCCGGTCGACACCGATGCCTACAACTCGGTGGGCGGGTTCGTGTTCGCCGAGCTCGGGCGGCTGCCGAAGCGCGGCGACACGATCGCGGCCAACGGCTATTCGATCCGGGTCGAGTCGGTGCGCCAGAACCGGATCGAGGCCGTGCGGATCCGGCAGCGGCGCGCGGCAGCCGGATCGTCGGCCGAGCCCGCCTCGTAACGCGCGTCACAATTGGACTGGCGCGCGCCTCGCGACATTCGTTACATTTCACGCCAGCGACAGCCGCCGTCTGAGCGCAAGGTGTCCGGCGGTTGAGAGGAGAGAGAAGCCGGCCCCCTTTCGGGCCGGCTTCGTTATCTGCGCACCCTGGCCGCTCGCCGCGCCTCACCCGGTGCCCACGTCATCCGCAGGCCGAGCACAAAAAGAGCCGGCCCGCTGGGGACGGGCCGGCTCGGTGCTTCTGGGGAGGAGGTGCTGCTATGAGGTACGTCGCAGCGATAGTTTGCGCCGCTCAGATGAACGAACGCTAAAGGTCGCTATCAGCGTCGGTAAGAGATTCGGTCAGCTGTAGTCGAAGAACCCGCGGCCGGCCTTGCGACCGAGGGCGCCCTCGTCGACGAGCGCGCCGAGCGCCTCGGGGACGGGGATGCCGAGCGCGGTGCCGATCGCCTGCGAAACGTCGAGGCCGACGAAGTCGAGCAGGGCGATCGGCCCCATCGGCACGCCCGCGCCCAGCGTCATGCACTGGTCGATGTCGGCCGGGGCCATGCCCGTCTCCGACATCAGCTCGACGGCGTTGAACAAGTACGGGAACAGCAGCCGGTTGACGACGAACCCCGGCACGTCGGGAACCTCGACTGGCGTCTTGCCGAGCTTCTCGCACAGCGCCCGGGCCCGCTCGCGCGTGTCCGCGGTCGCCTCGGCCGGGAACGCGAGCTCGATCAGCTCCATCCGCGGCACCGGGTTGAACACGTGCAGGCCGACGAACCGCTCCGGGTGCCCGCTGGCCTGGGCCAGCTCGGCGATCGACAGCGACGAGGTCGTCGTGGCGAGCACGGCCTCCTCGGCCGCGTGGCGGGTGAGATCGCCGAGATCGGCCAGCACGGCCGCCTTCTGGCCGTGGTGCTCGACGACCGCCTCGACGAGGAAGGTCGCGCCGGCGAGGGCCTCCAGGTCGGTGACGACCTGCACGCGGTCGAAGTCGGGGGGCTCCTGCTCCTTGGAGCAGAGCTTGATCACCTGGCTCTGGGCACGCTCCGCCGATGCATCCGAGCGGGCCCACATCAGCACCTCGCCCGTCCGGGCGGCGGTGGCAGCGAGGCCGCACGCGATTGTGCCCGAGCCAACGATTCCGAGTCGTTCCTTCACGGGTTCTCTGATCCTTTCCGAAGAGGACGGCGAACAGTACGGGACCGTTCATCTGAACGTGTCGCCAAGCGGTGCTCGGGCGGACCGCTCCGAGACCGCGCCGAGGACCGCCAACGCCCCGCGCGGCGGTAATGCACCGTTCTCAGGTCAGTTGAAATGGGTCGGTCGGCAGACGCTGCGCTCAGGCCGCGTCCCAGCGGAAGCCGATCTCGGAGGCGCTCACCGGGAGCGGGCTCGAGGGCAGCCCCGGCGGCGGGTCGTTGACGTTGTAGCCGGCGGGAGCGATGTCGTTCGGCGTGTCGGCGTGGAACAGCGAGGCGAGGTACTGCGCCTGCCCGCGTCCCGGGCCGAGCTCGAACTGCCCGCCACCGTAGGCGCCGATTCCGCGCTCGGCGCAGTAGTCGTAGGTCGCGCACAGCTTGGCCAAGCCGCCGATCCGCGAAGGCTTGATATTGACCATCTTCGGCGCGAACGGGAGCGACTCGATGTCGTCGATCGAGTGGATCGGCGCGTCCCACGTGATCCGGTCGCGCTCTGCGGAGAGCGCCTGCGCGGTCTCCGGGGTGACGACGTCGGGATCCTCGATCCAGGCGTCCGGGAACGCCTCGATGACCCGGCGGTAGAGGACCGGGTCCGGGGGCTGGTCGACGATCGTCCCCTTGTACAGGCTCTTGAAGTCGACCGAATCGACCGCGCCGGTGGCGACGAGGCCCTCGATCAGCTCCGGGGTCCACGAGCTGGTGGGGTCGAGCTTGAAGCGCAGGCCCGGGTAGCGGGCGAGACGGCGATGCACCGGATCGAGCGACGGCGGCTCGCCGAGGCGCAGCGAGACGACGAACGTGACCGGCTGCGGATCGCGTCCGAGCGCCTCCCACAGCGGCGCGCCGCGCCTGGCGCAGGGCGAGGTCGAGCGCGGCGCTGTGGAACGTCCAGCGCCGGTACAGACGCGAGACATCCCGCTGAGGGGGCTCTCCGAACAGGTCGAGCGAGTCGATCAGCTCGCAGAACTCGCCGAGCGTGTAGCGGCCGGCGAGCGGCTGGACCGGTCCGGCCTGCTGGAGCAGCTCGTGGTCGACGCTGTCGTAGACGACGTCCTCGCCGACGCCGGTCTGACCGCCTCCGTGGATGTGGACGATGGTCGAGAGCCGCTCGAACCCGCTCGAGACCTCGGCCCTCAGTCCCTTGAGCGAGTAGCCGTCGACCTCGAGCGCCAGGCCTGAGAGGAGGTCGAAGGTCGCCACCCGGACAGCATATTCAGCCCTGGCTGCGTTCCCCGGAGCCGGCCTCCAGGCGGGCGACGAGCTCCTCCAGACGGAGCTCGTCGAGGCCCTGGCTGACCGCGTCGAGCTCGCCGGCGCAGTACTCGACGAGCTCGCGGCCCTCGCGGACGAGCTCGAGCGTCTCGCGCAGCCCGGCCTCGCCGGAGTCGAGCCGCCGGATGATCTCCTCCACCCGGGCCACCGCCGACTCGTACGTCCGCTCGGTCATGGCTCGCACCTTCGCAGGCACCGCGCCGTCGTGGAACGCGATCTCGACCTCGCCGGCCGCCCGGGCGGCGCCGGCCGTGCTCAGCGGCTCGCCGGCACGGTCGCGGACCATCGCGTACCCGCGGGCCGAGCGTCCGCTGCGGGTCGTGGGCGGCGAGTGCGAGCGCCAGCCGCTCGAGGTCGGCCCGGCGCTTGGTCGCGTCCGGCCCCTGCGGCGCGGGCGGCGACGCGCCCGAGCACGAGCGCCTCGCGCCCGGCGCGGTCCCGCCCTTGCTGGCAGGCGCGGCGGGCGCTGGCCCGCAGCTCGCGCAGCAGCTGATGCAGGTGCCGGCGGTGGCGCGCGACGTGCTGCTGCGGGGCGCGTGAGAGGTGACCGAGCGCCCGCGCGCGGTCGATGATCGCCCGGCGCCCGTGGCCGTGCAGGCGGCGCGCGAGGCCGGTGAGCTCGGTGCGGGCGGCGCGGCAGTCGACGGGGACGGCGGCCTCGGCGGCGTGGGTCGGGGTCGAGCAGCAGACGGCGGCGACGTCGTCGATCAGCGTGCGGTCGCTGTGATGGCCGACCGAGGAGATCACCGGGACGCGGAGCAGCGCCACGGTCCGGCACAGCGCCTCGTCGCAGAACGCGAACAGGTCCGCCAGCGAGCCGCCACCGCGGGCGACGATCACGACCTCGACCTCCTCGATCGCCGCGAGCTCGCGCAGCGCGGCAGCGATCCGCGGCGCCGCTCGCCGGTCCTGCACGGGGACGAACGCCCACACGAGCCGGCCCTGCCCAGCCGCGCCGGCGCAGCCCCGCGAGCACGTCGTCGCGGGCCTTGCCCTGCTCGCCGGTGACGACCCCGATCGTCCGGGGCAGCGCGGGCGCGGACAGGCGCTTCTGGGGCTCGAACAGGCCGTCGTCGGCGAGCCGGCGGCGCAGCCGCTCGAGCTGGACGAGCAGGTCGCCCTCGCCGGCCGGCCGCAGCTCGGTGACGTCGAAGCTGAACGACGGCGAGGACGACGAGCTCCCCGGGTAGTAATCGCAGCCGCCGCCGGCGACGACCCGCATCCCGTCGGCGATCGGGATCTGTAGGGCCTCGAAGCTATCGAGCCACATCGAGCACGGGAGCGCCCCGCGCGCGTCGCGGAGCTCGAAGTACACCCGCACCCGCGAGCGGCGGAATCCCCACACCTCGCCGGTCAGCTGCACCCGCGCGAACTTCTGCAGCCGGAACTTGAGCTGAGCCGCGTACGAGCCGACCGGGAACGGGCCCGGGAGCTGGCTCTCGGCGTCGAGCGGGCGGGCGGAGTGGGGCACCGACATCGCCCGGGCGAGGCTACACGGCGGTCATCCCGGAACGATTGGGCCGCCCGTCAGACGGGAAGGCCCCGGGCCATGACAACCGAACAACCAGAAACCGGACCGGCGACTCCGGACCCCGATGTCCACGACGTGCAGGATGTCGGCGCCGACGGCGACGACGCGCAGACGCCGCCCGAGCATCCCGACTACAGCGACGCCGAGCCGGACGAGCAACGGCCCTGACCAGCACCGCCGGCCTCGCTCACGGCCGGTGCATCGGAACGACGAGCACCGGGCGGTCGGCGAGCTGCAGGAGCTTGTGCGGGGTCGAGCCGAGCAGCGCGCCCCGGATCGGGCTCTCGCCGTGGGTGCCGACCACGATCACGCGCGCGTCGCGCTCGGCCGCCAGCGACGCGAGCCCGCGGGCGGGCGCCTCCTCGACGATGACCGCCTCCACCTCGGCGTCCTGGCCGGCCGCGATCGCCTGCCCCTCCTCGAGCCGCTTGGTGGCGAGCTCCCGGAGCGCGTCGTGGTAGTCGTGGACCTCGCCGCCGAACGGGTACACGTCGTAGCCGAACGCGATCACCACCTTCTCGCCGTAGGCCTTGCCGACCTCGAGCGCGACCCGGAGCGCCTGCTTGGCGCAGTCGGAGCCGTCATAGCCGACGATGATCCCGGAGCTCATGACGACCGCCCCGCCGGGGCATTGGCCAGGACGGCCGGGTCGACGACCTCGGGCTTGTCGCCGGAAGAACGCGGGCATCGTGGCTCGCTGGATGGACATCCAGACGACGCCGACGATGATCGTGATCAGCGCGATCGCGATCGGCGCGCCGATCCCGAGCAGCGGCTTGGCGTAGCCGCCGCTCGCCTTGGCGTAGTCGTGCACGGCCTTGACCAGGATGAACGTCATCAGCGCGCCGCCGAGGAACGGGAGGACGCCGATCATGAAGAAGTTCCGTGCGCTGTCGAGGAGGTGACGGCGGTAGTAGATGACGCACGCGAACCCGGTGAACCCGTAGTAGAAGGCGATCGTCAGCGACAGCGAGGTGAACGCGTCGGCGATCAGGTGGTCGTGGCTCGTCACCGACAGCCCGATGTAGACGAGCATCGAGCTGAGGCCCATCCAGATCGTCGAGAACCCGGGCGATGAGGAAGCGCGGGTTGACGGTGCCGAACTGCTTGGGGATCGCCCCGGCCCGGCCCATCGACAGCGTCGTGCGGGCGGTCGGGCAGGATCGTCGTCTGGGTCGAGGCCGACGCGGAGCTGAGGATCGCGATGATCAGGAGCTTGTCGAGCCCGGAGCCGAGCACGCCCTTGCCGAGGGGGGCGAACACGTCCGCCTGGTTGTTGATCAGCGACTGCAGGCCGCCGAACGCCTGCGCCGCGGTCGCCACCAGCAGGTAGATGAGGACGAGGATGACGGTCGAGATGACGGCCGCCCGGCCCGGAGCGCGTGCTCGAGTCCTCGGTCTCCTCGTTGACGGCGACCCCGGAGTCCCAGCCCCAGTAGATGAAGATCGCCAGCAGCAATCCGCCGTTGAGCGCGCTGAGGCTCGAGATGTCGAACGGGTTGAACCACGAGAACTGCGGCGTCACCGAGTGCGCGGGATGGTTGGCGTACACCTTGACGAGGGCGACCACGGCGAAGATGACGAGCGTGGTGAACTCCATCCCCAGCAGGAACTGCTGCGTCCGCGCCGAGAGCTCGATCCCGACGTAGCAGATCGCGGTCATGATGATGATCCAGGCGATCCCGACGGCCACCACCTCGGTCTGGGTCGGGCGTCACGCCGAACAGCTGGAAGGTGTAGTTGCCGGCCACGTCCGCCAGGCTCGGCATCACGAGGATGTCGGCGACGACGATCGCCCAGCCGCCCTGCCAGCCGAGGTACGGACCCATCGCCTTCGTCATCCACGCGAACGTCGTGCCGCAGTCCGGATCGGCCCGGTTCATGTAGTAGTACGCCGCGGCGATGAACGCCATCGGGAAGAACGCGACGAGGATCACCGCCGGCGACTGGAAGCCGAGCCCGGCGACGGCGGCGATGAAGCCGAGCGTCGCCGCCATGCTGTAGCCCGGCGCCACCGAGGCCACGGAGATGACGATGTTCGAGATGAACGAGATCGCGCCCTTCTTGAGGCCCTTGTCCTCAACGCCGACCCTCGGCGAGTCGGCCACGTCGCGCTTTCCATGACGGTCCCTTTCTGGTGTGTCCGGCGTTGGTGCTTGCGAACCCCAGCGACGCAGCCTAAGCGTAACCCCGTTTGGCCCGGCGATTCTGGATGACGATGTTGGCGAGCATCCCGCTGACCGCGATCATGAAGATCAGCGTCCCCAGAACATTGATCTGCGGTGGCGTGGCGACCCGCGCCGATCCCCATACGAACAGCGGGAAGGTGACGGTCGAGCCCGAGTTGAAGTACGTGATGACGAAGTCGTCGATCGAGAGCGCGAAGGCGAGCAGCCCGGCCGCCAGCACCCCGGGCGCGATCAGCGGCAGCGTGACCTTCCAGAACGTCGTCCACTCGTTCGCCCCGAGGTCCATCGCCGCCTCCTCGAGATGGCGGTCGAAGCCGGCCAGCCTGGCCTTCACCGTCACCACCACGTAGGAGATGTTGAACATGATGTGGGCGATCAGGATGGTGGTGAAGCCGGTCGAGATGTTCTGGTTGAGGAACAGCGTCAGCAGCGAGGACCCCATCACGATCTCGGGCGTCGTCAGCGGCACGAAGATGAGCACGTTGACGATCCCCCGGCCGCGGAACTTGTAGCGCGCCAGAGGCGAGCGCCATCAGGGCTCCGAGCACGGTCGCGACGGTGCTCGACAGCGCCGCGATCTCGAGGCTGATCCGCATCGCGCTGCCGATCCCCGGGACGCCGAACGGGTGCGTCCAGTTGCTCCACGTGAACCCGTCCCAGGTGTAGTTGAAGCGGCCCTTGGGGTTGTTGAACGAGAACGCGACGACGACCGCCGATCGGCAGGAACAGGTAGAGCAGCGCGAGCGCCGCGTACGCCGACAGCATGTGGCGCTTGACGAACGCGCCGGTCCGCTGCAGCGCGCTCCCGCGGGCCGTGAACGGGATCGCCTCAGCAGCCGCGCTCATAGGGTGAGCCTCTCGGTGCCGAGCAGCCGCGCGTACACGAACACCGCGGCCATGATCGCCGCCATCAGCACGAACGACAGCGCCGCCGCCTGCGGGTAGTCGGTGAGCTGCAGGAACTTCGACTGGATCACGTTGCCGATCATGTACTGCTGCGGGGTGCCGAGCAGCTGGGCGTTGACGAAGTCCCCGGCGGCCGGGATGAACGTCAGCATGGTCCCGGCGAACACGCCCGGCAGCGACAGCGGCAGCGTCACCCGCAGGAACGACCAGACGCGGCTCGCGTACAGGTCGTGGGCGGCGTCGAGCAGGCGCACGTCCACCTGCTCGAGGCTGACGTACACCGGCAGCACCATGAACGGCAGGAAGTTGTAGGTGATCCCGGCGATGACGGCCGCCGAGGTCGCGAGCAGCCGGCCGTTCGGTCCGAGCACGTGGATCGTCCGCAGGAACCCGACCACGGGGCCGTCGTCGGCGAGGATCGTCTCCCAGGCGAGCGTCCGGATCAGGTAGGTGACGAAGAACGGCGCGATCACCAACAGCAGGAACAGGTTCTTCCAGCGCCCCCCACGGAATGCGATCCAGTACGCGAGCGGGTAGCTCACGAGCAGCGAGATCACAGTCGCGATCCCGGCGTACTCGAGCGAGCGCAGGAACTGCGTGTGGTAGGTGCTGATCGCGTTGCCGTAGTTCGACCACGCCCAGCTGAACGTGTAGCCGACCTCGAGCGAGCCCTTCTGCAGCGAGGTCGTGCCGAGGTAGTACATCGGCACGACGAAGAACACGATCAGCCAGGCCAGTCCCGGCGCGATCAGCAGGTACGGGGCCAGCCGCCTGCGCCGGCCCCGGGTGGGCCGTACGACGGTGCCGGTCTCGGCCACGGCCGACATGGCTACACCGTGACCGCGGTCGACACGCCTCTGCTACGCCCCGACGAGGTTCTGGAACTGCTGCTTGTAGGTCTGGTTGTTGAGCGCCGTCGCGTCGAACTGGTGGGCGTTGGCGAGCATCTGCTTGGTCGGGAAGATCAGCGTGTTCGTGGGCGACCGCGGGGTCGGTCTTCTCGAGCACCTTGTCGGCGCCGCCCACCGGGCAGATGTAGTTGACGTAGTCCTCGACCTCGGCCGCGATCTTCGGCTCGTAGTAGAAGTTCATGTACGTCGAGGCGGTGTACACGTTGCCGCCGAGCGGGATCAGCATGTTGTCGGTCCAGAGCATCCCGCCGGTGCTCGGGAGGTTCCACTTGAGCCCCGGGTGGTCGGCGTGCAGCTGGACCATGTCGCCCGACCACGCGAAGCACGCCCAGATGTCGCCCTTGGCCAGCAGCGGCGCGTAGTCGTTGCCCGTGAACTGGCGGATCTGCCCGGACTTGACCGCCTTCTCGACGCGGGCCACGGCCTTGTTGAAGGTGGCCGTCGTGACCTTGGTCGGGTCGTCGCCGTTGGCCAGCATCACGAGCCCGATCGTGTCGGCGAGCTCGGTGAGCAGGGTGACCTTGCCCTTCAGCTTCGGATCCTCGAGCAGCTGGGTCACCGAGGTCAGCTCGCCGCCGACCTTGGTCGGGTCATAGCCGATCCCGGTCATGCCCGACTGCCACGGGAGGCTGTAGTCGCGGTTCGGGTCCCAGGCGGGGTGCTGCTGGGCCGGGATCAGGTTCTTGATGTTCGGGATGGCCGGCTTGTAGAGCTTCTCCAGCCACCCGAGCTGGATCATCCGCTGCGGCAGCCCCGAGGAGTCGGTCATCACGACGATGTCGCGGCCGACCGACTGGCCGCGGGACAGCGGGCCCTCGATCTTGCCGAAGAACGACTCGTTGTCGTTGATGTCCTCGACATAGTTGACCTGGACGCCCGGTCTGCTTGGTGAACTGCTGCAGCGACGGATGGTTCTTGTTCTTGCCGACGTCGATGTACAGCGGCCAGTTGGAGAAGTTGAGCGTCTTCGCGAGCTTCTTGGCGACCGGCGCCTGTGTGGTCGTGGTGGCTGGGCGGTCTTGATCCCGCCGCCGCAGGCCTCGAGCAGTCCGGGCATCGTGAGGATCGAGCCGCCGACGGCGGTCCGGCGCAGGAACTGCTTGCGGGTCAGGTGGTCGGTCATGCGGGTTCCTCGGGCGGGTCGACGACGAATGTGGACTCCGGACTCCAGCTCAGCGTCAGCTGGTCCCCGGGGGTGAGGCCGCCCGCACCCGGACGGTCGTTCTGGACATAGATGCTCACCGATCCGGCGGGCGTCTCGACGATGTACTGGGTGGAGACGCCGATGTAGGCGCTCTCGGTGATCGTCGCGGTGAGCTGGTTGGCCTCGCCCGCGCTCGGCTGGATCTTCTCCGGGCGGATCCCGATCGACACGTCGCCGCTGCGCCCCTCGAGCGCCGCATCGGGCACCGTCACGACCCGTCCCGTCGCTGAGCCGGACGCGGTCGGGGCCGGTGACGGTGCCCGGCGAGCAGGTTCGAGACGCCGAGGAAGCCGGCGACGAACGCGGTGGCGGGATGCTCGTAGAGCTCGGCGGGCGTGCCCGCCTGCTCGATCCTGCCCGTGGTTCATCACGACGATCGTGTCGGCCATCGTCATCGCCTCTTCCTGATCGTGCGTGACGTGGATGAAGGTGATCCCGACCTCGTGCTGGATCCGCTTGAGCTCGAGCTGCATCTGCTTGCGAAGCTTGAGGTCGAGCGCGCCGAGTGGCTCGTCGAGCAGGAGCACGCGGGGGCGGTTGACGAGCGCGCGGGCGAGCGCGATCCGCTGCTGCTGGCCGCCGGAGAGCTGGCGTGGCCGGCGCTTCTCGAGCCCGGTGAGCCCGACGAGCTCGAGCGCGTCGAGCACGCGGCGCTTGAGCTCGTCGCCCTTCTGGCCGCGGCGCCGCAGGCCGAAGGCGACGTTCTCGAAGATCGACAGGTGCGGGAACAGCGCGTAGGACTGGAACACCGTGTTGACATCGCGCTTGTAGGACGGCAGCTTGCCGACGTCACGCTCGCCCAGGAAGATCTGGCCGGCGGTCGGCTCCTCGAAGCCGCCGATCATCCGCAGCGTGGTCGTCTTGCCGCAGCCGGACGGCCCGAGCAGCGCGAAGAAATGCCCGCGGTCGATCTCGAGCGAGATGTCGTTGACGGCGACGACGTCGTCGAAGCGCTTGGTCAGCCGGTCGAGGCGGACGTCGAGTGACCGACGCTGTGGATCCGGCGCCGTGACAGCGCTCATCGTCGGGTATGGACCCTTGGTCGGTCGCAATGGAGAGCGATTGATAGCTGGAGCACCACAAATCCGCAACATGGCTGTACAAACTGACAGCCATTCGGGGTCGGGCCCGGGTCATTGTACGACGTGGCGCACGGGCCAGTCCGCGCGGGTAGGTCAGGAGGCGGCCGGCGCCGTCGTCTCGCGCAGCCACTCGACGGTCCGCGGCGATCCCCTCGCGGACGTCGATCTGGGCCTCCCAGCCGAGCAGCGTCCGGGCCTTCTCGACCGACGGCCACCGGCGCTGGACGTCGACCTCGAAGGTCGGCAGGTGCTCGAGCGCGAACGCGGCGGATCCTCGCCGCACGCCTCCCAGATGATGCGCGCGATCTCGGCGACGGTCAGCTCCTCGCAGGCGGAGATGTTGAAGTCCTCGTTCTCGCCCGGCGGGGTGGCCCATCGCGGTCACGATGCCGTCGGCGATGTCGTCGACGTGGGTGAGCGTCCGCGTCTGCTCGCCGGAGCCGAAGATCTGCAGCGGCCGCTGGCCGGACAGGACCTTGCTCGATGAGGTCGGGCACGGCGTGGGCGATCCCGGGCTCGGCGGGGTCGGGCAGCTCGCCCGGGCCGTAGGCGTTGAACGGACGGCAGATCGTGTAGCGCAGCCCGTGCTCGTCGTGCGCGGCGCGCGTGTAGACCTCACCGGCGAGCTTCGAGAAGCCGTACGCCGAGCGGGGGGTGGGGCAGTCGCGCAGGTGGGCTCCTCGGTCGTCGGGAACTCGTGCGCGCGCTCGAACACCATCGAGGAGGAGACGTAGACGAAGCGCTCGACGCCGTGGCTCAGCGCGGCGCTGATGACACGGCCAGTGAGCGCGTTGTTGACCTCGGTGAGCGTGTACGGGAGCTTGTGGAAGTTCGCGATCCCGCCGACGATCGCGGCCAGGTGGATGACGTGCGAGCAGCCCGTCGGCGGCGCGCGCGGGCGACGTCGCGCTTCGCGCAGGTCGCCGGTCGTGGATCTCGCAGCCCTCGCGGATCCACTCGGGCGCCGGACGCTGGTCGGACACGCGCACCTCCCAGGCGGGGTCGCGCAGCAGCCGCCGCACGACGGCGCCGCCGATCATCCCGGCGCCGCCGGTGACGAGCACCCGGCTCATCGCAGCGAGCGGGTCGCCGAGCAGGCCGGCGGTCTCGGCCCGTAGACGAACACCTGGGCGGTCCCGAGCGCGTTCCAGGGATCGACGAGCAGGCAGTCGTCGGCGGTCGCGGGCGACGATCTCGCGCAGCCGCGCGGCCCTCGAACTCCGAGTGGTTGGTGGCGACGATCACGACGTCGGCGGCCTGGACGGCCTCCTCGAGCGGCTGGGTCGGCGTCGGCGGCGTGCGGGTCGCAGACGGCGACGTCGGCGAGCTCGCGCTCGAGCAGCCGGATCAGCTTGTGCGACGAGCGAGTCGCGCTCGTCGTCGGTGTCGCGCTTGAACGTGAGCCCGAGCACCGCGACCTTGCGCGAGGCCAGCGTCCCGAGCCGGCGCTTGATCCCCTCGACCAGGAACAGCGGCACCGCCTCGTTACGCGCGAGACGGCGAGCAGCATGCCGGGTGCGTTCGAGCGCTCCTCGGAGAACGCGAAGTCCTTGCGCAGGCAGGTGCCGGCGGTCATCCCGGGCATCGCCATGCCGCCGCGCGGATAGTCGTGGTTGATCAGGTCGATCACTTCGAACACGTTCGCGCCGTAGCGCTCGCAGTCCATCATCAGCAGGTTCGGGAGCGCGAACATCGCGTAGCGCAGGATGTTCGTCCAGATCTTCGCGAGCTCC
>CAWEGS010000009.1:0-153504 GCA_963808675.1 uncultured Solirubrobacteraceae bacterium
GGGTCATTGTACGACGTGGCGCACGGGCCAGTCCGCGCGGGTAGGTCAGGAGGCGGCCGGCGCCGTCGTCTCGCGCAGCCACTCGACGGTCTGGGCGATCCCCTCGCGGACGTCGATCTGGGCCGTCCAGCCGAGCACGCGCCGGGCCTTCTCCACCGACGGCCACCGCCGCTGGACGTCGACCTCGAAGCTCGGCAGCTGCTCGAGCGCGAACGCGGCCGGGTCCTCGCCGCACGCCTCCCAGACGATGCGCGCGATCTCGGCCACGGTCAACTCCTCGCAGGCGGAGATGTTGAAGTCCTCGTTTTCCCCGGCGGGGTGGCCCATAGCGGTGACGATGCCGTCGGCGATGTCGTCGACGTGGGTGAGCGTCCGCGTCTGCTCGCCGGAGCCGAAGATCTGCAGCGGCCGTTGGCCGGACAGGACCTTGTCGATCAGGTCCGGGACGGCGTGGGCGATCCCGGGCTCGGCGGGGTCCGGCAGCTCGCCCGGGCCGTACGCGTTGAACGGGCGGCAGATCGTGTAGCGCAGCCCGTGCTGGTCGTGGGCGGCGCGCGTGTAGATCTCGCCGGCGAGCTTGGAGAAGCCGTAGGCCGATCGGGGCGTGGGGCAGTCGCGCAGGTGGCTCTCGGTCGTCGGGAACTCGTGCGCGCGCTCGAACACCATCGAGGAGGAGACGTACACGAACCGCTCGACGCCGTGGGTCAGTGCGGCGCTGACCACACGGCCAGCGAGCGCGTTGTTGACCTCGGTGAGCGTGTACGGGAGCTTGTGGAAGTTCGCGATCCCGCCGACGATCGCGGCCAGGTGGATGACGTGCGAGCAGCCGTCGGCGGCGGCGCGGGCGACGTCCGCCTCGCGCAGGTCGCCGTCGTGGATCTCGCAGCCCTCGCGCATCCACTCGGGCGCCGGGCGATGGTCGGACGACCCGGACCTCCCAGTCGGGGTCGCGCAGCAGCCGCCGCACGACGGCGCAGCCGATCATCCCGGCGCCGCCGGTCACGAGCACGCGGCTCATCGCAGTCGAGGCGGTCGCCGAGCAGCGTCGGCGGTCTCGGCCGCGTACACGAACACCTGAGCCGTCCCGAGCGCGTTCCACGGGTCGACGAGCAGGCAGTCGTCGGCGGCGCGGGCGACGATCTCGCGCAGCCGCGCGAGCCCGTCGAACTCCGAGTGGTTGGTCGCCACGATCACGACGTCGGCGTCCTGGACCGCCTCCTCGAGCGGCTGGGTGGGCGTCGGGGCGTGCGGGTCGCACACGGCGACGTCGGCCAGCTCGCGCTCGAGCAGCCGGATCAGCTTGTGCGACAGCGAGTCGCGCTCGTCGTCGGTGTCGCGCTTGAACGTCAGCCCGAGCACCGCGACCTTCTGCGAGGCCAGCGTCCCGAGCCGGCGCTTGATCCCCTCGACGAGGAACAGCGGCACCGCCTCGTTCACGCGCGAGACGGCGAGCAGCATGCCGGGCGCGTTCGAGCGCTCCTCGGAGAACGCGAAGTCCTTGCGCAGGCACGTGCCGGCCGTCATCCCGGGCATCGCCATGCCGCCGCGCGGGTAGTCGTGGTTGATCAGGTCGATCACTTCGAACACGTTCGCGCCGTAGCGCTCGCAGTCCATCATCAGCAGGTTCGGGAGCGCGAACGTCGCGTAGCGCAGGATGTTCGTCCAGATCTTCGCGAGCTCCGCCTGGACCGGCGTCGTCTTCACGATCGGCGCGCCGAACACGCTGAACACGCTCGCCGCCCGTTCGGTCGACTCGGTCGCCGACGCCGCCGACGATGCACGGCAGCGTCGAGATCTCCGCGCAGGAAGCGCCCGGCCGCGATCCGCTCCGGGGCGTGCGCGACGAACACGTCCTCGCCGACCCGCAGGCCGCGGCGCTTCTCGAGGTAGCCGGCGACGAACTCGGTCGTCCCCGGGGCGATCGTCGAGCGGAGGATCAGCGCGTGGCCGGGGCGCAGCAGCGGGAGCAGGTCGTCGAGCGCGGCGCGGACCTGGCGCAGGTCGCTCTCGACATGCGAGAACGACGGGGTGCCGATCGTGATCACGATGTCGTCGGCCCGGGCGGCGTCGGCGGCGCGCTCGCCGAGCTCGAGCATCCCGGTGCGCGTGCACGCGGTCGAGCAGCTCCTGGGTGCCGGCCTCGTCGAACGGCATCGTGCCGGCCCGGACCGCGTCGAGGATCGACTGGTCGTGGTCGACGCCGAGCACCCGCACGCCGCGGTCGGCGAAGCGACAGCGCGAGCGGGAGGCCGACGCGGCCGAGGCCGATGACCGAGACGAGGCGATCGCTCAATGTGCCGGTGCAGCGTCCGGGGTGTCGCCATCCAGCGCCCCCACGCTGGGCAGCGGCTCGAGCCCGGGTTCCGCCCGGTGGCCGCGGACCTCCCCGTCGAACGCGAGCCGGTCGAGGCGCGCGATCTCGCGCTCGCCCTCGATCCGGGCCGGGTGGTCGGCCGGCAGACCGCGGATCAGCGCCCGGATCCGCTCGCGGAGCTGCAGCGCGAAGTGCGGGGTCGAGGCGCCCATCAGCTGCCGCACGTCGTCGACCGTGACCTCGCGGCCCTCGCGCAGCCGGTCGGGGTGCTCGGCTTGACTCATTTCTGCGGCACCGCCTCGAGCAGGCTGTCCATCTGCGCCTGGACCGACGACCGAGATCGCGTTCTCGTCGCCGATCACCCAGCCGTGGTTGTAGACCGCCGCGGTCGGGCCCTCCTGGGTGTAGCCCGGGGTGGCGTAGTTGAGGAAGTAGTTCAGCACTGCACTCGGGAGCGTAGAGGCATTGTCGATCAGCAGCTGGGGCCCGTAGTCGCCGCTCGCCGACAGCGGCGCCGCGGCCGCGGCGTCGAGCGGGCGGTGGGCGTTGAGCAGCACGTAGCCGTGGCCCGGGCTGCGCATCGCCCAGCCGAAGCTGCCGGGCACGTGCGCGCACGGCTGCCCGTAGGCGCACGGCGGGTCGCGGTACTCCGCGAACGCGACCGAGCTCGCGGCCGGATCCGCGCCCGAGATCCGCTTCACGTGGCCGTACTTGGCGAGCTGCGGAGACGATCGAGTCGGGGATCACGCTCGGCGGCGCGAGCACGTAGAGATGCGGGCGCTGGTGGGACAGCAGCGCCTGCCGGGTCGGCTCGGGGATCCCGGTCTTGTTGACGAACAGGATCGGGTCGCCGCTCTCGGCGGCCCAGCCGGCGGCCGGCATCGCGTACGCGGCGTTGTCGCCCGAGGCGATCACGACGTCGCCGCTCGTCGATCCGTGCGCGGCGGCCGAGAAGCGGTCGATCGCGGCGGCGAGCGCGTACGGGTCGGCGCCGGTGATCGACGCGGTCCGCAGGCCGCCGGCCGGCTTCGGCACGTCGCCGACGCGGATCACCTGGGCGCCCCCGGACGGCGCCCGAGCCGGTCGGGGCGAGCGCGCTGAGCGTGGCGCTGGTCGCGGACGGGAGCGAGCCGGACTGCCGGACAGCAGGAGCGGCGCCCGGATCGGCGGCGCCATCAGCACGGAGGCGGCGATCGCCGCCTGCCAGTCGTCGGTCGGGGCGAGCGTCGACCGCCGTCGGGTGGGTGCCGGCGGCGCCGGACGGGAACACGGCGAGCGCGACGCCGGCGGCGTCGGCGATCGGGTCGCCCCCGGCACGCGCGTCGTGTTCTTGGTGGCGAGCGCCGGGAAGCCGAGCGTCTGCCCGCCTGGGCGGTCTTCGGCTGGATCCGACGATGCGGGTTCTGGCCCTGGCTGATCAGCAGCCGCGTCGAGCCGCCGCAGCCGGCGAGGGCCACGGCCGCCGAGGATCAGGGCGACGGTGACGGCTCGCACGGCGCCGGACGTTAGCGAGTCGGTCGCCGCGTCGGCGCTGATGCGGCAGGCCTCGCGGGCGTGGTGGCAGCGGCCGGAGCCGCCGGAGTGCTGGTCGGCTCAACGTGGCCGCCTCGGGACCATGTTCAACTTCGTGCGTACACATGCCGATGGTTCGTGTATATTGCCGCCACGCCGAATCCGCGGGCACCAAAATCCGCGGAGCGGGGGACCCAGAATCCCCAGGGGCTAATCCGCGGTGAAACCGCGGGAGGCGCAGGCTCTTTTAGCGCCAGCCCGACAGCTAACCCCGCAGGCCGACGAAAGAGACGACTTGCGGGTTTCCAACCTATTCTACACCGGGATTGCCGTTGCCGCGCTCGCCGCGATCCCGGCAGCCGCGGCGCTCGCCGACACGGGCACCGGAGGCGCCGGCACTCCGGCCCCCGGCACCACGACCGGCCCCACCGGCGGCGCCGGGGTCACCCCGGCTCCCGGCCGCGCCGAGCACCCCGTCCCAGCCGACCGTGCCCGGCTACGTCGCGAAGATCATCCACGGCGTCGCCTACGCGCCCTCGCTGGCGCCGATCCAGGTCCAGCGCGCGATCTGGGCCGGCAACCAGATCCGCCACAAGCCGTACATCTTCGGCGGCGGCCACGCAGAGCTTCCGCTCCGCCGGCTACGACTGCTCGGGCTCGGTCTCCTACGTGCTCCACGCCGCCGGCCTGCTCAAGCACCCGATGGACTCCAGCGACTTCATGGGCTGGGGCACGCGCGGCGCCGGCCAGTGGATCACCGTCTACACGAACCCCGGCCACGCGTTCATCGAGATCGCCGGGATCCGCCTCGACACCTCGGCCGAGGCCGACCCACACCCGGCCGCCGGGCACCGGCCCGCGCTGGCGGCCGCTGTTCGACGCGGCACCCGGCCGGGTTCACGGCGCGCGCCACCCGCTCGGGCTTCTGGCAGCTGACCTGCGGCCTCCCGGCCGCTCACGGGTTGCCGCTCGTGCGTCTCGCCAGGCGACGGCCCGCGCAGGCGTCAGGCGGCCGTCGCCCGCGTCGACTCGACGGATCTGGTCGCGCTCGGCGAGCCGGTTGGCGCGCCGCAGCTCGGCCTCGCGCATGCCGGCGCTGCTCGGTCGGGCGTCTCGGCGAGCAGCGGCGGCACCGGCGCCGGCCGGCCGTCGTCGTCGAGCGCGACCATCGTCAGGTAGGCGGTGTTCGTGTGGCGGACCTCGCCGGTGCGCGGGTTCTCGGCCTCGACGCGGACGCCGACCTCCATCGAGGTGCGCCAGGCGGCGTTGACGGTGGCGCTGAACGTGACGAGCTCGCCGACGTGGATCGGGAAGAGGAAGGTCATCCGGTCCATCCCGGCGGTGACGACGCGGGAGCGCGAGTGCTTGACCGCCGCCAGGCCGGCGGCCTCGTCGCACAGCTTCATCACCGTGCCGCCGTGGACGTTGCCGGCGCTGTTGGCGTCGGCCGAGCCCATCCAGTGGGCGAGCTGGCTGCCGACGCCGAGGCGGGCTTCGGATCCATGCGTGCGCATCCTATTCGGCGCCCCGCTACGCTTCAAGGGCCAGTCCAGCCACCCGCCAAGGAGGATGCGATGCCGGGCCTTTCCGGGCGCATGTCGACCGTCGTCAAAGCCAAGATCTCAAAGCTCCTCGACCGCGCCGAGGATCCCGGCCGAGACGCTCGAGTACAGCTACCAGAAGCAGATCGAGCTGCTCCAGAACGTCAAGAAGGGGATCGCCGACGTCGTCACGTCGAAGAAGCGCCTCCAGCTGCAGGAGGAGAAGCTCCAGCAGCAGGTCGTCAAGCTCGACACGCAGGCCCGCCAGGCGCTCGCCGCCGGCAACGAGGAGCTCGCCCGGATGGCGCTCGAGCGCAAGAACGTCGCGCAGACCGAGCTCCAGTCGCTCGACTCGCAGATCGCGCAGCTCGAGCAGCAGCAGGAGCAGATGACCGACTCCGAGCAGAAGCTGCGCACGAAGATCGAGCAGTTCCGCTCCAAGAAGGAGGTCATCAAGGCCCAGTACTCGGCCGCCGAGGCGCAGGTGCGGATCTCCGAGGCGGCGACCGGGGTCGGCGAGGAGATGGCCGACGTCGGCCTGGCGATGCAGCGCGCGCTCGACAAGACCGAGAACATGAAGGCCCGCGCCGACGCGGTCCAGGAGCTCGAGGCCGCCGGCACGTTCGAGGACCTGACCGCGCTCGGCCCCGGCGAGGACGACATCGACCGCCAGCTCAAGCAGCTCTCGAGCACGAGCGAGGTCGACGCCGAGCTCGCGAAGATGAAGGCCGAGCTCGGCGACCGGCGCGCCCGCGGCCGGCCAGCTCGGCGCCGGGTCAGGCCGGGCTCGGGTGCCGGCGCCGGCGCGAGCGAGGGTCAGGCGGCCGGCGAAGGGCAGGCGTCGTGATCGTCCGGATCTCGACCGAGGGCCAGTACGAGCTGGCCGACGACGAGGTCGAGGCGCTCAACGAGCTCGACAACGAGGCGGTCGCGGCCTGCGAGGCCGGCGACGAGCAGCGCTTCCACGACGGCGTTCGCGAAGCTGCTCGGCGCTCGTGCGCACCAAGGGCACCCGGTCGCCGACGACGACCTCCGGGGCTCGGATCTGATCCTGCCCGCCGCCCGACGTCTCGCTCGAGGAGGCGAGGCGGAGTTCACCGGCGAGGGCCTGATCCCGGGCTGACGCTCAGGCAGCCCGCGCGAGCGCCGACACCTGGTCGTAGACCCAGGCGTAGGTGCGCTCGAGCCCATAGCGCAGCGTGAGGCTCGGCTCCCAGCCGAGCCGCTCGAGGATCATCGTGTTGTCGCTGTTGCGACCCCGGACGCCCTTCGGCGCGTCGAGGTCGTAGCGGCGCGTCGACGGTGATCCCGGCGATCGCCGCGACGATGTCGACGAGCCCGTTGATCGTCACCACCTCACTGCTGCCGAGGTTGATCGGCTCGTCGATGTCGCTGCCCATGATCTTCCGGCTGCCCTCGACGCAGTCGTCGATGTACATGAAGCTGCGGTACCCGGTGGGGTTGTTCTCGACCGTCAGCCGGCTCGACGGGACCTCGGCCCCGATCGGCGGCTCGTCGCTCACCGTGACCGGCGAGCCGGTGCTCCTCACATAGGAGCCCTCGAGCGGCTCCGCCGCCCGCGGCGTGCGCCGAGCCCCGGCACCCGCATCGCGTCAGCCGCCGCTGCCGATCCGCTTGGTCGGCGCGTGCTGAGCCGGCAGGCTCGAGCCGGGCAGCGTGACCGACGGCGACGACGGTCGGCGCGGCGCCGGTGAGCTCGTCTCCGGTGCGGCCGGGGGCGGCGACACGGGCACGGTCGTCGGCACGGTCGTCCGCGTCTGGATCACCGGTGCCGGGGGGCGGCGGCCGGGGCGGGCGGGGCGGCCGTCACCTGGGCAGGCGCCGCCGGCTTGGCGGGAGCCCGGTGCGCCGGCTTCTTCGCCGCACGGTGCCGCGGCGCCGAGTGGTGCGTTGCGCGATGGGTGGCCGGCTTCGAGGCCGTCGTCGTGGCCGGGGCGACCGTGGGCGTCGTCGTCGAGGCCGCGGCCGGGATCGCCGCGTTCGCGGTCGCCGGCGAGTTCTTCGGCGTCGACGACCCGCTCGCCGCGAGCACGATCACGAACGCGGCGGTGGCGATCACGGCGGCCACCGCGGCGATGACCGCGGCCAGCAGCGGCGGGCGGCCTCCCGCGGGAACGGCACCGGCCGGCGGTACGGGACGCGGCGAGCCGGGGTCCTCGGCGCCGGCGACGGCGCCGGCGCCGGCAGCGACTTCGGGCGGGTTGGCGTCGGCGCTGTCCGGGCCCACCGCCCCGGCGAGGGCCGCCATCGCGGCAGCGGTCGTGCCGGCGGCGACCTGCCCGCGGCGGCCGTTCCCGCTCTCGTCGCGCAACCCGTACGCGCTCACGAACGCCTCTTCGGCGCGGGCCGCCCTGGCCTGGGCCGCCTGGCAGCCCGGGCAGTCCCGGAGGTGCTCGGCGAGCTCGTTCGCCTCCGCCGCGCCGAGGCCGCCCTCGGCGAGCGCGGCCAGGCGGGTCGGGGTCGAGCGGCAGTCGTTGCGCTCCGCCGTGAGCAGCCCGCGCCACCCGGGCGCGTCGTGCGCCTCGGCAGCGCGCCGGGCCGAGATCCGCCGCGTGAGCCGCAGCAGCTCGCCGGGCGAGCTCGCGCCGCCGTTTGCGTTGCGCAGGATCTCGCCCGTGACCTCGTCCGAGCGGGACGGGCCGAGCAGCTCGTCGCAGTACGCGTCGACGGCGGCGGCCGCCCCGGTGGCGGCCACGACGGCCGTTCCGCGCTCCGCCCGGTCCGCGCGCTCTGCCCGGCGCCCACGCCAGGACTCGGTTCCCTGGGTCCGCGTCGCGCCATTGGACCGCCACGAACCGCCGGCCTGCGCGCGCTCGGGTTCCGCGGTGAGCAGTGCGGTGGGCTCCGCGATCCCCCGCTCCGGCCGCCCGCCCGACCTCTGGGGCTTTGCCGCGCGCACGGGTCCGGGCAGCGATGGCGGCGGCCATCGCGAAGAATCGTGCTGTCCGTTGACGGCGTTCTCCTCACGACCGGGGACGAATCGCCCGAGCAGCCCACCTTTCCGACTGCGAAGGTCACCCACCAAAATTCACACTCCTGTCATTCGCGCCACACGCTGCGCCGCGGCCTACTCCCAGGTCGCGTAAGGATAGATCAGTACCGCTCATCCTTCACTATTGATGCCCATTCCGGGTCGATTTCCCACATTGAGTTGTGATGGCGAGCCGGGCGGCCCGCGCTCACCTGCTCAGATCGGGATGCCCCACAGCGGGAACCACCGCTCGAGCTCCTGCTCGACCGGCAGCTCAGCGCCCATCTGGGCCTTGAGCTCGAACTCACGCTCGGTGTCGCGCTGCTGCTCGCCGCCCGGCGGGGACGAACGGGTAGAACGAGCCGCGCTTGTAGTTGTAGATCCAGTACAGCGGCCGCTGTTGCGCGTCCTGGAACGCGAACACCGCGCACAGCACCCGCTCGCCGTAGCCGCCGGCCTCGAGCGCGCTGCTGACCGCGTTGATCCCGACGACGAGGTCGTCGAAGTCCTTGCCGCGCAGGACGAGCCAGCGGAAGCCGTAGGCGTCGTCGGAGGTGTCGACGGTCGTGCCGCTGTCCTCGGCGGTCGCGCGGACGACCTCCTCCATGTCGCGGACGATCGACTCGAAGTCGGCCGTCGGCAGCGGCTGGAACACGATCGCGGCGCTGCCGCGGGTCGTGATCGAGAGCTCGGTCTCGAGCTTCACGTACGCGGTGCTGATCGCGAACAGCCGATCCGGGCGCCGGCCCGGCCAGCTTGCGCTTGCCGGTGATGACGTCGAGGAAGCCCATCAGTCGCGACGGTGCCCTGGAGCTGCGCCTCGAGCCGCTGCAGCGCCGCGATCCGGGCCTCGAGCGGCGGGTGGGTCGAGAACAGCGTGGCGACGCGTCTGCTTGGCCTTCGGCGGGAAGATGTAGAACGCGGCCAGCTCGCCGTTGGCGGCGCGCAGGTCCTGCGGTCGGGACCCGCTGCATCCCGCCGCTGATCTTGTACAGCGCCGAGATCAGCGCGCTCGGGCGGCCGGTGATGATCGCCGAGCCGCGGTCGGCGGCGAACTCGCGGTAGCGCGAGAGCGCCTGCAGCAGGACGAACGAGATCATGTAGACGACCGCCGAGACGCAGCATCGACGACGATGAACCCGGGGCCGCTGTCGTCGTCGTCGCCGCCGAACGCGCCGCCGAACCAGAAGCCCATCTGGACGATGAACGAGGCGATCGAGGCGAAGAAGCTGGCGATCGTCATCACCATCACGTCGCGGTTCTGCACGTGGGTCAGCTCGTGCGCGAGCACGCGCCTCGAGCTCGGCGGGCGGTGAGCAGGTCGAGGATGCCCGGTCGTCGCGCACACGGTCGCGGTCTTCGGCGAGCGCCCGACCGCGAACGCGTTCGGCATCGACGTCTGCGGCGATCGCGACCCGCGGCTTGGGCAGGTTGGCCTGGATGCAGAGCCGCTCGATCATCGCGTGCAGCTCGCGGCGCCTGCTGCGGGGCTGACCACGTGCGCGCCCATCGAGGCGAGCGCGATCTTGTCCGAGGTGAAGAACTGGACCAGGAACAGCGCGCCGGCGATCACGGCGACCGTCACCGCGCCGGCACCGGCGGCGATCAGCACGCCGATCAGGACGGCGTAGACAGCCCGAGCAGGAACAGCGTCAGCAGCATCCGGGCCTGGAGCCCGGGGTCGCGGCCGAATGAGGTCTTGCGCGCCATAGTACCCTTATGTTGGCAGACGGCGCGGCGTTACCGGAACGGATTTACGAAGCTCTTCGGCCGATGTCACGGGCGTCAGGGGCGAACTCGCGATACCACTCGATCGTGCGGCGCAGCCCCTCCTCGAGCTCGACGCGCGGCTCCCAGCCGGTCAGCTCGCGCAGCTTCGTGGCGTCGACCCACTGGCGGTCGATCTCGCCGCTCGGGGTGCCCGCGCCGCGGATCGTCGGGCTCGACCCCGGTCCCCGCCAGCCGGCAGATCAGCTCGCACGACGTCGAGCACGCGGTGCGGGCTGCCCGCCGCCGGCGTTGAACGCCTCGCCGCGCCCGTCGCCGCGGCCGAGCGCCTCCCAGATCGCCAGGTAGGCGGCGACCGCGTCCTCGACGTAGAGGAAGTCGCGCTCGGGCGAGCCGTCGGAGCGCACGACCGGCGCGCGGCCGGCGAGCGCGGCGGCCACCGCCTCGGGCACGAGCCGCGAGCGGTTGGTGTCGCCGCCGCCGTACAGGTTCGCGAACCGGGTCACCGCCACCGGCAGCTGCCACGTGTGCCAGTAGGAGCGCGCGATCAGGTCGGTGGCGGCCTTCGAGACGTCGTAGGGGTAGACGCGGCTGGAGCGCGTGGTCCTCGCGGTAGGGCAGCTCGGTGTGCGGCCCGTACGCCTTGTCGGAGGAGGCGACGATCACGCGCTCGGCGCCGTGCAGCCGGCAGGCCTCGAGCAGCAGCCAGGTGCCGCGGATGTTCGTCTCGAACGTCGAGAGCGGCGAGCGGTTGGCGGTCGGGACGATCGTCTGCGCGGCGAGGTGGAACACGCTGTCGATCTCGTACTCGGCCGAGCGCGCGCGGCGACCAGGCCCTCGGCGCAGAGGTCGCCGTGGACGACGTTGACGCTGCGCTCGAGCCCCATCAGCTGCCAGCGGCGAGCGCGACGGTGTCGTCGCGCCGGAGCACCGTGACCGCGGCGCCGTCCTCGAGCAGCGCCTTGACGAGCCAGCTCGCCGAGCAGCCCGTAGGCGCCCGGTGACGAGGACCGACTGCCGCTCAGTCCCACAGCTTCCACGGCGCCTCGCCCGACCGCCCACAGGTCGTTGAGCAGGACCGCGTCCTTGTAGGTGTCCATGCAGTCCCAGAAGCCCTCGTGGCGGAAGGCGCGCAGCTCGCCGCCGGCGGCCAGCCGCTCGAGCGGCTCGCGCTCGAGCACCGAGTCCTCGGTCGAGCAGCTCGAGCACCGAGGGCTCGAAGCAGAAGAACCCGCCGTTGATCCAGCGCTCGCTGCGCGGCTTCTCGACGAACCCGCGCACGAGCCCGTCGCCGTTCAGCTCGGCGACGCCGAACTGGAGCTCCGGGCGCACGACGGTCATCGTCGCGCGGGCGCCGTGCGCGTCGTGGTCGGCGAGCAGCGCGCGCGAGGTCGATGTCGGCGACGCCGTCGGCGTAGGTGAGCGCAGAACCGCTCGCCGCCGAGCTGCCGCGCCGCGCGCGCGCGACGCGGCCGCCCGTCGGGGTGTCGAGCCCGGTGTCGAGGCATCGCACGCGACACCTCGGACGGCCATCGCTCGCCTGCCGCGAACGCCTCGATCAGCTCGGCCTGGTAGCCCGGTGAGCAGCAGAAACCGCCGGAACCCTGAACGCGAGGTAGATCTGGATCACGTGCCACACGATCGGCTTGCCGCCGATCTCGACGAGCGGCTTGGGGATCGACGGCGTGTGCTCCTGCAGCCGCGTGCCGCGGCCGCCGCAGAGGATCGCGACGGGGGTGGACCGCTCACGCTGCACGGGGGCGGATTATCGGGGATCGCCGCGCGTTCCGGGGGGTGACCCCGCTTTACTGCGTCTCGCCATGGGAGGACCCGTAGCGATCGTCGGCGCCGGCCCGTGCGGGCTGGCCTGCGCGCGCGAGCTCGAGCGGCTCGGCCATCGCGACTGGGTGATCCTCGAGCGCGCGGAGCGCCCCGGCGGCCTGGCCGCCTCGGTCGTCGACCCGGCCGGGTTCACGTGGGACCTCGGCGGCCATGTCGTGTTCAGCCACTTCGGCGAGTTCGACGCGCTGCTCGCCGAGACGATGGGCGACGACGTCCTGCACCACGAGCGCTCCTCATACGTCCGCTTCGGCGACCGCTGGGTGCCCTACCCGTTCCAGAACAACCTGCGCCATCTGCCCCCGGCGGTCGTCGAGGAGTGCCTGGCGGGGCTGGCGGCGGCGCCCGGCGGCGCGGGCGGGGATGAACTTCGGCAGTGGATGCGGGCGGTGTTCGGCGACGGGATCACCCGCCACTTCATGGCCCCCTACAACTTCAAGGTGTGGGCGACGCCGGCGGCCCAGATGGCGGCCGATTGGATCGCCGAGCGGGTCGCGGTCGTCGACTACGCGCGAGTCGCTGCGCAACGTCCGCGAGGCAGCGCGACGACGTCGCCTGGGGCCCGAACAACACGTTCGTGTTCCCCGCCGGGGCGGGACGGGCGAGATCTACACCCGGCTCGCCGCGCCGCTCGGCGAGCGGATCCGGTGCGGGCGCGAGGTCGTCGAGGTCGATGCCGAGCGCCGGCGGCTGCGGACCGCCGATGGCGAGCAGCTCGCCTACGACGCGCTCGTCTCGACGATGCCGCTCGACCTGCTCGTCGCCCGCCTCGCGACGCGCCCGCCGAGCGCTCGACGCCGCCGGCGCCCAGCTGCGTCCACAACGGCGTGCTACATGGTCGGCGTCGGGCTACGAGGCGCCGCTGCGCGACGAGCAAGTCGTGGATGTACTTCCCGCAGCCCCACGCGCCGTTCTACCGGGCCACGAACTTCGCCAAGTACGCAGCGGCGAACGTCCCCGGCGCCGACACCGGGCGCTACTGCGCGTACATGACCGAGACCGCCTACTCGCCTCGAGCAGCCCGCAGCCGCACGAGGGCCTCGAGCGAGCGGGTCGAGGACGGGCTGGCGCGCCGCCGGCGTCGTCGCCGCCGACGCCCCGAGTCGCCTCGGTCCACGTCGAGGACATCGACGTACGCCTATCCGGTCCCGACGCTCGGGCGCGACGCGGCGCTGCCAGACGATCCAGCCGTGGCTGATGGCCAGCGGGAATCTTCTCGCGGGGGCGCTTCGGGGCGTGGCGCTACGAGGACGGGAACATGGACCACGCGGTGAAGATGGGAATCGACGCCGCGCGGCGGATCGTGACCGGAGCCGAAGAGGAGCTATGGGCGGGCGCGGCTCCCGAGGCCTCCCCGACGCTGTCGTAACCTCTGGCCACGTGAAGCCCGAGATCCACATCCTCGGCATCTCGCTGAAGGCGTTCGGGATCGTGTTCGCATGCGGCTTCGTCGCCGCCGGGGCGATCCTGATGCGCCGCCTGAGGGAGCTCGGCAAGCCGCAGTCGACTACGCGTACGAGATGGCGTTCGCCGCCCTCGTCGGCGGCCTGGTCGGCTCGCGGGTGTACTTCGTGGTCGCAGAACTACAGCCAGGTCAAGCACGACCTGCTCGGGCAGCCTGTTCTCAGGCTCGGGGCTCGTCTGGTACGGCGGCGTGATCGGCGGGGCGATCGCCGTGATCGGCTGGGCCGCATGGCGGGGGATCCTCGGCCTCGGCCTGCTCGACCTGGCCAGCCTCCCGCTGGCGATGGGCTATGCGATCGGTCGGATCGGCTGTCAGGTGGCCGGCGACGGCGACTACGGCAAGGCCCTCGCACCTGCCGTGGGCGATGTCATATCCGCACGGGACGGTGCCGACCCCGCCGGGCGTCAAGGTCCAGCCGACCCCGATCTACGAGACGCTGGCGATGGGCCTCGTCGCCTGGTGGCTGTGGCGGATGCGCGACCGCTTCCGGCCCGGCGCGCTGTTCGCCTTCTACCTCCTGCTGTCCGGGGCTCGAGCGGCTGCTGGTCGAGTTCGTCCGTCGCAACCACCACGTCGTCGCGGGGCTGACCGCACCCCAGCTCGAGAGCATCGCGCTGATGATCGTCGGCGGCGGTCTGGCTGGCGCTGCTCTCGCGCAGCGGCGGGGTGCGGCGTCAGAGCGCGCGGCCCGTGCGTGGCGACCGCGTGAGGCTGTGTCAGATGTCTGACCAAATTATCGCTAAAGTTCTGCCGCCTGCTGCCGATAAAGCCGTCAGGGTGCGTGCCATGCGGGCATACATCGCCGGCTTCGGAACCGCAGGATCGCTGCTCGCCGGAGCCGCCGTGCTGTTCGTCTTTGCCAGCGCGGTGGTCTCGTTCAACGGCTGGCCGGCGATCGGCGACCGTCGCCGGCGCCGGCGTCGGTCGCCGTCGCGCCGCCCGTCGGCGAGCCGGCTGCACGCGCGCTCGCCGTCGGCGCGCCCGCGGCATCGGACGCCAGAGTGCGCGCGGCCGGTGGCCGGCCGACGCCCCGGTGCGCGCGCGCCGAACGGGCGCGTCGGCGTGGCACGGGCGCCGGGCGTCGGTGGCCGCCCGCGCCGGCGTCGCGTCGGCGGCGGTCGGCTCGGCCGGGCGCCGGCACCGGGCGGCACCGCCCGCGGCTGCCCGGCGCTCCGGCGGTCGGCGCGGCCCGCGGCGCCGATCGGCGGCGCCGGTCCGGCGGCTGCGAACACGGCGGCGGCGCGTCGCGGGCGCGGGGCGGGCGCTCAGTCGCGGCCGGCGGACGGCACGGTCGGCCGGATCTCGCCGGTCGCCCCGCGCTCGGCGGCGCGGTCAGCGGTGCGGCCAGGCCGTCGGCGCGGGCGGTCAGCCGGGCGCGGCGCGCGCGCGCCGGGCGGACGCGTTGCCTCCGCCGGCGCACGGTCGGCGGGCTGCTCGGCGGCCTGAGCTCGGCGCCGCCGGCGGTCCCGGCGCGGGCTCGGCCTCAGCCCCTCGAACGCGCGGGCGATGAAGCGGAGGCTGACGGCCTGCATCTCCTCGTCGTGCTGGATCGAGCGGTGGTGTCCGCCCGGTAGCGCGATCAGGCGGCTCGCCGGATTGACGACAAGCTCCGCGAGCTCCCGCGAATGCTGCACCGGGACCGTGCTCGTCACCCTCGGCATGCATCAGCAGGAGCGGCATCTCGAGCTCCGGTACCAGGTCATGGAGCTCGTGGGCGGCGAGGAACTGGTCGAGCCCCTCGACGTCGGCGTCGAACGAGAACCGTCGCTCGGCGAGGCCGCGACGGAGTCCCTCGGAGCTGGCGGGGCAGATCGCGACGACCGCCGCGGCGTTCACGAGCGGTGCCGCGAGGATCGACAGGTAGCCGCCCATGCTCGAGCCACGGACCCCGATCGGGGCTCGGTCGCCGATCGCCGCACGCAGCCGCGCCGTGATCGCCGCCACATCGGTGAGCGCGCCCGCGCCCATCCGGCCCCCGCTTTCCCCGTGGCCCCGCTGATCGAACGCAATCGAGGCGATCCCGAGCGGCAGCGCCGCCCGTGCGAAGTCGTGATGGCTCTCCTTGCACGACCCGGCCCCGTGGAGGATCACGATCCCGCCTCGGAGCCCGAACCGGCTCGCGGGCAGCCACAGCGTGTAGGCCAGCCCGTCACGGCTGCCGGTCTCGGTCGGAAGCACGGGGGTGACTGTGCGCATCCGCCGCATCAGGCCGATGATCCCATGTCACCTGGCATGATCGCGACCCATGCCCCTTTCGACCGCGACGATCTCCCACGTCTATCCGTCAGGGACGCGAGTCAATGAGCAGGGGCGCCTTGAGGTCGGCGGTTGCGATGTGGTCGAGCTGGCCCGGGAATTCGGGACCCCGGCTTATGTCGTCGCCGAGGATGACCTGCGCGACCGGGCACGGGCGTTCATCCAGGCGCTGGCCGCCCGCCACCGGGACTACGACGTGCTGTTCGCCTCGAAGGCGTTCCCGTGCACCGCGGTCTACCGCGTCCTGGCCGAGGAGGGGCTGGCCTGCGACGTGGCCTCCGGCGGCGAGCTGTCGCTGGCCCTGCGGGGCGGCTTTGACCCAGGGCGGATCTACTTCCACGGCAACGCGAAGTCAGAGGCCGAGCTGCGCCAAGCGCTCGAGGCCGGGGTCGGGCACATCGTCATCGACTCGCTCGACGAGCTCGATCGGCTGGAGCGCGTAGCGGCCGAGCTCGGTCGCCCCCAGGAGGTCCTGATCAGGGTCACTCCGGGGGTCGCGGGCGACACCCACCACGCGATCTCGACCGGCCAGGAGGATTCGAAGTTCGGCTTCTCGCCCGATGAGGCTCGCGACGCGATCGACCGGCTCGGCACCGCGCCCCACCTGAAGCTGGTCGGACTGCACTTCCACATCGGCTCGCAGCTGTTCGAGCTCGAGCCGTTCCGCGCCGCGGTGCGGGCGATTGCCGAGCTCGGCGACTTCCCCGTCTACAACCTCGGCGGCGGGCTCGGCGTCGCCTACACCTCGTCGCAGTACCCGCCGGCGATCACCGAGTACGTCGATGCGCTCATCCGCACCGTCCACGAGGAGCTCGGGCCGGACAAGCGGCTGCTGCTCGAGCCCGGACGCGCACTCGTGGCCAACTCGACGGTGACCCTGTACACGGTGCAGACGGTCAAGCGCAACGTGTCCACCTGGGTCGCGGTGGACGGCGGGATGTCCGACAACCTGCGCCCGATGCTGTACGGCGCCGTGTACGAGGCGGTCATCGCCGATCGCGTGCTGGCGCCCGCGACCGAGCGCTGCGAGGTGGCCGGCAAGCACTGCGAGTCCGGCGACGTGATCGTCCGCGATGCGCCGCTGCCCGACCCGGCGCCAGGCGACGTGCTCGCCACCCCGGTGACCGGCGCCTACGGCTACTCGCTGGCCAACAACTACAACGGCGTGCCCCGGCCGCCGGTCGTGTTCTGCCGCGACGGCGAGGCCCGCTTGGTCGTCCGTCGAGAGACGTACGAGGATCTGAGCGCCCGTGACGTCGGCTGACGGTCGCTTCCGCGTCGGCCTGCTCGGCCACGGCACCGTGGGCTCGGCGTTCGCCGAGCTCCTGCCCGAGCGTGCTGACCGGATCCGGCTGCTGACCGGACTGCGGCCGGAGCTGAGCGGCGTCCTCACCCGGTCGCGGGGGTCGTTCGATGAGCTGCTCGACGGCTCGGACCTGATCGTCGAGCTGATGGGCGGGATCGAGCCCGCTCGTGAGTACGTTCTGCGCGCCCTGCGGTCGGGCAAGCACGTCGTCACGGCGAACAAGCAGCTCCTCTCCCGGCACGGCGAGGAGCTGTGGGACGCCGCCCGCGAGAACGGGATGCAGCTGCGCTTCGAGGGCGCGGTGGCCGGCGTCGTCCCGGTCATCCGCGTGCTTCAGGAGTCGCTTGCCGGGGCGACGATCGACCGTGTGCACGGGATCGTCAACGGCACCACGAACTTCATCCTCAGCGAGATGGCCCGGACCGGGATGGCCTACGACGCCGCGCTCGCCGAGGCGCAGCGGCTCGGGTACGCCGAGGCCGACCCGTCCGAGGACGTCGACGGCCGTGATGCCGCCGCGAAGATGGCGATCCTCGCCCGGCTCGCCTTCGACACGCCGGTCCACCTCGACCAGGTGAGCTACGAGGGGATCGAGCACATCCAGCCCGATGACCTCGAGTACGCCCGGGAGCTCGGCCTCGGGCTCAAGCTGATCGGCACCGCCGAGCGCGTCGACGCCGGGCTCTCGGTCCGTGTACACCCGGCGTTCCTGTATCCGGGGCACCCGCTCGCGTCGGTCGGCGGCCCGTTCAACGCGGTCACGGTCGAGTCGAAGGCGATTACCGAGATCACGATGTCCGGCCCCGGCGCCGGCGGTCCGCAGACCGCGAGCGCGGTGCTCGGCGACGTGATCAGCGCGATGATCCCGCCGGCCTCGACGCCACCCACCTCCGATCGGCTCGAGATCGTCACCGACGTCGTGTCGGCCTTCTACATGCACCTCGAGGTCGCCGATGAGCCCGGCGTGCTCGCCCAGGTCGCCCAGATCCTCGCGCTCCAGGACATCTCAGTGAAGTCGGTGGTGCAGAAGGGCCTCGGCAACCAGGCGCGGCTCGTGATGGTCGTGCATCCGGTGCTCGAATCGCGCTTTCAGGCGGCGATGGACATGATCGCCGGGCTCGACATCCTCCGCACGCCGCCGCGCGCGATCAGGGTCCTGGACGAGGACTTCGGCTGATCGCGGCAATCGCCTTGGGGCGATCGACCGGGGGGCGTTCAGCTCGCGAGATCGCCCAGGGGGCGACTCTCGGTTAGGGTCCGGCGCCATGCGCGCCATCCAGATCGTCGACCTCACCGGACCCGACACCGCCCTGAAGCTCGTCGACATCGACGAGCCCGAGGCCTCGCACATGATGACCCCCGGCAGCGGCGTGGTCGTCGACGTCGAGGCGGCCGGGGTGTCCTTTCCCGAGGTCCTCCAGACCCGCGGCGAGTACCAGTTCAAGCCGCCGCTGCCGTTCGTGCCGGGCAGCGAGGTCGGCGGCATCGTGCGCTCGGCGCCCGACGGCGCCTCGGTCAAGGCCGGCGACCGCGTCGCCGCCTTCTGCATGATCGGCGGGTTCGCCGAGGTCGCCGTGGCCCCCGCCCATTTCTGCTTCTCGCTGCCCGACGGGCTCGACGCCGCGGCCGGGGCGGCGCTCGTCCTCAACTACCACACCGCGTATTTCGCGCTACGGCTCCGCGGGCGGCTCGCCGAGGGCGACTGGGTGCTGATCCACGGCGCCGCCGGGCGGGGTTGGGACCGCGTGCCTGCAGGTCGCGCGTGGCCTCGGCGCCAAGACGATCGCGGTCGTCTCCACCGACGAGAAGGCCGACGTCGCCCGTAAGGCCGGCGCCGACGAGGTCGTCCGTTCCGACGGGGCCTGGAAGGACGAGGCCAAGGAGCTATCCGGCGGCGGCGTCGACATCGTTCTCGACCCGGTCGGCGGCGACCGCTTCACCGACAGCCTCCGCTCCCTGCGCGAGGGCGGCCGAGTCGTCGTCGTCGGCTTCACCGGCGGCTCTATCCCCGAGGTCAGCGTCAACCGGCTGCTGCTCGGCAACACCGAGATCGTCGGCGCCGGCTGGGGTGCGTACGTGATGTCGAAGCCCGAGGTCACCGTGGAGATCGGCGCCGAGATCTCCCGGCTGATCGACGCCGGCGTCGTGCGTCCCGTCGTGGGGGCCCGGTTCCCGCTCGACCAGGCGGCCGAGGCGCTCAAGCTGATCGATGGGCGGGGTGCCGTGGGGAAGGTCGTCCTGGAGGTCTGAGCCTCGGGGTGTCCGTGGTCGGGGGTGTGTCCGTGGTCGGGGCTTCCGTGGGGCGTGGCTTCCCGTGGTCGGGGCTTTCGTGGGGCGTCGCTCAAACGTGGGTGGGCGTCCGTGGGACGTGGGGACGGGCCTCGGCGTCAACGGCATTTGGCACCGAGTGGCCCGGGTTCCCGCGTTGATCGTGGGGCCTGGGTATCTGATGAGGAAACATCGCCGTGATCCGCTGTAGAGAAAGATTAACCACTAAACGGTGTTACGGGGTCATGTCACCCTCCGGCGGGGGGCCAGGGGCCTGGGTATCCAACGGGAAAAATAGGCCCGTTGGATACCCAGGCTCACAGAAAACGGCTGCGCGACGGGAGGACTGCGCCGGCCAGCGCGCGTCCGCCAGCGCCCAACCGGCAGCCAAAGCGCCTGCTCACGCGAAACGCGCCCCGGATTCACCCCCAAATGGAGAGGAGATCCCCGTGGAATACCCGGCCTCCTGGTGGCGCGGTGGTGGTGGGCCGTGGTGAGCTGCGGCCTCATCCCGGTCTGCTCGATGCCGACCGCTTCCGATCCGGGTAGAGCGCCGCTCGGACGGCGGCGCCTAGCGCGCGCCGCTACGGCTGGGGCGAGGGCAGTGAGATCCCGACCGCCCCGGAGTCCCGGACCTGGGGGGTGGGCTCACCGGAGGCGATCCGCCGCCGCTCGGTCTGGGCGACGAGATCGAACGGCCGCGTGTTCCACCCGCGCGCGGCGAACCCGGGCGTGACCGAGCGAGCCGCGCGGACCGCCCGCACGACGGCTCCGAAGGCAGCGCGCTGCGCAGGGGAGAACGGCAATCCGTACGCCTCTCGCACGCGCGAGCGGCAGCGAGCCGAGCATCAGCAGGTCGTGGATCCGCTTCCCGGGCTGGTGGGTGCGGGGGAGCGGGATCTCGAACGCGGTCGCGTAGCCGATATAGCGGGCCTCCTCGGTCAGGAACACCTCGTCGCCGGCGAGCTTGCGCTCGTAGTAGGCGCGGAATGCGCCATACGACGCGGGCGCCGCCGGATCGGGGCATCCCGAACAGCTCGCCGAAGCGCAGGTAGTCCTGCCACAGCGCCTCGCGCTCACCACCCGACAAGGGTCGGACGAGCGTCTCGTAGAAGTACTGCGCCGAGTCGGCGATCACGGCCACCGTCCACAGCATCAGCTCAGGGTCGAAGGCCGAGTACGGCGTCCCCGCCGGGGTGACGCCGGCGTCGTCGGACAGCTCGCCGCGCACCTGGTCGTGGAGCTTGGCGACGTAGGCGAGCACCCGGTCGGCCTCGGCGCGGGAGCCGAAGTAGATCGTCTCGAACGCGTTGCCGGTGTGGACGAGCCGGCGGAAGGGGGTGAGCTTGGCGTAGGAGTGCTCGCTCGTGCCGACGTAGTTGAGCGGCATCAGGGCGCCGATGCAGAGCGCGCGCTGGCCGTATAGGAGGCCGACGAGGTGCTCCTCGTGGACGCGGCGGAGGATCGAGCTCGAGCGGGGGAAGTAGCCGTGGTCTACCATCTGCAAACGGGTGTTATCAGATACCACGAGATACACGACGCACCAAGCGGTATGGCGGGCAGGAAGCGGCCGAGCGGATCGAGGCGCGCCGGGGGCGGCTGCTCGAGGCGGCGCTCGAGCTGCTCGGCGCCGACGGCTGGCCGGCGTGCACGGTCCGCGCGGTCTGCCGGCGCGCCCGGCTGACTCCGCGTTACTTCTACGAGAGCTTCGCCGACCTCGACGCGCTGCTGATCGCGCTGTTCGACGACCTCGCCGCGGAGGCGGCCCGCCGGGTGATCGCGGCGGTCGACGCTCGCCCCGCAGGACGCCCGCGCGAAGTCGCTCGGCGCGATCGGGGCGTTCGTCGACTACGTCACCGACGATCCGCGCCGGGCCCGGGTGCTGTTCGTCGAGGCGATCGGATCTGAGCCGCTCGCCCGTAAGCGGTTTGCCACCGTGCGGCTGTTCGCCGATCTCGTCGCCGCGCAGGCCGAGGGTTTCTACCGGCTCACGACGGACCCGGAGCCGCTCGTTCGCACGACCGCGCTGATGCTCGCCGGCGGCCTCGCCGAGACGCTGCTGGCTTGCATCGACGGCACGCTCGAGATCTCCCGCGAGCAGCTGATCGACGACTGCGCCGACGTGTTCGCGGCCACAGGGGAAGGGATGGCGCGGCTCGTGCGCAGCCGGAGGTCGGGGCCGAACCGTTAGCGTTCGGCCGCGATGCCCGGCCTGATCGAGCGCTATCGCGAGCGGCTCCCGTTCGCCCCGGAGGACCCGGTCGTCACGCTCGACGAGGGCTCGACGCCACTGATCCTCGCCCCGCGCGTGTCCGAGCGGGCCGGCACCGAGGTGTGGCTGAAGCTCGAGGGCGCGAACCCGACCGGCTCGTTCAAGGACCGGGGGATGACCTGCGCCGTATCCGCCGCCGTCCGTGAGGGCGCCCAGGCGGTGATCTGCGCCTCGACCGGGAACACCGCCGCGTCGGCGGCCGCGTACGCCGCCCGCGGCGGGCTCCGCGGGCGCGGTGATCGTGCCCGAGGGCAAGATCGCGACCGGCAAGCTCGCCCAGGCGCTCATGCACGGCGCCCGGGTCGTCGCGCTGCGCGGCAACTTCGACCAGGCGCTGAAGCTCGTCCGCGAACTCGCGCAGCGCCACCCGATCGCGCTCGTCAACTCCGTCAACGAGTTCCGGATCGAGGGGCAGAAGACGGCCGCGTTCGAGGTGGCCGAGGCGCTCGGGGAGATCGACGCGCTGTGCATCCCGGTCGGCAACGCCGGCAACATCACCTCGTTCTGGCGCGGGTTCTCCGAGCTCGGCCAACGGCCGCGGATGCTCGGCTTCCAGGCCGCCGGCGCGGCTCCACTCGTGCTCGGGCGGCCGGTCGACGCACCCCGAGACGGTGGCCAGCGCGATCCGGATCGGCAACCCCGCCCGGTGGGAGGACGCGATGAACGCGATGACCGCCTCGGGCGGCAAGGTGGACGCCGTGACCGACGAGCAGATCCTCGACGCCTACCGGTTCCTCGCCGCCCACGAGGGCGTGTTCTGCGAGCCGGCCTCGGCGGCGAGCGTCGCCGGGCTGCTCAGCCACGGCGCCCCTGAGGCGCGGCGCGTCGTGTGCGTGCTCACCGGCCATGGGCTCAAGGACCCGCAGACGGCGCTCTCCCAGGCCGGCGCCGTCGTCCCCTGCGAGCCGGAGCTCGGGCGATCGAGCGGGCGGTGCTCGGATGACGCTCGGCCGGCGCCGCCACGTGCGCGTGCCGGCATCCTCGGCCAACCTCGGTCCCGGGTTCGACGTGCTGGCGGCGGCGCTGGCGCTCCACCTCGAGCTCGAGGTGGTGGAGACCGGGCACGTTCGCGGTCATCACCGAGCTCGATGTGCCGCGCGACCAGGGACAACCTGCTCGTGCGCGCGTTCGAGCGGCTGCACTCCGCCGAGGACTTCGAGTTCCGGATCGCCTCGGCGATCCCGATGTCGGGCGGACTCGGGTCGAGCGCGGCGGCGATCGTCGCGGGGCTGCTCGCCGCCGACCACATCTTCGAGCTCGACGCCGCCGTGCGCGATCTGGCGATCGAGCTCGAGGGCCATCCCGACAACGTCTCGGCCGCGCTCGAGGGCGGGTTCGTGATCTGCGACGGCGACCGGGTCACCCGCTTCGACGCCCCGATGGGGCTCGAGGCGATCCTCGTGATCCCGGACGAGCCGGTGACGACGAGCGAGGCCCGGGCGGCGCTCCCGGACTCGGTCCCGCTGGCGGACGCCGCGCGGAACGTCGCGCACGTCGGCGACGCTCACCCGGGGCCTGTCGGACCGGCGACTGGGAGCTGATCTCCGCCGGCCTGCACGACCGCCTCCACCAGCCCTACCGCGCCCACCTGTACCCGCGCCGTGCCGAGCTGCTCGAGCGCGTCGCGCAGCTCGGCGCGCTGGGCGCGACGATCTCGGGCGCCGGGCCGAGCGTGCTCGTCTGGTGCCAGTACGAGCAGACCGGCGGCGTCGCGGAGGCGCTCGGCCGCCGGGCCGACGGTTGGGCGACCGTGATGCGGGCGCCGTTCGAGTCCCAGGGCGCCGACGTCCGCAGCCTATGACGCCGGAGGCGGCCGCAGCGGCGCCTGGGTCCGCAGCCACTCGGCATGGCGGTCCTGGATCCTGCGCCCCAGCTCGGCGAACTCGATCAGCATGACCAGCTGCTCGTCGGAGTAGCGCTCGAGCAGCGGACCGGCCGCCGCCGCGAGCGGCCCGAACAGCTCGGCGCTGACCTCGCGCGCGTACGGGGTGAGCTCGACGAGCACCCGCCGGCGATCCGCCGGGATCGGCCACGCGCTGGGCGAAGCCGGCGCGCTCGAGGCGATCGATCACCGCGGTGATCGCCCCGGTGGTGAGCCCGAGCTCGCGGGCGAGGTCTCCGGCGCCGACCCGGCCCTGCTGGTCGAGGATGTCCAGGCAGCGCGCGTCGCTGCGGTTGATGCCCACAGAGTTGTCGCGGCCTCGTCGACAGCGTCGGTCGCGCGCTGGTTGGCGCGCACCGCGTCGCTCAGGCGATCGAGCAGCTGCTGCCGCGCCGTCGCGGTCTCGGCGCGCGCTCGGCAGTCACTCGGAGGAAGGGTCTCTTGGCATTTGATTTTCTTACTTACTAAGATACTCTGCTGCTAAGCAACTTGAACACCAGGAGAGGTGTGCACCGTATGCAACAGCGATCGAGGCGGAAGACCTCGTGAAGACCTACCCGAAGGGGGTGAAGGCGCTCGACGGCCTCAGCTTCGAGCGTCGAGCCGGGCACGGTCTTCGGCCTGCTCGGGCCGAACGGCGCCGGCAAGTCGACGGCGGTCAAGATCCTCACGACGCTCGCGCGCCCGACGCGGGCCGGGCACAGGTGGCCGGGCGTCGACGTCGTCGCCCATCCCGACCGGGTGCGGCGCTCGATCGGCGTCGTCGCGCAGGGCTCGGGCGTCGACGTGCAGGCCACCGGCCGCGAGAACCTGCGCCTGCAGGGACAGCTGTACGGCCTGCGCGGCCGCCCGCTCGAGCAGCGGGTCGCCGAGCTGCTCGACCGTTCGGGCTGGCCGACGCCGCCGACCGGATCGCGCGCGGCTACTCGGGCGGGATGCAGCGCCGGCTCGACATCGCGATGGCGCTCGTCCACGACCCGCTCGTCCTGTTCCTCGACGAGCCCACGACCGGGCTCGACCCCGAGGTCCGCAGCGGACATGTGGCGCGAGATCGCGCGGCTCGCGCGCCGAGCACGGCAAGACGGTGCTGCTCACGACCCACTACCTCGAGGAGGCCGACCAGCTCGCGGCGCGGCTGGCGATCGTCGACCGCGGGCGCGTGGTGGCCGAGGGCACGCCGGAGGAGCTCAAGCGCGAGCTGCGCGGCGACGCGATCCAGGTCGAGCTGACCGGCGCCGGCGCCGTCAACGGGAACGGTCGACGCCGCGCTGCGCCGGGTCGCCGGCGGGATCGCGAGGTGACCATCGAGGGGCGCGCGCTGCGCGCCCGCGCGCGAGGACGGCGGCCGGGCGGTGCCGGCCGTGCTCCAGGCGCTCGAGCAGGGCGGGATCGAGGTCGCCTCGGTGCGCGTCGCCCGGCCCTCGCTCGACGACGTCTATCTGCGCTACACCGGCCGGACCTTCGGGGCGGCCGACGCCGAGGCCGCGGAGGTGGCGCCGATGACGATGCATCAGGCAGACCCTGTACATGACCGTCCGCCACCTGCGCGAGCTCTGGCGCCAGCCGTGGTTCGTCGGGGTGACGCTCGTGCAGCCCGTGATCTGGCTGCTTCTGTTCGGCGCGCTGTTCAAGCGGATCGTCGACATCCCGGGATTCCACGGCCACTCCTACATCGCGTTTCTGGCCCCCGGCGTCGTGGTGATGACGGCGATGTTCAACTCGGCGTGGAGCGGGATGGCGCTGATCGAGGACCTCAATCGCGGCGTGACCGCGCGGTTCCTCGTCTCGCCGGTCCGGCGAGAGGCGCTGATCGCCGGCCGGATTCTCAAGGAGGCCGTCGTCGTCGTGATCCAGTCGGTGATCATCGTCGCGCTCGCGCTGATCGTCGGGCGCGTCGTTCCCGGGCGGTCCGCTCGGGCGTGGCCGCGCTGTTCGCGGTGTCGGCGCTGCTCGGAGCGACGTTCGGCGGGCTGTCGAACGGGTTCGCGCTGATCATGCGCCAGGAGGAGGCGCTGATCGGGGCGGTGCAGTTCATCGTGCTGCCGCTGACGTTCCTGTCCTCGACGTTCCTGCAGCCCGAACCTGATGCCGCACTGGATCCAGAAGGTCGCCGATGTCAACCCGGTCAACTGGGCCGTGGTGGCCGGCCGCGGCGGCGACCTCGAGCCACCCCGACTGGGGGCTCGTGGCCTCGCGCGCCGGGTTCCTGGCGCTGCTGCTGATCGCCTGCCTGGCGTTCGCGACGCGGGCGTTCCGGTCCTATCAGCGCTCGGTCTAGCGGACGAGGTCTGGCGGACGAGGTCTGACGGGTGGCGGACGAGGTCGGCGGACGAGGTCGGGCTAGGACGACGGCGGGCTGGGCCTCGCGCAGCAGCGGCGCGAGCCGCTCGCGGGCGTCGTCGAGGCCGAGGCGGCTGAGCAGCTCGTCGGCGACGTTCAGGTAGTCGACGCCGAGATCGGGGCGGTAGTCGAGGATCGAGACCGCGCGCTCGGCGGACTCCGCGTAGGCGATCGAGGCGCGGATCGTCGTGTCGATCAGCTTCTCGCCGAAGTGCTCGCGCAGCGAGTCGAACGCCTCGCGCGAATGGCGGGTGCGCATGTCGGCGATGTTGAGCACGACGCCCGAGCCACTCGAGGTCGGGGTTGAGGTTGTCGCGGGCGAGCTCGATCACCTCGAGCGCCTGCTCGACGCCCTGCAGCGCGAAGTACTGGGCCTCGGCCGAGAGCAGCGCGTAGTCGGAGGCCACGAGCGCGTTGACCGTGAGCAGCCCGAGCGCCGGCGGGCAGTCGATCAGGATCACGTCGTAGTCGCGCTCGAGCTCCCGCAGCGCCCGCTTGAGCGTCAGCTCGCGTCCCATCTTGCCGCCGAGCATCAGCTCGGCCTCGGCGAGGCCGAGGTTGGCGGGCATGATCCCGTCGTGGACGGCCTCGCGGGGCTTCGCGCGGCCGGCGAGGACGTCGCCGATCGGTCGGCGAGGCCTCGGGGTCGACGTCGAGGTAGTCGGAGAGGTTGCCCTGAGGGTCGAGATCGACGGCGAGCACGTTGAGGCCGATCCGGCGGAAGACGTCGGTCAGCGTCCGGACGGCCGTCGTCTTTCCGGTTCCGCCCTTCTGCGAGAGGACAGCGATCGTCGGCATCGCCCGGGCCACTATAGAGCGTGCCACCGAGCGGCGCTCGTGCCGACCGCCTCGGCGAGCGGATGGCTCTGCGGATCAGCTCGACGTGCGCTCGGCGACGTGGCTGTAGCGCATCCCGGAGATCGCCGGGACGTCGACGAAATGCAGGTGATGACGGCCGATCACGATCTCGTCGCCGTCGGCCAGCATGCTCCACTCGACGCGCTCGCCGTTGACGAACACGCCGTTGAGGCTGCGGTCGTCGAGCACGCGCAGGCCATCCGGCTGGCGCACGATCAGCGCGTGCCGGCGCGACACGGTCGGGTCGTCGAAGCGGATGTCGGCGGCGAGGCTGCGGCCGATCCGCGTCCACTCCCGCATGCAGCGAGAACGTGATCGGGTCGCCGTCGCCGTCCCGGTAGGCGATGTACTGGCCCGGGTCGCCAAGGCCGTCGCGCAGCTCCTCGAGCCAGGCGCGATCCTCGACGTCGGGCGAGACGTCGACGACGGTCGCCTGGGCGGTGGTGAACAGGGAGGCGCGGACGAACTCTGTGCCGCCGCAGTTGGGGCACGTCGGCAGTTCGTCGACCGCGTCGAGCGAAACTGGGTAGTCACAGTCCGTGCATCGAAAGGTTCCGGTCCCCGCAACATTGCCCGACATCCAAGCTTTCATGGGGCAAATCTCCTTTACGGGCTTCACACGACACGCCGCGCCGGACAAACCGGCACGTGCAATCATAGCCTGGGCGTCAAAGCCCTGGTGACGAGAACGTGCCCTGGTCGCAGGAGGCGCGAAACACCGAAAGACGGTGTCAACGCGCGCCTCTGACGTCCGCTCGCGGGGCAACGAGCGCCGCTCGAGCCTTTCCGCCGCGTCGCGCGCACGTCCTCGATCACCGGAAGGAACCCCCTCGAGCGACGAACACCGCTCCGATGGACCGCCAGTCCGAGACATGGAGCAGCTCGAGCTGGCGCTCCTGCGGCGCGGGGTCGACGACATCGCGGCGGAGTGCGAGCGCTGCGAGCAGTGCCACCGCACGCCGCTGGTCGGCGAGCGCGTCTACATCTATGCGGCGGGCGCGATCGCTGTGCGAACTGTGCCGCGTGACCGAGGGCGAGCGCCCCGCTCGAGTCGCGGCTCGTGCACGGGCCCGAGTTCGGGCACACGATGCGGATCCAGCGACAACCGCGCCGCTGCCTGACCGCCGCGGCGATGGCGCCAGCCCGACCGCGGCCTGCGCCGCTGCAGCCCGACCGCGGCCATAGAATCCCGGCCGTGGAGCCGATCACGGTCATCGACGACGATCGCCCGGCCGCGCGACCAGGTGTTCGAGTATCTGGCGGACATCGCCAACCACCCGAGTTCAGCGACCATTACCGCGTCGACTGGCACCTCACCCGCGAGGACTCCTACGGGAAGGGCGCGGGCGCCCGCTTCCGGGTCAAGGCCCCGCGCAGCCGATTCGCCTGGGCCGACATGACGCTTCGCCGAGGTCCAGCCGCCGTTCCGGATCGTCGAGCGCGGCCGGGGCGGCAAGTTCAACCGGATCCGGATGATCGGCACTTACACGCTGTCGCCGGGGCCGGGCGGGACGCACGAAGGTCGAGTACACGATCGAGACCGAGCCGGTGATCCCGTCGGACCGGATCCTGCGACGTCCTCGGCGGTCGCGGCTGGAACCGGCGGCAGGCCGCGAAGGCGATGCGCCGGCTGCGCGCGATCCTCGAGGAGGGCCGCGACCGGGGCCATCGGGCGACCGTGGCCGGACGGCTGATCGCGGCTCGGCGCCGATCGCTCGGCCCGGCTGATAGACTTCCGCTCGCCCGCTGACCGCGCCGCCGCCGCCGACTGCTCGTCGCTGGCCTGCGCCGCGCCTGCTCGCGCTCGGCCTGGCCGCCGTGCGGCAACGAGCTCTCGCACCCGACCACGGCGGACAGCGAGGGCGTCTACGTCGACGCCGGCGCCGATCACCTACCAGGTGCAGATCTCGCGCCAGCTCAACCCGTACGACGATCGAGGACGCGGCGTACCTGACCGGCGTCTCGAACTCGTCGCCCACCGACGTCAGCAGGAGTGGTTCGCGGTGTTCCTGTGGGCCAAGAACCAGACCCACTCGAACGCCACCACCACGGACTCGTTCGACATCGTCGACACGCAGGGCACGAGCTACTACCCGGTGGCGATCAACTCGCAGCTCAACCCGTTCGCGTGGAGCAGCAGACGCTGAAGCCGCACGGCACCGAGCCGGCACCCGACAGCGCCGCCTCGTTCGGGCCGACCCAGGGCGGGGAGCTGCTGTTCAAGATCAACGACTCGGCCTACTCGAACCGGCCGCTGACACTGCGAGATCTTCGCTCCGGGCCAGGCGCGGCCGTCGACCGTGTCGCTCGACCTTTGAGCGACGAGGACCAGGAGTCGGGAGCCACCCGACGCCCGCCGCCGCGCGGCCGCCCGTGCGACTACGCCGCCGGACATCCGCTTCGATCCGTTCGCGACCTGGCTGGGAGTGTTCGTCGCGGTCGCGGTCCCAATCGTGGTCGTTGGGTTCGCGCGCAGCGGCCCGGGCCTGGCGATCGGGATCATCGCGATCGTGGTCGGGATCGGCGCGGGGCTGATCGCCGGCCATCTGGGTGGCCGGGCGCGACGGGCGTCGTGTGGCGCGGGCCGCGGCTCTAGGAGCGTCGACTGCCGCTTCTAGCCGCGCGCTGCTGCTCGGAGCCGCCGCGCCGACCGCTCTCGCCGGATGGGGCAGCCCGGTCCGGATCGCCCAGCCTGTCTCGCTCGACGTCGTCTCGCCGGCGCTGGCGTTCTCGCCGAACGGGTCGGCCGCCGTCGTGTTCGGCGTCCAGGACGCCGACTCGCCGCAGACGTCGAGTGCATACGCCGCCTGGCGCGGCGCCGGCGGGGGACTCTCTGCGCCGCAGACGGTCCCGGGCGCGCTGCAGCCGTTCGGCGTCGCGTTCGAGGGCGCGACCGCCGTGCTCCTCATCGGCGGCGCGCCGAGCGGCCAGGGCTGCTGCGGCTCGGTCGGCGTCGCCCGGATGACCGCGAGCGGCGCGTTCCGCGCGCGGCCAGACGCTGCTCGGCTCGATCGCCGGCCAGCCGACCGGACAGCTCGTCTCCGCGGGCGGCCAGGTGCTCGCCGCAATCGCCACCGCGCGCGGCGTGTGGGTCGTCGCAGTCGGGGCAGGGCGGGCGGTTCGGGTCCGCGCACCGGCTCACGGCCGGCAACGCGGCTCCGGAGGCGGTCGCCGCCGGGGCGCTGCCCAAGGGCGGCGGCACGGTCGTGTTCACCGACACCAAGCCGCGAACCGCACGGCTCCGGCCCGACCGCGATCTTCGTCGCCTCCGGCTCGGGCAAGGGCGCGCCGCGCCGCGCCCGGACCGCAGTCACCCTGTCCGGCGGGCGGCACCCCGTCGAGCTCGCGGTCAGCGACTCGTCGAAGGTGACCACGATCGCCTGGACCGAGGAGTCGTTCGATCGCGCACGGCAACGACGTCTCCGACGTCGCCGTGATGCGACCTCACCCGCGCATCCGTCGGTCCGGCGCTTCGCGGTCGCGCGGGACCGTCGCGTCCGGGCTGACGCTGGCGGGCGACTCCGGCGGCGACATGCTGCTCGCCTGGAAGACGTGCACGTTCTCCGGCGCGTGCGCCGTGCACGGCCGCGGTCCGCACGGCGGGGCACGGATTCGGCTCGGCCGCGCCGCCTCGACGCGATGGACGCCACCGAGTCTCCAGTGGCCGCGTCTCGCGCCGAGCGGCAACGGCCTGCTCGGCTGGATCCACTCCGGGCACGTGGTGGCGGCGGCGCTGCGCCACGGCGGCCTGCAGCGGAACACGGTCGTCTCGCACACGAACTTCGCCGCCGACCTCGCCATCGGGTTCGGCCGGCGCGGGACAGCACTCGCCGCCTGGTCGCAGGGGACCCTGTCCCCGGAGGTCGTCGGCGCCGCGTACCGGCCCTGACGGCCCGTCAGCGACGCGCCAGCGCGGCCACCAGCACCTGGCGGACCGCGGGCGCAGCGGTCGCGGCACCGGCGCCCTGGGCGGGGAACAGCGCCCCGACGACGAACCGCGGGTGTCCGACCGGGGCGTAGCCGACGAACCACGAGTCCGTGTTCTTCGGAGAGTTGGGCGGCGGCGCGTTCGGATCGGTCGACGGTTGGGTCGTGTTGCGCAGCTCCGCGGTGCCGGTCTTGCCGGCGACCGTGACGCCCGGGATCTGGACCGCGATGCCGGTCCCGTAGGCGACGACCGCGATCATCATCTGCTGGACGGTGCGCGCGACGCCACGGCTCGTGACGCGGACGAACTGCGGACGCTGGTGGGCCAGCAGCGTCGGGATCGGCCGCCGGCCGCCCATCGCGATCGTCGCGCCGACGTCGGTCATCTCGAGCGCGGAGGCCTGGACCTTGCCCTGCCCGATCGCGGAGGAGCCGACCGCGAGGTCGTCGCCGATCTCGTTCGCCGGCGGGATCGTGCTCTCGGCCGCGCCCGGGATCGTCGTCGGCTGGTTGAAGCCGAACCTCGGCGATGTCCACGAGCCGGGCCGCGCCGAGCCTCGCCCCGAGCGGGGCGAACACCGAGTTGCACGACACCGCGAAGGCGTTCAGGAGCGTCCCGCCGCACGCCTCGCCGCTGGCGTTCTGGAGCGTGAAGCCGTCGAGCGTCGCGCTCGTCTGGATCGGGAACGAGTCGGTCGAGCTTGACGATCTTCGCCTCGAGCGCGCCGGTGACGGTGACGATCTTCATCGTCGAGCCCGGCGGTTGGAGCGCCGAGAACGCCACCCCGGCGAGCGCCGAGCGCGCCGGTCCGCGGGTTCATCACCGCGATCCCCGCATAGCGCCCGGCGATCGCCGCGATCGCGTCGCGCTCGATCGCGGGGACGATCGTGGTCGTGACCGTCTGCCCCGCGACGGCGCGGTCTTGGCGAGCACGCGGTGCCCGGCCAGCAGCGTGCCGCCCGGGGTGCCCGCCAGCCGGGCCTGGAATACGCGCTCGAGCCCGTCGAGCCCGACCTTGGCGCCGGCCGGATAGCCGGCGGCGGCGTACTGCGCGGCCTCGTCGGGCGGGATCGGCCCGAGCGTGCCGACGATCTCGCTGGCCACGTCGGGGATCGGCGTGCTGCGATCAGGGCCTTTCGCAAGCGGCGTTCCGTCGGCCGGCCAGGAGCGTCGCCCGCGGCGGCGAGCGACACGACCCGGCGCAGACGCTCGGAGCCGCGCAGGCCGGGGAACAGGAGCGCGCGCGACGAAATGGACCCGCGCGCCCGAGCCGCTGCCCGTGAGCGGCACCTCGAGCGTCTCGCGGAGGCGGCCGAACAGCTTCGTCGCGACGCCATCGGGACCGGGATGACGTTCCCGGAGCGCTGGCCGATCTGCGTGTAGCGCAGCGAGCTGAGCGTCGCGGTGGCCGCGGCGGCCCGGTACTCGGCGGCGAACCGCGACTCGGAGATCCGGCCCTGCGAGGAGGTGTCGAGCAGGGCGTACATCGCGGCGTAGTCGCCGCGCTGCCAGGCCTGGACGTAGCGCGTCGACGAGCTGACGCTCGGCGCGCCCGGGGCCGAGCGCGATCACGACCCCGACGCCGAACGCAACGGCGGCGATCGCCGCCAGCGGAGCGGTCCGGGTCAGCAGCCGGCGACGCCGGCGATGACGCCGGCGTGGTCGGTCCCGCGATCACCCCCATTGCACGACCGTGGACAACTCAGCTCGGAACGGTAGAGGATCGGCGCCGATTCTCGTGAAGCGCACTGGGGATCCGCACCACCGGGATAAGCTCCGCGTGGTGACCGCCGTCGACTGGCTGATCGTCGCCTTCACCGTCCTGCTCGCCGTGTACGGGTATCTGCAGGGGTTCATCGTCGGCGCACTGTCGCTGGCCGGGTTCGCGATCGGCGCGTTCGTGGGGACGCGCATCGGGCCGCTGCTGCTCCCGACCGGGCCGCACTCGCAGTACGCGCCGCTGTTCGGCCTGCTCGGCGCGCTGCTCGCCGGCGGCGATGCTGGCCAGCGGCTTCGAGGGCCTCGGGGTCCACGCCCGCGCGGCGCTGCGCCTGCCAGGGCTGCGGACGATCGACGGGCTCCTCGGGGCCGCCCTGACCGCCTGCGTCGGACTCGGGATCGCCTGGATCATCGGCGCGGTCGCGCTCGACTCGTCCGGGTCGGCGCCGCTGCGAGAGGACATCCAGCGCTCGGCGATCCTGCGCGAGCTCAACCAGCTTCTGCCGCCCTCGGGCCCGATCCTCAACGCGCTCGCGCGGTTCGACCCGCTGCCGTCGGTCCGCGGTCCGTCCGCCGACGTCGCGCCACCGACGAAGGCGATCCTCCGCAGCCGCGCGGTCCGCGCCGCGCGCGCCAGCGTCGTGCGCGTCGTCGGCACCGCATGCGGCCTCGGGCATCGAGGGCAGCGGCTGGGTGCTGGCGCCCGGGCTGGTGGTGACGAACGCGCACGTCGTGGCCGGCGAGCACGACACGGCGGTCCAGCTCGACGGAACGCCGCCGGGCCATCCTGCACAGGTGATCGACTTCGATCCCCACGACGACATCGCGATCCTCCGCGTCGCCGGCCTGACCGCCCGCCCGCTGCCGCTGGCAGCGAACCCGAAGTCGGGAACCTCGGCGGCGATCCTCGGGTTCCCGCTCGACGGCGGCTTCGACGCCGAGGCCGGCCGCATCGGCGAGACTCAGCAGGTCCGCACCCAGGACGCCTACGGCAACGGCCCGGTGACCCGCACGATCACGTCGCTGCGCGGGCTCGTGCGCCCCGGCAACTCGGGCGGACCGATGGTCGACGGCTCGGGCCACGTGCTCGCCACCGTGTTCGCGGCGATCACCAATGGGGGCGGCGTCCAGAAGGGCGGCGGGTTCGCGGTCCCCAACGCACTCGTGCGCGCGGCGCTCTCCTCGGCCCGCGCGCGCGACCAGGTCGTCAGCACCGGTCAGTGCACCGGCTGACCGGTCCCGGGGCGGGCTCCCCATCCGCGCCGGTCCGCCGCCGCCGGACGTGCGCCGACGTTCAGCGACGGGCGCTAACGCCGAAGGGCGAGCGGTGGTCTGCACACCGCTCGCCCATAGGCGTTGAAGCGCCCCCGGGCGCCCGTAGGCGTCGCTTACCCCCCAACGTCCTCGGCCATTTGCTGCACCAACTCCAGCCCCAGCGCCCCAAGGAGCTGCGGATGATGGTGCGCGAGGTGCTGCTGTACGGCGCCGAACAGCTCCTCCTGGGAGTCGCCTGCGAGTTGCGCCCCGCACTCGCAGGAAGCGACCCTTCGGTGGGTGCTCTTGACGCCGGTGAGCCGCACCTCTGGCTGCGCCCCGCCGAGAACGTCTGCGTTCGTGACCCCGATGTTCACGCTGGTGAGGATGCGGGGTGCCCGTTGTCGATACGTTTCCAGATCGTTGCCGGACGCATTTACGGTGAACGGGCGGACCCGCATCCAGCTCTGCGGACGATTGTCCGTGGAAATCGACGGCACCCAGCTGTCGGACGGGCTGCGCGGAAAGCAGGTGCCGCTGCTGCTCGCCTACCTCGTGCTGAACCGATCGCGGCACGTCGGACGCGACGAGCTGATCGGCGCGCTGTGGCCCGACAACGCGCCCGTCTCCCAGGACGCGGCGCTCCGCACCCTGCTGTCCCGGCTGCGGTCCGCGCTCGGCACCTCGGCGCTCGTCGGGCGTGACGAGCTGATCCTCGACCTCCCCGCCCCGGTCTGGGTGGACCTCGAGGCGGCCTCGGTCGAGGTCAGCCGCGCGCAGGAGGCGCTCGAGGACGGCGACGCCCGCGCGGCGTGGGGGCTCGCGCAGGTTCCGCTCAACATCGCCAGCCGCGGTCTGTTGCCGAGCGCCCAGGCGTCGTGGATCGAGCCGCGCCGTCGCGACCTCGAGGACGTGCGGCTGCAGGCGCTCGAGGTCGTCGGCCGGGCGGGGCTGAGCCTCGGGGGCGCGCAGCTCGCCTCCGCCGAGCGCGCCGCCCGCACGCTGATCGACGCCGAGCCGTACCGCGAGTCCGGCTACGGGATCCTGATGGACGCGCTCGCGGCTCAGGGCAACGTCGCGGAGGGGACGCGCGTCTTCGACCGTCTGCGCACGCTGCTGCGCGACGAGCTCGGCACGACCCCGTCGGCGGAGACGCTGGCGATCCACGAGCGGCTGCTCATGCCCGGTGGCCGCCCGGCTCAGGTCGAGGCAACCACCCCGAGCAACGGGGCGATCGAGATGCCGCCCGAGCTGCGCGTGCGCTCGACGGCACCACTCGTCGGCCGCCGCGCGGAGCTCGACTCGCTGCGCCGCCTGTGGTCACGCGCGCGGGACACCGACGACAACGGCTCCGATGCCAGCGGCCGGGTCGTGCTGCTGGCCGGCGACCCCGGGATCGGCAAGACCCGGCTCGTGGCCGAGCTCGCCAGCGCCGCCCACGAGGCGGGCGCGTACGTGCTCGCCGGCCGCTCGCCGGAGGAGACGCTCGTCCCCTACCAGCCGTTTCTGGAGGCGATCCGCCACTACGTGCTGAACGTGCCCTACGCGATCCTGCGCGCGAGCGCGCGCGAGTACGGCTCCGAGCTCTCGCGCCTCGTCCCCGAGCTTCGCCGCCGGGTGCCGGAGCTGCCTCCGCCCGCGCCCGGCGAGCCGGAGACCGAGCGCTACCGGTTGTTCGAGGCGGTCGTGGGGCTGCTTTCGGAGATCGCCTCCCGGGCGCCGGTGCTGCTCGTGCTCGACGACCTCCAGTGGGCCGACCGGCCGACGCTGCTGCTGCTCCGCCACCTGGCTCGGGCCCGCCACGCCTCGCGGCTGCTGATCCTCGGTGCCTACCGGGACACGGAGGCCGCGCACGGTGGGTTCGGCGCCGCCCTGTCCGAGCTTCGGCGCGAGCGGCTCGTGACCGAGCTCGACATCGCCGGCCTTGCCGAGTCCGAGACCGGCAAGCTCGTCGAGATCCGGACCGGCATGGTGCCGACGCACGAGTTCACCCGGGCTCTGCAGGCCGAGACCGAGGGCAACCCGTTCTTCGTCGAGGAGATCGTCCGGCACATGGTCGAGTCGGGGCTGCGCACCGATCACGCCGACGCGACCGACCTGCGCGACGCCGGTCTCCCCGAGGGCGTCAAGGAGGTGATCTCGCGCCGGCTCGGGCGGCTCGACGAGCAGGCGATCGAGTGGCTGCGGGTAGCGGCGGTGATCGGCCGCGACTTCGACGTCGACCTGCTCGAGCGGGTCGTGTCGCTGAGCGAGGACGAGTTCCTCAACGCCCTCGACGCGGTGCTGGCCGCCGGGCTCCTGAGCGAGTCAGACCCGCCCGGGCCGCTACAGCTTCTCCCACGCACTCATCCGCGAGGCCCTGTACGAGGGGATGTCGCGCGCCGCGGCGGGCCCGCACCCACCGCCGGGTTGGCCAGGCGCTCGAAGCTGAGGGGGGCGAGCGCCACCACACTGCGCTGGCGCTCCACTTCACGCGCGCGGCTGGCCCCGAGGACGCCGAGAAGGCGATCGGGTACGCGATCCGCGCGGGCCGATCAGGCGAGCGCGATGCTCGCCCACGAGGAGGCCGCCGAGCACTACGCCCGCGCGCTCGACGTGCTCGACGAGGACGACCCGGAGACGCTGCCGCGCCGCTGCGAGCTGCTGCTCCTGCTCGGAGAGGCGCGCGTGCGCGCCGGAGAGCGCCCGCGGGCGTGGGACACCGTTCCGCCAGGCCGCGGTGCTCGCCGCGCAGCTCGGTGACAGCGCCAGCCTCGCCCGGGCGGCGATCGGCGCTTCCCGGCGCTACATCCAGCCGCCCGGGGTGGTCGACGAGGAGCTGATCGCGCTGCTCGAGCGGGCCCTGGCGATGACCGAGGGTCAGCGGACCGTCGAGCGGATCGCGCTGCTCGCCCGGCTGTGCGGGGCGATCTACTACTCGCCGAACCGCGACGAGATGGCTGCGCTCGCGGCCGAGGCGACGACGATCGCCACCGAGCTCGGCGATCCCCAGGGGCGGGCGCTGGCCGCCGCCGCCCGCCGGCGCGCGTTCTGGGGCCCGGCGTTCCTTGAGCGGCGCGTAGCCGACTCGACCGAGATGCTGACGCTCGCCCGCGAGGCGGGGGACACCGAGCTCCAGCTCCAGGGCCACGCGTGGCTCGTGGTCGACCTGCTCGAGCGCGGCGACCCGAACGCCGTCGACGCCCAGGTCGACGCGTTCAGCGAGGGCGCCCAGCGGCTCAGCCAGCCCCTGTACCTGTGGAACGCCGCGATCTGGCGGGCCATGCGGGCGCTGCTGGTCGGCCAACTCGAGCGGGCCGAGCTGCTCGCCAAGGAGGCGGTGGCGATCGGGCTCCCGAGCCAGACGATCACCGCGCCGCAGTACTACGCGATCCAGCTGCTGGCGATCCGGCGCGAGCAGGCGCGGATGGCCGAGCTCGAAGCGCCGACCCGTGAGATGGTCGCGGCCAACCCGGGCCGGCCGGCGTGGCGGGCGGCGCTCGCAACGCTGCTGAGCGACACCGGCCGCCGCGAGGAGGCCGCGGCCGAGTTCGAGGCGCTCGCGGCCCACGACTTCGCCGACGTGGCAGAGGACGGCGACTGGCTGATCGCGATGACGCTGCGGGGCCGACTGCTGCGCCGAGCTCGGGGACGCGCGAGCGGGCGGGGCTGCTGTACGACCTGCTGCTCCGCTACCACGGCGCCAACGTCGTGATCGGGCTGGGGGCGGTGTGCCTCGGCTCGGCGGAGCGTTACCTCGGGCGCCTGGCGGGCGTGATCGGCCGTCGCGCGGAGGCCGAGCGGCACTTCGAGCACGCCCTCGAGGCAAACGCGAGGCTCAAGGCGTACGTGTGCCTGGCCCACACCCAGGTCGACTACGCCGAGCTGCTGGGCGACGATCCCCACGCGGGGACGCTGCTCGACGCCGCCACGCGGACGTCACGGGAGCTGGGATTGCCGCTCGTGGCCGCCCGGGCCCGTCTGCTGCAGAAGTGATACAGCCCTGGGACAGCGGCTTGACCGGGCGCTACCCTCCCCGGACTCATGTCCACGATGCTCGTGATCGCCGAGAAGCCCTCCGTCGGGCGCGACCTCGCCCGGGTGCTCCCGGGACCCTTCACCAAGGGCGACGGGTTCCTCGAGGGGCCTGACCACGCCATCACGTGGGCTGTCGGGCATCTGGTCCAGCTCGCCGACCCCGACGAGTACGACGAGCGCTTCAAGAAGTGGCGGATGGCGGACCTGCCGATCGTCCCCGACCGCTTCAAGCTCGTCGTCCGCGACGAGCGCTCGAAGAAGCAGATGAACGTCGTCAAGCGACAGCTCGGCCGCGACGACGTCGACCTCGTCGTCAACGCCTGCGACGCCGGGCGCGAGGGCGAGCTGATCTTCGCCTACCTGTACGAGAAGGCCGGGTCCAAGAAGCCCGTCCAGCGGCTGTGGCTGAACTCGATGACGAACGCCGCGATCCGGGACGCATTCGCCCGGCTGCGCGACGGCGCCGACTTCGCCTCGCTCGAGGCGGCGGCCCGCTCGCGCTCCGAGGCCGACTGGATCGTCGGCATGAACGCCACCCGAGCGGCCACGATCCGCCTGCGCTCCTCGTTCGACGGCGCCGTGTCGCTGGGCCGGGTACAGACCCCGACGCTGGCGATCCTGGCCCGCCGCGAGCAGGAGATCCGCGAATTCACCCCGGAGCCGTACTGGGTCGTCGACGCGACCTTCGACCCGCTCGAGAACCGTCCTCGCGAGTACCAGGGGCGCTACCACAGCCCGGCGGCGACGACGCCTCCCGCGGGCCACGGCTGGCCAGCGCCGAGGAGGCCGCCGCGGTGGTGGCCGACTGCCGCGACCAGGTCGGGGTGATCACCAAGCTCGAGAAGTCCGAGCGGACCGAGCGCCCGCCGTTCCTCTACCACCTCACCGCCCTGCAGCGCGAGGCCAACTCGCGATACGGGTTCGCCGCGCGGCGGACGCTGGCCGCCGCCCAGCGTCTCTACGAGGAGCACAAGGCGCTCACGTATCCGCGCACGGATTCGCGCTACCTGACCCAGGACCTCGTGCCCGAGATCAAGCCGATCGCGGAGCTCGTCGGCCGCCAGGCCGAGTACAGGACGGCGTCTGAGTACGTGCGCTCGCTCGACGTGCTGCCGCTCGCCCGCGTCGTCGACGACGCCAAGGTCACCGACCACCACGCGATCATCCCGACCCGCGCCGAGCGCCACCCGGTCGACAAGATGAACGAGGACGACCTGAGGATCTACGACCTCGTCGTCCGTCGCTTCCTGGCCGTGTTCCATCCCGACGCGGTGTTCGAGAACACGCGGGTCGACACGACGGTCGCCGACCGCCACGTGTTCCGGACCCGCGGCAAGCTGATGCTCGTGCCCGGCTGGCGCGGCGTGTACGGCGAGGCGGTCGGCGGCGGCGACGCCGAGCGGGCCGAGGACGACGAGGGCAGCGAGCAGCAGCTGCCCCGCCTCGAGCAGGGCGAGCGGGCCGACGTCACCCAGGTCGAGTCCGAGGAGAAGGTCACGAAGCCCCCGCGTCGCTACAGCGAGGGTGCCCTGCTGGCCGCGATGGAGACCGCCGGCAAGCTCGTCGACGACGAGGAGCTCCGCGAGGCGATGAAGGACTCCGGGATCGGAACCCCGGCCACGCGGGCGGCGATCATCGAGCGTCTGCTGCAGGTCGGCTACGTCGAGCGCGACGGGCGCGCGCTCGTCGTCACCGAGAAGGGGATGAACGTCATCCGCCTGCTCGGCGAGCACGCCCTCACCTCTCCGAGCCTCACCGGGGAGTGGGAGAACCGCCTGGCCGGGATCGAGACCGGCGCCGACTCCCGTCAGGCGTTCATGCGCGACATCGTCGCGTTCACCGAGGAGACCGTCGGCGAGCTCGACCGCAGCCTCAAGGACGTCCGGATCCCGCGCGCCAACCTCGGCCCGTGCCCGGTGTGCGGGCGCGACATCGTCGAGAACCGCAAGGGGTACTCGTGCTGGTCACGCGAGGATCCCGGCTGCGGGTTCGTGATCTGGAAGGCGAAGGCGGGCAAGCAGCTCCCGGTGGCGGTCGCCCGCGAGCTGATCAGGACCGGCCGGACCGAGAAGCCGGTCACCGGGTTCAAGGGCCGCTCCGGCAAGAGCTTCCGCGCCCGCCTCGCGCTCCAGCAGTCCGACGAGGGCCGCTGGCGGGTCGAGTTCGACGAGCCGTGGGCGAAGGAGGGCGCGAAGCCGCCCGAGGGCGAAGACGAGACGCCGGCGGCGGAGCGCCGCGGTGTCCGAGCAGCCCGCCGCAGCCTGAGCCGTCATCCCCACCCGCCACCATAGGCGGGCATGCCCCTGACACTCGTCATCGGTCCGGCCAACTCCGCCAAGGCGGGGGAGGTCCTCGGCGCCTACGCTGCCGCCGCCCGCCGCGGCGCGCTGCTCGTCGTCCCCAACGCCGACGACGCCGAGCACTACGGCCGGGAGCTGGCCGGAACCGGGGCGATCCTCGGGTCGGTGCTGACGTTCGCGGGGCTGATCGCCGAGCTCGCCCGCCGCGCCGGGTACCGCGGCCGGCTGCTCACGCCGCTCCAGCGCCGGCACGTCCTGCGCCGGGCGGTCGCGCGCGCCCGCCTCGACGGGCTCGCCGAGTCGGCGCGATCGGCGGGCTTCGCGGGCGCCGCCGGCGAGCTGTTCGCCGAGCTCGGGCGGGCGATGGTCACCCCGCAGCGGTGGACGCAGGCGCTCGAGCAGTGGAGCCGGGCCGATCCCCGGCGCGCCTCCTATGCGCAGGAGCTCGCGCGCCTGTACCGCGCCTACGGCGCCGAGCTCGACCGGATCGGTCGTGTCGACGCCGAGCTCCACGTCCGCCGGGCGCTCGACGCCCTGCGCGCCGACCCCGGCCGGTGGGGCGGCTCGCCGGTGTTCCTGTACGGCTTCGACGACCTCGACCGCGCTCCAGCGCGACGCGGTCGAGACGCTCGCCCGCGTGGCCGGCGCCGAGGTCACGGTGTCGCTCAGCTACGAGCCGGGACGGGACGCGTTTGCCGCCCGCGCGGAGGCCGTCGAGGAGCTGCGCCCGCTCGCCGCGCGCGTGATCGAGCTGCCCGCGCTCGAAGCCCATTACGCGCCGGACAGCCGGGTCGCGCTGCACCACGTCGAGCGGTGGCTGTTCGAGCGCCGCGCCCGAGCCCGTCGATCCCGGCGATGCGGTCCGCCTGCTCGAGGCCGGCGGCGAGCTGGCCGAGGCCGAGCTCGTGGCTGGAGCTGTGCTCGAGCGGCTGCGCGCCGGCGTCCCCGGAGACGAGATCGCCGTCGTCACCCGTGCCCCGGAACGGGGAGCCCCGCTGCTCGAGGGGGTGTTCGACAGCTACGGGATCGCCGTGCACCGTGAGCCGGCGGGTGCCGCTCGGCGACGCGCCGCTCGGCCGTGGCCTGCACGCGCTCGCGCGGTGCGCGTGGGCGGAGGATGCGCACGCCGAGGATGTTCTCGCCTACCTGCGGACGCCGGGGGTGCTCGAGCGGCCGGAGATCGCCGACGGGCTCGAGCTCGACCTGCGCCAGGCCGGCACCGGAACCGCTGCGGACGCCCGCGAGCGGCTCGGCTGGAGCCTCGGCGAGATCGACGGGCTGGCCCGCGCGGAGGACCCGGCGGCGGAGCTCGGCCGCCACGCGCGCCGGCTGCTCGCAGCGCCCCACCGCGGGCTCGCTCCGGCGCTCGACGCCCGCCGAGGAGCTCGACGCCCGCGCGGTGGCGGTCGCTGATCGGCGCGCTCGACGAGCTGGCCGAGCTCGGCGTGCGTCCCTCACGGGCGCGAGCTGCTGGAGCTGCTCGGCGAGCTTGAGGTCCCCGCCGGGCGTCCGGCGCGCCCGGGAGCGGTGCTGGTCGCCGATCCGCTGGCGATCCGCGCCCGCCGGTTCCGGGCCGTGTTCGTCGTCGGTCTCCAGGAGGGCGCGTTCCCGCTCCCCGCGGCGCCCGACCCGTTCCTGTCCGACGAGCGCCGGCGCGAGCTCGCGCACGCCTCTGGCCTGCGCCTCGCCCTCAGCGACGAGACGCTCGCGCGCGAGCGCTATCTGTTCTACGCCTGCGTCTCGCGGGCAACCGACGAGCTCGTGCTCAGCTACCGTAGCTCCGACGAGGAGGGGAACCTCGAGCTGCGCTCGCCGTTCCTGGCCGACGTGGAGGAGCTGTTCACGGGGGCGTGGATCGAGCGTCGCGAGCGGCGGCTGCTCGCCGATGTCGTGTGGGCCCCGGACGAGGCGCCGACCGAACGCGAGCGCGGCGCGGGCGCTGCGCCGCCGGCGGCGCGGCCGCGCCGGAGAGCCGGCGCCGGCGACGCGGCAGCTCGGGGCGGCCGCGCTCGAGCACGTGCGCCACGCCGAGATCGTCTCCGCCGGCGCGCTCGAGGGCTACGCGGCGTGCCCGGTGCGTGGCTGATCGAGCGCCAGCTCGAGCCCGAGCGGTTCGGCCCGAACCCCGACCCGATCGCGCGGGGCAGCTTCATGCACGACGTGATGGAGCAGCTGATCGCGCGGCTCGGCGGACCGGTCACCGAGCGAGTCGCTCCCGCGCGCGCTCGAGATTCTCGACGAGCTGCTCGCCGAGCTGCCCGGCGGCCGTCGCCGCCGGCCGGCCCGAGCCGATGCGAAGCGGCGGCGCTCGCGGCGATCGCCGCCGACCTGCGCCGCTACCTCGCGCACGAGGCGGCCGCGGGAAGCGGCTGGCGGCCCGAGGGGCTCGAGCTGCGGTTCGGCTTCGACGAGGACTCGCTGCCGGCGCTCGAGCTCGGCGACGGGGTGCGGCTGCGAGGGCTGATCGACCGCGTCGAGGTCGACCGAGCGGCGGCGGCCGCGGCGATCGTCACGCGACTACAAGAGCGGGCGCATCCGCCCCGAGTACCGGGGCGACCGGTGGAACGACGAGCGACCAGCTCCAGGTGGCGCTGTACATGCTGGCGGTGCCGCGAGCTGCTCGGACTCGAGCCGGTGGCCGGCCTGTACCAGCCGCTCAGCGGCGGCGACCTGCGCCCGCGCGGGCATGTACCTGCGCGACGCGCCGGTCGGCGGCCGGCTGTTCGGCTACGACGCGCGCGACCCGGAGCAGCTCGACGAGCGAGCTCGAGCAGGCGCGGGCGCGCGCGGTCGACGCTGGCCGGGCGGCTGCGCTCCGGCGAGCTGACGCCGTGCCCGCAGACGTGCTCGCCGGACGGCTGCCGGCTATCCCGGGATCTGCCGCAGCCAATGAGCGCCCTCGAGTGCGACGTGAGGCGCGAGCGTGCGCTGGACCGACGAGCAGCGCGTTCGCGATCGAGCATCGCGACGGCGAGCTGCTGCTCGACGCCGGCGCCGGCAGCGGCAAGACGTCGGTGCTCGTCGAGCGGTTCGTCCGCTCGGTGCTCGAGGACGGGATCGACGTCGCGCGCGATCCTCACGATCACGTTCACCGAGAAGGCCGCCGCCGAGCTGCGCGACCGGATCCGCCGCCGGCTGCGCGAGCTCGGGCGCCGACGAGGCGGCCCGCGAACCGAGGGCGCGTTCATCTCGACCATCCACGGGTTCTGCGCCCGGCTGCTGCGCGCCGAGCGCGCTCAGCGCCGGGATCGACCCCGGGTTCGCGGTGCTCGACCAGCCCGAGTCCCAGCGGCTGGCCGACGCCGCGTTCGAGGACGCGCTCGAGCAGCTTGCGGCCGCGGACCGGCCGGCGGCGGTCGAGCTGATCGCCGCCTACACCGCCGGCGCGCTGCGCGGGGCGGTCCGCGGCGTGCACGCCGAGCTGCGCTCGCGCGGGCAGACCGAGCCGCGGCTGCCCCCGCTGGCGCCCGCGCCCGACCTCGAGGCCGCGCGAGCCGATGCGCTCGCGGCGGCGCGCCGCGGCCGCGGCGGAGCTCGGCGACCGTCGCCGAGCCGGGCGCGAAGGTGATCCAGGCGATCGAGCGGCTCGCCGGCAGCGCCCGCGTGCTCGCGCAGCGCCGAGCCGTGGCCCGGCGACCTCGGGCGGATCGCGCTGCCCGGCGGCAACGGCGCCGCGCTGTCGACCCCGGTCTGCCGCGCCTACGCGAGGCGCTCGGGCGCGTTCCGGACCGCATGCGAGCACCGCCACGTGGGGCAGGTGTACGGGGTTGCTCGAGCAGCTGCTGCGTGGCTTTCCCGACGCGTATGAGGCGCGCAAGCGCGAGCCGGTCGGCTCTCGACTTCGAGGACCTCGAGCTGCTTGCCCGCGACCTGCTCCGCCGCGACTCCGAGCTGCGCGACCGCTACCGGCTCGCGATTCGCCCACGTGATGGTCGACGAGCTCCAGGACACGAACGCGGTCCAGTTCGAGCTGATCGAGCTCGTGTCCGACGGCAACCTGTTCGCGGTCGGCGACGCGCAGCAGTCGATCTACGGGTTCCGGCACGCCGACGTCGAGCTGTTCGAGCAGCTCGGGGCGCGGCTGGGCGGAGACCGGCGGCGCGGGCTCGCCTGACGACGAACTTCCGCTCGGCGCCCGGAGATACTGGCCGTCATCAACGAAGCGTTCGCCGAGATCTTCGGCGAGCGGTTCATGGCGCTCGCGGCCGGACGCCCGGCCGAGCCCGCCGCCGAGCCGCGGGTCGAGCTGCTCGTGATCGACAAGGGCGCCGACTGGGAGGACGACGGCCTCGCCACGCCGTGGCGGGTGGCCGAGGCGCGCGCGCTCGCGCACCGGGTGGCCGAGCTCGTGGCGGGCGGGGTGGCCCCGCGCGAGATCGTGCTGCTCACGCGCGCCACGACCGACCTGCGCGTGTACGAGCGGGCGCTCGAGGAGCGCGGCGTCCCGACCTACGTGATCGGCGGCCGCGGCTACTGGTCGCATCCCCAGGTCGTCGACCTCGTCGCCTACCTGCAGGCGCTCGCCAACCCGCGCGACGAGGACGCGTTCTACACGGTGCTGGCCTCGCCCCTGCTCGGGATCTCGATCGACGGCCTCGTGCTGCTGGCCGCCGCCGCCCGGGCGGCGGAACGGGATCCGTGGCGGATGCTGCGCGAGCCGGTGCAGGGCGCGCTCGACGAGCTGTCGGACCTCGACCGCGGGCTGCTCGCGGAGTTCACGGGCTGGTTCGCCGCCGAGCGGCGGGCAGCCGTGCGGCTCGGCGTCGACGAGCTGATCGAGCGGGCGCTCGAGCGCAGCGGCTACGACCTGGCGATGCTGGCGATGCCGGGCGGTCGCCGCCGGCTCGCGAACGTCCGCAAGCTGATGCGACTCGCCCGCGAGCACGAGGCCGAGTCCGGGCGCGATCTCGGCGCGTTTCTCGATCTCGTCCAGGGCCGCAGCAGCGGCGTCGGGGCCGCGCGGGACGAGCGCGAGAGCGAGGCGCCGGTCGAGGGCGAGGCGCTCGACGCCGTCCGGCTGATGACGATCCACCGAGCCAAGGGGCTCGAGTTTCCGACCGTGTGCGTGGCCGACCTCGGCCGGATGCCGTGGCAGCCGGTCGAGCTGCTGCGGATCGGTCGCGACGGGCGGGTCGGGATGCGGCTCGTCAGCGCCCGGAACCGACAAGGCCGAGCCGGCGCTCGACTACGACGCGCTGCGCAAGGAGCGGATCGAGGCCGAGCGCGGCGAGGACCGCCGGCTGTTCTACGTCGCGCTCACCCGCGCGCGGGAGCGGCTGATCGTGTCGGGCGCCTCGCGCGTGGAGAACGTGGGGCCAGGAGCTGAACCCGATGGGCTGGCTCGGCCCGGCGCTCGCGGGCCGGGGTGCAGCCGCGGTTCATCGCGGAGGATGATCCGGTGGCTCGCGGCGTCTGCCGTCGGTGCCCGCGGCTCTGCCGGCGGCCCCCGCGGCTCTGGCGGCGGCGCCCGCGGCTGCGGCCGGGCCAGGGGCACCCGCGGCACTCGCACCGCCTCCACCGGCAGCTCCCGCCCCCGCCGTGGCCCGGCTCAGCTACTCCGCCCTCGGCGAGTACCGCCGCTGCGGCTACCGCTTCTATGCCGAGCGCGTGCTGGGACTGCCGCCCGTGGCCACTCCCGGCGAGGTCGCCCGAGACTCGCGGGACCGCGAGGACCGGGCCACGTTGCTCCCCGCCACCGAGCGCGGGATCGTCGTCCACGCGCTGCTCGAGAAGCTCGACTTCCGCCGCCCGCTCGCCCCCACCCCGGCGGCGGCGATCGAGGCGGCCGGCGGGTCGCTGCCGGAGCCGGCGGCGCAGGAGATCGCCGAGCTCGTGGCCGGGTTCGCGCGCAGCCCGCTGTGCGCGCGGCTGGCGGCCGCCGGGCAGATACGGCGCGAGGAGCGGTTCGCGTTCGTGCTCGCCGACGGGACGCTGATCGTCGGCGCGCTCGACGTCGTCGCCCGCGAGCCGGGCGGACGGATGCTGATCGTCGACTACAAGTCCGACCGCCTGGCCGGCGCCGACCCGGCCGCCGTGGTGGCCGAGCAGTACGCGGCCCAGCAGCTCATCTACGCGCTGGCCGCGCTGCGCGCCGGGGCCGTCGAGGCGGAGGTCGCGCACGTCGTTCCTCGAGCGTCCGGAGCGGCCGGTCAGCGCCGTCTTCGCAGCCGCCGACATGCCCGCGCTCGAGGCCCGGCTCGCCGAGTTGGCGGGAGGGGTGCAGCGGCGCGAGTTCCCGGTCGCCGACGCCCCGCACCGGGCCTTGTGCGAGGGCTGCCCGGCCGAGGGCGGGCTCTGTTCGTGGCCAACGGCGATGACCCGTCGCCACGCGCCCGACCGGCTGTTTTGATACGGCGCTATCTCTGGGCGGCTGGATCCGGCGGGTGGTAGCGGTTGTCGCGGACCTCGCCGTTGCCGGCCGTGGACCCGCCCGGCTCCGCCGACCAGCCCGGCCCAGCTGACGCGCCCGGCTCCACCGACCCGTCCGGCTTCCCGGGCCCCGCCGGATCCCCGGTCCCGGGTTCGCGGTCGAACGTCACGTCGATCTGCTCGGTGTCGTGGCGCTCCTCGACCTTGGCGAGCGCCGTCGAGCGCGCGCTCGTCGGCGGGCGCGGCCGGCGGCCCGAACATGCTCCGCGGCCACAGCCTGCGCGCGGCGACGGTATTGATCTCGGCCGCGTACAGCGTCATCTGCGAGCCGAGGTGCAGCCACACGAGCAGGCCGATGACGAACCCGATCGACGCGTAGGTGCCGGTCCAGTGCTTCTCGACGTGGCCGATGTAGATCCCGCCCACCGCCTGCAGGAGCTCCCACGCGACCGCGGCGAAGCACACGCCGCGCATCAGGTCGCGGGTCGGCACCTCGGGAGCGGTCATCATCCGGAACGCCGCCAGGAACAGGGCGACGTTGAGCAGGAGCGAGAAGACGATCCCCGCCACGGTCAGCAGCGGACCGCCGAGGCCGCCGGTGACGAGCCCGGACGCGAACGTCGCCACGATGAACGTCGCGCCGAGCGAGAACAGCAGCGCGAGGCCGCGCAGGCGCGACTTGACGAAGTTCGGGCGCGCCTTGAACGGGACCGCCCACACGCGGTCCATTGCCTGCTGGGCCGCATTCGTCACCCCGAGGCCCGACAGCAGCGAGGTGGCGATGCCGATCACCAGCACGATCGCGTGGCCGTGCAGCGCGCTCAGCTGAAGGCTCTTCCCGATCCCGGGGAACTGCGAGCGGACCGACTGCTCGACCGAGTGCTGCGCGCTCGCATCGCCCTGCAGCACGAAGCCGAGGATCGTCACGAACACCAGAAGCAACGGGAACAGCGAGAAGAACGCGAAGTACGCGACGAGCGCCGCCAGGTTGCCGGCCTGGTCGTCGCCGAACTTCTTGACGACCGCGAGCGGGAACGCGAGCCACCGGTGCGACTGCTGGTAGGCATCGAGCTTCTTCAGCACGCTCACATGCGACTCCTACCCGATTTCACCGGGGGATACGTCCGGGGGTCGGAGAGTGGGGGTCCCGCCGCCGCTGCCGAGAGGTCCCGGCTACGCCGCCGAGAGGTCCGAGCTACGCCGCCGCGAGTGCCGCGTCCCGCTCGCCCGGCCGCGACGGCGCCGCTCGGCCGAGGACGACCGTGGCGCCCCGGTCGGGGCTGAACGTGATGCTCCGACGCGCCGTCTGCTCGCGCCGCTCCCCGGCCGGCGCGATCCGGAACCGGCGCACCGCAGTCCCCAGGACGATCTTCATCTCCTGCAACGCGAAGCTCGCGCCCAGGCACCGCCGCCGTCCGCCGCCGAACGGGATCCAGGTGTAGGTCCCGGGCGCCCGGTCGAGGAACCGCTCGGGCCGGAACGCGTAGGGGTCCGGGTAGATCGACGGGTCGTGGTGGACGAGGAACGCGCTGGCCAGGAGCGCCACCCCCGGCGGGTACTCGTAGGCGCCGATCCGGACCGGCTGCTTCGTCAGCCGCGGCTCGGCGTTCGGGAGGACCGGGCGCAGGCGGAGGATCTCGTTGATCGTCGCGGTCAGGTACCTCGCCTCGCCGTCGTCGGTCTCGGCCGCGAGCCGGTCGACGACCGCGGGATCGCGCGCGAGCCGCTCGAACGCCCACGCCAGCTGCGACGCGGTCGTCTCGTGCCCGGCCACGAGCGCTGTCATGAGCTCGTCGCGGATCTCCTGCGGGTCCATCCTCGAGCCGTCCTCGTGGCGCGCCTGCAGCAGCACGGCGAGGATGTCGTCGCGCTCCTCGCCGCCCTCGCCTCGGCGCTCTTCGATCAGCGCGAGGATGAGCTCGTCGGTGCGCGCGATCAGCCGCTCGAACTTCCGCATCGACGGCAGCCACTGCGCGTAGCGCCGGACCGCGGGGACCACCGACAGCGGTGACTCGCTGAACGCGAGCACGCCGGTGAGCGCGTCGCGCAGGTCGTCGAGCCGCGGTCCGCGGTCGAGGCCGAACACCGCGCGGAGGATGATCTCGAGCGTCAGCCTCTGCAGCCTCGGGTGGAGCTTGATCGGCTCGCCCAGCGGCCATGAGTCGAGCTCGCGCTCGGTGAGCTCGCTCATCAGACCGGTCAGCCGCTGCATCTTCTCGCCGTGGAAGGCGGGCAGCAGCAACCGCCGCTGCTCGAGGTGCGGGCCCTCGTCGAGCAGGATCACCGAGTTGCGCCCGATGATCGGCTCGAGAATCCGCGCGCCCTCGCCCGGGTGAACGACGTCCGGCGGCGCGGTGAACAGCTGCTTGATCTCGTCCGGGTCGGACAGGATCACGAACGGCGGCTGGAAGGGCAGCTGCACGGTGACCTGGGCGCCGTAGCGTCGGCGCAGCCGCTCGAGCGAGGCCGCGGGGCGCTTCCACGTCGCGACCAGCTGCATTGCCACCGGTACGCTCGGGCCGGGCGGTAGTCCGGGCATCCTCTGACGTCTCACCGAACCGAACCTCTCTCTCGCATCACTGGGTACTCAAACGTACCGCCGCCCCCGGAGCCGAGTGTGAGATCGATCACTGAACGTGCGCCGGTTGGCCCTCGGTGCTCAGCAGCACCCGCTTGCGCTCCAACCCGCCCGTGTACCCGCCGATCCCGCCACCGCTGTGGAGGATCCGGTGGCACGGAACGACGATCGGCATCGGGTTGGAACCGAGCGCGTTCCCGGCCGCGCGCGCGCCGCGCGGGCTGCCGGCGGCGGCCGCCACATCCCTGTAGGACGACACCGACCCGAACGGGATCGCCGCTGTCGCCTGCAGCACCCGGCGGCCGAAGCCGCGCGTGAGCTGCCAGTCGATCGGGAGCTCGAACCGGCGACGACGCCCCGCGAAGTACTCGTCGAGCTCGCGCCGGGGCTCGTCGAGCCGCCGGGCGGAGGCGAGCACGCGCGGTGAGATCCGGGCAGCGAGATCCGCGAGCACGGCGTCCTCGTCACCGTCCAGATAGGCGAGACGGACGAGCCCGCGGGGCGTGATCGCCACGAGCAGCGGTCCCACCGGCGAGTCGAGCGTCGCGTAGGCGACGTCGAGCAGCCCGGCGGCAGCCGCGGCCTCGGCCACACCTCCGGGCGGGTCGCCGGCCTGCAAGCCGGCGCGCAGCGCGCGCTCAACGGGATCGATCATCGCTCGTACTCCATTCGCAGTCGTTTCAGCCCCTCGTGAACGTTGCGCCGCGCGGCCTCCTCGCTCGTCTGCATCACCTCGCCGATCTCGGCGTAGGGCGCGTCGGTGAGGAACCGCAACGCGATCGCCGCCCGCTGCTTGGGCGGCAGCTCCCGGACGTGGGTCCACAGCCCGTCGTCGGCCCGCTCGGGGTCGGACACCGGCTGCTCGGGTACGGCGCCGACGGCGACGGGGCTCCGGCCCCGGCGGCGCACGTGGTCGATCGCCTTGCGGTGCGCGACCGTGAAGATCCAGCTGCGCAAGTTCGACGCGTCGCTCAGGCGCGGGTAGGCGCGCATCGCGGCCAGCCACGTCTCCTGGTAGCAGTCCTCGGCCGCCTGACGGCCGACGCTCGCGATCAGGAACCGGTGGACGTCGCGGCCGTGGGCGTCGAGGAGCTGCTGGAAGGGCGGCAGGTTCACGCATGTGAAACGTACGCCGCCCCGGTTTCGTGAGCCTCGGTGGCGGTTCTCGCGCCCGGCAAAACCGCCCTCAGCGCTTGATCGTTCCACCCGTTCGCTATACAAAGCGTTTATGGCGCGTGCAATCTGGTCAGGTGCGATCAGCTTCGGGCTGGTCAACGTCCCCGTGAAGCTGTACAGCGCGACGTCGCCGAAGACGGTCCGCTTCCACCAGCTGTCGAGCAAGAGCGGGGCGCGGATCAAGCAGAAGCGCGTCGATCCGTCGACCGGTGACGAGGTGGCGTTCGAGGACATCGTCAAGGGCTACGAGATCACCCCCGACCGCTACGTGCTGATCAGCCCCGAGGAGCTCGACGCGCTCGACCCCAAGGCGACGCGCACGATCGACATCGAGGAGTTCGTCGATCTCGTCGACATCGACCCGATCTTCTACGACCACTCGTACTACCTCGCTCCGACGGCCGGTGGCGCCAAGGCCTACCGGCTGCTGCTCGACGCGATGGGGGAGTCGGGCAAGGTCGGGATCGGCCGGGTCGTGCTGCGCTCCAAGCAGCAGCTGTGCGCGCTGCGCCCGAGCGCGGGGGTGTTGACGCTCTCGACGATGCTGTACGGCGACGAGGTCCTCTCGCCCGACCGGCTCGACGAGCTCGACGCGCTGGGCGACGCCGAGGCCAGCGAGCGCGAGCTGAAGATGGCCCAGCAGCTCATCTCCTCGCTGTCGTCGGACTTCGATCCCGAGAAGTTCCACGACGAGTACCGCGAGCGCGTGATCGAACTGATCGAGAAGAAGGCCTCCGGCGAGGAGATCGCCGTCCAGCCCGAGGCCGAGGAGCCCGAGGCCGCGCCTGACCTGATGGCCGCCCTGGAGGCGAGCCTGGCCGCGGTCAAGGCCGACTCGGACGACGGGCCGGCCGCACAGAAGCCCCGCAAACGGGCTTCATCGAGCTCGAACGGCAAGAGCTCGGGCAAGCGCGCGGCGAAGGCCAAGAGCTGAGCGCAGCCGCGGCGAGGCCGCGGTCCGCTGATACGCTTTTTCGCGTCGCGCGCCGGTCTGCCGATCCCTCTCCGGGACCTTTCTCATGAGCAAGCACTTCGCCCCGCCAGGGGCCACTGGCCTCTACGACCCCGCAAACGAGCACGACGCGTGCGGCATCGCGATGGTCGCGAAGCTGTGGGGCGAGGCCAGCCACGCGGTCGTCGAGAAGGCGCTCGACGCGCTCGAGAACCTCGAGCACCGCGGCGCCGAGGGCGCCGACCCGAGCACCGGCGACGGCGCCGGGATCCTGCTCCAGATCCCCGACGCGTTCCTGCGCGCGGCGGTGGCCGGCGTCAACCTCCCGCCCCCGGGCCGCTACGGCGTCGGGGTCTGTTACCTGCCCGGCGACGCCGAGCGCCGCGGGGTGCTCGAGCAGCTCGTCGAGAACACGATCGAGGCCGAGGGCCAGCGCGCGATCTGGTGGCGTGACGTCCCGATCGACGAGCGCCACGTCGGCGATACCGCGCGGGCCGCGGCGCCGGTGATCAGGCAGGTCTTGATCGAGGCCGCGGACGAGATCGAGGACCAGGCCGCGTTCGAGCGAAAGCTGTACGTGATCCGCCGCGTGATCGAGCGCGAAGCTGGGCCGGACCTCGCGCTCCCGAGCTTCTCGAGCCGGACGATGGTCTACAAGGGAATGCTGACCGCGCCACAGCTGCCTCGGTACTTCACCGACCTGCGCGACCCGCGCCTCGCCTCGCGCCTGGCGCTCGTCCACTCGCGCTTCTCGACGAACACGTTCCCGAGCTGGGAGCTCGCCCACCCGTACCGGATGATCGCCCACAACGGCGAGGTCAACACGCTGCGCGGCAACGTCAACTGGATGCGGGCGCGCGAGTCGCAGCTCGCCTCCGAGCTGTTCGGCGAGGACCTTCAGAAGGTGATCCCGGTCGTCCGCGAGGGTGGCTCGGACTCCGCCGTCTTCGACAACGTGCTCGAGCTGCTCGTGCTCGGCGGACGCTCGATCCCGCACGCCGTGATGATGATGATCCCCGAGGCCTACCGGACCCGCGGCAACGTCGACCTCGACGTCAAGGGCTTCTACGACTTCCACTCCTGCCTGATGGAGCCGTGGGATGGGCCCGCCGCCGTTGTGTTCACCGACGGCCGCCTGGCGGGCGCGGTGCTCGACCGCAACGGGCTACGCCCCGGCCGCTGGGTGCAGGACACCGAGGGCTACGTCGTGCTCGCGTCGGAGACCGGGGTGACCACCGTCGCCCCCGAGCACATCCAGCGCAAGGGCCGGCTCGCCCCGGGCAAGCTGTTCCTCGTCGACCTCGAGGCGGGGGAGATCGTCGAGGACGAGGACGCCAAGCGCCGCGTGGCCCGCCGCAAGCCGTACGCCGAGTGGTACGAGCGCTCGGTCGTCCACATCGACGACCTCCCCGAGCGCGAGCCGCGCGCGCCGCGGATCGAGCCGCTGCGCTCCAAGCAGCTCGCGTTCGGCTACTCGCAGGAGGACCTGCGTTTGATCATCGCCCCGATGGCCGCCACCGGCCAGGAGCCCGTGGCGAGCATGGGCAACGACGCCGCCCTCGCCGTCCTCTCCGACCGCCAGCCGTCGCTGTTCTCGTACTTCAAGCAGCTCTTTGCGCAGGTCACGAACCCGCCGATCGACCCGATCCGCGAGTCGGTCGTGATGTCGCTGCAGGCCGGCGTGGGCGCCGAGGTCAACCTCCTCTCCGAGGCGCCAGATCAGGCGCACATGCTCGTGATGAACCAGCCGATCCTGCGCAACCACGAGCTCGAGAAGCTCCGCCAGGTCTCGCACGAGATCTTCGACGCCGCCACGCTCGACATCACGTGGCCGATCGAGCAGGGGCCCGACGGGATGGAGCTGCGCCTTTACGACCTGTGCGCTGAGTCCGCCCGCTACGTCGACAACGGCGCCAACATCCTGATCCTGTCCGACCGCAACGTCGGGCCCGAGCGGGTGGCGATCCCGTCGCTGCTGGCCGTGGCCGCCGTCCACCACCATCTCGTCCGGCGCGGCACCCGGCTGCGGACCGGCCTCGTGATCGAGTCCGGCGAGCCGCGCACGATCCACCACATGGCGTGCCTGATCGGCTACGGCGCGGCCGCGATCAACCCGTACGTGATGTTCGAGTCGATCGACGAGCTCGCCGACCACAAGCTGCTGCCCCGTGACCTCCCTCGCGACGAGGCCGAGCTGCGGATCGTCGGGGCGATCGGCAAGGGCCTGCTCAAGACCCTCTCGAAGATGGGGATCTCGACGATCCAGTCGTACTGCGGCGCGCAGATCTTCGAGGCCGTCGGTCTCGAGCGCGAGCTGATCGACGACCACTTCACCGGCACCGCCTCGCGGATCGGCGGGATCGGGCTCGACCAGCTGTCGACCGAGGCGCTCGAGCGTCACTTCCGTGCCTATCCGCGCACCGAGCGCGACCTGCTGCCGGTCGGGGGCGTGCTCCAATGGCGCCGCGACGGCGAGCTGCACGTATGGAACCCGGACACGATCGCCAAGCTCCAGCACTCGGTCCGCGGCCGGGCACCGAACGGCGGTCTGGATGACCCGCGTTTGGTCGGCGACGCGCACGAGACGTACAAGGAGTTCGCCCAGCTCGCCAACGAGGACTCGGCGCGCCGTGCGCTGCTGCGCGGGCTGATGACGCTGCGCACGGCTCCGGAGCCGCTCCCGCTCGATCAGATCGAGCCGGCCAAGGACATCGTCAAACGGTTCACAACGGGCGCGATGTCGCTCGGGGCGCTCAGCCGCGAGGCGCACGAGACCCTTGCGATCGCGATGAACCGGATCGGCGCGCGCTCGAACACCGGCGAGGGCGGGGAGGATCCGTCGCGGTTCCTCCCCGACGACAACGGCGACCTGCGCCGCTCCGCGATCAAGCAGGTCGCCTCCGGCCGGTTCGGGGTGACGATCCACTACCTCGTCAACGCCGACCAGCTGCAGATCAAGATGGCCCAGGGCGCGAAGCCCGGCGAGGGCGGCCAGCTGCCCGGCCACAAGGTCGACGAGTACATCGCCTCGATCCGGCACTCGACCCCCGGCGTGGGGTTGATCTCGCCGCCGCCCCACCACGACATCTACTCGATCGAGGACCTCAAACAGCTCATCTACGACCTCCGCTGCGCGAACCCGACCGGATCGGTGTCGGTCAAGCTCGTGTCCGAGGTCGGGGTGGGGACCGTCGCCGCCGGCGTCGCCAAGGCGAACGCGGATCACGTCACGATCGCCGGCCACGACGGCGGCACCGGCGCGTCGCCGCAGTCCTCGATCCAGTCCGCCGGCGTCCCGTGGGAGATCGGGCTGTCCGAGACCCAGCAGACGCTGCTGCTCAACGACCTGCGCTCGCGGATCACGGTCGAGGTCGACGGCGGGATGCGGACCGGCCGCGATGTGGTCGTCGGCGCCCTGCTGGGCGCAGACGAGTTCGGGTTCTCGACCGCCCCGCTGATCGCGATGGGCTGCATCATGATGCGGGTCTGCCACCTCAACACCTGCCCGGTCGGGATCGCCAGTCAGGATCCCGAGCTGCGCAGCCGCTTCCAGGGCACGCCCGAGCATGTGATCGGCTACCTGATGTCCGTCGCCCAAGAGGTGCGCGAGATCATGGCCTCGCTCGGCATCCGCCGGTTCGAGGACCTGATCGGCCGGACCGACCTGCTCGACATGGACCCTGCGATCGAGCATTGGAAGGGCCGCGGCGTCGATCTCTCGGCCGTCCTCGCCAGCCCCGAGCTCCCAGCCGGCGCGGACCGGCGGCGCACCCGCAGCCAGGTCCCGGTGCTCGAGGACGCGCTCGACTGGGAGCTCGTGCGCAAGTGCACCCCGGCGATCGAGCGCGGGGAGCCGGTCCGGCTCGGCCCGATCCCGCTGCGCAACGTCAACCGCACGGTCGGCGGGATCCTGTCCGGCGAGATCGCTCGCCGGCGCGGGGCCGACGGCCTCGCCGAGGGGGCGATCGACATCTCGTTCACCGGCTCGGCCGGGCAGAGCTTCGCCGCCTGGCTGGCGCCCGGGGTGACGTTCGCGCTGCGCGGGGAGACGAACGACTACGCCGGCAAGGGCCTGTCGGGCGGGACCGTCTCGGTCCGGCCCCCGGAGAGGGCCAGGTTCCGCGCCGAGGAGAACACGATCGTCGGCAACACCGTCCTGTATGGGGCCACGTCCGGTCGCGCGTTCTTCCGCGGCCTGGCCGGCGAGCGCTTCGCCGTGCGCAATTCCGGCGCACTCGCCGTCGTCGAGGGCCTCGGAGACCACGGCTGCGAGTACATGACCGGCGGCCGCGTCGTCGTGCTCGGCCCGACCGGGCGCAACTTCGCCGCCGGGATGAGCGGCGGGATCGCGTACGTGTACGACCGCGAGCGGCGGATCGAGGAGCGCTGCAACCTCGACCTCGTCGACCTCGAGCAGCTCGGCCCCCACGACGTGACCGAGGTCCAGGAGCTGATCAAGGAGCACATCTCCAGGACCGGCTCGCTCGTCGGGCGCAACCTGCTCGCCTCCTGGGACCGCGCCGTCGAGCGGTTCGTGAAGGTGATGCCGCGCGACTACAAGCGCGCGCTCGCCGAGGCCGCCGAGAGGGAGGAGGCGGTCACGCATGGGTGAGCTCGGCGCCTTCCTGAAGATCAATCGGGTCGGCTTTGACAAGCGTGATCCGGCCGAGCGCGTCCACGACTACCACCAGTACTTCGGGTTGCGCTCCGAGGACGAGCTCGCCCGCCAGGGATCGCGGTGCATGGACTGCGGGATCCCGTTCTGCCACGAGGGCTGTCCGCTCGGCAACCTGATTCCGGACTGGAACGACCTCGTGTACCGCGGCAAGTGGCGGGAGGCGAGCGACCAGCTGCACCTCACGAACAACTTCCCCGAGTTCACCGGCCTCATCTGCCCCGCGCCGTGCGAGTCCGCGTGCGTGCTGGCGATCAACGACGACCCGGTGACGATCGAGCAGATCGAGCTGGCGATCGTCGAGCGCGCGTTCGCCGAGGGCTGGGTCGCCCCCGAGCCGCCCGACCGGCGCACCGGCCGGACCGTCGGCGTGATCGGCTCCGGGCCCGCCGGCCTGGCCGTCGCCGCCGAGCTCAACCGCTGCGGCCACAACGTCACCGTGTACGAGCGCGACGAGGGCCCGGGCGGGCTGCTGCGCTTCGGCGTGCCGGACGCGAAGCTCGAGAAGTGGATCATCGACCGCCGGGTCCGCGTGCTCGAGCAGGAGGGGATCGCGTTCAGCTACGGGGTCGACGTCGGCCGCGACGTGACCGCCGACGAGCTCCGCGATCGCCACGACGCGGTCGTGGTGGCGATCGGATCGCGCGTGTCCCGGAACCTCGACGCCCCCGGCCGCGCGCTCCCCGGCGTCGAGTTCGCGATGGACTACCTGTATCAGCGCAACCGCTGGGTGGCCGCCCAGCAGGGCCGGAGCTCGAAGTCGCCCGAGCCCGGGCGCGAGATCGTCGCCAAGGGCAAGAAGGTGATCGTGATCGGCGGCGGAGACACGGGCATGGACTGCATCTCCAACGCCCACCGCGAGGGCGCCGAGAGCGTCGTCATGCTCGACGTCTACCAGCCGCTCCCCGACAGCGGCACCGACCCCCGCCATCCGTGGCCGCTCCCGCCCAAGCGCACGAAGAGCACGTACGCGCTCGAGGAGGGCGGCAAGCGCCGCTGGGGGGCCGAGGTGACGGGCTTCGGCGGCAAGGACGGCCAGCTCAGCCATGTGTACGCGCGAAAGGTGACCGGCACCTCTTCGCGCGACCTCACGCCGGTGCCCGGCAGCGAGTTCGTGCTCGAGGCCGATCTCGCCCTGATCGCGATCGGGTTCGAGCACCCCGAGCACGCAGGGATCATCGACGCGCTCGAGCTGGCACTCGACCGCCGCGGCAACATTCGCACCGAGCAGACCTACCGGACCTCCCTCGGCGGCGTCTACGCCTGCGGCGACGCGCGGATCGGCCAGTCTCTCGTCGTCACGGCGATCGCCGAGGGCCGCAAATGTGCCCGGATCGTCAACAAGGACCTGGGCGGGAGCCCGATGGACGCCGACCGCGAGATGCTCGCCGTCGGCGCCTGGAGCGGCGAGGCCGACCGCACCCTGCGCCACGAGGCGGAGGCCGCCGGGACCGTCCGGCCCGGTGAGGAGTTCTTCAGCGGTCCCGGCACCCGGACGAACTGACCTTGGGCAGGTTTTTACCCGGGCGGCGCCCTGGCTGCTAGTGTCCTTTTCGACGTGGGCGCGAGCGGCGCAGCCGGGGGCACTCGCTTGGCATTGAGGTTTGAACACAGCTTGGGACGGGGAAACTCGCCCCTGTCGGTCAGGGAACTGCGCCCCCACTTCCCTGACTCTCCGGGGGGCCCAGATGGATCTGGGTCCCCCGGGTCTTTTTAACGGCCGTCCCTGAGCCCCGCGTCGAACGGCCGTCCGCGAGCCCCGTCCACCGCCGCCCGTGAGCCCCGCGGCCAAGGGCCGTCCGTGAGCCCCGTGGCCACCGCTCACGCCCGACCGCACAGTGTGCGACCGTGTGTGGATGGGCGTCCTCGCCGCGGCCACGACGACAGTCACGACCTCCCACCACGGGACGTCGATCGGCGACACGATCAGCCACTTCTTCTCCTCGGCGGGCAACTTCTTCTCCCAGCTCGCCGGCCTCAGTTGGGGCCCGCTGCTGATCGGCCTCGTCCTGTACGCCTGCTACCTGCTGCTGCGCTCCCGGGCGCTGTTCAACGCCGTCCGGGCCGCCTATCCCGGGGTCGAGGTCCGCTGGCGCGACGTGTGGGGCGGCTACATGGTCGGCTACGGCATCAACAACGCGCTGCCGCTCGGCGGCGGCAACATCGCCCAGCTGTTCCTGACCCGCCTCTCGATCCCGCCGAGCAGCTACCCGACGATCGCCTCGGCCCTATGGACCGGCGTCATCTTCGATTGGTTCATGGGACTGCTCGTGATGGCCTTCGCGTTCACGCAGGGCGTGTTCCCGAAGCCGCCGGATTTCTCGAAGCTGCCTGCCTTCGACATCAGCTTCTTCGCCGGCCACATGCGCTTCACCCTGTTCTTCCTCACCGTGCTCGGCGTCGGCTTCATGGTCGGCTTCGCGCTCCTGTCGGCCAAGGTGCGCGCGTTCTGGGCCCACGTCCGCCAGGGCTTCACGATCCTGCGCGACCGCCGCCGCTATCGCCGCCAGATGGCCACCTGGCAGTTCGCCAGCTGGATCCTCCGGTTCGCCAGCTATTGGGCCCTGCTCGACGCCTTCCATATCGGCGGCTCGGTGCGCAACGCGCTGCTCGTCCTCGGTGTCCAGGTCGTCGCCTCCGTGTTCCCGTTCACCCCCGGCGGTGCCGGCGTCCAGCAGGCCCTGCTGCTCACGATCTTCGCCGGAAAGCCCGGCGTGGCCGCGTTCTCCGTGGGCCAGCAGATCGCCACCGCGATCCTCACCGGCGCCCTCGGCTTCGCCTCCCTCGTCCTGATCTTCCGCTTCAAGAGCTTCCGCGAGGTGATCGAGCGCGGCAAGCAGCACCGCCGGGAGGAGACGGGCCGCGCCGGGGCGGGCGACGCGGAGGAGCAGCGCGTCGGGCCCGCGGTCGTCCGATAGGCCGCACCTCGGCCACCGCCACTCGGGCGGCGTCTCGGAGGCGCCGAGCCACCGGGAAACTTGACGCCCCCGTCATTATTGTCTACGGTTCAGCCCCGAACACGAGACCGAGGAGGACTCAGCCATGACCCACCTACCCACTGCCTGCGTGATCGGCGCCGGATCCTCCGGGATCGCCGCCGTCAAGGCGCTGCACGAGCGGGGGATCCCGGTCGACTGCTTCGAGAAGTCCGACCGGGTGGGGGGCAACTGGGTGTTCGGCAACCGCAACGGGATGTCGTCGGCGTACCGGTCGCTTCACATCAACACCTCGCGGGAGCGGATGGAGTACTCGGACTTCCCGATGCCCCTGTCGTATCCGGACTTCCCGCACCACACGCACATCGCCCGATACTTCGACGACTACGTCGAGCACTTCGGGTTCCGTGACCGGATCGCGTTCGAGACCGGCGTCGAGCGTGCCCAGCGCCGCGACGACGGCGTCTGGGAGGTGCGGCTCGAGACCGGCGAGACCCGCCGCTACGACATGCTGCTCGTGGCCAACGGCCACCACTGGGACCCGCGCTGGCCGGAGCCCGCGTTCCCGGGCACGTTCGACGGCGAGGAGATCCACTCCCACCACTACATCGAGAACTCGGGCTTCGCCGACAAGAACGTGCTCGTCGTCGGGATCGGCAACAGCGCGATGGACATCGCCGTCGAGTCGAGCTTCGTCGCCCGCCGCACGTTCATCTCCTCGCGCCGCGGCGCCTACATCCTCCCCAAGTACCTGTTCGGGCGGCCCACCGACCAGATCGGCGTCAACTCGCTCACCGGCCGGCTTCCGTTCGCTGCCCGCCGGGCGCTGCTGCAGTCGCTCTACCGGGTCGGGGTCGGCCGCGTCGAGGACTACGGCCTGCCGAAGCCCGACCACCGGATCGGTGAGGCGCACCCGACGATCTCGGCCGACTTCCTCAACCGCATCGCCCACGGTGAGATGACCTGGAAGCCGAACCTGACCGCGCTCGAGGGCGACAGCGTCCGCTTCGACGACGGGACCCGCGAGCCGATCGACGTGATCGTGTGGTGCACGGGCTACAAGGTGACGTTCCCGTTCTTCGATGAGGACTTCATCTCCGCGCCCGACAACGACATGCCGCTGTACCGGCGGGTGTTCAAGCCCGACATCGACAACCTCGCCTTCATCGCGCTGCTGCAGCCGCTCGGCGCCACGATGCCGCTCGCCGAAGCCCAGGGCCAGTGGGTGGCTGCGTACCTGCGCGGCGAGTACCACCTGCCGACGCGCGCGGCGATGGAGACCGACATCCGCCGCGAGCGCGACGCGATGTTCAAGCGCTACGTCGCCTCCAAGCGCCACACGATGCAGGTCGACTTCGACAACTACCTGTACGCGCTCGGCAAGGAGCTGAAGGCCGGCGCCGCCCGCGCCCGCGGCCACGGCTTCCGCCTGCCGGTCCCGCCGCGGGTGCAGCCGGAGACGGCAGCCGCGGTGGCATGAGCACGGCACCACCGCCGGCGTGGGGGCATGGACGGCACCGCCGCCGGCAAGCGCGAGCGCAACAAGGCCCAGAACCGGGCGGCGATCCTCACCGCTGCCCGCGAGGTGTTCGCCGAGCTCGGCTACGACGCCGCGGGCGTCCGCGACGTGATCCGCCGCACCGAGCTCGCCTCGGGCACCTTCTACAACTACTTCCCGGACAAGGAGTCGGTGTTCCGGGCGGTGATCGACGAGAGCGCGCTGGAGGTGCGCTCGCGGCTGCGGCGGGCCCGCGCGTCCGCGTCGACGCTCGAGGAGTTCGTCGGCGACGCCTACCGTGAGTGGTTCACGTTCCTGGTCGAGGATCGCCTGATGTTCGAGCTGATGCAGCGCAACGCCGGCCCGATCCGGTCGCTGTTCGGCGACCCGATCCTGGGCGCCGGCGTCGAGGACCTGGCCGAGGACCTGCGGGCGGCGATCGCCCGCGGCGAGCTCCCACCGCTCGACGCCGACTACATGGCAGGCGCGATGGCCGGGGTCGGCCTCGAGATCGGCGTGCGGATGGCCGAGCGCGATCCGGCCGACGTCGAGGGCGCGGTCGCGTTCGCGACGGAGCTGTTCCTCGGCGGAATCGCCCGGCTCGGCGCGTAGCGGGACGGGGGCGCGTGCGCCTCGCGCCGAGCGGCAGCTGCGCCGGGCCTAGCGGGCCAGCTGCGCCGCGGCTAGCGGGCCAGCTGCGCCGCGCGCAGCCGCAGCAGCTCCAGCAGCTCGGCCCCGCGGTGGAACGGGTCGGAGATCGCGGGGGTCCCATCGAGTGGGAGCGCGGCGCGCAGGCGCCCGTCCACCTCGGCCACGAGCACCGAACCTGACGGCGTCTGCGCCGAGTCGAGCTCGGCGAGGGCGTGAAGCCGGGCCGCGTCGGCGGAGGCCGCCTCGCGGATGATCACGCGCGTGACCGGCGTGGCTCGGGCGGCGCGGGCACTGTCGCGCAGCTCACGCGTCCGTGCGTGGGCCATGACCAGGTGGAGTGAGCTCGGGAACATCGGATGGTCTCCTCGGTTCGGGGTGCGAGTAACTAGCTAAAGTATATAGATAGTGACGTCACCTTTCAAGTACGATTGCTGGTTATGAGCAAGCAGCAGGAGGCTCCCGGGGAGCTCGAGCGCGTCCGGGCGTTCGTCAACACGCTCGACCTCGGTCCGGGCATCGAGCAGCTCGGCACACCAGCCGAGCTCGCCGCGTGGCTCGCCGGCCACGGGTTGCTCGACGCGGGGGCCACGGCCACCCGGGGTGACCTCGCGAATGCACTCGAGCTGCGCGAGGCCCTGCGGGCCATGCTGCACAGCCACACCGACGGCGACCCGATCCCGGCCGCGGCCGCCGCCACACTCGACGCTGCCGCGCGGCGCGCCCGCGTGCAGCTGCGCTTCTCCGAGGACTGCGCCGGCGACCTGCGACCCGCCGCGGCCGGGGTCGACGGAGCGCTCGGCCGGTTGCTCTCGATCGTCTATGACGCCGTCTGCGACGGCACGTGGCTGCGGCTCAAGGCGTGCCGCCTGGACACCTGCGAGTGGGCCTTCTACGACCACACGAAGAACCACTCGGGCGCCTGGTGCAACATGGGTGTGTGCGGCAACCGGGCCAAAGCGCGGGCCTACCGGGCGCGGCGCAGCGAGCCCGTCGCCGACTGAGCGCCCCCGGGACCGACGAGCCAGCGGCCGCCGGCGGCGGTCATTTGCGACGATCCCGTCTGCGATGCCCGACGGCGCCCGCCCGGGATTCCCGGCCTCCTACGACATCAGCACGAGCCGTGACGGCCTCCTGGACTGGGAGTTCGCCGAATCGCGGCTCCGGGACGCCCACAACTACTGGGTGTGCACCACCTCCGCCGACGGCGCTCCTCATGCTCGTCCCGTGTGGGCTGTGTGGATGGCCGGCCGGCTGTGCTTCAGCACCGACCCCGGCTCGGCCAAGGGGCGCAACCTCGCCCGCGACCCGCGGCTCACCGTTCATCTCGAGAGCGGGGCGGAGGTCGTGATCCTCGAGGGACTCGCCGAGCCGCTCCCGGCGGAGCTGGCGGAGGAGCTCGCCGAGGCCTACGAGCGCAAGTATGACCAGCCGGTCAGCGTCGGCGACTCCGGCTGGTACGCGGTCGCGCCGCGGCGGGTCTACGCGTGGGCGGAGGCCAGCTACCGTGAGAGCGTCACACGCTTCCGATTCGACTGACCCGATGCCGAGCTTCTGCCGCCACAACCGCCTGATCCAGAACTGCCCGATCTGCTCACGCGAGCAGGCGATCGAGTTGCGTCCTGTCGTGTCATCGAGCGCCCCTCGCGCGACCCAGCCCCGACCGGCCGGCCCGCGGCCGGCCCGTTCCGGCTCGGGCTCGCGGTCGGGAGCGGGCTCGCGGGGCGCAGTGCGGGTCAGGCGACTGGTCCGCGGCGTCGACGACGGCTACCAGTCGCCACCTCGTCCCCGGCCTGAAGTCGGGCGCCGACGCCGAGCGGCTGGCCGAGGAGGTCGCGTTCTCCGCGACGCGACTGGCGATCCTCGAGCACGATCCGCCCGGCCTGTACGCGGAGGTCGCCGATCCGGGCGGCGACATCGAAGAGCGCACGTGGCTGGCGTTCCTGATCGCCTACCTGTGCCCGCTCGACGGGGAGGACCCATTCGCCGGGATCGCGGCGGTGCGGACGACCTGGGCCTCGGGCGAGTACCCCGTGCTCGACGAGGTTGCGACCGGACCCCGTACCGCGCACGAGCCCGGACGCGGGACGCGGACGCTCGAGGCCTACCGGGCGTGGGCGGCGCGCTCGGGCTCGCAGGCTGCGGCCTTCGGCGGCGATCCCGGCTGGTCCCCGGAGCGCAGGATGGAGCGGGTGCTCGAGCGCCTCGCGCTGCCGGGGCTGCACCGGGACGCCCGCTACGACCTCCTCGTGACGCTCGGCCGCCTCGGCGTGCATCCGCTGGCGGCGAGCAAGCTCGCGTTCGGCGGCCCGGGGGAGGTCACGCTGGCGGCCAAGCGCGCCCTCGGAATCGGCGATTCACTGCTGCTCGAGCGCCGGGCGGCGGAGCTGGCGGCGGCCTGCGGCGTGCCGCTCGACGTCCTCGACGTGGCGCTGTTCAACTGGGGCCGGGGCGAGCGGGCGACGCTCGGCGTGGACACCGAGCCGGACCCGGAGCTCCTGGTCGGCGCGCTCGCGCGCGCTCGGGCTGGGACGCGATAGCGCAACTCGCGCTCAGCGCGCGGGTTAGAGGGGCGAGTTCGTGACGAGCGCCCGAGCTGCCATTCGCCGACTGAGCGTCCTGTGCGCGCTGCTCGCCTGCCTGGCGATCGTGGCCGACGGGACAGCCGCGCCGAACCGTAGCGTCGCCCCGGCGACAGCCCCCGTCAGGCCTCACACCGCCGCCGCCCGGTCGGTGCCCCCGGCTCACGCCGCCGTCGCCCGCGCGCTCTCGATCGGCGCCTCGCCGAACCCCGCTGCCGTCGGGGCCCGGATCGTGATCTCCGGGCGGCTGGGTGGCCACGCTGCCGCGCACGTCCCGGTCGCGCTGTGGCAGCGGCTCGACGGCCGGCTGCACTTCCGCCGGCTGCTCCGCGGCCGTACCGACGGCTCCGGCCGCTACCGCTTCGTCCGCCGCGCCGGGCTCGTCCGGAGCAACCGCCGCTGGTACGTGACCGCCCGCGGCCGGCGCAGCCGCACACTGCGCGAGCGCGTCCAGGTCAGGGTCGTCCTCGCCGCGGCCGCGCCCGCTGTCGACGCCGGGCAGACGCTGACGCTGCAGGGCACGGTGCGCCCGGCCCAGGGGATCACGGCGGTCCAGATCCAGCAGCTGACCGGCGGGCGCTGGCAGACGATCGCGACCGCGCCCGCTCGATGCCGGGTCGCACTTCAGCGTCGCTCCGACGCTCTCGCAGGGCGGGCTGATGCAGCTGCGCGCGTCGGCTCCCGGCACGTCTCGAACCGTCCGGTCCGCCTCGCTCCCGGTCACCGTCAACGTGCTGGAAGGGATTCACAAGATCCAGCACGTCGTGATCATCATGCAGGAGAACCGCTCGTTCGACAGCTACTTCGGGACGTATCCCGGGGCCGACGGGATCCCGCACGGCGTGTGCGTCCCCGACCCGCTGCACGGCGACTGCGTGGCGCCGTTCCACGACGCCGCCGACCTCAACCGCGGCGGGCCGCACGGCGCCGCCAACGCCGCGGCCGACATCGACGGCGGCGCCATGGACGGGTTCGTCGGCGCAGGCCGAGAAGGGCGCCGCCTGCTCGACGAACGATCCGAGCTGCAGCCCCTGCACCGAGGCCCAGGCGTCGGCATGCCTCGACGTGATGGGCTATCACGACGCGCGGGAGATCCCCAACTACTGGTCCTACGCCCAGAACTTCGTGCTGCAGGACCACATGTTCGAGCCGAACGCCTCGTGGAGCCTGCCGCAGCACCTGTACCAGGTGTCCGAGTGGTCGGCGCGATGCACGAGCCCACTCGACCCGTTCTCGTGTACCAACGCAGCTCGAGAGCCCCAATGCGCTGTCGAACACCGGCCCGTCGGGCAACCGGCGCGCTGTACGCGTGGACCGACCTCACCTACCTGCTGCACCGCGCGGGGGTGAGCTGGGGCTACTACGTGTTCAACGGCACCGAGCCCGACTGCGAGAACGACAGCGCGGTGACCTGCACGCCCGGTGCACCAGGGGCCGAGCCACGCCGGGGATCTGGAACCCGCTGCCGCACTTCACAGACCGTCCACCAGGACAACCAGCTCGGACAACATCCAGTCGCTGTTCGAACTTCTTCACCGCGGCCAGCAACGGGAACCTGCCCGCGGTCTCGTGGATCGTCCCCAACGGCAAGGTCTCCGAGCACCCGCCGGGCCTGGTCAGCGCCGGCCAGACGTACGTCACCGGGCTGGTCAACGCGATCATGAACAGCCCGGACTGGAACAGCACCGCGATCTTCCTCTCCTGGGACGACTGGGGCGGCTTCTACGACCACGTCGTGCCGCCGGTCGTCGACCAGAACGGCTACGGGCTGCGCGTGCCCGGGATCGTGATCAGCCCGTATGCGCGGCAGGGGCTGATCGACCACCAGATCCTCAGCCACGACGCGTACAACAAGTTCATCGAGGACGACTTCCTCGGCGGCCAGCGGCTCGATCCCGGCCACCGACGGCCGGCCCGACCCGCGGCCCGACGTCCGCGAGGCGAACCCGCTGCTCGGCGACCTGACCGCCGACTTCGACTTCAACCAGACGCCCGCGCCCGCCGCTGATCCTGCCCGTGCATCCGGCGCCCGGACCCGCCTCGCCCAGCGCCGTAGCATCGCCGGCGCCGGGCGCCCAGGCTCCGTCCGGGGCACCGCCTACCTTTCGCGGCGTCCGCATCCACCGAGCCGGAGCCGCAATGTCCCTGTGCTTCATCGAACCGCAGAACGCCATCCGGGTGATCGCCGACTCCGTCGGGCGTGAGGCGCGTCGGCAGATCCTCGGCGAGGTCGTCCGCGCGTGGGTCGACGAGATCCCGGAGTCCGAGCTCGAGTCCCACTACGCCAAGGCCGTCGCCGATCTCGACGAGCACGACCTGTCGCTGCTGGCCGCGTGGCACGCCTCGCTCGAGGTCGGCCATCCGCTCGCCGAACAAGGAGTTCCTCGTCAACGTGTTCCCGTCGCTCGGCGAGAACCGCCGCGAGGCGCTGAAGATCGCCGCCGGGTTCCGCGGCGAGGAGGCGTTCGAGGCCGGCGTGGGGGAGGACCAGGCGTTCGACACGGTGCTCCCGTGGCTCTCCGAGGAGCGCTGCGTGCAGCTCGCCAGCGAGTGCCTCGAGCTGTACTGCTGGGACCGCCTCGGCGTCGAGAACTGAGCGGCCGCTCACGAGCCGCGCCGCAGAGCGCGTCTCGATCTCCGCGATCGCCTGCTCGGTGGAGCGAAACCAGACGGCGCGCCATGCCCGAGCTCGCGGGCGGCCGTGCAGTTGAGCTCGATGTCGTCGACGAGCAGCGCGCGCCGCCGGCTCGACGCCGAGGCGCTCGAGCGTCAGCTCGTAGATCCGCGGCTCGGGCTTGCGCGCGCCGACGAACGCCGAGTCGACGACGACGTCGAAGATCTCGTCGACCGGCAGCATCGGCCCGCCACAGCGGCTCCCACTCGCGCACGTTGTTGGTGCAGATCGCGAGCGCGTAGCCGCGCTCGCTTGAGCGCGCGCATGTACTCGATCATCGGCTCGTTCGGGTGCAGGTGCTCGAAGTAGCGCTCGCCGAAGCCGTGCGAGCTCGACCGGGCGGCCCGAGCTGGGCGGTGAGCTCGTCGTCGAGCGAGCGCCGAGGAACGTCGCCTCGGTCATCCGGCCCGGTCTCGAGCTCGAACAGCGGGTTGGCGCCCGTCGCGCTCGGCGATCGCCGCCATCGCCAGTCCGAGCGCCTCGAGCGAGATGCCCGAGGAGTCCTGGAACGCCGCGAACGAGTCGAGCAGCGGCGAGGTGAGGACTCCGCCGAAGTCGCTGATCACGCCTCGATCGGGCGTCATGCGCGGCGCGCGAGCAGGTACACGCCGGCGCCGTCGCGCCCGCGGCTGTGGCAGCGCAGCGGCGCGCGCGACGAGCTCGAGCCCGTCGACGCGCCGCGCGCACGGCCGGGGCCGGTCGCCTCGCCGGCGATCCGCCGCGGATACTGCTCGGACTCCTCGCGCGGCCGATCCACAGCTCGAGGCTCATCCGCGTCGGCGTCCCGCCGGCGGCGTACGTCGTCGACAGCCGCGGGTCGGCGACCGTGAGCGGGCCGTCGGCGTCGATCACCGCGCGCCGACGACTCGTCGTCGGCGTGGCCGCTCGCCTTGCGTGGGCGCACGGCGAGCGCGGCGACGCCCTCGTCGCGCTCGAACCACGCCGACACGTCGCGCAGCGACTCGAGCGCCATGCCGGTCGGGCGCCGGCGCGGGTGGCTCGCGGACGCCCGCGCAGTCGAGCTCCCGGTGCTCGACCGCCGACGGCGATCCGCCCGGTCACCCGGCAGAGCTGCACGAAGCCGCCGATCCGCGCCGAGCGACACGGCGTCGCCGTCGCGGCTGAGACGGCGAGCTCGGCGCCGTCGGCCGAGATCCGCCACTCCTCGGCGTCGCTGCCGCCTTCGACCGCGAACGGGCCCGGCACGCTGAGCCTCGGTCACCCGCGCCGAGCGCGAGGAACGGCGCCTCTGCCGGCCACCATCGCACCCCACAGCGCCGGACTCGAGATCGCCGAACGTGACCGTTCGGAGCGGCGGCGCCGGCAGCGGTCGCTCACGGACGAAGCTGCGGCTGGTCGACGTCGTGGGCCGTCGAGTCGACGTCGTAGCGCCTGGCCGCCGAAGCGGGCGGCTCCGACCACGAACCGGCTCTGGAAGTTGCGCACGAGCGCGAGGCGCATCAGCGCCCGCGTCGGCGGGATCAGCAGCGCGAGCGCGATCACGTCGGTGATGAACCCCGGGATGATCAGCAGCACTCCGCCGATCAGGACCAGCGCGCCGTCGAGCACCTCGCGTGCGGGCGCGGCGGCCGGCGGCGATCGCTGCGCTCAGGCGCCGCCAGGCAGTCCGCGCCCTGCGCGCGCAGCGCCCAGATCCCCAGCGGCCAGCCGGCTGCCAGCAGCAGGATCGTCGGCAGCACGCCGATCGCCTCGCCGACCCGAATGGCGACGAACAGCTCGACCAGCGGCCACAGGATGAGAGACGAGCGCGATCATGGTGATTCCAAGGCTACTCGCCGCGCGAGGCTGGCCCGGAGGAGCCGCGCGAGCGGACTCGGGGGAGGCGGCCCGGAGGAGCCGCGCCGCGGCTACGCCAGCGCCGGCCAGGGACCGTCGAGGCGGACGCCGGCCAGCCGGTGCAGCCCGACGAGCTCGATCAGCGTCCGGATCTGCGGCTGGGCGCCCCGGAGCAGGATCTGGCTGCCGCGCCGGCGCAGCCGGCGGGCCAGCATCGCCAGGTCGAGCATCAGCGACGCGTCCGCGAACACGAGCTCGGTGAGATCGACGATCACATCGGTCTGGGCGCGCAGCGCGCGGGTGATCGCCTGCCGGCGAAAGCTCTGCGTCGCCCGGTCCTCGTCGCCACTCATGCGCAGGACGGCGGGCTTGTCATCGAAGGCGACGATCGCGGCAAACCTACCGAACTCGACCCACCGATGGCAAGCCGTCGTCGTCCTGTCCTAGACTCTCGCTCGATGCTTTCCGTTGACGATGTGACCGAGGCGCTGCGCGACGTGATCGATCCCGAGCTGGGTCTCGACTTCGTCGAGCTCGGCCTGATCTACGACGTCGAGGTCGACGGTGGGACGGTGCGCGTCACCTACACGCTGACCAGCCCCGGCTGCCCGATCGGGCCGCAGGTGTCCGAGCAGATCGAGGAGTTCGTCGGCGAGCTCGACGGCGTCGAGCACGTCGAGCCGACGATGACGTTCTCGCCGCCCTGGACGCCCGAGCGGATGAGCGAAGACGCGAAGTTCGCCCTGGGGTTCTAACCCGAGCCGAGCGCTAGCCGGGCGAATTCCGAGCGAAATTCGCCCTCGGGTTCTGCTCAGAAAGTGATTGCGTCACGCAGCTCCAGCGCCCTTGCGAACGGGCGGATCTCCTCCTCGATCGCTCAGAGGCGGCCTGGATGTCGGCTTCGAGCTCCTCGATGTGCGCGAGCATCCAGCGCGTCGGGGATCGGCCTGGGCGGCACGAAGCTCGATTCAACAGTCCATGCGCGAGCAGCTGCGCATCGATCGTGTCGGTCTTGCCCTGCACGATCGTGCGCACGCACGCGGTCAGCTGCGCCTGGTGTGTCACGTCACCCCGGCGGCGGAAGGCCAAGGGCCTGGGTATCCAACGGGAAAAATAGGCCCGTTAGATACCCAGGCTCACAGAAAACGGCTGCGCGCCGGGGGAGCTGACCCGGACCGCCGGTGCTCAGTACCCGCGTAGCTCGCGGGTCAGGTCGATCGCCCGGATCTCATGCTCGCCGGGCAGCTTGTCGAGCACCGATCCGACGATGTTCTTGACGTCGCGCTCCTCACGGCCGAGGTCGTCGAACAGCGACTTCAGCGCGGTGTGGACGATCTTCAGTTGAGCAGCGGTCAGCTCAAGGCGGTATGCGATTTCACCGGGGTGGATCAGGTCATCGGCCATCGTGCTGGGCAACGGTAGCCGCCACCGGGGCCTCCGGCAAGGGAACCCGGGCCCGAGCCTGCGGGCTCCGCTCACCCGCGGAGCTTGATCCGCGTCCGCGCGAGCGCCGGCTTGATCTCGCGGTTGCCCGACCGGTCGACCGCGAACGACGTGAACGTGTAGTGATGGCCCGGCACGCCGCGGAACCGCAGCCTGTGCTTGTCGGTCCGCGCGAGCAACCGCGGGCGGTGAGTGCCGTCCTGCGCGTAGATCTCGTAGAACGCGATCCCGGAGGTGAACAGGCCGGCGTGCCGCGGGTCGTGGCCGCGCCAGCGCACAGTGATCACCCGGGTCCGTGACACGTGCGGCACGAGCACCCGCGAGATCGGTGGGTCGCCGTCGACGTCCCTGATCGCGGCGACGGCGGCGCCGGCATTGATGATCCCCCAGCCGAGGTCGGAGTTGAACCCGGTCCCGGCCGGCCGCTGGGCGGTTTGCTTGATCGTCCCGAGCACCTGGCTCAGCGTCGCGAACGGATTGAGCGCGCGGATCACTGCGCCGAGCGCGGCCACCTGGGGGGCGGCCATCGAGGTGCCCTGCAGGTATGCGTAGTTGCTGCTGCCCTGGAACGTCGTCCGGCACAGGCACGGCTCGGGGAGCGACTCGAGCTGGGTGCTGTTGGCCGGGAACGCCCCGAAGATCCCGGGCGGCGGCCCGAGCCCGAGCGCGCCCGACTGATCGGGCTCGAACGCCCCGTACGCCGCGACCGAGATCTCGCTGCCAAAGCCGGCGAAGCTCGCGCGGCCGCCGCTGTAATCGGCGGCGGTGACGTCGAGTCCGAGGCCCTGGGTGATGTTCGGCCCGGTTCCGGCGGGCTGCAGGACGTTGGCCGGGTCGCCCTGCTCGGTGCCGGGGTTGTCGGCGGCAGCGGCCACGAGCACGACTTTGTGGGCGGCGGCGTACTGGAGCGCACGGACCTCGGACTGCGGCGCCGGGGGCGGGTTCGACGAGTCCGGGCCGAAGCTCATATTGATCGCCTGCACGCCCTTGTCGGTGGCGTCGACGATCGAGGCGGCGATGCTCGAGTCGGTGAAGTCGGTCTTCTCGATCACGAGCTTGCAGTCGTAACCCGCTCCGGCCATCCCGATCGCGTTGTTCGTGTCCGCGCACGCGAGAGAGGCCACGTGGGTGCCGTGCCCGACCTGGTCGGTGCCCGCCGGCCCGGTCGAGTCGGTCGACTGCTGCTGATCGACGGGCGCGACGGCCAGCTTGGCTTTCAGGTCCGGGTGCGAGGCGTCGACCCCGGTGTCGACGACGCCGACCGTCGCGCCGTCGCCGTGGGTGATGTCCCAGGCGTCGTAGAAGCCCTCGCGGCCGAGCGCCCACTGGACGGCCCCGGAGTCCGGCGAGGTCGTGCTGAGCGCCGGGTCGTTCGGGACCTGCCGGGGGACGTAGCGCCGCTCGAGCTGGACCGACGCGACCCCCGGGATCGCGAGCAGCCGGTGGGTCAGCGCCGCGAGTGACAGCCCGCGCGACGGGCGCACGGTCATCAGGCCGATCTGCGGCACCGACTTTCCGCCGGGCACGGCGCCCGCCCGGGCGATCTCGGCCTCGGCCTGGCGGCCACCGTGGGCTACCGCGGATACGTGGCGGTCGAGCAGCACAAGAAGGTTGCCGGTGAGCGGGGAGGCTGTCAGCGAGGTCCCGGGGAGCGCGGCCGCGGCGCTCGCCGAGCTGACGACGAGGGGCGCGATCCCTGCGAGCGCGACCAAGAGGCAGACACGGCGCACCGACCCAGGATAGGCGGCCGAGAGTGCGTGAGGGCCCCGTCCCCGAGGGGCCGGCGGCGTCAGGAGTCGGTGCGCTTGCGCGGAGGGCGCGATCCCCGGGTCCGCTTCGCGCGCATGTCCGCGGCCGGGCCGCGCTTCGGCCGGCCGTGGGAGGAGGGGAGGACCGGCGAGGGGGCGAACTCCGAGCCGGCTCCGGCTCGCTCGCGGCGCCTTTCGCGGGGGTGCCGGTGTCCTTCGCGGTGGTGCCGGTGTCCTTCGCGGTGGTGCCGGTGCCCTTCGCCCTGCTGCCGTTGCTCTTCGCCCTGGCGCCGTTGGCCGACGCCTTCCGGGGCGTCCGCCGGCCCTTCGTCTTCTTGCGCGCGGCGGCCAGCAGTTCGTCGAGCGAGCGCTGCAGCCCCTCGGCGATCAGCTCGATGTCGGGCAGCGCGTCGTAGTCGCCGAGCAGCCCGTAGTCGATCCGGCCGTCGTAGGACATGATCGCGATCGCCAGCGCGTGGTTCTCGGGCAGGAACGCGACCGGGAACAGGTCGAGCAGCCGGCGCCCGAGCACGTACAGCGGCACCTGCGGCCCGGGGATGTTCGTGACGATCAGGTTGAACAGCCGCGTCGAGAAGTTGAGCCGCGAGGCCTGGGCGAGGATCGTCGGCGGCGCCAGGTCGTTGACCGCCGCCAGCGTCGCCGCGCCGACCGCCTGCTTCGATTCCTTGAGCCCGTCCATCGCCCTGCGGACGAACCGCAGCCGCGCGACTGGGTCGTTGATGTACACGGGCAGCGGGCCACGCATCACTGTCAGCCGGTTGCCGAGCGTCCCGCGGTCGTTCTTGCTGCGGACCGAGACCGGGACGAGCGCCCGCATCTCGAGGCCCTCGGTTCGGATTCCGCGCGAGCGCAGCCAGCCGGCCAGCGCGCCGGACACGACCGTGAGGACGACGTCGTTGACGGTCCCGCCGAGCGCGTCCTTGACCTCCTTGTAGTCCTCGAGCTGCTGGCGCGCGATCGAGTACCGGCGGTGCGGCCCGATCGGGACGTTGAGCGGCGTCTCGGGGGCGGGGTTGAGGCCCGCCCACACGATCTCGCCGACCCCCTCGGCGGCGTCGCGCAGGCAGCCGAGCGTGCTCGCGGGGCGGGTGGCCGCGGCGAGCGCGCGGGTCACCAGCGTCGTCGTCGTGCGCAGCGCGCCGCGCATGCCGGCCGCGACGAGGTCGGCCGGGGAGGGCTCGCGGTGCGGTTGCCAGGGCTCGAGGTCCGTCGGCGTGTCGGGGGGCTCGGGCGAGATGTCGAACAGGACCGAGGCGAGGTCGACGCCGGAGACGCCGTCGACGAGCGAGTGGTGGGTCTTCGAGATGAGCGCGAACCGGTCATCCTCGAGCCCCTCCACCAGCCACGTCTCCCACAGCGGGCGCGCGCGGTCGAGCTGCTGGGAGGCGATCCGCGCGGAGAGCAGGAACAGCTGCTCCTCGGTGCCGGGCGCCGGCAGCGCGGTATGGCGGACGTGGTACTCGAGGTTGAAGCTGGGGTCGTCGACCCACAGGGGCCGGCCGGTCTCGAACGGAGGCGTGGCCAGCTTCTGCCGGTAGCGCGGGACGAGGTGCAGCCGTCCGCGGACCTGGCCCAGGAAGTCCTCATAGTCCGGGGGCGGCCCCTCGAACACCAGCACAGCGCCGATGTGCATGTGCGACGCGGCCCCTTCCTGGTGCAGGAAGGAGGCGTCGATTGAGGTGAGCCGGTCCAGGTGCCGCTGTGCCATCCGTCGTCTCCCGAGCGAGGTCGTTGGCGAATGAGGAAGAGTACGCTTCGCGGCCGTGGCCTGGGATTTCTCCACCGAGCCTGAGTTCCAATCCCATCTCGACTGGATGACCGAGTTCGTCCGCGAGCGGATCTGGCCGCTCGAGACGCTGCTCGAGGAGCTCGGATGGGAGGGCCTGACGGCGGCCATGGCGCCGCTCCAGGACGAGGTCAGGGAACGGGGCCTGTGGGCTGCGCACCTCGACCCGGAGCTCGGCGGCCAGGGCTACGGCCAGGTCAAGCTCGGGCTCATGCACGAGATCCTGGGGACGACCCCGATCGCCCCGCTGGCGTTCGGCAACGCGGCGCCCGATTCGGGCAACTCCGAGATCATCGCGCTGGCGGGCTCGCCCGAGCAGAAGGACCGCTACCTGCATCCGCTGCTGGCCGGCGAGATCAAATCGGCGTTCAGCATGACCGAGCCGGACACCGCCGGATCGGACCCGACGCTGCTGAAGACCCGCGCGGTGCGTGACGGCGAGGACTGGGTGATCAACGGTCACAAGTGGTTCTCCTCGAACGGCTCGATCGCCGACTTCCTGATCGTGATGGCGGTCACCGATCCCGAGGCTCGGCCCCACCAGCGCGCCTCGATGTTCCTCGTCGACGCTGACACGCCCGGCGTGCAGGTCCAGCGCGACGTGGCGACGATGGAGCATCCGTACGACAGCTTCGGGCGCTACGGGAACCACGCTGAGATCGTCTACGAGGACGTCCGCGTCCCGGCCGACGCGCTGCTCGGCGCGGAGGGAGCCGGGTTCCTGATCGCCCAGCAGCGCCTCTACCCCGGCCGCATCCACCACTGCATGCGGTGGCTGGGCGTCGCCCGGCGGGCATTCGACATGCTGTGCGAGCGCTCGCTGTACCGCCACGCCCACGGCGCGACGCTGTCCAAGCACCAGTCGGTGCAGAACTGGATCGCCGATTCGGCCGCGCAGATGCAGGCCTCGCGGCTGATGACGCTGCACGCGGCGTGGAAGATGGACACCCAGGGCGTGCTCGCAGCCCGCACCGACATCGCGATGATCAAGTACTTCGGGGCGAAGACGCTGCACGACGTGATCGACCGGGCGCTCCAGGCCCACGGGGCGCTCGGCTACTCGACCGACCTGCCGCTCGAGGCGATGTACCGCTTCGCCCGCGCTGCCCGGATCTACGACGGCCCCGACGAGGTCCACCGCGCCTCGGTCGCCCGCCAGATCCTCCGCGGCTACGAGCCGCCCGCCGACGGCGTGCCCTCAGAGCACGTGCCGACCCGCCGGGAGGCGGCGCGCCGCCAGTTCGCCGAGCTGCTCTCGGCCGCCACCGCCAACGATTAGCTGTGGCAGGCGCCGGGAGATCGCCCCCTGGGCGATCTCCCAATGGCATCGCCCTGCCGAGCGCCGGCGCCTACACTCAGGTTGCGATGCCACCGATGCCACCGATGCCACTCCCTGAGAAGCTCCTGCTCGCCGCGCCGCGCGGCTACTGCGCCGGCGTCGACCGGGCGGTCCAGACCGTCGAGCGTGCGCTCGAGCTGTACGGCGCCCCCGTGTACGTGCGCAAGGAGATCGTCCACAACAAGCACGTGGTCGAGGAGCTGCGCGACCGCGGGGCGGTGTTCGTCGACTCCGAGACCGAGGTTCCCGAGGGCGCGACAGTCGTGTTCTCCGCCCACGGGGTCGCCCCCAGCGTGCACGCGAACGCCGAGCAGCGCAGCCTGCAGACGATCGACGCCACCTGCCCGCTCGTCACCAAGGTGCACGTCGAGGCGAAGAAGTTCGCCGCCGAGGACTACACGATCGTGCTCGTCGGCCATGCCGGCCACGAGGAGGTCGAGGGGACGATGGGCGAGGCGCCCGGCCACATCGTGCTGATCGAGAACGAGAGCGACGTCGACGAGCTTGAGGTCAAGGATCCGGCCAAGGTCGCCTACATCTCGCAGACGACGCTGTCGGTCGACGAGACCCGCGCGATCATCAGCCGCCTGCGCGAGCGCTTCCCCGCGATCGTCGGGCCCCGCACCGACGACATCTGCTACGCCACCACCAACCGGCAGGCGGCCGTCAAGCAGCTCGCCCGCCACTGCGACCTCGTGCTGGTGATCGGCTCGCGCAACTCGTCGAACTCCAACCGGCTCGTCGAGGTGGCCCGCGAGCACGGCTCGGACTCCTACCTGATCGACAACGAGAGCCAGGTCCGCGAGGAATGGCTCGAGGGCAAGCGGGTCGTCGGGATCACCTCCGGCGCGAGCGCGCCGGAGTCGCTCGTCCAGCGGCTGGTCGAGTTCTTCGAGGCGCGCGGCTGCACGGACGTCGCGGAGCTGGAGGTCGTCCAGGAGGACGTCCGGTTCATGCTCCCGAAGGCGATCCGCCAGGCGATGGCCGCGGCGTCCGCCTAGCGGAGCGCTCCCGCTGACACACACGCTGGTCGTATCCGACCTCCACCTCGGCGCCCACGCCGAGCACGATCTCCTGCGCGGCTCGCCTGAGACGCTCGCCGGGCTGACCGCCGCGCTGCCCGACGTCGACCGGCTGGTCCTGCTCGGCGACCTGCTCGAGCTCCGCCACGGCCCGATCCGCGACGCCCTGCGCGCGGCCGAGCCCGTGCTCGGCGCGATCGCCCGCGCGCTTTCCGCCGGCGCCGAGGTGGTGATCGTCCCCGGCAACCACGACCACGGCCTGCTCGCCGCATGGTCAGAGCGCCGCGCGCCGCGACGGCCCGCCGCCGCCGCTCAGCGTGGAGACCGAGGTCGATTGGCGTGACGGCGAGCCGCTCGCTCGGATCGCCGCCCAGCTGGCTCCTGCCCGCGTCCGCGTCGTGTACCCCGGCGTGTGGCTGCGCGAGGACGTCTACGCGATCCACGGCCACTACGCCGACCGCCACACGACCGTGCCGATGTTCGAGCGCCTCGGCGCCGGCGCGATGGCCAGGCTGATCCGGGAGCCGGCCATCGGCCCGGGGCGGCCCGAGGACTACGAGCGCGTGCAGGCGCCGCTGTACGCGTGGCTCGACGCGATGGCGCAGCACGGCGGCCGCGACCTCGGGACGAGCTCACACGGCGCATCGGTGCAGGCGATGCGGGCGCTCGGCGGCTCATCGCGGCGCGGCCGTTGGCGCCGGCGCGGGATGCGGCTCGCGTTCCCGATGCTCGTCGGAGCGCTCAACCGCGCCCGGATCGGCCCGCTGTCGACCGACATCTCCGGCCCCCAGCTCCGAGGCGCGCCGCTGCGGGCGATGGGGGAGGTGCTCGGTCGCCTGCAGCTCGCACCGCCCGTCGTCATCTTCGGCCACACCCACCGGGCCGGACCGCTCGCCCGCGACGATCGGTCCGAGTGGCGCACGCCGGCGGGGACGCGGCTCATCAACAGCGGCTGCTGGGTGCACGAGCCGGGGTTCCTCGGCCCACGCCCGGGCGAGAGCCCCTACCGGTCCGGGTTCGCCGTCCGCTTCGACGGGGACGGGGCGCCGGAGCTCGTCAACCTGCTCGACGGGGTCAGTCGTCGAGCCCCGGGGTGAAGCACGTCGCCACGCAGCTGACGCCGTCGCCGATCTCCAGCTCGAGCTCGCCGGCGGTGCTGTGCTCGTGCTCGACGAGCAGGTAGCAGCCGGCGTGATCGACGCTCAACGTGCGCCCGTTGGCGACGATCTCGCCGATGCCGTCGAGCACGGCCCACACCGAGCCGGCCTCGTACTCGCCCGAGTACGGGCCCTCGACGTCGGCCGTCTGGGGGACGAGCAGCGCCCCGGGCACGTCCTCGGGCCGCAGCGGGCGCAGCGGCGGCCGGTCGATCCCGAGCAGCTCCTGGATCGCCTCCTCGGTCTCGAGGTAGCCCCCCTCGCCGTAGTGGTAGTCGAACAGCATCCCCTGCTGGTTGAACAGGTAGCGGGCCGGCCAGCCGAGATTCCCGTACAGCTGCCAGATCTCGAGCTCGACGTCGACGACCACCGGATACGGAATCTCGAGCCGAGCGACGGCCGACTCCACCGCCTCGGGGTCGGCCGAGGGCGGGAACCCGGACGCGTGGATCCCGATCACGCGCAGCCCGTCGGGCTCGTAGCGCTCGTGCCAGGCCTTCATGTAGGGCAGCGTGCGGATCGAGTTCGGGCGGCAGAAGTCCCAGAACTCGAGCAGCACCGGCCGGCCGATCTGCTGGTCCATCCGCAGCGTCGCCACGTTGACCCACGGCAGGCGAGGCGGGAACGCGGGAGCGGCGATGTGGTCGACGGGGGCGCGCATCGCCGCGCGCAGGTTACGACCTCCGCTCGGTCGGACAAGTGGCCGCCCCACAAATACGCTCGCGTTCGAGCGGCCCCCGGCGGCGCCTAGGCCTCGACGAGCCCCCGTCGGATCGCGTAGCGGACGAGCTCGACCCGGTCGCGCATCCCGAGCTTGCGAAGCACGTTCGCCCGATGCGACTCGATCGTCTTCTCGGACAGGTGGAGGATCGCGGCGATCTGCGCGTTCGTATGGGCCTCGGCGATCAGCTTCACCACCTCCTCCTCACGCGGGGTGAGCGGCACCCGCGGGGCTTCTGCGCTCTCCTCCATCCACTCGCGGATGATCGAGCGCTCCGCCGCGTTGGTGAGGAACGCCTCGCCGCGCCCGACCGCCCGGACCGCCCCCACGAGGTCCTGATCGGCCTCGCGCTTGAGCACGTAGCCGGCCGCGCCGGCCTTGAGCGCCTCGAACACGTAGCGCTCGTCATCGTGCATCGACAGGATCAGCACGCGCGAGTGGGGCAGATGGGCACGGATCTCCCGGGTGGCCTGGAGCCCGGTGAGCCCGGGCATGCTGACGTCGAGGATCGAGAGGTCCGGCCGCGTCGACAGCGCCAGCTCCACCGCCTCGATGCCGTCCGCCGCCTCGGCCACGACCTCGAGGTCGGGCTGACGCTCGAGCAGCAGCCGGATCCCGGAGCGCACGATCCCATGGTCGTCGGCGACGAGGATCCTCATCCGAGCGACAGCTCCACGCGCGTACCGTGGCCCCGGGAGGAGAAAATCGCGAACTGGCCCGCCGGCCAGCAGCGCCCGCTCGCGCATTCCGGACAGCCCGAGCCCGCCGATCGGGGTACCGTCGAACCCGGAGCCGTCGTCGCTGATCGTGATCACCGTGTTTCCGATGAACGACAGCTCGACCGAGACGCTGTCCGCGTGCGCGTGCTGAGCGACGTTCGACAGGCTCTCCTGCGTGATCCGGTAGATCACGAGCTGCTGCTCGGGGGTCAGCTGCGGCAGAGTGCCGCGGACGTTGAACGTGGTCCGGAGCCCGGTCTGCTCGCCGAACAGGCGGACCTGGCTCGAGAGAGCCGGGACGAGCCCGTGGTCGTCCAGCACCGCGGGGCGGAGCTGGCGGGCGAGCGCCAGCAGCTCCTCCATCGCCCGGCCGGAGAGCTGCTGGGTCTCCGTCAGCTCGGCGGCGAGCTCGGGCGGGGCGTGCTCGATCGAGGCCTGGAGCCGCAGCGACACGGCCGTCAGCGCCTGGTTGACCTCGTCGTGGAGATCCTGGGCGATCCGCCGGCGCTCGCGCTCCTGCGCCTCGATCGCCACCGGCCCGGCGTCGCGTCGCTCGACCTCGAGCCGCGAGATCATCCGCCCGAACGCGGCCTCGAGCCGCTGGACCTCGGCGCTGTCTGCGCGCCCGGCGGCGCGCTCGCCGTCCTCGGGTGCGGCCAGGTCGATCTCCTCCATCGAGGAGATCAGTTGCCCGAGCGGCTCGAACCGCCGGCGCAGCAGCAGCCAGTTCCCCAGCAGGGTGGCGACAATCGCCAGCCCGAGCACGAGCAGCTCCCGGCTGCGGGTGACGCCGTTCACCGGAGCGTTGACGGCCACCGTCGCGACGAGCACGGTGGCAGCGACCAGCAGCAGGTTCACGCACAGAACCTGGACGAGAAGCGAACGTGATTTGATGCGGTTCAGAGGATCACCTGGACGAAAGATGGGGTCTTCACCCGATATCGGCACGACGCCGCCCCCGTCGATACCCCTTATGCGCAGGTTGGGTCTGATTGATTACCAAGGGCGCCCCGAGCCACTCGGGGCGCCCTTCGGCTTTCGGAGCGGGCGCGCTCGGGTACCTTGATGGGAGCGGAAACGCACGCTGCCCGGGCCTTCCGCCCCGCTATACTCTCTGAAGTATTGAATCCAGATCCGTATTCCAGGAGTTTGTGACCCCATGAGCCCGACCGGAGCCGACGTCCTCAGGGACATCAAGAGCCGGATCGACGAGGTCGATCCCGCGGACGTCCGCGAGCAGCTCGCCAACGGCGCTGCCGTGATCGACGTGCGCGAGGTGGAGGAGTGGGGCACCGGCCACATCCCGGGCGCCAAGCACGTCCCCAAGAGCTACCTGGAGTCGCGGATCGAGGGGGCGGTCCCGGACCGCTCCACGCCCGTCATCCTGTACTGCCAGTCGGGGAACCGCTCGGCCTGGGCGGCGCGAACCCTGATCGAGGACCTCGGCTACGAGAGCGTCGAGTCGATGACCGGCGGGATCACGCTGTGGAAGGACCGCGGCTATGACGTCGAGGTCCCCGAAGACACTCACCGCCGAGCAGCGAGAGCGCTACTCCCGGCACCTGCTGCTCCCGGAGGTCGGCGCGGAGGGCCAGCAGAAGCTGCTCGACGCGAAGGTGCTGCTGCTCGGGGCCGGCGGACTCGGCTCGCCGGCCGCGCTGTACCTCGCGGCGGCCGGCGTCGGCACCCTCGGGATCGTCGACAACGACGAGGTCGACCTCTCGAACCTCCAGCGCCAGGTGATCCACTCGAGCGAGCGGATCGGCGTCCCCAAGGTCGACTCCGCCGAGCAGACGATCACCGCGCTCAACCCGGACGTGAAGGTCAACAAGTACCCGGTCCGCCTCGGGGCGGACAACATCATGGACATCCTGCCGGGCTACGACATCGTCGTCGACGGCCTGGACAACTTCCCCACCCGGTACCTGCTCAACGACGCCTCCGTGCGCCTGCAGATCCCGGTGGTGTCGGCCGCGATCCTCGGCTTCGAGGGCCAGCTGTCGGTGTTCAAGCCCTACGACGGCCCGTGCTACCGCTGCCTGTTCCCGGTGCCGCCTCCGGCCGAGCTGGCGCCCTCCTGCGGCGCCAACGGCGTGCTCGGCGTGCTGCCGGGGACGATGGGCCTGCTCCAGGCGACCGAGGTGATCAAGCTGATCCTCGGCGAGGGCGACCCGCTCGTCGGCCGGCTGCTGATGTACGACGCGCTCGCCGCGACTGCGACCGAGGTCAAGGTTCGCCGCGACCCCGAGTGCCCGATCTGCTCGCGCCACCCCGAGGCGATCTCCGACGATGAGATGGGCGTGTTCCCCGACTACGAGGCGTTCTGCGCCGGCGCCCACTAGGGTTCCCACGATGGCCACAGTGAGAATCCCACCCGTGCTTCGTCCTGCCGTGGGCGGTGAGAAGGAGCTCACTGCCGGCGGTTCGTCGGTGGGAGAGATCCTCCGCGACGTCGCCGAGCGCCACCCGGACACCCAGTCTCAGCTGTTCGCTCCCGACGGCGGGCTCAACCGCTACGTCAACGTCTACCTCAACGACGAGGATGTACGCGTGCTCGACGGCCTCGACACGGCAGTCGGCGACAGCGACAGCCTGGTCATCCTGCCGGCGATGGCCGGCGGGGCCAACTGACCCGGCGGGCCGAACCTAAACATCTGCTCGCCCGGGAAGGGTGAGCACCGGTCCGGCGTCTTCAGGTTCGAACGACCAGCTCGGAAGGGAGCCTGAGATGCACCGAACGGTCAAGATGGTGATGCTCGCCGCCGTGATGGCGGCGGTCGCGGTCACCGGTCTGGCGATCGCGAAGACGGCCCGGAACACGCTGAAGACGGCGAACAACTCGACTCTCGGCGAGACAGTCGTCGTGGGCGGCAACGGACGGACGCTGTACGAGCTGCGCCCGGAGACACGACACCACCTGCTCTGCAAGTCGAGCGTCTGCTTCCAGTTCTGGCCCCCGCTGACCGTCAAGTCGGCACATGCCACGCTGCGCAAGGCGCACGGGATCCGCGGGCGCCTGGGCATCCTGCACCGCCACGGCTTCTTCCAGGTGACGCTCGGCGGCCGCCCGCTGTACTTCTTCGCCGGGCGACTCCGCCAAGGGCCAGGCCAACGGCCAAGGGATCATGACCTTCGGCGGCACCTGGCACGTCGTCAAGGCGGCCAGCTCGAGCGCGACCCCCCCGGCCACCACAAGCACCACAACCACCGCCCCGGGGACCACCTCGACGATGCCGAGCACGACGACGACGACTCCCTACCCGTACTGAAACCCCCCAGTACGACCGCGGACCGCGGGCCGGCCGGATGGCCGCCCGCGGTCCGGTTCTTCTCCGAGCCGGCGCCGGCCGGCGAGCACCCACCGCTATACTTCGTAAAGCATGGCCGCCGAGCAGCTCCAGAACAAGCCGTGCGGAGGTCGGTACGGCGACATCGTCCAGTCGATCGGCCACACCCCGCTGATCGAGCTCAAGCGCCTCAGTCCGAAGCCGGGCGTGCGCATCTGGGCAAAGCTCGAGTCGCACAACCCGACCGGGTCGGTCAAGGACCGGGTCGCGCGCTCGCTGATCGAGGACGCCGAGGACAAGGGGGCGATCCGTCCCGGGCAGACGATCCTCGAGCCCACGTCTGGCAACACGGGGATCTCGCTGGCGATGATCTGCGGCCGCAAGGGTTACAAGCTCAAGGTCGTGATGCCCGAGAACGTCACCCCTGAGCGCACCGAAGTGCTGCGCATGTATGGCGCCGAGATCGTCTTCTCCGAGGGCTCGAAGGGCTCCAACGGGGCAGTCGAGATGGCCCTCGACATGGCCGAGAAGGACGCCGACTACTACATGCCCTACCAGTACGGCAACCTCGCCAACCCGATGGCCCACTACAACGGGACGGCGCTCGAGATCCTCGAGGAGCTCGACGACGTCGCCGCGTTCGTGGCTGGCCTGGGGACAGGCGGGACCCTGATGGGCAACGCCCGCCGGCTCAAGGAGGAACTCGGCGACAACGTGAAGATCGTCGCGGCGGAGCCGATGCAGGGCGAGCCGGTCCAGGGCCTGCGGTCGCTCGAGGACGGGTTCATCCCGCCGATCATCGACCTCTCGCTGCTCGACCGGAAGATCTTCGTCACGAACACCGACGCGATCGTGTTCACGCGCAAGCTGCTCGACGAGGAGCGCGTGTTCGCCGGCGTCTCGTCCGGCGCGATCGCCCGGGTGGCCGTCCGCATCGCGAACGAGCTCGACGAGGGCAACGTCGTTTTCATCGTTGCCGACGACGGCTGGAAGTACCTCTCGTCCGGGATCTACACTCGGCCCATCGAGGAGATCGAGAACCTGGACTCCACCGTCTGGTGGTGAGCGAGGAACCCGGCGCGGACGCCTCGCGCAGGCGCCTTCTGAGGCTGGCCGGTTCCGGGGTGGCCGCTGCCTGCGCGGCGGGCATCGCCGCGTGCGGCTCGGACAGCAAGTCGAAGACCAGCCCGGCCGTCGCGCCGCCGCCGCCGAGCCAGGTCGACATCGCACTGCTGCAGCGCGCGCTCGCGCTCGAGTACAAGGCCGCCGCCTTCTACACGGCAACCGTGCCGCTCCTGGGCGGCCGCGCGCACGCCGCCGCGAAGCTGTTCCTCGAGCAGGAGCTCGCCCACGTCACCGAGCTGAGCGGGCTGATCCAGCGCTCGGGCGGCAAGCCCCGCCAGCCGCGCGCCAACTACAACTTCGGCCAGCCGCGGGGGATGCGGCAGATCTTCACGACGCTGGTGATGCTCGAGAACGCCCAGATCGCCGGCTACCTGGATGCGATCAGCCAGCTGTCGACGGACACCAAGCGTGCCGCGATCGCCGCGATCATGGCCAACGACGCGCAGCACCTGTCGGTCGTCCAGCTGTCGCTCGGCCACGATCCGGTCCCCACGGGCTTCGTCACGGGCCTCGCCTAGGCACCGAGCGGCCACCACACGCGATGCACGACGACGACGCACTGGCCGCCACCCGCCGGGAGCTGCTCCTCCGTGGGGCGGCGCTCGGGACCGCGGCCGCGGTCGGTGCGCTCCCCGCGGCGGCTCGGGCCGCCTCGCAGCCGACCGACGCCGACCTGCTGATGCCGGTGCTCGGAAGCGAGCTGCTCGCGGTGTTCGCCTACGGCACGATCCTCCATTCCAACCTGATGTCCGAGAACGCCCAGAAGGTCGCGACCCGGCTGCTCGTCCAGGAGCACTCGCACGTGGCCACGTTCACCAACGCGCTGCAGGTCATGGGGGCGACGCCGCCGCAGGAGCTGGGCACCGTCAACGAGGCCGACCAGGTGCTGGCCGCCCACGGGATCCCGAACCGGCTCGCGCACCTGCGGACCGAGCGCGACTGTCTGACGATCCTCGTCCGGGTCGAGAACGTGCTCGGCGAACGTCTACTACCACGCGATCCTCGGGCTCAACGACCCGCACCTGATCGAGCTCTGCGCCCAGGTGCTCGCGGCCGAGGGTCAGCACGCGAGCGTGCTCAACCTCCTGCTCCACCCGCACGACATCAACCGCGCGGTGCCGAGCGCCTACGTCCAGTGACCGAGGCGCGCGCAGGCGCTCGGACGCGCCTTGGCGCGGACGCTCGGGTGACGGGGATGTTAGACGGCGTGACTGAGGTGGCTGCGGGACAGGCTGAGGCGGAACGAGTGCGCGTCACGATCCCGGCGGAACGACCGGGCCTGGTAGACGGCTCGTTGCTCGCTGCGGAACGTGGGCGCGGCGACCGTCATCTTGACGCTCGACCGGGCCACGATGGCATCGGCAACGGCGCGCTCGTCGACCGCGTAGAGCGAGTCGCGAACCAGCTGCTTGATTGTGCGTAGCTGTGACTCCACGTTGGCGATATCGACCGGGTGGAGGCGAAGTTGAGGCTGGTAGCCTCGGCCTGGACAGATGCTGTTCGCCCGCTCCCTTTACGACGAGATGGTCACCCACGCGCGCCAGGACGCGCCCAACGAGTGCTGCGGCATGATCGCCTCGCGTAACGGCCAGGCGGTCCGCCTGTACCGGGCGTCCAACACCGCGGCCAGCCCACTGCGCTACGAGATCGACGGCGCCGAGCAGTACCAGATCCAGATGGCGATCGACGACGCCGGCCTCGACCTCGGCGCGATCTATCACTCGCACACCCGCAGCCAGCCGTATCCGTCGCAGACCGACATCAACCTGGCCTTCTATCCGGACGCCCTGTACGTGATCGTCGGCCTCGCCGGCGACGAGCCCGAGGTGCGTGCGTACACGATCCGCGACGGCCACGTGGCGGAGGCCGAGCTGGTCGTCGAGTGACCGAGGGGCGCGCCGCCAGCTCCGAGCCGCTGGTGTGCCCGAGCTGCGCCACGACATATCCCGCTCGACGAGCGCTTCTGCCCGCGCTGCCAGATGCCGCTCGTCTACAGCGCCCAAGCTCACAGTCGAGCGGCCGATCACCGACGCCCACGAGCGCGCCCGCAAGATCAAGCCCCAGCTGGCCGAGGGCGAGCTCGTCCGCGTCGCCGGGGCCCGCAACCAGGCCGAGGCGGAGTTCATCCAGGGTCTGCTGCTCGAGGAGGGCGTCCCCAGCCTCCTGCGCCGCACGGCCGGCTTTGACGTCCCGGACTTCCTGGCCGCCGGCCCGCGCGACATCCTCGTGCCCGCTTCCGGCGCCGCCACCGCCCGCGAGGTGCTGCTCGAGGCCGAGCTGATCGACGAGCGCCCGAGCCAGCCCGTGGTCGCGCCGGTCCGGCTGCTGATCGGCCTCGTCGCGGCGCTGGCGATCGGCGCGCTCGTCGTATGGCTCGCGATCGCCGTCCTGCACTGAGCCTGCTCGCGCGCCGGCTGCGCTCGCAGCTGCTGAGCGGCCCGCCGGCAAACTCGGTGGGCCCAGTGGTCGAGCGGCTGCTCGCCGTCCAGGCCCAGGATCCGCGGGCGGCCCGCCTCTCGATCCGGCCCCGGACGGCGGCGAGGACCGCCGCCGACGTCGACGCGCTCCTCAACGACGGGTCGCTCGTCGTCGACTGGCTGTGCCGAGGGACGCTCCATCTCGTCCGCCGCCAGGACCACGCCTGGCTGCACGCGCTGACGACGCCGTCACTCCACACCGCGAGCGCGCGCCGGCTGGCCGAGGAGGGGGTGACGCCGGCCGGGGCGGAGCGCGGGCTCGGCGTCGTCGCGAACGCGCTGGCCGCGGACGGGCCGCTGATCCGCGGGCAGCTGCGCGACCGCCTCGACGCGGCCGGCGTGCGCACCGAGGGCCAGGCGTTCGTTCACATCCTGTTCCGCGCGAGCCTGGACGGCCTGATCGTCCGAGGCCCGATGGCCGGGGGCGAGCAGGCGTTCGTCCTGCGGCGCGACTGGCTCGGCCCCGCCGAGCCGGTCGACCCCGACCGGGCGCTCGCCGAGCTGGCCCGCCGGTATCTCGCCGGCCACGGCCCTGCCGGGGCGGCCGACCTGGCCCGGTGGGCGAAGATCACGCTGCGGTCAGGCGCGGGCGGGCCTGCGGGCGATCGGATCGGAGCTGGTCGAGCGCGACGACCGGCTGGTGGAGCTGGTCCGCTCTCCGGACGGGGCGGCCTCACCGCGGGGGGCGGAATCCGAGCCGGACCTGCCCGGGCCGCGGCTCCTGGGGCCATTCGAGCCGGTGCTGCTCGGCTGGACCTCCCGCGAGGACATCATCGGCCCGCACACCGGGCTGGTCACGACGAACGGGATCTTCCGCGCGTTTGCGATGGTCGGCGGGCGCGCGGTCGCGACCTGGAAGCTGTCCTCGGGCGCGCTGACGATCGAGCCGCTGGAGCGGATCACCCGCGCCGACCGGGCCGCGCTGGACGCCGACGGCGCCGACGTCCTGCGGTTCCTCAGCCTCGGCTAGCGGGAAGGCCCACTAGAGCGGCGCTCACGGCCGTGCGTCGAGGGGATCCCGTCGGCCGGGATCCCGGTCTGCTCAGCCAGCGGTGAGCCGCAGCAGGAACGCGCCGTCGGCCTGAGCGGCCCACGCGGGAGTCGTGAGCTCCTGGCGGTGGGCGGTTGACATAACGCCTCGAGGCGGCCGCGAGGGGCGCGATCGCCGGCTGATCCCGAGGGCTGGTCGCTATTGACACCGATATCCGGGGTCAAGAGCAACCAGATCAATCTCCTCGGAACGCGTCGGTCGGTTTAGGGGCCTCGGCGTCGGCGGCGCCTGCGGAGGGGCGCGGCGGGGCGGGGCGGGACGGGGCGCGGCGGGGCGGGGCGGGGCGGGGCGGGCACACCATGCCGAATTCGTTGGAAATTGACGAATTCGGCAGGCGGAACATCAGATTGATGCCCCCGCTGCCGAACTTGGCGCGCGCAGCCGAGTTTGGCATTTCGTGCACGCCCGGCGCACCCCGCCGATCCGACATGCCCTCGCGGACGCCGCGGACGCCGCGGGCGCCGCGGACGCTCAGGCGGCGCTGGCGATCCGCGTCAGATGCGAGCGCCAGGCCTCCTCGGTGTGGGAGAACGACCGCCCGCCGAACGCCTTTGACAGCGCCGCGCGCGGGCCCTGGGGGTGGAACCGGCGGACGAAGCCGGCGGCTGCGGCCTCGCCCTCCTCGCGGGCGAGCAGGTCGATCACGGTGCCGCCGAGGAGCGCGGCGTCGCGAATGCCCGGGGGGAAACTGGGGCGGCCGCCCTCGCGCAGTCGGCGCGCGACTGCCGGGCGGGCGTAGTCGGACTGGCCGGAGAACCAGCGGCCGGCGCCCTCGATCATCCACGCCCAGCGCAGGTGCATCCGCGCGCGACCGGCGCGGCCGGCCCGGGCGAGCTCATGGTTGTTCTCGGCGACGACGCGGCGCGCGTACAGGGACGCCGCGGTCAGCTCGAGCATCTCGCGCGAGCCGGAGACGTTCGAGGCCCGCGACTCGAGCGCCCGGGCGGTGAGCACGTGCAGCTCGGTCCGGCCGGCCCAGCCGCCGACGTAGCGCCGAGCGGCCGGGGCGGTGGTGAGCCACAGGGCCGGCATCGCCGGGTTGGCCATCGTCAGCGACAGCATGCTGCCGTGGAACACGACCACGAGTTGCTCGACCGTCTCGGGGAAGTACTCCCCGAGATAGGCGCGGGTGCGCTCCAGCGAGTACAGGATGCGCTCGGCGTCGTCGGCGTCCGAGGCGTTGTGCCGGGCGCGGAACGACGCGGACGCCGACTCGATCCAGGGCACGGGCAGACGGGGAGGCCCGGCGGCGGGTCGGGCGGATGCCCGACCCGCGACCAGCCTCAGACCAGGACCGGTTGCCGATCCGCAGCGATGTTGGCGATCTCCTCCGAGGCCCGCTCGAACTCCTCGTCGGAGAGGACCGGGGTGCCCTCGAAGGGCAGATCACGGGTCAGCTCCAGCCACGAGCGGCATCCGCCGTACTCGTCGCGGACCTTGACCGTCACCGGCCGCGGGATCCGATACGTGCGCAGCAGGATCACGTGGAGCGGGTGGCGGCGTTTCCACGCCAGCCGCTTCTCGGCGTAGTCGGTCGTCCACACGTAGAACGGGGACAGGGCATCGACGGCGCGACGGTCGGTGATCGTGTAGTGGGCTGCGACCTCGGCCCAGGCGCGGATCCGCACGCGGTCCGGCTGGGAGAGCTCGAGCCCCCGGTGCAGCGCGCTCGGCGACGGCTCACCGTCGCTCCACACGCCCTCCTCCAGAGCGCGGGACAGCTCGGGCTGATGAGAGGCGCGCACGAGATCGGCGCATTGGTGGTCGAACGTCGGGTACAGGAAGAAACGGTCGTGTTCGAGCTTGAAATGCTTGCTCGGCTCGCGGATGCCGCCCTTGCGGAGGGTCAGAAGCTGCTCGCCCTCGGCGAGAGCCCGCACAGTGACGGCCCATTCTTTAAAAGCAATCGGCATGTATCAGTAAAGGGGGGAGACGAAGGTTGGCGGAAGCGTCCGGCCGCGCATTTCACAGACGGCGGCTCGGAACGTGCCTGATTCTACGCGACAACCTCAGAAATCCAAAATGTTCCTGCAAATGAGCAGGTTCTGAGAGGCTACACAGCTATAGCTTTTGCCCAGCGGCGCCCTCGAGGACCTCAATGAGGGCGGCAAAGTCAGCCTCTCCGAGGCCGCGACCCATCGCCGCCGTGAGGATCTCCCGGGTGGTGGCCGCGAACGGGAACGGAGCGCCCACCGCTTGGCCCTCCTCGAGACACAGGCGGACGTCCTTGAGCATGTGCTCGAGCTTGAACAGCGTCGTGTAGTCGTGCCGGCGCATCGGGTCGGCCTTGAGCGAGAGCATCGTCGAGGCACCGGATCCCGCGCCCATCACCTCGATCAGCGCGTCGAGGTCGACCCCGGCCCGGGCGCCGACGAGCAGCGCCTCCCCGAGCACGGCCGCGTTGGTGGCCGCCACCGCGTTGTTGATGAGCTTCACCATCTGGCCGTCGCCGAGCGCGCCGCAGTGGACGATCACCTTGCCCATCACCTCGAGCAGCGACCGCGCCCGGTTGAAGTCCGCCTCGGTTCCGCCGGCCATGATCGTCAGCGTCCCGTCCTCGGCGCGGGGCGAGGAGCCCGTCACGGGCGCGTCGACCATTGCGATCCCCCGTTCGCCGAGCCGTTCGCCGATCGCGCGGGTGGCGGCGGGGCCGATCGTCGAGCAGTCGACGACGAGCGATCCGGATCGAGCAGTCGTCGCGGCTCCGTCCTCGCCGAGCAGCACCTCCTGCACCTGAGCGCCGTCGACGACCATCGTGATCACGACGTCGCTGCCGCCGGCCGCCTCGGCCGGCGTGGCTGCCAGCGTCGCGCCGTGGGCCTCGCGGAACGCCTCGGCCTTCGACGCGGTCCGGTTCCACACGGTCAGCTCGACGCCCGCGGCGGCCAGGTTGGCGGCCATCCGCGAGCCCATGATCCCCAGCCCCAGGAATGCCACTCGCTCGCTCATCCCCAGATCATCGCGCACCGCGTGGGGAACTGCCCGGAGTCCGGATGACCCGGGAGAAATCGCCGGATTGCGCCGGGAGTGTGGTCGCGGCCGCAGGCGGTTTCTCCCAAGGGAATGGGTCACCCACCACGCGGTCCCGTCCTCGCGGGGTCGCCTGATGGCGCGAGTGCGGTCGCGGTTGCAGGCGGTTTCTCCCAAGGGAATGGGGTCACCGACCATCGTCATGTCTCCCCGCCCCCCCGCCCCCCGGGGGGAAATCGCCTGATTGCGCAGGGAGTGTGGTCGCGGCCGCAGGCGGTTTCTCCCAAGGGAATGGGGTCACTGACCATCGGCGTCGTCGTCTGCAGCGCGTGGGGTGACCCCATTCCCCCCGCCCCCGCCCCCGCCCCCCGGGGAGAAATCGCCTGATTGCGCAGGGAGTGTGGTCGCGGCCGCAGGCGGTTTCTCCCAAGGGAATGGGGTCACCGACCATCGGCGTCGTCGTCTGCAGCGCGTGGGGTGACCCCATTCCCCCCGCCCCCAGGCGTCTCGATCCGCAGCCGCTGGCCCGCCGCCAGCTCGCCGATCGCCTTGGCCGGCAGGTCCTGGCCGTCGAGCAGGTTGCGGCCGGTGGCGCCGTCCTCGCCCCCGTTGGCGCCGGGCGGCGCGACCCGTCGGCGCTCGGTGATGAGCGAGTAGTGCAGGGGCGCGAGCGCCTCCAGCTCGCGCACGACCCCGTCGCCGCCGCGGTGGGCGCCAGCGCCGCCAGACCCGCGGCGCAGCTCGTAGCGGACCATGCGCAGGGGGAACTCGAGCTCGAGCGCCTCGACCGGCGTGTTGAGCGTGTTGCTCATCGCGACGTGGACGCCGCTCGGGCCGTCGGCGTCGGCGCACGCGCCCTGGCCGCCGCCGATCGTCTCGTAATACACGACGTCGTCGTTGCCGAGCGTGACGTTGTTCATCGTGCCCTGCCCGAGCGCGCGCCCGAACGCGCGCAGGACGATGTCGGCCACGCGCGAGGACGTCTCCACGTTGCCGCCGACCACAGCGGCGGGCGAGCGCGCGTTGAGCAGGCAGCCCTCCGGGGCGATCACCTCGATCGGCCGGTACGCCCCGGCGCTCGGCGGGATCTCCGGATCGGTGAGCACCCGGACGGCGAAGTAGCAGGCCGAGCGGGTCACGGCCATCGGGCAGTTGAGGTTGCCCTCGTGCTGGTCGGCGGTGCCCGTGAAGTCGAGCGTCAGCCGGTCGCCGCTCACGGTTGCCGTGAGCACGATCTGCAGGTCCCCCTCGCGCGCCTCCAGCACATCGTGCGCCGAGGCGGTGCCGTCGGGCAGCTCCTCCAGGCACGTCCGCGTCCGACGTTCCGCGTAGTCGAGCACCGCCGCGAACCCGTCCCATAACGCCTCGGGGCCGACGCGCTCCCGCAGCGCGAGGAGCCGGCGCTCGGCGATCCGCCCCGCGGCGAGCTGGGCGCGGAGGTCGGCACGGCGCTGGTCGGGGCGGCGCATCCGGGCGGTCAGCTCGTCGATCGCGGCGTCGTCGAGCAACCGCGGTGCGATCACGACTCCCTCGTCCGCGAGCGTCGTCGAGTCAGCCGGCATCGACCCGGGGGTGGGGCCGCCGACGTCGGCGTGGTGGGCGCGGTTGGCGGCGAACCCCATGAGGTCGCCGTCGGCGAAAATGGGGGTGATCACGGTGATGTCGGGGAGGTGGGTCCCGCCCTGGTAGGGGTCGTTGAGGATCCAGGAGCGCCCGGGTGCGTGCCGCTCGCCGAGCACGGCCGCCACCGCGGCCGGCATCGCCCCGAGGTGGACGGGGATGTGCTCGGCCTGCATCACCATCTCGCCGGCCGGGTCGAACAGCGCTGTCGAGGCGTCGCGGCGCTCCTTGATGTTCGGCGAGTGGGCCGAGCGGATGAGCACGGCGCCCATCTCCTCGCAGATCGCCCGCAGCGCCCCGGCGAGGATCTGGAGCTCGACGGGATCGGTCATCGCCGACCGCTCCAGCTTCGTAGTGCCGCCGCGGTCGACGCTTCCCGCCCATCCCTCGGGGACGAGCAGGGTCGACTCGCGCAGCTCAACGACCGCCGGGCCGGCGATCTCGGTCCCAGGTGGCGGGCTGCCCCGCAGCACGGCCACCTCGACCTCGGAGCCGCCGAGCACGGCCGGCCGGGTTCCCCGCTCGAGCGTGTCCTCGCCGGAGGCCGCGCCGGCGGCCAGCTCGAGCTCGGGCCCTGCGAGCGAGGCGGCCACTCGGATCGTCACCAGCTCGAGCGGCTGCTCCGAGTCGTGATAGCCGTAGCGATCGTCGTGCTCGGCCTCGAACGCGTCGCGCAGATCCTCGGGCGAGGCATCGACGCCGGCCCGGATCGCCAGCTCGAACGCCTGCCCGGCGTAGCGCAGCTCGTACGTTGCGAGGAGCTCGGCGTCGGCCTCCCCGAGGGCGCGGCGCGCCTGTGCTCCGAGCTCGGACACGGCCGACGCGATTGCGTCGGCGCTCAGGTCATCGCCGCTCAGGAACACGCTGCGCTGGACGTCACGGCGGCGCGGGGAGACGACGAGCCCGAGCGCGGCGAGCACCCCGGACGCGCGCGGGCACAGGATCGTCCTGATCCCGAGCTCCTCGGCGATTCGCGCGGCGTGGAGGCCGCCCGCCCCGCCGAACGCGAGCAGCGCGTAGCGGCGCGGGTCGATCCCGCGCTCGACGGTCACCACCCGCAGCGCCCGCACCATCTCCGAGTCGGCCACCCGCACGATCCCGTCCGCACATGCGATCGGCTCGATCCCGAGCTCCGAGGCGAGGCCACCGATCGCGTCGGCGGCGGCGTCGGCGTCGAGCTCGACCCCGCCGGCCAACGGGGCGTCCCTCGACAGGTAGCCGAGCATCAGATTCGCGTCGGTCACGGTCGGCTCGGTGCCGCCGCGCCCGTAGCAGGCCGGGCCCGGCTGGGCGCCCGACGAGCGCGGCCCGACGCGCAGGGCGCCGCCGCCGTCGCGCCACGCGATCGAGCCGCCGCCGGCCCCGACGGTGTGCACGGCGAGCATCGGCAGCGCAAGCGGGCGACCGGCGATCTCGCCGCTCCCGCGCTCCTGGACCGCGCCGCCGTCGACGACGCACACGTCGCACGAGGTGCCGCCCATGTCGAAGCACAGCGCGTCCGGGATACCGGCAGCCCGGGCCACGAACGCGGCGCCGGCCGCCCCGCCGGCGGGACCCGAGAGCACGGTGAAGGCAGCATGGCCGGCGGCGGAGGCGACGTCGATCAGGCCGCCATTGGACTGCATGATCGACGGCTCAGGGAGGTCGGCCTCGTGTGCTCGGCCGAGCAGCCGGCGCAGGTAGCCGGCGAGCAGGGGGGAGAGGGCGGCGTCGACCTCGGTGGTGGCCGCGCGCTCGTACTCGCGGAACGTGCCGACGACCTCGTGCGAGAGCGACACGTGCACGCCGGGCACGGCATCGGCCAGCGCGGCGGCGATCGCCTGCTCGTGCTCGGGGTGACGGTACGCGTGCAGCAGCACGACCGCCACAGCCTCCGCGTCCGCCTCGCCGATCTGCTCGGCGAGCGAGCGCGCCTCGCCGGGCGAGAGCTCGCGCAGCACCCCGTCGGGGGTCATCCGCTCGGACGCGGCGAACCGGAGCTCCGCGGGCACCATCGGCGCCGGCCGGGCGGCGCACAGGCGGTACAGCTCGGCGCGGTTCTGGCGCCCGAGCTCGACGATGTCGGTGAAGCCCTCGGTGGCGACGAGCGCCGTCCGCGCACCGCGACCCTCGAGCAGGGCGTTCGTGGCCACGGTCATGCCGTGCGCGAACGCGCGCACCTCCGCGCCGGGGCGTCCCGCGCGCTCGAGCGCCGCCTGCACCGCGGCCAGCACGCCCTCGGACTGGTCGGCGGGCGTCGTGGGCGACTTGGCGGTGATCACGCGGCCGTCGAGGACGAGCACGGCGTCGGTGAACGTCCCACCGACATCGACGCCCAACAGCATCGGCGGACCCTACACGCCTCCCAGAGACGTGGCAGGAGCGACCACGCCGCCGGGGCGGCACACGCCCGCGTCAGCGGGCCTTATCAAGAGGTCCAGCCGCTACGCGGCCAGCGCCGGTTCGAGATCTTCGGTCTCGGCGAGGTGCTGATGCGACGGGCAGTACCCGTTGTGCGGCAGCGGCATCCGCTGGCACGGGGTGCCCTTGCGGGTGCTCGCGCGGCACTGCAGCGGGTTCCCGTACACGTCGTGGCCGTTCTGCGGCTGGCGGCGGAGGAACTCGTCCGCGCACGACAGGTAGCGATCGATCACGTGCAGCACCCGACTCTGCGCGTTCATCGGGAAGTACGCACGGATGTCGCAGAACAGCGTGCGCGCGGGCCGCGCGAAATAATGGCGATCGGTCGCGAGTCGCTCGACGGCAGCTTCGCACGCTTTCAGCACACGCTCGTGGTTCGCGTGCGGGCAGCTGCTGTGCGGATCTTCGATGATCTCGTCGGCGAGCTCCCTGTAGATCGCTCGGCTAAAGCGGTACATCAGACTCTCCACTCCTTTCGGCTCCCCCCGACGGGGTGCCATCCCTGACGGTCGCGAGTATTCCCCCGTCATGTGAAGAAGCTGAGGACCGTATATTGAGTAGATATTAAGTGGAAAGTTGGAGTTTTGGAGGTTTACAGGGCGAAGATCGGGGTATTACGCCCAATTCCTGACTGTCGGGGCGCGGTCGGGACCGACCGCCACATGCCGGCCGTCGAACCCCGGGTCGAGCAGCGGGTAGTCGCGCCGCACGTGGGCGCCGCGGGTCTCCGTTCGCGCGAGCGCCGAGCGCGCGATCAGCTGGACGAGCGGATGCGGGTCCTCGCTGAGCGCCCGCAGACCGTCGCCGTCGCGCTCGAGACCGGCGCTCCGCCACAGCGCCTCGCGGCTCGCCGGAGTGAGCGCCGGCGGCTTCAGTGACCGGGGATCCCCGTGCAGGCGGGCCGGCGGCGGCTCGGCCATCGCGGCGCGGGCGGCGCGGGCGCCGAACACGAAGCACTCCGTGAGCGAGTTCGAGGCGAGCCGGTTGGCGCCGTGCAGGCCCGTGCACGAGCACTCGCCGACCGCGTACAGCCCCGGGAGCGAGGCCCGGCCGTCGAGGTCGGTCGCGATGCCGCCCATCATGTAATGGGCGGCCGGGGCCACCGGGACGAGCTCGCGCTCGGGATCGATTCCGGCCTGGCGCAGCGCGCTCACGACGTTCGGGAACAGAGCCGGGTCGACGGCGCGCATGTCGAGGTCGACCGAGCCGGCGCCGGTGAGCGCCATCTGCCGCTGGACGGCGCGGGCCACCTCGTCGCGCGGAGCGAGCTCATCGACGAACCGCTCGCCTGAGGCGTCGAGCAGCAGCGCGCCCTCGCCGCGGATCGCCTCAGTGACGAGGAACCCGTCGGCGCCGTTGGCCGCCGACACCGCGGTGGGGTGGAACTGCATCATCTCGAGGTCGGCGAGCGTCCGCGCCGGCGTAGTGGGCGAGCAGCAGCCCGCCGCCGACCGCCCCGCCCGGATTCGTCGTGCGCGACCACAGCGCCGCCGCGCCCCCGGTGGCGAGCGCGACGGCGGCGCTCGAGATCGTCTCCCCGCCGCGCATCACGACGCCGATGCAGCGGCCCCCCCGGATGAGGATCGCGGTCACCGGCCGGCCCTCGATCACCTCCACTCGCCGGTCCTCGGCGACCAGCGCCGACAGCTCGCGGATCAGCCGCCGCCCGGTGGCGGCGCCGCCCGCGTGGACGACGCGGCGGGCCGTGTGTCCGCCCTCGAGCCCGAGCGCGAGGCGGCCGTGCCGGTCGGCGTCAAAGCTCACGCCGAGCGCCTGCAGGTGCTCGACCGCGGCCGGCGCCTCCTCGCACAGCACCCGGGCTGCTGACGTGCGGACGGTTCCGCGGCCGGCTTTGATCGTGTCGGCGAGGTGCCGCTCGGGGCTGTCCTCGTCGGAGACCGCGGCGGCCAGCCCGCCCTGAGCCCAGTAGGTCGAGGACTCGGCGAGCGGCGTCGCCGACACGAGTACGACCCGCGCCCCCCCGAGCGCGGCGGACAGCGCCGTGTACAGGCCGGCTGCGCCGGCGCCGACGACGGTGAGGTCGGTCTGCATCGGGGGCAAGGCGGATACCGTACTCGCGATGGATTCTGCACCCGTGTTCCTCGAGCACCCCTCCTCGCTGGCCCACGACACCGGGGGCCACCCCGAGAACGCGGAGCGGATCGTGGCGATCCAGCGCGAGCTCGAGGCGCGTGACTGGCTGGGATTCGAACGCGTCGAGTCGACGGCGGCCTCGCGAGAGGACCTGACCGCCGTCCACCCGGAGGCGTACGTGGCGGCGATCGAGGCGGTGGCGCTCCGCGGCGGCGGTCAGCTCGACATGGACACGGTGATGAGCGCGCGCTCGTTCGAGGCGGCCGCGCACGCCGCCGGCGGGGCCGTGGCGCTCGTCGACCTGCTGCTCGACGGCGCGGTCCCGACGGGGTTCTCGGTCCACCGGCCGCCTGGCCACCACGCGCTGCCGACCCGCGCGATGGGCTTCTGCCTGTTGAACAACGTCGCCGTCGCCGCCCAGCACGCGCTGTCGATGCGCGGGCTCGAGCGGGTGATGATCGTCGACTGGGACGTCCATCACGGCAACGGGACGAACGACATCTTCCACTCGAGCAAGCAGGTCCTGTTCGTCTCGATCCACCAGTCCCCGCTGTATCCGGGCACCGGTGCGGCTGGGGACGCCGGCTCCGGGCCCGGCGAGGGCTACACGGTCAACCTGCCCGTGCCGCCGGGGTCCGGAGACGCCCTGTTCGTGTCGCTGATCGACCACGTCGCGGTCCCGCTGGCCCGGGCGTTCGAGCCGCAGCTGCTGCTGATCTCGGCCGGCTACGACGCCCACATGGTCGACCCGCTCGCCGAATGCGAGGTGACCGAGGCGGGGTACGCGGAGATGACCCGGGCCCTGCGCGGGGCGGCCGGCGAGCTCGGGGTGCCGTACGGGTGCGTGCTCGAGGGCGGCTACGCGCTCGACGGGCTGGCCCGGTCGGTGGCGGCCACGATGGCGGCCATGAACGAGCCGGTGGGGCGCTCCGACGACTCCCGCCACCCGGCGCCGCTGGCGGTCGAGGCGCAGGCGCGGCTTGCCCACTGGTGGCCGGCGCTCGCCGGCTGAGCCGATCACGCGGCTCGCAAGCGCTACGCGGGCGCAGGAGCGACGAGCACCGACGCCGCCGCCGGAAAGCCGCGGGCGCGCAGGCGGGCGGCCGCATCGAGTGCTGCGCCCTGGCTCGGATAGCGGCCGGCGAACACGATCCACTGCCCCGGCGCCATCGCCGGGTGGCGGCTCGAGAACAGCACCCCGGCGTGGACCCCCTCGCCGATCAGCACCCGGGCGCGGGCCCGGGCGACGGGCGCGGTCGGGCCGGTGAACAGCCCGACAGTCCAGCCGGTCTGGCCCGTCGGCCAGTGCGGGATCTGGGCGGTTGTGGCCGGGGGGCCGGTCGTGGCCTTGCCGGCCGCCGTGGTGCTGGTGGCGGTTGTGGCGGTCGTCCGGGCGGCGGTCGTGCTCGGGGTCGGGACCCCGGTCGTGTCCGGCGGGTTCGTGACCGTCACATTCGTGACGTCCCGGTTGGCCTGCGATGAGGTGTTGACGAGCGCGATCGCGAACCCGGCGAGGACGAGCAGGGCCACGGCGCCGATGATCGCGGCGGGGATCCGCCAGTCGGGCGGGCGGTGGACGACCGTGCGCGCGGTCCCGCATTCCAGGCACCACTCCTGATCGGGAACGAGCGGCGCGCCGCAGCGCCCGCACTGCGCCGGGTCGGGCGTCGCGGAGTCGTCGGCGGGACCGTGGCCAGCGGTCGCTGTGGCCGGCTCGGAGGTGGCCGTCATCGCAGCTCGTGCCCACAGCGGGCGCAGAAGCGGTCGCTGCTGCCGTGCAGGGCGCCACACTCGGGGCACGTCCCGCCGATCCCCGGCTGGCGGATCTCCCGCACCGGCTGCTCCTCGCCGAGCGCCTGCTCGAGGATCCGCAGCTCGGCGTCGGTCCTCAGCGCGTCGTCGAGCTTGGCCTGCACGAGGTCGGGGCGCTCGCGCTTGAAGCGCTCGAGCTCGACCAGGAAGCCGCCGAGGTCGCGGAGCTGGAGCTCGCGCAGCTGGCGCAGGTAGCGGGCGCGGCGGCGGACATGGCCGCGCTCGATCAGCGACGGGCGGGTCGCCGGCGCCGGACTGGGCGGGGCGGCCGGGGGCTCGGCGGCCGCAGGCGGCTCGCGGGGTGGCCGCAGGCGGCTGCGGGGTGGCCGCGGGCGGCTGCGGGCCGGTTGCAGGCGGATCCGGCGTCCGGGCCGGCTCGGCCGGGGCATGGACGGTGGCGGTGCCGATCACGTGGAGGGCGCCGGAGTCCGATGCGCCGTTGCCGTTGACCGCGGGAGGGCTCACCGGCGCCCGGCGGCGGGTGATGCGATCGAGAAGGCCGCTCATGATCCTGAGGCTGGGCCGAGTATAGGGTCAGGATCGGGCGTCGCGGAGCAGCGTGCGCCAGGCGGCGACGACCTCCGCGGCCATCGCGTCCGAGGAGAATCCGGCCGCCCGCTCGCGCCCCGTGGACAGCCGCGGGTCCGCGCGCGGCGAGGTGCAGGGCGAGCGCCTCGCGCCAGCGACCGGCGTCGAACTCCTCGCACAGCGCCCCGTCGACCCCGGCCAGCGCCCGCGGGGCGATCCCGACCGGCGTGGCGAGCACCGGTACCTCGCAGGCGAGCGCCTCGAGTACCGCGAGCCCGAAGCCCTCGCGCTCGGACGGCACGAGCACGGCGTTGGCCGCGTTGACCCACAGCGGCACCTCCCCCGGCTCGACCTCCCCGAGCGCGAGCAGCGGGGTGTCGCCGGCGATCGCTGCCGCGCGGTCATGGCGCTTCTCGGGCCGGGCCGGGTCGGCGGGGAACAGCAGGTACGGGCCGTCCGGATCGAGCCCGAGCGCCCGGCGTGCCTCGGCACGCGGGATCGGGCGGAAGCGCTCGAGGTCGACCCCGCACGGGAGCACCGCGCGCGGCAGGCCGCGCCCTGCGCCGGGTGGCAGTTGTGCGGCGAGCGCCTCGGAGGCGGTCGCCACGAGGTCGACGAACCGCAGGCTCGCGAGCGTGATCGCCCGCGAGCGGGGGTGCGAGAGGTCGGTGCCGTGGAGCGTCACCAGCCGCCGGCGGGCGCGGGCGGCGAGCGACGGGAGGATCGTCAGGCCGAAGTGAGCGTGGACGATGTCGTACCTGGCCGACGCGCGCGGTGGCGGCGCGTCGCGGCGCGCTGGCCGGCGCGCGTGCGGAGAGCCAGCCGCGCGCCGGCGAGCGCGTACGACCTCGGGCTTCCGGGCGCGAAGCTGAACAGCTCGACCTCGACGTCCCCGCGCCGCCGCAGGGCGTCGACCTGGTCGCGCACGAAGCTCCCGAGCGCCGGGTGCTCGGCCGACGGATACATGTTCGTGACGATCAGCGCGCGCACGGCGGCGGTCAGCCTAGCTCGCGACAGATAGCGGCCCGCGGTGACCCAGGCTCGAGGTGGCGGGTCCGCCAGTGCCGCTCCATGAGGAGGCGATCACCATCCGCCACTCGCTCTGCCACCATCAGCGCCGTGACCCATGTCTCTCCAGAGCAGCCGGTGGCGGTGTTCGACTCCGGGGTCGGCGGCCTCACCGTCCTGCACGAGCTGCTCGTCTCGCTGCCGACCGAGGACTACCTGTACCTGGGCGACACCGCCCGGTTCCCGTACGGCACGCGAACGCAGCAGGAGCTGCAGGCGTTCGCGGTGGAGATCGCCGACCACCTGCTCGCCGCGGGCGCCAAGCTGCTCGTCGTCGCCTGCAACGCGGCCAGCTCGGCGGCGCTCGGGACGCTCGAGGGCCACCTCGCCGGCCGGGGCCTCGATGTCGACGTGATCGGCGTCGTCGCGCCCGCCACCCAGCTCGCGGTGGCCGGCAGCCGGACCGGGCGGATCGGGCTGCTGGCGACGCCGGCCACGGTCGCCAGCGGCGCCTACGAGCGGGCGGTCAGCGCCGCCGACGCCCACGTCCACCTCGAGAGCGTCGCCTGCCCCGACCTCGCGCCGATCATCCAGGGCGGGTTTCCGTTCGACGACGCACGTCGTCGACACCGTGCGCGCGTACTGCGCCCCGCTCAAGCAGGCCGAGGTCGACACCGTGATCCTCGGCTGCACGCACTACCCGCTGGTGGCGCCGATGCTCCAGCGGATGCTCGGCCGCGGCGTCGCGCTCGTCACCTCCGGCGCGGGCGTGGCCCGCTCAGCGTCGAGCGCGCGCTGCGCGCCCGAGGGCTGCTCAACCCGCGCCGCGAGGAGGGCAGCTACCGGTTCCGGTGCACCGAGCGATCCGGCGGCGTTCAGAGCGCTCGGCACCCGCTTCCTGCAGATGCCGCTCGGCGAGGTCAACCACGTCGAGCTCGCAGACCAGGATGGCCGCATGAGCACCGAGACCCAGGCCCCGCAGCGCAGCTACGACCGGGCGCCGGACGAGCCTGCGCCCGACGAGCATCGAGCCCGGATTCGTGCGCACCGCGACCGGCTCGGCGCTGATCTCGATGGGCGAGACGCGCGTGATCTGCACCGCGTCGGTCCAGGAGAGCGTTCCGCGCTGGATGACCGGCTCGGGCCGCGGCTGGGTGACCGCCGAGTACGGGATGCTCCCGGCCTCGACCGGCGAGCGCAAGCAGCGCGACGTCAGCAAGGGCCGGCCCGACGGCCGCAGCGGTCGAGATCCAGCGGCTGATCGGCCGCTCGCTGCGCGGCGTCGTCGACTTCACGGCGCTCGGCGAGCGGACGATCTACGTCGACTGCGACGTGCTGCAGGCCGACGGCGGCACCCGCTGCGCCTCGATCACCGGCGGGTTCGTCGCGCTGCGGCTCGCCTGCGAGCGGCTGATCGCGGACGGGCTGCTCGAGCGCTCGCCGCTGACCGGGACGGTCGCCGCGGTCTCGTGCGGGATCGTCGGCGGGGTGCCGCTGCTCGACCTCGACTACTCCGAGGACTCGACCGCCGAGGTCGACGCCAACGTCGTGATGACCGGCGACGGCGGGCTGGTCGAGGTGCAGGCGACGGCCGAGCGCACGCCGCTGTCGCGGGCGCACCTCGACGAGCTGCTGGCGCTGGCCGGCGAGCGGGATCGAGGCGCTGCGCGCGCTCCAGGACGAGGCGGTCGCCGCCGCGTCGTGACGATGCCGGGACGCTGGCGCCGTCGGCTCGTGCTCGCGACGCGCAACCCCCACAAGCTGCGCGAGTTCGCGCGGCTGCTCGCGCCGGCCGGGATCGACGGTCGAGCCGCTGCCCGGCGAGGTCGAGCTGCCGCCCGAGGACGGCGAGACGTTCGCGGAGAACGCGCTGCCGAAGGCCCGCGACGGCGGCCGCGGCCACCGGCGCGCCGGCGATCGCCGACGACTCGGGGATCGAGGCGAGGCGCTCGGCGGCGCGCCCGGCGTGCGCTCGGCGCGGTACGCCGGCGCTCGACGCCACCGACGAGCAGAATCTCGACAAGCTGTGCGCGAGGCGCCGGCCGGCAGCCCGCTGCGCTACGTGTGCGCGCTCGCCTACGTCGACCCCGCGAGCGGCGAGGAGCGGATCTTCGTCGGCGAGTGCCGCGGGCCGGCTGGCCGCCGAGCCGCGCGGGGAGCGGGGGTTCGGCTACGACCCGGCGTTCCTGCCCGACGACTGGCCGACGGCCGCACGATGGCCGAGCTCGAGCGACGGCGAGAAGGACGCGATCAGCCACCGGGGCCGTGCGCTGCGGGCGCTGGCCGAGTGGCTCACCGACGCCGGCACCGCCGGCCCGGGCGGAGGTTGATCGCCGCCGTCGGCACCGTCAGCCCGAGTGGAGATTGATCGCCGCCGAGGCCGCGACCGCGAACGTCACTGCCGCGTAGCCGTAATAACCCTCGATCACGAGGATCAGGACGGCGATCAGGCACGCGAGCACGGTCACGAGCCACCCGATGCGGGCGAGGTCCACGGCCGTATTCTCGCTATCGGCCACGACGCTCGTGGTCAGCCCCGGGGGCGCCGGGCGCTCCTAGCGGCGCGCCGCCCGGTGGGAACGCCATCACCTCGACGACGTTGCCGGCCGGGTCGCGGACGAAGGACCGCGGCGATCCCCAGTGCTCCTCGCGCGGCTCGGGCGCGTGGCCGGCGGCTCGCAGCCGCTCGACGGTCGCCTCGTAGTCGGGGCACACGACGGCCACGTGACCGGCGTTCGGCTGCGCGCCATCGACGAGCATCAGGTGGATCTGGGTGCGCTGGCCGTCGCGGAGCCCCTCGAGCCACAGCGACGTGCCGGCGAGCCCCGGCGGCGGCTCGACGCGCACGAAGCCGAGCAGCTCGTAGAACGCCACGCATGCTTCGGCGGCGGCCGGCGGAATGTCACGAGTGACGTGGTGGATCATGGGCGGGCGGAAATGAGGCCGAGATGTCCGCAATTTGCGGCAATCTGGTGAGCTGGGCGTGCCCGGCACACGTGGATCTGCGGCCAGAATGGGCGGATATCCACGGGGCGCCAGGGCAGTACGTGTCCGCGCACCGTGTTAGCGTCGAACATTCCTACCACCTCGAAGGAGGGAGCAAGTGACGAAGTCCGAGTTCGTCGACCAGGTCGCAGATCGCGCCGGGTTGAGCAAGAAGGACGCCGCGAGCGCGGTCGACGCCGTGCTGGAGACGATCGAGGGCGCGCTCAAGCGCGGCAGCGAGGTCGTCTTCTCCGGCTTCGGCAAGTTCAGCGTGTCGCAGCGCAGCGCTCGCGAGGGCCGCAACCCGGCGACGGGCGAGACGATCCAGATCGCCGCCTCGCGGGTGCCGAAGTTCACGGCCGGCGCGGGCCTGAAGAAGGCGGTCAAGTACGCCCTAGCGATCTGGCACCGCCGACCGTCGGATGCCCGGGACGCTGAGCAGGGCGCTCCGGCGAGGGCGGCTGACTCGCAGACGTGCGGGCAGCACCGGCTGCGGATGCCGCGATCGGGCTTCGGCGACCGGCTCGCCGAGCGGGTGGCCGAGCGCGCGCTCGCAGCTGGTGCTGGGGCTCGACCCCGATCCCGCCCGGCTGTGGCCGCGCGCGATCGAGCTCGCGGGCGGGGCCGGCGATCCGCCCGCCCCGCCCGACGCGCGCGCGGCGCTGGCGGTCGCGGTCCACTGCGCGCTCGCGATCGAGGCGGTCGGCCGAGCACTGCGTCGCCGTCAAGCCGCAGGTCGCGTGCTTCGAGCGGCTCGGCGCGCCCGGCTGGGCGGCGCTGCGCGAGGTCGTCGACCCGGGCGCGCGAGCACGGGCTGCTCGTGATCGCCGACGCCAAGCGCGGCGACATCGACGTCTCCGCCGCGGCGTACGGCCAGGCGTTCTTCGGCGAGACGCCGACGCCCGTACGGCCCGGTCGCCGGGCCTCGGCGCCGACGCGCTGACCGTCAACCCGCTGCTCGGCGGCCGATTCGCTGCGCGCCGCTGCTGACCGCGGCGCGCGGGCGCGGGCGGCGGGCTGTTCGTGCTCGTGCGGACCTCGAACCCGGGCGCGGCCGACGTGCAGGAACTGGCGCTCGCGGGCGGCGGCTCGGTCAGCGAGCGGCTCGCGGCGCTCGTCGACCGAGCTCGGCGCCCCGGGGTCGGGAGCGCCGGCCTCGCCGACGTCGGCGCGGTCGTCGGCGCGACGGCGCCGGAGCGGCTCGAGCGAGCTGCGCGAGCTGATGCCCCACGCGGTCTTCCTGCTGCCCGGCGTCGGCGCCCAGGGCGGCCGGGTCGAGGATCTGGCCGCCGGCGTTCGCCCCCGGGCCGGCGGGCGGACTGGTGTCGCGCCTCGCGCGGGATCGTCAGCGCGCACGAGACAGCGGGCGGCGATCCGGCGGCCGCGGCCGCGGCGGCCGAGGCGCGCCGCGGCTCGCGCGGAGCTGGCCTGGACGCTCTCGCGGGCTGACTCGGCGCGCCGCACTCCGCCGCGCGTCGGGTGACTGCGCCGCGCGCCACGTGCACACGGCATGTCGCGTGCAGGCGAACGCGCTTGTATGATCGACGCGCGATGGTCGCTCGGAGTCGTGCGCGCTACCTGGCGCCGATCGCGCTCGTCGCGACGATCGCGGGGACGTACGTGATCGTCCACGACCGGCTGAACGCCGAAGGCGACCACGACGCGCGTCCACGACGGCGACCACCGGGCCGAGCGCGGCACTCGCCGGCCGCGCGGCGACTGGCCACGGCGCGGTTCTACCGCGTGCAGCCGGGCGACAGCCTGACCGGCATCGCGGCCAAGACCGGCGTCCCGCTGACGACGCTCGAGGCGCTCAACCCGAACGATCGACCCGAACACCCTGCAGACCGGGCAGCGACTGCGGCTGCGACGATGAGCCGGCGTCGCGCAGGCCGGCTCGCGCGCGATGCCGCGGGCGTGGCGCCGGCGGTCGTCGGCGTCGCTGATCGCGCGTCGCTGCTCGCGCTGCCGCGCGGCCGCCGGCGCGCTCGCGCGTCCGCCGAGCCTCAGCGTCACCGGCGCCGACGCTGATCGAGGCGAGCACCGGCCAGCGGCTGTACGGCTCGACGCCGGACCAGCGAGCTGCCGATCGCCAGCACGACGAAGCTGATGACCGCGCTGCTGACGCTCGAGCACGCGCGCCTCAGCCAGCGTGTTCACCGCAGCCCGACTACTACCCGGCCGCGGCGGACTCGCAGATCGGCCTCGTGCCCGGGCGAGCGGATGAGCGTCCACGACCTGCTGCTGGCGCTGCTGCTCCCGAGCGCCGACGACGCCGCCGAGGATCTCGCCTACAACGTCGGCCACGGCTCGGTGGCGCGCTTCGTCGGGATGATGAACGCCGGGCGCGCGCAGCTCGGACCTCGACCCACACGCACTACTCGACGCCGATCGGGCTCGACACGCCGGGCAACTACTCGAGCGCCGTCCGACCTCGTCAAGCTCGCGAGCTACCTGCTGCCGCACCATCCCGTTCTTCGCGCGCGTCGTCGCGCTGCCGCAGCGCGGTCCTGCACACCGGCAACCACGTCCGCGTCGTCGCCAACCGCAACGACCTGCGTCGGCCGCGTCCCGTGGATCAACGGCGTCAAGACCGGCCACACGCTCGACGCCGGCTACGTGCTCGTCGGCTCGGGCACGCGCGACGGGATGACGCTGCTCAGCGCGGTGCTCGGCACGCTCGAGCGAGGCCGCGCGCGACGCCAACACGCTCGCGCTGCTCGACTACGGGTTCGCGAACTTCCGCCTGGCCACGCCGGTGCGTGCCGGACACGGTGCTCGCCCGGCCGCACGGTGCAAGGACCGAGCCGGGCAAGCGGGCCGAGGTCGATCGCCGGCGCGCGCGTTCACGCGCGTCATCCCGCGCGGCGCGCGGCTGCGCGTCGCGCGTCGCAGGTGCCCGCGCCAGCTCGCCGGGCCGCTCGCGCGCCACGCCGTCGTCGGGCACCGTGCGTGCTCGACGGACGGCGCGCCGATCGCCCGGATTCCGCTGCTGCTCGCGCACGCGCTGCCGGCCGTCAGCCCGCTCACGCTGGCCGCCCGGTTCATCACCCGACCCGTCTACGCTACTGTCGGTGCTCGTGCTGTTCGCGTGCAGCGATCGGCGCGTGGCCGTACGCCGCCGCGTGGCGGACGCAGACGGCGAGGAGCGGAGCTGCAGGCCAGCATGATCATCACCGTCACGCTCAACGCGGCGCTCGACAAGACGCTCGAGGTGCCGAACTTCACGCCCGGGCCGCCGCCACCGGACGGTCGACCAGACGACGATGCCGGGCGGCAAGGGCGTCAACATCGCGCGCGCGATCAAGCGCCTCGGCCAGCCGGTGATCGCCACCGGGCTGGCCGGCGGCGCCACCGGCAACCGGATCGTCGAGGCGCTCAGCGACGAGGCGATCCTCAACGCGTTCGTGCGCGATCCGCGAGGAGTCGCGGACGAACACCGCGGTGCTCGACCCGACCACCGGCCTGCACACCGAGATCAACGAGCGCGGGCCGGCGGTCTCCGCGCAGGAGCTCGAGCTGTTCCGCGAGAAGCTGCTGTACCTGGCCAAGGGCGCGAGCATCTGCGTGTTCGCCGGCAGCCTGCCGCGCGGCGTCGACGCCGACGTCTACGCCGAGCTGATCCGCGAGGTCCGCAAGCTCGGCGTGACGACGATGATCGACACCGAGGGCGAGCCGCTGCGCCTCGCCGTGCGCGCCGAGCCCGACGTCGTCTCGCCCAACGAGCTCGAGGCCGAGGAGCTCGTCGGCCACGAGTTCAACGACGTCGACGACCGCGCCGCAGGCGGTCGTCGAGATGACCCGGCTCGGCGCCGGCGAGGCGATCATGACCGTCTCCGACGGCTGCTACGCCCAGGTGCTCGAGGGCGGCGTGCCGGCGCTGTACCGGGTGCGGGTCGAGGAGCAGGAGGCGCGCTCGAGCATCGGCTCGGGCGACGCCTTCCTGGCCGGCTACGTCGCCGCGCGCTACGCCGGGCGCTCGGCGGTCGACTGCCTGCGCTTCGGCGTCGCCTGCGGCGCCGAGTCGACCCAGCACTTCGGCGCCGGGATCCTCGATCCGGGCAAGGTCGAGCGGCTGCTCGACGAGGTCGAGGCCGAGCGGCTGCGAGATCGCCGCGCCGAGATCTCGCTGACCGCGAGCGCGCGGTTCCGCCGTCGCAGCGAGCGTCGCCGGGCGGCGACATCGGCCGCTGCTAGGATCGATCGCCCGATGGTTGCCGCCGTCGTCGCCTCGCGCCCCCTCGGACGTCCGGCTGCCGTCCGGAGCGCGTCTACGATGCCGTAATGGAAGTAGAGATCGGACGCGGAAAGAAGGCCCGGCGGGCCTACGGGTTCGACGACATCGCGATCGTTCCGTCGCGGCGGACGCGGGATCCCGACGACGTCGACATCTCGTGGACGCTCGGGCCGTACCGGTTCGAGCTGCCGCTGCTGGCGGCCGCGCTCGACGGCGTCGTCTCGCCCGAGACCGCCGGGCTGATCGGCAAGCTCGGCGGGCTCGCGGTGCTCAACCTCGAGGGCATCTTCTGCCGCTACGAGGACGCCGACGCGCAGCTCGAGCGGATCTCGACGTTCTCCACGCGACATCGCCACGCGGGAGATGCAGGACATCTACCGCGAGCCGGTCAAGCCCGAGCTGATCGCGCAGCGGATCCAGGAGATCAAGGCCCACGGCGTCGTCGCCGCGGCGTCGCTGACGCCGCAGAAGGTGCGCAAGTACTACGAGGTCGCGCTCGAGGCCGGGCTCGACATCCTCGTGATCCAGGGCACCGTCGTCTCGGCCGAGCACGTCTCCACGGACGAGACGCCGCCCGCCGCTCAACCTCAAGGAGTTCATCCGCGAGCTCGCGCCGACCCCGGTCGTCGTCGGCGGCTGCGCCTCCTACCACACCGGCCTGCACCTGATGCGCACCGGCGCCGCCGGCGTGCTCGTCGGCGTCGGCCCGGGCGCGATCTGCACCACCCGCGGCGTGCTCGGGATCGGCGTCCCGCAGGCGACCGCGATCGCCGACGTCGCCGCCGCGCGCTCGCAGCACATGCTCGAGACCGGCGACTACGTCAAGGTGATCGCCGACGGCGGGATGCGCAACGGCGGCGACATCGCCAAGGCGATCGCCTGCGGCGCCGACGCGGTGATGCTCGGCTCGGCGCTGGCGCGCGCCTACGAGGCGCCCGGGCCGCGGCTACAACTGGGGGATGGCGACGTTCCACCCGACGCTGCCGCGCGGCACCCGGGTCGCGCACCACGCCGAACGGCACGCTCGAGGAGATCATCAAGGGCCCGGCGCGCGAGAACGACGGCACCTTCAACCTGATGGGCGCGCTGCGGACCTCGATGGCGACCTGCGGCTACCGGGACATCGCCGAGTTCAACCGCGCCGAGCTGCTGGTCGCGCCGGCGCTGCAGACCGAGGGCAAGCACCTCCAGCGCGAGCAGGGCGTCGGCATGGGCGCGAGCGGCAAGGCCGCGACGGTCGGTGTCGCCGACTGAGCACGCCCAGCGCTCGCCGGCCGACGCGCCGCTCGCCGAGCCGAGGCGCCCGCTCGAGCAGCGCCGAGGTCGCCGGCGCGCTCGGCGGCCGCACCGAGGAGGTCGTCGTGCTCGACTACGGCGGCCAGTACTCGCAGCTGATCGCCCGCCGCGTGCGCGAGTGCGGCGTGTTCTCCGAGCTGCTGCCCCACCACGTCGGCGCCGGCCGAGGTCGCCCGGCGCCGGCCGAAGGGCGTGATCCTGTCCGGCGGCCCCGCCTCGGTGTACGCCGACGGCGCGCCGCCGCTCGACCGCGAGCTGCTCGAGCTCGGCGTTCCCGTGCTCGGCATCTGTTACGGGATGCAGCTGCTCGCGCGCGAGCTCGGCGGCCGCGTCGAGGGCGCCGAGGTCGGCGAGTTCGGCCGCTCGCAGCTGACCGTCGCCGAGACCGGGCCGGCTGCTGGCCGGCACGCCGGCCGAGCAGACGTGCTGGATGTCGCACCGCGACACGGTGTTCGCGCCGCCGCCCGGCTTCACGGCGCTGGCGTCCTCGACGGCCTCGCCGGTGGCGGCGTTCGAGTCCGTCGAGCGCGGCGTGTACGGGATCCAGTTCCACCCCGAGGTCGTCCACACCCCGTACGGCCAGCAGGTGCTGACGAACTTCCTCGAGGACGTGTGCGGCTGCGAGCGGACGTGGAGCGCCGAGCTCGGTGATCGAGGAGCAGATCGAGCGGATCCGCGCCCAGGTCGGCGACGGCCGGGCGATCTGCGGCCTGTCGGGCGGCGTCGACTCGAGCGTCGCCGCGCTGCTCGTCCACCGCGCGATCGGCGACCGGCTGACGTGCGTGTTCGTCGACCACGGGCTGATGCGCAAGAACGAGGGCGAGCAGGTGATCGCCGCGTTCCGCGACCACTTCAAGGTCCCGCTCGTCGCGGTCGACGCCGCCGAGCGGTTCCTGGCCCGGCTGCAGGGCGTGACCGATCCCGAGGAGAAGCGCAAGCGGATCGGCGCCGAGTTCATCCGCGTGTTCGAGGAGGAGGCCGCCAAGCTCGACGACGTCCAGCTTCCTCGTCCAGGGCACGCTGTACTCGGACGTGATCGAGTCCGGCGGCGGCACCGGCGCGGCGACGATCAAGTCCCACCACAACGTCGGCGGGCTGCCCGACGATCTCGAGTTCGAGCTCGTCGAGCCGCTGCGCGCGCTGTTCAAGGACGAGGTCCGCGCCGTCGGCGCCGAGCTCGGGCTGCCCGAGCGGCTCGTGTGGCGCCAGCCGTTCCCCGGGCCCGGGCCTGGCGATCCGGATCGTCGGCGGCGAGGCGACCCGCGAGCGGCTCGAGATCGCTGCGCGAGGCCGACGCGATCCTCCAGGACGAGATCCGCAAGGCCGGCCTGTACCGCGAGCTGTGGCAGTCGTTCTGCGTGCTGCCCGACATCCGCACGGTCGGCGTCCAGGGCGACGCGCGCACCTACGGCAACGTGATCGTGATCCGCGCCGTCACCAGCGACGACGCGATGACCGCCGACTGGGCGCGGCTGCCCTACGACCTGCTCGAGCAGATCGCCTCGCGGATGATCAACGAGATCCGCCCGGTCGGCCGGGTCGTGCTCGACATCACGAGCAAGCCGCCGGGCACGATCGAGTGGGAGTAGGCGCGGCTGGCGCGTCGGCTCGATCGCCGGCGAGCGCGGGGCGCCGGACTCACGCGTGACTGCCCGGCTAGCCGCGTGGCCAGGATCGGGCAGCGTGTAGCGGCCCGAGCTCGCCGGCAGCGCGTCGCGCGGGAACCAGTCCGCGGCCGGCGAGCTCGCCCGGATCGAGCGTCGAGCGCCGGGCGCTGGAGCTCGGCGTGGAAGCAGTGCAGCCGTGTCGCGGCGGCGGTGCAGCCGGCCGTGGAGCCGTCCGAGCGCGCGCCAGTCGTCGATCGTCGACGCCGAGCTCCTCGGCCATCTCGCGGCCGGCGGCGTTCGCGGGCGGCTCGCCCGCGCTTGACCGTGCCGCCTGGCAGATCCCAGCTCCGCCGAGCCGTAGGTGTGGCGCACGAGCAGCACCCGGTCGCCGTCCGTGAGCACGCACTTGACGCCGGTGACGCTCGGGCTGCGCGACGAACCAGTAGACGCGCAGGAGCGCGTAGGCGAGGCGGTAGCCGAGCCGCTGCAGCGGATGCCGACGGGCATGCACGCGGCCAGCGTACGCGGTCGATGTCCCGGAATCGGCCGCCTGACGCCGACGTGGCTATCATTGCCTCGAGCCGCGCGACGAGCGCGCGGCTTGTGCGTGCCATGAAGACCTACGTCGCCACACCCACCGACCGCGAGCGCAACTGGCTGCTCGTCGACGCCACGGGCCAGACGCTCGGCCGGCTGGCGACGCAGATCGCCGACGCGCTGCGCGGCAAGCGCAAGCCGACCTACACGCCCGCACGTCGACACCGGCGACTTCGTGATCGTGGTCAACGCCGAGAAGATCGCGGTGACCGGCAACAAGCGAGCCGACAAGCGCTACTACCGCCACTCGGGCTACCCCGGCGGGCTGAAGTCGCGCACGCTCGAGGAGATGCTCGAGCGCCGGCCCGAGGAGGTCATCCGCCTCGCGGTCAAGGGCATGCTCCCGCGCAACCGGCTCGCGCGCAAGCAGCTGACCAAGCTCAAGGTGTACGCCGGCCCCGAGCATCCGCACGCCGCCCAGCAGCCGCAACCGATGGAGATCTCGCAGTGACCGAGGCCGAGCACCCCGAGGACGAGCAGCGCCAGGATTCGCCCGAGGAGCCGACGGAGCGCCCGACGCCCGCCGCGCGGAGCCGAGCGCGCCGGCAGCGCGCCGAGCCCGGCTCGGAGCCCGAGCCCACGCCGGCGGCTGAGCCAGAGCCCGTGGCTGCGGAGCCCGAGCCGACGCCGGCGGCCGAGCCAGAGCCCGCGGCTGCGGAGCCCGAGCCGAGCCCGCCGCCGCCGGAGCCCGCCGCGGCCGAGGCCCCTGCGGCCGAGGCCCCCGCGGCTGAGGCCCCGCGGCTGAGGCCCCCGCCGCTGAGGCCCGCGCCGCTGAGGCGCCCGCCGCCGACACCGCCGCCGAGCCGGCCCCCAGCCGCCAGCGCCGCCCAGGCCGGCATCGCGGCCGGCGACGACGACGAGGAGATCGAGCTCGCGCCGCGCCAGCGGCCCGAGATCCCCGGCGCCGACCTGATCCCGGACATCGTCCCCGAGGGAGCGACGAGTTCCTCGACGCCGAGGCCCGCGCCGCCGCCGAGGCCGAGGCCGAGGCGGCCGCCGCGCGGCTGACGAGTCCGACGACGAGGCCCAGCCGATCGCCGACGCCGCCATCGACCTGGCCGCCGGCGCGCGCTACACCGCCACCGGCAAGCGCAAGACCGCCGTGGCCCGGGTGATCCTCAAGCCGGGCAGCGGGCACCTACTCGATCAACGGCAAGGCGCTCGACGACGTTCTTCCCCCGCGAGACGCTGCAGCGGATCATCCGCCAGCCGCTCGAGACGGTCGGCTACGAGTCGCGGATGGACGTCGTGGCCCGGATGCACGGCGGCGGCGTCTCCGCCCAGGCCGGTGCGCTGCGTCACGGCATCTCCCGCGCGCTGATCGTCGCCGACCCGAACCTCCGCGGCGAGCTCAAGCGCCGCGGCTTCCTGACCCGCGATCCGCGCGTCAAGGAGCGCAAGAAGGCCGGGCTGAAGAAGGCGCGCAAGCGGCCTCAGTTCTCCAAGCGCTAGCTGAATGGCCCAGAGGGCCATTCACGCCATCGCTGATGGCGCGTCAGCTGTTCGGTACCGACGGCGTCCGTGGACGCGCTGGGCACTTCCTCACCGCCGAGCTGGCGCTGAAGCTTGCGCGCGCCGCCGTGGAGCGCTCGGGGGTCCGCGCGACCGCAGGTGCTGATCGTCCGGGACACGCGTGAGTCGGGCGAGATGCTCGAGTCGGCGATCGCCGCCGGGGTGACGGCCGCCGGCGGCGACGCGCTGCTCGCCGGCGTGCTGCCGACACCCGCCGCGCCGCTGCTCCTGCGCCGTCACGGGCTGCACATGGCCGCCGTGATCTCGGCCTCGCACAACCCCTACGAGGACAACGGGATCAAGCTGTTCGCCGGCGACGGGTTCAAGCTCGACGACGACACCGAGCACGCGATCGAGGCCAAGCTCGATGAGCCGCCGCCCCGGCCCGAGCACATCGGCCGCGTGCGCCGCTTTCACGGCGCGCTCGAGGACTACCTGCGTGAGCTCCACGTCCGCTTCGCCGGGCTCGATCTCAGCGGCCGCCGGATCCTGCTCGACTGCGCCAACGGCGCCACCTTCCGCGCTGCGCCGGAGATCTTCCGCCGCCTCGGCGCCGAGGTCCGGACGCTCGCCGACGAGCCCGACGGTCGCAACATCAACGACGGCTGCGGCTCGACCCATCTCGGGCTCCTGACCGACGAGATGCGCAGCGGCGACTGGGACGTCGCGTTCGCGTTCGACGGCGACGGCGACCGGATGCTGGCCGTCGACCGGGCCTCGGCGGTGATCGACGGTGACGAGCTGATCGCGCTCGCCGCCCCGCATCTGCGCGACCGGGGCCTGCTGCCCGGCAACGGCGTGGCCGTCACGGTGATGACGAATTTCGGGTTCCACAGGGCGATGAAGCACGCCGGCATCGAGGTGGCGACGACGGCCGTCGGCGACCGCTACGTGCTCGACGAGCTGCGCAAGCGCGGCTGGGCGTTCGGCGGCGAGCAGTCGGGCCACATCATCGACCTCGGCTTCGGCCCCTCCGGGGACGGGATCGCCAGCGCGCTCCTCACGCTCGAGGCACTCGGCACGAGCGACCTCAGCGAGCGCCGGGCGATGGACAAGCTCCCGCAGCAGCTCGTGAACATCCGCGCCACCGACCGAGCGACGCTCAACACCGCGATGGAGGACGAGTCGGTCCGCACCGCAGTCGACAGCGAGCACGCCGCGCTCAACGGCCGCGGCCGCGTGCTCGTCCGGGTGTCGGGCACCGAGCCGCTGATCCGGGTGATGGTCGAGGCGCCGACGATCGAGGAGACCGACGCGGTCGTCGGTCGCCTGGCCGAGGTCGTCGAGCGCGCGCTCGCCTGAAACCGGGCTACACCGCCGCCGAGAACGGCCGCTCGGCCTCGGGTACCTTCGGGATCGACGACGAGATCGTCTGCATCACGCCATAGAACCGCGCGATCTCGGGGTACACGATCGCCTTGCCACTGTTGAGCATTGCCACCGAGATGCCGCGCTCCGGGTCGGCCCAGCCCATGATGTTGATGAAGCCGAGGTGACCGAATGCGAGGTCCGTGTCCCGCCCGTACAGGCTGAGCATGTCGGCGCCGAGCATCAGCCCGTAGCTGAACCGGGTCGGGAACACGAGCGACAGGTCGAACTCGAGCCGCGACTGCTCGGTGAGCGCGCGGCGGATCGTCTCGGGCTTCATCACCTGCACCCCGTCGAGCGTCCCGCCGACCCGGAAGATCTCGAAGAACCGCGACAGCTCGTTGGCGGTCGTCATCAGGTTGCCCGCCGGGACGAGCGCGGTCATGAACCGGGGGTCGTTCGAGATCTCCACGACCTGATCGATCGGGCGGCTGAGCACGCGGGTCGACAGGTTCGACAGCGGCGGCAGTAGCCGCGGACCGGTGGCGTAGTTGACCGCGACCTTGTCGACGTCCTCGGCGGCCACGCCGTAGTTCGTCCAGCGGAAGCCGAGCGGATCGAGGATCGCCTCGGCCAGCACGTCGCGAATCGTCTGGCCCGTCACCCGGTGGACGATCTCGCCGAGGATGAAGCCGCCGGAGATGGCGTGGTAGGCGAGCAGCGTCCCCGGCTTCACGAACGGCTTGGCTCCGGCGATCGCCTCGATGATCAGCTCACGGTTGGCGACGTTCTCGATCTCGAGGATGTGTCGGGGCAGCGTCGGCACCCCGGCCCGATGCGCGAGCACATGGGCGATCGTCGTGCGGTCCTTGCCGTGCACGGCGTACTCGGGGATGTAGTCCGCGACGCGGTCGGCGATGTCGAGCTGCCCGCGCTCATGCAGCAGGTGGATGACCATCGCGGTGATCGCCTTCGAGGTCGAGAACACGCAGAACGGCGTTCCCGGCGTGGCCGGATCCTTCGGCGCGTCGCGCGGATCGTCCGGGCCGTTGCCGCGCACGTGACCGATCGCTCGATCGAGCACGACCTCGCCGTGGCGCCGGACACACAGCTGCAGTGCCGGGTGGACCCCGGCGCGGAACAGCGACTTCGCCGCGGCCCAGATCCGACGGACGGTGTGCTCGTCGAGCCCGACGGCTTCCGGACCGACCTCGTCGCCGGCGGTCGTGATCGAGTCGAGGTCGCGCGGGACGTGGATGCGGCGCAGCGGATCCCCGATCAGCGGGAGCTTGAACCGCGGCACCTGGGGAACGGCGGGCATCAGCGGTGTCGCTCCAGCAGCGGGTCGGGCGCGGTCAGCCGCCACGCGTCCTCGATCATCTCGGCCAGCTCGCCGAGCTCGACGAGCTCGAGGTTGACGAGCACGTACGGGGCGCCCTCGTAGTGCGGGGTGATGAAGAAGACGTCGGGGTTGCCGCGCATCAGCGCCTCGCGGTCGCCGCGGTCAAGCACCCGGATGACGAGCGCGTCGGGCTTCGTGCGCACCCGGCAGAACCCCTTGCCGGCGACCCTCAGACCGGGGGTGCCCCACCACTTCGAGGCCTCGACGCCGGGCAGCTCGCGCCCGATTCTGACCACGTCGTCCCAGCTCGGCACGCGCGGCACTCTACGCAACTGTCAAGCTCGCCGGCGACGCTAGACTCAGAGGCTCGCTCTCTGGGCAGGATGCCTCGGGGCGCGGGCTGCCGCTGCGGCTCGACTGCAGGATCACTATGCAACCGAGCACAAGGAGCACCGCGCAATGTGCGGCATCATCGGCTACGTAGGACCCCGCCAGGCTCGGCCACTGCTGCTCGCCGGTCTGGAGAAGCTCGAGTACCGGGGTTATGACAGCGCCGGCATCTCCGTGCTGGCCGGCGACCGGATCGACGCGATCCGCGCGGTGGGCAACCTGAGCGCGCTGCGCACGGCGATCGACGCGCGCGGCGACGTGGCCGAGGCCGCCGTGGCCGTCGCCGAGCGGCCGGCACCCGCCACGGGCATCGGCCACACCCGCTGGGCCACGCACGGCCGGGTCACCGAGCAGAACGCCCACCCGCACTTCGACACCGCCGACCGGGTCCACATCGTCGTCAACGGGATCGTCGAGAACTACGTCGCGCTCAAGCAGCGGCTGATCGAGGAGGGCGCCGTGTTCACCTCCGAGACCGACGCAGAGGTGATCGCCCACCTCGTGGCCAGCCACTACGACGGTGATCTCGTGGCCGCAGTTCGCGACGCGTATGCCGAGCTGCGCGGCCACTACGCGTTCGTCGCGATGAGCGCCGACGAGCCCGGATTGCTCGTCGGTGCCCGCAAGGAGTGCCCGCTGATCGTCGGTCGCGGCGACGGCGAGCAGTTCATCGGGTCGGCGATCCCGGCGTTCCTGCGTGAGACCCGGACCGTCCAGTACATCGGCGACGACGAGATCGTGATTCTCCGCCCCGACGGGGTCGAGTTCGAGAGCGCCGCCGGGGAGCCGCTCCCCCGCGACCAGGTCGTGATCGACTGGGACGCCGACACCGCCGAGAAGCAGGGCTACGAGACGTTCATGCTCAAGGAGATCCACGAGCAGGCCGATGCCGTGGCCGAGACGATCGGCGAGCGCGCGGCCCGCGACGACGGGATCGACCTCGGCGAGCTCGGCGCGATCGACGACGCGCTGCTGACCCGGATCAAGCGGATCGTCGTCGTCGCCTGCGGGACCTCGTACCACGCCGGGCTGATCGGCCGCTACGCGATCGAGGAGTGGGCGCGCGTCCCGGTCGAGGTCGAGATCGCATCCGAGTACCGGTATCGCAACCCGATCGTCGGCGCCGGCGACCTCGTGATCGGCATCTCGCAGTCCGGCGAGACCGCCGATACGCTCGCCGCGATGCGCACCGCCCGGGGCCGCGGCGCGACCGTGCTGGCGCTCACGAACATCATGGGCTCCCAGGCCGTGCGCGAGGCCGACGGCGCCCTGTACACGCGGGCCGGGCTCGAGATCGGCGTCGCGGCCACGAAGACGTTCGTCAGCCAGGTCGCCGCGATGTACCTGATCGCGCTGCGGCTGGCCGAGCTGCGGGGGACGCTCAGCCCGGAGGACCTCCGCGGGGCGGTCGCCGAGCTCAAGCGCCTCCCGCACCTGATCACCGAGCTGCTCGAGCTCGGCGTCGACGAGACCGAGTCGATCGCCGAGGTCCATCACAACGCCGACTTCTTCCTCTACCTCGGCCGCCACGTCGGGCTGCCGGTGGCGCTCGAGGGGGCGCTCAAGCTCAAGGAGATCTCCTACATCGCCACCGATGCGTACGCGGCGGGGGAGATGAAGCACGGACCGATCGCGCTGCTCGACGAGAGCACCCCGGTCGTCGTCGTGGCCACCGACTCGCCGGTGCTCGAGAAAGTCGTGTCGAACATCCAGGAGGTCCGCGCCCGCGGCGCCCGGGTGATCGCCGTGGCGAGCGCCGACAACGAGGACATCGCCGACCATGCAGACGAGGTGATCCGGATCCCTGTGACCCACTGGATGCTCGCGCCGCTGTTGGCGGTGATCCCGCTGCAGCTGCTCGCGTACCACATCGCCCGCCGCCGCGGGCTCAACGTCGACCAGCCGCGCAACCTGGCAAAGACGGTCACCGTCGAATGAGCGGGATCGGGCTCGATCTGCTGGAGATCGAGCGGCTGGAACGGGCGCTCGAGCGGCGCCCGGCTCTGGCGGAGCGCCTGTTCACGGAGGGTGAGCGCGCGTACGCCGGCGCCCGGGCGCGGCCCGGCCAGCACCTGGCGGCCCGCTTCTGCGCCAAGGAGGCGGTGGCCAAGGCGCTCGGGATGCGCGCCTGGAGCTTCACCGACGTCGAGGTGATCGGCGGCGATGGGCCGCCCGAGGTGCGGCTGCACGGGTCGGTCGCCGTCCGGGCCCGCGAGCTTGGGGTGACGGTCAAGATCTCGCTCACCCACACCGGCCGCGACGCCGCTGCCGTGGCGATCCTGTGCGAGGGCTGACCGTGCCCTCTCTGCCCGACTGGCTCGAGCCGCTGCCGGATGCCGGAGAGCAGCGCCGGCTCGATGAGTGGGCGATCGAGCAGCGCGGGATCCCCGGAATCGAGCTGATGGAGCGTGCCGGAACCGGACTTACGCGGCTCGTCGCCGAGCTCGTCCCGGACGGGCTCGTGGCGGTCGTGGCCGGCAAGGGCAATAACGGCGGCGACGGGCTCGTCGTCGCCCGCCAGCTCCGCGAGGATGGCCGCGAGGTCCGCGTGCTGCTGCTCGCCGGCCCCGACGAGTACCGTGGAGACGCCGCGGCCAACCTCGAGCGCCTGCCCGGTCCCGCCCCGGAGCCGTTCGGCCCCGAGGGCCTGCAGGGCGCTGCCGGGATCGTCGACGCGATCCTCGGAACCGGCTTCTCCGGGGAGCCGCGCGAGCCCGCGGCCGGTGCGATCGCGGCGATCAACGCAGCCGACGGCGTCGTGATCGCGTGCGACATGCCGAGCGGGGTCGACGGCTCGACAGGCGAGGTGGCCGGCGCCGCCGTCCGCGCCCGCGCCACGGCGACGTTCCACGCCTCCAAACCCGGGCTGTGGATCGCTCCCGGCAAGACGCACGCCGGCGAGGTCCGCGAGATCGACATCGGGATCCCCGACGGCGGCCCGTCGGAGCCCTCGATCGGCCTGATCGACGACCGTCGCGTGCGTGAGACGATTCCCCGGCGCGGCGCGGACTCGACGAAGTTCGCGGCCGGCAGCGTGCTCGTGTGCGGCGGCTCGGCCGGCCTCACCGGCGCGCCGAGCATGGCCGGCGAGTCGGCGATGCGCGCCGGCGCCGGCTACGTGACGGCGTGCGTGCCCGCGTCGCTGAGCCTCGTGTTCGAGCTGCGGCTGCTCGAGGTGATGAGCGTCGGATTGCCCGACCTCGACGGGGCGCTCGGGCCGGAGGCGATCGGCGAGCTGCTTGCGCGCAGCGGCAGGGTCCAGGCGCTCGTGCTCGGTCCCGGCCTCGGCCGCGCCGACGCCACCCAGGCATTCGCCCGCGAGGCGGCGCGCCAGGTCGAGGTGCCGCTGCTGCTCGACGCCGATGGACTGAACGCGCATGCCGGGCGGCTCGAGTCGCTGGCCGGGCGGCCGGCGCCGACCGTGCTCACACCACACGGAGGGGAGCTGGCCCGGCTGCTGGAGACCGACAGCGACGATGTCGGCGCCCACCGGCTGGCATGCGTCCGCGCCGCCGCCCGCCGCTCCGGCGCGGTCGTCGTGCTCAAAGGCGACGACACGCTCGTGGCCGATCCCGCCGGACGCGTCGGCGTCAGCCGCGGCGGCGCTCCTGCGCTTGCCACGGCCGGGACCGGCGACGTCCTGTCCGGGGTGATCGGGGCGTTCCTGGCCAAGCGGATGGACGCGTTCCACGCGGCCTGCGCCGGGGTCAGCGTGCACGCCGCCGCCGGACGCCTGGCCGCCCGGCGAATCGGCGCCGAGGGCGTGATCGCCAGCGACGTGATCGGGCTGCTGCCGGACGCCCTGGCGGGCCGGGCGGAGCCGCAGAGCGATCGTCTAGGCTGAGCGCATCGATACCGTCGCCGAGATCATGGAGCGCGACGTCGTCAGCGTGCATCCCGACGACGACGTGGAGAGTCTGCTGCGCCTGATGCGCGCGCACGAGCTGCCGGGCGTCCCGGTCGTCAACGAGTCCGACAAGGTCGTCGGGATCGTCACCGACGCCGACCTGGTGATCCGCGATGAGGACGCCGACCTGCGGCTGCCCCACCACATCGACCTGTTCGGCGGCGTGATCTTCCTCGAGCCGATCAAGCACTACGAGGACCGGCTGCGCCGCGCGTTCGCGGCCACGGTCCGCGACATGATGACGCGCGACCCGATCACGGTCGCTCCCGACGACTCGATCCGCCACGCGGCGCGGGTCATCGCCGAGCACCGCCACAACCGGTTGCCGGTCGTCGACGACGACGGCCGCCTGCTCGGCGTCGTCACCCGGGTGGACGTGCTCGAGGCGCTCACCCGGTAGTCGAGAGGGCGCGACGATGCCGTTGCGGGCACTGGCTCGCATCAACCTGGCGGCCATCGAGCGCAACGTCGCGCTGCTGCGCACCCGTCTGAGCGCCGGCGCCGGTCTGTACGCTGTGGTCAAGGCCGATGGGTACGGGCATGGCGCAGCGGCGGCGGCCCGCGCCGCCCAGGCCGCCGGCGCCGTCGGACTCGCCGTGGCCACGGCCGGCGAGGCTCTCGAGCTGCGGGAGGCGGGGCTGAACGGCCCGATCCTCGTGATGGGGGCTGTGAGCGTCCAGGAGCTGGCGGCGGCGCTCGAGGCCGGAGCCGAGCTTGTGGCGTGGAGCGAGGAGTTCGTTCGCGAGGTGCAGGCTTTGAGCCGTGCGCCGGTTGCGGTCCACGTCAAGTTCGACACGGGCATGGGCCGGCTCGGCACCCGCGACCGCGACGCTGCGCAGCGCGTCGCCGAGGCCGTGCTGGCCGGCGGTCCGGCGGTCCGGCTGGTCGGTGCGATGACGCACTTCGCCACCGCCGACGACGACCTCGACTTCGTCGTCGTCCAGCTCGACCGGTTCAGGGAGTTCGTCGAGGAACTGCGGCGGCGGGCGCCCGACCTGCGGATCCACGCGGCCAACACCGCGGCAACCCTGCGCGAGCCCGCCAGCCACTTCGACTTCGTCCGCTGCGGGATCGGGATCTACGGCTGCGACCCGATGAACGACGACGCGGTCCGCCACGGGCTCGAGCCCGCGCTCGAGCTGACGAGCTACGTCGCCGCCGTCAAGCAGGCCGGGGAGGGCGACAGCGCCGGCTACGGGAGGCGGTTCGTCGCCTCGTCGCCGACGTGGCTCGGAACCGTCCCGATCGGGTACGCGGATGGCGTGCGGCGCGGTCTCACGAACAACGGGGACGTGCTGATCGGCGGCCGGCGCCATCCGATCGTCGGGACGGTGAGCATGGACAACATCACCGTCGACCTCGGCGCCCAGACGACCGTGCGGCCGGGGGACCGGGTGACGCTGATCGGGAGCGACGGTGGGGAGCGGCTGACCGCGGAGGACATGGCCCGGCGGCTCGGCACGATCAGCTACGAGGTCGTGTGCGGGATCTCGGCGCGGGTCCCGCGTGCCTACCACCGGGACGCCGGATCGCCGGGATGACCGATCCGATCGCGGCCCTCCGGGAGATCGCCGGCGACGCATGGCTGGTCGGCGGGGCGGTGCGCGACCGCCTGCTCGGCCGGCCCACGAACGACTTCGACGTCGTCACGGGGTCCGGCGACCCGGGCGCGCTGGCCCTGGCGCTGGGGCGCGCCGCCGACGGCCATCCGTTCGCCCTGTCGGAGACGTTCGGCGGCTGGCGGGTCGTGGCCCGCGACCACAGCTGGCAGGTCGACGTCCTCCCGGTGATGGGCGGGAGCCTCGAGGCCGACCTCGGCCTGCGCGACTTCACCGTCAACGCGATCGCCGAGCCGCTCCACGGCGGGGAGCCGCTCGACCCGTTCGGCGGGATCGGCGACCTGGACGCGCGGCGCCTGCGCGCTGTGTCCGATCGCGCGTTCACCGACGATCCGCTGCGGGTGCTGCGGCTGGCCCGGTTCGCCTGCGAGCTCGGGCTCGAGCCGGTGGCGAGGACCGCGGAGCTCGCCCGCGCCGCCGTCGGCCGGATGCGCGAGGTGGCGGTCGAGCGCGTGTTCGCTGAGCTCAAGGCGGTGATCGCGGCCGACGGGGCTGTGGCCGGGCTCGATCTGATGGATCGGCTCGGGATCACCGAGGTCGTGCTTCCGGAGCTCGCGGCGCTGCACGGCGTCGAGCAGAGCCGCTACCACCACCTCGACGTGCACGACCACACGCGCGCGGTGCTGGCCGAGACGATCGCCGTCACGCGCGATCCAGAGCCGGTGTTCCGGTCCGATGCGGCGGCGCTGCGCGAGGTACTCGACGAGCCGCTCGCCAACGAGCTGACCCGCGGGCAGGCGCTCCGGTTCGGCGCCCTGTTCCACGACGTGGCCAAGCCCCAGACCCGGGCGATCACGCCCGAGGGCCGCGTCACGTTCATGGGCCACGACGCCGAGGGCGCCCAGCTCGCGCCGGCGGTCCTCACCCGGCTGCGGGCGAGCGAGAAGCTGGGGGAGTTCGTCGGGGCGCTGACCCGCCACCATCTGCGGCTCGGCTTCCTCGTCCACGAGATGCCGCTCAGCCGGCGGGCCGTCTACCGGTACCTCAAGGCGTGCGCGCCCGTGCAGGTCGAGGTGACGGTGCTCAGCGTGGCCGATCGCCTCGCCACGCGCGGCGCACGCGCCGACGAGGCGATAGGGCGCCACCTCGAGCTGGCCCGAGCACTACTGCCGGAGGCGATGGAGTGGCGCCGGCAGCCGCCGCGGCCGCCGGTCAGGGGCGACGAGCTCGCCCGAGCGGTCGGGATCAGGCCCGGTCCGGAGCTCGGGCGGGTGCTCGCCGAACTCGAGGAGGCGAGCTTCGCCGGCGAGATCCAGGGGCGCGAGGAGGCCCTGCACCGCGGCCGCGAGCTCCTGCGGCGGTAGTGGCGCCTCGAATGTCGCAGGACTTCCCGGCCGGTCCATTAGGCTGCGCCTGATGAGCGACCCCGACTGCATCTTCTGCAAGATCGTGGCCGGCGAGCTGCCGGCCACGATCGTCGACGAGGGCGAGCGCACGATCGCGTTCATGGACATCAGCCCGGCGACGCGCGGCCACGTGCTCGTGATCCCCCGCAAACACGCGAAGAACCTGCTCGAGATCAGCCCCGAGGATCTCCAGGCGGCGATCCTCCATGCGCAGAAGCTGGCCACGCGCGTGACCGAGCGGCTCGGCGCCGACGGCGTCAACATCCTCAACTCGTGCGGGCGGGCCGGCTGGCAGACCGTGTTCCACTTCCACCTGCACGTGATCCCACGCTACGACGACGACCCGTTGCGTCTCCCGTGGACGCCCATGCCGGGCGATCCCGAGGAGATCGCGGCCGCCGCCAAGCAGTTGCGCTGATTTCCGGCGCGCCGGGCTGTTCCGGATCTGCCCAAGCTGCGGCCGGTCCGCCGTCTTGGTACGTTTTCGCGCGACAGCCGGGCGCACGAAACGCCCGGGCCGCACCAGCGCACACTCGAAGGGAAAGTCGATGGCAACGGGTACCGTCAAGTGGTTCAGCGACGACAAGGGGTTTGGCTTCATCACGCCAGACGATGGCGGCCGGGACCTCTTCGTCCACTTCTCGGGCATCAACGGCGACGGCTACAGGTCGCTGCCGGAAGGGGCCAAGGTCTCCTACGAAGAGGAGGCAGGGCCGAAGGGACCGAAGGCGGTCAACGTCACGAAGATCTAGTGCAATCGGCTGGCGCCGATTGCATTGGGAGAATCGCCTAGGGGTTCGTTCTGCGACGGCACCCCGGTCCGGCGATTCTCCCGGCGCGTCGGGACTGAGTGCCGGGGGCGAATCTAGTGCAATCGGCTGGCGCCGATTGCATTGGGAGAATCGCCTAGGGGTTCGTTCTGCGACGGCACCCGGTCCGGCGATTCTCCCGGCGCGTCGGGACTGAGTGCCGGGGGCGAATCTAGTGCAATCGGCTGGCGCCGATTGCGTGGGCGAATCGCCTAGGGGTTCGTTCTGCGCCGGCACGTCCGCGAGTGCCGTTGGCGTGGCCCGCGTTTCCCGCTGCACCGGTGCTTGCACGGCGCAACTGCGGCGCCTCCTTCGTGTTCAATGAGCACATGAAACGTTCTTTCGTGGCCATCGCCGCTGCGCTGGCCGGCGCTGCGGTGTGGGCGGTTCCGGCTTCGGCCCAGATCAACGAGATCGGCGCGACCAAGTCGCCGGTCATCGCGCCCTCGTGTCCCTCGAGCCTGCCGCCGGCTCAGTGCACGATCATCCTGACCCGCTCCACGGCCCTGGAGACGATCCGCGACAGCGTCGCCTACCCGACGACCGTCTCCACAGCCGGGCAGATCGTCGCGTTCACGGTCGGTCTCTCGAACCTGTCCTCCGACGCCGGCACCCGCCGCTCCTACATCCACAACCTGGACACCAGCTACGGCGGCACGACCCAGGTCGCGATCACCGTCCTGAAGCCCACCGGGCCGAAGAAGAAGCGCATCTGGAGCGTCGTCGCGGAGAGCCCCCTGTTCCACGTCCAGCCGTTCCTCGGCCAGGTCGTCCAGTTCCCCCTGACCACCAGCCTCCCGGTCCAACGCGGCGACACGGTCGGCCTCACCACGCCCACCTGGGCGCCGGTCCTCTCGATCATGCAGCCGACCAAGAAGTTCGCCTACCGCCAGAGCCGCCGGGCGAACTGCACCAAGCCCCCGGGCACCAACCAGGCACAGATGACCGTCGGCCAGAGCGCCTCCTACGGCTGCGACTACCCCGGCACCCGCGTCGAGTACACCGCCACCGAGATCACCACGCCCGTGCCGCCGAAGGGCGCGGTGCACGCACCGGATCGGCGGGGGTAGCTCGGCGTCGTCGCGGCCGCTGTCTCGGCCGCAGGCGCGGCTCGGCACGGCGACACCTGGGGTGGCGTCGCCGGGGGCCGCGGCCGCCTCGCGCGGTCCCAGGCTGAGTCCCGACGCCGGGCCGCGACCGCCCGGCGCGGTCCCAGGCTGAGTCGCGACGCGGGCGGCGGCCGCCAAGCGCGGTCCCAGGCGAGCCGTGCTCAAAAACCCGGCCTATAGACCCGGTTTTCGAGCACGCCTCTGCGGGCGGGGTCACCCGGGGTGCCGCCGCACGGCGCCGGCCGCGGAAGAGGACTCAGCAGGCGCCGGGATTCTGCTGGCAGAACGCTGAGCCGAGACCGGCCCCGCCGCTGCTCGAGCCGCCGCCCGAGGAGCTGGTGCCGCCTCCGGTGGTGCCGCCGCCGGTCGTGCCGCCGGTGGCGCTGGTGCCGCCGGAGGTCGGGCCGCCACCGCTGTTCGAGGCGGGCGAGCTCGGGGCCGGGGTCGAGGCGACGGGGGCCGGGGCGGAGGAGGAGCTGCTCGACGCGGACGAGGAGGACGACGAAGACGGGGCCGAGGCCGACGTCGATGTGGTCGTCGACTGGGTGGAGGTGCTCCCCGACGTGGACGCAGAGGCGCTGAGAGAGCCGTTCACCGTGCCGCTGCCGGGAACGGTGAGGGGAGGGGGTGAGCCCGCGTTGGCCGAGCTCGAGGAGGAGCCGCCGCCGCACGCGGACACGCCGACCGACAGGGCGAGCCCACAGCACAGCGCGGCGATGACAGTGACCGGACGACGCATGACGACAGAGAGCGCTAATGCGGACGGGTCCACACTAGGAACCGAGGGGTTCCATGCGCCGACCGCAGGTCGGGCAGTCGTTCAGGTCCTTCTGGGCGAGCTGATCGCACCAGTTGCAAAAGCGGAGGTTCTCGACGGACCAGGGCAGCTCCGAGGGCGTCGGGGCCAGCGGGAGCAGCTGGGCCACGGGCTGCAGCTCCTCGCCGCTCTCCCGGTCGAGGTACGTGCGATCGGGATCGGCTTCGATGATCACTTCCCTGCCCGTCGAGGGCGTCCGCATACGGTACTTCTGGCGGGTCCTCATCGGGACTGACTCTACCAACGCGCCCGGCAGGCAGCTGTCAGGGGGACCGCGGGATAGCGGAGCGGGGCCGGTGATTCCGATGCCCGTGCGAGCCCGGTCAGCAGCCACGACGAGCCCGCCGAGGGTGGAGCCGTGTCGCCTTTGGCTCGGATAGAGTCCCGCACGCCGACATGGTGAGAGAGCTCGCACGGATTCCCCGCCGGTTCGCGGCGCTTGGCTCGGGAGCGCTGATGCTGGTTGCCCTCGGGGGCTGTCAGCTCAAGCATCCGACGGCCAATCTGGTCAGTGGCAAGAAGCTGTTCGTGGCGAGTTGCGCCTCGTGTCACACGCTCAGCCACGCCGGGAGCGCGGGCCAGGTGGGACCGAACCTCGACGATGCGTTCCGGCAGGATCGGGCCGACGGGGTGAAGAGCACGTCGATCGAGGGGCTCGTGTCCTACTGGATCAAATATCCGAACTCCGGGGGCGTGATGCCGGCCAACTGCTCGCCCCACTCGCCGTTCTGCCTGAGCACCCAGAACGCCCAGAACGTGGCCGCCTATGTGGCCCATGTGGCGGCGGTCCCGGGCCAGGACTCGGGCGCGCTCGCCACCGCGGTGGCGTCGGCCAAGCAGAAGCCGGTGAGCGAGAAGAACGGCGCGCTGCAGATCGACGCGGACCCGACCGGCCAGCTGAAGTTCCTTGCCTCGAGCGCCTCCGCCACCACCGGCAAGCTGACGATCAACATGCGCAACGCGTCCTCGGTGCCGCACGACATCGCGGTCTCGGGCGGCGGGGTCAGCCAGATCGGCAAGATCGTCTCCAACGGCGGCACCTCCACGATCACCGTCGACCTCAAGCCCGGTAGCTACACGTTCTACTGCTCGGTGCCCGGCCACGAGGCGGCGGGCATGAAGGGCACGATCACCGTCAAGTAGCGCCCGCCCCCGCGCGCGACCCCGCCTCTGGATCTCCCGCCCGGGCTCGCAGCCGCTCCCACAGGTCGTCGGCCCGTCCGGCGGCGACGGCCCGGGCGGCGCGCGCCTCGTCGAGCTCGAGGCCGTGGGAGGAGGCGTAGTCGAGCAGCTCCTGGCGGGTCTCGCCCTCGCGGGCGACCTTGAGGAACAGCCAGCAGAACAGGCCGATCGTCAACAGGCTCTCCTCGACCATCATCACGCCTGCCGCGGTCGTCTGGTCCGCGAGGCCGCTGATGTGCCAGTGGGCGTCGCCGCGGGCGTAGTAGGGGTAGAAGACCGTGCCGGCGAAGATCATCGCGTTGGCCAGGACGGTGCCGATCAGGCGCACCGCGACGATGTAGCCGAGCCGCCAGGCGTTCGAGAACCAGGCGGGCTTGGGCAGGGGGCCGAGCAGCGCCATCCACATCGCGATCCCGAACGCGAGGAAGGTCGCGTGCTCGAGCGCGTGGAGCAGGTCGTGGCGCAGGGCGGCCTGGTAGAGGACCGGCAGGTGCCACAGGTAGAAGTTGACGCCCCATACGACGATCGCCACGACCGGGTGGGTGAGCACGCGCAAGCGGCCGATCACGCGGTTGCGCAGCAGGGGCGCCAGCACCGGGCCGGTGAAGCCGAGCACGAGCAGCAGGGCGCCGATGTCGCCGATCAGCAGGTGCTCGGCCATGTGGGCGGCGAGCAGCTGGTCGGAGAGGGTGTCGACCGGCGGGCTGAGCGCGGTGGCGATCACGAGCAGGCCGGCCGCATAGCAGCCGCGGCGCCACCCGGCGACGGGGCGGCCCTGGTGGGCGAGCGTCGTCACGCGGGCGTGATAGGGCCACCAGTACAGCAGCACGAGCAGCGGCAGGAAGATCCCGCCCGCTGGGCCAACGGTGGCTGAGGACCCACGGCCACCCATGGTGCCACGGCTCAGACCGCCGCACGCGGAGGGGTGACGGCGCGGCGGCGCCCGACGCCGGGTCCGAAACGCCCAAAAAACGCCTACGAAACCGCTCGGACGATGAGCACGATCGCGATGATCACCGCGAACGTCCCGGCCACGTAGATGAGCGCCCGGAAGGCGGCAGCCTCAGATCGCAGGGGGTTTTGCACGCCGGCGCCTTACAGGATGTAGACGGTCGTGTAGACGATGACCCACATGATGTCGACGAAGTGCCAGTAGATCCCCGGCACCTCCATGCCGTGGTGGCTCTCCGGGGAGTAGTGGCCGCGGAACGCGCGGATCGTCACCATCAGGAGCAGACACAGGCCGATGAACACGTGGGCACCGTGGAGGCCGGTCAGGGAGTAGAAGACCGTCGCCTGAGCCGAGTCGTGGGGCGCGAAGCCGATGTGGATGTACTCGTTGATCTGGACCGTCAGGAAGGTCAGGCCGAGCAGGAATGTCGACAGCATCCCGGCCTTGAGGCCGAACCGGTTGCCGTTCTTGATTGACGTGAGCGCCCAGTGGATCGTCAGCGACGAGGACAGCAGAATCGCCGTGTTGATGCCGGCCACGTCGGCGGGCAGCGTCGTCCCATGGGCGGGCCACGGGTCCTTGCTCACGATCCGGATGAAGAAGTAGGCCGTGAAGAAGGCCCCGAAGATCATCACCTCGGAGATGATGAACAGCAGCATCCCGAGGGTCGCGGGCTCCACGCGCGAGGAGCGGTTGGCAGGTGGCGGGCCGTGGTGCTCGTGCGGTGCGGGGATCGCAGCGGCTTCCAAGATTCCTCCTGACCCGATCTAGGCGGCGGATGACGCCACGTCGCTGTGGACCACGTGCTCGACGGGCTTGCCCGTCGCCCTCCGTACGCGCTCGATCAGGTCGGAGCGCAGCCAGCCGGACTTCGTCTCGGAGAGGGTCGAGATCACGATGTCGTCGACCCGGAAGTACTGCAGAGCGTTGGCGATCGCCGTGTACGGGTCGGGATCCCCGACCATCCCGGCGGCGAACAGGCCGCGGACGTGGAGGCGATCGACCACCAGCTTGAGCCGCGTCCGCGCGCGCTGGACCGAGTTGCCGGCGCCGCCCTCGGCCGGGACGACGACGATGTACAGCTGCCGGTGCTCGGCATCGGTGTAGGTCTCGGCCTTGGCGATCAGCGCCTCGAGCAGCTCATCGCCGGACGCCGTGCGGTTCGCCACCGCCAGCGTCACGTGGAACGGGAGCCCCTCGGAGTCGATGTCGTTGACGATGTGAGTGACGGGGAGCCCGGTCGCGTCGCGCAGCCGTTCGATCAGGTCGCGGCGCAGCCAGCCCGACCGCGTCTCCGGATAGGTCGAGATGATGATCTCCTGCGGGCGAGTACTCGCGCACGGCGTCGAGCGCCGCCGCGAACGGGTCGGGGTCGCCGACCTCGCCGATCGCCCGGATGTCCTCGCCGCGGATCACCTCGAGCGCGAGGTCGACGCGCACCTGGGCGGCGTCGAACACGGCGTCGTCGTAGATCACGAGGCCCGAGTGCGGGCGGTTCTGGGGAACGCACAGGACGAAGCGGACGTCCGGGTCGGCGCGCTCGCGCACTGCGTCGAGCAGCTGGCGCCCGCTCAGCGTCTCATTGGCGACGACGAGGATCGTCTTCGCCGCATCGGCACCCCTGATCGCGCTCACGTGTGGCTCTCCTGGCTCGGCGGTGTGACCGCGTGGCCGGCCGCCACGGGCTTGGCTTCGGTGGGCGGCTTGAAGATGCCATGCACCGCGCCCGGGACGCCGTACTCGTAGGGACCGCCGACGACGGTCGGGACCGCGTCGAAGTTGAAGATCGGCGGCGGTGAGGAGACCTGCCACTCGAGCGTCAGGCCGCGCCACGGGTTGGCCGCTGCCCGCGGGCCGCCCCGCCAGCTCGCGACCATGTTGTAGAGGAAGATCAGCGTGCTCATGCCGAGGATGAAGGCCGAGATCGAGATGAACAGGTTCCAGGCCGCGAACTTCGAGGCGTACTCGGCGACGCGGCGGGGCATGCCCTGCAGGCCGATCAGGTGCATCGGGCCGAACGTCAGGTTGAAGAAGATGAACGTCACCCAGAAGTGGAGCCTGCCGAGGCGGTCGTCGAACATTCGCCCGGTCATCTTCGGGAACCAGTAGTAGACGCCCGCGAAGATCGTGAACAGGGAGCCGCCGAACAGCACGTAGTGGATGTGGGCGACGATGAAGTAGGTCTGCGAGACGTGGATGTCGAACGGGATCATCGCCAGCATCACGCCGCTGATCCCGCCGAGCGTGAACATCGTCAGGAAGCCGAGCGCGAACAGCATCGGGGTGTCGAGGTGGAGCACCCCGCGCCACAGCGTCGCCAGCCACGAGAAGATCTTGATGCCGGTCGGGATCGCGATGATCGCGGTCGTGATCATCATCGGGATCCGGATCCAGGCCTGCATGCCGGACACGAACATGTGGTGCGCCCACACCGTGAACCCGAGCACGACGATCGCCAGCAGCGAGAACGCCATCATCCGGTAGCCGAAGATCGGTTTGCGCGCCTTGACGGCGAGGATCTCGGAGATGATCCCGAAGCCCGGCAGCATCATGATGTAGACGGCCGGGTGCGAGTAGAACCAGAAGACGTGCTGGTACATGATCACGTTGCCGTTGCGGCCGGCCCCGACGAACGCGTCGAAGAAGTGGAAGCCGAGCGCCCGGTCGAGCAGCACGAAGAACTGCGAGGCGGCGATGAACGGCGTGGCGATCACGACGAGCAGCGACGTCGAGAAGTTCGCCCACACGAGCAGCGGCATCCGGAAGAAGCTCATCCCCGGGGCTCGCATCGTGATGATCGTCACCAGGAAGTTCAGCGCGGTGGCGATCGAGGAGACGCCGGCCAGCTGGACGGCGACCGAGAAGAACAGCTGCCCGAGCGGCATCGTCGTCGACAGCGGCGCGTACGCGGTCCAGCCCGAGGCGAACGACCCGCCCGGAGCGAGGAAGCTGAACAGCATCATCAGCCCGGCCAGCGGCAGGAACCAGAACGACAGCGCGTTCAGGCGCGGGAACGCCATGTCGGGCGCGCCGATCATCAGCGGCAGCACGAAGTTCGCGAGGCCGGCGAACACCGGGATCACGAACAGGAAGATGAGCAGCGTCGCGTGGACGGAGAAGACGCCGTTGTACTGCTCGGGCGTGAGGAACTGCATGCCCGGCTTGGCCAGCTGGGCGCGGATCAGCATCGCCAGCAGGCCGCCCACGAGCAGGAAGAAGAACGAGGTGACCGTGTACTGGATCCCGATCACCTTGTGGTCGGTGTTGACCCGGAAGTAGTCGCGCCAGGTCTTGGCGCCGTGGGCGGAGTGATCCTCGGCGCGGGTCGGCTTGCCCGCCGCCCAGTAGAACCAGTAATCGGCGGTGCCGAGGCCGGCGAGGAAGAACAGCGGCACCGCGATCAGGGCGACGATCGTGATCGCCCGCCCGTCGATGATCGGGTGCTGATGCATCAGCCACCGGATCAGCACGGTGAGGCCGAACGCGAACGCGAAGCCGAGGACGTCGTACAGAGCCGCGCGGTACCACCCTGGGCGTCGGAACTTGGCCGGGATGGGCATCAGCGGCTCTCCTTCAGTGGTCGCTCTGAGCTCACCGGAGGATCCATTGTGACGGACCCGCGTCCACGCCGGAGCGCGCCCGGCGGTCATTTCTCGGACGCGCGTCACGCGGTACCCGATGTGTTCGCGTTCGGCGGCGGGACGCCCACCGGCTGCGGCCCGCCCGCCTTCTGGGCCTGCAGCCAGGACTGGAACGCGGTCGGGGAGACGACGTGGACCGCGGAGCGCATCAGCGAATGGCCGGCACCGCACAGCTCGGTGCACTCGACCGGGTAGGTCCCTGCGCGGGTCGCCGTCACCCGCAGCGTGGTGTTGATCCCCGGCACGGCATCGATCTTCTCGGAGAAGTCCGGCACGAAGAAGCTGTGGATCACGTCGAGCGAGGTGATCCTGAACACGACAGGGCGGCCCTCGGGCATGTACAGCTCTGACGAGTAGATCGTCTGGCTTCCGCGCGCATACGAGAACTCGAACGCGAACTGGCGCTCGGTGACGTTGACCGTCATCTCGTTCGGCTTGGAGGCCTCGTTGGCGCGCAGCTTCGTGTAGGCGAACGTGCACAGGCCGATGATCAGCAGCGCCGGCAGGGCCGTCCAGATGACCTCCAGGCGGGTGTTGCCGTGGATCGGCGGGCCGTCCTCGTTCTCCTGGCCCGGCTTCATCCGGAACTTCCAGACCGAGAACAGCACGACGGTCTCGACGAGCACGAAGATCGGGACCGAGGCGATCAGCAGCACGTCGTAGAGGGTCTTGACGTTGCCCGCCTGCTTGGAGGCGGACGTCGGGAACCACGGAATCGCGAGCGCGATCGGAATGCCGATCGCGGTCGCGACCACGCCGATCGCGACCATCTGCACGATCGGCCGGTTACGCACGATGAGCTCCCAGAAACTCGACCATCTCTCGGCTCAGAATCCTATGGGTTCTGAGCGACGAACGGCGCCGGGGGTGCAGCGCGCAGCGCACCGGCGGTGGGCCGGCGATGGGGCCGGGGAGACCCCCGGCGATCCCGTATGACTATATGATTGCGGCAATTGTTGCAAGCTATCCGGGGAGGTCCCAGATTGCGCGTGCGAGACGGAATGACCGAAGTGGTGCTGACGATCGGCCCGGGCCACACGCTTCGCGATGCCGCCGCAGCGATGGCCAAGCGCCATGTCGGGGCGGCGGTCGTGGTCGATCCGGACGCCCAGGGACCCGGGCTCATCACCGAGCGCGACGTGCTGCTGGCGGTAGGCCGTGGGGGCGACGTCGACTCCGAGCGGGTCGGCGATCACCTGACGTCCAAGCTGACATTCGCGGAGCCCGAGTGGTCGCTGGAGCGGGCGGCGATGGCGATGGTGCGCGGCGGCTTCCGGCACCTCGTCGTCGTCCACGGCGGCGAGCTGACCGGGATCCTGTCGATGCGCGACATCGTCCGCTGTTGGATGCAGGATGGCGCGACGTCGGAGATGCCGGAGGAAGCGCGAACCGCCTCGGGCTAGTGGCCCCTGCCGACCACTAGTGCCCCGCAGCCGAGGGCCGGCCCTGGATCAGGAGTGATGGTCCTCGGGGAGCTGGTCCATGTCGCGGCGCGTGTCCTGGACCCAGCGGATCGTCGTGATGACGAAGATGATGCCGCCGGCGATGCAGAACATCCAGTTGATCGTGGTGCCGATCACGATCAGCGTGATCCCGATCGCGCTGACGAACGGGATCGCCGACGGGCCGGGGAGGTGAATCTCCTCGCCGGGCGACGGCGCGTCGTCGTCGAGCTCGAGGTCGCTGACGCTCATGCGTGGACGTAGATCGCCGCGGCCACGAACGTGATCCCGAACATGACCAGGCACAGGGCGCCGGCGATCAGTCCGGCGCGGATGTTCTTACGGGCGAGCTTGCGGTCCATGTCGTCCTCGGGGCGGGATCTTAGAGCTTGACGTCGGCGACCATTGCGGCGAACAGCAGCGCCAGGTACAGCAGCGAGAACAGATACAGCCGGAGCGCCGCCCGGCGGTCGGCCCGCCGGTACAGCCGCACGGCGCCGCCGATGAATGCGAGGCCGAGCACCATCGACGCGACGAGGTAGATGCCGCCGAATGTCCCGGCGCAGAACGGCAGCTGCGAGACGGCGTACAGCAGCAGGGTGTAGAGGACGATCTGGCGGCGCGTCTCGTGCTCGCCGCGTACGACCGGCATCATCGGGACGCCGACCTTCGCGTATTCGTCCTTCATCAGCAGGCTGAGCGCCCAGAAGTGGGGTGGGGTCCAGTAGAAGACGATCGCGAACAGGTAGATCGCGGTCCACGACAGAGAGCCGCGGGTCGCCGCCCATCCGACCAGCGGGGGCATCGCCCCGGCGGCGCCGCCGATCACGATGTTCTGCGGAGTCCGGCGCTTGAGCAGGATCGTGTAGACGCCCACGTAGCCGACGAACCCGCCGAGCGCGAGCGACGCGGCCAGCACGTTGACGGTGAGAGACAGCAGGATGAACGACGCCGCCGACAGCGCGAACCCGTAGATCAGCGCGGCTCCGGGCCGGACGCGGCCGGCCGGGATCGGGCGGGTCGCGGTGCGCGTCATCCGGGCGTCGATGTCGCGGTCCCAGTAGTGGTTGACCGCGCCGGCGCCGCCCGCCGACAGGTAGCCGCCGAGGCAGGTGAGTGCGATCCTGCCGACGCTCGGGCTGCCGGCCACCTCCATCGTCGTCACCGTGCTCAGGAGCAGCAGCGACTGGACCTTGGGCTTGGTCAGCTCCAGGTAATCGGCCAGAACCTGGCGCGCCCCCGCGGCGGCGGTCCGTTCGGCGGTGGCGCTGATCGAGGCCATGGCCCTCAGTGAACCCGGGCGAACTGCTCGCTGCCGCCGGTCTTCTGGACGACGCCGGTCTCGCGCTCGATCTGCCGGCGGATGTCGCGCATCGGCTCGACGGAGCGCACGCGCGGGATCGTGTCGAAGTTGTTGACCGGGGGCGGGGAGGGGACGAACCACTCGAGCGTGTTGCCCTTCCACGGGTCCGGCCCGGCGATCTTGCCCACCTTGAGGCTGCGGGCCATGTTGCCGACGGTCAGAAGAATCCCGAAGCCGAGGATGAACGATCCGATCGTCGAGATCAGGTTGTAGGTCGACCAGCCGAGGCCGGGCTGGTAGGTGTAGATCCGACGCGGCATCCCGGACAGGCCGAGCGCGTGCTGGACGAAGAAGGTCAGGTTGAAGCCGATGAACATGACCCAGAAGGAGATCTTGCCCAGGCGCTCGTTGAGCATCCGCCCGGTGATCTTCGGGAACCAGTAGTAGAAGCCCGAGAAGATCGAGAACACGGCGCCGCCCATCAGCACGTAGTGGAAGTGGGCGACGACGAAGTACGTGTCTGTGAGCTGCCAGTCGACCGGGAACACGGCCAGGAAGATCCCGGTGATCCCGCCGACGATGAAGATCGCGATGAACCCGATCGCGAAGTACAGCGACGCGGTCATCACGATCGACCCTCGCCACAGCGTGGCGATCCAGTTGAAGATCTTGACCCCGGTCGGGATCCCGATCAGGAACGAGCTCAGCATGAAGAAGCCGAGCACGACGATCGGCACCGGCGAGGCGAACATGTGGTGGGCCCACACGAGCGTGGCCAGGAACGCGATCAGCGCGGTCGAGGCGGCGATCGCCTTGTAGCCGAAGATCGGCTTACGGCTGAACACCGGGATGACCTCGGAGATGATCCCGAAGCCCGGCAGGATCATGATGTAGACCTCGGGGTGCCCGAAGAACCAGAACAGGTGCTGCCAGAGCACCGGCGATCCGTGGGCGGTCGGGTCGAAGAAGTGAGTGCCGAAGTGGCGGTCGGTGAGCAGCATCGTGACCGCGGCGCCGACGACCGGGAGCGCGATGATCAGCAGCACCGCGTATACGAGGATCGCCCAGATGAACAGCGGCAGCCGGCCCCAGGTCATGCCCGGAGCGCGCATGTTGACGATCGTCGCGTAGAAGTTGATCGCGCCCAGCGAGCGAGGAGATGCCGGTGAGGTGGATCAGGAAGATCCAGGCGTCCTGGCCGCCGCTGGGCGAGAATAGACCTTGCTCGAGAGCGGCGGGTAGCTCCACCAGCCGGCCTCCGGCGGATGGTAGAAGAGCGACGCAGTAGAAGACGATCCCGCCGAACAGCCAGCAGCCAGAACGAGAGCGCGTTCAGTCGCGGGAACGCCATGTCCCGGGCGCCGATCATCAGCGGTACGAAGTAGTTGCCGAACCCGGCCATGACCGGCACCACGAACAGGAACACCATCGTCGTCCCGTGCATCGTGAGCAGCTGGTTGTAGTGCTCGGCGCTCAGCAGCGTGTTGTTCGGCACGCTCAGCTGGGCCCGCATCAGCAGCGCCTCCACGCCGCCGAGCATGAAGAACGCCATCGTCAGGACCAGGTACATGATCCCGATCCTCTTGTGGTCGGTCGTGGTGACCCAGTCGAGCCACTTCTTCGTCTCGCGCGGCTTGTGCACGTCGTGCGCGAGGACCTGGGGGATCCGGCGAAGGGCGGGGACGGTGGTCGACATCAGAGATTTCCGTTCTGGGTGAGGATCTGGCGCAGCTGGTTGACCTGCGCGTTCTGCTGGGAGATCAACTTCTGCTGCTGGGCCGCCCAGGCCGTGTACTGAGCCGGCGTGACGACGTGGACGAGCGCGGTCATCGCGGCGTGGCCGCGGCCGCACAGCTGCGCGCACTGGCCGTGGAAGAGGTCCCGGTGTGCAGCGCCTTGAACCAGGTGTAGGTCGTGTAGCCGGGGACCGCGTCGACCTTGCCGCCGAGCGACGGCACCCACCACGAGTGGATCACGTCGGTCGACTGGATCGCCAGGACCACCGTCGTGCTGGCTCGGGGACGACCATCTCCTGGTAGGAGTAGGGCAGCTTCGAGTTGAAGGCGTTGTCTTGCAGGCCGCTGCCGTAGGTGTAGCGCCAGATGTACTGCCGGCCGCTGATGCAGACCGTGAGCTTCTTGCCGTTCGGCGGCGTCGGCTGGGTGAGCGAGGCGGACAGCACGAGCCCGTTGGCGTCCGAGTTCGGCGGGTTGATGATGCTCGGAGCTTGACGAACGTGACCACGGTGAGGACCACCAGGATCAGCGCCGCGGCGACCGTCCAGCCGATCTCCAGCCGCGTGTTGCCGTGGATCTGGGCCGCGACGGCGCCCTTCTTGGCCCGGAACTTGTAGACCGAGTAGAGCAGCGCCCCCTCGACGACCACGAACACGACCGCGGCGATGTACAGGACGAGCTTGTAGAGGCTGGCGATCGCGTTGGCGTTCGGCGAGCCCCCGGATTTCGGGGTCAGGAAGTTGGCGAGCGCGCTCGGGCGCGAGGAGCAGCGAGCCGCCAGCGCGAACGCGAGCGCGATGGCAGACTGCCGGCGCCGGCGGGAGGGCCGCAGCGGGCCGCGGGTCGTCGATCGTGTCGGGTCGCAAGGCTGCGGCATTCTATCCGTCCGGGGCGCCGGCTCGTCGCGAGCGGGTCGCCCGCCGGCGGCGATCAGAGGCTGCCCCGGCCGACACGTATACTGGCCGCCCGTTGCGCGCGAGAGGGGCATCCGAGTTGACTGCGTGGGCCCTCGTCGCGGCCGGCGTCGCTGCGCCCTCGGATGCGCCGGCGGATGAAGCTCCGACCGGCCGCCGTGATCGGCGATCTCGGGCCTGCCCCGGTCGCCCTGTGCGTGGCCATGCCGCGCAGCCGCGCGCGCGACATGGCGATCTGCGCCCTCAACATGTGGGCCTACATGTCGGCGTACGAGATGCCCAACGACGACCCGGAGCGGCTGCGCGCGCGGGTCCGCGTCGACTACCCGATGGCCGTCGACAGAGTCCTCGGGCTCGGCGTCCCGCCGACGCTCCGCCTCCAGCGGGCGCTGTCGGTGCCCGGAAGGATCAACCGCTTCGAGCGCGTGCTCGTGTGGTGCCACTGGCTGTGGTTCATGGTCCCGCACGGCAGCGTCGGGTACGTGCTGCTGCGCCGGCCCGAGCGGTTCCCGAGCGCCGCCGCGCGGATGTACGCCGTGTTCGACGTCGGCGCGATCTTCTACTGGGCGATCCCGACTGCCCCGCCGTGGTGGGCGGCGCGGCACGGCCGGCTCGATCCGGGCGACGGTCCGGTGGTGCGCCGGATGATGATCGAGTACGGCGAGGAGTTCTGGGGAGCCCGCTGGGGCGGCCTCTACGATGTCCTTGGAGGAAATCCGCTGGCTGCCATGCCGTCGCTTCACTTCGCCACCTCGCTGATGGGGGCTCGCCTGCTCTCAGAGGTGGACCCTGTCGCCGGCGCCGTCGGCTGGACCTACGCGCTGCTGCTGGGCCTCGCGCTCGTGTACCTGGGTGAGCACTACGCCGTCGACCTGGTGGCCGGCGCGGCCCTCACCGAGAGCATCTGGGCCGCTGCGCCGACGGTGCGAGCCCTCCGTTCGCGTGATCTCCCGGCTTCTCCAGTCGCTCGAGCCGCCGGCCGCGGGGAACCACTGATGCCCCGCCTCGTCCGCCTCCGCTCCGAGGGTCCGGCGGACAAGAATCCGAGCCCGGCGGTCCCGCCAGTGCCGGGCGTCGACCACCAGGAGGAGATGCCCCGCGTCCGCTTCACGCGGCGCAGCATGCTGGCGTCGATCGCGTTCGTGGTCACGGTCGTCGCGTTCCTGTACTTCGTGCTCCCGAAACTGCTCGGCCTGAAGGACACGTGGAACCGGATCGAGGCCGGGAACGAGTGGTGGCTGGCGCTGGGGGTCGTGCTCGAGGGCCTGTCGTTCCTCGGCTACGTGGCGCTGTTCCGGGCCGTGTTCATCCGCGGCCGCTCGCGGATCGACTGGCGCGAGAGCTACGAGATCACGATGGCCGGTCTTGCCGCCACGCGGCTGTTCGCCTCCGCCGGGGCCGGCGGGATCGCGCTCACCGCCTGGGCGCTGCGCCGCTCGGGGATGGGCGCCCGGATCGTCGCCTGCCGGATGGTGGCGTTCATGGCATTGCTCTACGGCGTGTACATGATCGCCCTCGTGATCGACGGGCTCGGCCTGTACCTGGGCGTGTTCCCGGGGCCCGCCCCGTTCGCGATCACGATGGTCCCGGCGATCTTCGGCGCCGTCGTGATCGCGCTCTTCCTCGCCGTGTCGCTGCTGCCAGGCGACTTCGACCGATTCGTCGGGCGGTGGGCGCAGCGAGCCGAGCGCGGTGGCCGGCTCAGCCGGCTGGCGGCTCGGGTGGCGACGATCCCCGCCACGGCGGCCACCGGCGTGCGCACGGCGCTTGACCTCGTCCGCTCGCGCGATCCCCATGTGCTGGGGGCGATCGCCTGGTGGGGCTTCGACATCGCCGTGCTGTGGGCGTGCTTCCACGCGTTCGGCCAAGCCCCGCCCCAGGCGGTGATCGTGATGGCGTACTTCGTCGGCATGCTCGGCAACACGCTGCCGCTCCCAGGCGGGATCGGCGGCGTCGACGGGGGGATGATCGGGGCCTTCTCGGCGTTCGGCGTGCCGGTCGAGGTGTCGATCGTGTCGGTCCTCGCCTATCGCGGGCTCGCGTTCTGGCTGCCCACGCTGCCCGGCGCGGTCGCCTACCTTCAGCTGCGCCGGACCGTCTCGAGGTGGCGCACTTCCGAGGCCCCTAGCTATACTTAATGAAGTGAACGATCAGCGAGTAGAGAACGTCATCATCGTCGGCAGCGGTCCGGCCGGTTACACGGCGGCTCTGTACACGGCGCGGGCGAACCTCGAGCCGCTTGTGATCGAGGGCTTCGCCTGGGGCGGGCTGCTCCAGCAGACGACCGACGTCGAGAACTATCCGGGCTTCCCGCCGGGGATCATGGGACCGGAGCTGATGCAGAAGTTCCGTGACCAGGCGGAGCGCTTCGGCGCCCGGCTCGAGACCGACGACGTCACGAGCGTCGAGCTGTCAGACGACGGCGGGCTGCACAAGGTGTGGGTCGGCCCCGACCTGCACGTCGCGCGGACCGTGATCCTGGCCATGGGCGCCCAGCACCGCAAGCTCGGCGTGCCGGGCGAGGACGCGCTCGGCGGCCGTGGGGTCAGCTACTGCGCGACCTGCGATGCGGCGTTCTACCGGCAGATGCCGACGATCATCGTCGGCGGCGGGGACTCGGCGATGGAGGAGGCGATGTTCCTCTCGAAGTTCGCCTCCTCGGTCGTGATCGTCAACCGGCGCGACGACTTCCGGGCCTCGAAGATCATGCTCGAGCGTGCCCGGGCGATCGAGAACGTCGAGTGGATGACGCCGTACGTCGTCGATGAGTTCGCGGCCGGCGAGGACGGCTCACTGGCCGTCGCCCACCTGCGCAACACGGCGGACGACTCGACTCGCGAGCTCCCGATCTGCGGCGCGTTCATCGCGATCGGGCATGAGCCGCAGTCCCAGCTCGTGCAGGGCCAGGTCCCGACGGACGAGAACGGCTACGTGATCACCCAGGGCCGCTCGACCCTCACCCAGGTGCCGGGCGTGTTCGCGGCGGGCGACCTCGTTGACCATACATACCGCCAGGCAGTCACCGCCGCGGGCTCGGGCTGCCAGGCCGCGCTCGACGCCGAGTGGTATCTCCGCGACACCCCTTTCCCGGTTGAGTCCGAGGAGGACGTCGCGGCCACAGCGCCGTAGGGCGCCGCGCCAGCGTTGCCGGGCCCGTCGACGACGGCTGGCCCAGGCGGCTCAGGCGTATGGGCAGCCGCGCGCCGGGCCGAAGTTCGTCGACGGCGCCTGCGCGGCGAGGGGCAGCGCGAAGTCCTGGGTCCAGGTGCCGTTGCCGGTCCCGTAGCGCTTGATCGCCCGGCGGTTGACGCCGGTCCCGACGTACTTGTAGGTCGGACTGAGGATGTTCTGGCAGTGGCCGGTGCTGTGCATCCAGCCGCCTACGACCCTGGCGGGGGTGGCGAAGCCGGTGGCGATGTTCTCGCCGACCGAGGACCAGGAGAAGCCGGCAGCGCTGATCCGGGTCCAGAACGCGGTGCCGTGGGTGAAGCTCTGGGTGGCGACGAGCTCGTTCGTCCAGCCCTGGGAGGATCGGTCGAGCGCCGCCGACTCACGTAGGCCCCGGAGCCCGCGCTCGGTGCGCTGCTGGTTGATCAGGCACACGACCGCTGCGCGCAGGAGGGGCCAGCCGGTGCTCGCCACCGGGGCGTTGGCATTCGCGCACGCCCGGGACTGGTGCGCCCGATCTCGTCCCCGCGCCGCGTGGGCCGTGACCCGGTCGTGGTGCCGCGGGGCGTGCGCGGTGGCCGGGACCGCCCCGAGCGTGGCCGCGGCCAGCAGGGTGCCGAGACAAGCCGCGCGGAAGCTGCGGGGAGTGACCATGTCCTCTCCATCGGGACGACACCCCGGTGTCCGACAGGATCACGCTGCGAAGATCAGACGATCGTCCAGGCGCGTCCAGGCGACGGCCAGCCTTCGCCCGAATCACTCAGTCGTCGGCCGGCTCGTAGGCGAAGAACCCCTCGCCCGTCTGCCGGCCCAGCCGTCCAGAGAACACGAGCCGACGGAGGATCGGCGCTGCCCGGTAGCGGTCGTCCCGGTGCTCGTCGGCGAGGCCGTCGAGCACCGCGAGCACGTGGTCGAGCCCGATCTCGTCGGCCCACGCGAGCGGCCCGCGCGGGTAGTTGAGCCCGTGCTTCATGCCGGCATCGATGTCCTCGGCCGAGCCGACCCCCTCGCTGAGCGCGAACGCGCACTCGTTGACCACCTGGCACACGATCCGGCCGAGCACGAGGCCCGGAGCGTCGCCGACCCACAGGGTGTGCGTGCCGAGCGTGGCGAAGAACCGCTCGGCCGCGTCGGCGGCGGACTGCGTCGTGTCCGGGCCGCGGGTCAGCTCGACGATCCCGGTCTCGCTCAGCGGCGGCAGCGCATGGAACCCGACCGCTCCGCCCGGGGCGTCGAGCGCGTTGAGCGACCCCGGCCCGCACCAGATCGCCTGCGGGCCACCCTGCAGCGGGGCCTCTGCCTCGGCCCCGCCGAGCAGGTCGAGGATCAGGAACGGCGGGTCGGCCTCGGCCGCCTCGGCCGGGGAATGGACGTCCCATCCGGCGTCCTGCGCCGCGTCTGCCAGCTGGGCGGCCAAGGGCACCTCCCCGGCGATCACGACCACGCCGTCCCCGCCCGGCAGTGGGCCCGGGTCGGGGGGATCGGGGTCGGGGGGGCGATGGGCGTCGCCGCCGTAGTCGTAGTAGCCGCGCCCGGTCTTGCGCCCGTGGCGTCCCGCGGCCACGGTCTTGACCGTGATCGGGGAGGGGCGCCAGCGCGGCTCGCCGAAGCTCTGCTCGTAGAAGGACCGCGACACCGCGAGCCCGGTGTCGACACCGACCAGGTCCATCATCTCGAACGGACCCATCCGGAACCCACCGCCCTGCCGGCAGATCCGGTCGATCTCCTCGAGCGGAGCGATCCTCTCGGCGAGCAGCTTGAGCGCCTCGAGCCCGAACGGGCGGTTGCAGCGGTTGACGAGGAACCCGGGCCCGTCGATCGCGTCGATCACGTGCTTGCCCATTGCCTCGCCCGTCGCCCGGGCGACCGCGAGCGCGCGCTCGGAGGACTCCGTCCCGGCCACCACCTCGAGCAGCCGCATCACAGGCGCGGGGTTGAAGAAGTGCATGCCCACCACTCGCTCGGGATGGGGGATCTGCGCGGCCACGGCCGTGACGAGCAGCGAGGACGTGTTCGTGGCCAGCACGCACTCCTCCGAGACGATCCCGGCCAGCGTGCCGAACAGCTCCCGCTTGAGCTCGAGCCGCTCGGGGGCGGCCTCGATCACCAGCTCGCACTCGGCCAGGTCCTGCAGTTGCGGCGCCGGCTCCAGCGCGGCGTATGCGCGCTCGGCGTCCTCGAGCGACCAGCGGCCGCGCTCGGCCCCCCGGTCGAGGTGGCGCTTGATCTGGGCGCGCCCGCGCTCGAGCGCGTCCGGCGCCGGATCGTGCAGCAGCGTCCGGGCCCCACTGAGGCAGGCCAGCTGGGCGATCCCGGCGCCCATCGTGCCGGCGCCGGCGACGCCGATCACGCGGGGTGCGCTCATGCCGGGACGAGCGCGTTGATCCCGGTCAGCGCGCGACCGATGATCAGCTTCTGGATCTGGGAGGTGCCCTCGTACAGGGTGGTGACGCGGACGTCGCGCAGGTAGCGCTCGACTGGATAGTCGTCGACGTAGCCCGAGCCGCCGTGCACCTGGATCGCCGTGTTCGCGCACCTGAACGCCGCCTCGGTGGCGTACAGCTTGGCGATCGAGGTCTCGGTGGTGTTCGGCTTGCCCGCGTCCTTGAGGTACCCGGCGCGCCACACGAGCATCCGGCCGGCGTCAGTCTCCACGGCCATGTCGGCGATCATCGCCTGCACGAGCTGGAAGCTCGCGATCGGCCGCCCGAACTGGATCCGCTCCTTGGAGTACTTGACCGACGCATCCACGCAGCCCTGGCAGATCCCGACGCACCCGGCCGCGACGCTGTAGCGCCCGGAGTCCAGGGCGCTCATCGCGACCTTGAAGCCGTCGCCGATCTCGCCCAGCATCTGGTCGTCGGAGACCTCGACGTCGTCGAGCGAGATCGCCGCGGTGTCCGAGCCGTGCAGCCCGAGCTTGTGGTGGATCGGTCTGCGGTTGGTAGCCCGGCTGGTCGGTGTCGACGAGGAAACAGGCGAGCCCGCGATGCTCCAAATCGGGATCGGTCTGGGCGAAGATCAGCGCCACCTTGGCGTGGTTGCCCATCGAGATCCACATCTTGGCGCCGTTGATGACCCAGCCGGCATCAGTTCTGCGCGCGCGCGTGCGTTGGTTGGCGGCGTCGGAGCCCGTGTCGGGCTCGGTCAGGCCGAAGCAGCCGAGCCACTCGCCTGAGCACAGCTTCGGCAGGTAATGCTGCTTCTGCTCCTCGGTGCCCCAGCGCAGGATCGCCGAGCACACGAGCGAGGTCTGAACTGAGATCACGGTGCGCATCGCCGAGTCGCCGCGGCCGACCTCCTCGACGATGATCCCGTAGGTGAGGTAGTCGAGCCCGGCGCCGCCGTACTCGCGAGGGACGATCGCGCCGAGGAAGCCCTGCGCGGCGATCTTGCCCACGAGCTCGAGGTCGAAGTGCTCATTGCGATCGTTCTCTCGCGCTCGCTCGACGATCTCGTTGTCGGTGAAGGCCCGGGCGGTCTCCCGGACGAGCTGCTGCTCGTCGGTTAGTTCGAAATCCATGGCGCGGGACAGTAGTACGTCCGCCATCCGCGGCGCTCCGGGAGCCGGGCCGCTCGGGGGATAGGCTGCCGGGCGTGGCCCCCGAAACGAGGTACGCGCGCAGCGGCGAGCTGCACATCGCCTATCAGGTGGTGGGCGACGGCCCGCTCGACATCGTGTACGTGCCCACCTGGATCTCACAGGTCGAGCACTACTGGGACGAGCCGTCGATCGCCCGGTACTTCATGCGGCTCGCGTCGTTCGCGCGGCTGATCATGTTCGACCGCCGCGGGTCGGGCCTGTCGGACCCGGTGGTCGGCGCGCCGACGCTCGAGGAGCAGATCGACGATGTGGTGGCGGTGATGGACGCCGCCGGCTCGGAGCGTGCGGCGATCTACGCCCAGCTCGAGGGCGGGGCGATGGGCGCCATGTTCGCGGCCACTCGGCCCGACCGCGCCCGAGCGCTCGTGCTCTACGAGGCGATGCCGCGGATGTCGTGGGCGCCCGACTACGACTGGGCGCTGCGGCCGGAGGAGCGCAACCGGGATGTGGCGGACACCTGGGGCGACGGCTCGCGCCTCGTCGGCGCGGCGCCGCAGTCCGCGGAGAACCCTCGGCTGCGCCAGTGGTTCGCGAAGCTCGAGCGGCTCGCGGCCAGCCCCGGGACGGCGGCGGCGCTGATGCGGATGAACGCGGAGGTCGACGTCCGCGCGGTGCTCCCGTCGATCACGGTCCCAACGCTCGTGTTGCACCGCACGTCGGATCGGTTCGTCGACATTCGCCACTCGCGGTATCTGGCCGAGCACATCCCCGGGGCGCGGCTCGTCGAGCTGCCGGGCGACGCCGCGATCTCATTCGGGCGCGACAGCGAGCTGCTGCTCGACGAGATCGAGGAGTTCCTCACCGGCGTGCGCCGCCAGGCCGACCCCGACCGGATCCTGGCCACGGTGATGTTCTCGGACATCGTCGGTTCGACCGAGCGGGCTGCGCAGCTCGGGGACCGGCGCTGGCGGGACCTGCTCGAGTCGCTGCAGCCCGCGGTCGCGCGTGAGCTGACACGGTTCCGCGGGCGCGCGGTGAAGACGATGGGAGACGGATTCCTCGCCACGTTCGACGGGCCGGCGCGCGCGATTCGCTGCGCGGTGGCTGATCCGTGACACGGCCTCCGCCGAGTTCGGTCTCGACGTGCGAACCGGCCTGCACACGGGCGAGGTCGAGGTGATCGGCGATGACGTCGGCGGGATCGCGGTCCACATCGGCGCGCGGATCGGAGCGAGCGCGGCACCGGGGGAGGTGCTCGTGTCGAGCACCGTCAAGGACCTGGTGGCCGGGTCCGGGATCGGGTTCGAGGACCGCGGCGAGCAGGAGCTGCGGGGCGTGCCCGACAGCTGGCGGCTGTGGGCGGTGGCGGCGTGAGCGCGCGGAAGTGGCGGCGGCGTGAGCGCGCGGACGTGGCCCGGCCCCCGCGCGAAGGCGATCGCGCGGGGGCCGGCCGGCAGCCACCCGGTCGTCTACGAGCCCTGAGGCAGCGTCGAGGCGGGCGGGACCGTGACGGTCACGCTCACCGGCGGGTTGGACGCCCCGCCGACGTTCTGCCCGTCGCCCGGGATCCGAGCGCGGAACGTCTTCGTGCCGGCGGTGCCGAACACGCGGGTGAACTGATACGTCGAGTTGGGCTTGACGATCTGTGCACCCACGGTGTGCCAGTCACCATCGGCGCCGAGGCGCTGGAGGTACACGACGTCACCCGACTTATCGGGTTGCGCAGTACCACTGAACGTCACCGGCTGACCCGCCTGCACGTTCGTCGCGTCGGCGCTCAGGCTGAGCACGTCGCTGACACCCTCGAACAGCACGGCGGTGTGGCGGTGCGGAGCCAGGGTGGTCTCGACGAAGTACAGCTGGTTGCTCACAGGCGCCACGGGCGGGAAGCTGTACGTACCGTCGCTTCCGGTGACCGTGGCGGTGTTGCAGGTGAACTGCGTCTCGCCGGACGTGCGACTGCACAGCGTCACCGGCGTGTTCGGGTCCGCCTTGTTCGTGCCGGCCTGCTCGAGCGTGCCGGAGATGATCGCGGACTGCCCGAACGGGATGATCTGATCCGAGCTGTTGATCGTGAAGCCCGGGATCTGGGCCTGCTGGATGGTGATCGTCACGGGGTCCGAAGCGCTTCGCACGTTGCGGCGATCGCCGCGGAACAGCGACCCGCACGTCACGGGCGCCGGCCACGCGGAACCGGTGGCTGATGGCGTAGTTCGAGCCCAGGCCGAGGCGCGTGCTCGTCAGCGTGTGCCAGTGGTCGGCGCCGCCGACCTGCTGCCTGGAGGAACACGCGCTCGAACCGGTGGTTCGGGTCGACGTGCCCGGTGAACGTGATCACCTGGCGGGTGTCGGCGCTCGTGCGATCGGCGGCGAGGCTGACCAGTGCGGCGACCGGCTCGTGCACGGTGCGGCTGTGGATCCCGTGGATCCCCGCCTCGCGGGCGAACCACGAGCGGTTCGTCTCGACGACGCCCTCGGCGCGGGTGAACTCGTAGAACCCGTGCGGGTCGGTCGTCGTCTCGCCGATCCGGGAGAACCCGGGGATCCCGGCGAGGTGGTGGTACAGGACGATGTGCTGACCGGCGACCGGGTTACCGTTCAGCTGACCGTAGATGAGCACTCCCTCGCCGGCGATGATCGGCTTCGGAGTGACATTGATGGTCAGGCCACGATTGTGCCGCGGGTGAGCGGAACCGACCGCGGGCGTGACCAATGCAGCAAGCGTGCCCAGCAGTGACGCGAGCACGGCAAAGCGCAGGCGCATCAGGCCTCCTTTTCCCAGCAGTTGTGATGTGCCGCCCCGGATCCCGGCGCCTACCCGGTGGTGGCTGATGACACCCTCACGAACACCGGTCCGGCCGCCAAAGTTGCGATCGCGTGTGTAAGCGGCGTGTAAAGTCCCCCGCGTGGACCCGTTCGCACTCGTGCTGCTGGTGGGGCTCGGAGCCTTGATCCTGTGGGTCTGGTTGCTCGGGGCGCTACTACCCGGGCTCAGGCCTGGAGCAGCTGGGGCTGAAGTCCGCCCGCGAGATCACCGAGCATCGGGAGGAGCTCGAGGCCGAGGACCTCGAGCAGATGCTCGCCGCCAGCAACGCCCGCCGCCGTGCGCGCGGGGAGAAGGAGCTGACTGTCGGGGACCTGGAGATGCAGGTGATGGAGGATTTCGGCGAGCAGCGCCGGCGCCGCGAGGCATACGTGGCCGACCGGGAGCTCGACGAGCTGCTCGAGGCCACCAACGCCCGCCGCCGCGCGCGCGGGCTCCCGGAGCGCACCCGCGCCGACGCCCGCCGCGAGTTCGGCCGCGGGTCCGGCTCAGGCGACGCCCCGCCGGAATGAGCACCCGGCCGGCCCCGCCCGAATGAGCACCCGGCCGGCCCCCGCCCGGATGAGCACCCGGCTCGCGTGGCCCGCTTCCTGATCATCGCGCTGCGGCTGCCGCGGCCAGGCGCTGGCGCGCGAGCTGCGCGCCGAGGGCCACGCGGTGCGGGCGACGACCCGGGATTCGGCGCGCGTGGCCGAGATCGAGGCCGCCGGCGCCGAGGCGGTGGTGGGCGACCCCGATCGGGTCGCCACGTTGGCCCGCGCGCTCGACCACGTGTCCCTCGCGGTGATCCTGCTCGGCTCGGCCACGGGCTCGCCCGACCAGCTCGAGGCGCTCCACGGCACCAGGCTCGAGATGCTGCTGACGAAGATCCTCGACACGACGGTCCGGGGGATCGTCTACGAGTCGGTCGGCAGCGTCCCGGCGGAGATCCTGCGCGGCGGGCGCCGAGCGGGTGCGGGCGGCCTGCGAGGACTCCCGGATCCCGTACGAGCTGCTCGACGCCGATCCGGGCGACCACGGCGGCTGGATGGCGGCAGGCCGGCGCCGCCGTCCGCGCGCGTGCTCGTCGGCCTGAGCCAGCTACTCGAACGCCGGGGGTCTCCCAGCCGGGCATGATGTCCGGCAGCCCGTCGCTGACCCGGTCGGGGAAGTGGGCCTCGCGCTTCTCCAGGAACGAGGTCACGCCCTCGTGTGCGTCGGCGGACTGGCCGCGGGAGAACATCGCCCGCGAGTCGGCCCGGTGGGCGTGCATCGGGTGCGGGGCGCCGAGCATCCGCCACATCATCCGCCGCGCGAGCGCGACCGACACCGGCGCCGTGTTGTCGGCGATCTCCCGGGCCAGCGAGCGCGCGGCGTCGAGCAGCTCGCCGCCGGGATGCAGGCTCCGCAGAAGGCCGGCCTCGAGTCCCTCCTGGGCGGAGAACACGCGGCCGGTGGCGACCCACTCCATCGCCCGGCTGATCCCGACGACGCGGGGGAGGAACCAGCTCGAGCATGCCTCCGGGCACGATCCCGCGCCGGGCGAACACGAACCCCATGCGGGCGTCGTCGGCGGCCAGCCGGACGTCCATCGGCAGCGTCATCGTGGCGCCGACGCCGACGGCGGGCCCGTTGATCGCTGCGATCACCGGCTTGCAGGAGTCGAACACGCGCAGCGTGAAGCGACCGCCGCCGTCGCGCGGGACGGGGCCGGTGGCGTCGCGCTCGCGCCAGTCGAAGGTCGAGCCGCCGCCGGCCAGGTCGGCGCCGGCGCAGAAGCCGCGCCCCGCGCCGGTGACGACGATCGCCTGCACCGCGTCGTCGGCGTCGGCCGCGTCGAAGGCGGCGATCAGCTCGTCGCCCATCGTCGGCGTCCATGCGTTGAGGCGGTCGGGCCGGTGCAGGGTGATCGTCAGAACCCCGTCATCGACCTCGGCGCGGATCTGCTCGTACTCCACGGTGCGGTCCTCCTGTGTCGGCGGGTCAGCGCGGGGCTGACCCGTTGGTGACCAGCGGCCCGATCCGGTCGAACAGATCGGCCAGGATCCGCGCCGTGGCGCCCCAGATCATGTAGTCGTCGACGAGATAGGTGTCGGTGCGGATCGGGAGCCCGCGGCGGACCAGCCGGCGGCGGCCGTAACCGGCCAGCAGGTCCGCGAGCGACAGCTCGATCACCTCGGCGACCTCGCGCGGGCTGATCGTCCACGTCCGGCCGGGGTCGATCATCCCCACGAACGGATACACGGCGTAACCGGTCACGACGGTCGGCGTGGGCTGCAGCGCGCCGAGGATCTCGACTGCATCGGCGGGCAGCCCGATCTCCTCCTCGGCCTCCCGCAGCGCGGTCGCGGTGAGGCTGGGCTCGCCGTCCTCGTAACGGCCGCCGGGAAACGAGATCTCGCCCGGGTGGCGGCGCAGATCCTCACGTCGCCGGGTGAACACTGCGTGCAGCACACCGTCGGTCACATACAGCGGGACGAGCACCGCCGCGTCGGTCCGGCCGTGGACATCGAGCTGGACCGCCGCCTCGGGCGAGAGCAGCACGCGCTTGAGATCCTCGCTGAGCGACTCCCGGCTGCGCAGCATCACGTGACTATATTCGCGGGACGTGGATGCGCTGATCGTCGTGGACGTCCAGAACGACTTCTGCCCCGGCGGGGCGCTGGCGGTCGCCGACGGGGACGCGGTGATCGAGGTGCTCAACCGGCTCGCGCGCGAGGCGCCCCTCGTCGTAGCCACGCGCGACTGGCACTCCCCCGACCACGGCTCGTTCGTCCCGCAGGGCGGTCCGTGGCCGGTCCACTGCGTAGCCGGCAGCCGGGCGCGCAGCTGCACCCGGCTCTCGACCGCGATGCGATCGACCTGATCGTCGACAAGGGCCAGGCGCCGGACGACGAGGGCTACTCGGGGTTCGCCCGCACCGGCCTGGCGGACATCCTGCGCGAGCGCGGCGTCCACCAGGTCGACGTCGGCGGCCTCGCGCTCGACTACTGCGTGCTCGCAGACCGCGCTCGACGCCAAGCGAGCGGGCTTCGAGGTCGTCGTCCACCGCGACGCCACCCGCGCCGTCGAGGTGGAGCCCGGCGATGGCGAGCGGGCGGTGGAGACGCTCCGCGCGGCCGGCGTGATCGTGCACCGGCTGACGCCCGTTTTCGCCGTCCGCGTGACGTTTGCGCCGGGGGCGCGTCTCAACGGCCCTCGACGGTCAACTGCGAACGACTCCGGATTCCCCTTCCGGAGCGGCAAGGAGGTAGCTATGAGACGGTCCCTGATGTGCGCGCTGGTGAGCGTCACCGCCCTGGTGCTCGTCCCCGGCAGCGCGATGGCGCGAGAGCATCACCACAAGCGCCATCACCGCCATCACGTGCGCGTTCACCACAAGCGGTTCGGCACGGGTCAGCGGGCCGGCCGACTCGCCGGCGCGATGCCGTCTCGGAGTCCGTCGGCAAGATCGCCTCGTTCGACGGCACGCACGCTGACGATAACGCTGACCGACGGCTCGAGCGTCAGCGGCGCGGTCACCGGCGACACCGAGATCGAGTGCTCGTCGATGGCGTCGGGCCAGGTCCAGAGCGACGATCACGGCGGCGACGGCAGCGGCAGCGGTGACCAGGGCGACGACAACGGCAACGACCAGGGCGACGACAACGGCCAGGCCGACGACAACGGCGATCAGGGCGACGACAACGGCGAACGATGGCGAGCCAGAACTGCTCGACGGCCGATCTGAAGCCCGAGCACCACGGTCACCGGCGCCGAGCTGCGCATCTCCCGCGACGGCCGCGTCTGGGACAAGGTCGAGCTCCAGCTTCCGTAGGCGCATCCGCGCATGACCCGCTCGGCAGGCGGCTCCGGTCCCCGGGGCCGCCTGCCGTGCGTTGCGGGCCGCACGCCGGGCGCTAGCGGACGCGTGCCGTGCATGCCGGGAAGCTACCTCCCCGGTCTCGGCGTCCTTGTCGTTCAGACCCCGGCGCATGAGCCCGCTCCTCCTATCCACCCGGTTCCTCCAGGCGCAGCCCGACGCGCGGCTGGTCGCGCTTGCGCGCGCCGGCTACGAGCGCGCGTTCGAGGCGCTCGTCAACCGCTACCGCCGTCAGCTGCTCGCCTACTGCCGCCGGCTCAACCCTCCGAGGCGGCCGCCGAGGACATCCTCCAGCAGGCACTGCTCCAGGCCTGGGTCGCCATCCGCAACGGGGCCGAGGTCCGCGACATCCGGCCCTGGCTCTACCGGATCGTCCACAACGTGGCGGTCAGCACCCTGCGGCGCGCGGCGGCCGATGTCGCCGACGTCGTCGAGCTCGAGGCCGTGCGCGGAGCCGGGGGAGCCGACACGGAGGTGGAGCAGCGGCTCGCCGCCCACCAGGCGCTGGCCGACCTCGCCGCGCTCCCTGAGCTCCAGCGCGAGGTGATGCTCGGACGGCGATCGAAGGCCGCAGCCACGAGGAGCTCGCCAGCCTCCTCGGCCTCAGCGGTGGCGCCGTGCGCGGCCTGCTGTACCGCGCGCGGGCGACGCTCCGCGCGGCCGCAGCCGCCCTGATCCCCGGCCCGCTCGTCACCTGGGCCGCCCGCCAGCCGGGCGGCGCGGTCGTCGAGACCCGATCGCGGGGGCGGATCGGTCGGCGTCGCGGGTGTCCTGCTGAAGGGCGGCGCGGTCGTCGCGGCGGCGGGCGCCCTGGCCACCGCCGCCGGAATCTCCGTCGCCCCGAGCCACTCCCCGCACCGTGGCGCAGCGGGAACGGCTCGGTGCGCGCCGCCGCGCCCGTCCGCGGGCACCGCGTTCTCGTCGCTGACGGTGTGCCCGCGGCTGGGGGGTTGCGGTCTCGCGGCTCGCGCCCGGACCCGGGGCCGGAGCCGGCGCCACCCGCTCGCGCGGGTCGAACGGCTCGGGCGGGACCGGCGAACGGTCGGGCTCGGGGCGGCGGGGATCTTCTGGGCCGGGCCGGCATGCGGCCATCGAGCGGCGGTGGCGGCGGTGGCGTCGGTGGCGGCGGCGGCGGGCGGTCTCGGGCGAGCGGGTGCCGGCGGTCGGCCGTCCGGTGGCGGTCCGGGCTCGCGGCCCGGTGGATCGACGGCGGGTCGCCGGCCGGGTGACAGCGGCGGCGACGGGTCCGGCGAGCGGCTCGGGGTCCGGTCCGGGCTCGGGATCGAGCGTGACTCCGGGTCCGGCTCGGCGGCTCGGGCGTCCGGGTCCGGCGGGTCCGCGGTCTGGCTCCGGCGGGTCCGACGGCGGCGCGACGATCGCGGACACGACGAGCGCTTCGGGCTCCTCGGGATCCGACGGCGGCTCCAGCGCCACCTCCGGTCCCACCGTGGTCAGCGGGTCCGACGGCGGCTCGTCCGGCTCGGGGAGCTCCTCGGGCGGCTCGAGCGGCTCAGGCTCTGACGGCGGCAGCCCGCCGCCGACCACGACCGACGGCCACTGAGCTCAGGCCGCACCGGCTCGACCACGTGGATGTGGTCCTCGAAGATGACCTCGCCGTCGAGCGTGCGGTGGACCGGGCACTTGGCGGCGATGATCTTCAGCCGCTCGATCTGCTCGTCGGTGACGCCGGCGGGGAGGTTGAAGTCGAGGCGGAACTTCGTCGGGCACCCGCGCTCGGCCGGCGTGTATTCGCACTTGACGTCGACCGGGCCGAGGTCCCACCCCTTGCGCTTGGAGTACATCTCGATCGTGATCGCCGTGCACGAGGCGAGGCTGGCGGCCAGGAGCTCCTGCGGACTGGGGCCGTCGTCGTCTCCGCCCTGGTCCTTGGGCTCGTCGGCGAGCAGCTGATGGCCGCGAATTTCGACCTGGTGGGTGAATGCGCTGCCGGATAGATGTCGTGCGGTTGCCTTCATTGGCGGGTCCTCGGTCTCGAACGTTCGTTCATCTCATCGTAGCGCTAGTGCGCGAGCGGGTTGAACAGGAAACCTGTGGGGACCTTGGGGTAGAAATAGGTCGACTTCGGAGGCATGCTCTCGCCCGCTCTCCGCCACCGCCTGGACGCGGTCCACCGGCGTCGGCGCCATGAAGAACGCGGCGTCGTATTCGCCCCGCTGCACGAGCCCCAGCGCGTCGTCGAAGTCGCGCGCATAGCCGAGGCCGTCGAGGTGGTCGATGTCCTCGTCGGTCATCTCGAGGGCCCCCTTGAGCACGAGCGCCTCGAGCACCGCGGTGTCGAGCCGCCGGTACGGCTCCGAGCGCTCGGGTAGCGCTGCGTCGGCGATCGCGGGGTCCTTGAGCGTCAGCATGAACGGCCGTTGGAAGTGGGCGTCGATGTATCCGATCCGGACGGCGTCGCCCGGGTCGGGGACGAGCGCGGAGGTGCTGTCGAGCCGCTCGATCTCGAAGTCCCGCCGCAGCGCATCGGCGAGCGCCTCGTGCTGCTCGGGCCGCAGCCCGCGGACGAGGCGGTGGGTGGGGAACACGGTCAGCCCCGGGTCCTGGAGCGCGACCAGGCACATCAGCACGTAGCGGTGCGGGCCCTCGCCGCCGATCTCCTCGGCGTACACCCGCGCCGTCTCGTAGCGGTGGTGGCCGTCGGCGATCAGCAGCTCGCGGGGGGCCAGCGCCTGCGCACGCGCGTCGATCGCGGCCTCGTCGTCAACCCGCCACAGCCGGTTGACGGTGCCGTCCGCGTCTCGCGTCTCGGCCCACGGCTCGGCGTCGGTGAACGGCTCCAGCGCGCCCCACGCCGCCCCGTCGGGGTCGGAGAACAGCGAGAAGATGGGGGACAGGTTGGCCTCGGTCGCCCGGGTCAGGCGCAGGCGATCCTCCCGCGGGCCCGGGTGCGTGCGCTCGTGGGGGCGGATCCGTCCGGCGCCGTACTCCTCCACGCGCACGCGCGCGAGGAACCCGCGGCGGGTCCGCGCCTGCCCGTCGGGCCCGGTGTAGTCCTGGGCGATCGGCCACATGCCCGGGCTGGTCGTCGGCGACGACGACCTCGTCATCGCGCCATGCGCGCGAGCAGCTCGGCCGCGTGCGCGTACGGATCGCCGTTGGCCTGCGGCAAGTCGATGCGGACGACGTTGTACGGCGAGGCGGCCTCGAGCGTCGGCCCGCTGCTCGGCGTCGATCACGTCGTACGGCGGCGCGACGACGGGCTGCAGGCCGCCGGTGCGCTCCGGGTCGTAGTGCAGGGCGGTGAGGGGCTGGACGTCGGCCACGGCTCCGGGTGAGGCTACTCGACGGGCGTCCGGAGCCGCCGCCGGCGCCCCGCCGCCGGACGGCCCAGTCCCGTACGGTGTGGTCCATGTGCCGCCTGTTCGGCATGAGCTCGGGCTCGGCGCCGGTCACGGCGACGTTCTGGCTGCTCGGCGCGCCGGACTCTCTGCGTAAGCAGAGCCATCGTGAGCCGGATGGGACCGGGCTCGGCTACTTCGACCCCGACCGCGTGCCGCATGTCGACAAGCAGGCGCAGGCCGCGTTCCGCGACCGGGCCTTCGCCCGCGATGCCCGTGAAGTGAAGGCCGCCCGGTTCGTCGCCCACATCCGGTTCGCCTCAACCGGCGCCCACGAGCTCCGGAACACGCATCCGTTCGAGCAGCACGGCCGCCTGTTCGCCCACAACGGTGTGATCGAGGATCTGCAGCCGCTCGAGGCGCGGGTCGGCGACAGCATGTCGCTCGTGGGTGGCGAAACCGACTCCGAGCGGTTCTTCGCGCTGATCACGGCCGAGACCGACCGACGGGGCGGCGACGTGGCCGCCGGCGTCACTGCCGCCGTCGAGTGGGTGGCGGCGAACTGCAGCGTGCTGTCGCTCAACTTCGTGCTGATCACGCCCGAGGACCTGTGGGCGCTGCGCTACCCGGACACGCACGAGCTCCACGTGCTCGAGCGCCGCGCCGACGACGCGCATGCGACGACGCTCGAGCAGGTGTCCAGCCACGGCACCCGCGTGCGGTCGGAGCCCGCCGCCGACCAGTCGACCGTGGTCGTCGCCAGCGAGGTGATGGACGACGACCCCCGCTGGCGGCCGCTGCGCTCGGGCGAGCTGATCCGCGTCGCGCCGTCCCTAAAGGTCAGCTCGCGGATCGTGATCGACGCCCCGCCGGCGCACCCGTTGCGGCTCGAGGACCTCGACCCCCACGCCCGCGCCTCACAGGGCTGAGCCCCCGTCGCGGACCATTACACTCGCGATCAGACGGGGCGTGGCGCAGCCTGGTAGCGCGCCGCCTTTGGGTGGCGGAGGTCCCCGGTTCGAATCCGGGCGCCCCGATGTCGACGACGGTGGCGATGGCTGCGCCGGGCGCGGACCCCGTACCGCCGCGCGTGGCCGAGCGGCAGGCCGTGGAGCAAGCGCCGGAAGATCTCGCGCAGCGTCTCCTTGCCGTAGGCGTGCGTGCCGTCGTCCATCGTCAGCACGGCGAGCGAGACGCGCGCGCAGCCCCGCTCGAGCTGCACGACCTGGTGATCGATCGGACGCCGCCACCACGATTGCGATCCGCCACCGCTCTAGAGTCTCTCTCGCCCGCCCCCGTAGCTCAGTGGACAGAGCACCGGACTTCTAATCCGACGGCCGCAGGTTCGAATCCTGCCGGGGGCGTCGGAATATCACTGGAAATCGGCATGTTCTGGGGAACTGCTGGCGGCGCCATTTCGGAATATGTCCCCAATATGTCCCCGGGCTGGCGTTTTCTGAACGGGCATGGGAGAGGTCCGTGAGCCGACCGGTCACGTCTTCCGCGTCGAGCGGGCGCGGGGTCCGGTCTGCAGCGTGGCTCGAGTGCGCTTCGTGAACCACCGCACCACCGAGGAGGACGTCCGAGCCGTCCGCGATGTGGTCGGGAGGTCTCGGACGGCTCCTGACGGCAACGCGTGGCTAGTGCAGCGTCTCTGAAGTGTCTTGTCTTTTGGCGGCCTTTTCGAGGAGTGCTCGGCCGTCTTGGTCCAGACGAATGGTCGGGCGCGTTCGTTGTAGCCCTCGATGAAGTGCTCGATCGCTGAGATCAGTTCCGGGACGTCGTGGTAGACGCCGCGCCGGACTTGCTGCTTGGTGAGGATCGAGAACCAGATCTCGACCATGTTCATCCAGGAGGCGCTGGTCGGGGTGAAGTGGAACTGCACGCGGCGGTGCCGCTCGAGCCAGGCTTTGACCTCGGGGGTTGAGTGGGTCGAGGAGTTGTCGAGCACGACGTGCAGCGGCCGGCGCGGGTAGGCCTTCACGAGCCGGTTCAGGAACGCGAGGAACTCTTCGTGGGTGTGACGCGGGTAGCAGCTGCCGGTGACCTCGCCGGTCGCGATCTCGAGCGCCGCGTAGAGGCTCGTGGTGCCGTTGCGCTTGTAGTCGTGGGTCATCCGCTGCGCCTTGCCGGGCTTCATCGGCAGCGTCGGCTGCGTGCGATCCAACGCTTGGATCTGGGTCTTCTCGTCCACGCACAGCACCAGCGCACCCTTCGGCGGATCGAGGTAGAGCCCGACGACGTCGATCACCTTCTCCACCAGCTGCGGGTCCTTGGAGAACTTGAACGAGCGGACCTGGTGGGGCTTGAGTTGTGATCACGCCAGATCCGGTGGACCGTTGTCGGCGAGATCCCCGTCGCGGCCGCCAACCTCCGGACGCTCCAATGCGTGCTCCCGTCCGGAGGCGACTCCAGCGTCATCGCCAGCACCCGCGCGACCTCACCGTCATCGATCTCTCGGGGCCGGCCCGACCGCGGTGCTGTCTCCGAGACCCGTCCATCCGCCGCTCGCAGAAGTTACGTCGCCACAACCCGACCGTCGGGAGTGACACACCAACCTCACTCGCGATCTCGGTGTTCGTTGCACCCTCCGCCGCGCGCAACACGATCCGCGCACGCATCGCCTGCTGCTGTGACGCCGACGGTGTCCGCAACACCGCGCGCAGGTCCTGCTCTTCCTCCTCAGTGAGCTCGATCGTCGCCGCTGCGCGCGCCACGGCGTCACCGTACTACAAGTCCCTTACTTAATACAAGCGACTAATGGGACGCTGCA
>CAWEGS010000010.1:0-67436 GCA_963808675.1 uncultured Solirubrobacteraceae bacterium
CGGCGAGATGCCTGTCGGGACCCGAATGCAGGTCCTGGGAGGGACACTCAGCAGACCCCGTCGGGACCTATCAGGTCCCAGGAGGGACTGAGCAGAGCAGGGCCGAGTCGCGTTACCTATGCGCGGCACGAGCGCAACGGACAGGTCCGGGCTCGTGCTCATCCCATGCGCAACATTGTGGTTGCACTTCTCCTTCGGTCCGGCGAAGCATCAGTACCGTCAACTCCCGCTCCGCCTGTCGATCCGAGCATGTCGAGCGGGACGATGCCGCCGCTGATTCAAGTTCGTCCGTTCACGAGCACGCGAGCGCCAGCGCCGCCGCCTGCTCGTCCGCGAGAGCGACACCGCGGTGTTCAGTGTTCGGCTTCGGCGTGTCGCTCGATCGCTTCGATCCCGCGGGGGCGTCCGGCTTTTCACCATCGCCAGTAAAGGAACGCGGCGACGAGGACGGTTCCGGCGATCGCGATCAGTGGGTAGCCGCGGGCGAGGTTCACGATCAGCGTGAACGCGACTGCGATCGCCCGAGGATGTTGGTTGCGGCGAGCAGGGTGGCGCCTTTGCGGCGAGAGAAGCGGCCATCGCGAGCAGTCCGGCGAGGAAGCTGACGAACACCGAGACGGCGTAGACGAGCACGAGTTCCTGCTCGTGGCCTCCTGCGGCGAGGATGATCGCGGTGGCGATGATCGCGTACACGCCGACGGCGGCGACTGGGGTGTGGTAGCGGTTGGTGTGGCGAACCGTGGTGGCAACACGCCGTGCTCTCCGGTCGGGCGGGTTCGTGCGAGGGCTTTGAGTAGTCCGGGCCCGGTTGGAAGGATGAGGAGGCAGCGGCGAGCAGCAGGACGCTGCTGGAAGCTGGAAAAACGCGTACAGGCCGCCGCCGCCGGCGGCGGTGTGGGCGAGGTCGGCGATTTGGGTGCTGTCGCTGCGCGGGATCCCGACGTGGAGATGGACCGCGAGTGCGGTCAACCCCATTGTGAGCGCGCCGACGATCACGATGGTGAGCGCGAGCGTTCCGCGTCCGAACCGCCACCGGCCCCGGTTCCCGAGCTGTCCGAGTTGCGCGATCGAGGTGGCGGGCGCCTCGGTGCCGGTCGCGAGCGCCATCGCGACCGGGAACGCCAACATGACCGCGATCAGTGCCGGGCTCGCGGAGCCGGTGATCGGCGCGTGACCGTGCGTGGAGTGGGGCGAGGCCCACCCGAGGGCGAGGACGGCGACGGCGGCGATGATGAACGACCAGGTCATGATCGCGAAGATCATTCGTGCGCCGTGGCCGAACCACGTCAGCCCGGCAACGAGCGCAGTCAAGCCGAGCGCGATCGGGATCCGCGCCGGCGCGAGCGCCGGGACGTAGGCGATGATCGCGCTGCCGGCGGCGGCGATCGAGATCGCGATCGTCAGCGCGAAGTCGACCACCAGCGCGCCGATCGGTAGAAACGACCACTCGTCTCCGAACGCCCGCCCGGCCGCCTCGGGCGAGCCGCCGCCCTCCGGGAACGCGCGCACCAGCTGCCAATAGTTGATGGTGACCAGCGCGATGATCCCGATCACCAGCCCCATCGTCGGCAACAGCAGCCCGAGATGCCCGTTGAGTGCGCGGAGCGCCGCCTCGATCGCGTACGCGACTGAGGACACCGGGTCTGCCATCACCGCGAACGCGAACGCGAAGAACAACAGCGCCTTCGTGCGGCGTGTTAACGCGCCCCGCGCGTGAATTGTCGTGTCCAATGAAGCCACAAAGCCTCCTTGAAAGAGGGGTCGACGACGAAATCGCCGACCAGGCTTCCCGGCACACCTCAACCCAGAGTAGCTTCGAACCCACCGCCGAGACAGCCCGGCAGGGCGTCTTGACGAAATCTCAACGCTCAGCGCCAGGTTCTTAGCGTCGCCTTGACGCGCCGTCGCGGACGATATGGGCCGCAGGTGTCCGTCATCTCCCGACCAGCGAGCCAGCCCCGCCTGGCGCTGCGGCTGCGGGTCCGCTCAAAGCGCCGGAAGCTCGATCGCGCTCTCGCGGACCGGGCTGACCCGTGGGGATCGGATGAGCTCGCGTGTCGCGCCCGTCAGCTCATGCTGGTGAGCACTCGCCGGCAGCTCGCGAACGTGCTGCTCAACCTGATCGACGCCGCCGAGGAGCCGGACACCAACTGGCAAGCCCACGGGACCGCGCCACCGCTGCGCTCGCACGCCGTCCGCGACGCCCGCGGCGAGCTGCTCGCCGTCGCCGACCGGCTTCGCGATCCAACGCCTGCAGCGATCAGAGGCGTCGCGCTCGCTGCGTTGCTCGTCTGCGACCAGCGCAGCCCGATCTTCACTTACTCCGAGCGGCAGGACGTCAGCGAGTGGGCAAATCGTGTCCTTAGGGCGCTGGACGACGCCGATCGCGATGTCCCTAGGCACCCGGTCGCTTGACCCTGCGGGGCGCCGCGCCCACAAGGCCCGCGGTCTCACCGGCAAAGACCACCGGCCGCGAAATCAGCGACGTCAAGGGCTGTTCACGGACCGCGCTGATTCGCTGCGTGCCCCAGGTGCCCGCCGTCATCTCGCTCACGTTTGGAGGCGACTCCGCGTTCGGCTAGCCGCCTCTTGGCGAGGCGGCGCGCTCGACGGCCAGCTGGCGGGCGGCGTTGACCCTCGCACGAGCCTCGTTCTCTTGATCCGGGCGCAGCAGCTCACCGGACCGCGCAACCGCAAGCGGCTCGCGGGCGGACTCGCTCGGGCGCTACGAACGGCGCAGAACCGCACGCAGGGCTCACCGCGGCAGTGCGACCGTGCGCCAGCGAGGTACTGGCCGCGCGGACCGTGCTCGAGGCGCTCAACCGTCGCCTGCTTGCCGACGGCACCGTCAACGCGCGCGGCGTCGCGGTACTACAGCTCCTCCTCACCGACGGCGGCAGCCCGCTCTACCGACCAGCCGAACCGGGCGCGCTCGCCAGCCATCTCCGCGCGGCCGCGGTGGCCCTCGACCCCGTCGCCGCGAACGCCCGCTGAACGGGCTGCAGTCGGGCACACTGAGATGACACAAGTTTGTGTGATCTCAGGTGGGCGTTCTACTCGACGCGCGTCGCGCTGCATATGCAGCGCCGATGCGGATGATCAAGCAGTCCGAGCCGACGTCGACGGCCCGCCTCGGCAGCATGTCGACGCGCCGACATTCCGACCCGTACAACTGGGATGCACGCGCTCGCGCAAGAGCAGGGCACGACCACTGCCCCGCCCACTGCCCCGCTTGTCGCCCAGACGCGAGTCTGTCGGCGTGCTCGACCGTCGGGTCCTCGGGCGGGACCGGCCGGCAGGCTCGGTTTGCGGCGATTGCAGGACCCGCCCCGTGCTTGCTGGCAGAGCGATCCGCAGCGACCTGCAAGCGCACCTGACTGTCGTTCGCCCGGCGAACCAGCCACGCGCGTCCGCGCCGAGCTCGCTCCGGTGCGGACGAATCTCGCCACATTGGTGACGCCGATCTCGCTCTGTTGCTTCGCGGTTGCGGCCGTCGTGCCGGGCGACGACGTCCGACTCCACGACGGTCGGCAGAGTTGTGCGAGTCGTAGAACCGGAGGGTGCTGACGGAGCGCGAGAAGTCGCTCCTGGCGGCTTCCTTACCGATGCTGGACGCAGGAACCTGATATCGATCCGGTCAGGGTCCCAGCGGCGACTGGGGCGCCCATCCGCCGTCATCGCCGGCGCGACGGTAACCGACTCGACGGTGTCGGTGATCAGCCGTCGCCAAGCCGCTAACCGCTTCGCAGGCTCGCACAGCTTGTCGATCTCGTCGGGACCGATGATGTTGCTCTCGCCCGGATCGCCGAGTCGGGCCCGGGCGGTATGCGCGTCATCGAGCGCCGCGGTCAACTTCTGCAAGGTCTCCTGGCTCGCGGGCCGGCCCAGCAAACCAAGCTCGCCGAGTTGGCGGATCGTGTCATCGAGATCCACGTTTGCGCGTTCGATCGCCTCATCCGCCTCGCGGATCTGCTGCTTGCGCGAGCCGCGTCCATCCAGGTCGGCCGTGGCCGAGTACGCCCGGACGGCGTCCAGCACGATCTCCTCGACGCGGTCGGCCTTGACCGCCGCTCGTCGCTGGCACCGCTTCGCGCTCGTGTCGCCGCAGCGGTAGTTGCCGCTGTAGCTGTTGATCACCATCCCGACCCGCACGTCCCGCAGCGCAACACACCGAGCCGCGCCAACAGCCGCTCGGACTTGGCCTGGCGCCCGCGCGAGACCGTCCGCCGCTGCACGCGCTCGAACAGGGCGCGATCCTTGATGATCGGCTCGTGGGCGCTCGGGTTGTGCAGCTCGCCGAAGTGGATCTCGCCGAGGTACATCCGCGAGCGCAACATCGACGCCACACCGGCGACCGACCGCTCGATCCCGTGCTCGAGCAGGAACGCCTGCAGCTCGACGATCGTGGCGCCCCGGTCGCGGCGCTGGAATACCTCGCGCACGACCGGCGCCAGCTCAGGCACGACCACCAGCACACCGTCCTCGCCGCGCACGTACCCGGGAACGATCCGCGAGTTCGGCAGCACCCCGCGCGCCACCGCGCGCGCCTGCGCGGCCGTGACCTTCTCACCGGTCACCTCGGCGAAGTACTGGAACACCGCGCCCATCATGTTCGTCGACAGCCGGGTGGCGGCGGTCCCGTTGGTCAGCTTGCCGTGGTCCAGCGCGAAGATCTCGCCGCCGGCCTTCTCGACCCGCTCGATCACCTCGAGCTGCACCTTCAGCGACCGCACGAGCCGGTCGAAGTACGCCACCACGATGTGGTCAGCCTGACCGGCCTCGACCATCTCGACGGCCTTGAGCAGGCCGGGGCGCTTGACGAGCGGGCGCTTGCCCGAGACGTCGATCTCGGGGAAGTGCGCGACGAACCGCTCGCGGCGCTTGCGCGCCCAGCGCTTGGCGCTGTCGAGCTGCACGTCGGGAGAGTGGAAGTGCTCCTCTGGACGGTCGCCCTGGGCGCTGACACGCACGACGGCGACGGCGCGGGGCTTGCTGGTCACGGCGGGCTCCTCTCGGTCGGCGGGCCACGTTGCGCCTTTTATCGGCTTTAGACCCGACCGGCGAGAAGGCGCGGGCGGTCAAGGCCCGCTACGTGGGCGTGTGCCGAGGATGCGGCTCGATGCGCTGCTGGCCGCAACTGCAGGTCCGCGCAGCCGCCGGAAGGCCGGGACGCCGGAGCGGGTGAGGCGGGTGCGGCGCCTGCGCGACGGCGAGAAGATGGCATGGAAGGCGGTCGCGGCCGAGCTGGGGGTCGCCGAGTCGATGGCGATCTACCTCTACGGCCTCGACGTCGACGAGACAGGGCCCCGACGACCCGCTGAGCGTGGTCGAGCGCGTGCTCTACCTCACCGCGGCGATGACGGGCATGCGCCAGGGCGAGCTGCTGGCGCTGCGCTGGATGGACGTCGACTGGATCGCGCACCGGGTCCGGGTGCGGCGCAACTTCGTCCGGGGCAAGTTCGGGACGCCCAAGTCCAAGCGCACCTCACGGAGCATCCCGCTCGCTGACGACGTCGCCCGCGAGCTCGAGCTGCTGTCCCAGGCCTCGAGCTATCAGGCCGACGCGGACCTGGTGTTCGCGCACCCGCACACCGGCAGGCCGATCGACCGCTCGATGCTGCTGAAGCGGTTCAAGGCGGCGCTCAGGGGCGCCGGCGTTCGCGAGATCCGCTTTCACGACTTGAGGCATACCTTCGGGACGCGGATGGCGGCCGCGGGCGTCCCGATGCGCACTCTCCAGGAGTGAATGGGCCACCGCGATTTCAAGACGACCCTGATCTACGCCGACTACGCGCCGGCCGAGAACGAGGCCGAGATCGTCAACGCCGCCTTCGCGCGCGGCGCGTCCATCAATTTGTCCATCAATTTGAGCAAAAGTGCGAGCAACTCAAACCAAGAAGACCCTGCAAACGACAATTGACCGCGAGCTAGAAAATCCCTGGTATTCGGTTGTGGTCCAGGCGGTCGGGGGTTCGAGTCCCCTCGCTCACCCTCGCTCACCCTCAGGGAAAGTGGGACCAAGGTCACGGCGCTTAGTCGGCGCTTCGGCTTCGAGTCCTCATTCCAGACGCGCCGGGGGTCGTTCTGTAGTTCGTAGGATGCATAGTCGTGGCAGTGCTACTCCCAACGCGTTCGGCGCCCTGGGCGATCCAGATGACGCCCGGCGATCCATCACCCGCTCGGGCGTAATGGGGGATCACCTCATCGTCCTTCATTCTGCGGTGCGCGCCTGCGCGGGCTACAGCCGCCACGACGCTCCCTCGATTCTGTTGGACGGCTCATCGCTGGCGCGCGACACAGAGCACGGTCGCGCCATCACCGCGCAGCTGACGCGCCGTCACGGAACGCTCGAGGAGGCGATCGCTGCTGGGGTCTTTGCGCTCGGCACCGCGGGGTTGTCCAAGAGCATCCGCCGTCAGGCGCGCGCGGCGTGCGAGGACTACTTCTACAGCCGGCTCGGCCTGACGCCGAGCCACGAGTTGGGCGGACGGGGAGAGATCGTCGAATCGCTCGAGCTGATGCCCGACCCGATGTACCGGGCACTGGACAACATCGTCGGCCTCGTCGTGGACGGCGACTACGAGGAGCTCCGCGTCGCGTCTGGCGATCGGCTGAGCGTGGAGGACCTGCGCCGTCGCGTCGAGGACGACTGCCCCGAGTCGCTGGTGCTGCCGCCCCGCGAGATCTACCAGGTCGAGGCGATCGCCAAGTCCGACGATCCGGATCTGCCGGGCTGGGCTTACTTCCTCGACCTGTGGACCGAGAGCGGCCCGGCACGCCTGCACATCGAGGGCACGCTCGAGGAGTCGGGCGAGCGGTTCACGGCGACGCTGAACGACATCCTCCCCTGATCCGCCGCCGTCCGGCGCCGCTTTCGCGTTCGCCGGGTCCATGGACGGGCTCGACCCACTGATGCTCGCTGCGCAAAACACGGGGAGCTCAGAGGCGGGTGCGCTACGCTGGCAGGGTCAGATAGCGAGGGCAACCAGAGGGCGAGACCTTCATCTGAATGTCCCCTTCCCGCGAAAGCCGCCTGATCTTCTGATGGCCGAGAGTCCACCCAAGGGTGGGCTTTCCGCGTTAACAGCGTAACAGGCCCGCAGCCGGCTGGGCCATGCGCCGGATCAGTCGTGATCGGTGCCGCAGCGCTCGGGGCGGTGACCGAGCCGCGGACCGGCCGTCGGTCACCCGCGAAGAGAACGATCCATGGCGCGGGCAACTTGCTCGCGTGAGCGGGCTATCACCGCGCAACTCAGTGCAACGCGCCAACGGTCGGGAGTCGCTGGTGAGCACCGCAACCCCAGGTCTGTCAGGACCGCGGCTTGATCCACATGAGGAGCGATCTGTTCGGCGCGCCGCTGGGCGGCGATGTGTTGGGCGTGGGCCAACTGCGTCCGCCCACGGTCGCCGGCAAGGGTGATGAGATCCTCGGCGACCAACGGTACCGCGCGTCGCGCGCACTTCTCCCATGGCGCGTCGGCCGCCGAGTCGACGACAACCTGACGGACGACTCGCCAACCAGCGTGATGCGAGTCGCAACGCGCAACAAGAAACCGCGCGAGCGCCTTGGCCACCCCTCGGGCTCCGGGCTCGGATGCGTGGAGGTCCAGATGCCGTAGCGCGGCACCGACCTGGCGGCCGTCCTCCACAGCCCTGGCCAGTTCCTGCGCGGTCCGCCGCGGTCGGTGTCGTTCATCGTCGATCCCTCCACCGTAGGCCGGGAGCCTGCTGGACGGCGGCTCGCCCGCCCCGCCCGGTCACCCTCCGGGGTCCGTGAGGACTCAGCCGGGGCGTACGCTCGTGATATGCGGATCCCGCGCTTTCTCAAGGGTCGCGTCGCCAAGGAGGAGGCGGTGCTGATCGGCGACCCGCGCATGGAGGGCTGGGAGACGGTGAGCACGTTTGAGGATCAGGCGACCGCGGTGTCTTGGCGCGAGCAGCTGCGATCGATGGGGGTCGACGCGAGCTGCGTCGCGGACCATCCGCTTGACCGCTTCGGCCGCGGCGACATCTATCTGATGGTTCCGCCGCAGCAGTGGTCACGCGCCAGCGAGATCGTTGACAACCTGGAATGAGCCTCGATCGGACTGCGGTCTGCCCGGGCGGTGGCTGCGGTTGCCGAGAGCCGGAGGGTTGACATCGTCGTGCTCGGTCCGGTCGCGGTCACGTGACCGGACCCATGGATGAAAGGCTCCAATATGGAGCCAAATCTCCACGGGTCCAGGCCTCAGCACGTATCGAGGCTTCCCGTCATAGCGGGGATTCTGATGCCTCGCCGGCTGTCAGGCCCCGGGCGGCTTGTCCAGCAGGACCCCATAGACGCGGCGGACGTGGAGACGGACGACCAGGCGCCGGGCTTCGACCATCTGCTCGTAGAACTCGTCCTCGTCGAGGTTGTCGTAGAAGGCCGAATGAACCTGCAGGAGCTCCAGGGTCGCGTCATCGCCCGGACGGGTGGCCACGTCGGAGAGCTCAGCGTCGCATTCGGCGACCGCGTAGGAAAAGAAGTGATCCCCAGGCACGTGCAGGGCGGCGTGAGGGTCGCGGCGCAAGATCCTCCCCTTGACCCGGTCGGCGGTCGTGGAGACTCGGGCGATGCGCCGGCCCGGGTCCCACACGTAAAATATGTTGGTGAGATGTGGGTAGCCCTGGCGGGTCACCCCTGCAAGGATCCCCTCGCGCCGGGCGCCGATCAGGTCCAGCAGTTCTCGTTCATCAGCCATTGTGCAATGCCTCTCGATCTCGGTCTGAGCGGATCGTCCTGAGTCGTCGACACGGTGGCACATACGCTGCGGCCATCAAAGGTTCGCGAACTCATCCCATAGCCGGGCGGGCTGCGATTTGAGCGTGGACGAGCTGGATCGCCCAGGCTCCTTCCCCTACGGCGGTGGCACACCGCTTGGTTGAGCCCGCGCGGGCGTCTCCGGCCGCGAAGACGCCCGGAACGGTGGTCTCGAGCAAGTTGCCTGCGCCGACTGAGGGCCCCGTGAGGATGAATCCGTTCTCGTCGCGTGCGACCACATCATCGAGCCATTCGGTGCAGGGGAGCGCCCCAGAAACAGGAACAGGAACGAGACGGGCAGGGACTCGCCGCCCTTCAGGGTGACGCCTTCGAGCTGCCCGTCCGTGCCGGTGAGGCTGGCGATCTCGCTGCGGTTGCGCAGGGCGACGCCGTATTGCTCCAGCTCACGCACCAGGTAGTCCGACATCGTCTCGCGGAGGTCTGCCCGGCGGTGGAGCAGGGTGACGAGTGCTCCGCCGCGCGCGAGCCAGACGGCGGACTGCCCGGCCGAGCTCCCTCCGCCCACGACGCAGATTGCTCGCCTTGCGGCAAGAGGGCACACCCGCCGAGAGATCGACTCTCGTAGCTGACCCGGATCGCCGGGATCCGGCGATGACACGTCACCTGCACGCTGGCGACGATGCGGCTTGGAGTCATCGACCCTCAGGAGATCCACATGTCGGCCACGGCCACTCAAACCGATCAACGTCGGACCGCCCGCGTCAACACGAGCGCGGTGCTGGCGATCGTCGCGATCGCTCAGTTCATGGTGATCCTGGACGCCAGCATCGTCAACGTCGCGCTGCCGACGATCAAGCGCGACGTCGGGTTCTCGGAGCAGAGCCTCTCCTGGATCCTGAACGCGTACACGCTGATATTCGGGGGCTTCCTGCTGCTCGGCGGCCGGCTTGCCGACCGGCTCGGGCGGCGCCGGCTGTTCATGGCCGGTATCGCGCTGTTCTCTGTCGCGTCGCTCGTCTGCGGCGTCTCCCAGTCCGAGGCCGAGCTGCTGGTCGCCCGCGGGTTCCAGGGGTTGGGCGGAGCGATGGTGTCGCCGGCTGCGCTGTCGATCATCCTGACGACGTTGCCGAGGGACCGGAGCGCAATCGCGCGCTGGCGGTGTGGGGCGCGATCGCCGGCGCCGGGGGTGCCGTCGGCCTGCTGCTCGGCGGCGTGCTCGTGCAGGCGCTCAGCTGGCGCTGGGTGTTCTTCGTCAACGTGCCGATCGGCGCGATCGTGCTGGCGTTGGCGCCGCGGATCGTTCCCGAGAGCCGGTCGGCGGCGGTCGCGAAGCGCGGATACGACGTGAGGGCGCGGTCGACGATCACGCTCGGGATGATGGCGCTGGTGTTCACGCTGATCAAGGCCGACAGCTGGGGCTGGACGTCTGGGCGCACGATCGTCGGCTTCGTCGTCTCGGCCGTGCTGATCGCTGCGTTCGTCGTGATCGAGCGCCGTCAGAGGATCCGCTGGTCCCGCTGCGGATCTTCTCGAACCGCAGCCTGCGGCCGCGGACGCGACGCTGCTCGTGGTGGTGGCCGCGCTGTTTGGGATGTTCTTCTTCCTCACGCTCTACCTGCAGCAGGTGCTCGGCTTCAGCGCGCTCAAGACCGGCGTCGCGTACATGCCGTTGAGCCTGACGATCATCGCCGCGTCGGCGGTTGCGTCGAAGTTCGTCGACCGCTTCAGGCCGAAGCCGGTGCTCGTCGCGGGTCTCCTCATCGCGACCGGCGGATTCGTCCTCCTCACCAGCGTGTCCGGTCACGGCGACTATGGAAGCCACGTGTTGCCCGCGATGATCGTCCTCGGCGTCGGGCATGGGGATGTCGTTCGTCCCGGTCACGATCGCTGGGACCAGCGGCGTCGCGCCTGACGACTCGGGGCTGGCGTCGGGGTTGCTGAACACGACCCAGCAAGTCGGTGGCTCGCTTGGCCTGGCGATCCTCTCCTCGGTCGCGACGAGCCGCACGACCAGCGCGCTGCACGCCGGCGTGGCGCTGCCGGCGGCGCTGACGCACGGATTCAAGGGCGCCTTCGTCGCGGTGCCGTTCTGTGCGCGTTGGGCGCTGTTTTCGCGATCGTGCTGCTGCCGGGGCGGCGACGCGAACCCGCCGACGAAGGCGTCGAGACGCTCACGCTGTCGTTTGCGCGCTGCCCAGGCGCGCCGTACTGCGGCCACCTCGCGCGCACGGTCGCGTTCGGTCGCCGTATGCGCACCCGCCTTGCACGCTCGTAGAGGCCAAGGTCGCGACCCCTCCAACCATCACGCTGAACGCGGCCGCCGCATACGGTGGCCAGCGCACCGGGCCGTTCGGCGGCGGCTCGATTGCCGAGGCCGACCTCCACGGCTTTGACTCGTGGGCCGCGGCTCCGGCCCGCGCGGCCTTCTCGTTCCTGTCCGCCGGCGCACGATTGGCGCTCGCGCAGGGTCGGGCAGCGACTCTGGTGCAGGTCACCGGCGGCTCGGCACGGCGCGCGATGCCGGGCCGGGGCCTGTGGTCGGCCGGATCGTTCGGCGTGCGCGCGATCACCAACGCGGCCGCGCTCGAGCTGCGGCCCCACGGCATCCATGTCGCGCTGCTCATCGTCGACGCGGGCATCCAGCCGCTCGACGGATCCACCCGCGCAGGTGTCTCACCGGAAGCGCTGGCCGACCCGCGCAGGATCGCCGATGCCGTCCTGTTCCTCGCCAACCAGGACGCGCGCTCCGCGACACACGAGCTCCAGCTCACCCCACTCGCCGAGAACTGGACGCCCTGAACCCCGGCGGCGCTGGAAGATCGGTTCTGCGGGTCGCGCGAATCACCGTGATCCGGTGATGCCTCCTCACCTGCGTGGCGGCAAGACTGGCAGTGGCCGGCCCAACCGAAGGAGTTGCTATCGGCGCAGCCGCTGCCCGACGACGTGACCGTGACCGCAGCGGAACTGGGCGGCGTCCCAACCGCCGAGGTCACGGTCGACGGAATCGAGCCTCGCCACGCTGTTCTCTACTTCCACGGCGGCGTGTACCTGATGGGGGACGCCGCCCTCGCCGCTGACCTGGCCTCGCAGGTCGGCCGGCGGACGCAAGCCAAGGTCGTCTCCGTCGACTACCGGCTCGCCCCCGAGCACCCTACCCGGCAGCGGTTGACGACGCGCTTGCCGCCTACGAAGTCCTCCTGCACGACGGCATCGCCGCTTCGGATGTCGCATTCGCGGGAGAGTCCGCCGGCGGCGGCCTGGCCATCGCCACCCTCGTCAACGCCCGCGATCACGGGCTGCCGCTGCCGGCCGGGGCCTTCGTCATGTCGCCGTATGTCGATCTCACTCTGGCCGGCACGAGGATGGAAACCAGGCGCGACGTCGACCCGCTGCTCAGCCGGGAAGCCCTCCAAGCCCGCATCCCCGACTACACGTCAGAACAAGACGCCGCTCTTGGCCTCATCAGCCCGATATTCGCCGACCTGTCCGGCCTGCCGCCCCTGATCATCCAGGCTGGAACTCACGAGGTTCTCCTCGACGACGCGGTGCGCCTCGCGCGCCAAGCCGCCACCGCGGACGTCGAGGTCACGCTCGACATCACCCCTCGGGTGCCTCACGTCTTCCAGGCCTATTACCCGATCCTTGACGAAGCCGGTGCGGCGCTGGACAGAGCCGGACAGCTCCTGTCGGCGCATCTCGAGGGTGCCGCGGTTCGTACCGGCTGACAACTGCTGAATCACGGGGAGTTGGCGAGGTCAGGCGAAGGCGCCCACTCCGGTGATATCGCGCCCGACGATCAGCGTCTGCATGGTCTCGGTGCCTTCGTAGGTGTGGATTACCTCGATGTCGCCCATGTGCCGGATGACGTGGTTCTCGAGCAGGACACCGTTGCCGCCGAGCAGGTCGCGAGCCTCGGCGATCACCTGTCTGGCCTTGCGGGTGTTGTTGAGCTTGGCCAGGCCGGCGATGGTGTCGGTGAGGTGGCCGCTCTCCTCCAGTCGTGCGAGCTGCATGCAGTAGAGCTGCATGCTCGTGACCTCAGCGAGCATCCTCACCAGCCGCTCCTGGATGATCTGAAAGGCACACAGCGGCTTGCCGAATTGGTGGCGCTGCTTGCTGTAGGTCAGGGCGGCGTCGTACGCCGCGACGGCATGGCCGAGGGCGCCCCAGGCGCAGGTGGTGCGCGTCGTGATCAGGACGCGGCCGGCGTCCTTGAACGTCTGCGCGCCGGGCAGCTGAGCATCCTCTCCGACGCGGACGCCGTCGAGCGTGATCGCCGCCTGCCAGATGGCGCGCGACGCGCCTTTGCCTTCCATCGTGGTGGCGGTGAAGCCGGGTGTGTCCTTTTCGACCAGGAAGCCCTTGACCTGACCGTCTTCGGCAGAGCGCGCCCACACGACCACGACATCGGCGATCGAGCCGTTGCCGATCCAGCGTTTGGCGCCGTCCAGCAACCATGCATCGCCGTCGCGGCGGGCGGTCGTCTCGAGCGCGACGGAGTCCGAGCCGTGCGTCGGCTCGGTCAAGGCGAACGCGCCGATTGCCGTCAGCCCCGCCATTGCCGGAAGCCAGCGTTGTTTCTGCTCCTCGGAGCCGAGTAGGGCGATCGATTTCATCGCCAGTCCGGACTGGACGCCGAGGAACGTGCCGAGGCTGCCGTCGCCGCGGTGCAGCTCCATGTTCACCAGCCCGCGAGCGAGCGGAGTCATCCCCGGGCAGCCGTAGCCCTGGATGTCCTCCCCGAGAAGACCGAGCTCGGGCAGGCGGCGCATCAGCGGCCATGGCAGCTCGGCGGCCTCCCAGTACTGGTTGATCTCCGGAAGCACTTCGGTGTCGACGAAGCGGCGGGTGGCGATGAAGTGCTCCCACTGCTCGTCGGTGAACTCGTTGCGAACGTGGAAGTAGTCGGTCGCCAGCGCGTCACCGAGGTGGGCGTACGGGAGGGTCTGTGTGGACATGGCGTGCTCCTCTCTCAACGGTCGTGGACGTCGCGCACTTCGCAGTCTGCTATTACGGCGCGCTGCGCGTCGGCGCAGCGATCGTGCCAATGAACCCGCTGCTCAAGGAGCGTGAGGTCGCGTTCTACCTCGGTGACTCCGAGGCCCGCGTCATCCTCGCCTGGCACCAGTTCGCCGACGCCGCTCACGCCGGTGCCGAGCAGGCGGGCGTGGAGTGCGTGCTCGTGGAGCCCGGCGAGTTCGAGGCTCTGCTCGGGCGTTGTCAACCCGCCGACGAGGTGATCGATCGCCAGCCCGACGACACTGCCGTGATCCTCTACACCTCGGGCACGACCGGCAAACCCAAGGGCGCAGAGCTCACCCACCAGAACATCCTGCGCAACATCGAGGTCACGGTCGGGCTGTTCGGACTCGACGAGCGGGCGGTAACCCTCGGTGCGCTCCCGTTCTTCCACGCCTTCGGCCAGACGTGCGCACTCAACGCCACCGTCTCGGTCGGCGGGACGCTCACTCTCATCCCTCGCTTCGAGGCCGGCAAGGCGCTCGCCATCCTGCAACGCGACGCCGTGACCGTGTTCGAGGGCGTGCCGACGATGTACGCCGCGATGCTGCACAACGACGACGCCGACACGGCCGACACATCCGCGCTGGAGGTTTGCGTGTCCGGCGGAGCGGCGATGCCGGTCGAGATCATGCGCGCGTTCGAGGCCAAGTTCGGCTGCGAGATCCTCGAGGGGTACGGACTCTCCGAGACATCCCCGGTGGCCTCGTTCAACCGCCGTGGGCGCGAACGCAAGCCAGGGTCGATCGGCCTGGCCGTTGATGGTGTGGAGATCCGGCTCGTAGACGACTCCGGCAACCCCGTCGCGCAGGGCGATCTCGGTGAGATCCAGATCCGCGGCCACAACGTGATGAAGGGCTATTGGCGCCGCCCGGAGGCCACCGCCGACGCGATCGATCCTGAGGGCTGGTTCAGCACCGGCGACATAGCCAGGTTCGACGAGGACGGCTACTTCTTCATCGTCGACCGCAAGAAGGAGCTCATCATCCGGGGCGGATTCAACATCTACCCGCGTGAGATCGAGGAGGTCCTCTACGAGCACCCCGACGTGCGCGAGGCCGCGGTGATCGGGATCCCGCACGCCGAACTCGGTGAAGAAGTCGCCGCCGCCGTCGTGCTCAAGCCGGGTGCGGAGTCCACGCCGGGCGTGTTGCGAGACTTCGTCAAACAACGCGTAGCGGCCTACAAGTACCCCGTCGTGTCTGGCTCGTCGACGAACTTCCCAAAGGTCCGACCGGAAAGATCGTCAAGCGCGAGATCGAGCCCCCGGCGACTGCCGCGCCGTAGGTGCTACCTCGAAGATCTCGGCTGAAAGGGACAACGATGGCTGACTACGGGCATGAGCTCAGGTTTGGGACATTCATCACGCCACAGAACCAGCGGCCCGGAGATGTCGTTGCGCTCGCGCAGCTGACCGAGCGGGCGGGGCTGGATCTGGTCACGTTCCAAGACCACCCGTATCAACCCGCGTTTCTCGACACGTGGACGCTGCTGTCGTGGGTCGCCGCCCGGACGGAGCGGGTCCACGTGGCGGGCAACGTGATCAACCTGCCTCTGCGCCAGCCCGCCGTGCTGGCCCGTGCTGCCGCCAGCCTCGACCTGCTCTCGGGGGGCCGGGTCGAGCTGGGCCTCGGCGCCGGCGCCTTCTGGGACGGCATCGAGGCCATGGGCGGTCCCCGGCGCACACCCGGAGAGTCGGTGGCGGCGCTCGACGAGGCGATCGATGTCATCCGGGCCATCTGGAACCCGCACGAGCCCGGCGGGGTCAAAGTGGAGGGCCGGCATTACCGCGTCCACGGAGCCAGGCGGGGGCCGGAGCCCCAGCACGAAATCGAGATCTGGCTCGGCGCGTACAAGCCGCGGATGCTGCGGCTGACGGGCCGTAAGGCCGACGGTTGGCTCCCCACTCTCTCGTATCTCGAGTCGGGCGATCTACAGCGCGGCAACCTGACGATCGACGAGGCGGCCGTGGCTGCGGGGCGCGACCCGCGCGAGATCCGCCGGCTGCTCAACGTGAACGGTCAGTTCACGCCGGCGAACCGTGGGTTCCTCCAGGGTCCACCCGAGCAGTGGGTTCAGGAGCTTCTCCAGTTGGCCATCGAGCACGGCATCAGCGGCTTCATCGTGGCGGCCGACGACCCGATGATCGTCGAGCGTGTCGCAGGCGACGTCGTGCCCGCGCTGCGCGAGGAGGTCGCGGCCGAGCGCCGGGGCTCGGGCAAGCCCCACCAGGGGCTCAGCTGACGCTGACTGCAGCCAGCGCATCTCGGCGTGTCTCGTGCATCGGCAGCTGGCGATCGAGGGCTGTCAGCTCGAACGCGCGGCGCGGCGATCCCATCGGGCAGGCAATCGCGAGCTGGCGCCCGGCGTGATCAAGGCGGCGGAAAGCATTGAGGAGCAGCGCGATTCCCGAGGAGTCCACCAAGGAGACGGCTTCCAGGTCGATGACGACCGCTCGCGCCGTGGAGCGCACCGCGGCATTGATCTCGGGGGCGAGCTTGATGCAGAGCGCGAAATCGAGCTCGCCGCTCACGGTGACGATCGCGACGTCGTCGCACATGATCGTTCTCGGCTCACGTGTCTCCCCGCGCACCGTCGCAGGCTACCCTCGACGCCGAACAGTTAGCCGTGCCCGGGGGAGGGTCGTCGAGGGCAACATCCCATAGGGCCGTGATGAAAAACCCGGTGTATAGACCCAGTTTTCGATCACGGGCGCTACTGGACGGACAGGCCTGTGGTCGCCTGGTGGTACGTGGGTTGGGTGGTTGGGCCGGCGAGGGCGTATGTTGCTATCGACGATGGTGGGTGGACAGCCTGATGCTGGGGAGCTGCTGGGGGCGTCATTGCCGCATCTGGTGCCCGAACGAATCGTCGAGGTCGCGTCTGCCCAGGTCGGCTGCCCGGTCGCGGCATATGTATTGGATGTGGACGGCTCGTGCGCCCTGCGCCTCGCCGGAGATGTGGAGCGGTTTCCGGAGCGGATCCGCGCGCCGGTCGGCGTCGGACCGGAGATCATTCCGGAAGCGCTGCCGCAGCTGCGGGGGCTGGTGACCGACCTCGTCGGACCGAGCACGCTGTGGCCGATGGTGGTGCGCGATCGTGTGATGGGCTTTCTGCTCGCTCGCGACCGACCGGTGGCTGATCTCGAGCCATTTGCGGGCCAGGCCGCGCTGGCGCTGGAGCTCGCCTCCGGGTACACCGACGCGCTCCATTCCGTCCGTCGGCGCAAGGAAACGCAGCCCGCTGCCGAGATTCAGCAGAACCTGCTGCCACCGCGGCTTGCCCGCGTCGATGGGGCCGACGTAGCTGGGGGCGTTCTGCCGGGCTATGAGGTCGGCGGCGATTTCTTTGACTACGCAGCCAACGCGGACGGCTTGTGGTTGGTCGTGGCTGATGCGACCGGCAAGGGCAACGCTGCCGCAGCGCTTTCGTCGCTGGCGATCGGCGCGTTGCGCGCCGCTCGTCGTGCCGGCGCCGGCCTGCAGGAAGCCGCGCGGTTGGCCGACGAGGCGATTCAGACGCTCGAAATGGAGTTGTACCTGACCGCGGTGCTCGGATCCTGGGATGCCGACGCGCGACGGCTGCGCTGGATCAACTGCGGCCATCCCACTCCGCTGGTCCTCCGGGCCGACGGGCGGATCGAGGAGCTCGATGGCGAGCGCACCTACCCGCTCGGCATCCACTTCCCCGAGCGCGTGTTCCCGGTCCTTGACGCTGAGGTGGGGCCCGGGGACCGCCTGTTGCTGTACTCCGACGGGGTGAGCGAGCGCCGCACCACAGACGGCGGCCGCGTCGGCGAGAAGGGCCTGCGCGCGATCCTCGCCCAGCTGGGCCTGCGCTCGGCCGCGACAACGGTGCGCGGCTTACAGGACGCGGTGATAGCGGCCTCCCCTGAACCGCTGCGCGACGACGCCACGTTGCTGGTCGTGGCGCCCCACGACTGACAGCCCAACCGGTGCCGTCACCGCCCGGCGCGTGCCCGCTGCTGACCGTGGTCCTCACGGTCGGGTCTGATCGAGCCGCCAGTGGGCGGGTTGATGACGCCTCCGATTTAGGTCCACGTCGCTCGGGTTGCGGTTGAGAACGCCGATCGCGGGGTCGACATATCGCCAATATGAATGTCAGCGTCAGCGCGTCGCAGTCACTGGGTCGCTTATTCGCGCGTTACGCGGCGATCAGCCTCGTGCCGATGGTGATGTTGGGGATCGTGCTGTCCAGCAACTTGCGGTCGGAGGCGGCCCGACGGGGGCTCGCCGAAGGGAAATCGGAGGCGGTCCTCGTCGCACGGACCGCGGTCGAGCCGTTGCTCGACGGTGGCTCCCTCGCCCATGGTCTGAGCACAAGCGAATTGACGGGCCTGCGTCGGCTGGCGACCGCCGCCATCAGCGAGGGGCACCTCCTGCGGCTCAGGGTGCGCGACCTCACCGGGCGCGTCGTGTTCTCCGATGACGGATCGGGCTTCGGTGGCCGCCCGGAGGACGAAGCTCTCGAAGCGGCTGCCGGTCAGACGGTCGGACACCTGACGCGGCTGAACTCCGACACGAATGACAGCGGGCGGAAAGGCGTGGAATCGGTGGAGATCTATCTGCCATTGCAAGCCGGCCGCCCGTCGCGTCGCGTTGGAGTGCTCGAGACGTATCTGCCATACGCGCCGATCGCTCAGGACATCACTGGAGGCCTGAACAAGCTGTACGTCGACCTGGCTGTCGGCCTCGCGCTCGTCTACCTCGCGCTGCTCGCAATCACGGTGTCCATGAGCCGCAGCCTGCGCCGAGAGATAAACCGCAATGCCTTCCTCGCCGAGCACGACACCCTCACCGAGCTGCCCAACCGCGTGCTCTTCCACCGACGCGCAGAGAGGGCCCTGGCGGACGCATCCCGGCGCGGAGAGGCGACGTCCATCGCGATCGTCGATCTCGATCACTTCAAGGAGATCAACGACACTCTCGGGCACCACAGCGGTGACGAGCTGCTCACAGAGATAGCCCGTGCGATTTCCTCCAGCATGCGGCCGGGCGATACCGTGGCCCGGCTCGGCGGGGACGAGTTCGGTCTCATTCTCCGCAACGTGGCCGACGCGCGCCCATTGTTGTCCCGGATCCGAGAGATCGTCGAGCGTGAGGTCGACATCCGTGGTCTGCCGCTATCGGTGCAAGCCAGCGTCGGATTCTCCGTCGCGCCCGACGACGGCACCGATGTCAACCTCCTCCTTCAGCGAGCCGACATCGCGATGTACGTGGCGAAGGCAACGCACGCCGAGGTCGTTGGCTACGACGATGATCTCGACCACTACGACGCGACCAAGCTCAGCCTGGTCGGTGAGCTGCGACGCGCGATCGACCAGGGTCAGCTTGTGCTGCATTTTCAGCCTCAGGCCCGAATTGCAACGCGAGAGGTCATGGCGGTCGAGGCGCTCGTGCGGTGGCAGCACCCCGAGCATGGACTGCTCCCACCAGACCGATTCCTGCCCCTTGCCGAGCAGACCGACGTCATCGACCGCCTCACCGACTGGGTGCTTCACAGCGCGCTCCAGACGCTCCGAGTGCTCGACGGGTCATCGCCGCGGACGCTCAAGGTGGCCGTCAATGTCTCGGCGCGGAGCGTCTGTCGAAGCGACTTCGCCAGGCGCGTCATCCAGACGCTCCATGACCTCGATATCCCCGCGGAGCGGCTGATCATCGAGGTCACCGAGAGCGCACTGCTCACCGACCCTGGCCGCGCCGCCAAGGTACTCGACGAGCTCTCGAAAGCCGGAGTCAAGATCAGCATCGATGACTTCGGCCAGGGACAGACCTCGCTGGGGTACCTCTCCGCACTGCCAGTCGACGAGCTGAAGATCGACAAGAGCTTCGTGATGGACATGCTCCAGAACCCGGACCACGCGGCAATCGCTCGATCCATCATCGACCTAGGCCACAATCTGAAGCTCCGCGTTGTCGGCGAAGGCGTGGAGAGCGATGAGATCCTCGACGCGCTGCAGACCGCGGGCTGCGACGTGGCCCAGGGCTTCAGCCTGGCCCGTCCGATGGCCCTCGAGGTGCTCGTCGATTGGCTGACTGCCCGCGAGGTCGCAGAACATACGCTCGATCTCGCATCGGTTTGACGACGGGCGCACGCGTGCATGGGGTTACGCGGACACGGCCGTGTGCCGTGCCCATCGCTCGACAGTGCAGGGCAGGCCGACGCAGGCCCTACCGACCCCGCCACACCGGCTGGCGCTTGTCGAGGAATGCGCAGATGCCCTCGCCCGCGTCCTCGGCCGTGGCATTGCGGCTCATGACGTCCTCGCAGTGATCGTAGGCGCCGGCGAGGTCGAGGTCGATCTGCTCGTAGTAGGCGTGCTTGCCGGTGCGGACGGTGAGCGGGCTGGCGGCGGCGATCTGCTCGGCGAGGGCGCAAGTGGCGGCCTCGAGCTCCCCGGGCTCGACCACGCGGTTGACGAGGCCCCAGTCGGCCGCCGTGTGCGCGTCGATCGGGGCGCCGGTCAGCAGCATCTCGAGCGCGCGCTTGCGTCCGACGGCGCGGCTCACCTCGACCATCGGGGTCGAGCAGAACAGGCCGATCTTCACGCCGGGGGTCGCGAACATCGCCGTGCTCGAGCAGACGGCGAGGTCACACGCCGCCACGAGCTGGCATCCGGCCGCCGTGGCGATCCCGTGGACGCGCGCGATCACGGGCTGGGGAAGCTGGTGGATCGCCTGCATCATCCCGGTGCAGGTGGCGAACAGCGATCGGTAGTCATCGAGCTCGCGCCCGACCATCTCGCGAAGGTCGTGGCCGGAGCAGAACGCCGGACCGGTGGCCGCGAGGATCACGACGCGGACCTCGGGATCGTCGCGGAGCTCAGCGAGCGTCTCGGTCAGCCGGTTCATCAGCTCGAGTGAGAGCGCGTTGCGCTGGCTCGGCCGGTTGAGGCTCACCGTGGCGATCGTGCCCTCCCGCTCGGTCAGCAGCACCTGGTTGGTCGCAACCTCCACCACTCGGCCCTCCTCGATCGACGGTCTCGGGCGGATGCTACGCCGCCTCGACGACCGGCTGGCTCAGGCTGCGGCTGAGTACCCCGGCGAGGCGAGCGCGAGCACTGCCGGGCCGCCGACGGCGAGTTCCGAGGCGACGCGGCCGCGGCCGTCAATCAGCAGCGCCGAGTCGGCGTGCCGTGCGCCCCGAAGGCGTGCGTGATCGAGCTGCCCGGGTCGAGCACGATCGGCGCGGCGAAGGGGAGCGCCCGGTTGGTGCTCTCGGGGCCGTCGGCGATCAGCACCAGCCGGGGATCGCGCAGGGCCGCGCGCCTTCTCCCACGCGAGGAGGTCGTCTTGCAGCCGCTCGCAGAATCCGCACTGCGGGATTCCAGAACACGAGCAGCGTTCGGCGCCCTTGCCCCGGGGCCAGGTTGACCCGCCTGCCGTCGAGGGCGGTGAGCCGCCGCTGAGGCACAGCCGCGCCAGTGGCGAGCGCGACCGGAAGCGCGGGCGCAGGCGCAGGCGGGCGCGCGCCGGCGGAGCCGCAGGCACCTGGATGACCTCCGGCGCGACCGGCGCGAGAGCGCGATTGAGGAGCTGGCGGATGTTGTCGGCCCCGGTGGCGATCGGCTCGGTCATCGCTCCGTTCGGGGCTACCAGCACGGCACTCGGCGTGCCGGAGATTCCGTAGGCCTCGTTGACCGCCCGGCCGTCCTGCACGTACACGCCCGCGACGCCGTGCTCAGAGGCCTTGCTGCGATTTTCCTCGAGGTTGCCCGTGCTGATCAGGGCGATCGACAGAACCCGGCGTGGGCCGACTGCCACTGTGCGACCTCCGGCATCAGCGCCGTGCACGGACCGCAGCCCGGGTCGGTGAACAGGAGCAGCAGCGGGTGCCCGGGGGCCAGGAGTGACTCGAGCGTCGCGGTGTCCCCGTGCAAGCCGGAGAGGTGAAGGGCGGCGGGGCGGGCTCGGGCCGTCCCGGCCCGGCACCTCCGGCGCCCGAACCGAGCCGCGCTTCGACCTCGTCGAGGCTGGAGCAGCACCGCCCCGTGACGCTTCAACAGGCTTCGCGCGAACAACAGCGCCGCCGATGAGCACTGCGAGCGAGCGCCACGCCCTCGGCAAGCGGCGAGCACGCCCATCCCGCGCAAACCCGCGATCCAGCCGCTGATCGAGCCCTGACGGTGGCTCAGCGCCGCGACCGCCGCCAGGACCGCGAGGCCGGCGTTGCGGCCAAGCGTCGCGGGCGCCCACCTTGGCGGAATGGATCGCGCCGAAGCAGTGGCACTCGGCCTGCTCGCCGCGGGCGAGCACGCGGCCGATGCCGAGCATGAACAGGGCAAGCAGGGCCACGGCGCCGACCGCAGCGACCCGCGAGCTCGTGTCGAGGAGCAGAGCGACGGCGAGGCACGCCCTCGAGCAGCGGCAGCGCCCCTCCGGCGAAGCGCGCGAGCCCGGCGCGGCAGTCCGAATTGCTCCATTGCCGCTCGGGATCCCGCCAGGTCGATCAGCTTGCCTGCGGCGGCCGTGGCGAACACGCCGGCGAGCAGCGCGCGAGCAACGAGGACGACGTCAAGGGACATCAGAAGCAGTAGCCTTCGCTGCACGCGCTGCCCGGCGGGCATTGGTTACCACACGCACCGCAGTTGTTGGGGTCGATCGCCGTGTTGACGCAGCTTCCGAAGCACGGGGTTTGGCCTGGCGGACACGGGTTGACGCATGACCCTTCCGAGCAGACCTCAACCGTCCGGGCACGCGTTGCCGCAACCGCCGCAGTTGAAGTCGTCGACCTGCAGGTTCGCGCACGAGCCGGCGCAGTTGACGTAGCCGTTCGGGCAGGAGACCTGGCAGGTCCCGCCGGAGCAGATGTAGCCGCTCGGGCACGCGTTCCCGCAGGCGCCGCAGTTCCCGCTGTCGCTCTGGGTGTTCGGTGCACGCGCCGCCGCAGTTCGTCAAACCGGGCTGGCAGGTGACCACGCACGACCCGGCTGAGCAGATGTAGCCGGGCGGGCACGTGTTCCCGCAGGCGCCGCAGTTGGCGTTGTCGCGCTGGAGGTTGGTGCAGGTCCCGCCGCAGTTGGTCAGCCCACTCTGGCAGGACAGTTGGCAGGTGCCGCCGGAGCAGATGTACCCGTCCGGGCACGCGTTCCCGCAGGCGCCGCAGTTCGAGCCGGTCGGCTGAGAGTGTTGGTGCAGGTGCCGCTGCAGTTCGTCTACGCCGTTCGGGCAGGTGATGACGCAGGTCCCGGCCGAGCACACCTGACCCGCGCCGCACGCGTGACCGCAGCTACCGCAGTTGGCGTTGTCGGTCTGGAGGTTGGCGCAGGTGCCGCCGCAGTTGGTGAGCCCGGTGTGGCACGTGGTCGCGCAGGTTCCCGCCGAGCACGCGTCGCCCGCGGGGCAGACGTGCCGCAGGCGCCGCAGTTGGCGTTGTCGCTCTGAGATTTGGTGCACGCACCGGCGCAGTTCGTCAGGCCGCTCTGGCACGTGGTGGCGCACGCGCCGCCCGAGCACACGGTCCCCGCCGGGCACGCATGGCCGCACGCTGCCGCAGTTGGCGTTGTCGGTCTGCGTGTTGACGCAGATGCCGCCGCAGTTCGTCTCGCCCGACTGGCACGAGAGAACGCAGCAGTTCCGCTCGACGCAGACGTGCCCGGCCGCGCAGGCATGGCCGCAGCTGCCGCAGTTGGCGTTGTCGCTCTGGAGGTTGGTGCAGGTGCCGCTGCAGTTGGTCTGAGCCCGGACTGGCAGGAGAGCTGAGCACGTGCCGGCGCGAGCACGACCTGGCCGGCGGCGCAGGCGTGGCCGCAGGCGCCGCAGTTGGCGTTGTCGGTCTGCACGATTCCGTGCACGCGCCGCCGCAGTTGGTGAGCCCGGCCTGGCAGGTCGTCGAGCATGTCCCGCCCGAGCAGGCGGTGCCGGCCGGGCAGGCGTTGCCGCAGTGCCGCAGTTGGCGTTGTCGTCTGGAGGTTCACGCAGGTGCCGGCGCAGTTCGTCTCGCCCGACGAGCAGGTCGTCGCGCACGTCCCGCCGCTGCAGACGGTGCCCGGCCGGGCAGACGGTGCCGCAGCTGCCGCAGTTGGCGTTGTCGCTCTGGAGGTTGGTGCAGGTCCCGCCGCAGTTCGTCTCCCCGGACTGGCAGGAGAGCTGGCAGGTCCCGCCCGAGCAGATCTGCCCGGCCGGGCACGCGGTCCCGCAGGCGCCGCAGTTGCCGCCGTCGGTCTGGAGTGTTGGCGCAGGTGCCGCCGCAGTTCGTCTGTCCGGCTGCGCAGGTGAGCGCGCACGACGCCACCGGTGCAGGCGGTGCCCGGCCGGGCACGCGTGTGCCGCAGCGCGCCGCAGTTGGCGTTGTCGCGTCTGGAGGTTGGTGCAGGTGCCGCTAGCAGTTGGTCTGGCCTGCCGGAGCACGTCGATCGAGCAGGTCCCGTTCGAGCACGCCGTTCCGGCCGGGCAGACCGTGCCGCAGGCGCCGCAGTTGGCGTTGTCGGCTCTGCGTGTTCGTGCAGGTCCCGCTGCAGTTGGTCATCGCCGGACTGGCAGGAGACCTGCGCAGGTCCCACCGGAGCAGACGCTGCCGGCCGGGCACGACCGTGCCGCAGGCGCCGCAGTTGGCGTTGTCGCTCCCGTTGAGTTAACGCAGGTGCCGTTGCAGTTGGTCAACCCGGCCTGGCAGGAGAGCGAGCAGACGCTCGCCACGCACACCTCGCCCGCCGGACAGACGCTGCCGCAGCTTCCGCAGTTGTTGCGGTCGCTCTGGAGGTCATAACAGGCGCCGTTGCAGGCGGTTTCGCCGCTTGGGCAGCTCACCGTGCAGACCCCGCCTGAGCAGATGTTCCCAGCCGGACAGACGTGCCCGCAGGCGCCGCAGTTCGACGCGTCGCTGCCCAGGTTGACGCACGTGCTACCGCAGGTGGTGAGCCCGGTCGGGCACACCTCGACGCAGCTGCCGCCGGCGCACACGATACCCGGACGGGCAGGCATGACCGCAGGCGCCGCAGTTCTTGACGTTGTTCTGCAGGTTGAGACACGTCCCGGAGCAGTCGGTCAGGCCGTTCTGACACGCCGACGTGCAGACGCCGCCCGAGCACACGTGTCCGCCGGTGCAGGCGTGGCCGCAGGCGCCGCAGTTGTGGGCGTTCGGTGCGACAGACGTTGCACAGGCACTTGCCGGAGCACAGTCGCGTACTCGATGCAGCGCCGGGACAGGCCGCGGTGCCGCTGGGCGGCGAGCTAGGCGGCAGCTTCCGTCGATGTTCGGTGCCCGGGCGGGCAGTCGGTGGCGCAGGCGCCGTGTGCGCACACCGCCCCCTTCAGGCAGGCGTGACCGCAGCTGCCGCAGTTGGAGGGATCGGAGCCCACGTCGACGCACCGGTCCCCGCACAGCTCGCTGTCCGATCGGGCACGCCGATCGCACAGTGCCCGCCGACGCACACGTGACCCGCTCGCGCACGCGTAACCGCACGTGCCACAGTTCCAGGGATCGCTGGCGACATCGACGCAGTGACCCGGTCCCGCAGGTCGTCTGCCCTCCTGGACACGCCGGCTGGCACAGACCGGAGATACATCGTTCGCCTGGGCCGCAGACGCGCCCACAGGCACCGCAGTTGCGCGCATCACTGCTCAAGCGGCACGCATCGGCCGTCGCACGCTGGCGGTGCCCGGGGCGCACCCGCAGCGCACCTCGCAGCGCCTGCGAGACCGGCCGAGCTGGCTCAGCGCTTCTGCGCCGGCCGACCGGGTGCAGGCACATCTCGCCCGATGCGCACACCGTGTCGGCGCACACCACACGGTACGCAGTTGTGGCGCCGGATCGCCGCCCAGGCATCGCAGCCGGGCTGAAGACCATCACGGCGCCGATGGCGCTGACCGAAGCGGCGCAGAGCCCGCCGGCGGGTGATACGCCCGCTGGCCAGACCGCGTGCCAGATCGTCGAGCCGGCTCGCGCTCGCGCGTCACGTGCGCCCACCAAGACGTGCAGGTCTCTCTAGGCCCCTGTCTGCCACCAGATTTGGCGACCACTTACCAAAACTGTCAATGGCTGGCTAACGCCGGGTTAGAATCGAGCCGTTATGCCCGACGATCCGTCGTTCACCTCCGAGCTCCGCCGTCTCGCGCAACGACGAGCTCCTCGCCGCCCTCGATGAGACGCTGCTCGAGCTAGAGCGCAGGCTGTTCCGCTACGCCCACGTCGGGGCCGAGCTGCAGCAGATGGCCGACGAGGGCCTGCTGCTCTCCTCTCGCGCCGCGGCCCGGCTGGGTCAGGCGCAGTCGGCGGCCGCGCATGCCCAGGGCCATCTGCAGCTCGTCGGCGTCGGCACCTGGGCTCCCCGCTCGACACGTCCCGCCTGGAACGACGATCCCCGCGTCGCGGCCGAGGACGCGGACGCGGACGGCGACGAGCATGGCACCGTGAGCTGAGCCCCCAGGCCGCGGTCGCGCCCGATGCCGGCCTACGGCGCGTAGATCGGCCGGCGAAAGCCCCAGGTCTCGCTGAGCCACCGGGGCACGAACGCGTCCAGCTCGGCTTGGAGCTGCGTGTCCGCGAGCTCGTCGACGAGCCACCAGGAGGCGGCGACGTCGCCGTCGTCGCCGGGCCCCGGCGGGTCGAGGTAGACGCACCCGAGCAGGCGCGTCTCGTGCTCGTCGAGGATCGCGTAGTTGAACGACTCATGGGCCTCGATCTCGCGTTCGTGGTGGGCGAGGTCGTCGCGGTCTGCCTCGACCGTCATCGTCTCCGAAGGCCAGCCCCACGCCCCGCCGTACGTGGCCCACAGCCGCTCGCGGGAGCCCATCACCGCCGGGTAGTCGATGTCGACGTCGTCGGCCCGGATCGGCCTCAGGTGGACCCCCGGCGCGAGCTCGGCCCGCAGCGGGTGCGCGAACCCGGGTGCCAGCCACCCGCCGCGCTCAGGAGGGTCGCTCACGGGGGCACCAGCTCGCGGGTGGTGGGCGACGGACCCGTTGCGCGGGCGCCCGCGCTACGGCGCTCGCAGGTTGCGCAGGAACAGCTTCGACGCCGATCGGTTCCGGGTGAGCGGCTTGGTAGCGATCCCGACCTCGCGGATGATGCCCTTCTGGACCTTGAGGATCCCGCGGCTCGCGCCGTTCGAGACGACGTACCAGGTGTTGCGCCCGATCTTGATGCCGTGCTTGGCATGGAGCCGCTTGGCCGCCTTGCGCAGCGGCGTGCCGGGATGCACCCCGTGCAGCGCGTAGAAGCTGTTCGCGGTGAGCAGGAGCACCAGCCGTCCCTTGAGATGCCGGCGGTCCTTGCGGGACAGCTTGCGCAGCAGCGTCGGGGTCGGGTAGCTGCCCCTGATCCCGATCGGGTTCAGGCAGTAGAAATCGGTGTACTTGCGCCCGCGGGTTGAGAAGCGCCGGTAGATGTGGCGCGCGCGTGAGCGCTTCATCCCGAGGTTGAGCTTGCCGACCCGCCGCCCGGTGAGGCGGCCCGCCGGTGCCGGGCACACGCTCGCGCCACCGCCGCCACTGCCGACCCCGCCGCCGCCGGACAGCGTCGGCGGGTTGCCGACCGTCCCGGGCGGTCCGATCACGAGCTCGAACGGCGTCGTCGCGTCGATCAGATTGAACAGCGTGCCCGACGACTGCGGCGTCATCGAGGTCGCGCTGAAGGCGGTGCCGCTGAACAGAGCGACGCCGTTGCCGGGGCTGCCGACATCGGACAGCGGGATCTGGAACGTGATCACACCAGTGCTCTTGTCGTACGAAGCCTGGGTCGAGTTGAGGACGTGGGTCTTGGGGAAGGTCATGTACTTCGTGTGCTCGCCGGCGTTGGCCGGCGGGAGGCCCGCGGTGTCGCCGTCGAAGAACGTCGGCGTGCCGGAGCCGCCCGTTCCCTGGTTGTTGTCCATGCCGACGTAGTAGATGTGGCCGTTGCCGGTGTGTCCGGGGGTGACCACCGTCCACCGCAGGATCCAGCTGGCGTCCGCTGCCGCCGAGCCCGCTGGCCGGCGTGAGGCTGGCGAGGCTCTTCACGTCGATCGTGGCGATCAGTGTGTTGTTCGGCCGTTGGCCAGCGACGCGCCGGCAAGGTCGAGGTTGTCGCCGCCGGCCGTCCGGGTGCCGTTCGACGAGTAGTCGGCGTCGCCCGCCGGATCGGTCACCGAGCCCATCGGGACTCCCGGGCCGGAGCCCTGGCTCACCGAGGGGACCGCGTCGTTGAGGCCGAGACCGCTGATCTGGCGCGCGATCACCTCGGGGCCGGTGTCCTCGCCGGCGCTCGTGTCGGCCGAGGTGTCGAACACGTACGAGACGACAGCCGCACCCTGCTGATCGGTCGTCACCTGCAGGAAGTCGCCCAGGCTGCGATCGCCGCCGGTGGCGCAGCCGAGCCCGTTCGTGCAGATCTGACCGTGCTTGACGTACGTCTCGCTGACATCGCTCGTCGTGTACGCCGGGCTCGTGGCGTTGGCGTTGAGGCTCTGGCCCATCTGGACCGACCACTCGGCGCTCTGGAAGCTCCCGGCGCCGAACAGCGTGCAGGTGCCCGAGCCGCTCGCGCACGTGCCCTGCTCGCTGACCTCGTTCGTGTGGTACCAGACGACGTCGACGCGCCCGCCGCTGCCGGCGGTGATCCACGGGAACGTGTTGGTGCCGGCGGAGCTGCCGCTGCCGGTGATCACCTGAGGCGCCGACCACGTGAGCGCCGAGGGGTCGGCGCCGGCGGGCTCGAGCGAGCGCACGACGTAGATCTGCTCAGGCGCGGTGAGAGCGCCGAAGTTGGGGTCGGAGCTCGAGGCGTGGTCGAGCGGGCCCGCCGTGAAGGTGACGTACAGGTAGCCGGCCGAGTCGCGGGCGATGCTGGCGAAGTTCTCTCCGGCCAGCTCCTCGGGGTTGCCGGACGGCGTCGACGCAGGTCGGGTCCGGGCACAGCGACGCGTCGAGGTTCGGGCTCTCGGTCCACGTCGCGGTCGTCGGGGTACCGGGGGTGATCTTGCCCTCCGAGACCTGGACGCCGACGGCGCCGCCGCTGCCGTTCGTCGTCGTGTGCGCGATGTACACGTTGCCGGTGGCCGGGTCGACGACCTGGTTGCCGGAGATGCCCTCGTTGTTCGTGACGCAGTTGACGTCCAGGCCGCCGCAGCCGTTGGTCAGGCCGGCGCTGTTGACGACCGGGGTGAAGTGGGTGCCGTCGTGGGAGACGGTCTCGACGAGCTGGTTGCCGCCGTTCGGGAGCGCGCTGTCGACTGCGTCGTAGTCCTGATAGAGGGTGAGGTTGTTGCCGGCGGTGGAGCCGGTGCCGGCGAACCACATCCGGTCATCCGGCGTGTTCGGAGCGCCCACGCAGTTCGTCGTCCACGTGGCGCCGCCATCGGTGCTCATGCTGTTGGAGATGTTGGTGAGGCCCTGCAGGTCGGAGAAGTACAGGGCGTTGCCCGAGTCGAGGAACAGGTCGGTGTCGCCGCCGCCGACGCAGGTCGACGGCTTGCCCGGCCCGATGTTGCCCGGCACGAACTGGTAGGAGTTGCCGTTGTCGCGCGAGGACCACACGAAGCTCTGCGTGGTCGAGAAGCCGAAAGGGACGCTGGTGTAGATCGTCCCGTTGGAGTCGAGCTTGACGTCGGGCTCGAACCCCGGCCGCTGCTGATCGACGACGGCGGCGTGCGAGAAGCCGATCGCCGGCATGTCCCGGGGGAGGGTGCGGCGCGAGCCGTGGTGCGGCGTGGCCGAGCTCGCCACCGTCGTCCCGGCGATGAGCAGCGCGACGGCGCCGGCCAACGCGATGAGCGCCCTCCTCGCGACGGCCATCGAACGGATGAACCTGCCGCCTGCCTCGCTCATGTGCGCGCTCCACTCCCTCAGCCGAAAAAAGGAGCGTACTGCGCTGGGGACGAAAAGGCCGGCGCGAGCGCGGTCAGCCGGCAGCGAGCCGCCTCGCCATCACCCGACCGTGACGGCCGCGGCCGGCGTCGAGCGCAGGTCGTGCGAGCCGACGCTCACGTGCACCGTCTCGCCTGGCCCGGGAGCCGCGCCCGGGATCGTGACCGTCCCCGACGACGCGTCGACAGGCACCCGGTGGACCTGGGGCGCCTGAGCGGTGCCGGACGCCCCGACGGTCACGACCAGCCCGGCCGGATTCGCGACCGCCCCGTCGTAGGTGACAGTCAGGTCCGGGCCGGCGGCCGTGGCGGTCACCACGGGCGGCGGGGGCGCGGGCGGGGGAGGTCCGACGCTGGCCGCCTGCGCCTCGGCGGTCGCCGCGAGCGTCTCGGGGTGCAGGTACTGAGAATGGCCGCCCGGTCCGCGCGGGCTCGAATCGTCGAGCGGGTTGACGTCGCTCGAGGAGTCGGTCCCGCCCCACATCCCCGGCCACGTCGCCCAGGCATCGGCCGGGTCGCCGTCGTCGATCACGTGCAGGGCGAGCGGCGGGCTCGGGCGCTGTCCGTCAGCGTGGTCGAACCACGTGCCGGTCCATTTCGTCCCGGGCGAGAAGTAGGACGCGTGCGAGCCGCGGGCCGGATACACGACCGGCTGGTCGCCGACCCTCTCGACCTGCTCCCACGTGCGCGAGCCTGCGTACGTGTGCTGGGCGTACACGGCGAGATCGGGCGTCTGGCCATCGGGTCCGATCCGCAGCTGGATCATCTCCCAGTCGCCCTCATGCAGCCCGGCCTTGATCAGCGGTCCGATCAGGTCGTAGTCGTTGTAGAAGTAGAAGAACCAGTACGCGATCCACAGGCGGCCGTCGCCCCCGGTCGCGGAGTGGCCGTGAATGGTGTTGGCGTAGGCGGGCTGGCGCGTGCATCGCCTGCGCCTGGGTGACGTAGTCGTGGGACGGGTCGCCGATCCGGTCGCTCTTCGCGACCGCCGAGCCATCCCCGTATGTCGCCGGACCGAGGAACCCGAGGCTCAGCTGCGTCTGTCCCGCTGCCGGCGTCGTCGCAGCGAGCAGTGTGCCGTCAACCCGCGTCAGCCGGTTGCCCGGATTGTCGGTCCACTCGGCGGCGAAATCGGCGTAGTACGGCTCCTGCGAGTCGTAGCGCAAGATCGGGATGTAGCGCTCGAGCAGCGCGGCCGGTTCGACGCCGTCGGTCATCTGGCGCGGGCAACGTATCACCGTCCACGAGGCCTGTGTGAGCCCGGCGCCGGGTGGTCAGCCCGCGGCGCTACGGCTCGACGAGACCAGTCCGGATCGCATAGCGAGTGAGCTCGACGCGGTCGTGCATGCCGAGCTTCTCGAGGATGTTCGCCCGGTGGCGGTCGACGGTCTTCTCGCTGATCACGAGGGCCTCAGCGATCTGCTTGGTGCTGTAGCTCTCGGCGATCAGCTTCACGACCTCGGTCTCGCGGTCGGTGAGCGGGTCCGCGCGCACCGGAAGGTCGTTGCGGATGCCATGCAGCAGATCGTGGATGAGCGGCGTCATCGCGCCCGGATAGAGGAAGCGCTCGCCCCGCATCGCGGCCCGGCAGGCGGCCACCAGGTCGCGGTCGGCGGCCGACTTCAGGATGTAGCCCGACGCCCCCGCCTTGAGCGCCTCGTACACGTAGCGCTCGTTCTGATGCATCGAGAGGATCAGGATCCGCACCTGGGGCCGGCGGCGGTGGATCTCGCGGGTGGCCTGGAGGCCCGTCATCCGCGGCATCGTCACGTCGACGATTGCCAGGTCGACGCGGGGGTCGAGCGCGGCGCGGACAGCCTCGGCGCCGTCACCGGTCTCGGCCACCACCTTAAGGTCGGGCTCGGCGTCGAGCACCAGGCGCAGGCCGCGGCGCACCAGTGCGTGGTCGTCGGCGAGCAGGATCCGCGTGGTCAGCGCGATCATCTCTCGCGTCCGGCCGGGACCTCGAGCCGCACCCGCGTGCCCGGCGACGCCGGCTCGACGGACAGGGTCGCGCCGATCAGTGTCGCGCGCTCACGCATGCCGCGGATGCCGGTGCCGGGCTCGTGCCCGGCGGGCAGCCCGCACCCGCGATCGGTGACCGTGAGGATCAGGCGTCCGCCGTCGTGGGCGAGCTCGAGCTCGGCGGCCTGGCCTCCCGAGTGCCGGGCCACATTCGTGAGCGCCTCCTGGGCCACCCGGTAGACGACGAGCTCGGCGTCGGCGCCGAGTGCGGGCAGGTCCGGAGCGATCACCGGCGTCACGTCCAGGCCCGCACGCTCGGCGAACCGCTCCGCGAGCACCGCGATCGCGCTCTCGAGGCCGAGGTCGTCGAGCGCCTCGGGGCGCAGCTCGATGGCGATCCGGCGCACCTCCTCGAGGCTCCCGCGGACCGCATCCTGGACGGCCGCCACGTCGTCCCGCAGGTCGTCGGGTACGCGCGCGCCCACGCGCGCGAGGCCGAGCAGCACTGCCGTCAGCTCCTGGCCGACCTGGTCGTGGAGCTCCTGCGCGATTCGCAGCCGCTCGGCCTCCTGGCCCGCCAGGACGCGCCCGGTCGCCTCGCGCCGCTCGGCCTCGAGTCGGGCGAGCATCTCGTTGAACGTCATCGCCAGCTCGCCGGCCTCGGACCTCGGCGCGGGCGCCGGCATCCGCGGGCCGGGGTGGGCGAGGTCGACCCGGCGGGCGAGGGCGCTCAGCGCCTGGATGGGACCGACCACCCGCCGCACAAGCGCCGTGTTGAGGAGCAACACGAGTACCAGCGCGACGACGAGCACGATGCCCTCCGCGTCGGCCCGGAACGAGGAGATCCGGCTCGGCGCGAGCACGAGGATCGTGACCGTCACCGCGACGACGAGCAGCAGCGCGTTCGTGCCCGCGACGCGATGCAGCAGCGGCACGTAGCGTCGCCGCGGGGATCGCCGCACGAGCGGCGGGTCGGAGCGCGTCGACACCCCTGCAGTGAAGCAGCAGCTCAGCAGCCGGGCGAACGCCGGCGAGCTGCGTGGTCCCCGCCCCAGGACGCTCCCGCTCGCCTCGTCCCGCAGCCCCTCGAGCTTGTGCAGCATGGCCCACAGCCGGGACTCGATCCCGCCCGCGGAGATCCCCAGGGTGTCGCCGATCTCGCCGGGGGAGATCCCGGCCAGCAGCATTCCGAAGATCGCCTGCTCGTCGGACTCGAGCCGGCGGCGCATCGCCGTGGCCAGCGCCGGCGGGACGAACGGGAGCTGTTGATGGCCGCGGGCGACCGCCCGCACGACGTCGCACAGCTCGCCGCCGACGCTGCCCTTGCTGACCAGGCCGTCGGCCTCGGCCACGACGCAGGTGGCGGCGAGCGGGCCGTCGCAGTAGGCCGAGTAGATGACCACGCTCGGCGGGTTGGGGAGCCGCTTGAGCTTGCGCGACAGCCACAGGCCGCTGCGCGACCCGAGCTGGTAGTCGACGATCGCGACGTCGACGGGGTGGCGCTCGGCCACGGACAGCGCGGCCTCGGCCGAGGCGACCGCATCGAGCACGACGAAGTCGGGCTGGTCCTCGAGCAGTTCGCGCAGGCCCATGCGGACGGCCGGGTGGTCGTCGACCACGAGCACCCTGAGCTCGCTGAAGGCGGTGATCGGCGCAGTGTCGGTGAGGGGGGTGGTGTGGGCGCGAGCGGTGAACATCGTCGGTGTCTCCTGCATGTCGGTGTGGGATCTACGGTGCCGGAGCGCGGCCGCGCGCGAAATGGGGTCCAGTACCCATCTGTGGCTGACCGGGCGGCGGGACCTAGACTGACCGCGGCCAATCAGGAGACAGGAGGAGCAGATGCGGATCAGTGCCCGGAACCAGCTGAGCGCGACGGTCAAGAGTGTCTCGCGCGGGGCGTCCATCGCGATCGTCGAGCTCGACCTCGGCGGTCAGCGCATGGTCGCCTCGATCACGGTCGAGGCGGTGGACGAGCTCGGGATCACCGAGGGGGCGGACGTCACCGCGGTGATCAAGGCGTCCGACGTGATGATCGCGGTCGACTAACCGACTCCGCGCACGACGCACAGTCGCTGCAGGCGCTCCATCGCGTCGGTCGTGCTCTCGGGCAGCGCGTCGAGCGCGTCGGCGGCGAGCCGCAGGTCGTCGATCGTGACGTTGCGCGCCTCGAGCGCGAACCGGCCGAGCCACCGAACGGCCGCGCGCTCGTAGCGCTCGGGGTCGCCTCCCCGCAGCACGAGACAGATCCGCAGCGCGTCGTCGAGGGCGATCCTCGGCAGCTCCAGCGCCGCGGCGGTGACGAGCGCCGGGTTGCCCGTCTCGAGCGCCCGCCGGAAGCGGGCGTAGGGGTTGCCGTCGCTCGTCATACGAACGTATGTTCGTATACGTGTCAAGGCTGGCCCGCGCTCGCGGGCTCGATGCGTCCGAGGGGGCTACGGCACGTCGACCCCGAGCGTGCGGGCCGTCCCGGATTTGGGCACCTCGGATTGATCCGGGTCGGTCCCGAGGAGCTTGTCGCCGGCGAGGATCACGTAGCTGATCAGCAGGCCGGTGGCGGCGTGGGCGATCCGGTCGCCGCCGATCACGAGGTGCACGGGGAACGACACGAGCCACTAAACGCCGCGCCCGACCGTCCGTGCCGGCGGGGAGCCGCGCGCACAACCGCCGCGTCGGGCACACCGGGAATCAGAGGTTCCGCACCGGCCGCACCTCCACCGATCCGGCCGCCGCCACCGGGCACAGCCGGGCCAGCTCGCGCGCCTCGTCGTCGTCGCGGCAGTCGACGAGGAAGTACCCGGCCAGCCATTCCGTCGTCTCGGCGAACGGCCCGTCGGTGAGGAGCGTCCTCCCGTCCCGGCGGCGCACCGTGGCCGCCGCGGAGGGGCGCTCGAGCGGTCCGGCGGCGACGAACACGCCGCGCTCGCGGCACAGCCGTTGGAACTCGACGACGGCCCCGTAGTACGGCCCCGCCTCCGGCGTCCCCGGGGCGGGCCGGTCCTCGATGTACAGCAGCAGCATGTAGTGCATCGCGTCTCCTTCCTGACAACAGCAGATCCGACAGTACGACGGACGTCCGGACGGTGGATCGACACGAATTGGTGCAGGCTCGCGCGGCCGACACCGGTCGGAGTAGGCTGCAACAGGCGCAACTTAGGAAGGAGAGCAACAGGGGTTCGAGATGGCTCTGAAGCCGGCTGACCTCGAAGCGGAGCTGATCGAGACGGTCTGTACCAGGATCCGGGAGCGGATCCCCGACGATCAGGTGGAGGCCTGCGAGGCCTTCGTCCGCCAGTATTACCACTGGGTCCCGCCCGTCGACTTGGCCGGGCGCGGGCCGCTCGACCTGTACGGCGCCGCGGTCGCGCACTGGAACCTCGCCCAGCATCGCGAACCAGGGACGTCGAGGGTCCACGTCTACAACCCGGAGTTCGAGCACCACGGGTGGCAGTCGCCGCACACGGTGGTCGAGATCGTCTCCGACGACATGCCGTTCATCGTCGACTCGGTGACGATGGAGCTGGTGCGGCTCGGGTACGGGATCGACCTCGTCATCCACCCGGTGGTCGAGATCCGCCGCGACGAGTCCGGCCGGCTGCGCGACGTGCTCGAGCCGGGCGCCGACCGCACCGACGCCATGGCCGAGTCGATCCTCCACATCGAGGTCGCCCGCGAGCCTGAGGCGGCCCGCCTGCACATCCTGCACGCGAGCGTCGAGCGCGTCCTCGAGGAGGTCCGGGCGGCGGTCGCCGACTGGATCCCGATGCGCGAGCACGCGGGCGCGCTGATCGCCGAGTTCGACGAGCGCCCGCCGCCGGTCAGCCGCGAGGAGCTCGACGAGCTCAAGGCGTTCCTGCGCTGGCTCGAGCGCGACAACTTCACGTTTCTCGGATACCGCGAGTACGAGCTCGTCACCGACGGCGAGCAGAGCGCGCTGCGCGTCGTCCAGGGATCCGGGCTCGGGATCCTGCGCGGCACGCCGAAGCGACAGCTGACGCCGCTCAACCCGAAGGCGCTCGCGCTCGCCCGCGGACCGGGCGTGCTCGTGCTCACCAAGGCCAACTCGCGGGCCACCGTGCACCGCCCCTCTTATCTCGACTACGTCGGCGTCAAGCGCTACGACGAGGAGGGCCGCGTCGTCGGCGAGACCCGGTTCCTCGGCCTGTACACGACCCGCGCGTACAAGATGAGCCCGCGCGAGATCCCGATGCTGCGCGAAAAGGTCGAGACCGTGCTGCGCAAGGCCGGGTTCCCGCGTGACGGCCACGACGCCAAGGCGCTGCTCGAGATCGTCGAGTCCTACCCGCGCGACGCGCTGTTCCAGGTCGACGCCGACGAGCTGTTCGACGTCGCGATGGGGATCCTCGGGCTCGGCGAGCGCCAGCGGGTGCGGCTGTTCGTCCGCCGCGACCAGCTCGACCGATTCGTCCACTGCCTCGTGTGCATCCCGCGCGACCGGTTCAACACCGAGAACCGCGAGCGGGTGGGGCGGATCCTGATCGAGGCGCTCGGGGCCAGCCACCTCGACTGGACGCTGCAGCTGTCGGAGTCGCTGCTCGTTCGGGTCAACTACATCATCCACTGCCCGAAGGGGGTGCCGAACGACTACGACGTCGCCGAGCTCGAGAGCCGGCTCGTGCTCGCCACCCGGGCGTGGGGCGACGATCTGCGCGACGCGCTGCTCGAGGAGTACGGCGAGGAGATCGGGGTACGCACGTTCAAGCGCTACGAGCGCGCGTTCCCGCCGGGCTACCAGGCCGATTGGGTGGCCCGCTCGGCGGTCGTGGACATCCGCCGGGTCGAGGAGCTGCAGACGAACCCCGAGCCGATCATGAGCCTCTACCGCCCGCTCGAGGCGCAGGACGACATGGTCCGCTGCAAGCTGTTCAGCTCCGGCGGCGTGGCCCTGTCCGACGTGCTGCCGACGCTCGAGCACATGGGCGCGAGGGTCGTCGACGAGCGCCCGTACGAGATCCAGCCCGACGGTGGCTCGCCGGTGTGGATCTACGACTTCGGGCTGCAGGTCCCGGCCGAGGACATCGAGCGCGTGCGCGACGCGTTCCAGGAGGCGTTCCTGGCCGTGTGGCGCGGCGACCTCGAGGACGACGGGCTCGGCGGCCTCGTGCTGCACGGACTGACGGGTCGCGAGATCACGATCATCCGGGCGATCGCCAAGTACCTGCGGCAGGCGGGGATCGCGTTCTCGGACGCGTACATGGAGCGCACCCTGCTGCGCCACCCGCGGATCGCCACGCTGCTCGTCGAGCTGTTCGCGGCCCGGTTCGACCCCGACCGGCGCGACGTCGAGCGGGCCGAGCGGATCGGCGACCAGGTCGAGAAGGCGATCGACGACGTCGCGAGCCTCGACGAGGACCGCATCCTGCGCAGCTTCCTGAGCGTCGTGCGCTCGATGTTGCGCACGAACTACTTCCGCCGCGACGCGTCGGGCGCTGCGCGTGCCTACATGTCGTTCAAGCTCGACCCGTCGCTGGTGCCGATCCTCCCGCGCCCGCGCCCGCAGTTCGAGATCTTCGTGTACTCGCCGCGCGTGGAGGGTGTCCACCTCCGCGGCGGCGCGGTCGCGCGCGGCGGCCTGCGGTGGTCCGACCGCCGTGAGGACTTCCGTACCGAGGTGCTCGGGCTGATGAAGGCGCAGATGGTCAAGAACGCGCTGATCGTGCCGGTCGGCTCGAAGGGCGGGTTCGTCGTCAAGCGACCGCCGGCCGAGGGCAGCCGCGAGGCACTCCAGGCCGAGGGGATCGCCTGCTACCGGACGTTCCTGGCCGGCCTGCTCGATCTGACCGACAACATCGTCGGCGGGGACGTCGTCCCGCCGCCCGGCGTCGTGCGCTACGACGGCGACGATCCGTATCTCGTCGTCGCCGCGGACAAGGGCACGGCGTCGTTCTCGGACATCGCCAATCAGGTGTCGGCCGAGTACCGGTTCTGGCTCGGCGACGCGTTCGCGTCCGGCGGCTCGCGGGGATACGACCACAAGGCGATGGGGATCACTGCGCGCGGCGCCTGGGAGTCGGTCAAGCGCCACTTCCGCGAGCTCGGGACCGACATCCAGACGACCGAGTTCACCGCGGTCGGGATCGGCGACATGTCGGGTGACGTGTTCGGGAACGGGATGCTGCTCTCGCCGCACATCAAGCTGCTGGCCGCGTTCAACCACCTGCATGTGTTCATCGATCCCGACCCGGATCCGGCGGTCAGCTTCGCGGAGCGGCGGCGGCTGTTCGAGATGCCGCGGTCGTCGTGGAGCGACTACGACGCCTCGCCTGATCTCGACCGGCGGTGGCGTCTACTCGCGCAGCGTCAAGTCGATCCGGCTCACCGACGAGGTCAAGACGGCGTTCGCGATCGATGCCGACGAGCTCTCGCCGAACGAGCTCATCCGCGAGATCCTCCGCGCCCCGGTCGACCTGCTGTGGAATGGCGGTATCGGCACGTACGTGAAGGCGGCCAGCGAGAGCCACTCCGACGCGGGCGACAAGACCAACGACGCGGTCCGGCTCGACGGCGGGGAGCTCCGCTGCCGGGTGGTGGGGGAGGGCGGCAACCTCGGCTTCACCCAGCTCGGCCGGATCGAGTACGCGCTGGCCGGCGGCCGGATCAACACCGATGCGATCGACAACGCCGCAGGCGTCAACTGCTCCGATCACGAGGTCAACATCAAGATCCTGCTCGATGCGCTCGTCGCCGCGGGCGATCTGACCGAGAAGCAGCGCAACGAGCTGCTCGTCGAGATGACCGACGGGGTCGCGGAGCGGGTCCTGTACGGCAGCTACACGCAGACGCAGGCGATGAGCCTCGCGCTCGCACAGGCGGTCGCGATGGTCGACGTGCACGCGCGGCTGATCCACGAGCTCGAGCAGGTAGCCGGGCTCGACCGCGGGATCGAGTTCCTGCCCAGCGACGAGCTGATCAACGAGCGCAAGGTCGCCCATCAGGGGCTCGTCGCGCCCGAGGTCGCGGTTGTGATGGCGTACTGCAAGATCCACCTGTACGCCGAGCTCGTCGACTCCGGGCTGCCCGAGGACGAGTACCTCGCCCACGATCTCGAGCGCTACTTCCCGCCGCCGTTGGGCCCGGGGATGGCTCAGCATCCGGGCTCGCCGAACGGAGCCCCGCCCACGTCATCCGGCTCCGAGCGCTACGCCGCCCAGATGCGCAGCCACCGACTGCGCCGGGAGATCATCGCCACGGTCGTCGCCAACCAGCTCGTCGACCGAGCGGGCACGACGTTCGCGTTCCGGCTCAGCGAGGAGACCGGGGCCCCGGCCTCGCTGCTCGCCCGCGCGTTCGCCGTCGCCCGCGAGGTGTTCGACATGCGCTCGTTCTGGACGGCGGTCGAGGCGCTCGACAACCAGGTCGACGCCCACACTCAGATTCAGATGCTGATCGACGGCCGCCGGCTCGTCGAGCGCGCGACCCGATGGCTCGTCCGGGCGCATCCGGACGCGATCGACATCGCCGACACGATCGCAGGTGTTCGCGCCCGGCGCGCGGCTGCTCTCCCAGGCGGTGCCCGATGTGCTCGAGGGCGCCGACCGCGAGTCCTACGACGCCCGCGCGCACGAGCTCCGCGAGGCCGGGATCCCCGGCGAGCTCGCCAGCCGCGTGGCCGGGATGTTCTCGCAGCTGGCGGTGTTCGACATCGTCGAGGTGGGCGCCGCCACCGGGCGTGACCAGGACGCCGTGATGTCCGCCTACTTCCGGCTCGGCGCGGGTCTGCAGCTCAACTGGCTGCGCGACCGGATCATCGAGCTGCCGCGCAGCAACCGCTGGCAGGCGCTGGCTCGGGCGGCGCTGCGCGACGACCTGTACACGCTGCACCGGGCGCTCACGCGTGAGGTGCTCGAGGCCGGCGGCCCGAGCGCCGACTACGAGGCCGCGATCGACATCTGGTCGCAGCGGCACGGGGCCGGGGTCGAGCGGACCCTCAGCATGCTCGCCGACATCAAGGCGTCGCGCAACTACGACACGACGACGTTGCCGGTCGCGCTGCGCGAGGTGCGCAACCTGATCCGCGGAGGCGTTCCCGCGCGCGAGGCGCTCACGTCGCGCAGCTGATCGGCGCGCTCAGCTGACGACGGCCGAGCGGCTGTACTGGACCGTGCCGGTGACCGGGTCGGTCCAGCTGATCCGGACGAGCCCGGCGGCCGGGATCGCGGTCTGCGTGGTGAAGAACCCCTCGGGGTTGGTCGTCGAGACGTCGGACAGCGCGACCCACGCCGTCGACCCGTTGCTCTGGAACTGGAGCTCGGCGCTCTGGGTCGTCGTGTGGTCGGCCGGGCGCAGCTCGCCCCACACGGTGACGCCCGGGCCGTGGTGGGCGGAGGGCAGCCAGATCGGCAGGCGGAAGGCGTCGTAGGACGGCTTCGGCACTCCGTCCGCGTACAGCAGCCCGGTCTGGAACGTCCCCCAGTAGTCGCGGCTGCCGCGCGGCGCGAGGTTGTCCGGCTTGGTGTCGACGAGCAGGAACTGGTCGAGCGCGCGGACATACGGCTGGTGATAGGTGAGGTACTCGCCCTCGTTCAGCCACGTGGCCTGCTCGGACAGGCTCGTCTTCACAAACGGGTTCGGCGGGTTCGTCTTGTAGCCCCACTCGGTCAGGTACAACGGCACCCCGCCGGGCCGGTGGCGGCGGTAGCTGTTGAAGATCCGCCCGAGGGTGCGCTCGAGCGAGCCGAGGTTGGCCAGCGTCAGCAGGCCGTTGTTCGACAGCCGCGTGTTCGGCGCCACGTCGAACGAATACGGGTGGTGGGCGTAGCCGGTGCTCGCGAACAGCCCCGGATGTCGGGCCGCAAATGCGCCCCGGCTCCCCGACCGCGGACACTCGAGCTGCGCCGCGCGGTTCCCCTTGAGCGGCTCGTCGTTGGTGCCCACGCAGTACAGCGCGCGCACGAACGGCAGCGTGTAGATCCATCCGGCCGATGCGGTCTCGCCGATCAACACCGTGTCCTGGGCGTGCCCGGTGGCCACGAATCCACGCCAGCTCGCGTCGACGAGCCGGCGGTACAGGGCCGGGGCGACGTAATGGAGATGCCTGTGGCGCCCGTGGCCGGTGAACCGCCACTGGGGGTTCAGCCAGGAGCCCTCGTTCGGCTCGTTCCAGATCCCCCAGTAGTCGACCCGCGGCAGCGGCGTCGCGGCGCCGGCGTCGTCCGTGACCAGCCCGGTGCGCGGCATCGCACGCGGGAACGCGAGCGCGCGGCGGGCCCGGTCGTTGGCCGCGTCAGCGATGTACGCGCCCCCGTAGCGGCGTCCGACCGCCTCGACGAACTGCTCGAAGTCGCTCGGCGAGGGGTTGTGCGACCACGGGTAGCCCTGCTTCGGCTTGCCCTTCGCCTGCGCCCACGCCGGCGCCGGCGGGACGATCTGGAAGTAGACCTTGAACCCGAGATCCTGCGCGTAGCTGAGGATCCGGTCGTACCGCGTCCAGGCGCCGAACGGATACGCCGCCGGGTTCGTCGCGTCGAACGTTCGGGTGTCGGCGCGAATTCGGATCCGGCACCACGAGCGACCATACGACCGAGACCTTGAGCCGGTCGATTCCCAGCGCCTTGGCCTGCTGGAGCGTCCACGCCACCTTGTCGGGGCTCGAGTAGATCAGCTCCTGGTCGTCCATCAGGATCGACTCCTCGGTGCTCGAGGCGAGCGCGCGGGCCGGCAGCGCGCAGGCCAGCGCGACCACCACCCCCACCAGGAACCACCGATGTCGGACGCCCATCTCGCCGGGATGGTAGAGGTGCCGCGGGCTCAGGTGCTGCTGCGAGCGGACCGCACCCGCTGGCGCAGCACGGCCGCGCCGAACACGGCGAAGTCGACCACGCCGGCCACGAAGAAGGCCAGCGGCCCGGTCAGCAGGCGCGCTGTTATCCGCCAGAGCACCCCGCCAAGCTATCGTCTGCCGTTCGATGCCGTCCGCCGTCAAGACAACAGTCACCGAGCTTCCCGAGTCGCGGGTACGCGTCCAGGCCGAGGTTCCCGCCGACGAGGTCGAGCGCCGCCTGCAGCAGGCCGCGCGCGAGCTGGGCCGCCAGATGCGGATCCCCGGGTTCCGCAAGGGCAAGGTCCCTCCGCCGGTCGTCATCCGCCGGCTCGGCCGCGAGGCCGTGCTCGACGAGGCGCTGCGCAGCGCGCTGGGCGGCTGGTATGCCGACGCGATCGACGGCGCCGGGATCACCCCGGTGGGCGAGCCCGACCTCGACGTCGGCGACCTGCCGGCCGCGGGTGAGGCGCTCGCGTTCTCGATCGAGATCGGCGTCCGCCCGCGAGCCAGGCTCGGCGAATACAAGGGCCTCGAGGTGGGACGCCGCGAGCCCCACGTCGAGGACGGTGCCGTCGACGAGGAGATCGAGCGGCTGCGCGACCGCGTCGCCACGCTCGACACCGTCGAGCAGCCAGCCGCCCTCGGCGACTACGTGGTGATGGACTACGTCGGCTCGATCGACGGCGTGCCGTTCGAGGGCGGCGAGGGCCGCGATCAGCTGCTCGAGCTCGGCTCCGGACGGCTGCTCCCGGGCTTCGAGGACCAGCTCGTCGGCGCCTCCGCCGGCGATCAGCGCGAGGTCAAGGTCACTTTCCCCGAGGATTACCCGAACGAGCTCGGTGGCCGGGACGCCGTGTTCGACGTGACCGTCACCGAGGTCAAGGCCAAGCGCCTGCCCGAGCTCGACGACGACTTCGCCTCCGAGTCCGCCGGGTTCGACACGCTCGCCGAGCTGCGCGAGGACATCGAGGGTCGCCTGCGCGAGGCCGACGAGCACGCGATCGAGCGCGAGTTTCGCGAGGCGGTGATCGAGGCGGCCGTGTCCGAGGCCGAGATCGAGATTCCCGACAAGCTGATTCACGCGCGCGCGCACGAGCTGCTCGAGCGGACGCTGGCCGCGCTCACCCGGCAGGGGATCTCGCGCGAGGCCTACCTGCGGATCGCCGGCAAGGACGAGGAGACACTCGCCCACGAGGCCGAGCCCGAGGCGGCCGGCGCGCTGCGCCGGGAGGCGGTGCTCGAGGCGGTCGTCGAGGCCGAGAAGATCGCCCCGACCGAGGAGCGGGTGCTGAGCGAGCTCGAGCCGGTGGCCGAGCGCGCCGACACGACGCCCCAGGAGCTGCTGGCCCAGATCGACAAGGACGGCCGCGGAGATCGGTTGCGCGAGGACGTGGCGACCGACATGGCGGTCGAGCTGCTCGTGTCCGAGGCAAAGGCGATCAGCGTCGAGCAGGCGAAGGCGCGCGAGAAGCTGTGGACGCCCGGGAAAGATGATCCCGGGCAGGGGGGCGGACAGCTGTGGACACCCGGGAGCTGACCCGCCGAGCGCCGTCGGGGCCACTGCTACATTCGGCAGGAATCCGGCCGAGGAAGGGAAAAAAGCGAGCACCATGAGCCCACTCGTACCGATGGTCGTCGAGCAGACCTCCCGCGGGGAACGCGCGTTCGACATCTACAGCCGACTGCTCAACGAGCGCATCGTCTTCCTGGGCACTCCAGTGGATGACCAGATCGCGAACCTGATCGTGGCTCAGCTCCTGCATCTGGAGTCAGAGGACCCGGACAAGGACATCTCCGTGTACGTCAACTCGCCCGGCGGCTCCGTGTACGCCGGCCTGGCGATCTACGACACGATGCAGTTCATCAAGCCCGACGTCCAGACGATCTGCGTCGGCATCGCGATGTCGATGGGCGCGCTCCTGCTCGCCGGCGGGGCCGCGGGCAAGCGGATGGCGCTTCCGAACGCCAAGATCCTCATCCACCAGGTGTCCTCCGCGTTCCAAGGGCAGGCCACGGATATCGAGATCCACGCCCGGGAGATCATCGACGTGCGCCGCCGTCTCGATGAGATCATCGCTAAGCACACTGGCCAGGAGCTTGAGAAAGTCCGCACGGATACCGAAAGGGACTACTTCATGAGCTCCGAGGAGGCCCGCGAGTACGGAATCATCGACCGCGTGATCTCGCAGCACTGAGGGACTACCCTTAGCGATGCAGCCACGCGGCTGAGGCCGGACCCGGAGAGAGGAATCGCATGGCACGTCCGACGGACTCCAACGAACAGCTTCTCTGCAGCTTCTGCGGAAAGTCGCAGCGCCAGGTCAAGAAGCTGATCGCCGGCCCGGGCGTCTACATCTGCGATGAGTGCATCGATCTCTGCAACGAGATCATCGACGAGGAGCTCACCGCTCCGCCGAGCTTCGACATCGAGAACCTCCCCAAGCCGCGGGAGATCTACGAGGTCCTCAATGATTACGTGGTGGGCCAGGAGCAGGCCAAGCGCTCGCTCAGCGTTGCGGTCTACAACCACTACAAGCGCGTCCAGATGATGCAGTCCGATGAGAACGACATCGAGCTGCAGAAGTCGAACATCCTGTTGCTGGGGCCGACCGGGTGCGGCAAGACGCTGCTCGCCCAGACGCTGGCCAAGATCCTCAACGTCCCGTTCGCGATCGCCGACGCCACTGCGCTGACCGAGGCCGGCTACGTCGGCGAGGACGTCGAGAACATCCTCCTCAAGCTGATCCAGGCGGCCGACTACGACGTCAAGAAGGCCGAGACCGGGATCATCTACATCGACGAGGTGGACAAGATCGCCCGCAAGGCGGACAACCCGTCGATCACCCGCGACGTGAGCGGCGAGGGTGTCCAGCAGGCCCTGTTGAAGATCCTCGAGGGGACGACGGCCTCGGTCCCGCCCCAGGGCGGGCGCAAGCATCCCCACCAGGAGTTCCTGTCGATCGACACCACCAACGTGCTGTTCATCTGCGGCGGCGCGTTCGCCAACCTCGACAAGGTCATCGAGCGGCGGATCGGACACCAGGGCGTCGGGTTCGGCGCCGCGATCCAGTCCAAGGAGCAGCGCGACACCGGCGAGATCTTCGAGCACTGCCTGCCCGAGGACCTGATCCAGTACGGGCTGATCCCGGAGTTCATCGGCCGCCTGCCGGTGATGTCCGCCATCCACCAGCTCTCGCGCGACGAGCTGATGCAGATCCTGACCGTGCCGCGCAACGCGCTCGCCAAGCAGTTCCAGCGCTTCTTCCAGTTCGACGGAATCGAATTGGTGTTCGCCGACGACGCTCTGAGCTCGATCGCCGACAAGGCGCTGGAGCGCGAGACCGGGGCCCGCGGCCTGCGCTCGATCATCGAGGAGGTCCTGCTGGAGGTGCAGTTCGAGCTGCCCTCCCGCCGCGACGTACGCAAGTGCGTCGTCACCCGCGACACGATCGAGAAGGGGACCCCGCCCACGCTCGTCACCGTCGCCACCCCCGAGGAAGAAGCGGCCTAAGAGCCGACCGGCTCTAGAGCGAAAGGCCCCGCCGCGTGACGGGGCCCTCGCAGATGCTGCCGGGGGGCTTCGTAGTCCTCCCTGGCAGACATATCGGTGCCACCGCACAGTCTGGAGTGGTCACCCACCTGGATTGCGCTCATCCGGTTACCCACGGCTAAGCGACCGCTAAACCTCGGGTGTCCCGGGCCGAACCGTTAAACCACGGACGTCCTGAACCGACCCCTAGACTCAGCCCCGTCTCATGAACGACCTCGAATCCAAGACCCGTTACGACCCCTCCGAGGTGGAGCCGCGGATCGTTGAGGCCTGGCTCGCATCCGGTCTGTTCCACCCCGCGCCGGAGGGCTCTCCGGCTGACAACTACTCGATCTCGATCCCGCCCCCGAACGTCACCGGCGCGCTGCACATGGGTCACGCGCTGAACGACTCCGTGCAGGACTGCCTGATCCGCTACGCGCGGATGAGCGGCCGGCGGACGAAGTGGATCCTCGGCACCGACCACGCCGGGATCGCCACCCAGACGCAGGTGGAGAAGGCGCTCGTCGCCGAGGGCACGAGCCGCGAGCAGCTCGGCCGCGAGGCGTTCGTCGAGCGCGTGTGGCGCTGGCGCGAGCAGTACGGCGGGACGATCATCGACCAGCTCAAGCGATTCGGGGCGTCATGCGACTACGACGACGAGCGCTTCACGCTCGACGAGCGCTACGTCCGCGCCGTGCTCGAGGTGTTCGTCGCCCTGTACGAGAAGGGCTACATCTACCGTGATCGCTACATCGTCAACTGGGATCCGGGCAGCCACTCGGCGATCTCCGACCTCGAGGTCGAGGACCGCGAGGGCGTCACCGACACGCTCTACTACATTGACTACCCGCTCGCCTCGGGCTCGGGCGCGATCACCGTCGCCACCGTGCGTCCGGAGACGATGCTGGCCGACACTGCGATCGCGGTCCACCCCGACGACGACCGCTACCGCCGGCTCGTGGGCGAGACGGCGATCCTGCCGCTCGTCGGGCGCAAGCTGAAGATCATCGCCGACGAGTACGTGAAGCCCGAGTTCGGGACCGGCGCGCTCAAGATCACGCCCGGCCACGATCCCAACGACTTCGAGATCGGGCGACTGCACGGCCTGCAGCAGATCAGCGTGATCGGCGAGGACGGCCGGATCACCGCCGACGCGCCCGAGCGGTTCGCCGGCATGACCACCGCGGACGCACAGCGCGCGGTCGTCGCCGAGCTGCGCGAGCAGGACCTGATCGCCCACACCGAGGAGTACGTGCACACGGTGCCGTTCTCGCACCGGTCGGGCGAGCGGATCGAGCCGCTCGTCTCGCTGCAGTGGTTCATGCGGATGGACGAGCTCGCCAAGCCGGCGATCGACGTCGTCACGAGCGGCCAGGTCCGGTTCTGGCCCGAGAGCTACATGCGGGTGTACCTCGACTGGATGGAGAACATCCGCCCGTGGTGCATCTCCCGCCAGCTCTGGTGGGGGCACCAGATCCCGGTCTGGTACCGCCGCGGCGAGACCTACGTGGGCGTCGATCCGCCGTCCGGCGAGGGCTGGGTGCGCGATCCCGACGTGCTCGACACCTGGTTCTCGAGCGGCCTGTGGCCGTTCGCCACGCTGGGCTGGCCGGAGCGGACGCCGGAGCTGGCGGCGTTCTATCCCACCGACGCGCTCGTCACCGCCCGGGACATCATCTTCCTGTGGGTCGCCCGGATGATCATGCTCGGGATCGAGTTCACCGGCGAGATCCCGTTCACCGACGTGTACGTGCACTCGATCATCCAGGCCCCCGACGGCCGGCGCATGTCGAAGTCGCTCGGCACCGGGATCGACCCGCTCGATCTCGTCGACGGAGGACCGCGGCCGCCGGTGTTCGGCGAGCGTGGCGACTTCCCGGCTTACGGCGCCGACGCCGTCCGGTGGGGCCTCCTGGCGATGTCCTCGGGCCAGGACGTCAAGTTCAACGAGGAGAAGCTCGCCCAGGGCCAGCAGCTGGCGAACAAGCTGTGGAACGCGTCGCGGCTGATCTTGATGCGGGTCGGCGAGGACGCGCGCGCGGCGATCGCGCCGACGGCGGTGGAGGACCGCTGGATCCTGTCGCGGCTCGAGCGGGCCAAGGCCTCGTTCGCCCGCCGGATCGAGACCTACGACTTCTCCCACGCGTCGCTCGAGCTGTACGACTTCATCTATGGCGAGCTGTGCGACTGGTACCTGGAGCTCGTCAAGCCGCGGCTGTACGACGGCGAGCCGGGCGCGGTCGGCACCCTGCTCCACGTGCTCGTGCAGACGCTCGCGCTCGCGCACCCGATCATTCCCTTCGTGACCGAGGAGATCTACTCCTATGTGCCGGGCGCCGAGGGTCTGCTCGCCGCCGGCCTGCCGGGCGAGGCGGCCGCCCCGGTCGACGACGCGGCCGAGCGCTCGCTGGCGATGGCGATCGAGGCCGTCCAGTCGGTGCGGGGCTGGCGCGACGAGGCCGGCGTCAAGGTCGGCGCAACGGTCGCCGCCCGGCTCGTCGCCGACGGCTACGACGACACAGCCGCGCACGTCGCCCGCCTTGCCCGGGTCAGCTTCGACGGCGGCGGTCCCAACGGCGGCGAGCCCGTCGCGTCGGTGCCCGTGCCCGGCGGGTCGATTGAGATCCTGGCCGGCGAGGGCCTCGACCTCGAGGCGGCCGAGCGCAAGCGAGACGCGGCGCGGGAGCGGCTGCGCGCCGAGATCGAGCGCTCCGAGCGCAAGCTCGCCAACGAAGGGTTCGTCGCCAAGGCGCCGCCCCAGGTGGTCCAGGCCGAGCGCGACAAGCTCGAGCGCCTGAAGTCCGACCTGGCGGCGCTGTGAAATCGCCTGGCGGCAATCGTGAAATCGCTTGGCGGCAATTTCGTTGGGCCAATCCCCCAGGGGGCGATTGACCCGTGACCCAGTCCGTGGGCCGGCGGGCGACGGAGCAGGCTGGGCGCGCCCAGGCCGAGGCCGAGCGGTATCTGCTCTCGCTCGAGCTGTTCGGGATGCGGTTCGGCCTCGATCGCATGCGCCGCCTGATGACCGCGCTCGGCCACCCGGAGCGCCGCTTCGACTCGATCCATGTGGTGGGCACAAACGGCAAGTCCTCGACGGTCCGGATGACGGCCGCGATCCTCGCCCGCCACGGCCTGCGCACCGGGACGTACCTCTCGCCGCACCTCGTCTCGTTCACCGAGCGGATCCGGATCGACGACGCCGACCTCGACCCCGCGGCGTTCGCGGCCGCCGTCCAGCGCGCGGCCCGGGCGGCCGAGCTCGTCGACCGCTCGCTCAGCGGCGATGACCGGGTCACGCAGTTCGAGGCCCTGACGGCGGCCGCGTACTCGGAGCTGGCGCGCCGCGAGGTGACCGCTGCGGTGATCGAGGCGGGCCTCGGCGGCCGCTTCGACGCCACCAACGTGATCCCGTCAAAGGTCCAGGTGCTGACCGGCGTCGGCCTCGAGCACACGCGCTGGCTCGGCCCGACGATCACCGACATCGCGGGCGAGAAGCTCGATGTGGTGCAGCCGGGGGCGACGCTCGTGCTCGGGGCCGGGTTGCACCCGGACGCGGTGCGCGTGGCCGAGACCGTCGCCTCCGAGCGCGGCGCGGAGATCGTCCGCGCGGGCGTCGACCCGGGTGTCCCGGTGGGTGCGCTGGGCGCGTTCCAGCGCCGGAACTTCGCCCTCGCGCGCGCCGCCGCAGAGACCTTTCTCGGCGAGCTCGACGACGCGGCCGTCGCGGCGGTCGCCGCCGAGGTGCGCGTGCCCGGCCGCCTGCAGGTGATGGGCGAGGAGCCGCTGACGCTGCTCGACGGGGCTCACAACCCCGACGGGATGGCAGCGCTGGCAGAGTCGCTTCCCGAGCTCGTGGCCGGCCACGACCGGCTCGTCGCCGTCGTTTCGATCCTCGACGACAAGGACGCGTCGGGGATGCTCGCGGCGCTGCTGCCCGCGTGCGACCTGCTCGTCTTCACCTCCAGTCAAAATCCGCGGGCCTTGCCTGCGCCCACGCTGCAATCGCTCACCCGTCAGCTGCACGGGCCGCCGTCCGCGGTGGTCGGCGAGCCGCACGACGCGCTCGAGCGCGCGCAGGAGCTGGCCGGTCCCGGCGGGGTCGTGCTCGCGACCGGTTCGATCTACCTGATCGCCGACCTGCTCGCGCCCCGCGGGCACCGGCAGTCCTCACGGCTGTGAACGACAAAGACGACTATCCGAGCTTCTTCACCATGATCGGGCTCGTCGCCCTGATCGTGGCCGTCGTGATCCTCGTGTTCTTCGGGATTGGCTACCTGTTCGGCCGTTTGTTTCTTTAGAAGGTCTTAGGTTTTCGGCCCGCGCTGTCGGAGCGATCCGACCTCCGCGCCCACTACACTCGCGATCCCATGCTCTATCTGGCCGGCATTTTCGGGATCAAGAACAACACGATCAACCTCGTCGTGGACCTGATCCTGCTGTTTCTGGTGGTGATCTGGTTGTCGCTGGTGTACTGGACGTACGCGGACGCGCGCCGCCGGATCGCCGACCCGATGCTGATCGGGTGCGCCACCGCGGCGGCGTTGTTCCCTTTCGTCGGGACGTTCGTCTACATGATCGTCCGACCACCCGAGTACCTCGATGACGTACGCGAGCGTGACCTCGAGATGCAAGCGGCGGAGGCGCGGCTCGCCGAGCTCGGCTACCACCTGTGCCCGCACTGCGACTACGAGGTGGAGAAGGACTTCTTGCGCTGCCCGAACTGCATGCGCAAGCTCAAGGATCCGTGTGAGACGTGCGGCAAGCCGCTCGATCCGACATGGAAGATCTGCCCGTTCTGCGAGTCGGAGATCGGCGTCGTGCCGCCCGCCCCGCGCCGGGCGCGTCGCCGCCGGGAGACCCGGGAGGAGCCCGCGGGCGCGCCCGAGGCCGGCGGCACCCCCGTGAGCTGAGCTGATCGGCTGACAACTCTGACGGCCGCCCCGGGGGCGGTCATTCCCGACACCGCAAGGAGAACGAACTCGCGATGGAGCGAACGCTGATCCTCGTCAAGCCCGACGCCTTTGCCCGCAACCTGACCGGCGAGATCATCGCCCGGTTCGAGCGCAAGGGCCTGCGCCTGACCGCCCTCAAGCTGATGACGATGACCCGCGAGCTGGCCCAGAAGCACTACGCCGAGCACGAGGGCAAGCCGTTCTTCGAGGAGCTCGTCAGCTTCATCACCTCCGGGCCGCTCGTCGCGATGGTGCTCGAGGGCGACTCCGCCGTCGAGGCCGCCCGCCAGGTGATCGGCGCCACCAACCCGCTCCAGGCGACCACCGGGTCGATCCGCGGCGACTACGCGATCGCCGTCGGCCGGAACATGGTCCATGGCTCGGACTCCAACGAGTCGGCCGCCCGCGAGAGCGCTCTGTTCTTCCCAGCGCTCGGGTGATCGCCCGGGGGGCGATCACCTTGGAAATCGCCTGCGAGCGCCCGTCGTGCGTGACTGATCGCGGCGATTTCCAAGGGAAATCGCGTGCGAGCGCCCGGTCGTGCGTGACTGATCGCGGCGATTTCCAAGGGAAATCGCGTGCGAGCGCCCGGTCGTGCGTGACTGATCGCGGCGATTTCCCCGGCCTCGTGCTGGCGTCCCGATCGCCCCAGCGGAGGGCGATCCTCGAGCAGCTCGGCGTCGCGTTCCGGGTCGTCGTCTCCGACGCCGCCGAGCTCGATGCCGGGCCGCCGCAGGAGGTGGCGGTCGAGAACGCATACCGCAAAGCGGCCGCCGTCGCCGGCTCCGTCGGGGACGGCGAGGTCGTCCTCGGCGTCGACACCGTCGTCAGCCTCGGCCCCCGGATGTATGGCAAGCCCGGGTCCGAGGCCGAGGCCCGCGCCACGCTCGAAGCGTTGCGGGGCCGCCGCCACGCCGTGATCAGCGGCGTCTGCGTGATCGAGGCCGGCCGCCCCCGGACGGCGGCGGCCACGACGGCGGTCACGTTCCGCGCCTTCGAGGACCCGCTCCTGTGCTGGTACCTCGCCAGCGGGGAGTGGCGCGAGCGTGCCGGCGGCTACGCGATCCAGGGCCGCGGCGCCGCCCTCGTCGAGGCGATCGACGGTGACTATCTCAACGTCGTCGGGCTGCCCGTGCCGACGCTGCTCGAGCTCGTGCCGGGACTCCTGCCCTGACCGCTGCGCAAACCTCGTTGCAATGCGGGCTCCGGCGGGCCGGGCCGGAGCCCTGATTTATCTGTCCGTAAGCCATTTTCCAGCCTTTTTGCCCCCGGACCGGCCGAGCCGAGCGGTTCCGGCGCACGTGTGTTCGATACACTCGCCGTTCGGACGGAGCGGGCAGCGCTGGGCGCGTCCCACACGCAACTTGCCGCCCCGCCCGCCGTTGCCCCCTACCTACCTTCTGGTTCTCACCCTATGGGTTTCTTCACGTACCTGACCGGCTTCGGCGGCCGCGACATGGCGGTCGACCTCGGCACCGCCAACACGCTCGTGTACGTCCGCGGGCGGGGCATCGTGCTGTCCGAGCCGAGTGTGGTCGCAGTCGACTCCCGGACCGGCGAGGTCCACGCGGTGGGGATCGAGGCCAAGCGGATGCTGGGCCGCACGCCGGGCACGATCTCGGCGATCCGGCCTCTCAAGGATGGTGTGATCGCCGATTTCGAGGTGACCGAGGAGATGCTCCGGCACTTCATCCAGAAGGTGCACCAGAACCGCTGGGCGCACCCGCGGGTCGTCGTCTGCGTCCCCTCCGGCGTGACCGGGGTGGAGAAGCGCGCCGTCGAGGAGGCGTGTCTGTCCGCCGGCGCCCGTCAGGCCTACCTGATCGAGGAGCCGATGGCCGCCGCGATCGGCGCCGGGCTCCCGGTCGGCGAGCCGACCGGCTCGATGGTCGTCGACATCGGCGGTGGCACGAGCGAGGTGGCCGTCATCTCGCTCGGCGGGATCGTCGTGTCCCAGTCGATTCGCGTCGGCGGCGACGAGCTCGACGAGGCGATCATCAACTACGTCAAGCGCGAGTACAAGCTTCTGATCGGCCAGCAGACCGCGGAGGAGGTCAAGCTGGAGATCGGGTCGGCGTTTCCGATGAGCGAGGAGGTCCAGGCCGAGATTCGCGGACGGGACATGGTCTCCGGGCTGCCGAAGACCGTTGTGCTCACGAGCGAGGAGATCCGGGGCGCGCTGGAGGAGCCGGTGTCGCAGATCATCGACGCGGTCAAGGAGACGCTCGACCGCACCCCGCCGGAGCTGGCCTCCGACATCATGGATCGTGGCATCATGCTGGCAGGAGGGGGGTCGCTGCTTCAGGGACTCGAAGAGCGCCTGCGCCATGAGACGCAGATGCCCGCGCACCTGGCGGAATCCCCGCTGACGTGTGTCGCGGTCGGGTCCGGCCGCTCGTTGGAGGAATTCGAAGCGATCCACCGTTCAAGCAAGAATTCACGTAACCGGCGCCGTCGCTACTAGCGTCACGATCTGGTGGCGAGGCGGCGCTGAGCAATTTTGTGGAGATACCCACCCCGTGCATGACAAGCAAGTCCGCCGGCGGCGAGCCGTGCTCGCGCTGCTGGTCGGCGTTTCCCTGATCCTGCTGACGGTCTACTTCGGCGAATCGCCGAGCAGCCCGCTGCACAGCGTGCAGCGCGGGATCGTCGAGGTCCTCTCGCCGGTCCAGGAGGGCGCCAGCAAGGCGCTCAAACCGGTCCGCGACATCGCCGGCTGGTTCTCGGACACCTTCAAGGCCAGGTCGCAGGTCAACGGGCTCAAGAAGGAGGTCCAGACGCTGCGCTTCGACCTCGCTCAGGCCCAGCTGAAGGCGATCGACGACACCCAGCTCCGCAACGAGGTCGGGCTCGACAACAGCCTCGGGATCTCCGCCTACAAGCCCGTGGGCGCGAACGTCATCTCCCGTGACCCGACGCTGTGGTACGCGACGATCGAGGTCGACCGCGGCTCCGACGACGGCGTCCACGTCGACGACCCGGTGATCGGCGACAAGGGCCTCGTCGGCACCGTCACGACTGTCGCGCCGACGGTGGCGATCGTCACCCTGATCACGGACCACTCCTCGGCAGTCACCGCCCAGGTCGAGGATCAGCACGGGGACACCGGCGTGCTCGTGCCGGCGGTCGGCAATCCGAACCAGCTGCTGCTGCAGTACATCATCGACCGCCACGCCCAGATCTCCCCGGGCCAGCTCGTGGTCACCGCCGGCTTCAAGTCCCCGCAGGGCCTCAACTCGTTGTTCCCGCCCGGGATCCCGATCGGGCAGGTGTCCCCGAACTTCAACCAGAACGACTTGCTGAACAACGGCCAGGTCCCCGTTCAGCCGGCCGCCGACCTGCGCCACCTCGACGCCGTCCAGATCCTCACCGCCCCGCACGCGAACAACGTCCGCGCCCAGGTGCCGTGAACGAGCACGTCAAGCTCGCGCTCCGCCTGGTCGCCCTGGCCTTCATGACCGTCGTCGTCCAGCAGGCGGCGATCTCGCAGATCTCGGTGTTCGGGGTCAACGCCGACCTCACCCCGCTCGTCGTGATGTCCGTCGGCCTGCTCACCGGATCGCTGGTCGGGCGCGATCGTCGGCTTCGGCATCGGCCTGTTCGTCGACATGGTGCTCGTACAGACGCTCGGCGTGACCTCATTGCTGTACATCGCGATCGGCTACTGGTCGGGGCGCCTGCGCGAGCTCCGCGACCCGGCCCACGGCCTCGTCCCGCTCGCGCTCGGCGCCGCTGCCACCGCGTTCGCCGGGCTCGGGATGGCGGTGATCCAGTTCCTGCTCGGGGTCGACGCGCCGGTCAGCCTCCTGCTGCTCCAGCAGCTCTTCATCACCGTGCTGGTCAACACGCTGATCGCGCTGCCCGGTCTATGCGCTCGTGCGCCGGGTGATCCACCCCGTGCTGCCCGAGGATCCCCGCCGCAGGCGCCGCCGCGCGTACACGACCGGCGGGCTCAGCCCCCTCCAGCGACCCTCCGACCGGCTCGGCCCGATCCCCCGCTCGTCGAGATGATCCAGCTCCCCGAGGACCGGCGACCGCCGCTGACGCCGCAGCTCGCCCTGCGGGTGGCCGTGATCGGCAGCTTCGCGCTGGCGATGTTCGCGATCATCTTCTTCCGCCTGTGGTTCCTGCAGGTGCTGTCCGGCGACCAGTACCGCCAGCTCGCCAGCGGCAATCAGGTGCGCCGGATCTCGGTGCCGGCCCAGCGCGGCGAGATCGTCGACCGCAACGGCAACATCCTCGTCGACAGCCGGCCCTCGATCGCCGTCCAGATCTCCCCGCCGGACCTCCCGACGACGAACGTCGGCCGCCGCCACCTGTATCACCGGCTGGCCTCGGTGCTCCGGATGTCCGCCAAGCGCACGAACTGCCTGGTCGACGGCCACGGCGTCGAGCGCCTCGCGCCGATCCCGTGCACCGTCGCGCAGCAGGTCGGCCCAGCTCCCGTACGCCAACGTGACGGTCAAGACCGACGTCAGCAAGGACATCCTCTACTTCCTCTCCGAGCGTCAGACCCAGTTCCCGGGGGTCACCGTCCAGCAGGTGTGGCTGCGGTCCTATCCGTTCAACGACCTCGCGGCTCAGCTGTTCGGGACCGTCGGACGGATCAGCTGCGTATCGAAGACGTCCTGTGAGCTCCACGATCCCCACTTCCGCGGCGCCAACCAGAACGACGTCGTCGGCCAGTCCGGGCTCGAGTACTACTACGACCGCTACCTGCGCGGCCAGGACGGCGCCGACCGCGTCCAGGTGAACGCGCTCGGCCAGTTCAGCGCAGAGCTGCGCTCCCGGCCCCCGAAGATCGGCCACTCGCTGAAGCTGTCGCTCGACCTCGGGCTCCAGAAGGCCGGCCAGCAGGCGCTCGGCCAGGCGATCGCCAACAACTATCCGGCCACGGCCGGCGCGTTCGTGGCGATGAACCCGCAGTCGACGGCGCCGTCTACGCGATGGGCTCGCTGCCGACGTTCAACCCGAACATCTTCGCCAAGCCGGTGCCTGAGTCGGTCTACAAGCAGCTCAACAACGCCTCGAGCGGCTACCCGCTGTTCAACCGGGCGATCCAGAGCGCATACCCGACCGGGTCGACGTTCAAGGGCATCACCGCCACCGCGGCGCTCCAGAGCGGGGTGTGGAACACCAGTCGACACCTACGACGACACCGGCGTGTACTCGAACGGCGTCGGCGACATCCGCCACAACGCCGGCCATGCCTCCTACGGCGTGCTCGACCTCACGAACGCGATCCAGGTCTCATCAGACAACTTCTTCTACAACCTCGGCCGGTTGATGAACGACCCGGCCCCGAAGGGCGGGGCCCTGCAGATGTGGGCCCGGCGCTATGGGATCGGCCGCTCGACCGGGATCGACCTCGGCGGCGAGAACTCCGGGATCCTGCCGACGCCGGCCTGGCGCACGGCCCGCGACAAGCTCGAGATCCGGTGCGAGCGCGCGCGCCACCACGCCAAGCCGGCCGACTACTTCACCCCCGCGGTCAGCTGCGGGATCGCCGACGGCCGTCCGTGGTCGGTCGGCGACAACGAGAACCTCGCCGTCGGGCAGGGTGACCTCGAGGCCACGCCGCTGCAGCTCGCCGTCGCCTACTCGGCGATCGAGAACGGCGGCACGATCGTACGCCCGCACGTCGGCCTCGAGATCGACGACACCGACGGCACGCTGGTCCAGAAGATCAACCCGCCGCCGGCCCGCCACATCCACGCCGCCCCGACCACGTTCGACGCGATCCGCACCGGCCTGCACCTCGCCGCCTCGGCGTCGGGCGGCACCTCGGCCGACGTGTTCGCGGGCTGGCCGCAGAGCCGGTATCCGGTGTACGGCAAGACCGGCACCGCCCAGCGCGGCATCCAGGCCGACCAGTCCTGGTATGTCTGCTACGTGCCCGACCCGCAGCGGCCGATCCTCGTCGTGGTCACGGTCGAGCAGGGTGGCTTCGGCGCCGCCGCCGCCGCCCCGGCCGCCCGCCAGATCCTGTCGCAATGGTTCTTCGGCAAGCGCGGCAAGTTCATCGCCGGCGCCTCCAAGACGCTGTGAGCACGGTCACTCCGATCCAGATCTCCGAGGACTCGGCGCCGGCGCGGCCGCGCTCGCTGTTCCTGTTCGACCCGCTGCTGCTGCTCGCCGCGGGCGGGCTGATCGCGTGCTCGATGGTCACGCTCAAGGGCGCCACCCGAAGACGGCCAACCCGGGCCACCCGCTGTACTACGTCGAGCGGCAGGGCATCTACGCCGCGATCGGCCTGATCGTCGCGCTCGTGCTCTCGCGCATCGACTACTCCCGGCTGCGCGAGTACAAGTACGGCCTGTACGGGCTGATCATCGCGCTCAACGTGGTCGTCTACGCCATGCCGGCGATCCGCGGGTCGCGCCGCTGGATCCCGCTCCCGTTCTTCCAGGTCCAGTCCTCCGAGTTCGGGAAGATCCTGCTGATCGTGGCGCTCGGGGCGTTCGCCGTCGACCGCGCCCGGCGGCTGCACGAGCGGCGCACGACGGTGCGGATCATGCTGCTCGCGCTGATCCCGGCGATGATCGTCATCCCGCAGCCCGACCTCGGCACCGGGCTGGTGTACGTCGCCGTCGCGTTCGCGATCCTGTTCGTGGCCGGCACCTCGTGGAAGCAGCTGACCGCGCTCGTCCTCCTGTTCGCGCTCGCGGCGGCGTTCGTGCTCGCGATCGCCCCGGCGCTCGGCGTCCACGTGCTCAAGCCCTACCAGGTGCAGCGCCTGACCGGGTTCCTCAATCCCTCGCACGATCCGCGCAACCAGACCTACAACATCAACGAGTCGCTGATCGCGATCGGCTCGGGGGAGAAGACCGGCCGCGGCGTCGCCCACGCGACCCAGACGAGCCTGCACTTCCTCCCCGAGAACCAGACCGACTTCATCTTCGCCGTCGTCGGCGAGACCTACGGGTTCGTCGGGGCGGCGCTGGTGCTGTCGCTTATACGCGCTGCTGATATGGCGCATGCTCCGGATCCTGACCATGGCCAAGAACCTCTACGGCACGCTGATCGCCGGCGGGATCCTGGCGATGCTGATGTTCCAGGTGTTCGTCAACGTCGGGATGACGATCGGGATCATGCCGATCACCGGCGTGCCGTTACCCCTGATGAGCTACGGCGGCTCCTCGGTGCTCGTCACCTTCATCGCCCTCGGGCTCCTGCAGTCGATTCACGTCCAGGCGCGGTTGAGCTCCGCGGGCAAGGCCAGGGCACTGGTCTCGTGAACGCCGCGCCTGCGCCCAGCGTCGCCGCGCCCGCCTGTCCTGGGCGCCCGCTCCGCGCGCCTGCCCCCAGTGCCGCCTGCGCGCGCCTGTCCTGGCGCCCGCTCGCGCGCGCCTGTCCCCAGCGCCGCCTCGCGTGGCCGGGCCTGCTATTCCTGGAAGCAGAACATTTCCACGGGAGAGCTCCCTGGCTGCCACGCGACCGGCGTGCCATCCGGAATCCCGACGACGTCCACCGCGGCGTCCGCGCCGCTCGCCAGAGTGCGCCGGGAGCGATCTCTACCGCACCCCGCCGCCTCTCACGGGCGCCGGGTGCAGAAGCACTCACAAAGGATTGAATGACAATTGAAGAAGCAAGTTTTGGTCAGCGTCGACCGGGGGGAGACCCGGGTCGCGCTGCTAGAGGCGATCGGCACCGTCCCTGCCCGCAAGTCCGGCTCGGGCACCTCGCGCCGCCGGCGTAAGCCCGCCAACCCCGCTGCCGGCTACGACGTCGCCGAGCTCTACCTCGAGCGCCGCGGCGCCCGCTCGATCGTCGGCAACATCTACAAGGGCCGCGTCGACAACGTCCTCGCCGGCCTCGAGGCCGCCTTCGTCGACATCGGCCTCGAGAAGAACGGGTTCCTGCACGTCGACGAGATCGTGCTCCCCGGCGTCGAGGCGCCGCGCCGCGGTCGCGGCCAGGGCCGCGACGGCCGGCAGATCACCGAGATGCTCAAGCCCGGGCAGGAGATCGTCGTGCAGGTCGTCAAGGACCCGCTGAAGACGAAGGGCGCCCGGCTCTCGATGGACCTCACGATCGCCGGGCGCTACATGGTCCTCGCCCCCTACGGCGAGGGCGTCGGCGTCTCCCGCCGGCTCGACGACAAGGAGCGCGAGCGCCTGCGCAAGGAGGCCGCCAAGCTCGACCTCAAGGGCACCGGCGCGATCATCCGCACCGCGGCGCACGGCGCCAAGCGCGCCGACCTCGAGCGCGAGCTGCTGTACCTGTTCAAGCTCAACGAGGTCCTGCACAAGCGCGTCGAGGAGAGCATCGGCGCCCTCGCTCGTCTTCCAGGAGGCGGACCTCTCCGTCCGCGTCGTGCGCGACATCTTCTCCGACGCGTTCGAGCGGGCGATCGTCGACGATCCCAAGCAGCACCACCGGCTCGTGTCGTTCTTCTCGCGCACGGCGCCCGAGCTCGTCGAGCACGTCGAGCTGTGGGAGGACGAGACGCCGCTGTTCGAGGCGTTCGGGGTCGAGAAGGTGCTCGACTCGACGCTCTCGCGCCGGGTCGATCTGCCGAGCGGCGGCTACCTGATGATCGACTACGCCGAGGCGCTGACCGTCATCGACGTCAACTCCGGCTCGTTCATCGGCCGCGGCAAGGGCGCCCGGCTCGAGGACACGATCACGAAGACGAACCTCGAGGCCGCCGAGCGAGGTCGTCAAGCAGCTGCGCCTGCGCGACATCGGTGGGATCATCGTCATCGACTTCATCGACATGGCCCGGGCACGCAACCGCGACGCGGTCCTGAAGACCCTGCGCAAGGCGCTCGACGAGGACCGCACGAAGACCTTCGTGGTCGAGATCTCGCCGCTCGGGCTCGTCGAGATGACGCGCCAGAACGTCACCGACGGCGTGCGAGAGATCATGACCCGCCCGTGCCCCACCTGCGACGGCGAGGGCGTGATCCGCTCCGAGGAGACGATCGCGATCGCGTTCGAGCGCCGGATGCGCGACCTGGCCAAGGAGACCAAGGCCGACGCGATCCTGCTCCAGATGAACCCGCGCGTCAGCGCCGAGTTCACCCGCGACGACGCCCGTGTCCTGCACGTCGTCGAGGAGCAGACCGGCAAGTGGTTCCACTTCGAGGGCTCCGAGGGGCTGCCGCTCGACCACTTCGCGGTGCTGCTCGAGGGCGACCGCGAGCAGGTGCTCGAGCGGGCGCTCCCGTTCCAGGCCGGCGAGGAGGTCCACGTCGAGATCGTCGAGCCGCACATGTACAACCCCGGCGACGCGGTCGCGAAGATCGACGGCTATCATGATCGCCGTCACCGGCGGCACGCCGTACGTGGGGGAGAAGCACGTCGTGCGGATCGAGGAGGTCGGGCGCACCTCGGCGCGGGCGTCGCTCGTCGACGTCCCGGCGGCCCCGTCAGACGGCTCCCGGCGCGGCCGAACGGTGACGATTCCGAGGATGTCCTAGAATCGACAGCTCGGCGTCGTGGCCGCAGAGGCGGACGGCGCCGTTCCGGTGCCAAGGCCGAGTCGGCCTCGGCGACATCTTCTTCCTCTGACTGACATGTACGCGATCGTCAAAACCGGCGGAAAGCAGTACCGCGTCGAGCAGGGCCAGAACCTGCTCGTCGAGCGGCTGCCCGGCTCCGCTGAGGGCGACTCCGTCGTGCTCACGCCCCTGCTCTACGTCAACGGCTCCGACGTCGTCGACGGCGGCGACGGGGTGACCGTCTCAGGCCCGCATCGTCGCGCACGAACGGGGCCCGAAGCTCCGCATCGTCAAGTTCAAGCCCAAGCGCGGCTACAAGCGCCGCACCGGGCACCGGCAGGACCTGACCCGGATCGAGGTGACCGAGATCTCGCTGAAGTCCGGCTCAGGCGCAAGGCTCCAAGTCGGGCTCGGCCAAGGGCGCGGCTCCGGCGCGAGTGCCGCGTCGGGTTCCGGCGCGAGCGCCGACGTCGGGCTCCGGCTCGCGGCGCCACGTCGGGCTGCCGAGCCGCGGCGGCGCATCCACCAAGGAGGCCAGCGATGGCTCATAAGAAGGGCCTCGGCTCATCCCGCAACGGCCGTGACTCGAACGCCAAGCGCCTCGGCGTCAAGGTGTTCGCCGGCCAGACCGTGACCGGCGGCGAGATCATCGTGCGCCAGCGCGGCACCCGCTTCAAGCCCGGGCTGAGGCATCGGCATCGGCAAGGACGACACGATCTACGCCCGTGCCGCCGGCACCGTCGAGTTCAATCGCGGCCGGCGTGGCCGCGTGATCTCGGTCGCCCCGGCCGGCGACGCCGAGTCGTAGCGCCGCCCCGGCGCCGAGCACTCCTGGGACACCCGCCGGCGACCATCCCCTTCGGCACGGGTCGCCCGGGTCGCCGGATGATCCGATCGTCCGGGACGCCAGCTCGGCCGGGACGACCAGCGCCCACTCGTTCGCATCGGCCACTAACCGCGGCGTCCCGATCTGGGCGGTGCACAGCGGGCAGCGCCGGGCCTTGATCGGGATCGAGCTCGTGCACTCCGGGCAGTCCTTCGTGTCCGGATCTTCCTGGGCGCGCCGGGCTATCAGGGCGTTCACCGGCTCGACGACGAAGAAGAACACCACTGCCCCGATCGACACGAACGTGATCAGGTTGTTCAGGAAGTCGCCGTACAGGAAGTGACTCGAGTTGATCGTGAACGACAGCGCGCCGAAGTTCGGCTTGCCGAAGATCAACGCGATGATCGGCGTCAGGATGTCGGCCACCAGCGCCTTCACCACCGCCGCGAACGCGGTGCCGATGATCACCGCCACCGCCAGATCCACGACGTTCCCGCGGAACAGGAACCTCTTGAAGTTGGCCACCATGCTCACGGCTGTCACGCCTCCTTGGAAGTTTTGGCACTGATTCGACACGAATGTGTCTTGTCCCGTTACGCCGGTTCGGGGGACGATGCGTGGCGTGTCCCACCCGCCGCCTGACGACCCGCACCCCGGGGCCCCGTGGCGCCGGCGGCCCCCCGCCCCCGCCTCCCGCGGCCCCCGTCGCCAGCGTCGCCATTTGTCTCAGCCGGTTTTGTAACTGTTGCCGCGTCGCGGTGCGGGATCGGGGTCGCCGCGCCGTCGTCCGGTCGAACTGCGGCATAGTGGGGGAGGGTGCCGGCGTCCCTCCGGCGCTCGCGGTCGGCGCGGCGCCCGCCGCAGCGCGCGGGGGCGCTGGACCGCGGAGTCCTCCCCGGCGCAGAGCCGTTTTCTGTGAGCCTGGGTATCTAACGGGCCTATTTTTCCCGTTGGATACCCAGGCCTTCGGCCTTCGGCCCGGTAAGTGACATGACCGATGACACCGTTTAGTGGTTAATCTTATTTTACAGCGGATTACGGATATTTTGCCCATCAGCTGCCCCGGCCCTGCGGCCGCCGCCCCGCGGCCGCCCCCGAACCCTGGGGGAGCTGAGGCCTCGGCGGGGCATCCGCGGACGGGGGCCTCGGGGGGCATGCGCGGACGGGGGCCTCGGCGGGCATCCGCGGGCGCGGCTCACGATGCTCCGTGTGGGGTGGGTCGCCGGCCACCAGGGGGCGATCGGCGCAGCCCAGCTTGCGAGCTGTGGCGTTGCCCGTGCAACCGTGGGTCGACGGCGGGGGCAATCATTCGACACGCCGGCCACAGATGGCGCGGGACCGCCGGATGGACATGTAGCTGAGGGCGGCCGGGTTCCTCGTGCTGCGATACAGCTACGACCAGGCGACGGCGAACGCACACGAGGTCGCCGGCGAGATCACAACCATGCTCAGCCGGACTGCGCCGTCGGCCGCACGAGGATCTCGTTGACGTCGACGTGGGGCGGCTGGGTGACGGCGAACATCACGGCCCGGGCGACGTCGTCGGGCGAGAGCGCGTCCGAGACCGGGTTGTCGAAGAACGCGGTGTCGGTCATGCCGGGCTCGATCAGCGTCACCCGGACGCCCGTGTCGTTGCACTCCTGGCGGAGCGCCTCGCCCATCCCGGTCACTGCCCACTTGGTCGCGGAGTACAGCGAGCCCGGCAGCGCGCGGCGGCCTGCCACCGACCCGGTGAGCAGGAAGTGCCCGCGCGCCTCCTTGACGGCCGGAAGCGCTGCCCGGATCGTCAGCGCCGCTCCGTAGACGTTGGTCAGGACCATCGAGCGCCAATGCTCGACGGACTCCTTCAAGAAGCCGCGCGCCGCGCCGAAGCCGGCGTTGGCGAACGCGACATCGATCCGGCCGAACGTCTCGAGCGCGGTGCGCGACCATCGCCTGCTGGTCGTCCCACTCGGTGACGTCGCAGCTGACCGCCCGCGCGCGCTCGGGGCCGCCCAGCTCGGAGGCCAGAGCGGACAGCTTGTCGGCGGAGCGGGCGGCGAGCACGAGCCGGTAGCCGGCGGCCGACGCGAGCCGGGCGGTGGACGCGCCGATTCCGCTGGAGGCGCCCGTGATCAGGAAGACGCGGTCGTCGGACATGGCACGATCATGGCATGCAGGATCGCGCGCGGATCTTCGTGCAGGCCGGCGCCGGCGGGGACGGATGTCTCAGCTTCCGGCGCGAGGCTCACGTGCCCAAGGGCGGCCCCGACGGCGGCGACGGCGGCCGAGGGGGTGATGTCGTGCTCGTGTGCGAGGACTCGTTGCGTGATCTCGAGAGCTTCCGCCGCCGTACGCACTTCAAGGCCAAGCGCGGCGGTCACGGACAGGGTCGAACCGCCACGGCGCCGACGGCAATTCGCTCGAGATCCCCGTTCCGCCGGGGACGGAGATCCTGGTCGAGGAGGATGGCACCCGCCACGACCTGATCCAGGCCGGGCAGCGAGCCATCGTGGCGGCAGCCGGCTCGGGCGGGCGCGGCAACCGGCGGTTCGCGGGCCCCACGCACCAGACGCCGCGGTTCGCCGAGCGCGGCCTTCCGGGCGAGGAGACCTGGCTCACGCTGCAGCTGAAGCTGCTCGCCGACGTCGGGCTCGTCGGGCTGCCGAACGCGGGCAAGTCGAGCCTGCTGTCCCGGCTCACTCGCGCGCACCCGAAGGTCGCCGACTACCCGTTCACCACGCTCGAGCCGGTCCTCGGAACGCTCCAGCTCGATGACCGCCAACTCGTGATCGCCGACATACCCGGGCTGATCGAGGGGGCGAGCGCAGGCGCGGGGCTCGGCCACGAGTTCCTCGCCCACGTCGAGCGCACCCGGCTGCTCGTTCACGTGCTCGATCTCAACCCGCTCGACGGCTCGGACCCGGGCGAGAACCACCGCACGGTCGAGACCGAGCTGGAGCTCCACGACCCCCGTCTTGCCGCCTTGCCGCGGATCCTCGCGCTGTCGAAGGCCGACCTCGTCGACCCGCGGCGAGCACAAGAGGAGCAGCGCAGATGGGCACGGCGGCTGCAGCCCGACACGCCTGTCCTCCTCACCTCCTCGGCCACCCGCCAGGGCCTCGAGGAGCTGGCGATCGAGCTGATGCGTCGCGTCGAGCTGCAGGACCCCGCGACCGAGCCGGCGGCCGATCAGCCGGAGCTCGATCAGCTCGCCGAGCACCAGACGTTCCGGCCCGCGACCGAGCGGGCGTACCGCGTGGAGCGGAGCGAGACGGGTGGCTGGCGGGTGAGCGGCAAGGGCGTCGAGCGGCTGCTGGCCCGCTACGACCTCGACAACGAGGACGCGCTCGCGCACCTCGAGCGCCGGCTGAAGGGGATCGGGGTGATCGCCGCGCTCGAGGCGGAGGGGTTCGAGCCGGGGGACGACGTGGAGATCGCCGGCGTGGTGTTCGAGCTCGACCCGAATTAGTACGATCGCGGCCCCGTCCGTGCTGGACCGAACGAGAGGAGAGGGATGCGGCGACTTGCGCTGATCAGCTGCGCGCTGGCATCGATGGCCACGGCCGGCGCCGCGGGCGCCCGGGTGCTGAGGGTCGGCACCTACCACCGTATGAAGGGCCAGTACTCGACGATCCAGGTGGCCGTCGCGGCAGCCAAGCCCGGCGACTGGATCCTGGTCGGGCCCGGCGACTACAAGACGACGTCGTGGTCGGCCCCCAAGGGCCACGCGGACACGCCCGCGGGGATCCTGATCACGACCGCGCGGCTGAGGCTCCGCGGTATGAACCGCAGCCACGTGATCGTCGACGGGACCAAGGCGGGCTCGCACGCGTGCAGCCGGGCTCGGGCGGCTCAGAACTTCGGCCCCAAGGGCAGGACGGGCCGTCTGGGACTCAACGGGATTCTTATCTGGAAGGCCCGCGATGTGTGGGTCCAGAACCTCACCGCCTGCAACTTCCTGGGCGGCAAGGGCAACGTCGGCAACGAGATCTGGTGGAACGGCGGCGACGGGAGCGGCAAGGTCGGCGGATACGGATTCCGCGGCTCCTATCTGAACGCCACGAGCACTTTCTTCAGGGGCGAGAAAACCGCCGCCAAGTACGGGATCTTCTCGAGCAACTGGAGCGGTGGAACCTGGGACCACTCGTACGTCAGCAACTTCAACGACTCCGGGTTCTACATCGGGGCCTGCCAGCAGGTCTGTGACCAGACGATCACCAGCTCGCAGGCCGAGTACAACGCACTCGGCTACTCCGGCTCCAACTCGGGCGGGAGGCTGATCGTCAAGAACTCCGAGTGGGACAACAACGAAGAGGGCTTCAACACGAACAGCCAGAACGGGGATGAGCCGTCCCCGCAGGACGGGTCTTGCCCGAATGGGGGGATCAGCCCGGTCACCCACACACATTCGTGCTGGGTGTTCACGGACAACTATGTCCACGACAACAACAACCCGAACGTCCCGACCGCGGGCGCGGCGGCGGCCGCCCCGGTGGGCACCGGCATCGCCGACGCTGGAGGGCGCAACGACACCTTCACGAACAACACGATCGTGCGCAACGACGCGTGGGGAGCGATCCTCGCGCCGTATCCGGACAGCAAGAAGCCCTGCACGGGCGGCACGTACAACCAATACAACGCGCTCCTTGGTCCGAAGAGCTGCCTGTTCGACGAGTGGAGCGACGCGTTTGTGGGCAACCGGTTCGGCCAGAACGGCTCCTACGGTCATCCCTCGAACGGCGACTTCCAGGAGCTCAACTTCGAGAGTGGCCATCCGAGCGACTGCTACAGCGCCAACACCGAGATCGGGGGTGGCCCGCTGAAGCCAGCGACCGCGGCTGCGGCGCAACAATCGACCTCGACGTGCGGCGGTTCGGCGCCGGGCGGGAGCACGGACCCGAACTTCACTGTCGAGGTCCTGTGCGACTCGCAGATCCCGCTTGGATCGAGCCCGAACCTCACGTGCCCGTCGGGGCCCTACCCGCGGCGCACGAAGGTCGTCATGCACCCGCTGCCGAGGCACCTGAGGACGATGCCGAACCCGTGCCAGGGCGTTCCGCGAAACCCTTGGTGCCCGGCGCACAAGGGCAAGAAGTAGACGCGGCGCGACAGGGCGGGCGGCCATGACGCCGCCCGCCCGCCCCCCGCCAACTCCTGTGTCTGAATACCGGCACCGCGGCTGCCCGGAAAATGTAGGATCGAGCACGGTCGGAGAGGCGCCGGCCCCGGTCACTGAGAGGAGTCCCACCCCATGCGTCGCGCGATCGCAGTTGCCGTCGCCGTTCTCAGCGTGCTCGCCGCCTCGGCAGCGGGCGCGCGCGTTCTGCGGGTCGGGACGTACAAAGGCCGCAAGGGCCAGTTCCGCACCCTGCAGTCCGCGATCGACGACGCCAAGCCCGGCGACTGGATCCTCGTGGGGCCCGGCGACTACAAGACGACCTCAACCCGCGCGCCATCCGATGCCGGCGACTCGCCCGCCGCGGCGCTGATCACCACCCCGCGGCTGCGGATCCGGGGGATGAACCGCAACACGGTCGTGCTCGACGGGACCAAGCCCGGGAGCCCTCAGTGCAGCTCAGCGAAGGCCGACCAGAACTTCGGGCCCGACGACGGCAACGGCGGGAACTTCGGCGTGAACGGGGTGATGGTGTGGAAGGCGAGTGACGTGTGGGTCGAGAACCTCACGGCCTGCAACTTCCTCAGCGGGTCCGGCAACGGCGGCAACGGGATCTGGTGGAACGGAGGCGACGAAAGCGGGCAGGTGGGCGGCTCGCAGATGTACGGGTCCTACCTGACGGCCACGAGCACGTTCTACGACCCCGGCGACACGTCGACGGCCGCCGCCTACGGAATCTTCTCGAGCAACTGGTCAGGCGGCACCTGGAACCAGACCTACACGAGCAACTTCGACGACTCGGGCCTCTACATCGGCGCCTGCCAGCAAGTATGCGACCAGACGGTCGACCACGCGTGGAGCGAGTACAACGCGCTCGGCTACTCGGGGTCGAACTCGGGTGGCCGGCTGACCATCCAGAACTCCGAGTTCGACAACAACGAGGACGGGTTCGACACCAACAGCCAGAACGGGGACAACCCGCCCCCGCAGGACGGGTCGTGCCCGGATGGCGGTACGAGCCCGATCACCCACACGCACTCGTGCTGGGTGTTCATGAACAACTACGTCCACGACAACAACAACCCGAACGTGCCGTCCGCCGGCCTCGCGGCCGCGGGCCCGGTCGGCACCGGCATGTCGATCTCCGGCGGTCGCAACGACACCGTGATGAACAACCGGTTCTCGAACAACGGCGCGTGGGGGGTCATCTTCGTCCCGTTCCCCGACAGCGGCGGACCGTGCACAGGAGGGACGCAGACGCAGGCCAACTGCGTCTTCGACGAGTCCGGCGACGCGCTGCTGAACAACACGTTTTCGGGCAACGGCTTCTTCAACAACCCGACGAACGGCGACTTCGCGCTCACCAACGTCGAGCCAGGGCCGACGGATTGCTTCAGCGGGAACGTCGAGACGAGTGGCGCGCCGGCCACGAGCACGCCATCGAACGCCGAGCAGATGTACCCCACCTGCGACGGCCACACGGCGGCGCCGAGTGCCGTCAACCCGCAGTCGGCGCAGTTCACCGAGGAGGTGGCCTGCGACTCGCAGCTGTACCTGGCGCTCGTCGGCAACCCGCCGTGCGCGCCGACCGACAGCTACCCGCGCTTCCAGCAGGCGATCATGCATCCGCTCCCGAGCGACCTGCAGTCGATGCCGAACCCGTGCCAGGGCCTCCCGAAGAACCCGTGGTGCGGCAAGCACAAGCACCACAAGCACAAGCACCACAAGCACCACAAGCACCACAAGCGCAAGCACCGGGGCAGCCGGGATCCCGACCACGACGGCGACAACGACCACGGAGGCCGGCGCTAGCGACGGCCGGCTCTAACCTCTGGCGACCATGGGCAGCCTGGTCGTCAAGCTGGGGTCGAGCATCGTCGCCGACGATCGCGGCGACGTGCGCGCGGACGTGCTGGCCGGCGTGTGCGATCAGCTCGCGGAGCTCCACCGCGGCGGCCGCGAGCTGATCGTCGTCACCAGCGGCGCGATCGCCCGGGGGATGGGCGTGATGGAGATCCCGCTGCGCCCGCGGGCGGTCGACGAGCTGCAGGCGGCGAGCGCGGTCGGCCAGGGCAAGCTCTACCAGGTCTACGACGAGCTTCTGCGGGCGCGCGGCGTCCGCACCGCTCAGGTGCTGCTCACTTTCTTCGATATGAGTGCGCGCACCCACTACATCAACGCTCGCCAGACGCTTCGCAAGCTGCTCGACTGGCGGGTCGTGCCGGTGATCAACGAGAACGACACGACGACCACCGACGAGATCTCGTTCGGCAAC
>CAWEGS010000011.1:0-116483 GCA_963808675.1 uncultured Solirubrobacteraceae bacterium
TCTCGGTCATCGGCGCCGATTAGCCGCAACCGGAGGCGTAGCTGCTGGACGTCGAAACCGAAACCCGCGAGCAGCCCACGGTCGCGGCCGTCACGTGATTGATGCCGTCCTGCTCGGGGCGCCTTGTGTGGAGGACATCAGCTTTGGATCGTGCTCGTGCCGCTGACGGTGTTGCCGCTGGCGTCGACGGTGCCGGTGTCCGGGGCAGGCAGTCCGGTCGATTTCGCGACCGTGATCGCCTCGTCGCCGTCCTTCGGGCGCCAGTCGAAGTAGCCGGTGAGCGACCCGTCCGAGTTGAGGACGATGTCCGGGAAGTAGTACGGCGCCATTGGCAGGTTCGTGTTCGCCGGCTGGTTCACGTTGGTCCCCGTCTCCGGGTTGGCGCCGAGGCTGCTGCAGTAGCCGTCGAGCGGTCCAGGCGTCCCGGCCACCCCGCTGGGGTAGGGCGTCGACCCGCTGGCGGCCGGGTACACCGCAACGTTCGGCTCGGTCACCCCACCGATCGTGGTCGTGTTGCCGCCGGACGCGTAGGTCGGGAACAGGTCGAGGAGTCGTACGCGCTGCCGGCCGAGCTGTCTCCCTGAGAGGTGTTCCACGGCCCGTTCAGGACAGCGTCGACCACCGGGGTTCCGGCGTTATATGTGGTAGTGCTCGCCGCGGCGGACGACGGAAGCGCGGCGAGGATGAGGGCGAGGACGGGCAGGAGACGACAGTGCCCAGCAACAGCGCGGCCATAACCCACGACTTCCTCCCCAGAGATAACGAGTCTGTGATAGGCCAGGCCCACCCCGGCCCGCCGGCGGTTACCGTAACAGTGGCGGCTCGGGGACGCCACCGTCTCCGCTGCCGTTCACCACTTGGTCTCATCTCGTGACCGAAATGGTCACACGCTCCAGAGCCCGGGGTTCCGACACACCCTGGTCGCCAAACCGACTCTGATCGCGGCTTGTGTTTGCCTCACCGACGCTCGGTCGCGCGCGGTCCTTCCCACCTTGCGAGGTCGGTGATGCCAATTGCGGCCGCAGCCCGGGCTCCCTCTTGCGCGAGCTCGGCGGCTCGCTCGTACTCGCCGCAAGCCTCGAGGTGCCGTGCGAACGCGAGCTGTGTGTGGGGGAGCCAGGCGAGAAGCACGGCCGTTTCGCTGGGCTCCCCCCAGCGCTGAAAGCCAGTTGGTGTCGAACGGGAGCGCGCGGCGGCACCCCACCCCGCATCAGCAGAAGCCCTCGACTGATAACGAGCTGGCGCCACCGAGCCACTACCGTGGTCACTTCCCCTTCGACGCCGAGATTCTACGACCGAGGAGCACCGATGCCCGACACCTCGCCCGCGGACTCAAAGCCGCCAGGACCGATCCCCGCCGATGACGCCGGGCGGGTCCTGACGCACGTGAGCCCCGACACCGATGAATCGCTACCTCACGTCGGCGTGGTCGGCGACACCTACACCATTCTTGTGTCCGGCGCCGACACTGCTGGGCGCTACACGCTGATCGACATGCACGTCCCGCCGGGCGGGGGGCCGCCGCCTCACCGCCACGACTTCGAGGAGATGTTCACCATCCTTGACGGCGAGATCGAGGTCACGTTCCGCGGCGTCAGCGCGGTTGCAACGGCCGGCGAAACGATCAACGTGCCCGCAAACGCCCCACACGTATTCCGGAACGTCTCCGAACGTCCTGCGCGGCTGCTGTGTCTCTGCTCGCCCGCAGGCCAGGAGGAGTTCTTCAAGGAGGTCGGCGTGCCGCTCGCGCACCGAACCGAGGCGCCACCCGCGCTCGACGATGCCGCCACCGCCGCGTTCATCGCCAAGGCGATCGCACTCGCCCCGAAATACCGAACCGAACTGCTGATCGGCGAACCGAAGCCCTGATCCGCGAAACCGAAACGGACAAACGTGAGCCAGCAACAGCGCGACGCGGTTCGCCACGGACAAGGCTGGCGGGGACGCCGCCGGCGACCGGAGGGCACATCTCCCTCCTGACCGCGCTCAGCAGGACTCGGGACTTCGTGCCGGAGAGTGTCGTGAGTGCAAGAAAGCGAGACCAGCCTGATCGGTTCGTGCCCGTGACGCTCGACCTAGCCCATGGCCGCGGCAGCCTCAACGTAGGATCGGGGCATGTCCAAGCAGGTTGTGGCGCCACTAGAGAAGCGGCTTCATCCGAGGGCTGTTGAGTTCGATCTGGAGCCGATCAGGGAGGTGATCGTCGGGGCAGAAGATGAGCTGGGGCTTATGGCAGTCGAAGATCGGGATCAATGTTGCGGTTATTTCCCCGCGCTGGCCGGGATCAGCGGGATCCGCACTGAGTTGCCCGCTTGTCGTGTGTTCGCAGAGGCGGTCCCCGCGATCGCGCATGACGGCTTGACCTACCGGTTCAACTTCCTGCGACTGTCGCTGGTTTGCCAGAGTGCCGATCCGGCCTTCCATCTGGATTCGGATGCCTCCACAGCGCTGACCGGTGACGTGGGCAATCTGAGCGAACGAGTGGTTCTGCGACTGCTCTTGAACCTAAGCAGCCAGGAGGAGCGAGCGCTGCATTACCTCGACGTGGATCCGTGCACCACACATCTCGTCGCGGAGGGGTCGTACGTCTGCGCGAAGGACCCGGAGAGGCTGCAGACGCGCGCGCGGGTCGCGGTTATCCCGCCCCGCAGGGGCACGGCGGTGCGCGGCTTGGCGTTCGCTTCAAATCGGGTTCTGCATTCCGGGCTCGATGGTAAGCACGGACACTTCATCGCCGCCTACGGCAGGGAAACGGCCGGCCGTAGCGGGGCCGGCTGGCGCTCCCCGAACGCCGCAAGGAAGCGGTCGCGAAATGAGCGCTGAGCCGCCGGGGAGAGGGACCGGTGCCCATAGACCCGCTGATGGAGCTCTCCCGGCTCTCGGCTTCCCCGACGCCCGTGAGCCACAGCGAGGTTGTCGAAGACGAGCAGGTCGCCGGGCCCCAGATGGACCTCGGCCTGCACGGCCTCGACATCCAGGCCGAGAGACGTGAAGAACCTCAGCTCCGCGGCCAGATTGTCGAACTCCATCCCGCACAAAAAGCCGGGCGTGGACTTGACGCTCGGGAGCCGCGGTGCGCCGGCCGCGCCCTCAAGAACGCGCGCCAAGCTGCCCTCGCAATAGCCGTCCGCGTCATCCCACGCCCCGTGGGACCCGCCGTACGCGATCAGGTTCTCGAGAAGCGCCGCCTGGTTCGGCCAGCGACGTTGGCCAAGCAGAGCGTCCAGCGCCACCAACCGCGTCACCGAGGTAACCCTGACCACCGAGCGCGGGATGAAGAGGGCCGTGTACAGCGCAACATCCTGGTCGTGTAACGGGCGTAGCGGGATGCCGAAATCAAAGTGGAGGGTTTGGAAGTCACGGGTGGTCTCGCCATCCGGCGGCGGAAGGATGAAGTCGCCGACCACGCTCAGCGGGTGATGAACGTTCGACGCGGCGCACTCCTCGATGAGCTCCCGGGCCTCAGCAAACGCCGCGGCAGGGGTAGCCGACCCCGACGGGATCCGCACGAAGCCGGACTCGCGAAGAGCAGACTGTGCGCCGGTCACGCCCCGATTATCGCCCACGAGGCACAGACGAGCCGCCGCGCTTCTGCTAGAGAAAGCCGCTGCCGAGCTTGAAGGAAAGGGGCAACGATCCGACTGACCAATCGCGCTGATCGCGGTGCGAGCCGAGGTAACGACAAGCTTGCCGTGCCGCCAAAGGAGGGCGGAGCCACCTCAACAATCCATGCTCTCGCAACTCGCCAGAAGCGCGCATCCGGCGCTTGCGCGGGATCGCTCGTGAGCAGGACGCATCGCGCGGCGTCGTGTCGGGCCTGGGCAGCGAGGGCGGTGGCGCCCACCAGGGCGTCGATCGTGGCGTCCGAGCCGGCGGACTGCGTCGTTCACGTATGCCGATACGCCGCGGCCCCCGACCGTCGCCAGGATGAGCGCGAATCTGTGCGTCTTGAACGCGCGAATGACAGCCTTTCGGTCGCTGCGTTGTCGCCCGGGTCAGCGCGTGAACGCGAGATTGGCTCGACTTCGCCACCCGACGGTCAGGGCGCAACGCCCGCCGGGCACCCTGTGGCCTGGGTGCGGATGATCGCGTCGAGCAGGGCGCCGAACAGGAACACGGTGGCCGACAGGTAGAGGTAGGCCATCGCGACGATCGCCGAGGCGAGGCTGCCGAACACCGACTGGTAGGAGGCGATGTCGTGGAGGTAGACGTAGAAGAGCAGGGAGACGATGAGCCAGGAGGCGATCACGATCGAGGCGCCGACGGTGACCCAGGGGACGGTCTGGGGGCGGGAGGGGGCGTGACGGACGAGCAGCGCGACGACGACGATGAGCAGGAAGATCACGAGGACCCAGCGGACGACGAGGCCGAAGATGCGCCAGGCGAGCCCGGGGTGGGCGTGGGGGATGAACGGGGCGAACAGGAGGCAGATGGCGACCAGGACGAAGCAGCCGCTCACCTCGAGTGAGAGGACGAACGAGACGGAGTAGCGGCGCAGGAACGGGCGTTCGCGGGGGGCCTCGTAGATGCGGGCGAGCGCGCCCATCACGGCACGCACGGCTCCGGACACCTGCCAGAGAGCGAGCAGGCCGCCTCCGGTGGCCCAGAGGGCCCGGTGTCCACTCACCACGTTGTTGACGGCGTTGCGGATGATCTGAAACACGGCCGGCGAGACGGTGGCGTGAAGCTTCGGCTGGAGATGGTCGAGCCAGATCTCGTTGGCGTGGAAGATGCCGGCCAGGGCCAGGACGAACAGCAGGAACGGGATCAGCGCGGTGAGGATCTGGAACGCGATCGCGCTCGCATAGGTCAACAGGTCGTGGCGCTTGAACCCGTCCGACAGCGCATGGAGCAGCGCACGCGCGCGGTCCGCGAGCCGGTGGTCGTCGTCCAGCAGCGGGGCCGGAGCTCCCGCGCGTGGACTCGCTTGGTCAGCAGTGGAAGTGGCCAGAGTTCTTCGACGCTACCCGGCGGCGGGGGTTGTTGCCCGACGCCGCACGCCCGCACGCCCGCACCGCAGCTCAGTGATCGACGTCGGCCCGCAGCTCAGCGATTGACCAGCGCCACGTAGCGCCGGCACGGCTCGCCCCGCAACCCCGGACACGGGGGCAGCCCGGTCGGCACACCCACCCCCGGCACGACCGGCAGGATCAGGCGCGACGGCCGGCGGCGCGAGAACGCCACCCACACCGAAGCCGGATGCCGCGGGCGCGTTTCGGCGAAGGCCCACGACGGGCTGGTCGCCGCCGACGGCGCTGATCAGGATCCGGATGCGCGAGCCGGCGCGGTAGGCGTGGCCCTCGTAGTACAGCGGCACGGTGAGCTCGCTGAAGCGGCCGCGGGGCAGCCGGGCCACGTCGGCGAGGCGGAAGGATGGCATCGGCTGGAGCAGGGTGCTCCGGGCCGGGTCGAGCTTGCGCTCGTTGGCGCGCAGCCAGCCGGACTGGACGTAGGTCTCGTTGCCGTCGGGTCGCACCTCGGTGACCGTGGCCTGGAGGTCGACGGTCGGGGCCGAGGAGCGCACCCACAGTTGGACGGCGCCGGGGCCGACCACGACGGTGTTGTGGGCGAGTGGCGGGGTCACGTACGACAGCGCGGTTCCGGGCGGGTTCTGGGTCCAGTTCCAGGCCGGCGCTCCCGTCCAGATCCCGCCGGGCCCGGTCTCGCTGCCGCCGACTGGGAAGTCGGTCGGCGCCCGCGCGGCGGGGTTCCACTGAAATCGGCTCACCCCCGAGCGACGCGGCGCCCGCGCGGCCAGCGCCCCGCCCGGCGCCAGGAACAGCGATCGCGCCCGGGTGCCCGGGATCGGCAGCCGGGGGAACGACTGCTCGAATCCCTCCACCGGCGCGCCGGGCGTCGACCCGCCGGCCCCGTTGTCGAACCGAATCCGCACGGACGGCAACGCCTGGAAGGCGGCCAGCGCCGCGGCGTAGGTCGGCTCGGACTGGATCGGATCCGGGGGCAGCCCGACGCCCTGGATGTTCATCGCCTGTTCGTAGATCGTCGGCGCGAGCGCTCTCACCGCCGGCGAGAGGTGCGGCGCCTGCTGGGCCACGTACAGCTCGAGGAAGTCGTACCAGCGGTTGACCGTGGCCGGGTCGAGCGAGTCGACGTGCAGGCCGTTGGTGAACGTGAACCACTTGTGGCGGGTGCCGGTGAAGCGCTGGGCGAGGTCGGGGCAGTAGCCGCCGGTCTGCTCGTCGTTGAACTGGCAGGCGAGATACACCGGCACGTGGACCTGGTCGACGAACGTGGCCGGGCTGATCGGATCGGCGACCGCCGGCACGTAGTGGCTGTTGCGGCGGGTCTTGCGGATGAGGTTGACGGCCTCTGGATGGAGCGTCTGGTTGGCCTTGCAGGTGGTGTCACCCTGCTCGATCCGGGTCAGCGCCCACCCCTGGCCGCCGGTGGCCGAGGCCGGCTCGGCGTCGTGGTCGCGCTGCCGCAGCCAGTTGAGCGTGAAGCCGGTGTTGAGGATGCCGCCCGCGTAGAGGATCGTGGTCGCCGAGTCGAGCACCGACAGCGGGGCGATCGCGGCGAGGTGCGGAGGGTCGGTCGCTCCCACGAACAGCTGGCTGATGCCACCGAACGAGATGCCGATCATCCCGACGCGGTGGTGGAGCACCCAGGGCTGGCGGGCCACGGTTTCGACCGCGTCGTAGCCGTCGAGGTCCTGGACGCGGTCGAAGAAGTCGTACGCTCCGCCCGAGCAGCCGGTCCCGCGCGCGTTGATGTCGACGACGGCGAACCCGAGCAGGTTGGCGATCGGGGCGATCCCGTTCTGGGGACCGGACGGGTCGGCGTACCCATACCCGGAGTACTCGATCACTGTCGGCCAGGGGCCCGGGCCGCTCGGCAGCCGGACGTCGATCGCCAGAAGCGTGCCGTCACGCGTGCGCAGGTAGCCGTATCCGCCGGCCGGCAGCTGCTGGTCGTAGATCTTCGTGCTCGGCGGACGTGCCCGGCCTGAGCAGCACTCTGAACGGCCGCGAGCGTCGCTTCCCGGCGGCCACCCGGTACCCGCGGCCGGCCGCGACGTTCCGGAACACCGCCCCGCCCAGCGATCCGACCCGCTGGCGGGCGACTCGCTGCCCGCTGCGCGAGACGAGCGTCAGGTGCGACCCGGGGCGGGCGCCGGTGACGTACACCTGGTCGGCGCTGCCCTGCACGGTGAACCCCGCGTGCGCCTGGGCGCCGGCGGATGGTGCCGCCAGGATCGCCACGACAACCGCGACGAGCACCCCGGGCACCCATTTGCTCAGCTCCGTGACGCGCAACCTGACACACCATAACCGCCTGGGTACACCGGCCCGATGCACCCGGATGCCGAAGATCAGACGTGCCGGCTCTGGGCCGTAGGGGCCGTAGCATCGGCTGATGGACCTCCCGCCCGGCCCGCGCGCGCCCGCCGTGTGGCAGACCGTGGCCTGGATGACCCGGCCGGCGGCGTTCCTGCGCGGGGTCCACGAGCGATTCGGCGACCCGGCGACGATCCGCACATACTGGACCGAGCAGCCGATGGTGCTGTTCTCCTCGCCACACGCGGTCGGCGACGTGTTCCGCCTCGACCCGGCGATCGCGCCCGCGGGCCAGAGCTGGGAGTTCCTACGGCCGTTCGCCGGGGCCGATTCGATCCTGCTGCTCGACGGCGAGCCCCACCTGCGCGAGCGCCGTCTGCTCCAGAAGCCATTCCACGGCGAGCGGATGCGCGCGTTGCAGCCGCTGGTCGCCGAGCTGGCCGAGCGCGAGCTCTCCGGCTGGAGCGGGCGCGTCGTGACGCTCGAGCGGATGCGTGCGCTGACGCTCGAGGTGATCCTGCGGATCGTGTTCGGCGCCCGCGACGAGGGGGACGTGACGCGGCTGCGCGACGCGATCGAGAGCACGCTGGCGGGCGTCCGCTCCCTGCCCCGCGTCGTGTCGATGGTCGTCGTGCGCCGCGACCTCGGACCGCGGAGCCCGTGGGGGCGATTCCGGGTGGCGGTCGAGCGCTTCGACGCGCTGCTGCTCGACCTGATCGCCCGCCGCCGCGCACACCCCGAGGCCCGATCGCTGCTCGGGCTGCTGCTCGAGCAGCGCGACGAGGACGGCGCGCCGCTCACCGACCGCCACGTCCGCGACCAGCTTGTGGCGCTGCTCGTCGGCGGCCACGACAGCTCGGCCGCCTCGCTGGCGTGGGCGTTCGAGCGCCTGGCCCGGCACCCCGAGGTTCTCGCACGGGCGCGCGAGGGCGATCCGGTCTATCTCGACGCGGTGGTCAAGGAGGTGCTGCGGGTGCGCCCGGCGCTGACGATCGCCCCGCGGCTGCTGCTCGAGCCGGCCCGGATCGCCGGCACCGACGTGCCCGCCGGCGTCCAAGTCGCCGCCTGTCTGTGGCTGGCGATGCGCCGCGAGGACCTGTGGCCGCAGGCGGCGGCCTTCGCGCCCGAGCGGTGGCTGGACGGGTCCTCGGCGGCGCACACATGGATCCCGTTCGGCGGCGGGGTGCGGCGCTGCGCCGGTGCGCCGTTCGCCGAGATGGAGATGCGCGAGGTGATCCGGGCCGCCGCGCAGTTGCAGATCCGGCCGGTGCGCCCGGAGGGCGAACGCGCGCGGCGAAGCATGCTCGTGCTCACCCCGCACCGGGGTGGCGAGGTCATCGTGGGGTGACGCCCGCTGCCGCCTGGCGCGCCTGCGCCTCGTACGGATTGCGGTCGTAGCCGACGCGCGCGTAGGACAGCGGCATCCGCACCGGGTGGTGCTGCATCTGCCACACGTGGCACAGCTCGTGGCAGATGAGCGGTGCGTCCCCGATCAGGTCCGGCGAGCGCAGCACGATCAGGTTCCACATCGTGTAACCGTCGAAGCGGCGGAACCACGGCAGCCGGAACAGCCACGGCGCGGACACGATCCGCGACCGCTCGATCCGCACATGGCGCGGATACCAGGGGAGCGTGTCGAGCCGGGCCTTGGCGCGGGAGAGTGCGGCGTCGGACTGGTCACGCGAAACGTTGACCGGCGACACGATACGCCCGGCGCGCCGAATCCCCGCCCGCCGGGATCGCGCCGCGGATATGCTCGCACCGGGATGCAGGCCACGAGTGAACTGATGACGCTGGCCCAGGCGCGGTCGTTCGACGCGGTGCAGGCCCGGTTCCACGAGTTCCCCCGCGACGAGGTCCTCGCCGTCGCCGACTGGCTGCGCGAGGACGACATCTACAACGTCGCGATCGAGCTCTACCAGTGGCTGCTTGAGGGCGAGGAGTCGGCGGCCGCGCGGTTCGGGATCGGCCAGTGCTACGGCAAGATCTACGACTACGACGCGGCTCTGCGCAACCTCGACATCGCGTTCGCCGACGACCCGGATCGGTCAGAGGGCGCGAGCTACTACGCGTACATCCTCGAGCGCCACGAGCGGATGGAAGACGCCGATCGCTGGTACCGGCAGGCGCTCGCCGGCGCCGAATCCGAGGATCTGTGGGCACGGTCGCACTACGCCTGGTTCCTCGAGAAGTGGGGCAAGCACGATGACGCGTGCCGGGCGTACGACGACGTTCTCGCCCGCAACCCGAACTACACCTGGGCGGTCAAACGCTACGCGCTTCTGCTCCTGATGCTCGGCGAGCACGACCGCGCCAAGGCACTCAACCGCGACGCGGTGCAGCGGGCGCCGGGCAACCGGTTCGCGGGGCTCAACTACCTCGAGTTCCTGCTGCTCACCGACGACCCCGAGTATCCGTCGTTTCGCGCGTCGCTCGATCCCGACGGCGCGCCGCCCTGGTATGGCGTCATGCTCGACCTACTGGACTACTACCGCGACCACCTGCTCACCTCGAGCCCGGACCCGGAGCGCCTGACCGCGCTCGAGGCGGCCGCCGCCGGCCTTGACGAGAGCGTTCATCGCGACTTCGACGACCTCACCGCGAAGCTCCGCACCCACGGCGGCGATCTCGACACCTGGCGCCGGCTGATCCAGCTGCTGCTGAAGTAGGGCGCAGGCTCAGAAGGACGCCGCATTGACTCAGGCCGTTTGGGCGGTCTCGCGGACCGCACCCTCGGCCTTGCCGGGCTCGGGGAGGCGATCGAGCACCGCCCCGACCTGGTTGGCGATGATCCGTGCGCGGGTGATCTCGCCCCGGCTCCACGGGTGGCCGTCGCGGCGGAACGCCTCGAGCAGGCCGAGCGGGCGGTCGGCGCAGCGGACGGGGACCATCAGCAGCGCGCGGTCGGCGTGGCGGCGCATCAATGCGAGCGCCTCGCGATCCACGGAGTCGGCCTCGAGCACCTGCGCGAGCCGTGAGCGCTCGATCACATCGCGGACGAGCGGCGAGGCACTGAGCGAGCGCACGGCGATCGCGTGGCGCCCGGGCCCAACGCCGAGGCTCTCGAGTCGCTCGCCCCCGGGTGCGAGGCGCGATATCACGAGGTCGTCGGCGCCGAGCAGGGCGGCCAGCTCGCCGGCCAGCGACGCGAGCCCGGCGAGGCTGCGAGCCTCGGACAGCCGCGCACTCACATGCTCGAGGCCGGACCCGTCGATGTGGCGGCCGAGGGCGCCGTCGAGCGGCTTTGAGAGCACGCGGTCGAGCGCGAACATGCAGTGGCGCGTCGCCGTGTCGTCGACGCTCGACCACGGCGGGCCGGGCCGAGCGAGCACGTAGCCCTGGCCGTAGGTGACGTCGAGGTCCGCGAGCACGGCGAGGTCGTCGAGCGTCTCGATCCCCTCGGCGCACACCGAGGCGCCGATCTTCGCCGCGTAGCCCACGAACGACTCCACGAGCGCCACCTTCGCGGGGTCCTCGGCGATGCCGTCGATCAGCGCGCGGTCGAGCTTGATCACGTCCGGCGCGAGCGCCATCAGGTGCGTGAGGCCGGCATAGCCCGAGCCGGCGTCGTCGACGGCCAGCTGCGCTCCGCGCAGTCGCAGGTCGGCGATCGCCGCCGACACCGCTGCGGTGCGGGAGACGAGCTCGTTCTCGGTGATCTCGACCGTGATCCCCACGAGGTCCGCGGGCAGAGCGCCGCGCACCTCATCGGCGGTCAGCGCCGACGGGCTGAGGTTGATCGACAGGTGCGTGCCGGCGGGACGGCCGGGAGCGCGCAGAGCGCTCTCGATCGCCAGCGCTTCGAGCTGGTAGCCGAGGCCGCACCGGTGGGCCTGGCTGAACCACACGTTCGGTGCCCGCTTGGCGCTCGCATGGAAGCGGGTGAGCGCCTCGTAGCCGGCAATCCGGCCGGTGCGCAGGTCGACGATCGGCTGGAACAATGACTCGATGGCGTCGGGGCGGTCGAGCAGCTCGAGCACCTCCTCCCGCTGCTCGCGCGAGGAGCGGAACCAGGCGCCCCGCTCCGACGAGCTCGCGGGCTCAGGGTCAGCCGCGTCGGCGAACGCCGGGTCGTAGAGCTGGTAGCTGCCCTTGCCGTCCTGCTTGGCTGCGTACATCGCGAGGTCGGCCTGGCGCAGCAGCTCGTCGGCGTCGGTGCTGCCCGGCGGGGGCAGGGCGATCCCGATGCTCGGCATCAACGACACCGGCTTGCCGCCGAGCCGCAGCGGCGTGCGGAACGCGGCCAGGACCCGCTCGGCGATGATGGCGCAGGCGGCCATCCCACCGGCGCTGCTGAGCAGGATCCCGAACTCGTCGCCACCGAGGCGAGCAGCGGTGTCCGCCGAGCTGACACAGGTGCGCAGCCGCTGCGCAGACTCGACCAGCAGCGTGTCGCCGGCGGCATGCCCGTAGCGGTCGTTGACGAGTTTGAAGTCGTCCATGTCGATGAACAGCACCGCGCAGTGCTCGCCGCGCTCCTCGCGGTGCAGCGCCTGCTCGACGCGGTCGTAGAACAGCGCCCGGTTCGGGAGTCCCGTGAGCGGGTCGTGGAACGCCCGGTGGCGCAGCTGCTCCTCGAACAGCGTGCGCTCGTTGACGTCGCGGATCGTGAGGACGAGACCCTCGATTCTGCCGTCGTCGAGGAGGTTGCTGGCGATGGCCTCGACGTGCCGCCACGAGCCGTCCGCGAACCGCATCCGCCAGCCGGCCTCGGCCGGGCTGCCTGGTTCCCGCTGCCCAGCGCGGTGCAGGAACACGCTCACGAGTGAGACGTCGGCGGGATGGATGACGTCGAGCAGGTTTGTGGCGAGGGCGGCGTCGGGATCGCCGTAGACGGCGCTGGACGCTCCGGTGACGCTGCGGACGGTGCCGTCGGTGTCGACGATCGCGATCAGATCGGAGGAGTTCTGGACGATCGAGCGCAGCCGCTGCTCGCGCTCGCGGACGATCCGGTGGAGCTCGAGCGCGGTGGTGATCCGGCCGCGCCGCTCGGTCGCGAACACAGCGAGCAGGATCGCCGGAGGGATTACGAGCAGAACCGCCGGAGTGGAGCGCATCGCGGCGTAGGCGGCCAGAACGCCGATCGGGCTGAGCAGCGCGTCGACGAGGTACGCCCACGTGAACATCGCGGCCTGGGGGCGCGGATCGACACCGAGACCGAGCCACAACCGCAGCGAGGAGACGAGGCAGTCGGAGGCGAGCTGCGCCGCCACGGCGAGAACCAGCACAGGACCCGCGACCAACGACGGGACCACGGCACCCGACAGCGCGAAGATCAGGCTCGGAGCGAGCGAGAACCACGAGTCTGAGACCGCGAGCAGCCCGCGCACGGCAACTCGCGGCTGCCGAACGGCCCGCAGCCCGAACGACAGCAGATAGGCGAGCGCCACGAGCAGCGGGACGGACCGTGCGGGCAGCACGAACAGCATTGGTACGAACACGAGCTGGACGGGATGCGTGCGTCCCTCCCCGACTTCGAACTCGACCGCCAGCAGCGCGACGAACACGGCGACCATCAGCCCCGCGGCGGGGATCGAGAAGGCGTGGGAAGCCGGGGCCTCGAGCTGGAGGGCGACAGCAGCGGCGACGAACGCCACAGCGAACGTGCTCTCGCACGCCAGCTCACGACGACTCATACGCGTCGCTCCTTCGCGGCCTTCGCGCCCTCGCTCGATCACCTCCGCATCCGTGTCGGAGATCATCTGGCCGGGGCGCTGGCCGCTCACCTCGGCACTGTTCACCTGCACCAGATCGACCTCTATGGGGGCGCGGTTGACCTGCGTGGCCTGGTTTCAAACATCCGTCGAGTCGCGTGAGCCGTTCTGCAGCCTGGCGGGCGGCGGCCGATGTGAGGAACAGGAAAGCCGCACAGGGCAAACTCGTCGTGAGGCGAGGACGCAAAGCCAGGGGTCTTCGAATCCGGAGATAGCCCAGCCGCCGGCGATAGACAAGGAGGTCATATGCCGTTCATCCTCGACCGGGGCCGGCGTGTCCTGGCAATGGCGATGGCGGTGTCGGCGATCGGGGCTGTTGCGGCGGGAAGTGCGCACGCGTCTCTGCTCGGGTTGGGCGGTGGTCGGCTCACGCCGTCCGCGTCGGCCCTCAGCACCGCAAACTGCGGGGCACAGACGTTCACCACCCCGTTCTCGCGGTGGCTCGACTTCGGGAGCTACACGCTCGCACCCGGTGGCGACTTCGAGAGCTCGGCGGCCGGCTGGCTGACGAGCGGGAGCGCTTCCGTGGTCGCCGACAACGAGTCGTACCACGTCACCGGCAACCCGTCCGACGCGCACGCCCTGCAGTTGAACGCGGGCGCCGAGGCGGTCAGCCCGACGATGTGCGTGTCGCTGCTCTATCCCTACATGCGGATGTTCGTCCGCCGGGCCGGATCGGCCTACGGCGCGCTGAGTGTGGAGGTGCTGTACCGCAGCGCGCTGACCGGTCTGGTGAGCTCGCTGCCGCTGCCGAATCTGTCGTTGACCGGCACGAGCTGGACGCCGACGTTGCCGATTCCGATGCTCGTCGACCTGCTCGCGCCGTTGTCGTCGGGAGGCCAGGCGCCGGTCGCCCTGCGGTTCACCGCTCAGGGCACCGGCAGCGCGTTCCGGATCGACGACGTGTACGTCGATCCGTATCGCCGCGCATAGGCGGACCCGGGGCGCGGGCAACTGCTCCGCCCCCCGCCGCGCCGACCTCTGCTCGGCCGCGTCAGTCGCGGCGGGGCGGGCCGGCGAGCGCCGCGCGGCCGTTGCGCGGGTACGCCCGCAGCGTGGCCAGCAGCTCGGGATCCTCGCCTTCGATGGCCATCCAGGCGGCGCGCAGGCCCTCGCCCGCTGCGGTCTGCAGCGCGGCGTCGCGGTGCTCGAGCTGGCCGATCAGCGATGACCCCTCGGGCGGGCGGATCACGCACAGCGCCGGCGAGGCCGCACGGTCGGCCGCCCGCGCGGCGAGCCACGCGCTGAGCTCGTCGTATCGCTCCGAGCGCGACCGGCGCAGGGTCACGAGGTCGTGGTTGATCGTCTGCAGGTAGCGATCGGTGAGGCGGGCGACCGCCCACGAGAGCGGCGCATGGACGACCCCGTGCGGCCGGGTCTGCAGGACGAGCACGTCGGTCGCGGTCAGCAGCGGGGCGCCGACCGGGATCGCCTCTGCGAGCGTCGCGTCGAGCAGCCGCCGGCCCCGGAACGCCACGGGCGGGCCGGCGAGCCACGGGAGCCGCCCCGAGGCGAGCAGGGCGAAGCGGATCTCGGCCTCGTCGCGCAGGTTCGTGAGGTCGACGACCTCGGCGCTGTCGGCGTCGGTGGCCGTGCAGTGGAGCTCGATCCCGCCATTGAGGATCCGGTCGAAGCGGAGTGGGCGCTGGCGCGTCCAGACGTCATGCACCACGTAGTCCATGTCGAACGCCGGGCCGCCCCGCAGCGCCCGCCGGGCGCTCACGAACGTCGGGTCGCCGAACCCGTGCAGGTACAGCGCGGCGAGATACGCGGCCTGGCCGGCGAGCAGGAACGCGGCGTTGAACGCGCCGGCCGAGGCGCCGTGGACCTCGTCGAATGCGTCGCGAAGGCCGAGCTGCTCGATCGCGGCCGTCATCCCGGCGGAGACGACCCCGCGCATCCCGCCACCCTCGATCACCAGCGCCACGCGGCGCCCGTCGGTGCGCTCGCCCGGCCGGGAGCCCTCCTCGCGCCGGCGGCGGATCGTGTCGATCACCGGATGGTCGCGGTGATCGTGGGTCATCGCCGTCTGCGGGCGGAGCGTGTCGGGGGCCAGGCGCCTGATCATCCGGCGCCCAGCCTAACGGCCTCGTGGCGGTGGGCGGATCGTCACCGGCCAGGCCGCCGCCGCTGCGGCGGATCGTCACCGGCCGGCCCGCCGCCGCTGTGCGGACCGCCTCCGCGCGGCCCGCCGCCGCTGTGCCGGAAGATCCGTCGCGGGCCCGCGGTTCAATATGACCCATGAATCCAGACATCTGCGCGCGGCTGCAGGCGGAGCTGGACGCCGCCAGCACCGAGCTGCGGGCGCATATGGCCTCGTGGGAGTACGCGTTCTCCATGGCCGCGCGGTGCACCGGCGCCGGCGACCACCCGACGCACGCCGCGACCCGCGCGCGCACCGCCGAGCTGCAGGGGCGCTATCGCGACATCCGCGCCCGGCTCGGCGAGTACATCGCCTAGCGCGGGGACCACTCAGCCGCGCCGCTCCACTTTACGGTCTGTGGGGCCTCGCCAACTCGGGGGTTAGCGAGCGGGACAGTGGGCACTCTCAGAGTGACCCCAACTCTGAGGAGGGAGAGAGAATGGCGGACAATCGTGGCGTTGCCTATATGGGCACCGGGAAGGTCGAGGTGCATGACATCGACTTCCCCACCTTCGAGCTGAAGGACGGCCCAGGCGTCAATCCTGCGAATGTGGGCCGCAAGCTGCCTCATGCGGCGATTCTCAAATGCGTGTCCACGAACATCTGCGGCTCGGACCAGCACATGGTCCGCGGCCGGACGACGGCGCCCGAGGGCATGATCCTCGGCCACGAGATCACCGGTGAGGTGATCGAGACCGGGCCGGGGGTCGAGTTCATCAAGGAGGGCGATCTGTGCTCGGTGCCGTTCAACATCGCGTGCGGCCGCTGCCGCATGTGCAAGAGCGGCCACACCGGCGTGTGCCTGAACGTGAATCCCGACCGTCCCGGGTCCGCCTACGGCTACGTCGATATGGGCGGTTGGGTCGGCGGCCAGGCCGAGTACGTGGCCGTCCCGTACGCCGACTGGAACCTGCTCAAGTTCCCCGACAAGGACCAGGCGATGGAGAAGATCCTCGACCTGACGATGCTGTCGGACATCTTCCCCACCGGCTACCACGGCGCCTATACCGCCGGCGTGACGAGCGGCTCGACCGTGTACGTCGCCGGTGGCGGCCCGGTCGGCCTCGCGGCGGCGTATTCCGCGCAGCTGCTCGGCGCCTCGGTGGTGATCGTCGGCGACCTGATCCCCGAGCGCCTGAAGCAGGCGGAGAGCTTCGGCTGCGAGACGATCGACGTCTCCAAGGGCGACCCGAAGGATCAGATCGAGCAGATCCTCGGCGTGCCCGAGGTCGACGCGGCGGTCGACGCCGTCGGGTTCGAGGCGCGTGGTCACGGCGCCGACGCCGACCACGAGGCGCCGGCCACGGTGCTCAACTCGATCATGGACGTCACCCGGGCGGCCGGCAAGCTCGGCATCCCGGGCCTGTACGTCACCGGTGACCCCGGCGCCGTCGACGACGCGGCCAAGCAGGGCTCGCTGTCGATCCGGATCGGCCTCGGCTGGGCGAAGTCCCAGAGCTTCACAACCGGCCAGTGCCCGGTGATGAAGTACCACCACGGGCTGATGCAGATGATCCTCAACGACAAGGCCCACATCGCCAAGGCGGTCAACGCCACGGTGATCTCGCTCGACGAGGCCCCGCAGGGCTACAAGGACTTCGACAGCGGAGTCGCCAAGAAGTTCGTCCTCAACCCACACGGGTTGATCAAGCACTGACGAGCGGACCGCGCGGGCCCGGGCCTCTCCGGCCTGGGCCCCGCGCGGGTCGCCCGTCGCCGGCGAGGGTAGGGTGCGTGCGGTGACGCGGACGCTCGGCTCGACGTCGTTGGTGGTCAGCCCGATCGGGATCGGGCTGGCCGCGCTCGGCCGGCCGGGCTACATCAACCTCGGGCACGCCGGCGACCTCGGCGGCGCGTTCGCCGTCGACGAGATGCAGGCGCGCGCCCACGCCGTCCTCGACCGCGCGTATGAAGCGGGCGTCCGGTACTTCGACGCCGCCCGCTCGTACGGCAAGGGCGAGGCGTTTCTCGGCTCGTGGCTGACCGCCCGCGGGCTCGGCCGCGACGAGGTCACGGTCGGCTCGAAGTGGGGTTACACCTACACGGCCGACTGGCGCGTCACCGCCGACGTCCACGAGGTCAAGGAGCTGTCGATCGACACGCTGCGCCGCCAGGAGGCGGAGAGCCGCGCGCTGCTCGGTCCGCGCCTGCGGCTCTACCAGATCCACTCGGCCACGATCGACTCCGGCGTGTTCGAGGACCGGGCGGTGCTCGACGAGCTCGGCCGGCTCCGCGAGACCGGGCTGGCGATCGGGTTCACCGCCACCGGCGCCGAGCAGCGCGCGACGATCGAGCGCGCGCTCGAGGTCGGTGCCTTCGACGCCGTGCAGGCGACGTGGAACGTGTATGAGCAGTCGGCCGGTCCGGCGCTGGCCGCCGCGCACGATGCCGGGCTCGGGGTGATCGTCAAGGAGGCGGTGGCCAACGGACGGCTCACCGCCCGCGGCCGCGAGCCAGTGCTGGCCGGCGTTGCTGGCGAGCTCGGCGCGAGCGAGGATGCGGCGGCGATCGCGGCGGTGCTCGCGCAGCCGTGGGTCGACGTCGTGCTGAGCGGCGCCTCGACCCCGGCGATGCTTAACAGCAACCTGGCGGCCGGAGGCCTCGAGCTGGGCGAGCCGGTGCTGGAGCGGCTGCTGGCGCTGGCCGAGGAACCGGAGGCGTACTGGAAGACGCGCGCGGCGCTGCCCTGGAACTGACGTGCGCGCCGCGCGATGAGTGAGGCGCGGTCCTCGCTCGGCGCGCTCGGGCCGACGGTGGGGTTCCTGGCCGCGCTCCTCGTGCTCGCCGACGGCTGCCGCCGGGCGGGCGTGTTCGACTCGTTGGGGTCGTGGATGGCCGCCGGCTCGCGCGGGCTCCCGCGGCGGCTGCTGGCGATGGTGTTCGTGGCCGCGGCGGCGACGACCGCGGTGCTCAGCCTCGACGCCACGATCGTGCTCCTCACGCCGATCGTGTTCACGACCGCCGCCCGGCTGACCACCAACCCGCGCCCGCACGTGTACGCCTGCTCGCACCTGGCGAACACCGCCTCGCTGCTGCTGCCGGTCTCGAACCTCACGAACCTGCTCGCGTTCCGGGCCAGCGGTGTGTCGTTCGCGCGGTTCGCGGCATTGATGGCGGTGCCGTGGCTGCTGGCGCTGGGGGTGGAGTGGGTCGTGCTCAGCCGGTCGTTCGAGGCGGACCTGCGCGAGGTGCGCGGGCGCGAGTCCCACGAGCTGGAGCGCGCCCCGCTCCCGCGCTACGCACTGTCGGTGGTGGCACTGGCCTCCGGCGGGGCCGTCGCCGCCCGGGCCGCCGCCGCCGCGTGAGCCTTAACGTGACGGGAAACCACCGCGCTGTGTTTCGTGTCACGTTAAGGCTCTGGGAAGTGGCCCCAACGTCACACGGAACCGGGGACGTTGGTGTCATGTCACGTTAAGGCTCCCGTCGCCCGCAGCAGCCCCTCGGCCCGGGCCCACTCGACGGTCTTGCGCAGCGTCTCGCGCGGCTCCGTGTAGGTCAATCCCAGCTCGCGCGTGGCGCGGGACCCGTCGTAGCGGTGACCGTGCAACAGGGTCCGGACCATCTCGCGACACACCGGAGGATGGCGCCTGGCCAGCCGGAACCCCCGCTCCACGACGGCGGCGCCGACCGTCGCGACAGCGCGGGGAAGCAGCCGCGGCTGGCGCTCGACACCCGCGACCGAGCCGGCGAGCGCGAGTGCCTCGGTCATCGTCAGCGCCATCCCGCTGAGCAGGTACCGCTCACCGGCGACGCCGCGTGACGCGGCGAGCAGGTGGCCCTCGACGCAGTCGTCGATGTCGACCAGGCTGATGTTCGTCGGGACGAACACCTTCAGCCGGCCGTCGAGGAACGCGAGCAGGAAGCGCGCCGTGCCACCGGTCCGGCCCGGGCCCTGGACGGACGAGGGATTCACGCAGACGACGTCCTGCCCCAGGGCTCGCGCGGCGGCGAGCGCCGCCCGCTCACCCTCGGTCTTCGTGCGCTCGTAGGTCGACAGGTACCACCCGCGGTGGGGGCTCGCCTCGGTCCCGACCGTCCCGGGCGCCTCGCCGATCGTGGCCGCCGACGAGGTGTGGACGACGCGCGTCACGCCGGCGGCGTGGGCGGCCCGGACGGCGACCTCCGGACCAGACGCGTTGACCGCCTGCATCGGCACCGGATCCTCGACGCACAAAGTGTTGATCCCGGCCAGGTGGAACACGACCTCACACCCGCGCATCCCCTCGGTCAGCACCCTCGGGTCGAGTGCGTCACCGCGTACGACATCGGCGACTCCCGCCGCCGACAGCGCGCCCGCGGCGTCAGCAGACCGCGCGAGCGCGACGACCTCGTCGCCACGCTCCATGAGCCTGCTCACCAGCGCCGTCCCGATCAGGCCCGTGCCGCCGGTGACGAAGACGCGGCTCACGCGCGCAGCGCGGCGGCGAACCGCATGATGTAGTCGATCCCCGACCAGGCGGTGACGAGCGCGGCGGCGACCATCGCCCACTGGTCGAGATAGGCGCCCGCGATCCGGGTCTCAGGGCGGAGCATCGCGAGCGTGATCGCGACGAACTGAATCGTCGCCTTCCACTTGCCGAACATCGAGGTGGCGAAGTCCTGGCCGCCCGAGGTCACGGCGACGCGCAGGCCGAGGATCGCGAACTCGCGCCCGATCACGATCAGGGCGACCCACGGCGACGCTCTCTGGACGGACACGAGCGCGACGAGCGCGGTCGCCACCAGCAGCTTGTCGGCGGTCGTGTCGAGGAACGCGCCGAACCGGGTGGTCACACCCCAGCGGCGCGCGAGCCGGCCGTCGAACCAGTCGGTGGCGGCCACGATCACGAACAGGATCGCTCCGGCCGTGTAGGAGCGGGCGAGCACGAACGCCATCACCACCGGCGCCAGCACGACCCGCAGGCCGGTTCCGGCCGCGAGCATTCGGGACGAACGCAACGCGCTCAAGGTACCGGCCTCCACAAGGGACGTGAGGTTACCTCACAGCAGCGTGGCCGCCAGCGCGCGAGCGGCTGCGGCATCCTCGGCCTCGAGCGCCGCGTTCGCGGTCGCCCGGGCGGTCTCGATGTCGACCTCGCGCAGCGCCGCCTTCGCCTCGGCGACGAGCGCCGGGGCCATGCTCAGCTCGGTCACGCCGAGCCCGACGAGCAGGATCGCGGCCGCCGGATCGCCGGCCAGCTCGCCGCACACGCCGACCATCCTCCCGCGCGGCGCAGCTCCCCGCACCGTCTCGCGGATCAGGCGCAGCACCGCCGGCTGCGGGCCGGTGAGCAACCCGGCCAGGCGCTCGTCCCCTCGTTCGGCGGCCATCGTGTACTGGGTCAGGTCGTTGGTCCCGAGCGAGAAGAAGTCGGCGTGCTCGGCGAGGCGTGCGGCAGTGAGCGCAGCGGCCGGCACCTCGACCATGATCCCCAGCTCGAGCGGCACGTCGATCGCCGTGTCCCGCCGTGCCTCGGCGAGCACCTCGCGCGCGGCGAGGATCTCCTCGGCGGTCGCGACCATCGGCAGCATCACCCGGAGCGGATGCTCGGCGGCCACGCGCAGGATCGCGCGCAGCTGGGTGGCGAGCACGTCCCGGCGGGCGAGTGCGAGCCGGATCCCCCGCACCCCCAGGAACGGGTTGGCCTCGGGTGGCATCGGCAGCGACGGGAGCGGCTTGTCGGCGCCGGCGTCGAGCGTGCGCACGATCAGCGGCCGGCCGTCGAGCGCGCGGGCGATCTCGCGCAACGTCTCGGCCTGCTCCTCCTCGCCGGGGAGCTCGACGCGGTGCAGGAACAGGAACTCCGTGCGCAGCAGGCCGACGCCCTCGGCCCCGAGCTCGACCGCTCGAGCCGCCTCGTCCGCGGAGCCGAGGTTGGCGAACACCTCGATCCGCGTTCCGTCCCGCGTGGCGCCGGTCTCATGCGCCCGCGTCAACGCGGCGGCCCGTCGCTCGGCGGCGCGTCGCTTCTGCTCGCGCGCCGCGCGGACGAGCAGCTCGTCGGGCGCCACCTGCACCGTTCCGGTGTCGCCGTCGACGAGCAGCTCCGTGCCGTCGGCGATCGACAGCACCCCGCGTCCGCAGCCCACGACGGCCGGGATCCCGAGCGCACGGGCGAGGATCGCCGCGTGGGCGGTCGCCGTGCCGCGGGCGGTGACGATCCCGGTGACGCGCCCGGGATCGAGCCCGGCGGCGTCGGCCGGCGTCAGCTCGTCGGCGATCACGACCCCGGCGTGCGCGGCGCCGTCCGCGTCCTCGCCGGTGATCGCACGCACGACGCGGCGACCGACGTCGAGCACGTCGGTCGCCCGCTCGCGCAGCAGCGGCTCCTCGAAGCCGCGATAGCGCTCCGCCACCAGCTCCGCGGCGTCGTGCCAGGCGCGCTCGGCCGTCGCCCCGCCGTCGACCGCGGCGTAGGCCGGGCCGGTGAGCGCGTCGTCGTCGAGCAGCGCCAGGTGGGCGTCGAAGATCGCTGCGTCCGCCGCACCCGCGCGGGCGCTCACCGCCTCCTGGTCCGCGGAGATCGCCTCCCGCGCGCCGGCGATCCCATGTGAGAGCCGGACCCGCTCGGCCTCCACCGGCTCGGCCACGCGCTCTGCCGGCGCGGCCGGCCCGCCGTGGAGCTGTGCCGCCGGGCCGACCGCGAGCCCGCGCGACGCCGGGACGCCGGTGAGCACGTCGCCGGCCTCGGGAGCCGGCGCCTCATCGGCCCCGGCCTCGGGAGCGGGCGCCCACGGCTCGGGCTCGACCGCGGCCGCGGCGGCCGAGCGCGCGGCGACCGACGAGGACACTCCGTCGCCGAACCCACTCTCGGCGAGCTCCTCGATCGCGGCGACCGCGTCTGCCGCGCCTCGGCCCGGCGGCTCCCACCGTGAGGGTGTCGCCGAGACGGGCACTGAGGCCGGCGACGTTCGTCAGGCTGTTCGCCTTGACCGGCGATCCAGTGCCTTTCGCGATCCGCACATCGGCGTCGAATCGGCCGACGGCCCGCGCGATCAGCGCCGCCGGCCGCGCGTGGATTCCGAGCTCGTTGCGCACGGTCACGGTCGCCTGCGCGTCGGCCACGAACCCGTCATCGGAGGCGGCCGTAGAACCGCCGTCGCCCTCGGAGACCCCCAGCTGCGAGGCCTTCATCGCCAGCGCCCCGCGCGCCTCGGCCGCGACCTCATCCAGCGACGCCCCGTTCCGTGCGGCGACGGCCGCGGCCACCGCACCCTCCACCAACGGCGCCTCGCTCATCAGCACCCGCCCCGCAGGCTCCTCGAGCATCTCGATCGCGAACTCGGCGCTCATCAACGCGCTGCCGAGGTCCATCAGCACGAGCACTCCGTCGGAGGACATCGCCCGGTCGATCGCGTCACGCACCCGCATCGCATCGGTGCCGAGCACTCCCTCCTCTTCGATCCCGCCGGCCGGCTCGAGCGCCAGCTCCGGACCGCCGAGCTCGCGGGCCACCGCCACGACCCCCGCCGCGAGTGCGTCGCTGTGCGAGACGACGACGATCCCGACCATCGTCTACAGGCCGTAGGCGCGGTGCAGGTAATCGATCGGGTGCACCGAGGGGCGGTTCGTGCCGTGCGTGATCTGCCAGCGGCAGGTCTCGCTGTCGCAGGCGACGGTCGCCCGCGCCCGATGCGCGCACCTGGTCGAACAGCGCCCGCCCGACGTTCATGGCGATCTCGTACTTCTCGGCCTTGAGCCCGTACGTACCGGCGATCCCGCAGCACCGCGCGGACATCTCGCGCACCTGAAGGCCGGGGATCAGCGCGAGCAGCTCGAGCGCCGGCTTGCCGATCCAGTGGCCCTGCTGCTGACACGGCGCGTGGTAGGCGATCGTCTCGTTGACGGGCTGGAAGTCGGTCTTCAGCTCCCCGCGATCGTGCAGCTCGAGCAGCAGCTCGCAGATGTCGTAGGTCCGCTCGGATACGAGCTTGAGATCGGGGTCGTCCTCGAAGCGACAGGATCTCGCGCGCCTCGCGTTTGAGCATCAGCGTGCAGCTCGTCGCGTTGCCGACGATGATCGTGTCAGGGTCGCGGACGTGGGCGGCGAGCGCCCGGGCCAGCCGCAGCACGACTTGGCGCGCGTCCTCGAACAGCCCGCTCGACTGCAGTGGCAGCCCGCAGCAGTCCTGCTTGGGGACCTCGACCTCGAACCCGTTGTGCTCGAGGATGGCGACGAGCTTCTCGCCCTCCCACGGCTCGTAGTACTCGGTCCCGCAGCCGTGGAAGTACACGACCTTGCGACCCGGTGCGCGGGCTGGTGTGCCCGCGCGCCCAGCGCGAGAACCGGCGGCCGGCGAACTTCGGCGCCGGCGCGTCGCGGTGGACGCCGAGCAGCTTCTCAGCCAGCACTCGCCCGGGCTTGAAGCCGAGAGTGAGGTTCGCGATCGGCGCGACCGGAGTGCCTGCGCGCCCGAGCCACGTGGGCCGGGTGATGATCCGGTCGCGGACCGGGACGCCCTTCTGGCGCTTGAGCTTGTTGCGCGCCTGGGCGTTGATCTCGGCGATCTTGACGCCCTGCGGGCACACCTGGGTGCAGATCCCGCAGCCCGAGCAGTAGTCGACCGACCACTCCACCGACGGCTCGTCGGCCACCCGGTAGCGCTCGGCCTGGGGGCCCGCGTACTTCGGCCCGGGGAACAGCGGCGTGACGTTCGAGACCGGGCACGCGGTCTCGCAGATCGTGCACTTGACGCAGTGGTCGAGCGACCCCCGCAGCATCTCGTCGATCACGAACTCGCTCACGCTGCCGCTCCCGTCGCTGGTTGCCTCAAGCCAAGCACGAGCGCCGCCGCCCGGGACCCGCTGGTGAGCGCGATCCCCTCGCCCGAGCCCTCGCGCCACGGCGCCGCACCCGGGAGCGCGGCTCCGGCCACGAGCACGTTCTCGCATCCCTCGGCGCGAAGCTCGGCGTCGACGGCCACGCCGACCCGCGCCATCGGCTGCTCGTCGAGATAGGAGGCGACGAACCGCGGCTCGCCGGCCGCCGGGACGCCCCGCAAGGGCAGCCCGAGGACTCGCTCGTGCGTGGCCCATCTCGAGTCGAGCTCGATCCCGCCAGAGGCGAAGCCGCCGCTTGCGAGCACGACCCAGCGCGTGACGTAGCGCACGTCGCCGCCGGAGGCGTGCCCGTGGACGGCGGTGATCCGCTCGCCGTCACGCTCGGCGCCGACGACCTCGGAGCCGAGCACGAGCCGGCCCCCGGCCCGCAGCAGCGCCGCCCGGAGGATCTCGAACAGCCGCATCCCCGGCACCGAGGGCGGTAGCGTCGGGATCTCGAACACGGGCCGCCCGAGTCGCTGGCACACATCGCTCCACGCGCCGTGCGGATCGACCAGGCCGAGCATCGCCGGCAGCCCGACCGTCTCCTCTCCGCTCAGCCGGGCGCCGAGGTCGGCGCAGAACGCCGCCCGCCACGCCGGGTCGTCGAACCGCCGGGCGATCCCGAGCAGGTTCTGGTCGGCGCGGTCGCCCTCGATCAGCACCTCGACCGCCCGCGCATCGATCCCGCCCTTCACGAGGTTGGCGGCGCACAGGGCGGCGTGGAAGTCACGCAGCGTCCGTGACCCGACAATGCACGCACGCGTCAGCCCGGCCGCGTCGCCGGCCGCCATCGTCTCCGGCACGAGCGCCGAGGGTCGGAGCGCCCCGACAGCGGTCGGCAGCAGCCGGTTGCGGTCGAGTCCTCCGACGTACGCGTATCCCGGCAGGGGCCCGGCTTGCACCTGTGAGGAGAACCAGCCCAGTGCCTCCTCGACCGCCGGCGCGCCGAGCCGCGCGTACGGATGCTCGGGATGCGCCGCAGCGAACCCGTCGAGCGCGGCGCCGGGCGCGTCGACCCGATCCGGCGCATAGCCGAGCACGTCGACCGTCCCCGGCGCGAGGTGCGTGGAGCCGACGCCCTTGGCGAGCACGCACACCTTGGCGCCGCCCTCCGCGAGCCGGGTGGCAGCGGTCAGGCCCGCCGTGCCGGCGCCGATCACGACGACGTCGAAGTGGCGCTCGCGCATCATCGCGGCAGGTGCTCGAGGTCGAGGACGCCCTGGTAGATCCAGTCGTCGAGCCGGGCCTGGCGCAGCTGGTCGCCGTACAGGATCGGCCACACGCCCTTCCATCGCTCCTGGAGGAAGTCGAGCAGGGCCCCGTTCGCCTGGGCGGCGTCGCGCCCGTCGAGCCCGTGCAGGATCCCGGCGGCGCGGTACATGCAGAACCCGCCCTGGCACGGGCCCATCCCCAATCGCAGCAGGCGACGGATGTCGTCGAGGTTCTCGGTCCCGCGGCGACGGATGCCCTCCTCGAGCTTGGCGCGCGGGATCATCTCGCACTCGCAGATGAGCTGGGCGTCGGCGAGGTGGTCCTCCTTGCGCTGCAGCCGCTCGCCGATCCGGTAGTGCCGGCGCTGCTCGGAGCCGGGCAGCGGCTCGGTCGCCGTCGTGCACGGCCGGTCCTCGCCGAGATGCCGGCAGGCGGCATTCATCGTGTGCTCGGCCATCAGCCGGAACGTCGTCGCCTTGCCGCCGGTGATCGTCAGGAACCGGGACACGCCGTCGCGCTCAGCGTGCTCGAGCAGCGCGTGCGAGCGGGTCACGTCGCGCGTGTCGGAGTTGCCGGCCTTGGCGTCCTCGAACAGCGGGCGCACCCCGGTCCAGACGCGCAGCGCCCGCGCCTGGCGGAACCCGGGCACGAGCTTCTCGCCGTCGTCGAGCATCGCGTCGACCTCGGACTCGAGCACCGTGTGGTCGTCGGGGTCGTCGGTGTGCTGATCGGTCGTGCCGATCACGCACACGGTTCTGATCGGGACGAGGATGTCGCCGTCGGTCGGCATCTGACAGCGGTTGATGACCGTGTTCACCAGCCTGTGGTTCATCGCGATCATGATTCCCCGGCCGGGCAGGATCCGGACGCCCTCGATCCCGGCCATCTCCGCGATCTGGCCGGCCCACGCGCCCGAGGCGTTGATCGTGACCCGGGCCTCGATCGCGGTCTCCTCGCCGGTGCGTGCGTCGCGCACGGTCGCGCCCGTCACCTCGTCACCGTCGCGCCGGACCGTGGTCACGGCGTGGTAGGGAAGGATCGTGGCGCCGCGCGAGCGGGCGCCGCGGGCGAGCGACCACACGAGCTTCCACACGTCCATGTTCGCGTCGGCGACGCGGAACGCGCGGGAGATCCTCGGGTCCAGGCGCGGTTCCTCGTGGAGCGCCTGCGCGGGCGAGATCTCCTCGCACCACACGCCGGTGGCACGGCACCCCGCGGCGAACCGGTCCGCGTATGCCGGGTCGTCCCACGGCGTGGTGACGAACAAGCCGCCGGTGTCCTCGACGACGTCGGCCGCCACCTCGCGAAGCACCCGGTTCTCGGCCACGCACTCCTCCGCCGCGCGCGGGTCCTTGACCGCGTAGCGGCCACCTGAGTGGACGAGGCCGTGGAAGCGGCCGCTCGTCCCTTCGGCGAGGTCGCGGCGGTCGACGAGCACGACGTCGAAACCGCGCAGAGCCGCGTCCCAGGCCACCCCGGCGCCAGTGGCGCCGGCGCCGATGACCAGGACGTCGGTGCTCAGCGTGACCATCGACCCATCAGCCTACCTCTCAGATGCCCCGCGGGGTTGGACGGCGAGCGGGTCCGCAGGGCCGCCATGTTGCGTTGGCATCGGACGGCGAGAGGGTACGCCGAGGGCCGCCGGACGGCCACCCTCGGCGTTCCCACAGTGCCCCCTCAGGCGTCGTCGCCGAACCAGTCGAAGGTCCGGGTCACGGCCTTCTTCCAGTACTTGTAGTACTCGTCGCGCTTGTCGGCGTCCATGCTGGGATCCCAGCGCTTGTCCTCCGCCCAGTTGTTGCGCAGGTCCTCCTCGTTGTCCCAGAACCCAGTCGCCAGTCCGGCAGCGTAGGCCGCGCCGAGCGCGGTCGTCTCAGCGACCTCGGGACGGATCACCGGAACGCCGAGCAGGTCCGCCTGGAACTGCATCAGCAGGTCGTTGGCGACCATCCCGCCGTCGACCTTCAGCGAGTCCAGATCGACGCCGGAGTCCGTGGCCATCGCCTCAACGATCTCGCGGCTCTGGAACGCCGTCGCCTCGAGCGTGGCCCGGGCGATGTGGCCGGCGTTGACGTACCGCGTGAGGCCGGCGAACACGCCGCGGGCGTTCGACTTCCAGTACGGGGCGAACAGGCCGGAGAAGGCCGGCACGATGTACAGCCCGCCGTTGTCGTCGACCGAGCTGGCCAGCTCCTCGACCTCCGGCGCGGCCTTGATCAGCTTGAGGTTGTCGCGCAGCCACTGCACGAGCGCTCCCGTGATCGCGATCGAGCCCTCCAGGCAGTAGATCGGGTCGCCGTCGCCGATCTTGTAGCCGACCGTCGTCAGCAGCCCCGACTTCGACTGCACGAGCTCGGTACCGGTGTTCAGCAGCATGAAGTTGCCGGTGCCGTAGGTGTTCTTGGCCTCGCCCGGCGAGAAGCACGTCTGGCCGAACGTGGCCGCCTGCTGGTCGCCGAGGTCACCGGCGATCTTGATGCCGGCGAATGCGCCCGACTTGACCTCGCCGTACACCTCACTCGACGCGCGGATCTCCGGGAGCATCGACGTCGGGACGCCGATCGTCGAGGCGATGTCCTCGTTCCAGGAGAGCGAGTCGAGGTTCATCAGCATCGTCCGGCTCGCATTGGAGACGTCGGTGATATGCAGGCCGCCGTCGGTCCCGCCGGTCAGGTTCCAGATGCACCACGTGTCGATGTTGCCGAACATCAGATCCCCGGCCTCGGCCTTCTCCCGGGCGCCATCGACGTTGTCGAGCACCCAGCGGACCTTCGGCCCGGAGAAGTAGGTGGCCAGCGGCAGGCCGACCTGCTCGCGGAAGCGGTCCTGGCCGCCGTCAGCCGAGAGCTCATCGACGATCTTGTCGGTCCGCGTGTCCTGCCACACGAGCGCGTTCATCACCGGCTCTCCGGTGTTGCGGTCCCACACGACGGCCGTCTCGCGCTGGTTGGTGATTCCGAGCGCGGCGATGTCGTCCTTGTTGCCGCCCGCCGCTTCGAGCGCCTCCTCGAGCACCTCCTCGCAGCGCGCCCAGATCTCCTTCGGATCGTGCTCGACCCATCCCGGCTTCGGATAGATCTGCTCGTGCTCCTTCTGCGAGACCGCCTCCACGCGGCCCTCGTGGTTGAAGATCATCGCCCGGCTACTGGTCGTGCCCTGGTCCAGTGCTGCTGCGTATTTCGCCATCCCTCAGTCTCCTTTCAGCTCGCCAGCGCCTCGGCGGCCGTCTTGAACAAGTAGTAGGTGGAGGTCGCACCCGGGTCCTGGTGGTCCTTGCTGCGCTCTCCCAGATAGCTGGCGCGCCCCTTCCGGGCGACCAGCGGGATCGTGGCCTGCATCCCGTCCTGGGCGGCCTGTTCGGCAGCGCGCAGGCCCTCGTCGAGATCCGCCGCCGCCTCCAGCGCTTCGACGGCGGGAATCATGGCGTCGACCATCGTCTTGTCGCCCGGCTCGGCCTTGCCGCGCGCCTGGACGCCCTCGAGCGCCTTGCGCCATGCCTGCGCGAACGCGGGCAGCTCGACCTCGGCCTCCGTGCCGAGGGCGGAGCCGAGCTGCAGGAACAGCGTCCCGTACAGCGGCCCGGCGGCTCCGCCCACACTCGAGATCAGCGCCATCGACACGGCCTTGAGCGCGCTCCCGGGATCCGCCGGTTCCGAGCCGGCCAGCTTCTCCTGGGCCTTGCGCATCCCCCGGTCCATGTTCGTGCCATGGTCGCCGTCGCCGATCGCGGTGTCGAGACGAACGAGCTCCTGACGGTGCTCGCTCATCTCGGCCGCGAACCGGTTCATCCAGTCGACGACGCCGTCTCGGGTGACCGGCACTGCCTAGACGCCCCAGCGCAGCCCCGGCGTGTTCACCGGAGCGTCCCAGTAGCGGACCATCTCGTCGTCGAGCTTGACAAGCGTGATCGAGCAACCCTGCATCTCCAGCGAGGTGATGTAGTTGCCGACCAGGTTGCGCTCGATGCTCAACCCGTGCTCCTGGGCGATCTTGGCGACCTCCGCGTACATCACGTACAGCTCGATCAGCGGCGTGCCGCCCATCCCGTTGACGAACGCGAGGACCTTGTCGCCCGACGAGAACGGCAGGTCCTCGAGGATCGGGGTCATGAGGCGCTCGGCGACCTGTGACGCGGGCCCGGTCTTCTCCCGGAACCGCCCCGGCTCGCCGTGGATCCCGATCCCGATCTCGACCTCGTCGTCGCCGAGCTCGAAGCTCGGCTCGCCGGAGGCCGGGGTGATGCACGGGGTCAGGGCCATGCCCATCGAGCGTCCGTTCGCGTTGACCCGGCGACCGAGCTCGGCGACCTCCTGCAGCGAGCGGCCGTCCTCGGCCGCGCCGCCGCAGATCTTCTCCACCAGCACCGTGACGCCGACTCCACGTCGACCGGCCGTGTACAGCGAGTCCTCCACGGCCACGTCATCGTTGGTGAGGATCGTCTCCACCTCGATGTCCTCGGTCTTGCCGAGCTCCGCGGCCATGTCGAAGTTCATCACGTCGCCGGTGTAGTTCTTGACGACGTGGATGACTCCGGCACCGCCGTTGACGGCCTTGGTCGCCTCCAGCATCTGGTCGGGCGTGGGCGAGGTGAACACCTCACCCGGGCACGCCGCGTCGAGCATGCCCATCCCGACGAAGCCCCCGTGCATCGGCTCGTGACCCGAGCCGCCGCCGGAGATGAGCCCGACCTTGCCCTGCACCGGAGCGTCGGCCCGGACGACCAGCGGCCGGGTCATACGAGACCCGGAAACGGTCACCGTGAGCGGCCTCGATTCCGCGCAGCGCGTCCTGCACCACCGCATCGGGGGCGTTGATCAGCTTCTTCATGGCTGTTCACCTCTAGCCGAGCGGGATAGAACGCGCCGTAGGCGAGCGCGCCGATGCGCGCCACCGATCAGCGGCCCGACGACCGGAATCCACGAGTAGCCCCAGTCCGACGGGCCCTTGCCGGGAATCGGCAGGATCGCGTGCATGATCCGCGGCCCGAGGTCACGGGCCGGGATTGATCGCGTATCCGGTCGGGCCGCCGAGCGACAGGCCGATGGCGAGCACGAGGAACCCGACCAGCAGGGCGCCAGGCCGCTGGACTGCCGTGAGGCCGTTGGCCAGTTCTCGGCTGCGATGATCGCCAGCACTCCGAACACGAGCACGAACGTGCCGATGATCTCGGTGACCAGGTTGGCGGCCGTGTTGCGGATCGCCGGGCCGGTCGAGAACACAGCCAGCTTCAGGCCCGGGTCCTCGGTCTCGGCGAAGTGCAGGTAGTAGGCGGCGAACACGAGGCCGGCGCCGATGCCGCGCCGATGAACTCGCCGATCAGGTACTTGATGACCGTGCCGGCGCCGTGGATGTTCGCCGTTGATCGAGAAGCCCGAGCGTGACCGCCGGGATTGAGGTGCGCGCCGTCGAACTGGCCCACGGCGTAGACGGCGACCATGACCGCCATGCCCCCACCCGAAGGTGATGACGATCCAGCCGGAGTTTTCGGCCTTGGATTTGGCGAGCAGAACTGCGGCGACGACGCCGTCGCCAAGCAGGATCAGCAACGCCGTGCCGATGATTTCAGCACCGATGATGCTCAAGTGGACTTCTCCCTCCTAGGACAGACTGCGATGGGCGCTGATCCTAATCCCGGGCGTTCGACAATGTCAAACGAAGTTGTAAAGATAGGTACTCACGTTCGACAATGGCACGACCGGTTCGATTAACGGAATTGCGGCTGATTCCTCGACGCAGGGCAAAAGGCCGGTCTGGGTAGGCGATGCCCGGCCGGATTCAGTCGATCGAGCGCGCGGCGAGCATCCTGCGCCTGCTCTCGGGCCGGGCGCGGCAGCTGGGCGTCGTCGACATCGCGGGCGAGCTCGGGCTGTCGAAGGGGACGGTCCACGGACTGCTGCGCACGCTCCAGCACGAGGGCTTCATCGAGCAGGATGCGGACACCGGCAAGTACCGGCTCGGCGCGGCATTGCTGCACATGGGGTCGAGCTACCTCGACGGCAACGAGCTGCGCACGCGGGCGCTCAACTGGTCGGACTCGCTCGCCACCCGCACCCGCGAGGCCGTCCGGATCGGGATCCTCCACGAGCACCAGGTGCTCATCGTCCACCACGTGTTCCGCCCGGACGACAGCCTCCAGTCGCTCGACGTCGGCACGCTGCTTCCCGCCCACGCGAGCGCGCTCGGGAAGATCCTGCTCTCGCATCACCCGTATCTCGCCTCCGAGCTGGCCCGCGCCGGCCTGCGCGGGTACACCGACGCGACGATCACCGACCCCGAGCGCCTCGACCGGGAGCTGGCGCGGGTCCGCGCCCAGGGGTGGGCGTCCGACATCGGCGAGCTCGTGCCCGGCCAGGTGTCCTACGCGGCGCCGATCGTCGACCGGCGCGGAGTGACCGTCGGCGCGATGGGGATCTTCGGGCCGCCGGAGCGCCTGCTCGCCGCCCGGCAGCCGCGCGGCGACCTGCTGGCGATGGTGCGAGAGGGCGCGCGGGCGGTCTCGCGAGAGCTGGGAGCGATCCCCTGGTAGAGAATGATGACGATGAGCGAGCGTTATGTAGCCGCGATCGACCAGGGGACCGCCTCATCGAGATGTCTCGTGTTCGACCGCTCAGCGCGGCTGGTGTCCGTGGCTCAGAAGGAGCACGAGCAGATCTATCCGCGTCCGGGGTGGGTGGAGCACGACTCCGAGGAGATCTGGCGCAACGTCGAAGCCGTCGTCGAGACGGCGCTGCGGACCGCGGACCTCGGCGTCGACGACCTCGTCGGCATCGGGATCGCCAACCAGCGCGAGTCGACGGTCGTGTGGGAGCGCGACACCGGCCGCCCCGTGCACAACGCGATCAACTGGCAGGACACGCGCACCGAGCACCTCGTTCGCGAACTCGGGCGCGACGTCGGGCAGGATCGCTTTCGCGACCGCTGCGGGCTGCCGCTCGCCACCTACTTCTCGGGACCGAAGATCCGATGGCTGCTCGATCACGTGCCCGGCGTCGCCGAGCGTGCCGACAGCGGCGACGTCCTGTTCGGGACGATCGACTCGTGGCTCATCTGGCGATTGACCGGACGCCACCTCACCGATGTGACGAACGCGAGCCGGACGATGCTGATGAACCTGCGCACGCTCGATTGGGACGATGAGCTCCTGTCCGAGCTTGGCGTACCGCGGGCGATGCTGCCGGAGATCAGGCCCGTCCTGCGAGGTCTACGGCGAGGCCCGCTCGGGGCCCGCGCGCGGCCTCCCGGTGGCGGCGGCGCTCGGCGACCAGCAGGCGGCCCTGTTCGGTCAGACGTGCTTCTCGCCCGGCGAGGCCAAGTGCACATACGGCACGGGCAGCTTCCTGCTGTTCAACACCGGCGCTCGACCCGGTGATGTCGAAGAGCGGGCTGCTGACCACGCTCGCGTGCCGAGTCGGCGACGAAGCCCCGACGTACGCGCTCGAGGGCTCGATCGCCGTGACCGGCGCGCTCGTGCAGTGGTTCCGCGACAACCTCACGCTGATCGCCTCGGCGCCGGAGATCGAGACGATGGCCCGGACCGTCGAGGACAACGGCGGCTGCTACTTCGTGCCGGCCTTCTCCGGCCTGTTCGCCCCGCACTGGCGCGGCGACGCGCGCGGGGTGATCGCCGGCCTCACCGGCTACATCACCAAGGGCCACCTGGCCCGGGCGGTGCTCGAGGCGACCGCGTGGCAGACCCTCGAGGTGGTCGAGGCGATGAACGCCGACGCCAACCTCGGGATGAGCATGCTCCGGGTCGACGGCGGGATGACCGCCAACAACCTGCTGATGCAGACCCTGGCCGACATCATCGACGTCCCGGTCGTCCGCCCGCTGGTGGCCGAGACGGTGTCGCTCGGCGCCGCCTACGCGGCCGGGCTGGCGGTCGGCTTCTGGCCGGACAGGGACGCCCTCCGGGCGAACTGGCACATGGCCGCCCAGTGGCTGCCGCAGATGGACCCCGAGCGCCGCGCCCGCGGCTACCGCAAGTGGTCGAAGGCGGTCGCGCGGACGATGGACTGGCTCGACGAGGACGACGAGTAGTCCTGGTCCGTCGGCCCCGGCGGGCGCCGGGTCAGTCGGCGTGCGCAGGGTCACGCACCCGCGCGAGTTCAGTCGGGGCGCGCCGGGGTCAGTCGGCGCGCTTGGCGCCGATCCGGGTGTACGGCGAGCGGTACGGCCCCGAGCCGCCGTCGCCGTTCTCGAAGAACTTCTGCACGCTCTCGATCAGCACCGCCGTGTCGGCGGTCGGGCGGATCGGCTCGCCGAACGAGACCGTGATCGCGTGGCGCTTGGAGAGCCGCGTGCCGCGCAGGCGCTTGGGCCAGATCCGGCCGGGAGGCATCGCGTCCCGCGTGCCCGTGACCCGGATCGGGACGATCTGGAGGTTGTGCGCGGAGGCGAGCACCGCGGCGCCGCGGCGGATCCGCCCGGGCATGCCGCTGCGCGAGCGCGTCCCCTCCGGGTACAGGAGCAGGTTCCATCCCTGGTCGAGGAGGTTGTCGAGGTGGCTCCCGTCCTTCGACAGGCCGCCGCCGCCGCGGTCGATCGGCGTCGTGTTGAAGATCAGGGAGACGACCGAGGCGATGAACCGGTTCTTGTAGAAGTAGTCGGCCGCGGCGGCCACCACCGTGCGCTTGCGGAGCTTGCGCGGGAGCGCCGAGAGGATCACGGGCGTGTCCATGTGGCTCGCGTGGTTGGCGACGAGGATGACCGGGCCCTTGACCGCCGCCAGCTTGTCGCGGCCGGTCGCGCGCCGGCGCGAGTAGAAGTCCATCAGCGGGTTGAGCACGAACCGCAGAAAGTTCTCGCGCGCCAGCCCGGCGACCCAGCTGCGCGCCCACGGCAGGTCGAGCTGGGCTGCGGCGGCGCGCAGCCGACGGCCCCGCGCCGGACCGATGCCGTGCGGCATCGGCAACGCGGCGCTTCAACGAGCGCTTACGGCGAAGAATCGGCAACACCGCCGCTTAGTACCCGAGTACGTGACAGCCGTTACAGACCCCGCCCGCGGCCGAACCGGCGATATTCTGCGAGAGGGCCAGATCGACACCGCGAAGAGGAGAGCAGCCCATGTCAGAGACACCGCGTTCCGACCGCCCCGGTGACCCCGAAGGCGGCGGGTACGCCGAGGGCGAGCGCAGTCCGACCCCGAGCCCCGAGGAGGAGCACGTCGGCCGCTTCAGCGAGGGACAGGAGGACCTTCCCGAGGATCCCCATCACGGCCGCTTCAGCGAGGGCCAGGAGGAGCTCGGGGAGGAGGACCCAGAGAAGCACGAGGAGCGTCGCTTCAGCGAGGGCCAGGACTCCCAGCCTCCGGGGATCGTCCCCTGATCGTGGACCGCGGCTGCGCCGGGGCGGGACGGCGCAGCCCGGACGGGCAGGACGGGCGCAGCGGGCCGGGCGCACGGGGGCCGGCCGCGACCGGCGCAGCTGGGCCGGGCGGGACGGGCGCAGCGGGGCGGAAGGGCGACCAAGCGCGGCAGCGAAAAAAAGTGACAAAAGTCCTTGCCAACGGTGAGTGTGTGGGTTACCCTGCTCACGTGGAAAGCACTCGGACGCACATGTTTGGAATCCCGGTCGACATCAATCTCACGGCACTGGCCGACCAGTACGCCCCCCGGCGTGCCGGCGTTCACCGTGACGTCCTCGCGGCGAGGTCCGCGCAGTAGGCAGTTCTCTGCGCATAGCAACCCCGAAGCGAGGGCGACCCAGGCCGGGTCGCCTTTTTTGTGCCCTGAGCAGTGAACCGAAAGTGACGGTGCAGTGATGGCAGCGATGAACACGAACATCCACCTCTGAGACAGCCCACCCGGGTGACCCGGGGGCTGCCGTGACACATACCGCTGTCGGCGGCTGACGTAGCCGTCGCCGTCACACCATCTGTCAGTTCCTGGCCGAGCCCGGGCGACGGCCCCTGCCCGCATCCGGGTGGTCACTCCTGTCGTTCTCCCAACCACCAACCACTCCACGAGGAGGAACCCGAAGTGTCAGTTCATTCGCACGCCGTCCGGGCGCGCTACCGGCAGGCCGTCATCGGCCGGGGCGCGACTCAGCGGCAGGCCGAGATGATCCGCGGATCAGCCCGCCGGCTGGAGACCGCTCGCGAGATCCGCGAGGCGGTCCGGGCCCAGCGCGCCGTGGACACCGAGGCGCGGGTGATGCTGGCCCGGCACCGCTGGATGTAAACATCATGCCGCCGGGTCATGCCAAGCCCGGGAAATTCGCCGCCGAACGTTGCGGCTTCCGAAGGCGAGTCAGGCGAATTCCCTTGGGAATGTGCGCTGCCGCCCGCGACGGGAGACGGAGCGCGCCGCCGGCACATTCCCGCCCGCAGATGAAATGAGGAACCCGGGAAAATCGCCGCCGAACACGACGTCGGCACATTCCCCAATGAGGGGCCGTCTTCGTGACGGCCCCTCATTGACGTCGGGCTGGCAATCAGTGGCCGGCGCTCACGCGGCGGCGGCCAGGCTCACGCCACGCGGCGGCGGCCAGGCTCACGCGCCGCGGCGGCCACGCTCACGCCCCGGTGGCCTTCTTGATCACGAAGTAGGCCGGGCGCGGCTTGCCGTGCCGATCGACCAGGCCGGAGTCCCAGCCGACCGCTGGATCGTCCGCCCACTGGTAGTGGTAGATCCGGGCGACGCGGTGGTAGCGATGCGGCAGCGAGAACAGGAACTTCTCGTCTCGCGCGGCGGCCGCCGCCGACTGGTTCTTGTACTGCCAGTGCCCGCGGCGCTCGACGCCGCTGATCTCGTCGAGCCAGATCGGCCCGGACGTCAGCTTCATCAGCGCCTTGAGCTGGGTGGCCTTGTGCTGGCGCACGTCGTAGTAGTTGTGCAGGGCCCAGCCCGAGGGCTTGACGTGCAGGCCCTTCTTGTATGCCTTGATCCACGGCGTCAGCTGCGTGGCCGGCAGGTACACGTCGCCGGCCAGCAGGGTGCAGCTGGTGGCAGTTGTGAGCGAGCGCGTTGAAGTACGCCGCCGCCAGCAGCGGCTTGCGGCTGAGGCTGCGATAGACCCAGTCCGGCTCGTTCCAGGCGGTGTACTCCTTGACCGCCGGGAACTTCTTCATGAACGCCTTGATCGCCTTCGTGTACTGGCGAACGGTGGGGATGTAATTCCCGTTCCCGCTGAACGACACGAGGGGCTTGACGCCGTCGGCCGCCGCAGCGTTCAGCCAGGCGACGTCGTCACCGAGCTCGAAGCGACGCTTCTTGTTGACGACGACGTCCCAGGACACCGTGAGCCGGGCGTCGTGGATATTGAGCGCCTTGAACAGAGGATCGGTCAGGAACGTGGCGCTCTGGCTTCCGATCCCGACTACGACGGCGCCGGACGTGGCCGGCAGCATCGCGGTGAATGGCAGTGCGCATGTCAGCGCGAGGAGTGTTCGTCTTATTCCCTTACCCATGCCGTCGCACGCTAGCAAGGCAGCTGGCCGATGGCGCCGCCGCGGGCCGGTCGCAACAAATCGCCCGCAACTGTCGCGGAAACGCGACCGCCGGGCCCTCTGGGATGGAGGGCCCGGCGGCGCAACAACGGGTTGATCAGGCGAGGTTGTGGCCGGGGTCAGGCGGCCTCGCGGAGGCCTTCGAGCTCGCGATTGCGGGCCAGGCGCCGCAGGGCGCTCTCCTCGAGCTGGCGAACCCGCTCGGCGGAGATGCCGAGCTCCCGGCCGGTCTGGGTGAGCGTGCGCTCCTCGTCGCCGGCGAGTCCGAACCGGAGCCGCAGGACGTTGCGCTCGCCCTCCGGGAGGGCGTCGACCAGGTCGTTGACGCGGCGATCGCGATCGTCCGCCGCCACCTCCTGGGTCGGCTCGGGGCGCTCGCTCGCCAGCAGGTCGCCGAGGGACGTGTCGCCGTCATCGCTCACCGGCTGGTCGAGACTGGCGAGGCCGCGGCTCAGCTCCCTGAGCTCGGCCACCTCCTCGACGGTCAGCTCGGCGACCGCGGCGATCTCCTCGTCGGTCGGCTCCCGGGAGAGCTTGGCGTTGAGATCGCTCTCGATCTTGCGGACCTTGACCTGGCGCTGCGCAACGTGGACCGGGACACGGATCGTCCGTCCGTAGTTCTGCAGGCCGCGCTGGATCGCCTGACGGATCCAGAGGGTCCCGTACGTGGAGAACTTGAACCCTCGGCGCCAGTCGAACTTCTCGACCGCGCGGATCAGGCCCAGCATCCCCTCCTGCACGAGGTCCTCCATCGACAGGCCGTGTCCCTGGTAGCGACGCGCCTGCGAGACGACCAGCCGCAGGTTGGAGTTGATCATCCGCTCCTTGGCCTGCAGATCGCCACGCTCGATCGCCTGGGAGAGCTCGATCTCCTCCGCCGCCGTCAGCAGCGGATGAACTCGAGCCTGGCGCAGGAACAACTCAAGCGAGTCGGTGCTGGCGCCGGCGTCGGCGGACCGCGCCGCGACAGCCTCGCTCAGCCGCGCGACATGACCCTCGCGGCGGCGGCGCTGGCGGCGGTTCCCGGCCGCGCCCGCCTTGCGGATGCGTCCGTCGTGGATGGATTCAAATGTGGTGGCTTCGTGGTCGGCGTGGGCCCTGGACCCGGCGTCCCGACCATGACGTTCAAAACTGTTCAGTGCAATCTCCAAAGCTGATTGTTCGATGTATATCGAATTATAACAAAAAGTTCGACGCTTATCGAACTCTTCACGAGGCCGGGTCAACGGGGCATGGGAGCCCTGTGAGGGGCCCTGCGCCGAGGCGTATCGCCCGTGTTGACGGGCTGTTGACACGAGGTCGCCGGTCCCGGAGCCCTCGTCAATCAGTACGTTCGACGGAGCCTCCGGTTACGCCTGCACGACTGGCCCAGCCCCGACAGGGTTCCCCGTCTGAGGGGCCGTCAACCACGGGTTGTGCGCGTGGGCACGCCATGCTTCTCGGCTGCCTCACGGTGCGGCGGGCGCGGCGAACATCGTCCGGGCCATCTGCAGGAACTCGGCGGCGGCCGGCGAGTGGCGGCGGTCGGCCCGCCACGCGAGCGTGATGTCGCGCGTGAGCGCGGGCTCGACGAGCGTCACGGCGACCACCTGCGCACCTGAGCTCTCGGCGTCGGAGCGGGGCAGGATCGCCACCCCGAGTCCGCGCTCGACGAGGCGCCGGATCCGGCCGCTCTCGTTGGATTCGAGCTTGACGTCGGGGTCGAACCCGGCGAACCGTCCGGCGGCCTCGAGCAGCTCCCGGAGGCGGGCGCCGGTCCGGTAGCTGATGAACCGCTCCCCGGCGAGCTCGGCCATCCGGACGCGCCGCTGGCCGGCGAGCGGGTGCTCGGCGGGCAGCACGACCACGAGCTCCTCCGAGATGAGCTGCTGCAGACCGAGGCCGTGACTCTCGATCCGCTCCGTGACCGACAGGAACGCGAGGTCGAGCTCGTCGATCCGGAGCATCTCCGCGAGCTCCTCGCTCGACTGTTCGCGCACGGTGAGCTCGACGCCGGGGTGCAGCTGGTGGAACGCGGCGAGCGTGAGCGAGATGTCGATCGGGCCCATCGTGTGCATCGCTCCCACGATCACGTGGCCGGTCCGCAGGCCGGTGAGCGACTGCAGCTCGTCGGCAGCCGCCTGCACCTCGGAGAGGATCCGGCGGGCTCGGGCGACGAGCAGCTCGCCGGCGTCGGTCAGCGCCACGTACCGGGTGGTGCGGGCCACGAGCGGCAGCCCGGCCTCCTGCTCGAGCTTGCGGATCTGCTGGGAGAGGGCGGGCTGGGCGATGTGCTCGCGCTCGGCCGCCCGTGTGAAGTGCAACTCGTCGGCGACCGCGACGAGGTAGCGCAGCTGCCGGATTTCCATAAGTGCAGCTTATAGATAGCTGCGAATACTCGTCTTGGACAAATAACCGCTCCGGGTGCATCATCTGCAGCGCAGCACCCTCTCCTCCCTCGAGCGCGCCCCTTAGGTCCGGCCTCATATCCCGCCGGATTCGGGGCGCGACTCATTTAAGGATCCGGCCGATGACTTCAGCCGGGCTCGCCGGTCGTAGGTCCAGATGACTTCGAACGACTGGAGTGAGGCCATGGAGACCACCGAGACCCCGATCCGCCCACCGGCGCGCTGCTCGTCCCCGAGGACCGACGCTCCGGCCGAGCGCTCCCGCTGGGTGGCGCTCATCGTCCTGTGCGCCGGGATGCTGATGATCGTCCTCGACGTCACCGTCGTGAACGTCGCGCTCCCGTCGATCCAGCGCGACCTCGGCTTCTCGCAGTCGAGCCTCGCCTGGGTGATGAACGCGTATCTGATCGCGTTCGGCGGCCTGCTGCTGCTCGCCGGCCGGATCGGCGACCTCGTCTCCCGCCGCCGCGTCTTCCTCGCCGGGCTCACCGTGTTCACGTTCGCGTCGCTGATGTGCGGCGTCGCGCGGAGCCAGGAGATGCTGATCGCCGCCCGCTTCGTCCAGGGCGTCGGCGGCGCGATGACCTCGGCCGTGATCCTCGGGATGATCGTCACGATGTTCCCCGAGCCGCGTGAGCAGGCGAAGGCGATCGGCGTCTACGGCTTCGTCGCCTCGGCCGGCGGCTCGATCGGCCTGCTCGTCGGCGGCGCGCTCACCCAGGCGATCAACTGGCACTGGATCTTCTTCGTCAACCTCCCGATCGGCGTCGCCACCGGCCTGTGCGCCATGCGCGTCGTCGCCCGTGACACCGGCCTCGGCCTCCGCCACGGCGCCGACCTGCCCGGAGCCGCGCTGATCACCGCCGGCCTGATGCTCGCCGTGTACACGATCGTGAAGCCCGCGGCCGAGGACGGCTGGGGCGCCGGCACCACGCTCGCGTTCGCCGCCGGCTCGCTGGCGCTGCTCGTCGGCTTCGTCGTGCGCGAGTCGCTCGCTGCCCACCCGCTGATCCCGCTGCGGATCTTCCGCTCGCGCGAGATCTCGGGCGCCAACGCGATCCAGGCGCTCACCGTCGCCGGGATGTTCGGGATGTTCTTCCTCGGCTCCCTGTACCTCCAGCGCGTGCTCGGCTACGACGCGCTTCAGATCGGGCTCGCGTTCCTCCCCACCACGCTCGTGATGGGCACGCTGTCGCTCCGCTACGCCGAGAAGCTGATCATGCGATTCGGCCCGCGCCTCCTGCTGCTCGCCGGCCTCGGCCTGATGACCGCCGGGCTGGCGCTGTTCTCCCAGGTCCCCGTTCACGGCCGCTACCTCGTCGACGTGCTCCCGACCCTGGTCCTGCTCGGCGTCGGCGTCGGGATCCTGTTCCCCGCGCTGATGACGCTCGCGATGTCGGGCACCCGCCCCGAGGACGCCGGCCTCGCCTCCGGCCTGGTCAACACGACGGCGCAGGTCGGCGGTGCGCTCGGGCTCGCCCTGCTCGCCACGCTGGCGGCCACCAGGACCCACGCCCTGCTCGGCCACGGCAGCTCGACGGCCGCCGCGCTCACCGGCGGCTACCGGGTCGGGTTCCTCGTCGCGGCCGGGCTCGTGGCCCTGTCGGTTCGTCGTCGCCGTGGCGGTCCTGCGGCCGGCGCGCGCGGCGGCGGACGGCGCGGGCGCCACGGCCTCAACGGGCGCCGCGGCCGAGCCGCGCCACCACGCCCCGGCCGCTCGCGACCTGTGCGCCGAGGGGGCCTGAGCGCACCGGAAGGTGCCCGCGAGCCGCAGGCCCCGCCGCCGGCTACACCAACCCGAGCAACCGGATCGCGTTCTCGCGGAGCACGAGCGGCCGGACCTCGTCCTTGATCGGCAGCGCCTCGAAGTCGCGCAGCCACCGGTCCGGGGTGATCAGCGGGTAGTCCGAGCCGAACAGCATCTTGTGCTTGAGCTGGGTGTTCGTGTACCGGATCAGGTTCTCCGGGAAGTACTTCGGCGACCAGCCCGACAGGTCGATGTAGACGTTCGGCTTGTGAACCGCGATCGCCAGCGCCTCGTCCTGCCACGGGAACGAGGGGTGGGCGAGGATGATCTGCAGGCCGGGAAAGTCAGCGGCCACGTCGTCGATGCACATCGGGTTCGAGTACTTGAGCCGCACGCCGCCGCCGCCCGGCATCCCGGCGCCGATCCCGGTCGTGCCCGAGTGGAACAGGGCGATCAGGCCGGCCTCCTGAATCACCTCGTACAGCGGGTACCACTCCGGGTCGTTGGGCCAGAACCGCTGCGTGTTGGGATGGAACTTGAACCCGCGCACGCCGGCCCGCACGAGCTCGCGGGCCTCGCGGACGGCCAGCTTGCCCTTGTGAGGGTCGACGCTGCCGAACGGGATCAGCACGTCGGGATTCGCCTGGGCCGCGGCGAGCACGTCGTCGTTGCCGATCCGGCGCCGGCCCATCCCGGCCTCGTCGTCGACGGTGAAGATGACCGCCGCCAGCCTGCGCTCGCGGTAGTAATCGGCCACCTCCTGCGCGGTCGGCTGCACCGGGTGCCCGCCGAAGTACTTGGCGGCCGCGTCGAGCACCTCGATCGTGACCGGGTCCTGCGGCTCCCCCGGGTTGCGCTCGGCGTGCGTGTGCACGTCGATCGCGACGACGGTCGACAGGTCGATGCCCATCGCGTCAGCCGTACAGCCGGATCAGCGAGTCCGCGACGAGCGCGGGCTTCTCGGACCCCTTGACCTCGATCGTGCACCGCCCCTTGATCTGCAGTCCGCCGGGGACCTCGCTGACCTCGGCGATCTCGACGCCGCCGCGCCACTGCGATCCGACCGGCAGCGGGGCCGGGAATCGCACGCGGTCGAGCCCGTAGTTGACGCCGGTCTTCGAGTCGCTCACGCGGAGCAGCTCCTGAAGCACCTGGGCGACCATCGAAAGCGTGAGAAAGCCGTGGGCGACGGTCCCGCCGAACGGCGACTCCCGGGCGCGCTCCACGTCGACGTGGATGTAGTTGTGATCGTTCGTGAGGTCGGCGAACTCGTTGACCTCCTCCTGGGTCATCTCGTGCCAGTCGGTGTAGCCGAGATGAGCCCCGGCGCGGTCCGGAAGCTCGGCCATCGTGATCGTCGTCGGTGCGGTGTCGGTCATGGCGCGTGAGTATGAACGCCTCGCCCGCGCCGGGGTGTGCCAACGCGCGCGCTCGACTAGGTTTGCGTCTGACGATGTCCGACCGACTGTTCGCCGGCCTGTTCTCCCGCGGGGCTGCCGTCGCCGAGGTGGACGACCGTGCGGTGCTCCGCGCGATGGTCGAGGTCGAGCTGGCGCTGCTGCGCGCGCTCGTGAGCGCGGGCCTTGCACCACCCGAGGCGGCGAGCGACCTGCCGCCGGCGCAGACCCTCGCGGACCGGCTCGACCTCGCCGCACTCGGTGCCGATGCCGGGCGGCAGGGCACCCCCGTCCCCGCGCTGGTCGCCGGTCTGCGCGACCAGCTTCCTGATCCGGCCGCCGCGCACCTGCATCGCGGTGCCACGAGCCAGGATGTCGTCGACACCGCGCTGATGCTCGTCGCCCGCCGCGCCCTCGGGCCGCTGAGCGCCGACCTCGCGGCCGCCGCCGACGGGTGCGCCGAGCTGGCCGCGCGCCACCGCGCGACGCCGCTGCCCGGTCGCACGCTGCTCCAGCAGGCAGTCCCGGTGACGTTCGGGCTGAAGGCGGCCGGGTGGCTGAGCGGGCTCGACGCCGCGGGCGCCGAGATCCGCGCCGTCCGCGGAGGCTGTCTCGCCGTCCAGCTCGGCGGGGCGGCGGGCACGCTCGCGTCGCTCGGGCCGCGCGGGATCGACGTGCTCGGCGCGCTCGCCCGCGAGCTCGGCCTCCTCGAGCCGACGCTGAGCTGGCACACGATCCGGGTGCGTCCGGTCCGGCTCGCCTCCGCGCTCGCGCTCGCCACCGGGGTGGCCGGCAAGATCGCCCGCGACGTCGTGCTGCTCGCCCAGACCGAGGTCGGGGAGGCCCGCGAGCCCGCGGCCGGCGGCTCCTCGACGATGCCCCACAAGCAGAACCCGGTCACGTCGGTCGCGATCGTCGCCTGCGCGCAGCGAACGCCGGGACTGCTCGCCACGATCGCCGGCGCGATGCTCCAGGAGCACGAGCGCGGCGCCGGGTCCTGGCAGGCGGAGTGGGAGCCGCTGCTCGAACTGCTGCGGCTCGCCGGCTCCGCCGCCGCGGCGCTGCGCGAGCTGCTGGCCGGCCTCGAGCTCAACCCCGACCGGATGCGCGCGAGCCTCGCGCTCACCGATGGGCTGCTGATGAGCGAGAGCGTCGTCGCGGCGCTCACGCCCGCGCTCACGCGGCCGCGCGCGCAGGAGCTGGTGACGGCGGCCGCGCGGCGGGTGGAGTCCGCGGGCGGCTCCCTGCGCGACGCGCTGCTCGTCGATGCCGACGTGGCGGCCGAGCTCGCGCCGGCCGAGCTGGACGCTGCGCTCGATCCGTCTAGCTACCTCGGCGCGAGCGAGCAGCTGATCGACCGGGCCCTGGACGCGCACCGTGGCTGAGATCAATCACGTGCTCGACGGCGACCCCGGCGCGCCCGTGCTCGTCCTCTCGCCGTCGCTCGGGACCGAGCTCGCGATGTGGCAGCCGCAGGCCGAGCGGCTGGCCGCCCGGTTCCGCGTCCTGCGGATCGACATCCGAGGCCATGGCGGCTCGCCGGCTCCGCCCGGCCCGTACACGATCGCCGACCTCGCCGGCGACCTCCTGACGCTGCTCGACGAGCTCGAGATCGAGCGCGCCGCACTCGCCGGGATCTCGATCGGCGGGATGCTCAGCATGTGGGTCGCCGCGCATGCGCCCGCCCGGGTCACCCGGCTCGCGGTGTGCTGCACCTCGGCGCTGATCGACCCCGAGAAGACTTACCTTAAGCGCGCGCGGCTCGTGCGCGAGAAGGGGATCGCGGTCGTCGCCGACGCGGTCATGGCCCGTTGGTTCACGCCGGGGTTCGCGGCGGCTGCGCCCCGAGCGCTTCGCGGAGATGCGCGCGGCGCTGCTGGCCGTCCGACCGGAGGGCTACGCCGGCTGCTGCGAGGCGCTGGCCGAGATGGATCTCCGCAACGACCTGCCGGCGATCGCCGCGCCGACGCTCGTGATCGCCGGCGCGGAGGATCCGGCCACCCCGCCCGCACACGGGCGCCTGATCGCGGACACCGTCCCCGGGGCGCGGTTCGAGATCGTCCCAGACGCGATGCACCTGGCCAACGTCGAGCGGCCCGAGGCCGTGAGCGCGCTCCTTACGGAGTTCCTGACCGAGGAGGCGCAGTGAGCGACTACGACACCGGCATGTCAACGCGGCGCGCGGTCCTCGGCGACGAGCACGTCGACCGCGCGACCGCCGGCGCCACCCCGTTCGACCAGCCGTTCCAGGAGTTCATCACCCGCTACGCATGGGGAGCGGTGTGGTCGCGGCCCGAGCTCGACCGCCGCACACGCAGCATCATCACGCTCACCGCGCTCGTCAGCCTGCGGGCCGAGAACGAGCTTCCGATGCACGTTCGTGCCGCGCTGCGCAACGGGCTCACGCCCGATGAGATCCGCGAGGTGCTGCTGCACACCTCCGTGTACGCCGGGGTGCCGGCGGCGAATTCCGCGTTCGCGATCGCCAAGCGCGTCCTGCGCGAGGAGGGCGCGATCGACTGAAGGCTCAGCCGCGGAGCTCGAGCCGCCGGTGCGCCATCTCGATCACGTCCGGATCGTGCGTCGCGCAGACGACCGTCTGCCCGTCCTCGCTGGCCGCCGCCGCGAGCAGCCCGGCGACCGCGATCGCGTTGGTGCGGTCGAGCCGCGACGTCGGCTCGTCGACGATCAGCAGCCCGCGAGCGCTCGCGAGCGCCCGGGCGAGCGCCACCCGCTGGGCCTCGCCGGCGGACAGCCGCGAGACGCGCTGGCGGTGGCGGTCGGCGAGCCCCACCCAGGCGAGCACGACCGCGGCCCGCTCGGCCGCGCGGCGCCGGCTCCAGCCCCGCAGTCGCAGCGCGAGCACGACGTTCTCCTCGGCGCTGAGGAAGCCGATCGGCGAGGGCTGCTGCGGGAGGTAGCCGATCCGCTCGCGCCGGAGCGCCGCCCGCTGCTCGGTGCTGAGCGTCCCGACCGACGTGCCGTCGATCAGGACCTCGCCGGCGTCGGGGCGATCGAGGCCCGCAAGCATCCGTAGCAGCGTCGTCTTCCCGGCGCCGGAGGGTCCGCTCACCGTCGTCATCCGGCCCGGCAGCAACGCGATGCTGAGCTCGTCGATCACAGCCCGTCGTGCGGCGCCCCGTCCTCGGTTCCGGACGACCGAGTGGAGCTCCAACCGGGCCGGTGAGCCCGCCGCCGGTCGCGTACCGGGCGGCGCCGGTGCGGCGTCGCCCTCGTCCTCGGCGCCCTCCGCCGGGCTCAGCAGGATCCCCTCGCCGTGCAGCTCCACCCTGACGCGATCGCCGATCCCCGCGGCGCGCGAGAGCTCAGGCGGGAGGTGCAGCCACCCGCGCCGGGCCACGAGCAGCGAGCGCTCGCCGGGGCGGCGGTCCTCGACGATCCGCCCGTCGCGCAGCCGCACGCTGCGGTCGGCGAACTCGGCCGCCGCCGGATCATGCGAGACGATCACGACCGTCGTGCCCTTCGGCCCGGGCGAGCTCGGCGATCAGCGCCCTCACCTGTGCCGCGGAGGCAGCGTCGAGCTCGCCCGTCGGCTCGTCGGCGAGCAGCAGCGCCGGGCGGTGGGCGAGCGCGGCGCACAGGGCCACCCGCTGGCGCTCGCCGCCCGACAGCTCGTGCGCCCGCGCGCCCGAGCGGTCGGCCAGTCCGCAGGCGTCGAGCAGCTCCGTCACCCGGTCGTGGCGGTCCTGGCTGCCCGCGCCCCGCAGGGCCAGCGGCAGCCCGACCGCCTCCGCGATCGGGAGGTCGGGAGACAGCAGCGCCTCGGCGTGCTGGCCGAGGAACCCGATCGAGCGGTGCCGCACGCGCGCGCGAGCCCGTGCTGAAAGCCGGCCGATGTCGAGGTCGAGCACCCGCACGACGCCCGCGGAGGGCACCTGCAGCCCCGCGATCACTCGCAGCAGCGTGCTCTTGCCGGCGCCGCTCGGGCCGAGCACGCACACGAGCTCGCCGCGCCGCAGCGCCAGGCTCGCGCCCTGGAGCGCGGCGGCGTCGCCCTCGTTCGTGCGGTGCACGCAGAACACGTCGCGCAGCTCGACCATCGCCTCCGCGCTGCCGCCGCCGAACACGATCGGGGTGCGCTCCGTCGTCGTCATCGCGCCGCCCTCCCGATCGCGGGCCGGCTCGCCGCCCACCCGGCCGCGCCCAGCGCGACACCGGCCACGATCGCCCACACGGCGAGCTGCCCCCACGGGGCCACGGTCACGAGCGCCGGGTGCGGGACCGTGCCCGAGCCGCTCGCCCGAACGGTGACGACCGCGAGGCGGGTGATGAGCACGCCGATCAGGACTCCGGCGCACACGCCGGCCAGCGCGGCGAGCGCCAGCCGCAGGCGCAGCTCGCGCCGGATCCCGCTCGGACCGACGCCGAGCGCGACGAGGTCGAACTCGATCCGCTCGTCGCGGGCGGCCCCGAGCATCGCCACCAGCAATCCGACGACTGCCAGCAGCGCGCACAGCCCGGCGGCGGCGAGCAGGGTCCCGACGATCGCGCGGGAGATCGGCTCGGCTCGCAGACCGCGCTCGATCTGGGCGCGGACCGACAGCGACAGCTGCGCGTACAGCGGGCGGGCGACGAGCGCCCGCAGACGGCCGGTGTGGCGGGTGGCGATCCACAGCTCGTCGGGTTCGCCCTGGCCCGGATCGGCCGCATCGAGCGCTCCCGCCAGCGTTGGCTCGTCGGCGATCACGAACCCGGCGGAGCCGGCCGGGACGGTCGGGAACCGCCGCACGACACCGACCACTCGGGCCGGCACCGAGAGTCCGTCGACGGTGAGCGGGATCAGGCCGCCGGGCGACGCGGCGGCCGCGGTCTGCGGATCGGCGAGCACCGGGGTGGGCCGGTCATCGCTCGGCTGCGCGGGCCGCAGCAGCCCGGCGGAGCCGGTGGTGGCGAACGAGACCTCGAGCCCATCGCGGGCGCCGTGCGGGAACCCGGCGGCGCCCACGGAGCGCCACTGTGCGAGCGGGACGGTGGCGATCGCGCGGCCGGTGCGGTCGCTGATGCGCAGATCGCGCAGGCGCAGCTGAGTCGCAAACCGGGTGGCCGCCGCCGCGTTCTCGCCGTTCTGGTGGCCGTTGGTCGCCTCGAGCCCGGCCGGCTCGGTGAGCGCCAGCGCCTCGAGCTCCCACGGGCCGTCGCGGCGCCGCGACGGGAGCTGTGCCCGCAGCAGCGCCGGTCGCCGTCCGGTCGTCCCGAGCACGACCGGGTGCACGAGCCCGTCGCGCTCGCGCAGCACTGCGGTGACGTCCACGGCCAGCCCGGGCGCCGCCGCCGCGCGCACCGACAGCCCGCGTGCCGACGCCGGGATCGCCGGGCCGGGGACACGCGCCGGTCCGGGCGGCCGCAGCCGGCGGGCGAGCACGTGCAGCGAGGCCGAGCCGTCCGACGCGCGCCACCCGTGCAGCCGGGCGAGCGCTTCCGCGGGCACGCCGAGCGCGGGCACGGCGACCGAGCTCGCTCCGTTCACGTACGCGGCCTCCGTACGGCGGACGGGCAGCACGGTGCCGCCGGTGAGCCTGCGCCACGCCGACAGCGAGGCCACGCTGCAGCGGGGCGACGAAGTCGGGCCCGGCGGTGATCGTCGCGTCGAGCGGCACCTGGTTGGCGGCCTGGTCGGCGTCGCTGCGGGCGAGCGTCGCCCGGTAGGCGAGCGCGAACGCTCCGAGGCCCGTGCTGACCGCGATGAACGCGATGGCCAGCGCCGGCGCCCCCGGCGAGCGGGCGAGCCCGACGAGCGCCAGGCGGGTGAGCACCGGCCCGCGCCGGGCCAGTCGCTCGGCGCCCCGCAGCAGCGTGGCCGCGCCGCGGTAGACGACTACGCCGGCCGCCAGGCATGCGAGCGGGGCCAGCAGCACCGGCAGCGAGCCGCCGGAGCTGTTGCCCTGGGCCAGGGCCAACGCGAGCGCGGCCACGGCCGCAACCGCGAGCATGTCGGCGCCCCGGCCGGCCGGGGCGATCAGCAGGGCCGTGATCGCGACGGTCGCGACGGCCCACCCCGCCACGAGCACGAGCGCCGCGGTCGGGGTCACGAGGCTGTGGGCGAGCACCCCGTCGACCGGTGTACCGGCGCTCGACGCGAGCACCACCGCGGCGGCGAGCGCCCCGAGCGCTCCGAGCAGCAGTGCCGCCGCGCACAACACCCCAGCCTCGGCGGCGGCGAAGGCGACGAGCTGCGAGGCGCGCGCTCCGGCCGCCCGCAGGCGCCCCAGCTCGGCGTCGGCGTCGCGCCGCAGCCCCGCGGCGGCGAGCACGATGAACAGCGCCAGCGCGGCGAGCGCGCCGCCGCCGGCCAGCAGCAGCCGCTGGCTCGCGGTCGATGCCTGGGTGCGGGCGGCGTCGAGCGCGGCGAACGGGCCGCTCAGCGTGAGGCTGCCGCCCTCTGCCAGGAGCGCGTTCTGAGTGCGCTGCAGCCGGCGCTCGAGCCCGGCGAGCTGCCACGCGTGGAGATGCCCGAGCGGGAGCGCGGCCAGCCAGCTATGGGTGCGATACAGGCTGCTGAGGCCCGGGAGGGAGTCGAGGCCGGACGGGTCCCCGCCGAGCAGCAGCGGCGGCTGGTCGCGCGGCTGGCCGGGGGTGAAGCCGAGCGGCGCCGGGGAGGTGACGGTCGTCGTCCCGGCGACGTGGAAGTCGATCTCCGGCGCCGACAGGGTGCGACGCCCCTTCACGGTCCCGCCGGCCAGGAGCAGCGGGCAGCCCGCATGCGTGCACCGGCCGGGCGATGCGCGTGCTGTGGTCCATCCCTGCAGCGGCGCGATCGCCGCCGGGCGAACGACGATCCCGTCGAGGCGGACGGGGTTGACGAGCACGACCTCGGTCTGGGCTCCGAGCCCCAGTCCGGTCAACAGCCCCTGGACGGTCCGCCGCGTGGCCGGGGTGACGATGTCCTGGGCGGTCACCCGGACCGCGCTCTGACCGGCGGGGAGCGCGCTCAGCACCGAGCGGGCCGCCTGGTCGCCGGCGATCGTGCCCTCGGCGGCCACCAACCCGGCGGCCGCGGCTGCCAGCGCGAGCCCGAGCGCGGTGAGCAGCCAGCGCCCCGGGCGCCGGCGCGCGCGGGCGCACACCAGCGAGACGATCGCCCGCGCCCCGCTCAATGTCCGCGAGCCGCTCAATGTCCGCGAGCCGCTCACTGTCTCCGACTCGCTCACTGTCCCCGTTGGCGGCGGTAGTGGGTGCGTGCCTTGGCCCGGCCGCCGCACACCGACATCGAGCACCAGCGACCGGCCTGGTTGCGCGACTGGTCGTAGAACGCCCATCCGCACTCCTCGCCCGGACACACCTTCAGCCGCGACCAGCGGCCGTTCTCGATCGCCTGGGCGACGATCGCCAGGATCACTCCGAGCGCGCCGCGCGCGCCACCGCCGTGGGCGGGCACGTAGTGCGGCCGGCCGGGGCCGAGCCTGACCTCGACCGGTGCCCCGCGGGCCGCGTCGTCGAGGATCGCGAGCAGCTCGCTGCGCCGCTCGCCGGCGTCCGCGCCGTTGAGTGCGGCGAGCGCGCGGAGCGCCTCCCGGGCGCCCAGGATGAGGTCGTGCTGGGCCGCGGAGACCTCGTCGGCCGGCGACATCAGGTCCTGACCTGAGAACCACGCGCGGACGCCTGCGGGCGTGGCCAGCAGGTCGGCGCCGAATGCGACCTCAAGGTCGAAGTGGGTGTTGAGGAACGCCTGGGCCAGCGCGAGCGACCCCGGCGCCGCAGGACGTCCGCCCGGCTGGGTTGAGGCGCCTATGTTCTCACCACCCATACCGCTATGGGTGGTTAGCTTACGCCGCGGTGGGCCGCGTGGCTACCCGCCTACGCCGGGGTGGACCGTGTGGTACCCGAGCAGCAGGTGGAGCAGGTGCGGCGCCATGTAGACCTCCCACACCGAGCACACGAGCAGGACCGGCACCGCGACCGCGACGGTCGCCACCGTTGCGGCCAGCAGCGTGTCCCACTCGCCGCGCCGGCTGGCGATGATCCAGGCGGCGAGGGGGAGGAACAGCGCGACGAGCTCGGGCAGGGCGTGCGGCGTGAGCGCGAGCAGCAGCAGCGCGGGGCTCGCGTGGGCCGCATGGGCGACGTGGCCGACGCTGATCCCGAGCACGACCGCCTGGGCGCTGAGCGAGAACGTGGTGGCGCCGACGACGAACAGGATCGCGAACCGGCCGCCGTGCTCGTGGAGGACTCGACTGATCCCGGTGCGCTCGGGCGCCTTCAGGGGCAGCGAGCTGCCGGCGATGAAGCCCGCGACGCACGCCATCGCGTGGAGCGCGAGCACCAGTCCGTTGCGGGTCAGGATCCGGATGACGTCGATCGGCGCGCCGACCTGGAACGGCGCCCGGTTGAGCGACACGGACCCCGGCCCGTCGGTCAGCGACCCGATAATCCACACCGCGAACAGCAGCACCAGCGACGCCGCCAGCGACCCCGCCACCCACGTCCTGAGCACCGGCCAAGGGCTGCGTTTCCAGGCGTCAAGCGTCGTTCTCGTGCGCCGAATCCCGTGCACGAACGCGTATGCGGAAGCGTCCACCAAGCGATCATCGACCCAGCCGAGGCAAAGGTTGAGCAGCCTATACTTGCTCGACCCATCCGGTTAGGAGCCGCGCGTGCAGGAGATGGTCATCTACGGCGTCAGCTTTGACATGGTCGGCAAGCAGCCGATCGTCTTGCTGAAGACGGTGGAGAGCAACAAGTTCCTGCCCATCTGGATCGGCCACCCGGAGGCGGCCGCCATCCTGATGAAGCTCCAGGGCGCCTCCACGCCACGCCCGATGACCCACGACCTCCTCTCCGACGTGCTCGGCGAGCTCGACGTCGAGTGCACCCGCGTCGCGGTCACCGAGCTGCGCGAGAACACCTTCTACGCCTCGATCTCACTCCGTGCCAACGGCCGCGAGCTCGAGATCGACTCCCGCCCCTCCGACGCCCTCGCCCTCGCCGTCCGGTCCGGCGCCCCGATCTTCGCCGCCGACGAGGTCATCGCCGAATCCGCCATCGAGTTCGAGCACGAGGTCGAGGACACCGAGGAGGTCGTCGAGAAGTTCAAGGACTTCCTCGACCGGGTGACCCCGGAGGACTTCATGGGGGAGTCCTGACCGGCTGATCGTCCCGGCCGGCCCCAGCGGGCCGGATCTATGCGACACGATTTCGGCAGCCGCAGCACGCCGGGGGGCGCAGGCGGCGGCGGAAGGCCAAGGCCTGGGTATCCGGCGGGAAAAATAGGCCCGTTAGATACCCAGGCTCACAGAAAACGGCCGCGCGCCCGGGGAGGACCGCGCCGGCCTCGGCGCGCCCCCCGGCGCCCCGGCGTGCTGCGGCGGGCGCCCGCCGGCTCCCGGCGCCGCGAGCGCCCCGCCGCCGAAGGCCAGGACAACTAACGGGCCGATTTGCCCCGCCAGATACCCAGGCTCAAGACGGACCGTCCGGGGGGACGGGTGGAGTGTTCACGGTGGGTCGGTGGAGGTCACGACGGCCTGGTCCTCGATCACGCTCCAGCTGGTGACAGAGCCGACCGGGGCGTGCATCAGCTTGGCGTTGAATGAGGTCGAGCGCTCGCCGAGGAGCACGCCGGTCTTGGGGTCGATGATGAGGTCGATGCGGCCGGGCTGGTGGGGGAAGATGAGGCCGATGGCGATGCCGGGGCGGCCGAGGTGATCACGGGTCGGGCCGATCACGCGCATATGCGGCAGCCGGGCGATCACGCGGTACATCGCCGCGCTCACCGCCGGGGGCAGCGGCGCGCCGGGAAGGATGCCCTCCACGTAGCCGAAGATGTCGGAGAAGCGGGGCCCGCCGCCGGTGGCGTGCCGCTCGATGAAGCGCTCGAGCCGGCCCGGGTCGGTCGGCATCCGGATGAGCTGCTGGTAGGTCAGGTCGACCAGGTGGTACCGCTGGCGGTAGGCGAGGATGCGCAGGTGCGCGCCGTGGCGCTGGCGCTTGCGCTCGGCCGCCAGCTGCCGGCGGGTGGCGTGGAAGACGAGGACCTCGCCGCCGGGCAGCAGGGTGTCGGGGCCCGTCTGGGCGATCCGCGCGTACCCGTTCGCACCGATCCACACGTCCTGGGTCTCGCCCGCGCGGGCGGACGCGGCTCCCTTGCCGCTCCAGCTCCCAACCTCCCGGTAGTGGAAGAACTCGCCGGGTCGCAGCGGGTGCCAGGCCTGCTGGGCGATCGCGCGCGCGGCTCGCTCGAGGAGGACGCGGGCCGACGCGGGCTGGGGGCCCAGCTCGCTGCCGTCCTTGCCGGTGCCGCCCGGGAGCAGCGCGATCACGACTGCGATCGCCGCCGCCAGCCCCGCGACCAGGGCGAGCCGCGGGACGCGGCGGCGGGGCGGCGGGGCGCCCTGCTCGGCGACGGCGACGGCGACGGCGAGGCGCAGCGCCTGCCGCGCGGCATCGAGCGCGTGGCGCTCGACGGCGTCGTCGATGGGCACTGACTGGTCGTGCTCGCGCAGGAGCTCGTCGAGGTGGGTCATGGCCGTGTCCTTGCGGGTTCGAGCTGTGTCTGAAGGTGATCCGCGGCCCGCGACCGGGCACGGTGCAGGCGCTTGCGGACCGTCGCGCTCGGCAACGAGAGCGCTTGAGCGATCTCGGCGGGCGACAGGCCGGCCCACGCGTGCAGGAGCAGGACCTCGCGCTGATCGGGCGACAGCTCGGCGAGCGCGGCGGCCAGCGCGGGCGCCATCGCCTGCGCGTCGACGCGAGCCTCGGCATCCGTAGACGTTGGTCCCTGGGCCTCCGCCGCCGCGAACACGCGGTACGCGCGCCGCCGGCGCTCCTCCGAGCGCGCGTGCATCCGGATCAGGTTGACCGCGATCCCGTACAGCCACGGCAGCGCCGACGCCTCCCGTCCGTCGAACTGCCGCCTGAACCCGAACGCCCGGGCGAACGTCTCAGCCGTCAGCTCCTCAGCCAGGCGCTCGCCGACCCTGCGGCGGAGATATCGGTGGATCGCCGCCGCATGACGATCGAAGATCGCCTCGAACCGCTCGGGCCGCACGAGTGAGGCGGCGATCACCTCGGCGTCGGTCTCAGTCGCGGCCATCACCTGTTCTATGCCGCAGCGGCAATGGCGTCCCCCACCGGCCGGCGGGGGTGTGTCCGGATCAAGCCACGACGGCGCGCAGCGCGCGGTCGACCTCCGTGTGGTGATGGATCAGCGCCGGCTCGTTGCGGCCGTAGACCACCTCGGGCATCAGGCCGGTCCGCAGGCCGCGGTGGATGTCCTGCTGCTGGCCGAAGTCCTCTTCGAAGACCACCTTGGTGGTGAAGCGGACGTTGGCGTCCCAGAACTCGCGTTCGGCCGGGGCGAGCACGGGGCGTGGCGTGTAGAAGCGGACGGAGGCGCGGGTGCGGTGGGGGTCGCCGGGCTCGGGGTACATCTCCCACAGTTCGGCGTGGCCGGACATCGGGAGGTTGATGACCGCGGTCGGGAAGAGGATGTAGACGATCGAGGCGTAGGGCTTGAGCTCCCATTCGGACTCGGGGCGCTCGAGCAGCGAGACGACCTCCTTGCGCGTCACCACGCCGCGGTCGTGCGGCCCGAAGGACTCGCCGAGGAACGGGGTCGAGAGCATGTCGGGCGCGAGCGTGTTCCGGTGCAGGGAGAACACGTGGTAGGCCTCGAGGAACGTGTCGCGGATCAGCTTCCAGTTCGCGTCGAACACGGCCTCGCGGGAGTCGTAGAAGGTCCAGTCCGCAAAGCCCCATTCGCCGATCTCGGGCCCGAGCCCGGCGAGCTCGCCCGCCACGTCGATCGGCTCGCCCCGATCGGCCGAGAGCGACACGAGGATCAACCCGAACCGCTCGGCCACGGGCAGTTGAACAAGCGCGAGTTCTGTGCGCTCGAGGGCTGCGAATGCGTCCCGCGCGAGCGGTTGACCCAATAAATCCCCGTTGAGGTCGTACGCCCACGAGTGATAGGGGCACTTGAGCGCGCGCCCGGGCCGTCCCCGGCCGGTGAACACGCGCCCGCCACGGTGGCGGCAGATGTTCAGGAAGGCCCGCACCCCGGCGTCCTCGCCGCGCACCAGCAGCACCGGCACGCCGGCGACCTCGGTCGCGAAGCAGTCCCCCGTGTCGGCCAGGTCGGCGCTCAACCCGGCGACCAGCGGCCGCCCGCGCAGCAGCGCCTCAGTCTCGCGACGCAGCCGATCCGGGTCGGTGTACACCGACGCGTCCTGGCGGAACACGTCCGGGGCCATCGTCGTCGTGTGCGCTTCGCGCAGCGCGAAGAACCGCCGGAGGAGCTCACGCTGTCGCTCGATGTTCAATGGACCGCCGCCGCGCTGAGGATCCGTTCGATCAGCTCGTCGAAGCCTATCCCCGCGGCGTCGGCCGCCTGGGGCAGCAGCGAGGTCTCGGTCAGGCCCGGCACGGTGTTGACCTCGAGCACGAACAGCTCGCCCGTGTCGGCCTCGAGCATCAGGTCGACTCGCGCGAACCCGGCGCAGCCGAGCAGCTCGTAGACCTCGAGCGAGATGTCGCTCGCCCGCTCGGCGAGGTCGTCCTCGAGCGCCGCCGGGCACACGAACCGCGTCCGCCCGATCTCGTAGCGCGACTCGAAGTCGTAGAAATCCTCCTCCTCGGGCACCGCCTCGACGATCGGCAGCGGCCGGCCGTCGAGGATCGACACGGCCAGCTCGCGCCCGGCCACGTAGCGCTCGAGCAGCACCTTGCGGTCGTACGAGAACGCGGCCACAAGCGCGGCCGGGACGTCGGCGGGAGTGCGCGCGAACTTGATCCCCAGCGCCGACCCCTGGCGGGCCGGCTTGACGACGATCGGGAACTGCAGGCGGTCCTCGATCGCGGGCAGCGCCTGAGCCGCCCCGAGCTCTTTGAACGCGGTCTCGTTGAAGGCGTAGAAGTCGGGCGTCGGGATTCGGTGGTCGCGCATCGCGTGCTTGGCGAGCACCTTGTCGGCGGCGCGGATGCACGCGGACACGCCCGAGCCGGTGTGGGGGATGCCCATCACCTCGAGCAGCTCCTGGATCGTGCCGTCCTCGCCGTCGCGGCCATGCAGGGCGACGAACGCCATCTCGGGCTCGGCCGCGCCCAGCCGATCGACGAGATCGCCGCCGACGTCGATCGGGATTGCCTCGTGGCCGAGCCGCTCGAGCGCGTCCTGCACCCGGGCGCCGGACTTCAGCGACACCTGGCGCTCGAGCGAGCGCCCGCCCTTCAGCACCACGATGCGGCTCATCGCCGGGCGACCCTATCGGGCCTGAGTGCGCTTCGCCGCCAGCGGGAGGATCTTGGCGAGCACTCCGTCGGGCTCGTCGGGCGCCGCCGCGGACGCCGGCGCGGCCGTGGCCTGGGCGGGCTCGGTGGGACGCGCGGCCGCCGATCGCGTGGCCGGACGGGCGCCGGTGAGCGTCCCGTACAGGGCGACCTGCTCGCGGACGATCTCGCCGATCCGCCGGATCCCCTCGCGGATCTGGTCCTCGTCGACGCCGGAGAAGTTGAGCCGCATCGAGGACCCGCCGCGGCCGTCGACGAACGCCGCGCGGCCGGGGACGAACGCCACATGCTCCTCGAGCGCGCGAGCGAGGAGGTCGGTCGTGTCGATGTAGTCGGGCAGCGTCGCCCAGATGAACAGGCCGCCGGCTGGGTGGGTCCACTCGGCCTCGCGCGGGAAGTGCTCGGCGAGGGCGTCGAGCATCACGTCGCGGCGGCGGCGGTAGATCTCGATCAGCGAGCGCACGTAGTCCTCCCACGGGCCGGAATTGAAATACGCGCTCACGAAGTACTGGGAGATCGAAGAGGAGCACAGGTCCGAGGCCTGCTTGCCGATGTTCATCTTCTGGAGGATCGGCGCCGGCGCCGTGGTCCAGCCGAGACGCACCCCGGGGGAGAGGATCTTCGAGAACGTGCTCGCGTAGATGACGAACTCGTCGTCGAGCGAGCGCAGCGTCGGCAGCGGCGTGCCCTCATAGCGGAGCAGCCCGTAGGGGTTGTCCTCGAGGATCAGCAGCTCGCGCTCGGCCGCGATCTCGACGAGCCGGCGGCGGCGCTCGAGCGACATCGTCACGCCGGCCGGGTTGTGGAAGTTGGGGACGGTGTAGATGAACTTCGGCGTGCGGCCCTCACGCTCGAGGCCGTGCAGCAGCGAGTCGAGCTCATCGACGCGCATCCCGTCGCGGTCCATCGTCACCTGGACGACGTCGGCTTGGTAGGCGCAGAACGTCGGGACCGCCCCCGGGTAGGTCGGGGCCTCTGTGACGACGACGTCGCCCGGGTCGAGCAGCGTCTTGCAGACGAGGTCGATCACCTGCTGGCCGCCGGTCGTGACGAGCACCTCGTCGGGGTCGATCTCGATCCCCTCCGCGCGCATCACCTCGATGATGCAGTCCTTCACCAGCCCCAGCCCCTCGGTGGGGCTGTACTGGAGCGCCCGCGCGCACGACTCGGCGGCCACCACGCTCATCAGCGAGGCGTAGGAATCGGCCGGGAAGGTAGAGGTGTCGGGCAGCCCGCCGGCCAGCGAGATCACGTCCTCGCGCTCGGTCAGCGCCATCAGGTCACGCATCGCCGAGGACTTCATGACCTTGGTGCGCTCGGCGAACAGACCGGCGTAGCGCTCGATGTCCCTTGCGGTGGACCGCCGACGGCGGCTGGGCCCGTCCGCGTCCGGATTCATGACATCCGGTACGGCAGGGCTCTCACTGCCCACTCGTCTATCGTCACGCTGTCTCACGGTACACCACGGTGAACTTGGTCTTTCACATCTTTCAGGGGATCGGGATCGCGGCCGCGGTCGGGATCCGCCCGTTCCTGCCGTCGCTGCTCGTCGGCGTGCTCGCCGTCGGCAACGTCGAGATCGACTTCAACCACACGAGCTACCACTTCCTCGAGCAGGCGCCATTCCTGCTCGTGGTGGCGCTGCTGGCGATCGGGGTGGCGCTGGCCGAGCGGCGGATGTCGCTCGAGCGCCCGCCGGCGCTGTACGCGGTCGGCGCGGCCTCGCTCGTGCTCGGCGCGCTGCTGTTCGCGGGCTCGCTCAACCGCGGCCATCACGCCGCCTGGCCGGGACTCATCGGTGGCGTCATCTGCGCGTTCGTCGGCCTCGCAGCCACTCAGCCGCTGCTCGCCCGGGTCCGCGCCCGGCTCGACCAGGGCACGGCCGCCGCGCTCCCCGCGTACGCGGAGGGCGCCGCGCTCGTCACGGCGCTGCTGTCGGTGCTGCTGCCTCCGCTCGGGCTGATCGCGCTGGCATTGCTCGCCTGGCTGCTCGTGGCCGGACGCCGGCGCGGCGAGCAGAAGTACGCCGGGCTGCGGATCCTGCGTTAAATGCCCAAGAAGCTCGTGCTCGTCGTGATCGACGCGCTCAAGCCGGCGATGCTCGAGCGCGCGATCGCCACCGGCCGCGCTCCCGCGCTGCAGCGCATCCGCGAGGAGGGCGTGTACGTCGACGACTGCGTCGCCGCGTTCCCGTCGGTGACGCCCGTGTGCGCAGCCACGATCACGACCGGTGTCGGCCCGGACCAGCACTGGATCCCGTCGATGAACTGGTACCACCGCGAGGAGGCCCGGTACATCGAGTATGGGTCGAGCTTCTCGGCCTCGCGGCAGTTCGGGGTGCTGCGCTCGCTCACCGACACCGTCTACCGGATGAACGCCGAGCACCTCTCGCACGACGTCGACACGGTGTTCGAGTCGCTCGACGACGCCGACGTGCGCACCGCCGGCACCACGTACCTCATCTACCGGGGCCGCCATCAGCACGAGGTCTCCAACGAGACCGCGCTCGCCCGCCTGGCCACCTCGACCCTGTTCCGGCGCACGATCGACGGCCCGCTCGAGCTGTTCTACGCCGATCTGTACGCGAGCCGCAAGACCGGCTGCCGCGGCCAGCTCGGGATGCCGGGCGTCCGCGATCAGCACACCGGATGCGTCGGCGCCTACCTGGTCGAGCACGACCTGTTCGACTTCATGCTGTTCTCGCTGCCCGACAACGACGCCTGGTCGCACAAGAACGGGCCGCACGCGCAGGTCACCTCGATCGCCGCGGCCGACCGCCAGCTCGAGCGGCTGATGCACGCCGCGGGCGGCCCGGACGCGTTCCTGGAGGACCACGCGATCATCGTCACCTCGGATCATTCGCAGGCCGCGGTCGAGGAGCGGATCCGCCTGGACCGGGCATTCGGGGAGTTCGACGTCGCGACGCCGTCCCCCTCCCGGTCGATCGGGGCGGAGGTCGCGCTCAGCCCCGCCCAGCGCTCGGCGATGGTCTACGCGCTCGACGAGGAGCGCCGCGACGACGTGATCGAGCGCTCGCTCGCCGCGCTTGAGCAGGTCGATGGGGTCGACCTCACGATGTGGAGGGCCGGCGAGGAGGCGGTCGTCCGCAGCGCCCGCGGCGAGCTGCGGTTCGCGCCCGGAGGCGAGCTCGCCGACCGCCGTGGCGGGCGCTGGCACGTCGAGGGCGAGCTTGCGACCCTGCGGGCCGAGGTCCAGGACGGCGAGTTCCTGTGCACCGAGTACCCGGACGCGCTGTCCCGGGTCTGGTCCGCGCTGCATTGCCCGACGGCCGGGGACCTGCTGCTGTCGGCCGCCCCCGGCTACGAGTTCGTCGACTGGGGCGGAGCCGACCACGTCGGCGGCGGATCCCACGGTTCCCTGCACCGCTCCGATTCGCTCGGCGCCCTTCTATGGTGTGGGACAGGCCCCGATTCCCGTCGCGTGCGTGATCTTTGGTCGCTGCGGGAAGTCACACCGTTGATACGCGAACACTTCGGCGTGAGCGCCGATCCGATGCCCGATTAGGACCCGGTTAGTGGCCAGGTGGGTCTTACGGTCCGCTGACTTTTGGCCGATACATTCCGAGCCCATGTCCGATGAACTCACGACAGCCGTTGAGCCCCCGTTCCGGGTTCGCATGCGGCACGGTGTCCGGCACCCCGGGAACTGGCTGCAGCTGATCCGATTTGCGACGGTGGGGGCCAGCGGCTACGTTGTCAACCTCGGTGTCTTCGCCACGGGTGTTCATCTGCTCGGGATCGACTACCGGCTCTCGGCCGTGCTCGCGTTCCTCGTCTCGGTGGCCAACAACTTCTGGCTCAACCGGCACTGGACGTTCGATGCCCGGCACGAGCACCCGATCTTCCAGGGCGCGCGCTTCTTCGCCGTCTCCCTGGTCGCGTTCGGCTTCACCTACGTCGTGCTCGTCGCGCTCGTCAGCGGAGGCGGGATGACGAAGGTGCCGGCGCAGGCGATCGCAATCGCCGCGGGTACCCCGCTGTCGTTCCTCGGGCAGAAGCTTTGGAGCTTCCGGGCGTAGTCGACCTGAGACCCGGCCGCGCCCTCGCGCTGCTGTGCGCGGTCGCGCTGCTCCTGATCGCCCCGTCCGCGGCCCGCGCCGCGTCGGCGTCGAGGAGCTCGAGCGCCTCGGCGGCCTCCAGCACCTCGACCGCGTCTACCGCGGTCGATCCGAACACCCCGGTGCTCGTCACCTCGCTGACGCATCGGCCGCTCGGCTACCGGCTGAATGCGATCACCGTCCGACGAATCGCCGCCCGGGTCCCGAAGATCGTCGACGAGCTCCATCGTCACCGGAACCTCAAGCCGTACGAGTACACGAAGGGCCCGGGTCGCTGGCAGGTGTCGTGGTTCACGCCCGGCCCGAACGGCAAGGAGCTCGCTCAGGTGTACGTCGACGACGCGACCGCGAAGGTCACCGAGGCGTGGACGGGCTTCCAGGTCGCGTGGACGATGGCCCGCGGCTACTCGGGCGCGTTCGGCCGCCGCGTCAATGCCCTGTACCTGTGGCTGCCGATGTGCGTTCTGTTCCTGGTGCCGTTCATTCCCTGGCGCCGGCGCCCGAACCTGCTCCATCTCGACCTGCTCGTGCTGCTCGGGTTCTCGATCTCGCTCGCGTTCTTCAACAACGCCGAGATCGGGCTGTCGGTCCCGCTCGCGTATCCGTTCCTGCTCTACCTGCTCGTGCGGATGCTGCTGCTCGCGTTCGGCAGGGGCATCCCGCGCGAGCCGCTGCGCCTGTTCATTCCCGCCACGTGGCTTGTCGTCGCGATCGTGTTCCTCGTGGGCTTTCGGGTCGGGCTCAACCTCACGAACTCGAACGTGATCGACGTCGGCTACGCGGGCGTGATCGGCGCTGACAAGCTCGTCAAGGGTCAGCCGCTGTACGGCAACTTCCCCAGCGACAACGCCACGGGTGACACCTACGGCCCGGTCAATTACTACGCGTACGTGCCCGCGCGCGCGATCTTCGGCTGGAGTGGCACGTGGGACAACCTCCCCGCCGCCCACGTCGCCGCGATCGCGTTCGACCTGCTGACCCTGATCGGCCTGTTCTTCCTCGGGCGGATGGTCCGCGGGCCGACGACCGGAATCGTGCTCTCGTACATGTGGGCGTCGTATCCGTTCACGCTCTACGCGCTGCAGTCGAACAGCAACGACTCGCTCGTCGCGCTGCTGATCGTGCTCGCGCTGCTCGCGCTGCGATTCGCCCCGGTGCGGGGGGCCGCGCTCGCCCTGGCGGGCATGGCCAAGTTCGTGCCGTTCATCCTCGGGCCGCTGCTGCTGCGCGGGGTCGAGGACCGCCCGCGCCGGCGGTCGCTGTTCGCGTTCGTGCTCGGCGCCGCGGCGACGGTGGCGGTCACGATGATCCCGGTGCTGTCGGGCAACGACATCGCCACGTTCTGGAGGCGCACGATCGTCTCGCAGTTCGACCGCACCTCGCCGTTCTCGGTCTGGGGCCTGTGGGGCGGGCTGTCGGTCGAGCAGCACCTCGTGCAGGGCGCCACGATCGGGCTCGCGGTGATGGCCGCGTTCATCCCCAGGCGGCGGACGATCATCGAGGTGTGCGCGCTCGCGGCGGCGATCGTGATCGCCTTACAGCTCGGGCTCACACACTGGTTCTACCTGTACATCCCGTGGTTCTTCCCGCCGCTGATCGCTGCGCTGGTGGGGTCGTTCCCGTCGCGGATCGGGCTCGCGCTGGCGGCGGACGACGAGCCGGCGGTGCAGGTCGCGCACCCGGAGCTGCTGCGGGTCGGGGCGTCCAACCCGGCCTGAGCGGCTACGCCACGCCCGGCGCGGGCTACGCCACGCCCGGCGCGGGCTCCAGCACTTGTTCGATCGACTTGGCCCGCATCGGCCCGTCGGTGCGGATCAGCACCGCGTCGAGCCACGGGTCCTCGCTCGAGGTCTCGAACCGGATCGGCATCTTCGTGATCATTGCCTCGACGGCGAGCTCGCGCTTGACTCCGATCACGCCGCCGCGCGGCCCGGTCATCCCGACGTCGGTGATGTAGGCGGTCCCGCCGGGCAGGATCCGGGCATCGGCGGTCGGCACGTGCGTGTGGGTGCCGACGACCGCGGTCACCTGGCCGTCGAGGTGCCAGCCCATCCCGACCTTCTCGCTCGTCGCCTCCGCGTGCATGTCGACGAGCAGGTGGTCGACCTTGCCGCGCAGCGCATGCAGGGCCGCGTCCGCCTCGGAGAAGGCGGGCCGGCCGGCGTTCATGAACAGGTTGCCCGACAGCGACACGACGCCGAGGCGAACCTCGCCACGCGACACGACGCACCAGCCGTGGCCGGGCTGGCTGCGCAGGAAGTTGGCCGGTCGCAGGATCCGGTCCTCGGTGTCCAGGTAGGTGTAGATCTCCCGGTGGCGGTACGTGTGGTTGCCGAGCGTGATCACGTCGACGCCGGCCGCGAACAGCTCGTCGGCGATCTTCGGCGTGATCCCCAGGCCGCCGGCCGCGTTCTCGCCGTTGACGACGACGAACGTGGGCTCGAAGCGCTCGCGCAGACCGGGCAGGAGCGACAGCAGCGTCCGCTTGCCGATACCGCCGACGACATCGCCGACGAACAAGATGCTGATCGGTTTGGTCACGTCCTCCCGGTGACCATACTTCCCCCTGAATGCCTTTGAATCTCCCATGGCGCCGGACCGAGGGCGTCGACGAGGCAGAGCCGGAGCCGGCGGAGAACGGCGAGATCCTCGAGTCCGTCCCGCGAGCTGACCGCGAGCCCGTCCCGCGCGGCGACCGCGAACCCGCCCCGCGCGCTGACCGCGAGCCCGTCCCGCGCGGCGACGAGCTCCCGCCCCAGGACCAGCCGCCCGGGTCGGCCCCCGGCGAGCCGGACGAGCCGGAGACCGCGGTCCGGGTGGCGCCGGTGGTCGTGCCCCGCTGGATCCAGCTCGTGCTGCTGCCGCTGGCGATCCTCGGGGCGTGGGCGCTGGCCAGGGCGGCCGGGACGGTCCTGCTCGTGTTCGTGGTCGCGAGCGTGATCGCGCTGATGCTCAACCCGCTCGTCAAGGTGTTCGAGAAGGCGGTCCCCCGCGGTCTGGCGATCCTGCTCGTGTACGTCGGCTTCTTCGCGATCATCGGCGGGATCGGCGTGCTTCTGTCGGACCCGCTCAGCACCCAGGTCGGCAACTTCGCCAAGAACGTCCCACACCTCGTCAAGAAGGCCACCACGGACCTGGCCAATGTGCAGACGTGGCTCAACAGTCACGGGATCAAGGTGCAGATCCAGAAGCAGGGCCAGACCGCCCTGCAGACGCTCGAGAAGAACGTCGTCAAGAGCTCGGGCAGCATCGTCTCCTCGACGCGCGACCTGCTCTCACAGGTCGTCACGTTGGGCTTCGACCTGATCCTGGTGCTCGTGCTGTCGATCTACCTTCTCGTGTACGGGAGGCAGATCGGCGAGCTCGTACGGCGGATCATGCCGCCCGGCGACGGGACCCCCGAGGACGACTACCCGCTGCTCGTCCAACGGGCGGTGTTCGGGTACGTCCGCGGCCAGGTGCTGTTCAGCGTGATCATGGGCTCGAGCGCCGCGCTGGCGCTGTGGATATTCGGGCTCCTGGGGATCTTCCCCGACGGCAGCCACTACGCCCTGTTCTTCGGTGGCTTCTACGGGCTGATGGAGTTCATCCCGTACATCGGCCCGATCATCGGGCCGGCGCCGGCGGTGCTGGTGGCGCTGTTCAACGACCCGATCAGCGCCCTGTGGGTGGTGCTGCTGTTCGTCGCACTGCAGCAGCTCGAGGGGCACTTCGTCGCACCGCAGGTATTCCGCCTGTCGCTGCGGATCAACCCGATCCTGATCATTCTGTCTCTGCTGATCGGCTACCAGCTGTACGGGATCGCCGGCGCGCTGGTGGCGCTGCCGGTTGCCGCGATCGTCCGCCAGACGGTGCTCTACCTGCGCCGGCACCTCGTGCTCGAACAGTGGAACGTCGCCGCTCCAGGGGTCGGCAACATCTCGCTCGGGGGTCCCGACAAGTGTCCGGACTGTGGCGCGCCGGCCGGGGGCCGAGACGCGTTCTGCCGCAGCTGCGGGGCCTCGCTCGAGCCCCGGGTCCGCGGCCCGCGCTAGCGCTGCCGCCCCGGTCGAGACCCACTACTGTCCAGCGAGTGTCGACGAGCACCGAGACCGGCGCCGCCGCGCGGACGCTCGCGGCCCGGTCGCTGACCAAGCGCTTCGGCGCGCGCACGGCGCTGCAGGGCGTGAGCTTCGAGATCGCGCCCGGCGAGCTGGTCGCGATCACGGGTCCGAACGGCGCCGGCAAGACGACGCTCCTGTCGATCCTGGCGGGCGCGCTCGCCCCCGACGCCGGCGAGCTGATCCGACCGTTCGACCGCCCGTTCGGGTGGGTCCCGCAGCAGGTCGCGCTCTACTCGAAGCTGTCGGTGACCGAAAACCTGCGCCTGTTCGCACGGCTCGAGAAGCTCCCCGACCCTGATGCGGTCGTCCAGCGGATGCTCGTCCAGACCGGGCTCGAGGACCGCGCCGGCGAGGAGGTCGGCCGGCTCTCGGGCGGCAACCAGCAGCGCGTCAACATCGCGATCGGACTGCTGTCCGAACCGGCTGTGCTGCTGCTCGACGAGCCCTCCGCGTCACTCGACCCGCGCCAGCGCGAGCGCCTGTGGGAGTTCATCTCGCAGCTCGCCGGCGGCGGCACCGCGGTCGTGTTCTCAAGCCACAACGTGTCCGAGGCCGAGCGCTACGCCGACCGGGTGCTCGTGCTCGTCGATGGTGAGCTGCTGTTCGGGGGCACGCCCGCCGAGCTCGAGCGGACGGTGGGAGGCGATCCCCGGGACTTCGAGGCGGCGTTCGTCCGCTTCCTGCACGAGCGCGGCCACTGAGCCGCCCGGCGATCCGATGCGCTGGCTGCTGGTCAAAGACCTCCAGATCCTGAGGCGCTCGCCGTTCCTCACCGCGCTGCTGGCGATCTACCCGGTCGCGATCGCGCTGATGATCGGGTTCGCGCTGTCGAGCCCGCCGGGCAAGCCGAAGGTCGCGTTCTACAGCGAGGTCCCGCGCGGTCAGGGCAAGATCAGCTTCGGCAGCCAGCACATCGACATCGCCCAGTACGCGAGCCAGCTGTTCCGGTCGATCCAGCCGATCAAGGTCCACTCGCGCGACGAGGCGATCGCCAAGGTCCGCAACGGCGAGGCGCTGGCGGCGCTGATCATCCCGTTCGACCTCCCCCAGCAGGTCCAGAGCCTCGTCACCACCGGCGTCGGGAGCCCGACCGTCGAGCTGTTCCTGAACTCCAAAGACCCGCTCGAGCGCGAGTTCGTCAGGCAGGCGATCGCCTCGCGCCTGAGCGTCGTCGAGCAGTACGTGTCCAAGCAGGTCCTGCATGTGGCGGTCACCGACCTGCACCAGGTGCTGAGCGGCGGGACGCTCCAGTTCCTGGGCCAGGACTTCCACCTGCTCGGCCTGCGCAGCTCGCGCACGATCCTCAACGGCGCGATCGCCGGCCTGCCGCGCGGCTCGCCGGTTCGGGCGGCGCTCCAGCAGGTGGCGACGTTCGCGAGCATCGCGATCGAGGGGCTCGGGTTCGCCAGTCCCGTGCTCGGCTCGATCGGCAACCCGCTGACGGTGGTGCAGACCCAGCTGGCCGGCCGCACGACGCCGGCCGACACGTATGCGGCCGCGATCGCGGTGATCATCTCGCTGATGTTCGTCGCGCTGCTGCTGGCCGCCGGCGATGCTCGCGATGGAGCGAACCGAGAACGCTTACGCGCGGCTCATCCGGGGGCTCGTGTCGCCCGCCCAGCTCCTGTCCGAGAAGGTCGTGCTCGCGGCTGTCTGCTCGGCCGCGGTGACGCTCGTGATGGCGGCCTGCGTGTCGCTGTTCGTGCACCTCGACTGGAGCAGATTCGAGCTGTGGGCGGTCGCGCTCGGGCTCGGCGGGCTGGCATTCGGCGCGCTCGGGGTGGCGATCGGCGGCGTCGCGCGCGAGGTGAGCGCGGCGTCGCTGATGGCGTTCCTCGTGTCGCTGCCGGTGGCGTTCGTCGCGCTCGTGCCGGCCGACGCCGTGTCCGGGACGCTCAAATCCGTGCTCGACGCGATCGCGTTCGTATTCCCGTTCAAGGCGGCCCTGGAGGCGATCAACAACGCGTTCAGCGGCGCCTCGCCGGGGATCGGCTGGCCGCTCGTCCACCTGCTCGTGCTGGCGATCGCGTTTGGCGCGCCTCGCCCGGGTGGCAGTGAGGCGCTATGCCTAGGAGCAACGCCCGCCTGTGGCAGAACCTGTGGGTGCGGCTGGCGGTCGCGCTGGCGTTCGCCGACGCCTCGATCGTGGTGCTCGCGCTGCCGCAGCTGCTCGACCGCCTGCACACCTCGATCGGGCACGTCGTATGGGTGATCGTCGCCTACAACCTGGCGCTGATCGCCGGCTCGCTGGCGCTGTCGCTTGGTGCGGTGGCGGCCCGGGTTCGGTCGCGGATCGCGCTGGTGGCGGGGCTGGCCGTGTTCGGGCTGGCCTCGATCGGCTGCGGCGCCGCCGACAGCCTGGCGGCGCTGATCCCCCTGCGCGTACTCCAGGGATTCGGCGGAGCGCTCGTGCTGTGCGCGTCGCTGCCGCTGTTCGCGGGGGCCGCGCGCGAGGGCGACTCGCCGCTGTTCGGGTGGTCGGCCGCGGCCGCGATCGGAGCGGCGATCGGGCCGGCCGCGGGGGGTGTCCTCACCGACCTGTTCAGCTGGCGCTCGATCTTCTTCTTCCAGGCCCCGGTGGCGGCGATCGCGGCGGTCGCCGTGCTCGCCGTTCACGCCGAGCCGGGGGAGGTCGCGGAGCCCGACGGCGACGGCGCTCCGGAGCGGACGGGCGTCGCACTCGGGCCGATGCTCGCCAACCTCGGGCTGACGCTTCTGTCCGCCGGGCTGATCGGTGCCCTGTTCCTCGTCGTGATCGAGCTCATCAACGGGTGGCTCGTGAGCCCGCTGGGGGCAGCCGCCGTCGTGCTCACGATCCCGATCGCCACCGCGGCAGCCGAGCGCGCGGTGCGCGGGATCTCGCCGGCCGTGCTCGGGATGGCCGGGGCGCTGCTGCTCGCGCTCGGGCTGTTCGCGCTCTCGCGCGTGACCCACCGTCGAGCTCGGGTGGGTCGTGCTCGCGCTCGCGCTGTGCGGGGTCGGGCTGGGGCTCGGGTTCCCGGGGCTCACCGCGGCCGCGCTGCGCAGCCGAGGGTCGGCGACGGTCCGGGCAGCGCGCACCGTGGCCGCCCGGGATGCCGGCCTCGTACTCGGGCTGCTCGTGCTCGCGCCCGTGTTCGTCAACCAGCTCGACACGGCGCCGAAGGTGGCCACCCGCCAGGCGGCCGGAACGGTGCTCATCGCTCCGATCCCGCTCGGCACGAAGATCGCGCTGGCGCCGAAGCTCGTGGCGGCGGCGAACAGCGCACCGCAGAGTCGTCCCCCGATCTCTCCCCGGTGTTCCGAGAGGCGATCGCCACGGCCGCGCCGGCCGACCGGCCGCAGCTCGTGCTCCTCGAGCACAAGCTCGACGCGATCATCCAACGGGCGGTGACGGCTGCCTTCCGGCGGCCGTTCGAGTACGCGGCGCTGTTCGCGCTGGCGGTGATCCCACTGCTCGGCGCGGGGCTGCTGGCCGGGCGCGCGCGGGCGAGGCCGCTCAGGAACTGACGCCGCGGCGGAACAGCACGACGCAGATGACCGCGACGATCAGCGCGAGCACCGGGATCGTGCCGCCGATCACCCCGGCGATCGCCAGCACCAGGCCGACGACGCCGATCGTCCCGGCGACGCCGCCGGTGACGAGCAGCCGGTAGGCGCGCTGCTCCCGCGCCCGGCGGGGGGTGTAGCTGCCGCGCTTCTGCAGATCGGCCATGGACCCAGCGTATCGCGGCCGGCGGCGCGGCACCAGTCGTCGCACCGATCCTCCGGGCTCGCGCTGCAGATCCTGATTCCGAGCGGGACCTGTGGATGTGGGCTAGCTTGTCCGCATGGCGATCCACCACATCCTCTTCTACGACTACGTCGAGAACATGGCCGAGCGCCGGGGTCCGTACCGCGAGGCCCACCTGGCCCGGATCGCCGAGGAGCGCGGCGCCGGCCGGGTCGTGATGGCCGGTGCGCTCGGCGATCCCCCGCACGGCGCGGCGATCGTGTTCGCCGACACCGAGCCGGACACGATCGAGGCGTTCGCCGCCGCTGATCCGTACGTTGAGGCGGGGCTCGTCACCGCGCGTCGGATCGAGCTCTGGAACGTCGTCTGATTCCGGTGCGCGCCCCTGGCGTCTGATCGAGACCGGCTGCATGTCTGATCCGCCCCCGCCCACGGCGTATCCTCGATCAGCGATGCCCTTTCCGCAGACACGCCTGCGCCGGCTGCGCGCCACGCGCGCGCTGCGGGGCCTGGTGCGCGAGACCCGGTTGGCGACCGAGGACTTCGTCTACCCGATGTTCGTCGCGCACGGGATCGACCGCCGCGAGCCGATCGACGCGATGCCGGGGATCGACCACCTGTCGATCCAGCACGCCGTCGAGGAGGCCGGGCAGGCGGCCGGGCTCGGGATTCCGGCCGTGCTCCTGTTCGGGCTGCCTGCCTCCAAGGACGAGGAGGGCTCAGGCGCGTGGGACGACGAGGGCATCGTCCAGCTCGCCACCCGGGCGATCAAGGAGGCCCACCCGGAGCTGCTCGTGATCACCGACCTGTGCCTGTGCGAGTACACGAGCCACGGACACTGCGGCGTCGTCCGCACCGACCGCGGCGTGGACAACGACGCGACGCTCGAGCTGCTCGCCCGCACGGCCGTCTCCCAGGCCGCCGCCGGCGCCGACGTGATCGCCCCCAGCGACATGATGGACGGCCGGGTCGGAGCGATCCGCCAGGCGCTCGACGACGCCGGCCTCACCGACACCCCGATCATGGCCTACTCGGCGAAGTTCGCCTCCGCGTTCTACGGGCCGTTCCGCGAGGCGGCCGACTCGGCGCCCGCGTTCGGTGACCGCCGCGCCTACCAGATGGATCCGGCCAATGGCGACGAGGCGGTCCGCGAGGCCCTGCTCGACGTCGAGGAGGGGGCCGACATCGTGATGGTCAAGCCGGCGCTGCCGTACCTCGACCTGATCCGGCGGATCAAGGACCGGACCGGCATGCCGATGGCCGCCTACAACGTGAGCGGCGAGTACGCGATGGTCAAGGCGGCCGCCGCGGCGGGATACATGGACGAGCGGGCGACCGTGCTCGAGCTGCTCACCGGGATCCGGCGCGCCGGGGCCGACATCATCATCACCTACCACGCAAAGGACGCCGCCCGATGGCTTCAGTAGACACCTCCGCGACCGGTGGGAGCAGCCGGAAGACACGGGCGCGGCCCAAAAGGGCGAGGCCGGACGCCGAGCGGGCCGCAAGCCCGTGCCGAAGCTCCGGAGCCGCACGCAGGGCGCCGCGATCGCCCTCGACGACCTCGACCGCCGCCTGCTCAACCTCATGCAGGGCTCGTTCCCGATCGCCTCGCGTCCGTACGCGCACGTGGCCGCCCAGGCCGAGGTGAGCGAGGGCGAGGTGCTCGCGCGCGTCCAGCGGCTGATCGACGAGCGGATCATCCGCCAGGTCACGCCGATCTTCGACACCCGCGCGCTCGGCTACTCCTCGATGCTGGTGGCGGCGAAGGTCGACCCCGACAACCCGTGGCGGGCGGCCACCGTGATCAACGGGCACCCCGGAGTCAGCCACAACTACCTGCGCACCCACGAGTTCAACATCTGGTTCACGATCGCCACCGAGCCCGGCTCGAAGCTCGGGCTCGAGGGCACGCTCGAGGTGCTCGCCCGGATCGCCGGGGCCGAGTCGATCCGCCAGCTGCCGACATTGCAGCTGTTCAAGATCCGGATGGACCTCGAGATGGAGGGCTCGACGGCCGACCTCGCCAAGGCGGTCGAGGTCGCCCCGCCGGCGGAGACCGAGCGCCAGCCCTACGACGAGTTCGACCAGGACGTGATCCGCGCGCTCCAGGGCGACATGCCGGTCATCTCCGAGCCGTACGCCCCGGCCGCCCAGGCGCTCGGGATCCCCGAGCGGCGGCTGCTCGACCACCTCGCCGGGATGCAGGAGCGCCTCTTGCTGCGCCGGGTGGCGGCGATCCTGTTCCACCGCCGGGCGGGCTTCAGCGCGAACGGCATGGGCGTGTGGAAGGTCCCCGATGAGCAGATCATGGAGATCGGCCCGCGGATGGCCGCCTACCGCGGGATTTCGCACTGCTACCAGCGCCCGACGTACGCCGACTGGCCGTACTCGATCTTCACGATGGCCCATGGGCGCTCGAAGGAGGAGTGCGACGCGATCCTCGACTCGATCGCCGCCGACACCGGCGTCACCGAGCGCTCGACCCTGTATTCCTCGACCGAGTTCAAGAAGATCCGGCTGCTCTACTTCACCGACGAGCACCGGATCTGGGAACGCGAGCACGCCGGGGTGTGAGCCCCGTCCGGCTGAACGCCATCCGCTCGGCGCAGCTGTTCGACCGAGCGGTCCGGGTCCTGCCCGGCGGCGTCAACTCACCGGTGCGGGCGATGCGCTCGATCGGGCGCGACCCCGTGTTCGTCGCCTCGGGCGCCGGCTCGCGGATCACCGACGCCGACGGCCTGTCGTACATCGACTGGGTGAGCAGCTGGGGCCCGCTGATCGCCGGCCATGCCCACCCGGCGGTGGTTGAGGCCGTCACCGAGGCGGCCGCACGCGGGACCTCGTTCGGCGCCCCGACGGAGGGCGAGGTCGTGCTCGCTGAGGCGGTGGCAGATCGGATCCCATCGGTCGAGATGCTGCGGATGACCTCGTCGGGCACCGAGGCGACGATGAGCGCGATCCGCCTCGCCCGGGCGGCGACCGGCCGCGAGCGAGTGCTCAAGTTCGCCGGCGCCTACCACGGCCACGTCGACGGCCTGCTCGCCCAGGCGGGCTCGGGCCTCGCCACCCAGGGGATCCCGGCCAGTCCGGGGGTCCTGGGGTCGGCGGCCGAGGCGACGGTGATCGTCCCCTGGAACGACCCGGCCGCTCTCGCCGAGGCCACCGAGCGCCACGAGCTCGCCGCGATCCTGGCTGAGCCGATCCCGGCCAACATGGGCGTCGTCCCGCCCGCCGACGGCTTCCTCGAGCTGCTCCGTGAGCGGGCCACCGCCACCGGGGCGCTGCTCGTGTTCGACGAGGTGATCACCGGCTTCCGGGTCGCCCGCGGTGGCGCCCAGGAGCTGTACGGCGTGCTGCCCGACCTCACGATCCTCGGCAAGGTCGTCGGCGGCGGCCTGCCGGCGGCGGCGTACGGCGGGTCGCGGGAGCTGATGGAGCTGATCGCCCCGGCCGGCGACGTGTACCAGGCCGGGACGCTGTCGGGCAACCCGCTGGCCGTCGCGGCCGCGTTGGCCACGCTCGAGCTGCTCGACGAGGGCGCCTACGAGCGGCTCGGCCGGACGACTCGGGCGCTGGCGGACGGGCTCGCCGGCGCGGCCGAGGCCGCCGGGGTCCCACTGCGCGTGCAGTCGGTCCCGGGCCTCGTGACCCCGTTCTTCACCTCTGCGGACGCGATCGGCGACTACGCGGCCGCGGCCGCCTGCGACCTCGACGCGTACGGCGCGTTCTGCCGCGACCTGCTGGCGATCCATCGGATCTACCCGCCGCCGTCGCAGTTCGAGGCCTGGTTCCCCTCGCTGGCCCATACCGACGCGGACGTCGAGCAGACGGTCGAGGCCGCCCGGCAGGCGCTGGCAGGCCTCCGATGAGCCCCGGGGTGAGGACCGCCGCCGACGGCGCCGTCGCACTGCGCGAGGCACTGCTGGCCGAGGGCGGAACGCTCGCCGATGCGCTCGACGGCGCGGTCCGGCCACCGGGCTCCGACGAGCCCGGGCCGGCCCAGCTCGCCGCCGCCGGGCCCCGCGCCGCGGGGCTCGAGCGCGAGTACGAGCTGCTCGTGGAGATGATCCTCGAGGGCTCGCGACTGCACTACGGGGAGGCGTCGGTGGTGGGCACCGCCGATGCCGACCTCGCCCTGCTGCTCGGCGACCAGCTCTACGCGCTCGGTCTCGCACGGCTCGCCTCGCTCGGCGACATCGCCGCGATCTCCGAGCTGGCCGACGTGATCTCGCTCGTCGCCCAGGCCCACGCGGCCTCCCGACCCCGAGCTGGCCGACGCCGCCTGGACGGCCGGCGCCACCGCGATCGGGTGGGGCTCGAGCCCCGAGCACGAACGGGCAAAGGACCTGGCTCGCAGCGGCGACGCCCGGGCCTCCGACGCCCTCCTGGCCGCCGCCTCTGCGCGCCGGTCGGTCCGAGCCTCGTGACGCTCGTCGCTTTGTTGACGGTAACCTTAAATCGGCGTTCAATGAGACGGCCGCCGCAGAGAGCAGCTCGTGCCAGATAGACACAAAGCAGCCAAGAGCAAGTACACGATCGACCGCGGGAATGCCGGGCGCCTTCGACGGCGAGACCGTCACCCGTCGGCGCTTCATGGGCGCCACCGTGCACACAGCCGGCGGAATCACCGCGGCCGCCTTCACGCTTCCGGCCCTCGGCTTCGCGCTCGGCCCGCTGTTCAGCCGCGAGCCGTTCGACTGGCAGCCGATCGGGACGCCCGGCGACTTCACCCAGACGAACTACGTCATCAAGGTGGTCACGCTCGTGCAGGGCATCGGCGAGGCCGGCAAGTCGATCGCGTACGTGCGCACGCGCAACCCGAAGATCGATACGGAACACTCCGACCAGTACAACCAGTGGATTGCGCTGTCGTCCCGGTGCATGCACCTGGGCTGCCCGGTCCGCTACGTGTCGGCCGCGCAGCGCTTCATCTGCCCGTGCCACGGCGGCGTCTACGACTTTCGCGGCATGGTCGCGGGCGGACCGCCGGTGCGGCCACTCGATCGCTTCTACACCCGGCTCAACAACGGGCTCGTGGAGCTCGGCCCGCGCTATTCGGTGAACTCCGAGCTGCAGCGGTTCTCGCCGCGGGACCCGGGCGAGCCGATCGACGGGATCGGGCAGTTCCTGTATCCGAAGCGCTTCTCCACCTCGATCCTCCCCAAGAGCTCGATGCCCCGCCTGCCCGCCCCACCCCTTCCGAAGGTCCTGCAGCCGAAGCCGAGGCGGCCCGGCGAGGAGCAGCCGAAGGCCTCGCCGGTCGAGGCCGGGATCACCGTCGTCGACTGGATCGACGAGCGCATGTCGATCTCCGGCGGCCTGCGCTGGATGCTGTTCCGCAAGGTCCCGAAAGGGATCAACTGGGCCTACACGCTCGGGTCGGCGACGATGTTCGCGTTCCTCGTCGCAGGCAGTGACGGGCATCTTCCTGGCGATGTACTACCGCCCCGACGCCACGGGCGGCGCCTACGATTCGATCCGCTACATCACCGACGACGCGTTCCTCGGCCAGTTCGTGCGCGCCATGCACAAGTGGGGCGCCTCGGTGATGATCATCCTCATCTTCCTGCACATGGCCCGGGTGTTCTTCTTCGGCGCCTACAAGTACCCGCGCGAGCTCACCTGGGTGATCGGCGTCGTGTTGCTGATCCTCACCCTCGCGATGGGCTTCACCGGCTACCTGCTGCCGTTCGACCAGCGCTCCTACTGGGCGACGATCGTCGGCGTCAACATCAACGGCACCGGCCCGTTCATCGGCCCGTACCTGTCGGACTTCCTCCGCGCCGGGCCCGAGTTCGGGGCGACCACGCTATCCCGGTTCTACGCGATCCACATGATGCTGATACCGGGGTTGATCGCCGTCCTGATCGGCGCCCACCTGTTCCTCGTCACGAAGCTCGGGATTTCCTCGCCGCCGTGGCTCAAGGCCGAGGAGCCCGAGCTCCGCGCCCGGGCGGAAGTGTGAGCCCGGCATGAACCAGGCGCAGAAGGAGGCCTACCTCCGCGACTACTCGATCCTGAAGAACCAGGGCAAGCCGTTCTTCCCGTACGCGGTCGCCAAGGACGCGATCATGGCCGCGATCACGATGGGCGTGATCATCTTCCTGGCCCTGATGTTCGGGGCTGAGATGGGGCCGAAGGTCGACCCGACCACGACCACCTACGTGCCGCGGCCGGACTGGTACTTCTTCTTCCTCTTCGAAGTGCTGCGCGTGATGAAGAACGTGCCGAAGTTCACCCCGATGGCCACGATCGGGGTGCCGACGATCTGCATGATCCTGCTGTTCCTGCTGCCGTTCTACGACCGCAGCCCGGAGCGCCGGATCGAGCGCCGTCCGGTGGCGCTGGCCGCGGGCATCGCCACGATCGCCGCGATCGCGTTCCTCACCTACTCGGGCGCCGACACCGGCTCCCCGAACTCCGTCGACATGGCCCCGCCGGCCTCGTTGTCGCCCCAGGAGGCGGCGACGTTCCGGGCCGGGGAGCTGGTGGTCGGGCAGTCGGGCTGCCTCGCGTGTCACGTGATCGGCGCCAACGGGAACAACGGTCCCGGGCCGCCGCTCACGGACATCGGCTCGAAGCTCAAGCCGGCGGCAATCGCATCGACGCTGCGCAATCCGACGGCCCCGATGCCGTCGTTCAAGAGCCTCGCGACGACCAGCCCGACGAAGTTCAAGAACCTGGTCGGCTTCCTCTCCGAGCTCCAGTAGCTCCCGAAGGCTGCCGTGAGAGGGCGCGCACGAGCCTCATCCCGCGTCCGCGGGCACGCTCGAAGAGACGCAGGTCCGGGCGATGTTCGACCGGATCTCGGGGTTCTACGACCGGATGAACACGGTGATGACCGCCGGCCTGCATCACCAGTGGCGCCGGCGGGCTGCCGACCTGGCGGGACTGTCGCCTGGCAGCCGCGCGCTCGACGTGGCGTGCGGAACGGGCGACCTGGCGTTCGAGCTGGCCCGGCGGGTCGCGCCGGGGGGCGAGGTCGTCGGGTGCGACTTCTCGGAGCGGATGCTGGAGCTGGCGCGGGCGAAGGCTCTGCGCGCCGGTGCCGGTGCCGGCGCCGCGGTCCGGTTCGAGGTCGGCAACGCGCTGGCCCTGCCATACGCCGACGGCGAGTTCGACGCCGCGACGGTCGGGTTCGGCGCCCGCAACTTCTCCGATCTGGGCAGCGGGTTGCGCGAGATGGCCCGCGTCGTGCGCCCCGGCGGCCGCGTCGTCGTGCTCGAGATCACGACGCCCCGTACGCCGCCGCTGTCCACGTTCTTCGGGCTGTGGTTCGACCGGGTCGTGCCGGCGCTCGGCCGCGTGGCGGGCGATGCAGACGCTTACAACTACCTGCCGTCCTCGGTCCGGCGGTTCCCAGGGCCCGATGAGCTCGCGGCGCTGATGGCGCAGAGCGGCCTGCGCTCGATCCGGTACGTGCTGACCGCCGGCGGGATCATCGCGATGCACGTGGGGACGGTGGCGCCGTGAGCGCGGTCGAGGCCGTCGTCAGCGCCGGCGGGGCCGGCCGTGCCGCGGCTGATGGAGCGGATCGAAGCCCGGATGGAGGAGCTCGCCTCCGGCCACGGCCCACTGCTCGCCCGCTACGCCGGCGACACGATCGCCGCCGGCGGCAAGCGCCTGCGGCCGCTGCTCGTGCTGCTCGCGGCGGGCGTCCCGCCGCCGGAGACCGAGGGCCTCGTCCGCGCGGCGGTGGCGATCGAGCTCGTCCACGCCGCGACCCTCGTCCACGACGACGTGCTCGACGGCTCGGCCCTGCGCCGCGGCCGCCCGACGGTCGTCGCCGCCGGCGGGCGAGGGCTCGCCACCGCCACCGGCGATCTGCTGTTCTCGCGGGCGTTCTCATGGCTGGCGGGGGGCGGCTCCGCCGAGGCGGTCCGGATCCTGTCGCGCGCCAGCTCCGAGCTGGCGGCGGGGGAGCTGATGCAGCGCGCCGACGCCTGGCGGACCGATGTCTCGGTCGAGCGCTACCTCGCTCGCTGCCGGCTGAAGACCGGCGTCCTGTTCCGCGCCGCGTGCGAGCTCGGCGCGCTTCAGGGCGCGAGCGACATCGGGCTGCTCGGTCGCTTCGGCGAGCAGATCGGGGTCGCGTTCCAGATCCTCGACGACGTCCTCGACGTGTCCGGACCGCCCGAGCGGACCGGCAAGCCGCGCGGGACCGACCTGCTCGACGGGACGGTCAACCTTCCGCTGATCGTCGCGATCGAGCGCGATCCGGCACTCGGCGAGCTCGGCCCTAGCGCGGTCAGCACGGCAGCGGATGCGGCCGCGGTGTGCGATCGCATCGCCGCGACGGGCGCGCTGCACGAGTCGAGACGGCGAGCGCTCGAGATGGTGCGCGGGGCGAAGGAGCTGCTGCCGGCGCTGGCGCCCGCGCACCGGTCGGCGCTGGCGCTCGTGGCCGACGGGGTCGTCGACCGCTACGCCTAGTGGGCCTTCCAGAATCGGGAAGACCCACTAGCTCACGCGTCCGGCGGGCTAGAAGTCCTCGGGGAGGATGAGGTTCGCGTCGAGTGCGCAGACGAACCGGTCGATCTGGTCGGCCATGTTCGCGTGGGCGAGGCGCTTGAGGTCGCCCAGCATGTCGGTGAGCCCCCCGTCGAGCTGCTCCTCGAACGCGTGGATCTGCTGGCGGTCGTACACGCCGTCGGTCTGCCACCAGCAGTTCGGGCACTCCAGCGCGATCTCCCAACGGTCTTCCTCCACCTCGCTCCAGGCGAGCGGCTGCACGAGCTCCGAGCTGCACTCGGGGCAGATGTGCAGGCCCCGTGGGCGCCGGGCCCCGTCGTGGAAGCGGACGACCTCGATCGACTTCCCGCTGGGGAGGACGATGCGGCGGATGGAGTGTTCGTTGGGGTTCTGGTTCATGGCTCCTCCTGGATGAGCCATGCATCGGCGGGCCGGCACGCGGGCTTGAGGCGCCTCAACGCATACCGGACTTGTATCGCTACCCTTGCGCTACCCCATCCGGAGGCGAGCAGAATGTTCCGTAACCCCACCACCGATCTGATCGTCGTGCTGCTGATCGTCCTGCTGATCTTCGGACCCAAGCGGCTCCCCGGTTTGGGCAAGCAGCTGGGCCAGGGCCTGCGTGAGTTCAAGGACTCGATCACCGGCGATTCCAAGGACGAGGACGCCTTCGGACGCCCGGCCCTGAGCGCGTCCGAGCCGACGACCAGCGCACCGGCCGAGAAGCATCGGCCGAGGTCGGGCCCGAGCGTCGCTCGTAGCGCTCGGAGAGGTGGGCCTCTGGGAACCCACTAGCGTGCCGAAGCGGCTTCGGCCCATCGGGCACGACGATCGGCTGAGCATCGTCGACCACCTCGACGAGCTCCGCACGCGCCTGATCGTCTGCACGATCGCGCTCGGCGTCGCGTTCGGCATCTGCTTCTGGCAGAACCACGCGCTGCTCAAGCGTGCTCAACCGCGCGCTGCCGACGACCCAGAAGAACAGCGCCAACCACATCTCCGGGCTCACCCGGGACTCGGTCAACGCCGCCAAGCAGATCGCCGCGCTCAGCACCGACCTGCGCGAGCTGTCGCAGTCCTCGCGCCAGTCCGCGCAGCGACCGTCGCTACTTCGCCGACGCCGCCGCCCACGCCGCGGCCGCGTCGAAGTCGCTGCCCCAGTCGACGCCCAAGCAGCTCCCGATCACGATCGGGATCGGCGAGCCGTTCACGACCACGCTGACCGTGTCGGCGTACTTCGCGCTGCTGATCGCGCTGCCGGTGCTGCTCTACGAGCTGTACGCGTTCGTGATCCCGGCGCTCAACCCCGACGAGCGCCGCGTGGCGATACCGGTGATGGCGGCCGCGCCGCTCCTGTTCGTCGTCGGCGCGGCGTTCGCCTACTGGTTCGTGCTGCCGCCGGCCGTCCACTTCCTCCAGGGCTACAACAGCGGCAATTTCGACATCCTCGTCCAGGCGAAGACCTACTACACGTTCGAGATCCTCACGATGCTCGGGATCGGCGTCGCGTTCCAGATGCCGCTCGCGCTGCTCGCGCTCCAGCGCATCGGCGCGATCAACGCCAGCACCCTGACCGGAAACTGGCGCTACGCTACGGTCATCATCGCCGTGATCGCGGCGGCGATGCCGGGGGCAGATCCGGTCACGACCGGCCCTCGAGACGCTCCCCTCGTCATCCTCTTCCTGGCCAGTATCGTCCTGCTGAAGATCGCCGACCGCCGCGCCGCCGCCCGCGCGCGTGCGGAGATGGCGGCGATGGACGCCATGGACGACAGCCTCGATCCCACCTAGTTACACACATGCTCTTCGATCTCCGCAGCCGCGGCCGCCGCCGCACCGTCCAGACCGTCTACCTCGGCCTCGCCCTGCTGATGGGCGGCGGCCTCGTCCTGTTCGGCGTCGGCGCCGGCAACGGCTTCGGCGGCACTCCTCAACGCCTTCACCGGCGGTGGCGGCAGCGGTGCCCAGTCCTCGCAGATCTCCGCGCAGGAGAAGGCCGCCGTCAGGCAGACCAAGCTCCACCCCACCGACGCCGCGGTCTGGGGTGACGCTGGTCACCGCCCGCTGGAGCTCCGCCGGCCAGGGCAACAACTACAACACGGCGACCGGCACCTTCACCGCCGCGGGCAAGAACGAGCTCACGCTGATGACCCAGGCCTGGCAGCACTACCTCACGCTCACCAAGAACCCGGATCCCAACGTCGCCATCCTCGCCGCCCGCGGCTACGGCCAGCTCGGCCAGTACTCCCAGCAGGCTCAGGCCTGGGATCTCCAGACGCTCGCCAACCCCACGGCCGCCAAGGGCTACGAATGCCTCGCCGCCGCCGCCTACGCCGCCAAGCAGACCCGCAAGGGCGATCTGGCGGCGGCCAAGGCCCTGTCGCTCGTCCCCAAGGCCACGGCCGCGACGCTGAAGCTCCAGCTCAAGCAGGCCAAGACCGACCCCACGGTCGCCCAGAGCTGCTGACCGTCTCCGGTCCTACCGGGCCAGCTAACATCGCCCGCCGTAAGGGCCGTTAGCTCAACTGGTAGAGCAGGGGACTCTTAATCCCAAGGTTGGAGGTTCGAGTCCTCCACGGCCCATTCGGAAAGCCCCGGACGCGGGGCTGCTTCTGCTGCTAGCGCAAGCCCATCCTTACGCGCGGCCGCCGGCGCAGCCTCGGCACGTCCGGAGGCTGCGGCCATGCTGTGGGGCAACTTCAGACGCGATCTCACGTTCTTTTCATCATGTGCGGTCATGTCGGCGGAGCATGGGGGCTGGTCAGGAGACGTGGGCTAAGAAGGTGGGTGCGTTCGGTGGGCCGTGTTGTCGTGCGCTCCGGTCGCGATCGGCGGTGGCTGCGGTTGTTGAGCTGTACGTGGGATGCGACGGGCGCGGAGATTTTCGGGCTGGTCCGCGTGGGGGTCCTGATGGCAGCGCTGGTGGGCGCCTATGTCGGGATCTCGCAGACCGCAGGCGCGAAGCTGGGGTCCAGCCACGCGCGGCACGCTCGGCCGCTGCGTCCCGTGTTTCACCGCTCGGGCACTGCGAGCTCGATCATGGCCGACCGCCGCTACGTGTTCTTTGAAGAAACCCCGCCGGGTGCAGACACGGGTGGCACTGTGCTGGACGCCCGGACCGGCAGACGCAGCCTGGTCTCCAGGTCGGGATGCGCGCCGAGCGACCTCGGAGGTCCGTGGTTGGTGTTCACGTGTTCGGGGGCTGCACCGCAGCTCGCGCTGTACCGTCTCGCGACTGGGGCATGGACAACGATCACTCCGCCTGGACCCGACAGCAGCGAGATGGCCATCGGCGCGGACTGGATTGAGTACTTGAACGTCGTACCAGCGTCGGGTTGCTTTGACCCCGCCAAGTGCGCCCTGCTGTTCAGCTACAGCTTCCAGAACATTCAGACCGGCCAGCTCATCGAGACCGACGGAGGGTTCGGAACCGCAGCGTGGCATCCAGGCAGCAACTCATACGTGGACCTCAGCTCGCCAATGCTGACTCATCCGCTCTGCCCGCCGCTGCAGATCCCAACCTTGTCCGCGTACACCCAGGTACCGACACCCGGCACGCTCGAGTTCTACGGGGACTTTGTCGTCGCAGAGTCCTCCACGATTAGCCGCTCGACGGGACTGCCGTTTCCGCATCGATACCTCGAGCGGTGCGGAACACACCTGCACAGATGGCTGGACAGCAGCCATGGCTCCGAGCCCGTCCCTGGACCCGCGGAGATTGCCCCGGCCAACCGTCACACGGTCGTCTGGCCGAGCGGCCCCCACCGACTCGCCGGGATCAGGCTCCCCAGCCTCCACCGGTTCACGATCGCGATCCCGAACAAGCTCGGACGGATCCGTACCAGTCGCGGCAAGGTTGATCAGGTCCTACTCACCGCCGGCTCGCTATACGTGCTGAAGGGCACGCAGCTGTGGCGTGCCCCGCCACCCTAACGCTCTCAACGGCCATCGACCTTCCTCAAGCGTGATCATGTGAGCTGTCCCGTGAGCCTGCCGTCAGGCGCGTCAAGTGGCAAGGATCGTGACGCAAGGCGCGTCCGTCCCGAGCACATCCCGGCCGAGCGGCGGGACGCCCCGCACGGCACGTGGCCCAATTGCTGCCAGGTGATCATTGGCGTGCCGCCGCCGCACGCGAGTCGCGCTCGTCGCCGCGTGCGCCAAGCCGGGCGACGGCGTCGGTGCTTGCTGCGTCGCTGCATCACGCGCCTCTAGCACCAGTAGCGACATCGACGCTGGGGTGACCGCCTCGGGGCTCGCAGCGGTCCGGCCTTCAATCAGCGCATCGACGATCGGACGGGCGCGTCCGCAGTGCGCGCCCATGGCGAATCTCCGGTGTGCTACTGGCGGCGCCACTGAGACCCGCTTTGCTCTTGGACGCGTATCTCGCGGCTGCTGGTCTGACTAGCCCGATGCACCAGTCTCGGCAGCGGATGAAGGAGAGTGGTGTGGACCGCCCCGGTTTGGACGACACGTCTTGGCTGTTGTTGTTGATGTTTGTATCAGCGAGCTTGTTCCTTGACTACGGAGCGGCGGCCGGCAAGGGGAGCGTTACATTCACCGGCTCGTCGAGCGCTGCGGTGGTGAAGTCGGTGTTCACAGTGACATAGGGCCTTGTGCGGAAACGTGCGCTCCGAGGCCGAGCTATTAGTCGAAGCTGGGCCGCGATCTCAGCCCACGAGCGCAAGCTCCGGAGAGGCGCGCCCACCGGCGATGGTCTTTGGCAGGCCCTCCACGAAAGGGCAAGGAATCGCGGCCCTCTCCCGGCGGCGGTCGAGGCAACCAGAGGATGTCCTATGAGGGATCGTGCGCTGCACAGCGCTGCGCTGGGCAAAGCGATCGCGGGACGGCGCGCTCGGTCGTCGCGTTATTTGAGGGGTCGCTGATAGTCCGAACGCGGCGCGAATGGCATTCCGAGCTCCAAGCGCTACGACGCCGCCGGCATTGATTTGGCGCCGCTTGTCGATTTCGCTGGTCGCGGTTTGTCTTAGCTCCGAGCGTACAAACCGGGTCGCTGTGACCCCGATCTTGGGAGTGAGCATGAGTGGCATGACCGCCATCGATTACGTCACCCTGGAAGTGGATGACCCCACGGCTGCCGAGCGGTTCTACATCGCCGCTTTCGGGTTGGGTCCTCAGGTGCGCCTGCGGGCCCGCGAGGCGCCGACCGCCGGCTTTCGTGGGTTCACGCTGTCGCTTCTGGTGTCCCAGCCCGCAACGGTCGACGCTCTCGTCCGCGCCGCCCTCGATGCCGGCGCTACGTCGCTGAAGCCGGCGCAGAAGCAGTTCTGGGGCGGGTACTCAGGCGTGCTACAGGCGCCGGATGGGACGATCTGGAAGGTCGCGACCTCCGCGAAGCAGAACACTGGTCCGGCCACGCGCGAGATCGACCAGATCGCGCTCCTGTTGGGCGTCGGGGATTTTGCCGCGAGCAAGCGGTTCTACGTCGAGCGCGGCCAGGCGGTGGCAAAGAGCTTTGCCCGCGTCTACGCCGAGTTCGCCGCGCCGTCAAAGCACATCAGGCTGGGCATTTACAAGCGCCGTGCCCTGGCCAAGGACGCCGGCGTCTCGGCCGACGGCACCGGATCGCACCGGCTCGTGATCGGCAGCGATGCCGGGCCCTTCACCGACCCGGACGGATTCGCGTGGGAGGCGACCGTCGCGAAGTCCGCGCCCGATATCGGTAACGGACCTCCTGATGGCCACCATCACCAGCGCGAGATCAACGCCGCTCGAACTGACCCAGGACCGATGAGTGGGGCGCGCTAGCTCCCTCCACGTGCAGCTCAGCTGATCCATGTCTCATCATGGCCTGGGTTTGGGTCATGGCCGGTAGACCGACAACATGCAACCAAGATGAAAGGAGAGTGCGTCATGCCCTACGCCGTGGATTTCAACGATGTCTCGACAGTCGGCCTGGAGTCCTCGCCGGTCGCGGCCAAGCTCGCTGGTCTGCGGGCGCACGAGGCCCGCTACTTCAAGAACAAGTACGACCACGTCTTCACGGTGGAGCCTGCGAGCGACGCCAAGACGACCATCGACTGGGTGCACCGGATCCTCAAGGAAGAACGCGACATCGTCATCTCCTCTCGGCCGCTCGAGGCTACGGCCTTTCAGGTCGAGAACATCCGAATCGCCTATGTCTTCTACGAGAGCGGTCTGTCGATCAACGTGATGTACACCATCGACGCCGCCGGGAAGCGGGCGGTCGGGTTCAAGCTCTCCGAGGGGATGGAAGTCCCCGCGGAGCTCGCCCCGCGGTTCAAGTTCGCAAGGCAGAAGTCAAAGCTGGCCGGAACCATTCGCGGTTCCTACTTCGCCTTCAAAAGCGACTACTGACCCGCTCCACTAGCCGCAACATCCAGAGCGCGGCGATCGCATTCGCGGTGTGCCCCACCGGGAATGGACGATCGCCTTGGCGACCAGAGAGTCGCGCGCCAGGACCGTCCTCTCGCGATCCCTATCGTCGCGACCCGATAGCGCGGCGTTGCGACGTCGGACGATGCTGACGTCGCTGTAGGACTCGTGAGTGGCGCGCCGACTCCGAGGCGCACGCGATCGTTGGGTCAGTCGACAGCAGATGTCAGTGCGGGCCGGCGAGCTTGCCTCGCTGGGCTTGTAGACAGCTGGGTAGGCTGAGCGCCCTCATGAGCTCGCTGCCTCTCCGCGGACGCGTCGCGCTCGTCACCGGCGCGGGCAGCGCCAGTGGGATCGGTTTCGCGGTGGCCCAGGCCCTGGCCCGAGACGGAGCGCGCGTGGCGATCACGTCGACGACCGAACGCATTCACGGCGGGCGGCGCAGCTCGCCGCTGACGGCGCTGAGGCCGCCGGCTGGGTACGTGACCTCACCGATCGCGCCGGGGTGCGATCGCTCATCGCAGAGATCCAAGCCCGCTTCGGCGCGGTGCAAGTGTTCGTCAATAACGCCGGGATGACGCAGACCGGGACGGAAGACGCGAGCCCACTGTTTCACGAGCTCGCGCCCGAGCTGTGGGACCGGCAGATCGCCATGACGCTGACGACCGCGTTCAACGTCACTCGGGAGGTCGTCGGTAACCTCATCGCGCAACGCTGGGGCCGGATCATAGCCCAGGGCGCTGGTAGTGTTTCTACTTAGGATAGAGTGTGTATGAGGTAGTTAAGGTAGGTTTTGATGGTTTTATTTGTAGTTTTGTTGTTGAGTTTGGTTAGTAAGTGATTATTGTTAATAATGTAGTGTATGTTTGGATAGTGATTGGCTGTTGTGGACCGAGCGCCGCAGCGGAGACTTCACGCCGATCGGTCGCCCCGGCCGTCCGGATGAGATCGCGGCCGCCGTCGCCTTCCTCGCCCGCCCCGAGGCCGCATACATCACCGGGCAGTCGCTCGTCGTCGACGGCGGCAACACCATCCAAGAGGACCACGCCCACGAGCGATAAGCCCTGACGTACGCCCAGCCGACCCACCGGCTCCCCATGAAACTCGACGCTCGCTGTCTTACGAGGAGGGACCCGCGGGGTGCGCAGGTTCGCCGACCTCAGGCGCTTCTGGTCGCACCGCCAGTCGACGCCTTCTCGTTAGCGATTTGGTCCATGGCCGAGTTCTCGGCGACCAGGCGCTGCCCGGGTGCTCGTCGGCTGCCGCCTCAACTTGATCTGGTCAGCGCTCGTAGACCGGGGCCGCGAGTTGGGTCTGCTCCGGTCCTACGAGCCTCACGCTGATCCGCACACGACGGCGGATGCGAAGCGCGCCGCAGCCATAATCGCGGTACTGCGTAGAAATGCTCGACGCCAAGAATCCAGCGATCGCGGCGCTGATCAGCGCCATCAGAATGACATTCAAAATGACCATCATGCCCCTCCGTCACATCTGTCCGGCGAACGGCCGACAACGAAGCGCCCCGGTACGCCGGTAATTAGCTGGTCTTGTCTAGTCATCGACCCACTGCGAACCGGCCCGAAGCTAGAGCCGTCTCACGACTCTCTTATCGGAGAACCAGGAAAACCGTACCCGCCGGTCATTAGGCCTGCGAGTGACATATGACACAGCTTGCCCGTCCGCGCTTGCCCATCATGCACCGCTCCCGTTCTCGGCAGCCCCGCTTCCGCCTACCGGTCGAAGCGTTGAAATCCGATCCGCGTCATCGCGTAGCCGCCGCGCGCTCGGCCTCGCGGCGGAGGGAGCGGTCCGACCCCCCCGCCCGGCGGGAGGCTCTCGGGGTCGTTGCCGACGCCGAGCAGGCTGCGTGTGAGCTGCTGGCCGCTGTCGAGCAGATCGTCGAGTGCTCGGGAGGTGTGCACGGCGGTGACAGTCCCTGCCGAGGGGTCATCGTGCAGGCACTCGAGCACCGCGCGGCGCAGCAGCTCCTTGATGAAAGACGCGGTGACGCCCTCCGTCCGCTCCACGATCTCCGCCGTCTCGGCGTCAGTCAGGCGGAGCGGAACAGAGCGGCCGTAGAGCGCGAGCAGCCGCTGGCGGGCGTCTGCGTCGGGCAGGTCGATGTCGATCGCCACGTCGACCCGGCCCGGACGCGCCGCAAGAGCGGGCTCGAGCAGGTCAGCCCGGTTCGTTGTGAGGACGAACAGGAGATCCGCGTCCGCGGCGGCGCCATCCATAGCGTCCAGCAGTTCGAACAGGACCGGGCTCGACCCAGGCCCAAAGCTCCGGTCCTCGGCGACGAGATCGACATCCTCGATCACCATCGCCGCAGGCTCGAGCTCCCGCGCGAGCTCGCTGACCGACCCAATCGCGTGAAGCGCTCGCCCCGTCAGCACGAAACGCGTGTACCCAGTCAACTGACCGATCAGATAGCGGGTCGTGTGAGTCTTTCCGGTTCCCGGCGGCCCGTAGAGCAGCAGGCCACGCTTTAGGTGCTGGCCGGCCGCCAGCAACGCCCCGCGGTGCGCCGCGACCCCGAGCGCGTGACGCTCCACCCGTCCCAGCACCGCCTCAGGCAGGACGACCTCATCGCGCGCGGTGAAAGGTACGTCGCCGAACTCAAGCGCGACCCCGCCCATCGGAGACAGTCCGACCTCAAGCACGTGGCCGCGGTACACGTTCAGCCGGCTGCGCAGCTCCCCGAGTCGCGCGTGAACACGCTGCGCTGCCTCGACAGAAAGCCCCGCGATCTCGACGCCGAGCGACGGGTCGTGCTCCCCCGGGCCACTCACCATCACGACATAACGGCCATCCGCATCGGTCACCAGCAGCAGCGCCAACCGCAAGCACGCCAACGTCGACCCCGGACCGTTCGGAAGGTCCACCAACGCCGGCGCCGAAAGCCGAAGCGGCGGCATCGCCTCCCCCGTAACCAGCTGCTGGAGTGTCACGTTCCCGTGGTGCGGCGGGATCGAGATGCCATGCACTGCAACCTCTCGGCCCGGCTCCCGCGACCACGCATCGATCGCGGTCTGCAGATTCACATGCTCAAACGCCGCCAACGACCGCGCCACGACCGAGTGATCCAAGGCTCCCTCACCGAGAAAGTCCGCGACCAGCCCGGCGACCTCATTGCGCTCCCATGCCCCCGCCTGCCCGGAGTGCACCCACTCCAGGAACGATCGGAACGCAGCCGCAAAGCTTCGAGCCTCCGAATCCGACGCACCGGTCATCGCGCCCAACGATAGGCCACCCACACTCCCCCGGTCATGGCAACCGACGTCTCGCAGATCGGCGGCAACGGAGCCGCCCGCCGCAGGCCGCCCGACTGACGAGCAGCGCTGGGCGGCAGCGCTCGCGGCCGGGCGAGTCTTGGATCGCCGGCGGGCTGCTGGGCGGCCCAAGGCGCAACTCTCGCAACCGTGAGCCGTTGTTCGGACATGGGTTCACTCCGTCGGGCTTCGTCGCTGGTCATGATGCTCGTGCTAATCGGGAGTGCCGCCGTGGCCAGCGCCGAGGCGCGCCCGCTGAATAGGCACCGCCTGCGCTGTGCCGTGCCGGCGCATGCGCGCCTTGTTGCGCAAGACCGTCAGTTCCGAATCATCGCGATCATTTCGCCGCCGTACACCGCGAACTCGGCGCTCCGGGACTGGCGCTACTGCGCACGACTCACGCGCAACGGCCGGTTCCGCGACCTCGCACGCGCACAGCCGGGCGTCATCATCGACCTTGGCGTTTTGACGCTTGCGGGTCGGTACGTCGCGTACTCAACCGAGACGACTCAATCTCAAGGGCGCTATGGCTATAACCCCCAAGGCGACGTGTATGTCCGCAATCTCCTGACGGGTTCCATCCGCCAGGCCCACGTCGCACCATGCACGGATGCGACCGCGATGGAGACGCTCTGTGTGGTCGGGCCGTCAGACCTCTACTGCAGCTCACCATTCTGCGGTTCGGGGCCGCCGGTCCTGCTGGTGACGCCAACCGGGATCGCGGTCTGGCACGGCGAGGAGAAATGCATCGATTTCGGCACCAACGCTTGGCGGCCGTGCGCGTGGACGCTCGAGGCGCTCGATGGCCGCAACGGGTGGACCGCAGTACTCGACAGCTCCACGCCAACTACCCCCAGCGACTTTCCGCCCGACCCGTTCGGCAACCTCCAGCTTGCTTCCTGCAGCGCTGGCTGCGCCGCTTACCAGCAGACGATCGCGACATGGACCCGGGCCGGCGCATGGCACGTCGCGGCCATTCAATAAGAGGCTGAGGTGCAGCTCAAGCGCCGTGCTGAGTGTCCTCGGCCCGGACAGCGGCATCCCAGGACGACCACCACCCGCAGCTTCACCGACTCCAAGGCGAGGAAGGTCATGGACCCGCACGAGATCACCGAAACGCCGCACGATCGGACCGGCCTGTGGGTACGCCGGCACGACGAGTATGCGCAGCGGGAGCTGGCCGGAGGCCGTTCATGACCGTCCGGCGCATGGAGCACATCGGCATCGTCGTGGACGATCTCGTGGCGGCGACCGCGTTCTTCGTCGCACTCGGGCTGGAATTGGAGGGTGAGGCGTCCGTCGAAGGCGGCTCGGTGGACCGCATAAACGGGCTCGAGGGGGTGCGGGCGGATATCGTGATGCTGCGGACGCCGGATGGCAACGGCAAGCTCGAGCTGGCCAAGTACCTCTCGCCTTCATACGAGGGCGACCACTCGCCGGCGCCGGCCAACGCCCCGGGCATCCGCCACATCCTGTTCGTCGTCGACGACATCGAGGCATCGCTCGCCGGCCTGCGAGCGCATGGCGGCGAGCTGGTCGGCGAGCTGGAGAACTACGAGAACAGCTACTGGCTCTGCTACGTGCGCGGCCCGGCGGGGATCATCGTCGAGCTGGCGGAGAAGATCGGCTGATGGGTGTCCCATTGTTCGGTCCGGAGCACGTCGATGGATACCGCGAAACTGCGACGCGTGAGGACCTGTAGGGCCGGCTCTCGCGTAGTGCTTGTTGGATGCGCAGCAACCTTCTGCACTGACGTTCGATGCCGATAGCTGCCGGTCGTGCTGTGAATTCGGCCCTTCTGTTCGGTCTCGCGTCGCTTGCGCTGGTGTCGTGTGGTGGTACCGGGGCGAAGCACGAGTCACAGCGACCCCAGCCGGTTGCGCGACATCCTCCACCCCAACTGTCTGCGGCTCATCGCCCGGCGGCGCGGATCCCGCCCGCCAGCCCCGTGGCGATGACGGCAACGCCCCCGGCGGTGCTGGCGGTCTGCCGAGCGAACAGGCTGCTGCGTGTCATATGCCCGCGGCGAGTGCCCGTGAGCCTCGATCGGCACGTCGAGCCGCTGGGCTTCTGCAATGACCGCAACGGGAACGATCTGCTGTTGAACGGTCACTATCGGCGGCTGGCAACCAGTCGGTGTGTCCAGGCGGACTGGGGCTTTGAAGCTGCCGCGGCGCTGCCCGGTCAAGTGGGACCTTACCGAGCGACCGGCTGGGACGGGCGCAGGTGGGTCACGCTTCCCGCGGAATCGCTGCTGCTCTCGCCACCGCTGCACGTCCACGTCGAGATCTTCGCCTCGCTGGCTTCGCCGGCCAACTTCGGATGGCCAGTTGCGTCCTCACGGGACGCGTATCCCGTGAGTGATGCACTGCTCGACCCCACGCGCACTCGAGCTGTTTCGCTGGGGTGGGTGCGCTGGTACGGCGAGTACGGCCAGCTCGTGCTCGCCTCAGTGTTCCCGTTTGGCGGCGAGTGGGGCGGCCACCTGATCTTCTACTTCACGATCGGCCGCGTCAGCTACGCCATCACGCTTCATGCGTGGATGGCGGCGCTGCGCTTGCCAGGTGGAGACCATCGAGTGCTCAGGTATCAGTCAGGACCGGCGCTGCCACACGTAATAGCGACGCTGAGGGCCATGGTCGGCTCGGCCCTGGCCGGCACCCACCCCAACACGCCGTCAAGCGCGTGCTCGCGAGGGAGCCGTCAGTGCCCGGTGCCCGTGTGAGCCGCGGCCAGCCCAGTCTCGTAGGCGAGGACAACGGCCTGTACCCGGTCGCGCAGCCCGAGCTTGCGCAGGATCCGCGCCACGTGGGTCTTCACTGTGGCCTCGCTCAGCACCAGCTCCGCGGCGAGCTCGGCATTGCTCAGGCCCTTGGCGAGCAGCTGGAGGACCTCGAGCTCCCGTGGCGTCAGCTCAGACAGGTCGCCGTGCACCGCGGGCGGTGCGGTCCCGCTCGACGCGAACCGCTCGACCAGCCGGCGGGTGATCGAGGGCGCCAGCAGGGCATCGCCCGCGCGGACCGTGCGCACCGCGTCGACGAGCTGCTCGGGGGAGACGTCCTTGAGCAGGAAGCCGCTCGCGCCGGCCGTCAGCGCCGCGTATACGTACTGGTCGAGATCGAAGGTGGTGAGCATGATGATCCGGCAGCCGGCGCCGGCCGGCGCTGCGAGGATCCGCCGAGCGGCCTCCAGGCCGTCCATCCCGGGCATCCGGATGTCCATCAGCACGACGTCTGGCCGATGCTCGAGCACGGCCGAGACAGCCTGCCCGCCGTCGGCTGCCAGGGCGACGACGGGGATGCCCGCCGCGCCGAGGATCATCCGGAAGCCGCTGCGAACGAGCGCTTGATCGTCGGCGACCACGACACGGGGTGGCGTGGCCGGATCGCTCACCGGCGTCCAGTCGCGGCGAGGAGCCCGTCGCGGGCGCCCGGGGCGCCGCCGCCGCGGCCGAACGCCGGCGCGTCGACCGGGAAGCGGGCGCGGACGGTCCACCCGCCAGCGCTCGTGGATCCGGCGTCCAGCACTCCGCCATAGAGCGCGATCCGTTCGCGCAGTCCGATCAGCCCGCGCCCGGCGCCGGCCGGGACCGTGGGCGCAACCGCCGGGATCGGCCGGCCGGTGTCGGTCACCTCCGCCACGAGCTGGCCGTCGGCGTGGGTGAGGCTCACGGTCGTGGACGGCTTCCCGGCGTGCTTGAGCACGTTCGTGAGCGCTTCCTGGATCACTCGGAACACGGCCAGGTCGAGTCCTGGCGACAGTCCCTCGGGCAGCGCGCCGAGGCGCAGGTCGATCGGCAGCCCAGCCGCGCTCAACCGGTCGACGAGGGCGTGGAGCTGGGCCACGCCGGGCTGGGGCTCGAGTTCGGCGGGGGCTATGCCGTCCAGTCGAGCCACTTTGTCGCTCGGCACCTCGGTTGGGCTGAGCAGTCCGAGGAGGTGACGGAGCTCGGTCATCGCGGCGCGCCCGCTCGCCTCGACAGCCAGCATCGCCGCCCGGGCCTCGCCGGGTGCTTCTGCGAGCACCTGCCGTGCGGCGCCGGCCTGCACGATCATCACGCTCACGCTGTGCGTCACCACGTCGTGGAGCTCGCTGGCGATCCGCGCCCGTTCGTGCTCGAGCGCGCGGCGGGTGGCGGCCTCGTGCTCGGCGAGCACGCGGTCGCGTTCGCCGATGGCGTGCACGGCGTAACCGACGGTGACGGTCAGCGCCAGCGACACGAGGATCAGCAGCGCGGTCGTCCCCCAAAACAGGGTGCCTGCGGCTACCCACAGCCAGGGGACGGTCACGAGCGCCGCCCCCCGGAAGCGGCTGTGCGCGACAGCCGAGTAACCCACGACGACGACGATGAGCGGCGCGATCGGCATCGCGCGGTACCTGGTCGCGAGCACCTCGATCACCAGCAGAACGCATGCCGCCAGCGGATAGCGCCGGCGAGCCGCGAGCAGCGCGCACGCGATCAGCAAGCCGACCGGGTTTCCTCGGGTGTGGGCGGTAAGGCTCGCCGCGAGGACAATGAGCACGGCCAGCGCCGCGTCGACGTACCGGTCTCGCCGGGAAGGCAGCGACCGCGGCTTGACGGACCCCGCAAACTCGAACGCCAGGCGCAGACGCCGGCGCACAGTCGTAGGCGTGTGCTGAGGCATCCAGTGCATTATCGCCCGGCCCGCCCGTCCCGTCATCCCTCTCGCTGAGGACTCACGTACCTCCCAAGGATGATCCGGACCCGGCATACGCCAAATGCCGTACGTGGATTTACATCTGGATGCCGACGACAAGCAGAGCCGTCCCGCGTACGTTGTCGCCATGGACGCTCTACTGCAGATGAACGACGTGACGAAGCGCTACGACGGCTCGGAACAGCCAGCGGTGGATGGGCTCACGCTCGAGATCGCGACGGGTGAGGCGGTGGCCGTGATGGGCCCGTCCGGCAGCGGGAAGTCAACCCTCCTGAACCTGATCGCCGGCCTTGATCGGCCGACGAAGGGCACGATCACGGTGGCCGGCCAGCGCATCGACCGGCTCACGGAGACCGGAATGGCCCGGTGCCGCCGGCATCAGATCGGGATGATCTTCCAGTTCTTCAACCTGCTCGACGACCTGACCGTCGCCGACAACGTCCTGCTGCCGGCGCAGCTGGCCGGGATGCCCCGGTCGAAGGCACGAGCGCGCGTCATCGAATTGCTGGCCGCGCTGCACATCGAGCGCCACCGGGACGCCTACCCGGGCCGGCTCTCTGGTGGAGAGCGCCAGCGGGTGGCGATCGCCCGTGCTCTGGTCAACAGCCCGGTGATGCTGCTGGCCGACGAGCCGACCGGGGCGCTTGACACCGCCACGGGGGAGGAGATCGGTCAGCTGCTGCTCGATCTCAACCGTTCCGGACAGACGCTCGTGCTAGTCACCCACAATCCTGAGCTGGCGGCGCGCTACACCCACCGCGCGGTCCACCTGGTCGACGGTCGGATCGCTGATCCACTCACGACGGCCCCGGCCGCCGGGGTGCTGCGATGAGCCCGGGTGCGGTGGCTCGGGCTGTGCGTGGCGGGATCGGTCGCCGGCGGGGCGTCCAGACGATGGTGATCGCCCTGGTGCTGGTCGTTTCCACTGCCTCCTCGGTGCTCGGCCTCACTCTCGTCGTCGACTCGCACGCCACGTTCGATCACGCCTTCGCAGCGCAGCACGGCGCGCACCTGGTGGCGACCATCGACACCTCACGCGCGACGCCCGCCCAGCTGGCCGCTACCTCTCGTCTCGCGCCCGTGAGCGCTTCGGCGGGACCGTTCGCCGAGGCGAACGTGGCCGCGACCGATTCATCTCCGGGCGCGCCAGTGGCGGTCCTGCCGCCGCTGACGCTGGCCGGACGGGCCGCGCCGGGTGGGGCCGTCGACGACATCACACTCGAGGCCGGTCACTGGCCGCAGCGAACCGGCCAGATCGCACTCGAGGCGAACACCGATGGTTTCGGGGTCGGGATCGGCGACACCGTTACCGTGACCAGCGCCCCGGGGAAGCCGCGACTGACCGTGGTCGGCCTCGCCACATCGGTCTCGCGGTCGGCCGACGGCTGGGTCGTCCCACCCGAGATCCAGGCGCTGCGCTCGCTCGGCGCGCCGGCCACGGCGGAGATCCTGTATCGCTTCCGCAGCGCCGGTAGTTCCGGGGCGGTCAGCGCGGCTACCGCGACCGTGACCAGGGCGCTGCCTCCCCGCGCGGTGACCGGTACACAGTCCTATCTGAGCGTCCGGTCCGCGCAAAAGAATCAGGTCGCGGTATACGCACCGTTCGTGGTTGCCTTCGCGATCATCGGGCTCGTGATGTCAGTGCTGATCGTGACCAACGTGGTGAGCGGCGCCGTGATCGCGGGTTACCACCGGATCGGGATCCTCAAGAGCATCGGCTTCACGCCGGGCCAGGTCATCGCCGCCTACACCGGTCAGGTCACCGTACCGGCCCTGGGGGGCTGCCTGGCCGGTGTGGCGCTCGGCAATCTGCTGTCAGTGCCGCTGCTGCGCAAGACCGCCGACGTCTACAGCGTCGGACGACTCGGCGTGCCTCTGTGGGTCAATGTGGCCGTGCCGCTCGTCATGTGCATTCTGGTGGCGGTGGCTGCGGTCCTGCCCGCGCTCCGGGGTGGTCGGATGAGCGCGACGCAGGCCCTGGCAACTGGTCGCGCTCCACGCACCGGTCGCGGCTATCTGGCCCACCGCCTGCTGGGCCGGCTGGCGCTGCCCCGGCCGGTGACCATCGGACTCGCGTCGCCGTTCGCCCGCCCGGCAAGGATGGCCGCGACCCTTGCGGCGGTCGGGCTTGGTGTGACCGCTGTGACCTTCGCGGTCGGCCTGGTTACCACGCTCAGACGCGCCGCGGCTGATCTGGACCTGACCAGGACCGAGCAGGTGCAGGTCTACTACGGCGTTCCTGGCCCCCTCAAACGACCAGGCCGAGGGCAGAGGCCTCCGTCCAGCCTCAGCGCGCGGTCGCCGCGGCGCTGCGCTCGCTCTCCGGCACCGCTCACTACGTGCTCGAGGAGGATGGCCAGTACGTCCGCGTCTCCGGACTGCTACAGCCGGTCGCGGTGACCGCGTTCCTCGGCGACGCTCGCTGGCTCGGTTACGCGATGTCGGGCGGGCACTGGTACACCGGACCGGACCAGGCGGTCGTGCCCAAGCGTTTGCTGACCGCTCTCCACGCCAGCGTCGGCCAAACGGTGACGATCACCGGCGTCGGCGAACGCGCGATCCCCGTCCGGATTGTCGGCGAGGTGTTCGACCAGGATCACGACGGCCTCACCATGCTCACCGACTGGCGGACGCTCACCGCCGCCGACCCGGGCCTCACGCAGGACCCCCTGAACGCTCAATACGACGTGGGGCTGCGACCCGGCACCAATCCCACCGCCTTTGGCCAGGCGCTCGGTGCGAGGCTCGGGCCGGGCTACGGGTTCTCGATCAACCGGAGCGGTGGCGCCGCGATCGCGATCGCGCTCGCCGGCACGCTCACGCTGCTCCTATCGATCACCGCCGGGTTGGGAGTGCTCAACACCGTCGTGCTGCACACCCGCGAGCGCGTCCACGACCTCGGCGTGTTCAAGGCGGTCGGGATGGCGCCCCGCCAGACGGTGGCGATGGTGCTCTGCTCGGTGGCCGGCACCGGGCTGCTCGCCGGCGTGCTTGCGGTCCCAGCCGGGATCGGCGTGCACCGCTACGTGATCCCGGCGATGGCCGGCGCCGCCGGCCTCGGCGTCCCCGCCAGCCTCCAGAACGTTTACGGCGCCGGGGAACTTGCGGCGCTCGTGCTAGCCGGCCTGGTGATCGCGCTCGTCGGCGCGCTGCTGCCGGCCGGGTGGGCGGCGCATTCGCGGACAGCGTCGGCGCTACGAGCCGAGTAGCGGCGGCGGTGGCGGCGACGACGACCTCGGTCAGTTGTGTCCCCCTCGAGCGTTGCGGTCGGTCAGTCGACGACCTGCACGGCCACCGTGACCGACGCCGACTCCTCAGCGGGCCCGCCGTCGGGTAGCGTGAACTTCTCCAGTAACCGCCCACACGCGAGCTTCTCGGGGACTCCGTGCATGCTCACATCGCTCGATGCCGGCAGCGCGAGCTGTCAGGCGACCTTCACGGCGGGGGTCGCCACTGCGAATTCACAGCCGGCTACACCGGCGACAGCGCTCACCTGCCCAGTAGCGGCTCGGTGCCAGTCACGGTCACCAATCGGCCGACCGCACGGTCCGCTTTTTGGGCAACCGGACCGTCAACTGATGAGGCATCGAGTGGGTGCCCGGTGGCGGCGAGCCGGGCGGCATCGCCGCGCCCGGCCCATGTGGTTGCTGTTGTCATCGATATGCGGGGTCAAGAGCAACCATCCCCCTCTGCCAGCGCGGGCGTGTGATGCGGGTCCCGCGCGGGCGGTGCCGGGATGCGGGTCCCGCGGGGGCGGTGCCGGGGTCCCGCGTGGAGGTCGGCTCGCCACCATTCCTGGAAGAGGTCGCGGGCCTGGCCCGACGCGCCGGAGTTCACTCGCGCGCGCGAGGGTGAGCCAGATCGCGGACACAGCCGCCGCCTCCGTTCCCGGGCTGACAGCGGCGCGGGCGACGATCCGCTCGCCGGCGTCGGTGACCAGCTAGGCGATCCGGGCGTAGTCGCCAGCTGCCCTGGGCCGCCGACGGCTACCTCGGGCGGCTCTGGACGATCATGGGTCCCTACATGCCTCCGCCGCCCGACTTCGCATCGCCCCCGCCGACCTTTACGGCCGCTTCTGCAAGTGCGCAACAAGCTCACGGCCACCGGACGGTGGGGGCGTTGGACGATGAGCTCATCGCCGTGAGCGCCGAGCTGAACCAGGCCGGCGAACGCAGGTTTCGGGTGCCCAGCGATTACCTCGTCACGCTCGCCTGAAAGCGCCCGTAGGAGGTCATCCGACCAGGCGTCAGCCGGCCATGCCGCACGACTCCCGGCGCCTCTCGCTTACCCGACCACTCCCGTTTGCCTTCGGGTGAGAGGTCCGGTTCCCGGCGCACTCGCAGGTGAAAACGCCGTTTCGTAGGATCGTGAGCCACATTGCACCGTCGAGCCGCCACGAGCAAGCCTTGACGTGGCGCGGGCAAACCCGCACGAAATGGCGCGGTTTGAGTGGGTATGGGTAGTGTTTGTCGGCGGAGCGGCGCCGATGTGTGATCTTTCCCCGACTTGACACACTTGCTCTGGCGGCACGAGGGCATGTCCTGAGCGGTTGACGTTTGCTCTACAGTTGCAAGAGCGAAGAAATCCGGGTGCTTCGGGGCTCGGTGGATTTGCTGACGGGTTGTTGGACGCTCTCGCGGGCACAAATGTGACTGCCTGGGTTGCTGGCCACCCTTTCCGTACTCGGCATCTCGGCGGAAAGCGATGGTCCAGAAGTGGAGATCGAGGAGTTTGGGCAGAGCGGCGCCGCCACGGGGACGCGGGTATCAGCACGGGCCCCGCGGGTTGGGATCGGTGGCGGCACACAGGCCGCAGGAGTGTTTTCGCTCGACGTTTCTTGCGATCGCGCGGCGCCGGGCGTGGTCCGTGCCGCGGTCGCCCAAATCGAGGACCTTGGCGAGGGCGTCGATGATGTGGTGTTGATCGCGAGCGAGCTGGTGACGCGCGCCGTGGAGTGGGCGGGCGACTCGTCAGCGGATTCGCTCAAGGTACGGGCGATTCGCGGCGGCGAGGGTCTGCTGATCTGGGTAGATCATCCGGGGTTCTCGGACGAGAGGGCGCGGGCCCGTTCCGCAGGCCGTGTCCAGTCCCCAGGGTGGGGCTGGCTCGTCGTGGACCAACTCGCGTCCCGATGGGGGCGGGAGGTCGATCGCGTCTGGGCCGAGCTGCCGTTATCGCCTCAGAGGGATACGGGACAACAGCGCCCTGCGGATCGCTCGCGAACCGAGGATCGCTTTTGTTGAGCTCGGTGCAGCGAGCTGGCCGTCTGACCGTGGCCGAGGTCGGTTGTGGCTAGGGAGGACGTGAGCGATGTGCTGAGCGAGTTCGCTCGGACGATGGTGACCAACTTCCCGATTCAGGGGATCTTGGATCACTTGGTCAAGCGAATCGTTGACGTGCTGCCGATCACCGCTGCCGGGGTTACGCTGATCGCCCCGGGGTTGGAACCGCGTTATGTCGCCGCCTCGGATGAATCGGCGTTGCGCTATGAGAAGTTGCAGACCGAGGTCGGCGAGGGACCGTGCTTGGCGGCCTACGGCACCGGCGAGGCGATCCCGATACCGGATCTACGTCTTGAGGATCGGTTCCCAGTGTTTGCTCCCCTGGCGCTGAAGTCGGGGCTGACGGCAGTGTTCACGTTTCCGTTGCGCCACGACGATGTCCAGTTGGGCGCGCTTGACCTGTATCGGGATACGGCTGGGCCGTTGTCGCGCAGATCGATGATCACGGCGCAGACGCTGGCCGATGTCGCGGCGGCGTATCTGATCAACGCTCAGGCGCGCGCCGATCTCCTGGATTCCTCTGAGCAGTCCCGCGAGGCGGCGTTGCACGATCCGCTGACCGGTCTGCCCAACCGGGTGCTGATGTTGGAGCTGCTCGAGCACGCGTTTCGTGCGGGCCGTCGCTCGAACAGGATCTCAGCTGTGTTCTTCGTGGATCTCGATCGCTTCAAAGAAGTCAATGACACGCATGGACATCAGGTGGGTGACGAACTGTTGGTCGCGGTCGCCGAGCGGCTCACCGGGTTGCTGCGGCCCGGGGACAGCCTGGCTCGCCTTTCTGGCGATGAGTTCGTCGTCCTCTGCGAGGATCTCGCTGACCCGTCGTCGGTCGACCCGATCGCGGTCCGCCTCGACACCGAGCTCTCACGCCCGTTTGTGCTTTCGCGCGTGGAGGTGACAACGAGCGCGAGCATCGGGATCGCGTTTACCGGGCACGAGATCGAGTCGCCCGAGGATCTGCTGCGCGACGCGGATCTGGCGATGTATCGCTCAAAGCGAGACCACATGGGAGCTCATGACGTTCTTGACTTGCGCCAGCTACATCTTGCCGGGCATCAGGCGGGCCTGGCGCGCAGTCTGCCCGGGGCGATCAGCCGCGGTGAGCTGCATCTCGATTACCAGCCGATCGTCGATACCGCAGATGGTCGGGTCACCGGGGTCGAGGCGCTGCTTCGCTGGACGCACCCGGCGCGCGGGCCGGTGTCCCCAACCGTGTTCATCCCGTTCGCTGAACAATCGGGGCAGATCATCGAGCTGGGGCGCTGGGTGCTTGCGCAGGCGTGCGCCGACCGCCAGCGCTGGCAGCAGCGCTCGCCGAGCGACATCGCGATGTCGGTCAACGTGTCCGCTCACCAGTTCATGTCCGGCGGATTCGCGCAGAGCGTGGCCGCGGTGCTGGCCAGCACGTCGACGCTACCCGCCCTGCTGACACTCGAGGTCACCGAGAGGGTGTTCGTCCGCGACGAGGCACGCGCGCTGGTCGTTCTGGAGGAGCTCAAGGACATTGGCGTCAAGCTCGCTCTGGATGACTTCGGGACCGGGTACTCCTCGCTGGGTTACCTCAACATGCTGCCGATCGACACGATCAAGGTCGACCGAACGTTCATTGCCAGGCTCGGCGCTGAGCCGAGCAGCCGAGAGATCGTGACCGCGATCATCGGATTGGCGCACGCCCTGAGGATGACCGTCGTCTCCGAAGGCGTTGAGAACGCCCAACAGCACCGAGAAGTGAGCGAACTCGGCTCTGACTGGTGCCAGGGCTTCTACTTCGCCAAGCCCATGCTCGCCCCCCGCATCGACGCCCTGACCCGCGCCCGCGCCGGCGGAGGCAGCCCACGCCTCCCATCATCACCCCGGACCAGAACCCAAAGGAAGAGGGCAGGCAAAACGGCGTAGCCGGTCCGCGCTCCTCACCGATTTACGCTGAGTACGGCGCGGAGCCGTGCGCAGGTGTTCAGCTCATGGCGCCCGGGCTCGGGCCGGTCCTCCGGCAGATTTTCGTTTCGCCTCGGCGATGCCGAGGCCCATCCGTCAGCCGTCAGGAGAGCGCCCGCTCGAGCGCAGCACGGTCTGTCGGTGCTCCGTGCGCCGGAAGCACGAACTCGACCGGCAGCTCGAGCAGCGGCCGCAGCCGGTTGACGACCTGCTCACGGGTGACGCCCCCGCGCAACCGGTCGTTCAGCATGAGCCCCGTTCCGAAGTCGGCGAGCGAGTCGCCGGCGATGAGCGCGCCAACGCTCTCGATCCACAGGATGAGGTCGTTGTGCTCGCGGCCCGCGTACGCCTCGATCCCGAATCGGGAGCCGGTCGCCGGCCGCGTACCAGTGAGCGTTCCCGCCGCCGCTCCGGAGCCACTTTAGGTCCGGGCTGCCGTCACCGGCCTGCTCGGCGGTGATCGCGTACTTCTCGATCAGGTCCTGCGCGGTGTCAGGCGGTGGCGCGAAAACGGCGGCCTTGAATCGCTCGACGAGCGCCTGCGCGTCGCGCTCGTGCCACGGCGCGGTGAGGACGATCACTGGCTCACGTTCCCGCGCGAGCGCAAGGAGTGCGCCAGGCACGGCGAGCGGGTCAAACAGCAGCAAGCGCTCGCCGTCGTCGATCGCGTACGACGACACCTCCCGCGGCCAGCGCTGCCGAGGCGTCCACTGCGGGTGCGGCGCCTGCCAGTGCCACAGTCCAGCCTTAAGCTCGCGCACAGCGGCATGCTATTGCGCACCTCGGTGGGTCACGCGTTGTCCGAGGCCACCGTCTCGGTTGGGTTCCGCTCCCGGATCTCGGTGCGGCGTCGGCAACGGCCGTACGATCGCTTGGACCGCCCACGACGATGCCGCGCGCGCCCGGGCGAGCCGTGATCGAAAACCCGGGCTATAGACCCAGTTTTTGATCACGCCCTCCCCGGTTGACACCCTCCGCGGCCCAGCCACGTGCCGTGCGGGGTTGTGTGAGCGAGGGCTCCGGCGCCACGGATGATCTGTGCCCGGGGTTGCTCGACGTGTCGCCCGTCCATCGCGAGCCATGGCGTGTCGAGCATGCTCGCGGTGGCGATGGGGCGGTTCGTGTGTGATCCTGCGGGCGGCGGCAGGAGAGCGCACCGCGGTGCACCCAACCCTTAGCCGCCGGATGGATCGCGCTCGTTGTCAGGCGCTTGTCAGGAAAGTGCGGTTTGATCGGTGCGGTGATCGAGGTCGAGAACGTCTCGAAGCGCTACGGCGCGACCGTGGCCGTGCGCGATCTGACGTTCACCGTCCAGCCCGGGGTCGTGACGGGGTTTCTCGGTCCCAATGGCGCTGGCAAGTCGACCACGATGCGGTTGATCCTGGGTCTCGACGCGGCGGATTCGGGTCGCGCGCTGGTCAACGGCAAGCGCTATCGCGACCATGCGGTCCCGCTCGCACAGGTCGGAGCTCTGCTCGAGGCGCGGTCGGTGCATTCGGGCCGCTCGGCGTATCACCACCTGCTGTGTCTGGCGCAGACGCACGGGATCAGCAAGAAGCGGGTCAGAGAGATGATCGACCTGGTCGGGCTGGCGAAGGTCGCGAACAAGCGGGCGGGGACGTTCTCGCTCGGCATGGGCCAGCGGCTGGGGATCGCCTCGGCACTGCTCGGCGACCCGCGCACGCTGCTGTTCGACGAGCCCGTCAACGGCCTTGATCCAGAGGGGATCCAGTGGGTGCGCGGGCTGCTGAAACAGCTGTCGTCGGAGGGGCGGACGGTGTTCGTCTCCTCGCACCTGATGAGCGAGATGGCACAGACGGCCGAGCACCTGATCGTGATCGGCCGCGGCCAGTTGCTCGCCGACACGAGCGTGGACGAGTTCGTCCGCGGCGCCTCCAAGCAGTCGGTGCGGGTCCGCTCGCCGCAGCTCGCGGAGCTGGCCGAGCGGCTCTCGGGGGCTGATGTCACGATCGACTCGGTCGAGCCTGCGTTGGCGGAGGTACGCGGCCTGGACGCGGCGCAGGTCGGGGAGGTCGCGGCGGCGCACGGGATCGTGCTTCACGAGCTAACGCCGGTGCGCGCCTCGCTCGAGGAGGCGTTCATGGAACTGACGCGCGATGAGGTCGAGTTCCACGGCGAGGGCACCACCGGCGCGGCGGACAGTGCGGTGAGCCAGGAGGTGACCGCGTGAGCGCGGTGAGCACCGCCGGCGCGGTCGCGCGGCCGGTGACCCAGGGGCGCGTGGCGCTGTCAGAGTGGACGAAGCTGCGCTCGGTGCGCTCGACGCGATGGTCGCTGCTGGTGACGTTGCTGTTGATCATCGGGATCGGGATCCTCGTGTGCGTGATCTTCGAGGCGCGCTGGCCGCACCTAAATCCCGATGATCGAGCGCGCTTCAAGCCGCTGCGAGCGAACCTCGCCGGCGTCAACTTCGCTCAGCTCTCGATCGGCGTGCTCGGTGTGCTCGCGATCACCGCCGAGTACTCGACCGGAATGATCCGCGCGACGATGTCAGCGGTGCCCAAGCGCCTGCCGGTGCTTTGGGGCAAGGCGCTGGTGTTCGGCTTGGTCGCGCTCGTGATCACGCTCCCGGCAGTGTTCATCGTGTTCTTCGCCGGTCAGGCGATCCTCACCGGCCAGCACATCAACATCTCAATCTCCCACCCGGGCGTCGTCAGAGCATTGTTCGGCGCCTCGCTGTACCTGGTCGTGATGGGCCTGTTCGGATTCGGCCTGGGTGCGATCGTGCGCAGCACCGCCGGCGGCATCTCGGCGCTGGCGGCGATCGTGTTCGTACTGCCGCCGATCATCGGGCTGTTCCCCGCCAGCTTCTCTGACTCCGTCAGCCCCTACCTCCCGAGCAACGCCGGCGGCGCGGTCTGGACGATCAACCCGGACTCGAACACCCTCGCGCCGTGGGCCGGCTTCGGCGTGTTCTGCGCCTACGCGGCGGTCGCGATCGCGATCGCCGCGCTCCTCATCCTGCGGCGCGACACCTAAATCAAGCAAAATCGCCGCTGCGCATCGACGCCGCAGAACGTGAGCGAAGCTTCGAGCGCTCTCCTAAGCTCCGAACAGCACGATGGGTCGCCTCTCGACACTGATCAAAGCGAAGATCTCGAAGCTGCTCGACCGCGCTGAGAACCCGGCCGAGACGCTCGACTACGCCTACGAGAAGCAGCTCGAGCAGATCCAAGTGATCAGGCGAGGCATTGTCGACGTCGTCACCGCCAAGAAGCGCCTCCAGAGTCAGGCGGGCACGCTCGAGCAGCAGGTGCACAAGCTCGACATCCAGGCACGGACGGCGGTCAGGGTCGGGCGCGACGACCTGGCTCGTATGGCGCTGGAGCGCAAGCAGCTGATCATCGTCGAGAGCGGCTCCCTCTCGCAGCAGATCGCCGAGCTCGAGCACCAGCAGGAGCAGATGACCGCCTCTGAGTCGAAGCTGCGCGCGAAGATCGAGGCGTTCCGCTCCCGCAAGGAGGTGATCAAGGCGCAGTACTCCGCTGCCGAGGCGCAGGTCCGGGTCTCGGAGGCGGCTCACGGCATCGGCGGCGACATGGCGGACGTCGGCCTGGCGATGCAGCGGGCAATCGACAAGACCGAGAACATGCGGGCGCGCGCGAACGCTGTGCAGGAGCTCGAGGCCGCGGGCACGTTCGCGGACCTCACAGCGATCGGTCCACCCCAGGACGACATCGACCGGGCGCTCGAGCAGCTCGGGGCGGGCAACGCCGTCGACGCCGACCTGGCGCGGCTCAAGGCAGAGTTGGGTCGGGCGCCGGTGCCGCCCCAGATCACGCGTCCGCCAGATGGTCGGCCCCAGGCGTGAGCGCAAGAGCCGCTGACCGGCCTCCTTCACGCAACGCTCGGCCGTGCGAACCCGCCGGCCCGACGGCCACGGCCTGGGTATCCAACGGGAAAAATAGGCCCGTTAGATACCCAGGCTCATAGAAACTGCCTGCGCGCCGGGGAGGACCGCTCAATCCAGCCGCGAACTGCCGGGATCAGGGGCGCGCCGCGCAGGTCATCGATGCGATTTTGAAGCTGCGGATGCCGGCGTGGACGGCCGCGCGCTCAGCGCAGCACGACGTTCGAACGAGAAAATCGACCGGAGAAGCCCGGCGGCGGACGGGACCGTTCCGCGCTCCGGACGCGACCGCGATCGGCCGGTCGAGTTCTCGGTGCCGACCGTGATCGCCGAATCTCTGTGCGGTCGGTCGGGGACGTGTTGCTGGGCTATGACGTAAAGGAATGCGGCGTGCATTAGATCCTCCTCAACCCTTGGTGATGCGTCCTTGGCACGCTAGTGCTGATGCTCCCGGCCGGACTGCGGCAAATGTCTCACCACGACCTGCCGGCGGAGTCGCCGGTTCTCGCCGTCCTCAGCGGACGCTGATGAGGTCAACGACGAAGACGAGCGTCTCGTCTGGTCCGATGACTCGACCTGCGCCGCGCTTTCCGTAGGCGAGCATCGGCGGGATCGTGATCCGGCGCCGACCGCCGACCCTCATGCCGGCCACGCCCTGATCCCAGCCGGCGATGACCTGGCCCTTGCCGAGACCGAACTTGAAGGTGCTCCCGCGATCCCATGACGCGTCGAACTGCTCTCCCGTCTTCCACGAGACGCCAACATAGTGGACCTCGACGATGCGCCCGGGAGCAGCTTCATCGCCCGCCCCGACGACGAGATCCTCCGTCTCGAGCTGGTACGACGGCGGCGTACCTACCGGCACCGCAACTGTGGGCTTCTCGTTCATGGACACGCGATCACCGTACCGAGTTGGTCGCGTCTCCTGCCCGCGTCGATGTGTTCGGCCGGCCATGGTCCGTCAGCGGTCGGACCCGACGCAGCGTTGGAGGAGCGCTGCCAGCTGTCGTCGCTGTGCGTTTGTCAGCTGGCTGAACATCCGCGACTCCGCGACCGTGGCGATCATGCGGTTGCGCAGTTCAATTCCGGCAGTGGTCAGCACGAGCGCCTTGACGCGGCGATCGCCGCGAGCGGGTGCGCGACTGACGAGGCGGCGCCGCTCGAGCCGGTTCATCAGGAAGGTGACGTTCGAGGGGTCGCATCGCAAGCGTTCGGCGAGCTCGCGCCTGGACAGCGGGCCGAGCGCCGGATCGAGCTGCCACAGGGCGTCGGCCAGCGTGAGCGTCAGGTCGCGCTCTTCGAGCGTGTCGTGGAGGACGCGCTCACGGGCTGCGTTGAGCTCGTAGGCCAGCTGCGCGAGCTGATAGTTGAGCGGGACCGGATTGGCTGGAGGTTGCTTCGACACCGGGGCATCGTACGCGCAGATCGTTGAACACTTCACGCACTGCTAAGCTCCGTGAAGTCTTCACGTATCCGTCCCCGACCGAGAATGTACCGCGCGTGTCCGGCAAGCAGCAGTCGATGATCGAGCCGCTCGACGAGGTCGTCGACCACGTTCGCGGTCCGGCCGGCGCGAGGCTGATCGTCGAGTACGGCGACTATGAGTGTCCCTATTCGCGCCGAGCGTACCGCGAGATCGAGCGCGTCGAGGCCAGGCTTAGCGAGGGCGTCCGGTTCGCGTTCCGCCACTTTCCGCTGACCAGGATCCATCCGCACGCGCTTGCCGCGTCGCTGGCGGCGGAGGCCGCCGCGCTGCAGGACCGGTTCTGGGAGATGCACGAGCTGCTCTTTCACCGCCAGCAAGCGCTGGCGGACGACGATCTGCGGCGCAATGCCGGCAGGCTCGGGCTCGAGGTCGCCCGGTTCGACGCAGACCGCAGCAGCGACGCGGTGCTCGAGCGCGTCCGCCGCGACGTTCGTAGCGGCGACGCGTCGGGTGAGGTACACGGCACGCCGACCCTGTTCATCGACGGAGTGGTGCACCGGGGCGGCTACGACGCGCGCACCTTGCTGGAGGCGCTGACGAGATGAACGCACCTTTCGCCCACGTCGACATCACACGATCGGAAGGGAGTATCTGAATGGCGACCTGGATCTTCGAGCCGGGACACACGGAGGCTGAGTTTCGCGCCCGGCACATGATGGTCAGCTGGGTCCGTGGCCTGTTCAAGGACATCCACGGGCGGCTCGAGCTCGACTGGGACCGCTGCCTCGACGCGAGGTTCGAGGGCGAGATCGACGCCGCCGGGATCTGGACCGGCCAGCCGCAGCGCGACGAGCACCTCCGCAGCGCTGACTTCTTCGACGTCGAGAATCATCCCAAGATCACGTTCGGCGGGCACTTCACGGAGCGCACCGGCAGCACGACCTTCAAGGGCGAGGTGGAGCTCACGATCCGCGGCGTTACGCGAACGGTCCCGCTCGACATCGTTTCTCTCGGAGAGTGGAAGACGCCGTTCTGGGTCGGTGACGAGAACAAGGGCGACATGCGCCGCCTCGGGTTCGAGGCGCACGCCACCATCAACCGCCACGACTTCGGCGTCTCCTGGCAGGACGAGCTCCCCGGCGGCGGGGTGGTCGTCAGCAATGAGATCGAACTCGTCCTTGACGTGGAAGCGATCCTGGTCGACGACCTCGAGCGGACCGGCGCGATCGAGTACTACCGAGACTGAAGCGGGCAACTCCGGCTCTCGGTCCGACTAACGACCGGCCGCTACCTCCTCCCAGGTGCGGCCCGACCGGACGCTCGCCGGGCGCTCCTCAACGATGTCCGAGCCGGGTCGCGCGTCTTCGTCGACCGCCTTGACCAAGATCCAGCGACGCTTGCCCGTGCGGGTCAGACCGAAGCGCCCGCGTAACTTGTGCCCGCGCAGAACGACCGACAGGTGGTGGTCGCTCTCGTTCACGATGTCCGCCAGGCCCTCGTCCCAGATGATGACCGCGCCGCTGCCCCTCCGCGGTTGACTGTGGACGCCTTCAAAGTCACCTGCCGCGAGGTCGTGGTCGGCGACCGGCACCGCGAGTCGCCGCACGGCAGGGTCAAGCGACGGGCCTTTTGGCAGCGCCCACGATCGCAGTACTCCACCGCGCTCCAGCCGGAAATCGAAGTGCCGAGTCGTCGCGTCGTGTAGCTGCACCACGAATCGCGAGTCACCGTCGTCGTGCGGCTGATGGCCGCGTACGGGCCTCGACGGCTCCGCGCTCGGGTGTGCGTCGAAGGAGTGGGGTCGGGCGTCGCGGGCCACGGCCGGGCTATGTCGCGCGTTTGATCATTTGCGCCAACTGGCTTTCAGCTAGAGACGCTCGACGCCGGAGGCGTGTGCTCATGCGAGACCCGTACGATCCTGGCATGTAGGTGCTGGAATCGCTGGTCCGGCAGACGACCGGCCGGGTCTGCGTGACAGATTCGGGATCGAATCTGGTCGCCAGCTCCCCTGATCCATGCCACATTATGGCCTGGGTTTGGGTCCTGGCCGGTAGACCGGCAACCTCCAGCGAAGATGATCGAGAGTGCGTCATGTCCTACGCCGTGGATTTCAACGATGTCTCGACAGTCGGACTGGAGTCCTCGCCGGTCGCGGCCGCGCTCGCTGGTCTGCGGGCGCACGAGGCCCGTTACTTCAAGAACAAGTACGACCACGTCTTCACGGTGGAGCCGGCGAGCAGCGCCAAGACGACCATCGACTGGGTGCACCGGATCCTGAAGGAAGAACGCGAGATCGTCATCTCGTCTCGGCCGCTCGAGGCTACGGGCTTCCAGGTCGAGAACATCCGAATCGCCTACGTCTTCTACGAGAGCGGTCTGTCGATCAACGTGATGTACACCGTCGACGACCCCAAGAAGCGGGCGGTCGGGTTCAAGCTCTCCGAGGGGATAGAAGTCCCCGGGGAGCTCGCCTCGCGGTTCAAATTCGCGACGCAGAAGTCAAAGCTGGCCGGAACCATTCGCGGTTCCTACTTCACCTTCGCCAACGATTACTGACCGCCGGCGGTGAGCTGGGCCGAGATCTAGTCGGCGCCGAGGACCTTGAAGTCCTGGCTGACGAAGATGTGGTGCGGCCAGTTGACGCCGATGTTGTGGACCTCGTACTCGCCGTTGCTCAGCTTCACCACGCGGTCGACGACGCCGCCCGGGTAGGCGGCGAATGCCGCCTCGGTCGCCTTGTTGGCGGCCGTTCCGCTGACGATCGTCCCGGATCCCTGGCTGTAGTTGGCTGGGATCTGACCGACCTGCTTTGAGGTCGACGGTGGACCGCGCTGGAAGGGCACCACCCCTGCCGACGAGGAATTTGTGGATCTGCTGCCGGCCGGTTGCACGCTGACCTGGCTGGCCGTGATGGTGGTTCCATTGGTCTTCCCCAGTACGAGGACGCGTTCGCCTGTCGTGACCGCGCTCGCCGAGCTCGAGCTCGTCCCCTTCTGGTAGGTCGTAGAGGACGCCTCGTTCACGGTCACCTTCTGACCGGCTGACGTGGTTAGGGTGAACCCCGAGCCGGACACGCTGTCAACCGTGCCGGATGATCCTCCGGCGGCGGGTCCAGACCGAGCGTTGGACCCCGCGCCGCCGGGCACGTGCTGCCCTGTCGTTGCCGAGGGGGAGGTGGCTGCTGCCGCGGTACCCGAGCCGCTGCTCGAGGTAGCGCTGACGATGCCGACGGCACCGCCCCCGATCACCACTGCCGCGATACCCGCGGCGAGGAACCTGGCGGCGTACCGGGAGAAGCTGAGTCTGCGGGTGAACATTGGAACTCCTTCTGTCGATGCCGTGCAGCTGAGGTTGGTGCTCGACGCTCGGATCAACGTGTGAGAAGGCCGAGAAACAAATAAGCAATGGCCGGACCTGCGACCGGGACAATCCGCGTGCCGGTGTTTGGCGGTGAGGGTGTTATGCGCCGGGCGGGAAGGTGTAGGACGTGTGGGGCGGTACGTGCGGGCCGACTTCGAGCACGATCTCGGCGTGGGGTGTCAGCGAGATCTCGCCCGGCGGCTGGTACCGGCGCCGTCCGTCAACGAATATGGCCACGGTCGTGTGTTCAGGCGCGGGGAAGGTGGCGAGCCGGCGCGGCGACAGGGGCTGTCCCCATGCGCGGAAGAGGTCCGACAGCGTGGCGTGCTGTCCCGTGCGTACGAGGACGACTCCGGTTGGGTCGATGGTGACGAGGTCGCCATAGCATCGGGCGTTGGTTATCCGTCCGGTGGAGAGGGTGCGGGGCGGGCGGGTGCCGATTCCGGCGGGCACGATCACGACGCGGTTGGCGGCGAACAACTCGACGTGCACCCCGGTTCGGGGTCCGAGTCCGCGGAGACAACGACCGGTGGTCGGGCCTGCGGCGGGCGGCTGGAACCGTGGTCCGGCGCCGATCGGACGGGCTTCGCGCCGAAGCGCGGCGGGGATCCCGGCCGTCGGTACGTGGCTGGAGGCGGCACCGCATCCAGCGAGGAGACCTGCCGCGATGGCGAGGATGGCGAGCGCGGCCTGGTCAGCCGGCGCGGTAGGGCGGATGGAATTGCTCAGGATCGCTCTTGTCGGTCGCTGATTGTCGCGTCGTCCTCGGCCTGGCATGGGACAGCTCAGCGAGACGGATCGCGAGCAGAAGGAGCGCGGCCCCGCAGCCCAGGCAGAGAACCGTGGCGCTTCGTGCGACGAAGGCGGGCAATGCGATGAGGACGAACCCGTCGCGCAGCGTGGCAATCAAGGTCAGCCCCTGCCATAGCGCGGCGAGCGCGATGACGAAGTACGGGAAGTCCCCCGGGTTCTCGAACAGCACCAGGCGTAGGCCCCACGCGACGAACGCAAGGATGATCCCAAGCTCAATGACGGGCAGAACTGTGACGTTGGGGTGCCCATGTAGCTCGTTGCCGGCGCCCCCGACGGCGAGGGCGATCAACGCCAACGCGCCGAGTTGCTGGGCGACGCGTGCGTCGAGCGCGGGCCGCCTCACGCGCGCGGCTGCCATCACGCATGCGAGCAGCACGACGATCGGCCAGAACCAGACGATCGATGGGCGGCCGGCATGCCAGACGCCACCGGAGATCGCGGTCCGGCGCCCGTCGATCAGGATCGGGATGCTCCAGCTGCCGGCGTATTTCGTTCCCGGCGCGAGCGCGATCGCGGCCAGGGCGTGGAGCCGTCCGTCGTGCCAGGTGTAGTCGCGCGAGCTACTGACCGACTTCCAGTCGGGGGGCGTTGAGGCGTTGAGGTTTGAGGGCGGGGTCTCGGCCACGGGCGTCTGGTTGAGGTAGTACATCGCCGAGTTGTCGTTCACCTGGATGCCCGCGCGGTCGAATCGCAGGTACGGCGCGCTGCGGTAGTCGAGCACGACCACGGTCATGGCCGGTGGCGCGCTCAGCCACAACCGAAGGTCGCCGTCGACGACCTTCGCATCAAGGCCTGTGGGCACGTGGTTCACCTTCGCGAGGTAGTTGGTCGCTACCGGTGCGGTTGAGCCTCCGTGCGCTTCGGCGACGCTAGGGATCGCTGCGATCGAGATGGCCCCGGCGAGCAGTCCGAGCGCGACGCGGAGCGGAGCGGCGTACATTGAGCGCGTCCGGGCCGTGCCGGCGGCACGTGGTGCAGGCCGTGGGATCATCTGCTGATCGAATTTGTCAGAGACCTCGCACATTCTCTCGCGTTGGTCGAAGACGAGCCGTCGCCTTCGAGTCGTCGTCAGCCTGGCCGTCACCGCTGTCGCGGCTGCGGCGCTGCCGGTGGCGGCGCGCGCCGACGGCGATCCGGCCAGCGACGTGCTCGTCTCCCAGCACGCGTTCGTGCCGTGGGACGCCGCAGCAACGGCCGGCGAGCAGGCCCGGTTGCAGGCTGTGCTGGCGGCGGCGGCTCGGCGCGGCTTCCCGATCCGAGTGGCGCTCATCGCCTCGGCGTCGGACCTCGGCTCGGTGACCGCGCTCTGGCGCCAGCCTCAGAACTACGCGGAGTTCCTCGGCCAGGAGCTCGTGCTCGCCGTGCACGCGCCGCTGCTGGTGGTGATGCCGAATGGCTTTGGTCTGTACGAAGCCGACGGGCCGCTGCGAGCCGAGCACGCCGCGCTTGCCGATGGCGGTCCGCCGGCTGTGGGCGCGCGACTCGCACCGACCGCGATCACGGCGGTACGGAAGCTCGCTGCGGCGACCGGTCACGCGCTGCCGGCCGAGGCGTTCGCGCAGGCGCCAGACGCAGGTCGGAGCCCTGCGTCGGCTGAAACCGTGGCGTGGATCGTGTTCGCGGCTGGTGCCGTCCTGATCGTTCTGGCGTGGGTCGCCAGCCATCGCGCGCGGCCCCTGCGCCTGGGCAACCGGAAGGTCTCCGTGTGAAGGCCGCCACGCTGCTCGTGGTGGGCATCCTCGCCGTCGGCGCCCTCCCTCAGGTAGCCCGCGCGGACGGTGATCCGGGCAGCGATGTGCTCGTGTACCAGGATCTGTTCGCCGGTGCCGACGCTGGCATGTCGGTCGGGCAGCAGCTCCAGTTCGACGCGATGTTGAAGTCGGCGAAGCAGGCTGGCGTTCCCGTTCGCGTGGCACTGATCGCGAGCCCGTCGGACCTTGGCGCGGTCACCGGCTTGTGGCGCAACCCGCGCGCATATGCCCGCTTTCTCGGGCTAGAGCTGTCGCTCGCCTATAAGCAGAGGCTGGTTGTCGTGATGCCGAACGGGTTCGGCTTCAACTGGCCTGGCCACTCGACCGCCGCGGCTTACCGGCTCTTGGCGAACATCCCGATCGAGCCCGGCGCCGGCGGCTTGCTCACGGCAGCCGAGAGCGCCGTGCGGAAGCTGGCCACAGCCGCCGGGATCAAGCTCGCTTTGCCGACGCAGGCGTCAGGGACGCAGGCTCCGCCGAATGGGGTTCAGACCAACGGCAGCGGATCGCCGACAGCTGGACGGGCGACGGACGATCGCGTGGCGGGCATCGTCTTGGCGCTGGCAGCCATCGTGGCCGCCATCGTGATCGTGCGCCGAACCCTTCGCCGGCGAAGCCCGCGCCGCAGATCCGCAGCGCGCGGGCGGCACCCGCGAACCTCGCCGATCGACCGCCGCCGCGCGCTCCCGGGTGTTGTGCTGCTGCTCGGTTTGGCGATAGCAGCTCCGATCGTGGTGCTCGCCTCCCGTCGAACTTCCAGCACGGCGCAGCGAGCCGCGCTCGCCTATAACCCTTACCTGGATCCTGGGACGCCGTTGACCGGAGCGGCTCCCGATTTCACGCTCAGCGACCAGTTCGGTCAGCCGGTCTCGTTGCACTCGTTCCGCGGCAAGGTGGTGATCCTCGCGTTCAACGACTCTGAGTGCACGACGGTCTGCCCGCTGACCACCAGCGCGATGCTCGATGCCAAGGCGATGCTGGGGAGGGCCGGCTCGCGCGTGCAGCTGCTCGGGATCGACGCGAATCCCGCATCGATCTCGCTCGAGGACGTGTGGTCATACTCGGAGCTGCACGGGATGCTGCACGCGTGGCATTTCCTCACCGGATCCTTGCCTCAGCTCAAGCGGGTGTGGAAGCAGTACGCGGTCGAGGCGGCAATCGACGCGCGGGCAGATCACGCACACGCCGGCTCTGTTCGTGATCGATCCGCGCGGTCGGAAGGCGAGGGTGTACATCACGCAGATGTCGTACTCCGCGATCGGCCAGCTCGGACAGTTGCTTGCCCGGGAGGCCTCCAGCCTGCTCCCCGGCCATCCCGCGAGTGCGTTCAGGCCTCTCGTACTCGCGGGCGCCCGTGATTACGCCGGCCAGCTCACGACGCTGCCGCGCGCCGGAGGGGGAACCGTTCAGCTCGGTCCCGGCAAATCTGCCCATGTGGTCTTGTTCTTCGCGACCTGGGATCAGGGGACCAGCGGTCTCGCCGGCCAGCTGGATGCGCTGAACGGCTACGCGGCCGCGGCCGCCCGTCTGGGCTTACCGCCGCTGACGGCGGTCGACGAGGGGAGCGTCGAGCCGTCCTCGCGCACGCTGACCGGCTTCCTCGGACGCCTTCCGCGGCCGCTGTCGTATCCCGTCGCGATCGACCGCACCGGCAAGGTCGCGGACGGGTATGAGGTGCTCGGCGAGCCGTGGTTCGATGGTCACCTCGGCACAGGTCAGATCCTCTACTACCGTGAGGTCTCCGACGGCGGGCTGGCCGAGCCGCGACGTCCTGATCCGCTACGTGCGGGCCGCGCTCGCCCGCGCACCCCACACGGCCGCCGGCGCTACGGCTGCCGAGCTCGGCCGGCTCGCCGGCGGCACTGGCGGCCCTGCACCGGCAAGCGAGCCGGTTGCTCGGAGCCGAGCCGGCGCTGGCGGCCAGGATCCGTGCCCTGCGGGGCTACCCGATCGTGGTCAACGCGTGGGCGTCGTGGTGCGGGCCCTGCCGCTCGGAGTTCGGACTGTTTGCCTCTGCGTCGGCTCGGTACGGGCGCCGGATCGCGTTCCTCGGCGCCGACACAGACGACTCATCGAGCGACGCGCAGTCGTTCCTGGCCCAGCATCCCGTCAGCTACCCGAGCTACGCCGCGACGACCACCGACCTGGGCTCGCTGGCGGTGATCGCAGGGGTTGCCGACGACGATCTTCATCAACCGGGCTGGCAAGGTCGTATTTGTGCACACGTGGTCAATACGATTCGCAGGGATCGCTTGATCAGGACATCGGCACCTACGCGCTTGGAGGCTGAGTGAGAAGCCGCGTCCGGATGGCAGGATTCGCGCCTGTCGCGGTGCTTGCGCCCGCGGCGTTCGCGGTCCATCAGCTGCGCTTCATGCTCGCGTTCGGCGGCGGCGCCGGCGCCGAGCTCGCAGCGAACCGGCCATTCGTACCTGCATTCGCTGGTGCCGTGGATCGTGCTGTTGATCGCCCTCACCGTGGGGGCTTTCCTGCGCGCCGCCGGACGCGCTCTCGCCGGTCACAGGTCGCTGCCGCGTTACACCCTGTCGCTGGCTGGCCTGTGGGTGCTCTGCTCCGCGGCGCTGGTCGCGATCTACGTGTCGCAGGAATTCCTCGAGGGGCTGTTCGCGACCGGCCATCCCGGCGGGCTGGCTGGAATCTTCGCCTACGGCGGCTGGTGGTCGATCCCGGCCGCAATGGCTGTCGGCCTGGTGCTCGCCGCCCTGTTCCACGGCGCCCGCTGGGTACTCGACGAGGTCGTGCACCGCCGCGCTCGGCGGATCCAGGTTGCGCCGGATCGCGCGCCCGCGATGCTGCGGCCGCCCGACGTTCTGCTGCCGCGGCTCGCGCCGCTTGCTCAGCGGCTGGTCCGGCCGCGGGCCTCCTACCTGATCTGAGCCGCGGCATCGCCCCGGTTTGCGGTGTGCGGTGCCGCTCGATGCAGGTTCTCAGACAAGGATCGGTCCGAGCACAGCGGGCTCGAGCGCGCCCGCACACCGAGCAGCGATCGCGCTCGCGTGCGTTGCCGATGTGGCCCGCCGGGTGGATGAACGATCCATCTTCCAAAGGAGATCCAGACCGATGACGATCAATCGCTCCGTCGCCCGGAATCGTGTCGGTGCTGCCGATCGCCGTCGGATGCGCGCTCGCGCTGATCCTCCCGGCGGTGGCGTCAGCGCACGCGCGGGTGAGCCCGCCGGTGTCGGTGGCCGGAAAGCTGCAGCTGTACAGCCTTGCCGTCCCGACCGAGAAGAGCAACCTGACGACGAGCAAGATCGTGATGACGGTCCCTGACGGGTTCGGGATCGACTCGTTCGTGCCGCCCCCGCCCGGCTGGCATCAGAGTATTCAGCAGACCGGCTCGGGCGACAGCGCGGTGATCACGAAGGTGACGTGGACGGGTGGGAGGACGCCGACCGGGGAGGACTCGCTGTTCCAGTTCCTCGCCCAGCCGGCGTCGGCGAAGACGTACACGTTCCAGGTCGAGCAGACGTATTCGGACGGGTCGATCGTCAACTGGGCGGGCCCGGAGTCTTCGGCCGCGCCGGCGCCGACGATCGACGCGAAGAGCTCGCTCGGTGGTGGCGGCGTGTCGGCGTTGACGATCATCGCGCTGATCGTCGGGCTGCTCGGCCTCGGCGCGGGCGGGTTCGCACTGGTGTCCGGGAGCGGCGGGAAGCAGCGGTCGCTCGCATGAGGTGTCGGGGGCGGATCGTTCTGGCGCTTGCCGCGTCGCCGTCGCGGTCGGGATCGTGTTGCCGAGCTCAGCTTCGGCGCACGCGTATCTGATCAAGACCGTGCCGGCGGCGAGCGGCGTTCTCGACGTTCCGCCCCCGAACGTGCAGCTGACCTATGACGAGGCGGTCGAGCCGCGGTTCGCGATCATCTCGGTCACCAACGCCGCGGGGAAGCAGGAGACGACGGCGCCGGTCAGCCGCTCGCCGGCGAACCCGGACACGCTCGTGGTGCCGCTGCGACCGCACCTGCCCGAGGGCTGGTACCTGATCTACTGGCGGGCGATCTCGGTCGACGGTCACCCGGTGCAGGGAGCGTTCACGTACGCGGTCGGCCCGAACCCCGGTCCGGCGCCGCAGTTCCCGGTCCCGAGCATCGCCGGGTCGGCGACCTCGTTGAACCTGCTGATCGCGCGCTGGGTGATGTTCCTCTCGGTGATGAGCGCAATCGGGCTGTTCGTGTTCCGGGCGCTGATCGCACGACCCGTGCGAGAGGCGCGCGCCGGGCACGAGCCTGCGCGACGGTCTCGCGCGCGTTCGTCGTCGCGTCCGTGATCGGGTTGCTCGCGATTCCGGTCTATCTGGATTTCGCGACCGCGATCGATTCGCTGCGCTCGGTGTTCGACGTCACCGCGCTGGTGCCGCTGTTCCGCGTGACCGCGTTCGGCCGCGGCTACGTCGACATGATGCTGTGCTTTGCGCTGTTCTGTCTCGCCGCGTGGATCTCGCTGTGGCTGGACCAGCCCCAGCGCGAGCACCGCTCGATCGCGGAGATCGTGTCGGTGACCGGCGCGCTGCTCGCCGCCGGCGCCGTGCTTGCTGATGCCCGGGGCATCGGGTCACGCCGCGCAGACCTCGCCGCGCGGGATCTCGGTGATCCTCGACTGGCTGCATCTGATCACCGGGTCGGTCTGGCTCGGCGGGCTGATCGGACTGCTCGTCTTGTGGTCCAGTCTGCCGGCGGCGGGCCGGGTCGCGGGCCTGTCGGTCGTCGTGCCGCGGTTCTCGAACGTCGCGTTCGTCTCGGTGTTCCTGCTGCTCGGCACCGGCACGTGGGCGACGATCAACCACATGCCCACGCTGAATGCGCTGTGGCTGACCGGCTACGGCGTCGCGATCTTGGTCAAGATCGGGCTGCTGCTCGCCGCGATGGCGCTCGGCGCCGGGAACCTGCTGCGCACCAAACCGCGACTCGTCGCCGCGCGCGAGCGGCCCGACCTCGGCCAGCCCGCCGCCGCGGCTACTGCGGCGGATGATCAGCGGCGAGGCGCTCCTGATCACCTCGGCCGTGTTCGCCGCGGCGGTGCTCTCCAGCCTCGCGCCGCCGCCGCCCGCGTTCGCCCTGCAGAACTCGGCGCTGGCGAGCGTCGGCCCTGGACGGGTCGCGGAAACCGTCAAGCAGGCCGGATACGTGCTCCAAGTCCTCGTCGCGCCGAACAAGGCCGTCGCAACCCGATTCGTTCGCGCTGCGGATCAGCAAGAACGGACAACCCCTACGCGGCGCGAGCGTGACCCTGACCTTCAACCACACCGAGATGCAGATGCCCCAACAGGAATACCAGCTCAACGAAACCCAACCCGGTGTCTACTCCCGCGCCGCGCCGGCGCTCGTGATGGTCGGCAAATGGGCGCTCTCGTTCCAAATCACCCCCAAGAGCGGCCCGCCATTCACCGCGCTGATCCTCGACCAGGCCAACGGATGACCGACCACGAACCACAACCCGCACACGTCCGCTTACGGCTGCTCGCCGCGGTCGTCGCGATCGCGCTCGGCGTGCTCGCGATCGTGATCGCCGTTCTGTTCCTCAGAGGCGCGCTCGCGTGAGCTCCCGCAACCACGAACAAGTCGATGCCGGCCAGCACAACCTCGCAACGACGTCGACGTGATCGCAACGACCATGAACCCGTGCCAACCGGCTCGACGACCTGCCGCAACACGGCAGATATGCGAGCTGACCGGCGGAACACCACCGACCCGTGTAGGAAACAGGTGACTAACTGACTTCGCGCCTGGGAGCGGTGGCGCTTGCGTTGATCTCCGCAACCGCGCTGGCGGCGTGTGGGTCAAGCTCAGGCGGCGCCCTGAGCGAGCCGACGATCGGCCCGGCGAGGACGTACTCGCTCGCCGGATTTCGAGCCCGGCGCGCCGGTGCAGGCGGGCCGCAGAACGATGCTGTCGTTCACGATCCAGCAGCCATCAGGAAAACCGCTCACCGACTACCGGAAATGCTGCGAGCCGCACGCCGGCGTCGATCTGATCATCGTCCGCAGCGACGACAGCCACGTCCAATACGACGACAGCGACATCGCCGCCAACGGCAAGATCACCCAGCCCGTCGTGTTCCCGCCCCTGGGCGCTACCGGATCGTGGTCAGTGCCTTCCTACCGGTCACCAACCCACAATCCCTGAACAACTTCCAGCTCTTTGCCACCGTTCAAGTCCGTGGCACCTACCGGCCACGGCCGATCCCCCCGTTCAACGCCACCGAGGTCGTAAACGGCTACCACTTCCAGGTCCAGGGCACGCCCCACCTACATGCCATCCAAGCGAGCTTCCTCACTCTCAAGGTGCTCGATCCCCAAGGACATCCAGCGACCTTCACGACTTGGCGGGGCGCGCTCGCCCACGCGATCTTCTTCCGCGAAGGCACGCTCGACTACTTCCACACCCACGTCTGCAGCCCCGGCGCGATCTACTGCAGCTCCGTGCTCGGCGCCACCAAGGTCACAGGCAGCTCCAACGCCCCAGGGCAACTCAAAGTCGGGGTCCTGCTACCCGAGTCCGGAACCTGGCGCATGTTCCTGATGGGAAAATCGCCGCGATCCGCCGTAAAACAAGATTAACCACTAACCGGTGTCACGGCCGTGATGTCACCCGGGGGCGGAAGGCCAAGGGCCTGGGTATCTGGCGGGAAAAATAGGCCCGTTAGATACCCAGGCTCACCGAAAACGGCTGCGCGCCGCGGAGGACCGCGCCGGCTCGGCACGCCCCTCCAGCGCCCCCGCGTGCTGCCGCGGGCGCGCACCGGCTCCCGGCCGCGAGCGCCGCTCCGCCGAGCGCCCCGCCGCCCGCCCCCCGGGTTCCCCGCCGGCCGAGCGCGCCGGTCCGGCCTGAGTACCGGACCGAAAATAGCCGGGATCCCCCATATCGCAAGAGTGACCACCAACCGGTGCCGCGGCGCCCTTTTCACCCGTCCGCGGAAGGCCGAACGCCAGGACAATGTGAATGGGCCTATTTGTCCCGTTGGGATACCCAGGCCTTCGGCCTTCCGCGGGCGTCGGCTGAACATCACCGCGAGGCGTCGGGGCCTTGTGCGATCAGTCCGGGTACTCGTCCTTACGCCAGGCTCGAGGCTCCTCGGCCTGGGGTTTCGGCGTGCGCTCAAGCAGGAAACTGTGGTACGGAGCGACGAATGGGTCGGGGGCCATCACCGTGTACGTGTGGTAGACGGTGCCGTTCTCGCGCGCGAACGCAATCCAACCGGGCCCTCGCGTAGGCCGTCCTTGAGCTCCGCGCCGATCTGCCGCGACCACTCTTCGAGCCAGCCCGGCGGGCTGTCGATCATCGCCTTGACCTCCGGGATCTGCCGCGCCTGTTCCTCGGTCATCGCCAGCCCGAAATCGAAGGGGAAGTCGGTCTCGTAGGTGGAGACATAGGGGAACTGCCAGCCCATCCGCTGCTTGTAGGCGACCAGGCGCTCGATCGGCGCCCGCGAGAAGCAGATCAGCGTCACGTCCCGGTGGTTGAGGTGGACGAGCCCGCCGTCGAGTCCGTCCCCCAGGCTGGTAGCCGGGACAGGCCCCGAGCTCATAACCAGGGCCGAACATGATGTTGTAGGCAAGGAGCTGTGAGCGGCCAGCGAAGAGCTCGGCGAGCGTCTTCGTCCCGTTTTCGGTGTCGAATCGGTACTCCTTCTCCACCGGAACCCAGGGAAGCTGACGGCGCTGCTCGGTGGCCCTCTGACCGAGCTCGGCGTGCTCAGCCTCGAGCTTCGCAAGTTCGCTGCGAGCCGCCTGCCATTCCTCACGGGTCCCAACCTTATGGTCGGGCATCGCTACCTCCTTTCGGGTTCGTCGTGTCGGCGCGGGCGGCGGTCGTAGAGCGTACTGGCCGCCTTTCGGACGCCCGTAGCATAAGACCGTCGGGCCACGCCGAACTCATCGGCGCGTCCCGCGGCGACTCCACGCCGATCGAAGCGACAGCGGGAAGGCTCGTCGGTATCAGTCCGACGCGATCGGAGGTCTG
>CAWEGS010000012.1:0-844198 GCA_963808675.1 uncultured Solirubrobacteraceae bacterium
GTCAGCTCGAAACTGCCCCCCAACGCGTTGCCGTTCAACGCCGCAATCGTGACCTTCGGCAACGCCGTCAACCGGTCGAGATTCGCCTTGAGGCTGCGGCCAAGTTCGCCCGAATAGCGGGAACGCTCCGGGTCGCTGGCGATACCAAAGAGCTCCTCGACGCTGTACGACGAAAACCCTGCTGGGCTCTCCGGGTCGGATCGAACGACGACTACCCGGGTCGCGGGGTCCTCGCAGCCGGCGACCACCTGCCCAAGCTCGTCAAAGACCTCCCTCGTCACAAAATTGAAGGGCGGGTTCGAGAAGGTGGCCACGGCTACATGGCCGTGCTGCTCGGTAGTCCAGAAGTCCATTGCCGGTGTCCTTGCTAGATGGGTTGCGGTTGGGTGTAGTCCGTGGCGCGGAAGCAGCCATGAATGTGGTCGTTGATCACGCCGACGTTCTGCATGAACGCGTAGACGCTCGTGGGCCCCACGAAGCGGTATCCCTGTGTCTTCAGCTGCTTGGCGAACTTCTCGGCCTCGGGTGTCGAGGTGGGGAGGTCCGCCAGAGCCCGTGGCGCGCGCTTCCGAGTGCGCTCGTAGGACCTCGCGAGCGCGGCGAGGCTCGGAGAGGCGGCCCTCATCGCGCGCGCGTTCTCGACGGTCGCCTGGATCTTGGCGCGGTTGCGGATGATCGACGGATCCTGGACCAGCCCGTCGACCTCCCGCTCGGTCATCGCCGCGACCTGCGCGATGTCGAAGCCGTGGAAGGCGCTCCGGAACCCGTCCCGTTTGCCGAACACGATCGACCAGCTGAGCCCGGCCTGGAACACACCCAGGGTGAGCGCCTCGAACAGCGCCGACTCGTCGTAGGTGCGGGTACCCCAGACCTCATCGTGGTAGCGAACGGACGGGGTATCGCCGCCTCCAGCCCAGGCACAGCGCGGCCTGCCGTCGTAACCGATGATCACGTCGTCGCTCATCCGGCCCTCCTGCTCCTATTACTCCGGGCCGTGAGCACTCTGGGCGTTCGCTGCGAGCTCCGCCCGGGCGGCCTGGGTTAGATCAGCGCCGGTGTTCGCATGGCCGGCGACTCCCCAGCCGCCCTCGGGCGATTCAGTAAGAAGCACCCACGTGCGCTTCGTCAGGGTCGGGTCGGCGCTGGCGGCCGCGATGATTTCCGTCAGCTCCTTGACGACCCCGAGTTGCTTGTCCCGGTCCAGCACGCCCGCCGGGGTGAGGACCTGCACGCGCACGTAATTGCTGTCCCCGGCGACGTTTGCGATCGAGTCCGCCGGAAGGTCATGCACGAAAGCGGCGGTGTTGTCCCGAAACAGCGCCAGGTCTGGCACCTGCTCCCATCGCATCACCGCCGCGGCGAGGCTCTGGGCGAGCGCGTGCTTGTCGGCGAACGTTCCCTGCGTCGCGTACACATCGATCATCGGCATGGCAGAGCTCTCACGCAGACCCTTGGGCGACCGATGAGGTGGCGGTGGCGTCTGCCGCGGCCTCGATCAGCCTCACCACCTCACCCGGGTGCGAGACCATCGCCACATGGCTCGAGGCCACCTCGACCGTGCTGGCACCCATGCGCTGCGCGAACATCCGCTCGGCGTCGGGCGGGATCGCCTGGTCTTCTGTCGCGACGAGGTACCACGTGGGGTGCGACTTCCAGGCCGGCACGCCCATCACGTCCTCGAACGTGCTCATCGACAGCGCTTGCTGGACGGCATACATCACCCGGGCCTTGACGGGATCGACGTCGGAGGCGAAGTGCGCGACGAAATCCTCCTCGGGTATCCAGGCGAAACCCTGCTCGTCGACGATCAGGTGCGCCAGCGATGGCGTCGGCGGGCCGGCGCCGAGGAGCGCGCCGAGCGATTCGCCCTCGTCGATCCCGAACGCCGCGATGTAGACAAGCCCGACCACGTTGGGCGCGTCGTCGCCGAGCGCGGTCATGATCTGCCCGCCGTAGGAGTGACCAACGACGATCGTCGGACCGCTCTGACGGTTGAGAACCTGGCGCAGCCGGGCAACGTCGTCGGCCAGTGAGGTTTCGGGAAACTGCGGGGCGGTGACGGAGTATCCGCCCGCCTGGAGGCGCTCCACGACGGCGCTCCAGCTCGACCCGTCGGCCCACGCGCCGTGCACGAGCACGATGTTCGGCGACTCGCTCATGTTCTGACCCCTTCTTCGCGGATGTGCAACCAGCCCGATCGTGACCGGGACGTCCAGGCCTGTCATCAGTCACGCGACTGATTGATCAGCTGTCAGCGGCGGGCAAGGCGTCGCGCAGCTGCGTCCGCGAGATGATCCCGAGCTTGGGAAAGATGTGGTAGAGGTGCGAGCCGATCGTGCGATGAGACAGGAACAATCGCTCGCCGATCTCGCGATTGGACAGACCTTGGGCGGCGAGCTGGGCGATCTGAAGCTCCTGGGCGGTGAGCTGATCGCGGGCATCGGGCCGGCGGGGGCCGAATGCCTCGCCCGTGGCGCGCAGTTCCTGCCGCGCGCGATCGCTCCAGCGGGTGGCTCCCAGAACGTCGAAGAGCTCGATCGCTTCGCGCAGGGGAGCGCGTGACTCGATGCCGCGACGCTGCCGGCGCAACCACGTGCCGAACGAGAACAGCGTCCTCGCGCGCGGGTACAGATAGGTGACCGGTCCGTTGACGGACCGATCCTGTCCGAGCGCCGACCTGGAACAGGGCGTCCGCGTCTTCTTCGGCGGCCAACAGCGGTCGCGCGCAAGCTCAGCAGGACGAGCAGCAGGGGTGGTCCGCTCCGCGCGGCGATCGCCTCCAGCTCGGCCATCACACCCACTGCCTGCTCGAGATGGCCGCTGCGGGTCGCCGCCTCAACCAGGTCGAGGATCGCCGGCCAGCGCATGAAGCGATGAAATGCCGGATGGGCTTCGTCGAATACGGGCCAGAGGTGGTCGAATGCCTCCGCATAGCGGCCATCGCCGAGGGCGGCCGCCCCGCGAGCCAGATGCGCGGGCGCCAGCAGCGGGCCGCCATTCATGGCCCTCAGGGTTCGCTCGGGGCCGGCGATTTCGGGCTCGTTTCCCCGCAGCGCCAGCCACGAGCCCGGCGTACAACTCACCCGTGAGCCCGAACTCCAATTGATCGGTGTCGCGGGCCAGCCGCGCGGCCTCAGACCCTGCGGCGGCGGCGGCCGACCAGTCGCCGGCGTGCACGGCCGCCCACGAGTAGTGCGAGAGCGCCTGCGTCAGCACGCCAAGCCTTCCCTGCTCCCGGAGACGGTCAACCGCGCGCCCGAGGAACCGGGCGCCGAGAGCGAAGTCCCCAACATTCTCCGCCGCGATCCCGACATGGATCGCTGCGAGCGGATCGGTCACGTCGTGCAGCCTGATCCGGGAGAGCCGCAGCAGGACCGATCTTCCCGTCCTCTCCGGATCAGTCAGGGCCATGATGGCCAGCAAGCGCGGCTCATCCTCGCGAAATCCCATGTCCTGCGCTGTATCGACGACGTACTTCCGTGTCCTCGTCCGAGTTTGGGTCCACCAGGAGCGCTGCGCGATCGGCACCAGCGAGCCCAGCGCCATATCCGGATCATCTGCGGCGTGGGCGCGACGTGCGATCGTGACGAACGTCTTCGCGGCCCCGCGCTCAACCCAGACATCCCCGCTGACCATTTGCTGGAGCCACGCCAGTTTGGCCGCCTCAAGTTCGCCGACCTCGAGCGACTCGGCTTGCTCGAGCAGGCCCCGGACCACGTCGACCGCGCCAAGCTCCCAGGCGGCATCCGCGGCCCGCACCAGCCGCTCGCCCTTCCGCCGCGGATCGGCCGTGAGCGCAGCCGCACGCTCCAGCGCGGCCGCGGCCACCATCACCGCCCCCCGCCGACGGGCCGCCACGGCATGGCGCTCCAGTGCGTCCGCGACCCCCTCGTCATACCCCACAGCCGCCATCGCCCGATGCCAGATCCGGCGCTCCGGATCCGTCACGACCTCGGCCAGCGCTGCGTAGGTCTCCAGCACCTGAGCCGGTGCCGCCGCCTGATGCACGGCCGAGCGGACCAGCGGGTGGCGGAAGCGCACCTTCCCGTCCACGATCGAGACCAGCTCCGCCGCGACCGCCGCATCCAGGTCCGAGACGACGAGCAGCGTTCCGGCCACGATGGACGCCGACCCGACGAGCTCCTCCAGCGATGCGCGACTATCGAGTGCGGCGGCCAGCAGAACGCCGCGGGTGTCCTCCGGAAGGCCGCCAAGCTGAGCGGCAAACGCTCGCTCCAAACGCGCCGTGATCGTCAACGGGGGCGTCGCTGAGGTGCCGATCCGAGCTTTCCGCCGTCCCCTGTGCGCGAACCAGTTCGACCAACGCCAGCGGGTTCCCGGCCGCCTCGCGCAGAACACGGGCACGAAACACCGGGTGGAGATCGGGCGCCGTCCGATCCAGCAGCGCTCCCGCCGCAGACGGCGACAACCGCTCGAGCTCGAGTGCGGGCAGGCTCGCGTCGCCCAGTGGCGTCACAAAGCCCGTTCGCAGAGAAATCAGAAGCGCCACCGGCTCGTTCTCCAGACGCCTCGCGATGAACGTCAACACTCTCAAGGTGGACCGGTCCAGCCAATGCGCGTCGTCGGCGAGGATCACCAGCGGGCACCCCTCGGCCGCATCGCACACCAATTGGAAGGCCGCGAGCGCGACGAGAAACACGTCCGGCTCGGGGCCATTCGCGATCCCGAACGCAACCTCGAGGGCGCCCCTTTGGGGTCCGGGCAACAGCTCCGCCAGCTCCAGCACCGGAACCAGAAACTGATGCAAGCCCGCGAAAGCGAGCTCCGCTTCAGACTCGACGCCCACGGTGGTCAGCGTGCGAAAGCCAACAGCGTCCGCTCGAGCGCGCGCATAGAGCAACAGCGCCGATTTCCCGACCCCCGCTTCACCGGACACGAGCAGGGCCGCCCCTCCCTCAGCCAGACGCTCGAGCACCGCGTCGACGCGTGCCGCCTCCACGTCGCGCCCGACCAGCTGAGAAGCCGCCAAGTCAACACTCCCCGGCGTCATTAGACGAGCATATGCGCCTAACCCCCGCTTTCGCCGCCCGACGCGCCTCTCGACAAGCAAGGTACGAGACGTCCTTTGCGCGGTGGGCAGAACGGCTGTCCGCTCGGGCGGCGGCTCAGCCGCGTTGGTTGCGCTTGGCGAATCTCAGGGCCGCGACCGGTGCTGAGGGCCTCTCTGCTTCCGTGACTCCGCGGGTCTTCCACCGAGCACTCGCGGGCGATCGCAAGCGTGGCTTTTCGATCGTGCGACGGAGCGAGTCTCGGAGGGTCAAAGCGAGCGTCGCGTCGAGGCAGCTCTTTTGTTGCTTCCGCGGCGACGAGGCGTCTGTGGCCCGCTGGGTGAGATCGAGAGCATCAGGGTGGTGGAACGATGGTGGCTGAGGTGCGACGATCGGTCCTGAGCGCATGACGCTGATTCGAGGAACGTCGCTGGCGGGCTTTCCCGAGCTCGTCGCCGAGTTGGGTGGCGACGCGGAGGCGCTTTTGAGCACGGTCGGAATTTCTGCCGATGCCGTGGGCGACTACACGGCGTTCATCGACTACGTCGGCGTGCTGCGCGCGCTGGAGGCAGCGGCCCGAGCGACAGGGGCGTTGGACTTCGGCCGGCGACTCGCCGAGCGTCAAGGTGTTGAGATTTTCGGCCCGGTGGGCATCGCTGCGCGCAGCGCCTCGACGTTCGGCGAGGCGGTCGAGACCTACGTCCGGTATCTGCGTGCATACAGCCCGGCCATCCAGGTGGGACTCGTGGATCTGCCCGATCCCGGTGTCGTGTTCTGGGAGTTCCGTGTCGTCCTCGACCGGCTGCCGCGTCACCCGCAGGGAATCGAGCTGTCCTTGGGCGTGGCGCAGCGGGTGTTCCGATTCCTGTTGGGTGCGGACTATCGTCCGGTCAGCGTGCATCTCCCTCATGAGGCGTTGGCGCGACGGCGGGAGTACGTCCGCTACTTCGGTGCTGGAGTTGAGTTCGGTGCTCCGGCCGCGGGGTTCACGATTCGTTCGAGCGATCTCACGCGGCCCCTGTCGGGGGACCGCGTCATGCACGAGGCGCTCGTCGCGCATCTGGAGGCTACGACGCCTTCTCCGGATGCCGGGCTGTCTGCGCCCGTGGCCGAGCTGATCCGCCGCCTGCTGCCGACCGGCACCGGCAATCTTGCGGTCGTCGCGGACCGGCTCGGCTTGCACCCTCGTACGCTTCAGCGGCGGCTGGCCGAGGAGGGGACAAGCTACGAGACGTTGGTCGATGACGTGCGGCGCAGGACCGCCGAGGCCTACCTGCGCGACACCGATATGGCGCTCGGTCACCTCGCGAGTGAGCTGGGCTACGCCGAGCAGAGCGGGCTGGCTCGCGCGGCGCGACGCTGGTTCGGTGTGAGCCCGCGGGCGCATCGCCGTGCGCTGCGGGCGAGCGCGTAGCACCGCACGGTCAAATTGTCGCGTCAAGACAACAACTTGTCGTGCAAAGGCAAGTCTCGGGGCGGGTTCTTCGGCATCCTCTTCGGAGAAGACGCCGAGGATTGGGAGTGTGAGATGGGTCGTGAGGACATCGTGTTCATGTCGCATGGCGAGCGGTGCGCGGGCTGGTTCTACCGCGCCGAGGGTGTCGAGCGAGCCTCGTGCGTGGTGATGGCCCATGGCCTGGCCGCGGTGAAGGAGATGCGGCTCGACGCGTACGCCGAGCGCTTCGTCGCCGCGGGTCACCATGTGTTGGTCTTCGACTATCGCCACTTCGGCGCGAGCACGGGCGAGCCGCGACAGCTGCTCGACATCGCGCGCCAGCACGAGGACTGGGTCGCCGCGGTCGAGTACGCCCGCGGCCGTCCCGAGGTGGATCCGGATCGCGTCGCCCTGTGGGGATCGTCCCTGTCGGGTGGTCATGTGATCGCGGTGGCCGACCGCGTGCGCCCCGCGGCGGTGATCGCGCAGGTGCCGCACCTCGACGGCCTGGCGTCGGTCCTGGCGATGAAGCCCACCCAAGGGCTGAGGCTGACCGCGCACGGGCTGGTCGATGTCGTTGGCAAGTTGCTCGGTCGCCCGCCGCACTACATCCCCGCCTCCGGGGCGCCCGGCACGCTCGCGGTGATGACGGCACCCGAAGCGGCCGGCTACCTCGGGCTCGTCCCGCCCGGACAGGACTTCGACCAGCGTCTCGCGGCCCGCTTCACGTTGCAGGCCACCCGGTACTCCCCGGCGCGCAGGCTGCGGCACCTCGACGTCCCGGTGCTGATGCAACTCGGCAGCCGCGACGAGACGACCCCGCCCGGCCGGATGAAGTTCGCGCGGCGCTCGCCCACGACGACGGTGCGCGTTCACGACACGGGCCACTTCGAGCCCTACGTCGGAGAGCAGTTCGAGGTCTTCGTCGCCGAGCAGATCGCGTTCCTCGACCGGACTGTCGGTGCTCGGACTCACCAGGGCCGGACCATCGTCATCACCGGTGCGGGCGCCGGGATCGGGCGCGAGACGGCAAGGCGCTTCGCGGCCATGGACTGGACCGTCTGTGCCACCGACATCAACACAGACACCCTCGCAGCGCTCAAGCGGGAGCTGGGCGAGCGGCACACCTACGCCGAGATGGACGTGACCGACAGCGCGGCCATCGAGCGCGTGTTCGCGGCGTTCGCCGCTCGTCACGGCGGGGGGTTCGACGTCCTGTTCAACAACGCGGGCGTCGCGTTCATCGACAACTTCGAGGACGTACCGCTCCGCAACCACGAGCTCGTCGTCCGGGTCAACGTTCAAGGCGTCGTCAACTGCACCCACCTGGCGCTGCCGTACCTGTCAAAGGGCGTCGCACCGCAGGTCATCAGCATGAGCTCGCGAGCGTCGGACTACGGCGTCCCGAGCGAGGCGACCTATTCGGCGAGCAAGTTCTTCGTCCGCGGCTTCACCGAGGCGATGAACATCGAGTGGGAGCGCCTGGGCATCCACGTCTGCGACATCCTGCCCAACTTCGTCGACACGCCGATGATGCAAGCCGCGCAGGGCGCGATCGTCGACGCGATCGGCATCAACCTCACCGCCGGCGACGTTGCGCAGACGGTCGTGAAGGCCACCGCGGATCGCACGAAGGTGCATTGGGTGGTCGACCTCCCGAAGAACAAGCTGCTGCGCACCGTCTTGCACCACGCGCCGGGGGCCGTCGAGCGCGCCGCCGTCAAACACTACGCCGGATTCTGAGAACCACGACCCAGGACGCCTCATGACCCAGTACGACATCTCTGGCAAGTCCATCCTCGTGACCGGCGCCAGCGGCGGGATCGGGTCGGCGACGACTCGCGCGCTCGTCACGCGCGGCGCGCACGTCACCCTCGTCGACCTCGCCCAGGAGAGCGTCGACGCGGTCGCGAGAACGCTTCCCGCCGAGCATGTCCTCGCGCTGGCCGCCGACGTCACCAGCGCCGAGCAGATGACAGCGGCAGTCGACGCCGCAGTCGAGCGCTTCGGACGGCTCGACGTGGTCTTCGCCAACGCCGGCATCGCCAACGATCCGCCGACCACGATGGCCGCGGCCGACCTCGACGCCTATGAAAAGGTCATCGAGGTCGACCTGCTCGGCGTGGTACGCACGATCAAGCCCGCGCTGCCGGAGATCATCCGCAACAGCGGCTACATCCTGATCACCGCCTCGGTCTACGCGTTCTTCAACGGCGTGGTCAACTCGGCCTACGCGTCATCGAAGGCCGCCGTCGAGATGCTGGGCCGCTCTTTGCGGGCCGAGCTCGCGTCCGAGGGCGCGTCCGCGGGCGTCCTTTACCCCGGCTGGGTCGCGACGCCGATCGCCGAGTCCGCACACGGAGGCAACAAGACGGTGACCCAGCTCAAGGCGCGCGCGTTCCGAGGACCCCTAGGCACGTACATCGAGCCCGAACAGATCGCCAACGCGGTCGTCGCGGGCATCGAAGCACGCGCTCCACGGATCATCGAGCCCAAGCGCTGGAGCCCGCTTTCCGCAATGCGCGGAGTGATCAACATCCTCGCCGACCGACACCTCGAACGCGACCACGTGAGCCTGGGACTAATCAGGCGCATCGACGCCGAGGAGCGCCAGCGCCAAGCCGAGACCCAAACACCGCAACAGTCTGGTCGGCCGGCCGCGCCAGTTAGCCGATACGCGGCACAACGCGACGTGGGGCCTCGCGCCTGACCGTGCATCGGACGGTCGGCGTCGATCCCACCGACCAACCCACCCGCCCACCGCCTCAGAACGTGACCCCGTAGCCGCTCGCGACGCCACGCAGAACGCGACCGGAAGCGGCTAGTCGCCGCGGAATGCAGCGAGAAGCTCCGCGCGGGCCACGTGACCCCCTCTGGTGGGAACCGGCCACGATGCCGCCGCGACCCGAAGGCGTGCAGCAGCCACGTCGATCCATCTCCGACGGCCTGGTCCTGCATCGCTCGTGGCAGAGGTGCCTCGCCGCCGACGAGGAGCGCCCTGAGTTGCGCGGTCAGCAGGTGAGTCGTTTTCGGCCCAGCCCCGCGTGGCGGGTGTGCCCCCGTCGCTCGGCGTCAGCCCGGTAAGCGCAGGACTCGCGTGCGAGGTGCGCCGGGTCGGCATAAGCCGGTCGATATGTCGGTGTCCCTGTCCGGTGGCGGCGCATATCGTGCGTGGTTGTCGATTTCGACGATGCCCGTTCGTGTAGGGATGACAGGCCGGCATCGGGCCGGCCCCGACACGAGGAGGACAACCGATGAAGCAGTACCTGCTCAGCGTCTATTCCCCCGAGATTGAGGAGGGTGGCTCGCCGCCCGACAACATCGAGGAGATCATGCGCGATGTCGATGCGCTCAACGATGAGCTGCGGTCAGCTGGTGCGTGGGTCTTCGCTGGTGGACTGCATCCCTCGCGCACGGCTACCTTGGTCCGCCTGGAAGGAGACGACGTGTTGACGACCGACGGCCCGTTCGTGGAGGGCAAGGAGCACGTCGGCGGCTTCTGGGTGATCAAGGCGCCGGATCTCGACGCGGCGCTTCAGTGGGCGCGGAAGGCGACGCGCGCGTGCAGGGTGCCGATCGAGGTGCGCCCCTTCCAGGAGGAGGCGCAGGACTGATCCCTGCGGTCACCGAGCAGGAGATCGCGCGTGTGTTCCGTGAGGAGCACGGTCGGGCGGTGGCTGTCCTGGTCCGTTCCTTCGGCGACATCGGGGTCGCCGAGGATGCGGTCCAGGACGCCTTCGCCGCGGCCGTGGAGCGCTGGCCGTCGGCGGGCTTGCCGCTCAGCCCTGCGGGATGGATCATCACGACCGCCCGCAACCGCGCGATCGATCGCCTGCGGCGCGAGGCGTCGCGCGATGATCGCCACGCCCAGGCGGCGCTCGTGCACTTCCGCGAACAGCCGTGCGAGGAGGGCCCCGTGCAAGACGACCGGTTGCGGCTGATCTTCACCTGCTGCCACCCGGCGCTCGCGATGGGCGCCCAGGTGGCGCTGACGCTGCGGTTGCTGGGCGGCTTAACGACTAGCGAGATCGCGCGTGCGTTCCTGGTGTCGGAAGCGACGATGGCCCAGCGGCTGGTCAGGGCGAAGGCCAAGATCCGCGATGCCGGTATCCCGTACCGGGTGCCTACCGACGCCGACCTACCCGAACGTGTGCGCGCGGTCCTTGCCGTTCTGTATCTGATCTTCAACGAGGGCTACGCGGCCAGCGCGGGCGATCAGCTGGTGCGCGTGGAGTTGTGCGCCGAGGCGATCCGGCTCGCGCGGCTGGTGGCGGAGCTGATGCCGGACGAGCCCGAGGCGATCGGCCTGCTCGCGCTGATGCTGCTGATCCAGGCGCGGCGCGAGACCCGGACGACGCCCGCCGGCGACCTTGTGCTGCTCAAAGACCAGGACCGCAGCTGCTGGGATCGCCGCATGATCGATGAGGGCCAGGCGCTCGTCCGCCAATGCCTACGCCGTGGCCAGCCGGGCCCGTATCAGATCCAGGCGGCGATCAACGCCGTCCACAGCGACGCCCCGACCGCGCCGGACACCGACTGGGGCCAGATCCTGAAGCTGTACGACCAGCTAAGCGCGCTCGCGCCGGGACCTGTCGTGTCGCTCCACCGGGCGGTTGCGGTGGCCGAGGTGCACGGTCCAGCTGCCGCGCTGGCGCTCATCGAAGACCTGAAGCTGGAGCGCTACCACCTGTTTCATGCGATCCGTGCTGACCTGCTACGGCGCCTCAAGCGCTACGTCGACGCGGCAGCCGCATACGAGGCGGCCCTCAAACGCACCGACAACGCTGCCGAGCGCCGCTTCCTCGAGCGCAGGCTCGCGCAGGCACGCGAACCGCACATCTCGTGATACCGACGCCCGTAGTGAGTCGGCCGCCCGAGTCTCACTGTCACAGGCCGACCGTCTACCTCGTCTTCATTGACGAGAGCGATAGAAGGAGGTAGTCATGAAGATCTTCGTGGCAGGAGCGAGCGGCGCGATCGGCAAACAGCTTGTCCCGATGCTGGTGGTGCGAGGACACGAGGTCACCGGAATGACGAGATCCCCGCACAAACAGGACCTGGTCCGCCAGATGGGAGCCCGTGCGGTGCTGGCCGATGCCCTCGATCCGGAGGCAGTCGCACAGGCGCTGGCGGGGGCGGAGCCGGAGGTCGTGATCCATGAGCTCACCGCGATCGATGCTGGCAAGTTCGGCCGCAACTTCGACAAGGCGTTCGCTCAGACCAACCTCTTGCGACGCGAGGGCACCGACCATCTGCTCGCCGCGGCGAAGGCGGCCGGGGCGCGACGGTTCGTCGCGCAGAGCTTTGCCCCGTGGCTGTACGAGCGGCTCGGCGGCCCGGTGAAGGCGGAGGACGACCCGCTCGACGACACGCCTCCGAAGGCGGTCAGGCAGACCTTCGCGGCGATCCGGCATGTTGAGGAGACCGTGACGGGCGCGGACGGGATCGAGGGAATCGTGCTGCGCTACGGCGGTTTCTATGGACCGGGTACCTCGATCGCCGTCGAGCCCGACGGCGAGCAGGTCAGGATGATCCGCAAGGGCCGCCTCCCGATCGTCGGAGACGGCGCCGGAGTCTGGTCGTTCGTGCACATCGAGGACGCCGCCTCGGCGACGGCGGCCGCGGTCGAGCGCGGCGACCCCGGTGCCTACAACGTCGTCGACGATGACCCTGTCCCGGTGTCGGAGTTTCTGCCCGAGCTGGCGAGGGTGCTCGGCGCCAAGCCGCCTCGTCGCGTCCCGCGCTGGCTCGGCCGGCTGGTTGGGGGTGAGGCGACGGTCGTGATGATGACCGAGTTCCGGGGGGCGTCGAACGAGAAGGCGAAGCGGGAGCTGGACTGGGAGCTGCGCTATCCGAGCTGGCGGCTCGGATTCCGCGACGGCCTCTCGGATCCCGGAAAGGCAACGGTGGAGAACGTGGCGTGATGGAGGCGACCGCCGAGCTGATCGACGCGTTGCGGCCGCGCGCCTTCGGTATCGCCTACCGGATGCTGGGGTCCGTGAGCGAGGCGGAGGACGTGGTCCAGGAGGCGCTGCTCAGGGTGCACGAGGCGCTGCAGCGCGGCGAGATGATCTCCTCGCCGCGGGCGTATATCGCCACCGTCGTGACCCGACTCGCGATCGACGAGCTGCGCTCGGCGCGTATGCGGCGCGAGACCTACGTCGGGGAGTGGTTGCCCGAGCCGATCGCGGAGAGCGCCGACGACGATCCCGCGGCGCAGGCCGAGCGGGCCGATTCTCTTTCGCTTGCCTTCCTGGTCCTGCTTGAGTCGCTCACGCCGGAGCAGCGTGCCGCTTTCCTGCTGCATGACGTGTTCGACTACGGCTACGGCGAGGTTGCCGAGATCATTGGTACCAGCGAGCAGAACGCGCGGCAGTTATCCTCGCGCGCCCGGCGTTATGTGCAGGAGCGGCGGCCTCGCTTCGAGCCCTCCGCCGAGCAGCGCGAGCGGCTGGCGGAGGGCTTTTTCGGCGCGTTCGAGCAAGGCGACTTCGAGGCGCTTGAGGCCCTGCTCGCCGAGGACGTGGAGCTGCACGGCGACGGCGGCGGCAAGGTGCCTGCGATCAAGCAGCCGATTTTCGGCCGCGCGAAGGCGGCTCAGGCGATGCGCGGGTGGTGGCGCGTGGGCGACCTCCTCGGCGGTATCCGTCTCCGCCGGCTGACGGTGAACGGTCAGCCCGGCGCGGCCCTGCTCGATCCGGACGGCAGGATCGTCGGCGTGCTCTCGCTCGACATTGTCGAGGGGGAGGTCCGGACGATCCGTTCGGTCGTCAATCCGGAGAAGATCGACCACCTCGGCCCGATCGCGGACACGCGCGAGCTGATCAGGCGGATCCGGCAATCGCGCTGATCAGCCCGCGACGCGCGAAAGGCTGGTCGCGCGTTCGGGCTGCAACACGAGGGGCATCGCGAGCTCAAGACGACTCGTTTGGACGAGACCTGCTCTGCCGACGCCGCAGGCATCGGACAGCGACCGAACGCGGGACCCGCCTTGCGCGGAAACCGCGCATCTCGCTGCTGGTCGCGAGCCATCACGCTCGACTCGGCCAACGGGGCGCTCCGCCCGAAACCGTGTAACAAAACGTGTAACAAGATCGGCAAATTCAGCCTGATTCAGCCTCACCTAAAATCAGAAAAGCCCTGCAAAACGACAGGTAGCTAACCCCCTCGAAGCCTCTCATAACCGAAGGGTCAAGAACCCGAAGGTTGTCGTACAGGGCCGTTATACAACTCTGACAGAAGCGGAGCGCGACTGACGGCACGTGAGGCCGCCCGAGCTCACCGGCGGCGACCTCGCTGTGCCGACCGCTCTGTTGTGGATCTGGCTAGGAGGAGGCGCACCGCGGCTCGCGAGACTTGCCTTGCTTCCGTCTCAGCGCGGGGACTCAAGGGCGCTGACCTACGTAGCATGGCACGCGCGGATAGCACCAGGAGCGCGCCGTATTCCACAACGAGCACATGAGCGCAATCGTGGCGAAGTACTGCGCGTGGCGGCACACTACAGCCCATGCCACGCCACGTCGACCACGACACCCGTCGCCAGGAGATCATTCAGGCGATGCTCTCGATCCTGGCGGAGAAAGGCCCGCGGGCGGTCACGTTCCGAGGCGTAGCCGAGCGCATGGGTGGTTCGTCGACGCTTGTCACCCACTACTTCAAGTCCCGTCAACAACTGCTGGACGCGCTCGTCGAAACCGTCGCTGACTGGCCGGGCGATCTCGACGAGCTCGAGGCCGGGGTTGAGGATCCGCATGAGCGACTGCGGCTGTTCATGCACTGGATGGTCCCGGCTGATCCGGAGGGGTACACGGAGGAGCGAGCCCGCATCAGCCTCGCGGGCGCCCACGACGGCTCGGTCCGTATTCAGGGCATCTTTGATGCTTGGGATGAGGGTGTACGAGCGCAGTTCATGCGGCATCTCGACGGGCTGGTACCGGCCGAGCGCATAGACCGAGTGATCGACATCCTCCGCTCGGTCACCAACGGAATCACGCTGTCCGTCATCGAGCACCCGGACGACTGGCCGCCGGAGCGCCAGTGGGGCGTGATCGACGAAGCCCTCGCGATGCTCGGGCTCGCGTCTCGGGTTGCATAATGGACGTTGTACAACTGATGTATTGACAACGGTTCGGGCAGGATCTAGCGTTCCCGCCCACGAAGGCCGTGGCGAGGACACGGTCGCGTCACGCCGGGGAAGAGGAGACCGAATGACCCAGACGAAGGCTCGTTCTCGTTGCGCCGGGGCGATCGCGACCCTGGCCGGGGCCCTGCTAGCTGGGCTGCTGTTGGCTGCATGTGGTTCGAGCGGCGGCGGCAGCGCGACGAGCGTGTCCGCCAGTAGGTCTGCGGGACCGAAAGTGCAGCAGACTTACGGCTCGGCGGCGGGTTCGGTCGCTAACGCCACCTGGGCGCTTCCGTACGGTGAGCCGAACACGCTAGACCCAGCCAATGGCGTCTACTACAGCGCCTCGTTCGTCACCGACCAGCTGTGTGACACGCTGCTTCGCTTCAACCCCAACTACAGGGTCTCGCCAGGTCTCGCATCTAGCATCACCGCGCCGAACTCGACGACGCTCCTGATCCACCTTCGCCAGGGGGTCCACTTCTGGGATGGCCACGAGATGACCTCGGCCGACGTCGTCTACAGCCTCCAGCACGCTTTCAACCCGAACACCTCTGCGATCGGTGCGATTTTCACGAACGTGAAATCAGTCACGGCCGATGGCGAGTGGGGGGTCACGGTCCGGTTGGCCCGTCCTGACGAGCTGGTCCAGCAGGAACTGCCGGGCCTCGCCGGTGTCGTGTTCGAGAAGGCCCAGGCGGTGAAGGCCGGGGCAAAGTTCGGCTCGGCGCAAGGCGGGATCATGTGCACCGGCCCTTATGAGCTGAAGAAATGGACGCCGGGCAGCAGCATTGTCGTGACCGCCAACCCCCACTATTGGGATACCGCCCGGGCCGCCCACATTAGGCAGATCACGTTCACTTTCGACACGAACTCGACGACGCTGGCGGAGAGTCTGCTTTCAGGTCAGACGACCGGCGCCTACGAGGTTCCGGCCGAGACGATTCCGCGTCTGTCGAAGTCTTCAACCGGGAAGCTTTTGTATGGCGAAGCGCCCCTCTACCTGCAGCTTTATCCGGCCCGAACTACCGGTCCGATGGCCAATCAGGATCTGCGAGAGGCGGTCTTCACCAGCATTGATCGTCGCTGGCCTGGCGAAGGTCGTCTACAACGGCGCTGCGGTTCCGAACTACACGTTCCTGAATGCCACCACCTGGGGCAATCCGCAGCAGCAGGCGCTGTACGCCGCTGCCTACAAGCCATATCAGGTCGCGGGCGCCACTTGGGGGAGCTCTTCGGCGATCGCCAAAGCCAAGCAGCTCGTTAAGCAGAGCGGCTATCACGGGCAGCCGATCGTAATCGGCACACTGGCCGGCGATGCGACGCTTAGCGAGACGGCTCAACTCATTCAGCAGCAGGGTCAGCAGATTGGCTTGACGATGAAGATCGACGCCTTGCAGCCGATCCAGTACTCGAACGCGACCGTCGAGGCGAAGGCACGTCACGGCCTCGACCTATTGCTGGTCGTCGGGTTCAACATCGCGAATGATCCGCTTGAACCGCTTGGCTTCGAGCTCTTGCCCGGGTCGCCTTACAACTACGGCGGCTACAACAATCCGCAGGTGACGATGCTCCTAAACCAGGCTCGCTCTCAGCTCAACCCGACGAAGAGCGCGCAATTGGTGATCCAGGCTCAGTCGATCTATGAAAAGGCCTGGCCGGCAGCGACCCTTCTCAATATCGCCGAGATCAGCTATCTGAGCAACAGGCTCTCGGGAGCGGTGACGTCGTTCCCATACCTGCTGACGCCGTCGCTCGCCTCGATTGGAGCTGCTGGCTAGTGACCAGGGCGCGGGGGATCGCCGTCTGGGCTGGCAGTCGCGTTCTGACCATCGTTCTTGCGACGTTTCTGATCTTCGCTGGTCTCAGCGCAGCGCCCGGTGATCCTGTCCGCGCGATCCTCGGCGCGCACGCCACGTCAGCCGCCGTCGACCACGAGCGCCGCTTGCTGGGGCTCAATCAGCCATTGCTGGTCCGCTACTGGGACTGGTTGACCGGGGCGGTGCACGGGGATCTCGGGACTTCACTGGTCTACAAGACGAGCGTCTCGTCCCTGATCTCACCGCGGATCGGGACCACTCTGCTGCTGGTCACCTACTCACTCGTGATCATTCTCCTCATCGGACTCGCACTTGGGATCGCCGGGGGGGCTATGCGGCGCCTGAGCACACCCGTGGCAACATTTACCGGCCTCCTGGTCGCGGTGCCCGCGTTCGTCGCGGCCCAGGTGCTCGTGATCGTGTTCGCGTTGCATCTCGGCTGGTTTCCGGTATCCGGAGACGGCTCCGGCTTCATCGATCAGGTACACCATTTGACGCTGCCCGCGATAGCGCTGGCGCTCGGCTGGAGCGGGTGGGTCGCACAGGTGACCCGAGCATCGATCGCCGAGGCGTCCGATAGCGAATACGTCGATACGGCCAAGGGGCGAGGCATCTCGCGGGGTCACGTGTTCCGGCGGCATGTTCTCAGGACTGCAGCCGCTCCCATCGTGACCGTCTGTGGCCTAACTCTCGCCGGACTGTTTGCCGGCGCCGTAGTCGTCGAGGATGCGTTCGCTCTGAACGGTCTTGGGACCCTGCTGATCAACGCCGTCTCGGCGAAGGACTACTCGGTGGTGCTGGCCGTGAGCACGATCTTCGTCGTGATCTTCGTGGTGGTGACCTCAGCGATAGACGCAATCCAGCTCCTTCTCGACCCGCGGATCCGTGCCGCAACGACCACTGCATGAGCCTCTCCGTCGCCGAAATCCAAGTCGGTGTCGTCCGTCGGGCGAGTCGGATCCGGCCGCACGACCCAGTCCTCGCGACGGCCGCGACCGTCTGCGTGCTCCTAGTCCTGGCGGCGATCCTGGCGCCCGTTCTGGCTCCCTTCGACCCGTCGCAGACGAACATCCTGCAGCCCAACCAAGGCATCTCGAGCACACACCTGCTTGGCACCGATGCGCTTGGCCGTGACATTCTCTCGCGGCTGCTGTACGCGGCCCGCCTGAGCCTGCTCGGGGCAGGACTGGTCGTCGTACTGTCGACTGCGATCGGCACGAGTGTGGCGATCTGGTCGGTGTGGGTCGGAGGTACGTTCGACAACGTGGTTTCGCGACTGTTCGACGTTCTGTTCGCGTTCCCCGGCCTGCTCTTCGCCGTTCTGGCGGTGGCGATCTTCGGACAGGGTCTGATCGCTCCCGTGCTGGCGCTCTCGATCGCCTACGTGCCCTACATCGGCCGGGTCGTTCGTTCGGTCGCTCTGCGAGAGCGGAACCTGGCTTACGTCGACGCTTGCCGGTCACTCGGATATTCCGGCCGCAGGATCTGCGCCGCACACATTTTTCCCAACGTCCGGCCGATGATCGGCGCTCAGGCCACGATCGCCTTTGCGTCCGCGCTGATGGATCTCGCCGCGATCTCGTTCATCGGGCTCGGTGTGCAGCCTCCTTCGACCGACTGGGGTCTGATGGTTTCCGATGGCAGTGCTGCGCTGCTCAATAACCATCCGGCCGAGACTCTCTCTGCCGGACTCGCGATCGTGGTCGCCGTCGTTGCCTTCAACGTCGCGGGAGAGCGGCTCGGCGCCAGGTCGGAGATCAGGCGATGAACGCGGCGGCTTCGAGGCGGGAGGAATCTCCAGTGGCCGCCGTGCTGGAGATCGATCAGCTGACCGTGGATTTGCAGATCGGCCAGGAGCAGCGGCGAGTAATCCACAACGTGACGATGTGCGTGAACCCAGGCGAGGCGGTCGGACTCGTAGGGGAGTCGGGCTCGGGCAAGTCCATAACAACAAGGGCGATCATGCGGTTGTTGCCGCGTGGCGCGCGAGTCGGGGGCGTTCTGAGGGTCGGCGGCCAGTCCGTAACTGACATGGATCGGCGGGCCCTGAAGGCTCTCAGGCAGCACGGGATTGGAATGATCTATCAGGATCCACGTGCTCACATCAATCCGCTCCGGACCGTCGGCGACTTCCTGATCGAGGCGCTCCGGGAACGAGGCGAGATCCCTCGCAGCGAGGCACTGGACCGAGCGGCCGAGCAGTTGCGCGCTGTCGGGATCCCGGACGCCGGTCGTCGTCTCCGTCAGTACCCACATCAGCTCTCCGGCGGGTTGCTCCAGCGTGTCATGATCGCTTCGGTGCTGCTCGCGGAGCCGCGCCTTATCCTCGCCGACGAGCCGACCACAGCGCTCGATCTGACCACGCAGCAGGAGGTGGTCGCAATTCTCGACGACCTCCGTCGCGAGCGCGACATGGCGCTGGTCTTTATCACCCACGACCTAGATTTGGCGATCGCGATCACCGACAGGATTGCCGTGATGTATGCCGGGGTGATCGTCGAAACCGTCGCTTCGGCAGAGGTTCATGCGGCGGCGCTGCATCCCTATACCCGAGCGCTGCTCGAGTCGAGGCCACGGATCGATGCCGTCCAACGTCTCCAGACGATTCCAGGTAGGCCGGTGTCGGCCTACGAAGTTGGGTCCGGCTGTGTGTTTGTCGACCGGTGCCCCTTTGCCGACGAACAGGCCCGTGCTGAGCGCCCCGTCACGCGCGAGCTCGCCGGCCACACCGTTGCCTGCCATCAAGCCGAGGTCAGGCTCGCCAGTTGTGCCGACCAGCGGAGCCACGTCTGATGCCTGACGTCTTGGAAGTCCGTTGTCTTCGAAAGACCTTCGCGGTAAAGGGCCAAGCGGGAGGCGCCGAGCAGCTAGTCGCGGTCGATGACGTCGATTTCAGCCTGGGGGGTTCAGGCTCGGTGGGGCTGGTCGGGGAGTCTGGGTCTGGAAAGACAACAGTTGCGCGGATCATCGCCGGGCTTGAGCGCCTCAGCTCTGGTCGGGTCACCATCTGTGGCGAGCAACGCTCGCGGCGTGCGCGTCGTGCTGAGCGCAAGCGCTTCGCGCGCCACGTGCAAATGGTCTTCCAGGATCCTTACTCGTCGTTGGATCCGAGGCAGACGATCTCGCGTTCGATCGAGGAGGCGTTGCATGAGCACTTCCGGTTGAACTCGAGCAAGAGAAGGGCACGTGCGCAGGAGTTGCTCGATCAGGTTGGGCTTGACTCTCGGCAAGCTGATGCCCGTCCGGCGCAGCTGTCGGGCGGACAGCGACAGCGAGCGGCGATCGCACGGGCGCTGGCGGTCGAACCAAGGGTGCTAATCCTCGATGAGGCGGTGTCGGCGCTCGACGTCAGCGTCCAGGCGCAGATCATCAACCTCTTGACCGACCTTCGGGCGTCACTCGACATCGCGTTTCTGTTCATCTCCCACGATCTCGCCGTAGTGCGGCAGATCGCCGACACCTGCCTGGTGATGAACAACGGGCGAATCGTGGAACGAGGCCCGGTGGCCGACGTGCTCGACTCGCCGAGCCACGCTTACACACAGCAGCTGCTCGACGCGATCCCGCGTCCCGGCTGGCATCCCGAGCGGCGCCCCGTCGCCGCCGGCTCCGACCTGACGCCCTGACGAAGTCACGCAGCTACTTCTGGAAGCGGACAACAACTTTGCGACCACTTAGTAAAACATATGTTGTGCAACGGAGGGGGACGTGCAGCAGATGAGAACGGATGGAGCACCCACTCGAGCCACGCCAGTAGCGTCCGCGACGTGGCCCGACGGCCTCCGCGGGCCGTGGAGTGTGGTCCCTCGCACGACGCTGCTGGACTTCTTGGCGCCCCGCTTGGCAGCAGGTGGCGAGACCCCGGCGGTGATCTTCGACGACGGATTCGAGTTGACGTGCGCGCAGTTGAAGGAACGAGCCGAGCTTCTGGCCGGTAGGCTCTCTGATCGCCTCGATCCCGGCGATCGCGTGGCGCTTGCGGTCGGTAATCGCTCAGAGTTCCTGATCGCGTATCTGGCTCTCCTTGCGAACCGTGCCGTGGTGGTTACCCTGAACCCGGCGGTCCAGACGCACGATGCCGCTCACGTCCTCGGCGACTCCGGCGCGGTCTTGGCGATCGCCGAACCCGAGCCGGCTGCAGTACTGCGCACGGCGGCTCCGAAAACGCTACGCGAGGTGCTGCTCGTCGAAGGTCCTGAACCTGACGCACTCATGGACTACTCTCGGGGCGCAGCGCGGATCTCGCTCGAGTCGGTGCTGGCCGAGATTGAGGAGCTCACCGATATTGGATACACCTCGGGCACCACCGGGCTTCCGAAGGCGCTGGCCGGCGACCACAGCGAACTGCTGCGTTACACGGACGTGTTCCTCCGGACGACGCCATTTACCGGTGAAGACCGGATCCTTTGCCCGCTGCAGTTTCACTACGGCGATCCACTTTGGTTGTTGATGGCTTCACTACATCTCGGCACGCCGATGATTGTGATGCGGCGCTTTAGCGTTTCTCGGTTCTGGGATGTCGCTCGTCGGCATGGGGCCACCGCGATCCTGACGATTGGTTCGATCCCGAATCTCTTGCTGACCGCGGCGCCCTCTACGTCGGAGCGCGATCATCGCGTTCGGCTTGCGATCGCGGTCGGTGTTCCTAAGCAACAGCACGCCGAACTGGTGGAGCGCTTTGGGTTTCACTGGCTTGAGTTCTATGGCTCTTCTGAGTCCGGTCCTGCGATCTCGATGCCGATCGATTCGGCCGAACGCTACGTCGGCACCGGCGCGTTGGGGATTCCCGTCCCCGAGGTCCAAGCTCGGCTCATTGACGGCGATGGCAACGTCCTGACTGGTCCGGCCTCGGGGGAGCTCGAGTTGCGCGGAATGATCTTGTTTCGCGAGTACCTGAACAACTCAGAAGCTACCGCGGAGGTGCTACACGATGGGTGGTTGCGAAGCGGCGACCTGATGCGTCGTGATGCCGATGGCGTGTACTACTTCGAAGGTCGGCGAAAGGACCTGATCAGGCGCGGCGGAGAGAACGTCGCCCCGACCGAGGTGGAGGCGATCCTGCGTCTGCACCCCGGGGTCGTTGACGCTGCGGTTGTTCCCGTGGCTGACGAACTGCGCGGCGAGGAGATCAAGGCCTATGTCGAGGTCGAATCGGAGGACCCGGTTCCGCCCGTGGAGCTAGCTGACTTCTGTGCGGATCGCCTCGCGCCGTTCAAGGTGCCGCGATACATCGAACTGCGGACGCAGCCCTTTCCCCGCACCCCGAGTCAGCGTATTCCGAAGTCGGAGTTGAAGGTTGATGGTGTGCACCAGACCACAACAGCATGGGATCGGGAGAAGAGTTGATGACGGCAGATGAAATCTGTTTCCTACCAGCGCTGACCCTGCGCGCCGCGTACGCGAAACGCGACTTATCGCCAGTCGAGGTCGTCGAAGCGCTGCTCGACCGGATCGGCCAGCGCAACCCGCAGATCAACGCGTTCGTCACGCTCCTAGCAGACGAAGCGCGCGAGGCGGCGAAGAAGGCCGAGCAGGAGTTGGCGGCAGGCCATGCAATCGGCCGGCTGCACGGCATCCCGGTGCTGATCAAGGACCTCACTCCAACCGCCGGGATTCGGACGACCTTCGGATCAGTCACTCATGCCGAACACGTGCCAACCGAGAGCGCCGTCGCATGGGAGAGGATCCAGGACGCAGGCGCAATCTTGCTCGGAAAGACGACCACGCCCGACTTCGGAGAGCTGGGTGTCACCGAGAGCTCTCTGACCGGAACGACCACGAATCCCTGGGATCCGTCGCGCACCAGCGGTGGTTCAAGCGGCGGCTCGGCTGCTGGCGTCGTCGCCGGTTTCGCACCTCTGTCCTGGGGCAGCGACGGCGGCGGCTCGATTCGGATCCCCGCATCATTCTGCGGCGCCGTTGGCTTGAAGGCCTCGATCGGTCGGATCCCAGGGTACGGCGAGCAATTCCCGTTCGAGACGGTCACGACCTGCGGCCCGATCACCCGGACCGTTGGCGACACGGCGCTGCTGCTCGGCGTTACCGCTGGCCCCGACCTTCGCGATCCGATCGCCTTGCCGGCAACCGACACCGACTGGCTCGCCGTCGTCGATGAGGCCCGGATCTCCGGGACGCGAATCGCATACAGCCCCGACCTAGGTCAGTCGCTGATCTCCAGCCATGTCCGCAGGGCCGTGGAGGGCGCGCTGGACGTGCTGGGACAGCTCGGAGCCACGGTCGAACAAGTCGAGCTCGATTTGCCCGACGCCCTCGAGTACTTCGTCTCCTGGTGGGGCTCTGAGTACGTGAGCGTGGTCGACGAGGCTGTCAGGGACCGAGAGGTTCCGGAACCAGTCAGGGAAATCGCTGATCTAGCCCGCGGCATGACGGTCGAGGGGTTGTATCGGACCCAAACGATCACTCGCCCGCGGATTGCGGCCGAGTTCGCCCGCGTCTTCGCCAACTACGACGTAATTGTCAGCCCGACAATGCCGGTAACCGCCTTTGCGAACGCCGGACCTTCTGGCGGCCCTACGGAGATCAATGGGGTGCCTATCGAGCGTCCCTACCTGTACTTCACTCGAACGACCGAGCCATTCAGCCACATCGGACTGCCCGCAATCTCTGTACCGTGCGGCTTCGACACCGATGGGCTTCCTGTCGGGCTTCACATCGCCGGTCGATACCACGACGACGCCACGGTGTTGAGAGTCGCCGCCGCCTACGAAGAGGCGACACCATGGGTGTCGATGCATCCCCAATGAGTAGACCCATACTGATAACCGAGATCCCAACGCTAAAAGGGACGTCGTTCAGTGGTGAGCCATTCGTGGTCACGGCGACAGAGCGAGACGAGTTCGAGCGCGTGACCTGGATCGACCGTGCTTACCCGGAGCCGGACGCGCCCGAGTTCCCGCCCGAGATCGTTGAGGGCTTCCACTCATTGGCGCTTCTGGATGCGGTCGCGACGTTGGCCAGGCCGTTCGACCCGATGACGACCTACGGCTACAACTATGGGCTCGATCGGGTCCGCTTCGTTTCCCCGATCATGATCGGCGACGAAGTCCACTCACACTTCGAGGTGCTCGATGTCATCCCGAAGGACACCGGCTGGCTTGTGTCACGCAGGTGCGTCCTGACGGTGGCGGGTGCGGAGAAACCTTCGCTGGTCGCCGACTGGTGGGTGTATATCCTGCCCCGCGGCCTAACGGATGGTGCTCCGACGGTTCAGGCGACCAGCAGGTGATTGCCTGAGCCGCGCGCCAGGGAATCACTTCGTCGCCGAGGCGATCGTGAGGATCGGGCCGGGCCGGACGACTCCTTCGTGGCGAAGCGCTCGCGCGGCGTCCGCGATCGGCGTGATCGAGTTGTCGCCGATCCAATCGTCCGGCCTACGCCATTCGGAACGTCAAAGCGATCGTCAGCGACGAGCCTGGTTCCCGCACAAAGCGCGCACGCCGACGCTCGGCGATCACCTGGCTCCCTGTGTCCGTGAGCAGCAGTCTCGGAGCGGGATTCGTGCCGGGGCCCCCTGCTGCTGTTAGCCCAAAGCGTCGGTTTGCGCGCGGCCGACCTTGGCGGTTCTACATTTCGCGCGCGGTGTTATGCGGACTGCTCGATGAGCGTCTGCTCGTACCCAGCCGTGAACGCCCACCCCACCGCGATACACGTGCCCGCTACGCACGAGATCCCAGCAAGTGAGTCGTCGCCCCCGACATTCGGAGTGGGTTGTACGGTCCACTTCCCGCCACTTCGGTGCACCGCGAGTGTGCTAGATGGCACCGCATCGCCGGTGCCATCGGGCGCAATCTGCCCGACCATCGTGCACCCCGCGAGCACACTGCAGCCCAGGGCCCGGATGTTGTCCACGTATGGCTGTGGTACCGCGCCGGGCTGATGCGTCCACCGCGCGCCGTTCCAGCGGTCCACGATAGGCGTGTAGGGCGCGTCCCCTCCGGCGGTTTGCGATCCGATCGCCACGCACGGGCGCCGCGATGCGCACGAAACCGCAGAGAACCCGTAGGCCCCCTGAGGCCCAACGTCGGCTGGCAGTCGCCCCATCACACCCCACGCGTTGCCGTCCCAGCGCTCGGATCTGCCGCCGCTGATGGCGACGCACGACTTCGCGGATGTGCAAGAGATGGGTCCGAGGCTCACGGGAACATGGTTTGCGGTTCGCATCGTGGACCAGCGCGAGCCGTTCCATCGCTTCGTCGGGGTTCCTGTCATCACGCAGAACCGTCGCGACGTGCACCAAACGCCGCCCACGATCTGCCGTCTCGGCAGCACCTGAACTGACCATCTCGCGCCGTTCCAGGTCCCGCGGATCGACCGGAAGCTGCCAGTGAAGGTGGGCGAGTACACCACACTCCCGACAGCGACACAGAACCGTGGCGACCCGCACGAGACGTCGGTCCACTCGCTCTGGCCACCCGCGGGTGGTGCGACCGGCTGAATCAGCCACGCAACGCCGTTCCACCGCTCGGCCAGGACGGCCCCGGGTCCATACAGGCCGTTTCCCTGGACCCCCACGGCCGTACACGCCGATCGTGAGGTGCACGAAATCGAATTGAGCTGACCACCTCCTGGCGACGCGATGATCCGCCAGCTGGCGGCGTCAGCCAGCCCAGCGAGCGCCGCACAAAGAACCACAGCAGCCAAGCACGATCCCGAGGCGATGACCAGGCCCAATCGCCCGGCGCTAAGGCGGCGGAGGTGCACCATCGCGCCGACCATTAGATCACCGCTGGATCACAGCCGCAAATGGTGCGCAACCGTCGGCCCTCATCGTCGTACTTTTCAGCGTCCAACCATCGGCGCACCTAACACGCTGAACCTCTACACCCGGCTGGGCTCTCATCGAGCAGGAGCGGCGACGCGTCGTGACTCTTTCAGCCGTAATCCAGCAACGCGCCGCTAGCACTGGCCGGCGCGATCGCTTAGATCGCACTGTCGCCTCGTGTCGCGCTTTCGCTTAGGCGACGCAGGACTCATCCGCCGGCGCGGGCGCCGGCGAGTGCTCGGTCACGATTGCGATCACGTGGGCAACGGGTGGCGGAGTACCGCTGGCGAGCAAGAAGCGTCTAACAGACCGGCCTTGACAGCTGTTGCGGGCAACGACCGCGGCGAGGCCCAAATCCGTGTAACAAACCATGTAACAAGCTCGGCAAATTCAGCCTGATTCAGCATCACCCAAAATCACAAAACTCCTGCAAAACGGCATCTACGTAAGCAGCCCGAAGCCTCTCATAACCCGAAGGTCGCGGGTTCGAATCCCCCCGCTATGCGAAAGCCTACACATCGCGGGCTTTTCTCTTGCTGAAGTTTGGTTCGGAAGTGGGCGTGTAACACGATTTTCTGTTACACGCGCACTTATTCACCTCACGCTTCAGGAGGAATCTGGCTGCAAAGAGCTGCCTCCGCTGGAGCGTCTGATCGCCGACCTTCGGGTTCTGGCGCCCCAGGTGCCGGGTCCCGTCCGTCGGTAGTTGACGACGCTGGCCGTGCCTGAATCAGGGTCGCGCGCAAACAGCTGAGCGACGCGGCGGCCGGCATGGGCATCGCCGTCGGCAAGGCTAGCGGGGCGCCGTTTCGAGCGGGACCGCGAGCTGGTCGTTTGTCGTATAGCCCATGTGCGTGTAGGTGCGTAGGCGCTTCGCGTACATGCGCCTGAGGACGGGGATCCCGGAGTCGACGTAGTCGTAGATGCGGATGTCGCGCTTTGCCGGGTGGACGCGGTGGAGGCGGCCGGCGTACTGGATAACGGTGCCCCTCCAGGCGATCGGCATCGTAAGCAGGAGCGTGTCGAGCCGGGGGTCATCGAAGCCTTCGCCGATATAGCGTCCGGTGGCGAGTACGAGCCGCGGTTCATCGTCCGAAAGCCCGGCGAGCCGCGAGAGGGCCGACCGACGGGCCGTTGGCTTGATGCCACCATGGAGGATCACGAGGTCGGGTACGTCGTTGGACAGCGCGTCGGCGAGCCGTTCGAGGTGCTCGCGCCGTTCGGTGAGCACGATCAGGGCACGTCGCTGTTCGACGAGGGCGCGGGTGTCCGATACGACGAGGTCCAGGCGGTTGGGGTCCCGCGCCAACACGCCGTAGATCTCTTGAATTGACGGTTCGGGCGGAAGGTGGTCAGGGCTGAGGTCCGTCTCTCGGCGAATTACCCGGCGATCATGAACCGCTCGCCGGCGTGTCTCGGCCCGCCCGGTGTGGCGGACTGGGCCGCACTGCATCGCGATAATCGGCTGATGGCCGTCGCGGCGGTAGGGGGTTGCGGTGAGGCCTGTTATGAAGCGTGCTGGTGCTGCTGAGAGCACGCCGTCGATTGACACCGCCGGTACGTGGTGGCACTCGTCGATGATGATGTGACCGTACGGGCGAAGAAAATCGCGAATATCGGCTCGCCGCGCGAGCGTTTGGACCATCGCGATGTCGATCTGCTGGGTGATCCGTCGGCGTCCGGCACCGATCCGCCCGATCGACCTCGCTGGAACGTCAAGGAACTCGCACAGTCGCTCTGCCCACTGCTCCACGAGCGGGCCGCGGTGCACGAGGATCAGCGTCGAGCGGCCGCGGCTCGCGAGCACGCTCGTAGCCAATACGGTCTTGCCCCACCCCGGCGGCGCACACAACACACCGATGTCGTGACGGGCGATCGCCTCCGCCGCCTGCCGCTGTGACTCGTTGAGCTCACCTTGGAAGTTGACGTCAAGGGTTTCACCAGCGACGCGCTCGTCCTCCAGCACCAGCTTGCTGTTGAGTTCTTCGAGCAGGCGTTTGACATCTGGCAGGCAGCCGCGCGGGAGAGCCAGGTACTGGTCGAGTTCATCGAAGCACCGGATCACCCGTGGCGTCCGTGCGACAGGTAGTCGCAGCCTCTGCTGCTCAACGAACACCGGGTTGGAGAACGTCGCAAGCCGTCGTAGCGCGTGCACGAGCACCGGTGGGAGACCGCAGCGGTTGATGTATACGCGGTCCGCGATGGTGGCCACCACGTTGTCGGGCAGCGTCGTCTCTTCGAGTCGTTGTCGCAGAGGCCGTGGCGGCCGCCATGGCGGATCGAGCTGATCGTCGGTGGGGCGGACGGCGAGCGCGCTGTCTCCATCGGAGCCATTGATCAGCTCGGCGAGGCGACCCGGGGTGATCTTTCGGACCGATGCCAGGTAGCGCCACTGATCGGGGAATGGGTTGAGCTCGTCATCGAGAAACTCGGTGTTGCCGTATTGCCGCGCGTGGCGCTGTAGGGGGAGTGCGATGAGGTTGCCGAACCCACCCGTCGGCAGCACGTCCTGGCTGGGGAACAGACGGTCGTACGATTCGACGCCGACAGCCGCGCCGCGGGCCATAGCGCTGGTCAGGATCGCGAAGCCGAGCCGACGTGCGTCCGCTGCGGACACTGGATCGGTGAAGAAGAACCACACGTGGGCGCCGTTCCCGGAGCGGGACCGCTCGACAGCAGGCTTCACGCCAAGCGACCGGCATCCGTCGATGAGCAGCTTTACGTCGGCTCGCCAGCTGTCGCCGTCGAGATCGATCGCCAGCAGCCGGCAGGAGTCATCCGCGAGCAGCGGGTAGATCCCGATGACTTGTTGACCGCGGAGATGGGCAAGCAGCTGCTGAACATCGAGTGAGACGAACGAGTGGTGCTTGCATGCGCCGCAGCGGACCTTGGGTTTGGCGCAGAGTCCTGGTCTCCACTCGTTTGCGCATCGCGGTGCGTAGCCCGATCGGCCCTTCGTCGCGTTCTCCCAGCGGACGGCGAACACGTCGTCACGGCCACGAAACAGGTCGTTGAACAGTCTCGCCTTGGCGATCGGTGAGGCTTCGTCTGCTGAGTCCGCCGACCGCTCTCGTCCTTTCCGGAGGTGGGCGAGCTCGGCAAGCCGCGCGACCGCCGCATCGCGTTGCCGGTCGAGCTCGGCGATCTGCGCCTCTGCATCCTCGATTGCGGCATCCAAATCGATGGCCATCGACGTGATTCTCAATGCTGCCTCGGTCTGAACTGCGGCGAACGTGGAGACCAGGGGCTTCGGGGGCAGACCGGGCATACGTTGGACGAGATCCGCAGGGCGCTCATTGACGAGAGGCAGGACTACGACGATCTCCGCCAGAACTCGCCGTTCGCCGGACTCCTCAGCGAGCCTGAGCGCCGGCGAATCGTGCGAGAGGTGATCTAGCCTGTGTCCGGATCAGTTCGAGCATGTCGTCGCGGCCACCGCGAACGTGACCGGCCTTGACGAGTTCGTCGTCGTCGGCAGTCAGGCAACGCCCTCCAGCTTGGAGCAGCCTGCGGAGTCGATCCCGCAGTCGCTGGAGGTCGACATACCCGCTGCGTGATCCGCGGGCCGCGGCCCTCATCGACGGCGCGCTCGGGGACGGGTCGCAGTTCCAAATCGCCTTCGGCGAGTACTCCCACGGCGTCTGGCCTGAGACCGCCAGGGCTCCCGCAGGGTGGCAAGAGCGACTGGTGAAGCCCGACGTGCCCTCTCGATCGGGCACGGAGCGGACGATCGTCGCTTGCGCAAGATCGACCGGACGGGCTCACCATCGGGCGAGACGACTTCGGCCTCTCGCCATCACGCCTCAACAGCGCTGCCGTCCGTCCGGTGAGCTAGAAACGTCCGGTGGGCAAGAACAACCGGCAGCGACGAGCGGCCAAAGTTCGTAAGCGCGCTCAGAGGCAGCGTTCGTCCCGCGAATCCCGCGGCGCTGGTAGCTGGTCGCAGTCGGCGTCTCACAGTCGTGCCTTCGCGCCCGCGGATCTGCCGCTCTCGCCCAGGGAGCTGTTCCTAGCGGCGGTCTGGGCCCAGCGGTCGGGTGACGCCGAGCGTGTCGCACACGTTGTCGCCATCCTCGCCGGCGAGTCGTCGGCCCAGATCGCCAAGGAAGTCGCCGAATGCATGGAGAGCCATGTCGGCGACCTGTGGGAGCACGGCTGGCAGCCTGCCGATGTCGACCGGATCGTGCGCCAGCGCCTGGGCTCAGACGAAACCCGCCTGGTTCGCTGGACGATCGCATCGCAGTCTCGGGCCTATGAGACGCTCGGTCGACAGGTCCAACCGGGGTGGATGGGCCAGCTCGAGCAAATCGGAGCGCGGCGCGATCGGCCCGCCGATCGCGCCTCCCTTCGCCAGCTTGGCGGCGAGTGGCCTGATGCTCTGGCCGCCGCGGTGACGCTCATGGCGCTGCTGATGTCGCTCCCCCGCTTGCCGCACCTCGTCGACCCGCCGGGCCGCTGGAGCTCGGGAACGCTGGCCGAGGACCCCGGCGTGCCACCGGCGATGCTCGGCAAGGTCCGGGCGACTCCTAGCGAAGGCCGAGTCGACCACCTTTGATGCCGAGGCCGAGGCGCTGACAGCCAAGGCTCAGGAGCTGATGGCTCGTCACCGCATCGACCGTGCCGTGCTCGAGCACGACTTCCATGCGTCGCGGACGTGCCCGGTCGGGCGGCGGCTCGCCGTCGATGACCCCTACGCTGAGGCCAAGGCTCTCATGCTCGGAGAGATCGCCGCCGCCAACGGCTGCCACTCGGTGTGGTCGAAAGGTCTGGGGTTCAGCACCGCGTTCGGCTTTGCCGACGAGCTCGACGCGGTCGAGGAGCTCTTCACCTCGCTGCTCGTCCAGGCCGCGGTGGCTTTGCGGCGCGCGGGCTCCAAGTTCGACCGTGACGGGCGCAGCCGCACCACCCGGTTTCGGCGCTCCTTCCTCGTGGCCTTCGGCATGCGGATCGGCCAGCGACTGCGCGACACCGTCGCGGCGACGGTGACGGCCGCGGACGCCGAGACATCCGTCGCACTAATCCCGATCCTCGCCGAACGTGACGCAGCCGCCAAGCGGGCGGCGTCGGCGGCGTTTCCTGGGGCCGGCCTCGTCTCGCCGGCGGCCACCGACGGCGAAGGGTGGTACGCCGGAACGCTGTTCGGCGACCTGGCCGACCTGGGCATCGGATCGATCGAATCCGAGCGCGCCGCCTGACCTCGGCTGGACACTCGCGCAGCGCCCGCCCTCAGGCGTTCCGGCTCTCGGGTGGTCCCTGTCACGGATTCTCTGTGGCGGTTTCTCTGATTCGTCTCTGCCGGCTACCACCTGCGGCCCATACCGCCGAAGGCCCGAGGCGTCAGGCCGAAGCCCCGCGTCAACCTGATTCTTCGTCGCCCACCAGCCGTAGCTGCGGGGAGGCGGCGACCGGCGCACGCCTGAGGCTGACGGCGCCTTCGAAGATCTCCGGCTCGAGGAACGCCTGCATCAGCTTGTGGTGGGCGCGGTGGCGCAGCGCCTGGGCTTCGTGGCGGACGGCGGCTGCGTACTCCGCAGGGTCATTGGGTCGCTCTTCGGGCAGGCGTCGTGCAAGGATCTGCTCGGCGGCCCACGCGTACACAGCGTTCGCGGCGGCCTCGACCTCAAGCATCCGGTACGGGACATACTCGGGGACGCGCTTCTTGCCGTAGCCCGCCTTGCGGGCGGCGCGTTCGAGCTCGCGGAACTCGCGGCGGCCCTCGTAAACGGTGACGATCCCCGTCTCCGGGTCGAACTCGGCCTCGGTGACCTGGTCCTCGTTCTTGCGGGCGATCTCGCGCACCCATCCGGAGGCGCGGTGGCGGACGATCAGGACCTCCAGCTCGCACGTGTGCTCACCGGCGGCCGCCAGGACCACGAGCCGAGAGCCGGGCTCGACCGTGACCTTGGCGCGGACGACGACTTGGAGGGTGCTGTAGCCGCGCGCGCCCGGCGCCGGGACCTCGGGTGTGCGGAGCGTCAGCGATAGCCCGGGGTCGGCCTCCATCTCGACGATGGCTCCCGACGGGAACGGTCGCCGGGTCGGCGTACAAGGTGACGGTCCGCTTCTCGCCGGGGTGAAGCCGCACAGGTGACTGCTTGAACCACAGCGGCTGCACCGCCGGCGCCGGCGGGGCGGAAGGGCTCGGTCTCAAACTCGTCGGACACGCGGTCGTCCTCCGCGCCCAACTCGCTGTCGGCGGGTTGTGTCGGCGGCTTGCTCGCTGCGAGCCGTGCCGGGCTGGGCGCCAGCGCTGCCGGGTTGGTCGAACGCGGCCTTCAGGAGGTCGTTCAGGGCGCGGAGGCCGACCTGGTCGCGGGCGGTCACGGCGCGAGCGGCGCCGATCAGGTGGGCGCCGGCACGGCGCTCCTCGGCGGCAACGATCGGTCGCAGCACGCGGTCGATCGCGGCGTACAGTCGCTCGACGATCGGGTGGTGCTGGTTGAGGCCCGGAGCGGTCGACTTTGACGACGAGCTCGGGGCGTGGCTTGTCGAGCGCGTCGCGCTGCAGCTGCTCGATTGCCTCGCAGACCACCTCGCCATAGAGGTGTCGGGCACCCGGTCGCCCCTCGAAGCCGGCAAGGGTCGTCTCGTGCGCGGCGCGACCGGAGCGGATCACCAGCCCGCCCCGCCGGGTCGCGCGCGAGAAGCCCTGCGAGAGCGGCTCCTTCGCGCGACGCACGGTGATCCTGGCCGTGACCTGCCGGGGTGATCTGCGACGTCCTCGTCGAACAGCAGCGGGCGCTCAGCGTCGGGCTCGGGGGCCGGATAGGTGACCAGCGCCGGGGTATGCCCAGGCTGCTCGAGCAGGATGGCGCGGGTCGGATCCTCCAGGATCGGTCGCAACTGCACGAGCTGCGAGACGAGCGCTCGCAGCCGTCCCGCGGCCGGCAAGCCTCGCCGCGGACAGCGGCACCGTCACCCGCGTCCCCGACACGCCGACACCGAGCGCGGTGAGATCGGGCGCGGTCGCGGCCCGGTCACGGACGTGCACGAACGCGTACGGCTCATCTCCCGGGGCGGGGAAGAACCAGGACTCGACCAGTCGGCCGCCGCGGATCCCCTCGATCCGGCCGGCGCCCTGCGCGAGCCACACATCCCGCAGGCCGCGTCCGAACAGGCCGCGCTGACCCGCTCTCGGCGGCTCGACCCCGAGCGCGCCAAGCCGACGGTCGATCATGTCGGCGTCGACGCCCTCGCCGTCATCGGTGCAGCGCAGCTCGTGCTTCCAGGACAGCAACGCCGGCGAGCGCAGCGACCGCATCCGCGCCCGCCACGTCGCCACGAACTCCGCCTCCGGTGCGGCAACCGTCAACACGATCCTGCCCGGACGGCCGGCCCGACGCAGCGATCGCCGCATCGGCATTCGTGACCAGCTCGGGGATGATCTGGACGAGATCGACTCCGCCCTGTGCGAAGTTCTCCCGGAAGTACCGGCCGCGTGCCGTTCCGAACCGTACCGCCGAACGATCCAACGCCTGCGCCGAGCTCATGGGCGGGAAGTGTCCAGCGGACCGCGGACAGAACGTCGACGATTCTGGCGACGCATCCGTCCGGACCGGTAATTACCGTCAGGCCGCGATGAGCGACCCCGCGCGGCTACGAGTGTCCAACGAGGAGCTCGCGACTGTCCGCGAAGCGATGCGCGAGCTCGGCCGGCTGCTCGACCAGCTCGAAGAGGGCCAGCTCGAAAAGGTCGTCCTGACCCAGCGCAACCAGATGCGCGCGGTGCTGATCACCGTCGAGCGCTACAGCGAGCTCGAACGTGACGTGGCATGAGCGGTCGTCCGGAATGGACTGCGCACGGCTGCCAAACGGGTACCAAAGACAAGCAAATCTGACCTTTCGAAGGTCGCGGGTTCGAATCGCGGCCGCACTACTTCAAATCCGCTGGAAATCAGGCCTCCGAGAGATCGGCGGCCTCTTTGGTTCTACGAGACGGCGTTTGACGGCGTTTGACGGCACGATCACCTCGCTTTAACTGAAGGCTTTTGCCGGCGCCACGCCCACAAGGAACGAATTGCGGGTTGGCGCCGAAGCGCAGGGGGAGAATGGCCGCTTCGCGGCTCCCATGGGCATGACCAACCCACGAAGACCCCAGATGTACTTGATGAGGTCGTGTCGCAGATGCTCAGCTGCGGCGGCGTCCTCGGTCAGATGATTTCGAGCATGGTGGAGTTCCGGAGCTCCGGCCGTTCTGCTCCGAACGCCGCGCCGATCCCCGATGTCGCCCACTCGCTGATTCGGAGCGTGATCGCCGACCTTGGCGAGCGGTACTCGGAGCAAGAGATACAGGTGGCCGCGGCGATCATCGACGACCTGGCGACCGCGATCTGCAACGAGATCTTCATCGTCTCGCCCGATCTGAATTGAGGCTCAACGCGCGGCTCAATTGGTTTCAGTTTGATCGAAACGCTACTGTCGGCGCGTGCTGGATGAAGCGTTGATCGAAGAGATCTGTCGCCGTCTCGGCAATGCGACTCCGGCCCGGTCAAGGATCGTGCTGTTCGGCTCCCAGGTTCGCGGAGACGAGCACTCGGGTTCTGATGTTGACCTCCTCGTCATCGAGCCCTCGGTCGGCGACTCGGTCCGGGAGTCCGTGAGACTGAGGCGCATGCTGCGTGGCCTGGGCGTAGCGGTCGACGTCCTCGTCGTCGACCATGTGGAGGCAACACGCCGCGCGGCTGTCCGCGGAACGGTTGTGGAGCGAGCGCTCCGGGAGGGGCGCGTCCTTAGTGACGCCTGAGGAATCAGAGGAGGCAGCGCGGCTGCTCAGGGCTGCTCGCGCGGATCTTCGTGCCGCTGACGCACTTGCGGCCGATGCCGAGCAAGCCAACGAGGTGATCGGATTCCACGCTCAGCAAGCAGTCGAGAAGGCGATCAAGGCAGTCCTCGTATCGTCCGGCGTGGAGATTCCGTACACGCACGATCTGAGCTTCCTCCTCGACATCCTCGCGGAGCACACCATCCGCACCCCCGAATCAATCGCCGAGGCGGACTGGCTCACGCCGTGGGCCGTAGCAGCGCGGTATGGGGCCTCCGATGCCTCGCTCGATCGTCCTGCGGCGGTCACGGCAGCCGACGACGCGGTTGCCTGGGCGACAACGGTTTGCGGCCTCGGCTCCGGCTAGCTCGGCGAGCCCAAACGTGTTCGCGCCGCCTCACCGGCCGCCCCGCTGTCGCGGAAATAGAGCCCGGGGTTGATCAGGCCGGCGACCACTCCTCTTTGAGGATGGCGTAGCCGACCGTGTCCAGCCATCGGCCGGACCGGTGCAGTGACTCGCGGAGTGCGTGCAGTTCGCGGCGCATCCCGACGCGCTCCATGAGGCTCCAGGAGGTGTCGTTATCGAGGAAGCAGTTCGCGGTGACCCGGCGCACGCCGAGGTCCTGGAAGCAGTAGCGGAGGAGCTCACGCACGGCTTCGGTCGCGTAGCCGTGGCCGGTGTGGGCGGGATCGAGGACCCAGCCGAGCTCTGCATGTGGTCGTGGGCCTGGTCGGCGACATCGAGCTGGGCGCAGGCGTCCTCGCGGCGGAGCATGAAGTCGCCGATGATCGGGGCCGTCAGGCGTCGTGGCCGAGGGTGACGATGACGGTGGTCGTGAGCCGGACAGGCTCCGAGAAGAGCTTGCGGTAGCTGTCGAGGTCGGCGGGGCAGCCCGCGAGCAACTGGTTGACGGACTCGAGGTGGCGGTACTTCCAGGTCCGGTCGGCGGTGGCGGAACGGAGGGTGAGGCGCTCGGTGTGCGACGGCACTCAAGCACCGACTGGCGGCTTGAGGACCGGCGCACCGGCGGTGCGGAGCTCGGTGATGACGGCGCCGATGTCGCGCAGGCCGGCGAGTACGCCGTGCAGCTGCGCTTGGTCGGCGACAGAGACGATGATGGTGGTGGTGCCGTCGTCTTCGCGGGTCATGTCGAGGTCGCCGAGCCAGGCCGACCAGTGGTCGTCGAGGTGGCCGTCGACGCGGATCGCGTACGTCGTGGGTGCGGTGTTCATGAGAGCGCTCCGGCGTGCTGAAGGCGTGTGGGGAGAGCGGGATGCTGACGGGCGGGGCGGCGAAGGGCCCACTCGGCGACCGCCAGATTGATCACCCGGCCGGCGCCCTTGGCGAGATCGGCGGCGAGCACGCCGGTGCCGAACATGGCGCCGCGATACTGTCGGGGAAGACCTGGGTGCCGGCGGCCAGGCCGATCGCGTACGTCGCCGCGCCGACGATGTGCACCACGAGCGGGAGCGGGAAGCCGGCGCTGCGCTCCCAGGTGCTCATCGGGCCACCGGCTCCGCGACCCACATCGTGGCCGGCGCGTCGACGGTCTCGGTCTGCCGGCGCTGGTCGCGCCACAGCGAGACGCCGAGGCCGATCAGCGCGACGCCGGTGGGCACCGCGAACGGGCGGCTGAAGGACTCCGGCAGCGCGGCCAGCGCGAGGGCGGAGGTGGTGCCGTAGGCGAGCAGCAGGGAGGCCCAGCGGGCCAGGACGCCGGCGCGGAACAGCGCGATGCCGAACAGCAGACCACCGAGCGAGTAACCGATGCCGGCGATCAGGAACAGCTCGTGCATGGCGCCGATGCCGCTGCTCGCGCCGTGAGCCATGGCCCCGTTGATGACGTGCTGGACGTAGACCGGCTCGAGTGCGCCACCGTCGGGAGGTAGTAGCCGATGATGCACTCCTGGACGAGCATCGCGAGGAAGCCGACGCTCAACAGCGAGTAGCCGACGCGCCCGAGGCGGCCGAACTGGTGGCGATGGCGGAGGAACATGCCGGCGAGGCCGACCAGCGCCAGGGCGCAGAACAGGACCTTCGCGGTCATGCGGATCGTCATCTCGGTGGTGAGGAGGTGCGCGACGTCGGCCGGCGGGTGGTTGATCTGGACGCCGATGAAGATGGCGCCGGCGGCCGCGGCGCAGAGGCCGGCGGTCGCGGTGAGGCGGTTGGTGGTGGTGGTGTCACGTCGGACTCCTTTGTTCCGGTGCCGGGCGGGGTGTCCGGCGATGTCCGGCACGTTAGGAATCGATGTGGTGAGCGCACATCACAACGTGATGTGATTCGGGGTGGTGATTCGGCCGCGGCGAGGCTCAGAGCAGGCCGAGGTCCGCGGCTCGACGTACCGCGGCGCGGCGGGTGTTCACGTCGAGCTTGGTGAAGATGTGCTTGGTGTGCGTGCGCAGCGTGTTCACCGAGACGAAGAGCTGTCCCGCGATCTCCGGCCCGCTGAGCTCGGTCGCCAGCAGGCGCAGCACCTCGACGCTCGCGCTCGCTGAGCCCTTCCTCGAGCGCGCGCGTCCGGCGGGTGCGGGTGCTCGACGGTCTCTGTGCGGCGGCCAGCAGGTGCTCGGCGTGCGTCCGTACGTCGATGCGCCGCGGCGCGGGCGACCCGCCCGAGCAGCTCCGCCATCGGCTGTCCCTCGTCGAGGAAGAGCCGGCAGTAGCCGGCCGGCACTCCGGCGGTGAGGGCGGCAGCAAGGTCGGCCGCCGCCGCGTCCGCGTCGCCGTTCGCGTGGTGGGCGAGCGCCCGCACCAGGCGCGCCTCGATCAGGCTGCCGTCGCGGCCCGCCGCCTGCGCGACGTCCAGTACGCGGTCGAGCAGGTCGAGCGCCTCGCGCGCGTCACCCTCGGCGACGAGCAGCCGGGCGAGGGTGAGCTGGTCGTACTCGGCCAGGTAGGTCGGCGGATCCGTCGGCGCGACCCCGCGCTCGCGCGCCCACGCCCGCGCGTCGTCGAGGCGGCCCTGGAGCGATCCGCACCCGCGCCCTGGTCGCGGCGATCGGCCGCACGTCCGGGAAGTAGCCGGGCAGGAACAGCGGCTCGGCCTGGTCGAGCATCGCGATCGCGCCGTCGAGGTCGCCTCGTCGCCTGCAGCAGTGCGGCCGTTCGCGGTGTACCAGCGGTGCCGGTTCTCCAGCAGCGACGCCCGGTCGCCGAGCTCGCGGGCGACCTCGAGGTGCTCCGCGGCCGCATCGAGGTTGCCCTGCTCGCGCAGGACGTCCGCGAGGCCGACGTGCAGGTCGCCGGTGGTGGAGAGCACCGGGCCGGGGTGGCTCTCGGCCGCGGCCAGCGCGCGTTCGTAGAGCCGGCGCGCCTCGACCGGACGTCCGCGCGCCAGCCACATGTTCGCCAGCACGACGGTCGCGCCCAGCTCGTCCGCGACCATGCCGGCCGCGTGCAGGCTGGCGACCGCCTCGGTGAACGTGTCCACCGCGGTGCCGAGGTCGCCGGCGGCCCATGCCGCCAGGCCGACGAAGCCGGCGGCGGCGCCGCGCGGGAAGTGGTCCTCCGGCCCGGCCAGCGCGAGTGCCCGGCGTGCGTGCGCGACCGTGCCGTCGACGTCGCCGCGGGCCTGGGCGACCGAGGCGCGGTAGACCGCGATCATGGCCGGGAGCGAGCGGACCTCGCCCTCCCGGTCCCTGGCCGCCTCGGCCAGCGAGCCCGCCGTCGGGATCGTCGACGGCGGCGTCGTGTCGAGGCCGGCCTCGGCGGCGTCGAGCCACGCCTCCACCCCGTCGAAGTCGCCCTCGGAGAGCCGGCTCCACCCCATGTAGGTGGCGAGCAGCGGTCGGCGACGCACGACGTCGTCGGGCAGCGCGACCAGCCAGTCGCGAAGGGTGCGGTCCTGGCGTCGTCGCCGCATGTCGGCCAGGGTGAGCTCGACGAGGTCGGCGGCGTGCTCGTGGTCGCCGCTCGCGATCGCGTGCCGTACGGCATCGCCCAGCAGCCCGTTCTCGGCGAGCCATCGGCTGGCCGCGGCGTGCAGCTCGGCGACCCGGTCGGCATCCCGGGCAGCCAGACGGGCACGCAATGCGTCGGCGAACAGGTGGTGGTAGCGGTACCACCGGCGCTCGTCGTCGAGCGGGACGACGAACAGGTTCTCGCGCTCGAGCGTCTCCAGCATCGGCTGACCGTCGGAGCGCCGGTCAGGGCGTCGCAGAGGCCGCCGGTCAGCTGATCGAGCACGGAGGTGTCGAGCAGGAACGCGCGCACCTCGTCCGGCTGCCGGTCCAGCACCTCCTCGACGAGGTAGTCGAGGACGAACCGATGGCTTCCAGAGAAGGCCTCGACGAACCCAGCGACGTCTCCAGACCCGTCGGCGGCGCCGGCATGGGTCCGGGCCGACAGCGCGGCCAGCTGCAGCCCGGCCGCCCACCCCTCGGTGCGCGCCTCGAGCGCGGCCACGAGCGCCGGCTCCAGCCGCAGCCCCATCACCTCGTTGAGGAACGCCTCCGCTTCATCGGCGGTGAACCTGAGGTCCGCGGCCCGCACCTCCACGAGCTCGCCACGCGCACGCAGACGGGACAGCGGGAGCGGCGGGTCGGCCCGAGTGGTCATCGCCAGCGTGACCTGCGGAGGCAGGTTGTCCAGGAGGAAGGTCACCGCCTCATGGACGGCGGCCGCGTCGATCACGTGGTAGTCGTCGAGCGCCACCACCATCGGACCGGCGAGGACGTCGAGATCGTTGATCAGGCTGACCAGGACGGCGTCGGTCGGCGTGGTACCGCCGGCCTCCAGCAGGGCGAGCGCGTCGACACCAACCTCGGGTTCGGCGGTCTGAATCGCGGCCACCAGGTGGGTCAGAAACGGTCGGAGGTCGGCGTCGCCCGGGTCGAGAGCCAACCACGCCACTCTGCGCTGCGACCCCTCGGCCGCCGCCAGCCACTGCGTCAGAAGTGTGGTCTTGCCGAACCCAGCCGGTGCCGCGACCAGGACCAGCCGCGGCCCTGTCCGTCCGCGCGTAGTTGATCGGTGAGGCGGGCGCGCTGCACCAGCCGGCGCCGCGGCGAGGGCAGGTGCAGCTTGGTGCCCAGCACAGACATTCGCTCAGCGTAGGACTGCTGTTCGCTCAGCGGACCGCCGAGCGCCTGTGGCGCACTGCATCACCGCCGGGCCGGGGGGGCGAAAAACGCTGCGCCGCGGCTTAACCTTGTATGCCCGAACACACAGACCTCCCAAAGTCGAGCGCTGCGCTCGACGAGTTCGTTCGCCGATTGCTCGACTGCGGCGGTGTCCTCAGTCAGATCGTGAGCCACATGGTGCAGACCCAGGCGTCGGGGCGGTCGGCTCCGGACGCCGCTCCGATCCCGACCGTCGCGCACGAGTTGATCGTCAGTGTGCTCACTGAGCTCAAGCGCGGGCACTCGCGGCGCGACTTGATGGTCGCTGCCGCGATCGTGGGGGAGGCGACCGAGGCGATATGCGAGAACATCTTCTGCGTCGACCTCGACGCGGAGGAGGAGTCAGGGGGTGACGAGCACCCCGGCGCTACGAGCCAGTGAAGCCTAAGCCTCATCGAGCGTGATTCGCGGCGGCGCTTCAACGGCTCGGCCCAACGTGATACCGGCGGCTCCAACATGGGGGATTTTCCCGATGACCGCGGCTGCAGGCGCTCGTAGGGTGCGGATGGTGCGAGACTGCGGCTCAACCAGCCGGGTGCGGTTGACCTCGCCGGCAGGGCCCGGCAGGATTGAGGCTCGGGAGCCGTCGTGGATGTGGGTGTTGGGCGCGGGGACGATCGTCGGGATCTGATGGGGAGAGGAGCGGTTATGAGGCGTTTTCGGGTTGTCGCGGTTGCGTTGGTGGTGGGCTTTGGTGCGTGGCGCAGGGGGTGCTGGGGGCGCCGGGGGCGCTGGCGGCGTCGGTGTCGTTGTGCGTGCCGGCGTCTGGGTCGGTGATGGCGGGTGCGTGCTCGGCCGGGGGGACCAGTGTGGCGTTGCCGTCTTCGAGCGCTGACCAGCAGACGTTGATCTCGATCTTGCCGTACATCAGCTTCAACTCGTCGGGTGTTGGTGGTAAGCCGACGATCCGTCTCTCCGGGGTCAATGTCCAGATCGTGAACGGGGCGGGGCAGACGACGACGGTCAACGGAGCGGGGAATCTGGTGATTGGTTATGACGAGAACCCGGGGGGCAGGGCGCAGTCGGGTTCGCATGATCTGATCCTCGGCGAGCAGAACTCCTATACCGGCGCCTCGGAACTGGTCGGCGGCTTTGGCAACACGGTCAGCGGCGGCTACGCGGCGGCGCTGGGGAAGAACAACACCGCCAGCGGAAGCGGGAGCTCGGTGACCGGCGGGATGGCAAACGCCGCCCGCGGGGCGTCTTCGGCGGTCAGCGGGGGGGATGGCAACGTCGCCACCGGCAGCGAGGCGTCGATCACAGGTGGGTATCTGAACAAGGCCCCGAACGCGTTTGCCTCGGTCACCGGTGGCTGTTCGAACCTCGCCGGGGCGGGCACCGTCACCGAGTCCTCCTCGTGTACCGATCAGACCAAGTTCAAGGGTGACTTCGTCAGCGTCGGCGGCGGGATCGGTAATCAGTCAGACGGGCAGGCCTCCGCGGTCAGCGCCGGCCACGGCAACCTGGCCTCGGGCCGCGACGGCGCATGGATCGGCGGTGGTTATCTGAACATCGTCAGCGGGATCACGTCGTCGATCAGCGGCGGACAAGCCAACATGGCCAGCGGCGCCAACCTCTCGATCCTCGGTGGCATCTCGAACACCGCGTCAGGCACGTACAGCACGATCGGCGGCGGGCAGGGCAACAGCGCGAGCGGCACCACCTCGTCGGTCGGTGGCGGGCAGTACAACCTCGCCTCAGACCCGCTGGCCAGCATCGCCGGCGGCTGCCAGAACGTTGCCGGCACAGGGACTCGCCTGACGGGCACGTGCAACGGCAGCGGTCTCGAGGCAGTGCTCGGCGGACAGCAGAACGTCGCCTCAGGGCCAGCGGCCACGGTGAGCGGCGGCGATAACAACAACGCGTTGGCTCTCGGCGCGTCGGTCAGCGGCGGCAGCACCAACTATGCGCAAGCTCAGGAAGCGTCGGTCAGCGGCGGGTACATCAATATCGCCAGCGGCAACCAGGCGGCCGTGAGTGGCGGCCAGAGCAACCAGGCGATAGATCCGTTCTCGTCGATCTCCGGGGGCTGCAACAACCAAGCCGGATCAGCGAGTTTCGGCGTCAGCTGCAGCAACTCGGGCGGCGAGTCGATCAGCGGAGGCACGACGAATGTCGCCACCGGGGCCCACGCGTCAATCAGCGGCGGTGACGTGAACAAGGCCACCGGCACCTGGTCTTCGGTCCTCGGTGGATCGGGCAACAACGCGGCGACGAGCTGCCAGTCAATCCCCGCCACCAACACCTGCTAACGGCCGCGCGAACCGCCGCCGGCTGCCGGGCGAGCCGGCGAGCGGGCGGGCGGGCGGGCGAGCGGGAGCTGTCACCGGCTCCCGCCGCGTCGCAAAGCAGAGAAAGGGACGTAGGTCAGCGCGCCGCGACGCTTGAGCTGATCCGAACGCTGGCCTCAGCGAGCGTCGTGCCGAGGATGTCGCACATCTCCCGTAGCAGCACTGCGTCTGCGACGAGCGGAGGGGCCAGCAGCACGACCGGGTCATCGCGGTCGTCAAGCCGCACGATCAGCCCGCGCTCGTAGAGCCTTGCCGAGAGGAAGTCGCGCAGCAGCCACTTTGCCTCCTCGGCGGTGAACGCGCTCTTGGAATCCTTGTCGCGCACGAGCTCGAGCGCCCAGAAGTGACCCATGCCGCGCACGTCGCCCACGATCTCGAGGTCGAGCAGTTCGCGCAGTCCGTCGCCCAGCAGCGGCTCGTTGCCCCGCACGTTGGCGAGCAGGTCTTCGCGTTCGATGATCTCGAGGTTCTTGAGCGCGATCGCAGATCCAACGGGATGGCCGCCGAACGTGACGCCGTGCATGTACATCTCCCCCTCCAGGAACGGGGCGACGACGCGGTCGTGGACGAGCACCCCTCCCATGGGGAAGTGGCCCGATGTCAGCCCCTTGGCAAACGTGAGCAGATCTGGCACGTAGCCGAACCGCTGGCAGCCGAACCACTCGCCGATCCGTCCCCACGCGCAGATCACCTCGTCGGAGCACAGCAGGATGCCGTGGCGGTCACAGATGTCGCGGAGACCGGCCCAGTACCCCTCGGGCGGCACAAAGCAGCCGCCCGCGTTCTGCACCGGCTCGGCGATCAGCATGGCGATCGTCTCGGGCGTCTCGAACTCGATCACTTCCTCGATCTCGTCGAGCAGCGCCCGGCAGAAAGCCCGCTCGTCGCCGGCGAGGGGATGGCGGTAGCTGTCGGTGGCGGAGACGAAGCGTGTCGGCACCGCGAGCGGCTCGAACGGCGCGCGGCAGCTGCCCAGGCCGGTGAACGACAGGGCCCCGAGGGTCGTGCCGTGGTAGGCGATCTTGCGTGAGATCGCCTTGCGCCGCTGCGGCTCCCCTCGTGCCGCGTGATACTGGCGCGCGAACTTCCACGCTGCCTCGACCGCCTCGGAGCCGCCGCTCGTGAAGAACACGTTCTCGAGTCCGGGCGGAGCCAGCGAAGCGATCCGCGCGGCCAGCTCGATCGCGCGCGGATGAGCGACCGTCCAGTTCGACGTGAACGGCAACTCGCACATCTGCGCGTGCGCTGCGCGTCCGATCTCGTCGCCGAAGCTGTGTCCGACCTGCGTGCAGTAGAGCCCGGACAGGCCGTCGATGTACCGCTTCCCGTGACTGTCGAACACGTGGCAGCCGTCGCCGCGCGTGAGCACCAGCGGGCGCTCGCGGAACCCCGGCATGTCGGTGAAGTGCAGCAGCAGATGCTCGCGTGCCGCCTGCTCGAGGTCGTCGATCTCCATCTCTTCTCCTTTCGGCAGCGGTCACGATACCAGAGACTGATCTTGTTGCCAGCCACACAAGGGTCGTGGTAGCGTCTCCCTCATGCTCAAGAAGCAACCGAGGACCGAGCCGTGACTGCGCCCGTCCCCACGCTGCCGCTGCTCCTCGATGACATCGAGCGAACCCGGCGGCCGCACACCCAGGCGACCCAGCTGCCGGGCGCGGCGTTCCTCGACGCGGCCACGCTTGATTGGGAGCTGGAGCATCTGTTCCGCCGCCACTGGATCTGCGCTGGGCACGTCGACCAGCTGCGCGAGACCGGCCGGTTTGCCATGGTGGAGGTCGCGGGAGCGTCGGTGCTGCTCGTCGGCGACCAGGACGGCCTGCCTCGAGCCTTCCTGAACTCGTGCCGCCACAAAGGCTCCCGGCTGGTGGACGAGCCCGAGGGCGCCATCCACCGGCTGCGCTGCCCCTATCACGCATGGACCTACGACTGGGATGGCTCGCTCAAGAGCGCCCCGTTCACCGAAGATCTCGAGGATTTCGATCCTCGGTGCTACGGCCTGCGAGCCGTTCGGCTGGCTGTGGTGGAAGGTCTCGTGCTGCTCGACCTGTCCGGGGAGGCCCCGCCCCCGGACATCCAGGTCGGCGCGCTCCAGGAGCACCTCGCCAGCTACCGCTGCGCGGAGCTCACCCGGGTGGCGCGGATCGTCTACGACGTCGAGGCCAACTGGAAGGTCGCCGCCGAGAACTTCAGCGAGTGCCTGCACTGCCCCGGGGTGCATCCCGAGCTCAATCGCCTCTCGAACTTCCAGTCCGGCGCGTCGCTCACAGGCCCCGGCGCATGGTGCGGCGGGTCGATGAAGCTCGCCCCGCACGCCACAACGATGGCGCGCGATGGCAACGGGAACGGACGTCCGGCGATCGCAGACGTTGACCCGCGCGCCGTGTTCTACTTTGCCCTGTTTCCCAACGCGCTGCTGTCGCTGCATCCGGACTACGTGATGCTGCACACCCTCTGGCCGCGGGCCACGAATCGCACCGAGATCGTGTGTGAGTGGTTCTTCGAGCGCCCCACTGCCGCCGCGCCGGGCTTCGATCCTTCCGATGCGGTCGGACTTCTGGGACCAGGTCAACCGTGAGGACTGGCGCGTCTGCCGCCTCACGCAGTTGGGCATGAACGTCCCCGGGTTCGAGCCGGGGCGCTATACGACGCAGGAGGGCGACGTCCACGCATTCGATCGCATGGTCGCCGACCGGTACGCGGAGGCGCTGAGCGCGGAGGTAACGACATGAGGACAAACGGAGCGAACGGCGCGTCGGCCGGCTACGAGGCGATCGTCGTCGGCGGCGGCCATAACGGTCTGACCGCAGCGGCCTACCTTGCGCGAGCCGGCCTGCGCGTATGCGTCCTCGAACGGCGTTCCGTCCTCGGCGGCGCGTGCGTGACCGAAGAGCTATGGCCCGGGCAACGGGTGTCACGCGCGTCCTACGTCGTGTCGATGCTGCAGCCGAACGTGGTGCGCGACCTGCGCCTGCGCGACTTCGGTTATCAGCCCATCCGTCTCGAGCCGGCGTTCGCGACCTTCGCCGCGGACGGCACGCCGATCCTGTTCCCGGAGGACGAGTCCCAATTGCATGACCAGCTGGCGCGCGTGTCGCGCCGGGACGCCGACGCGATGCCGGGCTTCAATGCGCTGATGGAGCGCGCCGCCGGGTTCCTGCGCCCGATGATGCTGCGCCCGCCGCCGCCGATCGGGTCGCGCCGCCCCAGCGACCTCTTCGACGTCCTGCGCGAGGCGGGGCGTGCTGCCGGGTTGCGCCAGCGCGACCTGCTCGAGCTGTTCCGCATCCTCACGATGTCTGTCGGCGACCTGCTGGATCAATGGTTCGAGAACGACGCGATCAAGGGCGCGTACGCGTCCAGTGGGGTCGTCGGCGTGTGGGCGGGTCCTCGCAGCCCGGGGACGGCGTACAACCTCCTCCACCACGAGCTCGGAGAGCTCGACGGGCACGCCGGCGCATGGGGCCACGTCCGCGGCGGAATGGGCGCGATCTCGGAGGCGCTGGCGGCCAGCGCGCGCGCCGCAGGCGCAGTCATCCGGACCGACGCGGCCGTAGCTTCGATCGACGTCGCCGACGGCCGCGTCCAAGGCGTGACGCTGCCTTCAGGCGAGCACCTGCACGCACCGATCGTGCTCTCGGGCGCGCACCCGCGCGCGACCGTGCTGGACCTCGTCGGCGCACAGCACTTCCCAGACGAGGTCGCCGAAGACATGCGCCGCTACCGGACCCGCGGCGGCTCGGTCAAGATCAACGCAATCCTCTCCGAGCCGCCACGCTACGCGCGCGCGAATGCCGCCGAGGCCGATGCGCTGTTGCACGCCAGCCTGGCCATCTGCCCCTCGATCGACTACCTCGAGCGGGCGTGGCAGGACGCGGTGCGCGGCCGGCCGGCCGAGGGTCCCTACCTCGAGGTCGAGGTGCCCACCGTGACCGACCCGACGCTCACGGACGACGGCACGACCGTGTTGACGATGTTCACGCAGTACGGGCCGCACGCTCACGAAGACTGGCGCGACGGCGACCGTGAAGCGTACGCCCAGCGTTGCTTCGCAATCCTCGCCGAGCACGCTCCCAACGTGCCGGACGCCATCCTGCACTACGAGGTGCTCGCTCCGCCCGACCTGGAGGACATCTTCGGCCTGGAGGGTGGGTCGATCTTCCAAGGTGAGCAGGATCTGGCGCAGATGGCGTTCATGCGCCCATGTCCGGCGCTCGCACGCTACGCCACCCCGATCCCCGGTCTGTACCTCTGCGGGGCCGGCACGCACCCGGGCGGCGGCGTCATGGGAGCCGCCGGCCACAACGCCGCGCAACGCGTGCTGCACGATCGCCGCGGGCTGCGGGCTCGGCTTCGGAGGCAGGCGGTGGCCTGAAACGCCCGCGCGACGGCCAGTTCGCCCGCATCGAGGATCGCGGCTAATCCGCGGCGAGGCCGAGCTCTGGCGCGATTCCGGCCCAGATCTCAGTTCGAGCCCGGCCGAGCGGCATCGCCTGATCGCCCACCAGAGCTCGCAGGCCGTAGCCGTCAATGAGCGCGAGCAGCCGATCCGTGGTCGCATCCACATCGGCCACGGTGAAGGCGCCCTCGGCAACGCCGGCGTCGATGACCGCACGCGCCCAGTCGTGCAGGCGTGCGTAGAGGCGCCCCGCGACCTCACGCAGCTCTTCTCGCCGCGCCGCGCGCAGCCAGAGCTCTGCCCAGAGCACGAAGTCGTCGCGCTGCGCGCCTGGCTTGGGCAGGCTCGAGTCGATCAGGGCGCGCAGCCGCTCGACGGCCGTCGCGGCCTCGGTCGCTGCGGCCGCCACCCGTTGGTCGCCGGCGACGTCGAAGGAGTGCTCGAGCGCCTCGACGAGCAGCGCTTCGCGCGAGTCGAAGTGGTAGTGGACCAGGGCCGCCGAGACCCCGGCGTCCATCGCGATCCGGGCAACGCGGACGTCGTCGATCCCCTCGAGGGCGATCCGGCGAACCGCCGCATCGAGAATCCGCCGGCGTGTCCGCGCGCGCTGTCCGTCATCCACCGTCGCCATGACCACGGCACACCATCGCACAGCTTCGAAGCCGCGGGGTAGCGAGTGGAGGAGCGTCTCGACACCGTAGTGATCGGCGCGGGCCTCTCGGGGCTGTGCGCGGCATGGCAGCTGGAGCGCCGCGGACACCGGGTCGCGGTGTTCGAGGCACGGGAGCGGGTGGGAGGTCGCACGTGGTCCCATCGCCTGTCCGATGGGACGATCGTGGAGCGCGGCGGCGAGTTCATCGCCCCGACGCAGACGGCGATTCGCGAGTTGTGCGGCGAGCTTGGACTCGAGCTCGTCCCCCACGGCTTCTCGTTCGATCGCCGCATCGCGCCCGACGGCGTACAGCCGACGCCGGCCGAGCTGTCGCGGGTCTCCGCCGCCGCCGTGGACGCGGCTCGCAGGCTGACGGCCGACGGCCCCGACGTCTCGGTCGCCTCGGCGTTCGCCGCTGCGCTGGACGCCGACCCGCTCGAGTCGCCGATCTACCGCCGTCTCGCGACTTCGGCGACGGTTCCGCTGCACCGCGTCAGCGCCCGGTGGTTCTGCCAGATCGGCGCTCACGGCTATGACGATGCTGACCGAGTCCTCGGTGGCAACCAGCGGATCGCTCTCGAGCTCGCGCGCCGCCTGTCGCAACCGGTGCGAACGGCCACTCCGGTGGTCGCCGTGCGCCAGCGGGAGGGAGGCGTCGAAGTGGTCGATAACGGAGGCTCGGTATCCACGGCCGCGAGCGTCGTGCTCGCCGTGCCCCTGCCGCTGCTGGCGGAAGTGCAGCTCGATCCGCCGCTCCCGGCCGCCACGCGCGAAGCGCTGGACCACACGCTGTTCGGCGACGCCGCAAAGCTGCACCTGCCCCTCGCGGCAGGTGCACCACCGCGCGGGGTGGCCGCGGCCGACGAGCTGTGGTGGACCTGGAACTCGGCGGCCCCGCACGCTTCGGAGAGCGGCCCCGCGCTCTCCGCGTTCGCCGGGGGGCGGACAACCGTGGACCACCTTGGGGTACCAGCCGGCGCGGATCAGTGGGCGCGCTCGGCCGCAGCACTGCGCCCGGAGCTCAAGGTCAACGGCGAGCCGCTCCTCACCCACTGGGGCGCGGAACGCTGGAGCGCCGGCTCCTATTCGGCAGCAGGGGTCGGCTGGCGACCGGAGCACGATCGCGAATGGCGGCGCGGCCACGGCCGGATGGTGCTCGCCGGCGAGCACACGGCGGGCGTCGACGCGGCGAGCATGAACGGGGCCGTGGTCGCCGGGTGCCGGGCCGCGGCCGACGTTCACGCGCTTCTCACGGGAAAATAGCCGCGAATCGCTGTAAAGCAAGATTAACCACAAAACGGTGGCACAGGCGTCATGTCACCCGCCGGCCGGAAGGCCAAGGGCCTGGGTATCCAACGGGAAAAATAGGCCCGTTAGATACCCAGGCTCACGGAAACCAGCTGCCCGCGTGCTGCCGCCGGGCGCCCGCCGACTCGCGGCCACGAGCGCCCGGCCGCCGAGCGCCCCGGGCGGCGTGGGGGTGACGAGGTGGTTGGCCGCATCGCCGTAGCGTCCGTCGTCGCCCGCTCCATAGCCACCTTGACACCATCGCGCCGCCCCGCGTAGATTGGCGACCAGGAACGCGAGGGGAAGAGGGGTTGTGATGCGCCTTAGCCGCTGTATCGCCCTAGCTCGATGCCCACGCGGCACGGCGCCGAAGCCTCACGCGGTCCCGCCCTCGCCGCTCGCCGCCCTCGCCCTCGCCCTCACCGCCTGCGGCGGCTCAAGCTCGACGAGCACGTCCGCCTCGGGCTCGCTCACACAGCCGGGCCTGTATGGCAAGCTCCCAGCCCGCGGGCACCCCGACCCACGGCGGCACGATCACCTACGGGCAGCTGAACGGCTCCACGACGCCGAACTACATCTTCCCGATCGTCCCCTCGGGGAACGCCAGCACGATCAACTATGCAGTGGCAGCAGGTCATGTGGCTGCCGCTCTACAACAACTTCGCGTACGGCGTCGACCCGGGGATCAAGTACTCGCTCAGCCTGGCCAACAAGCCGGTGTTCAGCGACGGCGACAAGACGGTCACGATCCAGCTGAAGCAGGGCTACAAGTGGAGCGACGGCAAGCCGGTCGACGCCCAGGACCTGCTGTTCGACATCGCGCTGATCAAGGCGGCGGTGGGCGAGAGCGCCGCGAACTGGAGCTCGTTCACGCCGGGCTACTTCCCGCAGAGTCTGGCGAGCATCAGCGCCACCGGCGCCGTACACGGTCGTGATGCACCTCAAGCGCGGCATTCAACCCCGGCTTCTTCCTCAACAACCAGCTGGCGATCAACCTCTATCCGCTTCCCAGCCGGAGCTGGAACGTCGCCTCGGCCGGCGGCCCTCACCTCGACTGGACGGGTGCCGGCCAACGCGAAGAAGATCTACGACTACCTCGGCAAGGCCGGCGGCCAGGTGGGGACGTTCGCCACCAACCCGCTGTGGAAGATCGCCGACGGTCCGTTCGTGCTCTCAGAGCTTCAGCCCGGTCACCAGCTCGTGGACGCTGAAGGCCAATCCGAGCTACGGCGGCACCCCGAAGCCGTACGATCGACTCGCTCCAGGGCGTCACCTACACGGGGATCACGCCGATGCTCAACGCGATGCGGACCGGGCACCCTCGACATCGGCTCGATCGACTTCTCCCAGCTGGCGAGCGTGCCCGGCCTCAAGGCCGCAGGGCTACAGCGTGTTCGGTCTGCCCGACTTCGGGTGGGCCGGCGTGATCTGGAACTTCAAGGACACGACCAACCACTTCGACAAGATCATCTCCCAGCTGTACTTCCGCCAGGTGATGGCGATGCTCGTCAACCAGCCGGCGATCATCGCGGGGATCTATCACGGCGCGGCCGGGCTCGCGTACGGACCGATCCCGTCGGTGCCGAAGACGCCGTATACGTCCCGCCCAACGCCGTCAACCCGCCGTACCCGTACAACCCGGCCAAGGCGGTGGCGATGCTCAAGGCGCACGGCTGGCACGTCGTTCCCAACGGACAGACGACCTGTGCCAAGCCGGGCAGCGGCCCAAGCCAGTGCGGTGCCGGGATACCCGCCGGGACGCCGATCACGTTCGACTGGTACACGGAGACCGCCGCCGCCGGGCCGTACGTCCCGCTCACCGACGAGGCGGTCACCTCCGAGGCCAAGCAGGCCGCGGGGATCAACATCGAGCTGCACCAGAAGACGTTCAACTACATCGCCAGCAACTTCAACGACGCCGATCCGTCGGTGGCGAAGTACACGAATACGTGGGCGGTCGAGAACTTCAGCGGCTACACCGACAACGACGTACCCGACGCAGAACTCGATCTTCAACACCGGCGGCTCGTTCAACAGCGGCGCCTACACCGATCCGAAGATGGACCAGCTGATCAAAGCGTCGGTGTTCGGCACGACCCGAACGCGGTGACCAAGGAGGCCGTCTACGAGGCGACCGCCCTGCCGGCGCTGTTCCTCCCCAACTACGACCTGCATCTGGGCGGTCTCCAAGCGGGTCGGCGGCGATCCGGCCTCGTATCTCAGCCTGACGCAGTACGGCTTGTGGCCGCAGTACTGGTGGGTAAACAAGAAATAGGCGCCGGGTCCCGGGCAGACCGCCGCGCCCGCAGCGATGATCGGATACGTCATCCGGCGCACGCTCGTGGCGATCCTGATCACGATCGGGATCGCGGCGATCACGTTCGAGCTGCTGCACCTGATCTCCGGCAGCCCGGTGCACGAGGTGCTCGGCCGCGGGGCCAAGCCGGCTCAGATCGCGGCCTGGAACAAGCAGCACGGCTACGACCGGCCGCTGCCCGCTCAGTTCCTCACCTACCTGGGCAAGCTCGTCCAGCTGAACTTCGGCTACTCCTACAAGCAGGGGCAGAGCGTCGCCACGCTGTTTGGGCAGAACGCCGGACGGAGCATCTACCTGTCGGGCACCTCGCTGGTGCTCTCGCTGCTGATCGCGATCCCGATCGGGATCGCTCAGGCCGTCAGGCGCAACAGCTTCGGCGACTACGCGTGGACGACGACGACGTTCGTCCTGTACGCGATGCCGCCGTTCTTCCTCGGGATCATCCTGATCGACATCTTCGCCCTGCGGCTGCACGTGTTCCCGCCACTCGTGCCCTCGTCAATCACCACGACCTGGGGCGCGATCACCCACCCGCGCGCGTTTCTGCTTCCGATCGTCACCCTGACCGCGGTCAACATCGCGTCGTTCAGCCGGTACATGCGCTCCTCGGCGCTCGACAACCTCGCCCAGGACTACATCCGGCTGGCCCGCGCCAAAGGGCTATCGGAGCGGGCTGTGCTCTATCGCCACCTGCTGCGAAACGCGTGCCTGCCGATGATCACGCTCGTCGGCCTCTCGATCCCGGATCTGCTCGCCGGCAACCTGCTCGTCGAGGTGCTGTTCAACATCCAGGGTCTGGGGCTGCTGTTCTTCAACGCGCTTCAGAGCGGCGACTATCCGATCCTGCTCGCCTACACGATCCTCGGCGGGATCCTGACCGTGCTCGGGAATCTGCTGGCCGACATCGCCGTGACCGTCGCCGATCCGAGGATCCGGATATGAGCGACCGCGAGCTGGGCCCCCCGATCGAGGTCGGCGCTCCGGGCGGCAGGCCGGAGCTGCTCGGCACCGGTCCGGTCGCCGACGCCGGCGAGCGTCGGCGCGATCGCGAGCGGCTGGAGGCTCGCGGTGCGCGAGTTCGCCGACAGCAAGGTCGCGCTCGCGGGACTGGCGATCCTCGTCTTCTTCGTCCTGTCTGTGCTTCGTCGGGCCGCTCGTCTACCACACCAACCAGTCCCTGACGCAGCCGCTGAACACCGACCTGGCGCCGGGGGCGAGCAGTCGCGCTCGGGGGGCCACGCCGGGATCCTCGGGACCGACGAGCACGGGTTCGACGAGCTCGGCCGGATCATGGCGGGCGGCCAGACGGCGCTCGAGGTCGGCTTCTACGCCGCGGTCATCGCGACCTTGATCGGGACGCTGTACGGCGCGGTCGCCGGCCTGTCCGGGCGCGTGATCGACGGGATCATGATGCGCTTCGTCGACATCGTGCTATCGATCCCGTTCCTGTTCATCGTGCTCGTGCTGGCGACCAAATACAGCGCGACCGTTCTGGCGGAGAGCCTGCTGCTCGGCTTCTTCTCCTGGCTGGTGCCGGCGCGGCTGGTGCGCGGCGAGGTGCTGACGCTGCGCGAGCGGGACTTCGTCGCCGCCGCGCGGGTGATGGGGAGCAGTCGCACGCGCCTGATCTACAAGCACCTGATCCCGAACGCGCTGTCGGTCGTGATCGTCAACATCACGTTCCTGGTCGCCGACTCGATCCTGGCGCTCGCCTTCCTCGGGTTTCTCGGCTTCGGGCTGCAGTACCCGACTGCGTCCTGGGGCGACATGCTGGGCAACGCGGACACCAACATCAGCAGCGGTCAATGGTGGCTGGTCTATCCGGTCGGGTTCTGCCTGGTGGCGGTCGTGATGGCGTGCAATCTCGTCGGCGACGCGCTCCGCGACGCGTTCGACGTGCGGCTGCGCCAACGGTAGCGATGGCGATGACCAGACGCACGATCATCCGCGCGCGCTCGAGGTCACGAACCTGAGCACGCACATCAAGCTCTCACGGTCGACGGTCCGGGCCGTCGGGAACGTGGACATCGCGATCGACGACGGGCGAGACGCTCGGGCTGGTGGGCGAGTCCGGATGCGGCAAGTCGATGCTGGGACTCTCGATTCTCGGCTTGCTGCCGAAGGGCGGGACGATCGTCGAGGGCTCGGTGAAGCTCGGCGGCCGCGAGCTCGTAGGCCTGTCCGACTCCGAGCTGCGCAAGCTCCGCGGCAACGAGGTGGCGATGATCTTCCAGGACTCGCAGTCCTCGCTGAACCCGACAAAGACGATCGGCGAGCAGGTGGCCGAGCCCGTGCGACTGCATCGCGGGGCGTCCCGGACCGAGGCCAACAACCGGGCCCTGGAGGTGCTCGAGCTGGTCGGTCTGCCGCAGCCGCGGGAGCGCATGCGCGACTACCCGCACCAGCTGTCGGGAGGGATGCGCCAGCGGGTGATGATCGCGATCGCGCTCGCCTGCGAGCCGAAAGTGCTGCTGGCCGACGAGCCGACGACCGCGCTGGACGTGACGATCCAGGCGCAGATCCTCGCGCTGCTCGACGACCTCGAGGAGCGCCTGGGAATGGCGACGCTGCTGGTCACGCACGACATGGGAGTCGTCGCCGGCCGCGCCGACCGGATCAGCGTCATGTATGCCGGGCGGATCGTCGAGACCGGTTCGGCGGAGGACATCTTCGCGGCGATGCGCCATCCCTACACGCAGGCGCTGCTCGGCTCGATCCCGAAGCTGAGCCAGGACAACCGCAAGGCGCTGGTGAGCATCCGCGGTCGCCCGCCTGACCTCACCGATCAGCTGACGGGCTGCCGATTCGCTCCCCGCTGTCCTCATGCCACCGAGCAGTGTCGACTGCAGGAGCCGCCGCTCTCAGGCAAGGACCCCGAGCACCTGTTCGCGTGCTGGCATCCGGTGGACGGTCCGGTGCGCGCACTGCCGGAGTATCGCGATCCCGCAAGCGCCCCGCGGCGGAACCCAGCGCCAGCTCGCGAACGGCCACCTGCTCGAAATCGACCGGGTCGTGCGCGAATACCCAGTGACGGCGGGCGCGATCCTGCAGCGCAAGGTCAACTCGGTCAAGGCCGTGTCGGGGGTGACCCTGCACGTCGACGTCGGTGAGGCACTGGGGCTGGTGGGGGAGTCGGGATGCGGCAAGACGACGCTTGGCAAGCTGATCGTGGGCATCGAGAAGCCCGATGCGGGCCGGATCGCGCTGGAGGGCCGCGAGGTGTTCCGCACCCGAGGGCGCGAGCTGCGGCACGCGCGCCGGGACCTGCAGATGATGTTCCAGGACCCGTACGCCTCGCTGGACCCTCGGATGCGGGTCCAGGCGCTGCTGCGCGAACCGCTCGTCATCCAGAAGATCGGCTAACCGCTCGGAACAGGATCAGAAGATCCGGCAGCTGCTCGACGAGGTCGGCCTTCCCGCGAACGCGCTCGAGCGCTATCCGCACGAGTTCTCAGGCGGGCAACGCCAGCGAATCGCGCTCGCCCGGGCGCTGATGCTCGAGCCCAAGGTGATCGTCGCCGACGAGCCGGTCAGCGCGCTCGACGTCTCGATCCGCTCCCAGGTTCTGAACCTGATGAAGCGCCTCCAGGCTGAGCATCAGCGCGCGTCGGTGGTGATCTCTCACGACTTGGCCGTCGTGAAATACCTGGCCGATCGGATCGCCGTGATGTACCTCGGCAAGGTGGTCGAGCTGGGAACCGGCGACGACATCTACCGGCGCCCGGCCCATCCCTACACGGATGCGCTGATCAAGACCATCCCGGTGCCGGATCCCGCCGCCGAGCGCGCCAAGACAGAGGTGGGAATCCGCGGTGAGCTCCCGAGCCCGATCAACCCGCCGTCAGGCTGCCGCTTCCGAACCCGGTGCCCGCGGGCACAGGCCGCTGTGTGCCGAGCGAGGAGCCGCTGCTGCGGCCGTTCGGGCCGACCCAGCAGGCGGCGTGTCATTTCCCGCTGCGCGATCCAGAGCCGGCCGAGCCGGCCGGCGACGCGGCCGCCGTCTGACTCACGTCTCGATCCCCATCGCGTCCAGGATGAAGGCCTGGACCGCCGCCTCGTAGGCGAACCGGGCGCTGCGGCCCGACGGGCCGCCGTGGGCGCCGACGCCGGTCTCCGCGCGGAACAGGATGCGGGAGCCGGCGGTGTCCGTGGCCCGGAGCTTCGCCACCCACTTGGCCGGCTCGTGGATGCCGACCCGCGGGTCGTGGACGGCGCCGGTCACGAGCAGCGCCGGCCGCGGTCCCGGTGGGCGGATTGTCATACGGCGAGTAGGACCGCATCGACGGCGTAGTCCTCCGGCTCTCGCGGATCGCCCCACTCATCCCATTCGTTGACCGTCAGCGGAATCGAGGGATCGAGCATCGTGTTGACGACGTCGACGAACGGCACCTCGGCGACGACGGCGCGCCAGCGGTCGGGACGCATCGAGTACACGGCGCCCTGGAGCAGGCCGCCGGCGGACGCTCCGCGGGAGACAATCCGGCTGCCGTCCACCAGCGCGGGTCCGGAGCTGCCGGCCAGCCAGTCGGCGACCGAGATGAAGTCGGTGAAGGTCGTCGGCTTGGCCTGCAGCCTGCCTTGCTGCCACCAGTCCCTTCCCTTCTCTCCGCCGCCGCGGATGTGGGCGATCACGTAGACGACTCCGCGGTCGAGCAGCGAGGGCAGGCCGCGCTCGAACTCCGGATCGATGACTTGACTCGTACGCGCCGTAGCCGTACAGCAGACAGGGCGCGCTGCCGTCCAGCGGGGTGTCCTCACGGTAGGCGAGCGTGAGCGGGATCTCAGTCCCGTCAGGCGCACGGGGCGATACGACGCTCCGTTCGATAGCGGGCGGGGTCATAGCCGGGCACCTCCATCCGCTTGAGCAGCCGCCGGTCGCCGGTGCGCAGATCGAGCTCGTACCAGGCGGGCGGCTCGACCAGGGACTCCTCGGCCACGAGCGACCGATCCGCTGTCGTAGTCCTCGGCGTGCTCGACGCGGATCGATCCCGCGGGCAGCCCGGACACGATCTCCCTGACGTTTGCGCCGTCGTGGTCGGTGATCGCGAGCAGCTGCTGACCGTCGCGTCGCAGCGTCAGGACAAGGTGGTCGGCGAGCACGTCGCATCGCAACAGCCTGGTGTCGGTCGCGAGCGGGCGCGATCGCCGGGCAGTCGACGGGTTCCCAGTGCTCGCCAGGCGACTCCAGCGGCGCTCTCATCAAGGTGAACTCCGGCGCTCCGACATCGGTGACCATGTAGAGGCTGCCGTCCCGGGCGTGATCGACCGCGTACTCCACGCCGCGGCGGCGCGGCGCGACGAGGACGGGATCGTCGAGCGGGCTGTCCAACGGGATCACGCCGGACCTCGGCGGTGTCCCGGGACGCGGCGGTGATGATCGCCAGCTCGCCGCTTCGTGACGCGTGCAGGGTCAGCTCGAACTTCTCGTCTGACTCCTCGAGCACCAGCTCGTCGGTGCTGGCCGGCGCGCCGACGCGGTGGCGCCAGACCTGATGGGGCCGGTTGAGCTCATCGGGCACCAGGTAGAACAGATACGTCCGAAGCGGAGCTCCACGCCACCCCGGGGTAGCTGCGGGCGATCGACCTCGGGCAGGTCCTCGCCGGTGCGGAGGTCCCTGATCCGCAGCTCGTAGATCTCCGCTCCGCTGGTGTCGGCAGACCAGGCGAGCAGCTGTCCCGTCCGGACTCGGCTCGCGGATTCCCACTTCCGCGAAGCCGGTGCGAGCGGCGAGGACGTTCTCGTCGAGCAGGACCTGCTCGTCGGCCTCCGTCACGCGCGGCGCGGAGCAGCTGTTGGTTGTCGCTGCCATCCGGGATCATCGTGCGATATGTGAATCCGCCTCGCGGCCAGGCGACCGAGTACTCAGGGCCGTCGGGGGTGCGGCCGGCGGCCTCGGCGGCGAGACGCTCGGTGAGCGCGTCCAGATGGCCGGTGTGAGCGTCGTAGTAGGCGCGCTCGGCGGTGAGGTACCCGTGGAGCTCCGGCTGATCAGCGTCGCGCATCCAGGCGTAGTCGTCGGTGACGGTCTCGCCGTGCAGCTCGCGAACCGACGGCACGCGAGGCGCGACCGGTGGCGTGGGCAGCTCCACCATCGAGCGTGCCAACTTACTGGACATGCGGCATGCGAACGGTCCCGCAACAGCTCAGCCACCCGCCCGGCAGGAAGGCCGTAGGAGGTGTTGCCGTCCCGGCCGGTGACCGTAGGCGCGGTCAGCATGCTGTTCAGCACCGCTTCCTCGGTTGCCTCGACCACCGCCGCGAAAAAGCGGGTTCAGCGCAGGTCCGCTCAGCGCCGGTCGGGCGGCGCCGGAACGGCGGATCGCTCCCTCGCCCGTCGTCGCTGCGCGGGCCTCGCAGCCCGGTCGCCAGCGCGAGGAAGATCTCGCCGCTGCCATGGCTGCGCGATGGAGCCCGTCGCGGGCGAGACCGAGCCCGGCGCGGCGGGCGAGCCGCGCGCACGCCGCCGACGTGCAGCGGCGCATCGGTCACCACGACGACGATGCACGAGCCCGCCGGCGGGGGCTCGCGCCGCGGCGGCGGCGCCAGCAGCCGCCCCACCGGAACCCCGTCCACGGTCAGGCGCCGGCGCTCGCCGAAGTTGGAGAGCAGCAGCACGCCGACGGTGTGACCGGACGGGGTCAGCCGCGACGACTGTGCCGATGCCGCCCTTGAACCCCAGGCAGCTCATTCCGGTCCCGGCGCCGACCGCGCCCTCGGCCGGTATGCCTGCGCCAACCGAAGCGCGGGCCGCCGTCGAGCGCGACACGCACGTCCTCGTGGGTCACCTGCATCCGGCGCGCGTCGTTGAGAAAGCTGTCGTCGCATTCCGCGACGATCGGGATGATGACGTCGTCGGTCCCGATCCCCGGATCCTCTGCCATCAGCAGCTCGCACGCCGCGTCGTACACCCGGCCGAGCTGCATCGTCGAGGTCAGGAACACGGGCGTCTCCGCCAGTCCCCACTCGCCGGCCGCCAGGAACCCGGTGCACTCTCCCGCGCCGTTCAGCACGGCGCCACCGGCGGGAACCGGATTGCGGAACAGGTTTCCGCCCAGGTCGATCACCGTCACTCCCGTCCGGGCGACTCCGCGGCCGTCGGGCGGCGCCGGCTCGTCGCGCCACACGGTGGCGTGTCCGACGCCGACGCCGGGGACGTCGATGATCGACCCCGTCGGCCCGCTGGGCATGATGCCGATCGTGATTCCCAACTCAGCGGCGCGCGGCACGGCCGTGATCATTACGCACCCGCCAGGCACATGACGATCGACGAACCTCGAGGGCATGCCCGTCATCTGGCACCCCGACTGCCTCTGCACGAGCCGGAAGGCGAGGTGTGGCTCGGCGTGTGGGAGACCGGGACCGAGGTTCCGGAGCGCGCCACCACGATGCTGGAGGCGGTCACGTCCGCGGGCGCCGACGATCACGCCGGCCACCGCACACGACGATGCCGCGGTCCTGGCGGTCCATGACGCTGCGCTCGTCGAGCACCTGGCGACGGTGTGGGCGGACTGGGAAGCAGCCGGCTATCGGTCCGAGTACGGCCGCCGCCGGGTCGTGCCGTACGTGTTTCCCACCGACGGGCTGCTGGCCGGGGAGCCCGTCAGGTCACCGACCGGTCTGCACGGGCGCGTCGGGAGGTTCTGTTACGACACGATGACGCTGATCGGGCCTGGCACCTGGGAGGCCGCCAGGGCCGCCGCCGACGCCGCCCTGACCGCGGTGGACATGGTGCAGGCCGGAGCGCCGGCCGCCTACGCGCTGTGTCGCCCGCCCGGGCACCACGCCGGGCCCGGCGCCCACGGTGGATCGTGCTACCTGAACAACGCTGCGATCGCCGCGCAGGCATTACGCGAGCGGGGGGCCGCGCGGGTCGCGGTCATCGACATCGACGCCCACCACGCCAACGGCACCCAGGCGATCTTCTACGACCGCGGTGACGTGTACGTCGGCAGCGTGCACGTCGATCCCGGCGCCGGCTGGTTCCCGCACTACGTCGGGTACGCCGACGAGCGCGGCGCGGCGACCGGGCTGCGACGCGAACCGCAACATCCCGCTGGCGCCCGGCACGAGTGACGCCGGCTGGCTGGCCGCGATCGAGGTCCTCTGCACAGACGTCCGGGCTCGCGGCGCCGAGGCCATCGTCATCTCGCTCGGGCTTGACGCTGCCGCATCGGATCCGGAGAGCCCGCTGCAGGTCAGCGTGGAGGGCTACCGCCAGGCGGCCGAGCGAGTCGCCGGTCTGGGGCCCGCGGTCGTCATCCAGGAGGGTGGCTATGACCTGGCGGCGATCGGCGAGTCTGCTGGTCGCAGCGCTCTGCCGGTATCCAGGCTGGCCAAGCGTGACGAGATCGCCACGCCGCCCAGTCAGTAAGCGCCGTTGGCTGCGCTTGACTCGCCTCGTGGCCTTCAGAGAGCATCGGCCGGTACGGCATGCCTGCTCGAGCCTGGAACAGCCAACCGGTCGTCCTGACCGTCGCCGTCACCGGGGCCGACGTCTTTCGCTCGAACAACCCCAACATTCCATACACACCGGCGGAGATCGCGGAGCAGAGCATCGACGGCGGCGCAGGCGGGCGCGACGGTCGTGCACCTGCACGTCCGGGAGGACGACGGAACTCCGACCGGGCGCCCCGAGCTGTTCAAGGACGTGATCTCGCGCATTCGCGAGGGCAGCGATCTGATCACGATGGTCTCGACGGGCGGCGCCAACGACATGACGATCGAGCAGCGCACCACGGGCCTGGAGGCCAAGCCCGACCTGTCGGGCGTCGAGTCGGGATCGATGAACTTCGGTGACGACACGTTCATCACGCCGCCGACGGCCGCTCGCGGGATCATCGAGCGGGCCACGCAGGCCGGCATCGGGCTCGAGGTGGAGGCGTTCGACGTCGGCCACGTGGTGAGCGCGGTCCGGTGGCTGCAGGACGGCGTGATCCCCTCACCGATGCGGATCAACCTCGTGTTCGGAGTGCCGGGCGGGATCGACGCCTCGCCCGAGGCGCTCGCCGCGATGATCCGGCCGCTTCCGCCGGAGACGTTCTGGACCGTGACCTGCGTGGGACGCCATCACCCGAGAATGCTCGGCCTCGCGCTGCTCAACGGCGCGCCGGGCATCCGGACCGGACTCGAGGACGCGGTCTACATCAGCCGCGGCGTGCTGGCGCCGTCCAATGCCGCTCTGGTCAGCGCGGCGGTCGACCTGGCCCACGCGGTCGGACGGGAGGTCGCCACCCAGGAGCAGACACGGTCGTTGCTCGGGCTCGCCTCGCCCGAATGAGTTCCCTGATCGAAGCGCTCGGCACCAAGCGCGTGCTCGAGCCGCCCGGAGCGCTTCCGCAGGCGGCGCTGCGACTGGACGCGACGCTGCCGATGCAGCGCTACGAGATCGAGCTCGACGTCGACACGCTGTGCCTCGATTCGACCAGCTTCCGGCAGCTCGTCGAAGTCAAACGAGCGCGACCCGCACAAGATCGGCGAGGCGATCCTGAGGATCGTCTCGGACCGGGGCAAAATGCACAACCCCGTGACCGGGTCGGGCGGAATCCTGACCGGGACCGTGCGCGCGGCCGGAGATGAGTACCCGGATCCACCGCCGGTCGGATCGCGGATCGTCGCCGCTCGCGTCGCTGACCTGGACCCCGCTGCGACTCGACGCCGTTCACCAGCTCGATCCCGCGAGTCCGCAGGTCCCCGTGAGCGGGACCGCATACCTCCCGTGGACGGCACCGTGGGCCGCAATATCCGCAGGACACCTCGGTTGAGGCGACGCTGGCCGCGCTCGACGTCTGCAACGCCGCCTCACAGACGCGCGAGCTGATCGATGCCGACACGCGCATCGTTCTCGTCCTGGGCGGCGGCCATGGTGGCCTGCTCGCCCTCGCCGCGGCAGCGCGACTCGCTGGCCGACGGAGGGCGCCGCGTGCTGATGGACGCCGATCAGCAGCATCTGCCAGCGGGCCCTGAATCTCGAGCTCGCAGACGTCGCCATCCAGGTCGATCTGCGTGACGCGGTCCAGTCGCTTCAGCGCCTGCAGGCGGCCGGGCTGCCACGCGCCGACCTGACCGTCGTGGTGGTCAACGCCGCCGACTGCGAGGCCGGCGCGATGCTGCTCACCGCGGACCACGGCACGGTGTTGTTCTTCTCGATGGCCACCTCGTTCAGCAAGGCCGCGCTCGGGTCAGAGGGCATGGCCTCCACTGCACGGATGCTCATCGCGCTCCGGCTATATACCGATCGCGGCGCGTACGCCCTGGAGCTCATAGCTCGCGACGAACGCCTTCAGCGCGCGATCGCCGGAGAACCCCAGTGAGCCCGCGTGAATCCCAGCCCCCGCGAACGGAGCACGCAGCGCGAGCGGTACGCGTGATCGACAACGACTGGATCCAGCTGCCCGACGGGGTGCGCCTGGCCATCCGGCTGTGGCTGCCGCACGACGCCGAGGGCCGCCCCGTATCGGTGATCCTTGACTCGGTGCCCTACCGCAAGAGCGATGGCACCGCGATCGGCGACGCCGCCTGGGGGACGTACTTCGCCGCTCGCGGGTTCGCCTTCGCGCGAGTCGACCTGCGCGGCAGCGGCGACTCGTCCGGAATCCTTCAGGACGAGTACACCGAGCAGGAGCAGCGAGACACCGAGCGCGTGATCGCGTGGCTCGCGGAGCGCCCGTGGTGCACGGGTGCCGTCGGCATGATCGGGGTGTCGTGGGGCGGCTTCGCCGCGCTGCAGATGGCGGCGCGGAATGTCGAGCAGCTCCGTGGCGTCGTCGCGATCCACGCCAGCGACGATCGCTACGCCGACGACGTCCACTACGTCGGCGGATGCGTCTCGGCGATGGACATGTCGCAGTGGGCGACGTCGATGCTCGCCTACCTGAACCAGCCGCCCGACCCGCAGGTCGTCGGCGAGGACTGGCGGGAGCTGTGGCTCGAGCGCCTGGATGGGGCGAGGCCGTTCATCGAGCCGTGGCTCAGCCATCAGCGCCGTGACGCCTACTGGCAGCAAGGTTCCGCCGGCGAGAACTACGGTGCGATCTCGTGTCCGGTGTTCGCGGTCGGCGGCTGGAGCGACGGCTACAGAGACATGGTCTTTCGCGTGGTCGAGCATGTCTCGCTCGCCGGTGCGCGGCCTGATCGGACCCTGGGGGCACACCAGCCCTGAGGCAGGGGCGCCGGGGCCGTCGATCGGGTTCCTGCAGGAGTGCCTGCGGTTCTTCGCCGCCAGCCTCGACGGCGAGCAGAACGGCTTCTTCGACGAGCCGCGCTTGATCAGCTACATGCAGGAGCCGGTCGCGCCGGCCGGCTCCTATGCTCACCGGCCCGGTCGATGGGTGGCGGAACCAGGCTGGCCGTCGCCGGCATCGACGGCATGGACGCGCGCGCTCGGCCACCAGGAGCTGAAGGAGGAGTTCAGCGGCGTGGCTATGACGCGGAGCCTGTCCGGACTGCAGGGGACCGGCATCGACGGCGGCGTGTGGTGCGGTGACGGCAGCCCCGCGGACTTCGCGCTTGACCAGCGCCCTGACGACGGCGCCTCGCTCTGCTGGGACAGCGCGCCCCTGAGCGAGCGCCTGGAGCTGCTCGGGAAGGGTGAGGCCGCACTCGAGCTGAGCGTCGATCGTCCCTGGGCGCTGGTGGCGGTGCGCGTCTGCGACGTCGCGCCGGACGGTAGCTCGACGCTGGTGGCGCGGGGGCTGCTCAACCTGAGCCGGCGCGCAGGACACGACCGGAGCGTTCCGATGCCGGTGGGAGAGCCGGTTCTCGTCCGCGTCCCCCTGCAGTCGACGGCATACGCGATTCCGGCGGGACATCGGATCCGGCTGGCGATCTCCAACACGTATTGGCCGATGGCGTGGCCCTCTCCTGAGCCGGTCACGCTCACGGTCCACTGCGGGCCGAGGAGCGTCCTATCGCTTCCGCGGCGGCTGCCAAGCGAGCTCGACGCTCGCCTGCGGGCATTCGCAGCGCCGGAGACCGGCATGGCGCTCGCGAGCGAGACGACGATGCTCCGCGACGGCGGGCGACAGGTGCGGCGCAAGCTCTCAGGCGGCGAGATCGAAGTCGAGTTCGACTGGCATCCGTCGCGCAAGCGGATCCTGGCGACCGATACTGAGATCGGGGAGGAGAACGTCACGACGTACCGGATCGTCGAAGGCGACCCGCTGTCTGCCATGGTGCGCTGCGACGTGCTCGGTGTCGATATCGCGGCCGGGCTGGAACACCCAGGTCCGTGCCACCAGCGTGATGACCTGCGAGGCTCATCAGTTCACCGTGACCACGACGCTGGACGCCTTCGAGGACAACGTCCGAGTGCATGCTCGTACCCACACGCTTCGTTTCCCCCGGGACGGGGTCTGATGACGCTCGCGAACAGCCCCGGCCGAGCCACAACGCCATGGTCGTGGTATTCGGACCCGGCGATCCTGGAGCTGGAGCTGAAGCGGATCTTCCGCTGCTCCTGGCAATACGCGGGTCATCTTGGCGAGCTGCACGGACCCGGCAGCTACTTCGCCTCAGCCACAGGCCCGATTCCGATCGTGGTCACGCTCGACGGCGACGGTGTGCTGCGCGGCTTCGTCAACGTCTGCCGCCACCGCGGCGCGATCGTCGCGAGCGAGGCGGGGAAACGCGGCACGATCCAGTGTCCGTACCACGCATGGACGTACGGTCTCGACGGTTCGCTGCGGGCCGCTCCCCGCGAAGGCGGCGATCCCGCCTTGGACCCGAGCCGCATGGGGCTCCTTCCGGTCTCGCTTGGCACGTGGGGCCCATTCGTGTTCGCCAATCCAGATCCTCACGCCGAGTCCGTTGAGGACGCACTCGGAGATCTTCCCGAGGTGGTTTCAGAGCACGGCCTCGACGTCGACTCGCTGCGGATCAATCGGCGGGTGCACTACGAGATCCGAGCGAACTGGAAGATCGCGATCGAGAACTACCTCGAGTGCTACCACTGCCAGGTCAACCATCCACGGCTTGTCGAGGTGATCGACGAGCGGCACCTGGAGCTGCGGGCGGTGGGCCCGCGGGCCAGCCAGTTCGCGCCAGTCGATCAGCGCTCGCTCGATGGTCGTGGCCCGATCGACGCCCGCGGCGAGGTGCCCTCGGCTCAGAATCATCTGTGGTTTCCGACGCTGAAGTTCAACGTCCTTCCCGGCCATCCGAACCTGTCGATCGGACCACTGTGGCCCACCGGTCCGATCACCTGCGAGGGGTATCTCGACTACTGGTTTGCCGACAGTGCCGATCAGCAGTGGATCGACGAGCTGTTTGCACTCGACACCCAAGTCGGCGCTGAGGACACGGGGCTCGTCGAGGCTGCCCAGCGCGGGACCTCGGCGGGGATGCTCGAACGGGGCTGGGTGCTCGGCGGCGCCGAATCCCTGATTGGCCACTTCCAGGATTACGTCCGCGAGCGGCTCGGGCTCGACAAGGATCCAGGTCGATGACCGCGCGCCGGCGTGAGCGTCCTCAGCAGCTAGAGGCTCCTGGCACCTCCCATCGCCGTGTCGGCCGGATCGCAGTCGTCGGGCTCGGCAATGTCGGGCGGCTGATTGCGGACATGCTGCTCGAACGGGGGTTCGAGGTGCGCGGAGTCGACGCCGACGAGGGCAGAGCGGTAGGTGACCAGGCGTCGGTGATCGATGTCGGCGATGCTGTGGCGCTCGGGGAGCTGTTCGCGGAGGTCGAGGCGGTCGTCTCGTGCCTGCCGTACTACCTGAACGCCGGGGTCGCGGCCGCGGCTCATGGCGCCGGGGTGCACTACCTCGATCTGACCGAAGACGTCGCCACCTCCCGCACGGTCAAGCAGCTCGCGGAGAGCTCGAGCACGATCTTCATGCCGCGCTGCGGTGTCGCCCCAGGGTTCATCTGCGTCGTCGGCGCTGGGCTCGCGAGCAGGATGGCCAGCGTCGACCGGCTCGAGTTGCGTGTGGGCGCCCTGCCGCGCAGCCCGAACAACGAGCTCGGCTATGCGTGCAACTGGTCGCCGGCCGGGATCGTCAACGAGTATCTGAACGACTGCGAGCAGCTGCGTGGGGGGAAGCTGTTGAGTGTGCCGCCGCTCTCGGACCTGGAGACGATCGTCATCGACGGTGCGCGGTATGAGGCGTTCACCACCTCCGGCGGCCTCGGGACGATGTGCGAGACGTTCGCCGGGCGCGTCGATCGGCTCGACTACAAGACGATCCGGTATCCCGGCCACTGCACGCTGATGCGGTTCATGCTGCAGGAGCTCGGCCTCGGCCGGCAGCGAGACGAGGCAGTGCGGCTGCTCGCCGATGCGTACCCGCCGGTCCGAGACGATCTGGTGATCGTGTACGCCGCGGCCGATGGAAACAGCGGCGGGCGCCGGGCCCGCGAGGAGTTCGTGCGCACATACCGTCCGCGGATCGTCGCTGGCGCCGCGCGGACCGCCATCGCATGGACGACCGCGGCCGGGGCGGTCGGGATGGTCGAATTGCTTGCCGAGGGCTTGCTGCCGGACGCGGGCTTCGTCCGCCAGGAGGACGTGTCGCTCGACGCGTTCCTCGCCACCTCGGCTGGTCAGATGCTCGCGCGCGAGCCCTCCGCCGAGGTTCGCGAGGACGTCTCGCTGCTGCCACTCGCCTGAAGGCTTGCGGAGCCTGCGAGCGCCCGCGCGGCCGCCTCGATCTCTGCCTCCTGCAGTAAGACGAGGTTGGCCGCGTTCCCCAACGGGATGAAAGAGTCCTGGCTGGTCACGCGCGAGATCGTCCCCTGAAAGCCCGCGTCGACGAGCGCGCTCACGATGCCCTCGGAGACGCCGCCGCTCCGGCGGGTCTCGTCCACGATCAGCACGCGTCCCGTCGCTTCGGCCTCGCGCAGGATGTCCGTCACCGGCAGTGGGGCGAGCCAGCGTATGTCCACCACGCGCGCGTCGATCCCGATCGCCGGCGAGACGGCGCGCCACCCGCAGTGACATGTAAGTGCCGTTGGCGAACGTGACGATCGTCAGATCGCTCGCCGTCACCGTGTACTCGTGCCGAGCCGATCGGCGCGTGACACTCCGACCACTGGCTGGGCGGGGGATACGGCGCGAGCCAGGCACCGTCACCCGTCGCTGAACAGGTCGCGGGTGTGGTACAGCGCGATCGGCTCGAGAAACACGCATCGTCGATCCGTCGACGGATGCGGCCGCGAGGCAGGTGCGGAGCATCGCCGCCGCGTCGTCGGGCCGCGACGGAGACGCGACGACCAGCCCCGGTATGTCCCGGAGGACTGCCACGGCGTCGTCGTTGTGGAAATGGCCGCCGAAGCCCTTCTGGTAGCCGTATCCGGCGATCCGCAGCGACCATCGGGTTGCGGTACTGGCCATTCGAGAAGAACGGCAGCGTCGCGGCCTCGCCCCGAAGCTGATCCTCGGCATTGTGCAGATAGGCCAGGTACTGGATCTCGGGAACCGGGAGCAGGCCGGAGACGCCGCAGCCGAGCGCGACGCCGAGGATCGTCTGCTCGTCGAGCAGCGTGTCGAACACGCGGGTGATGCCGAACCGGCGCTGCAGTCCACGGGTAACGCCGTAGACGCCTCCCTTACGCCCGACGTCCTCGCCGAACACGAGCATCTCGGGCCGGCGCGCGAGTGCATCGGCCAGCGTCGCGTTGATCGACTCCGCGAGTGTCAGGGGGCCCGCCTCTTCCGGGAGTCGGTTCGCGAACGCGCGCGCCCGGGCGTCCGGACTCGCAGTCCGGCTGACATCCGACGGCGACCGCTTCCGGCCGCCGTCGAGCGATCGGCTCCATCACCTCGGATGCGCGTCGACAGCCGGCGATGGCCGGCGGCGTCGTCCGCCAGGCGCCGCACTTCCGCCGCGACGGCGTCGTACCTGGCGAGCAGCTCCGCCGGGCTCGGCGATCCCGGCCTGCGACGAGCAGGCGCGCGGCGTGGACGAGCGGGTCGCGCTCCAGGTCCTCGTCGATCTCGGCCCGGCTGCGATAGCCGATCTCGGCGTCGGTGCCGGCATGACCGAGGAAGCGAACGCACCGCAGGTGCAGGAACGCCGGGCGGCGCGAGCCGCGGACGTGTTCGGCGGCCGCCAGAGCCGCGTCGTAGACGCCGGCGATGTCCGTCCCCTCGGCGCTGAAATAGCGCAGATGCGGACGATCCGACCACGCTGCGTTCACCCAGTCGCGGGGCGTGCGGACGCTGATGCCGAAGCCGTTGTCCTCGCAGCAGAACAGCACCGGCATCGGCAGGCCCTGGTGCACGGTGTACTGCGCGCGCGTTCAGCGCGCCCAGGGCGGTCGAGTGGTTGAGCGAGGCATCGCCGAACGAGCACACGGCGATCGCGTCCGCCGGCCACGCGGGGCTGACACCGATTCGCTGCGCGCGCTCGATCGCGAACGCCGACCCCCATCGCCCGGGGCAGATGGGAGGCGATCGTCGAGGTCTGCGGGATCACCGCGAGCGCGTGGTTGCCGAACACCTTGTGCCGCCCGCCGGAGATCGGCTCATCCGCCGCGGCGACCAGGCCGAGGAGGACGTCCTGGGCCGGGGTCGAGCCCGGGACCTGCTGCGCCCGCGCGCAGTAGAACCCGCCCGAGCGGTAATGCAGGAGGGCCGGGTCGGTGGGCCGCAGCGCCGCCGCGATCGCGGCGTTTGACTCGTGGCCGGCAGATCCGATCGTGTAGACGCCAGGGCCCTCCTTTCGCAGATAGCGCGCGGCGAGGTCGAGATTCCTGCTCGCCACCATCGCGTCGAACACAGCGAGGGCCATCCGTCCGGTCAGCCGGGTGCCGTCGCGCACCGGCCGATCGAGGTCCACGTGCGGCAGCTCCGCCGCTGAGCGCGCCTACGCGCTCGCGGAAGTTGCGCTCGAGCGCTTGCTCCGGAGTGTCGGTGGCGGTCACCGGCTGACTCGAGCGAGCAGGGATCTCACCCAAACTCCACCCCCTGGGCCAGCGGGAGCTCGTCTGAGTAATTGATGGTGTTGGTTGCCCGGCGCATGTAGGCGCGCCACGCGTCGGAGCCGGACTCGCGGCCGCCGCCGGTCGACTTCTCGCCGCCGAACGCGCCGCCGATCTCGGCGCCGGAGGTCCCGATGTTGACGTTGACGATCCCGCAGTCCGAGCCGTCGGACGGCGAGGAAGCGCTCGGCCTCGCGTTGATCGCGGGTGAAGATGCTCGACGACAGTCCCTGGGGGACGCCGTTGTGCAGCGCGATCGCGTCCTCGAAGTCTCCGTAGGTCATCACATAGAGGATCGGCGCGAACGTCTCGCGACGCACCAGCTCTGTCTGGGCGGGCATGCGGACGATCGCGGGCTCGACGTAGTAAGCATTCGGGAGGCCCGCAGCCGCGCGCCGGCCCCCGCCCACGACGAGCTCGCCTCCATCGGCCTGCGCCTGCTCGAGCGCTGCGGCCATCTCCTGGTACGCCTGCTCGTTGATCAGCGGACCGACCAGCGTCCCGGCGGCGCCCGGGTCGCCGATCTGGAGTCGGCCGAACACGTCGCGCAGCCCGGCGACGAGCTCGTCGACGACATCGTCGTGGGCGATCACCCGCCGCAACGTCGTGCAGCGCTGGCCGGCGGTTCCCGCCGCGGCGAAGACGATTCCCCGCTTGGCCAGCTCCAGGTCGGCCGAGGGCGCGACGACCGCGGCGTTGTTGCCTCCCAGCTCGAGCAGCGTCCGGCCCATACGGGCCGCGACGCGCGGCGCGATCTCCGCTCCCATCCGCTCCGATCCGGTCGCGCTGACGAGCGCCACATCGGGGCTGTCCACCAGCGCCTCCGCATGGCGGGCGCCGGCGATCACCAGCCGATGGAGCCCCTCCGGCGCGCCGCACTCGGAGAGCGGCCCGATCCAGCAACGCCGAGCACGCCATCGACGTGAGCGGGGTCATCGTCGACGGCTTCCACACGATCGCGTCCCCGCAGACCAAGGCAACCGCGGTGTTCCAGGACCACACGGCCGCCGGGAAGTTGAACGCGGTGATCAGGCCGACCACCCCCAGCGGGTGCCAGGTCTCCATCAGCCGATGGTTTGGCCGCTCGGACGGCATCGTGCGCCCCTCGAGCTGGCGCGAAAGCCCCACGGCGAAGTCGCAGATATCGATCGTCTCCTGCACCTCGCCGAGGGCCTCCGAGGGGATCTTCCCGGCCTCGATCGTGACCAGCTCGGCGACGTCCGCCTTGTGTTCGGTCAGTAGCGCACCCAGACGCTTGACGAGGGCACCCCGGACGGGCGCGGGTATGGCACGCCACTCACTGAACGCGGCCTTGGCCGCGGCGATGGCCGCCTCCACCTCCGCTTGTCCGGCGGCAGGTATGTCGAACAATGCCTCGCCGGTGATCGGCGAGCGCGCGCTGACGGACGGCCCAGCTCCCGGCGAGGAAAGATCGACACCGCAGTTCTCGAGGCTCCGCCGGGCTCGCGAACGCAGTTCGTCAGTCGACGAGACGGACAGCTCTGGCTGGCGCTGGGTGGTTGTCATCGGTTGCTCCGTGAGTTCTGGGGGAGTTGGAGATCGCCTACACGACGTTGTACTCCAGCGCAAGCGCGAACGTAAGCAACCTGCCGGCAGCCAAGGGCGATGGCGACTTCGCGCTGGCGGCTCGAGCTTGAGTAGCGCGACGAGATACGCCGATCTGAGATCTCGGGCCGAGCTGCTGGACGCTGTCAGTGAGTCGTCATCGACCGGCAGTACTCGGGGCCCGCCGACGGTGACGACGGCCCGTTTCGCTCAGAGCCCGCGGCTACGAGCGTGATCCGCGAGGGCTGCGTTCATCACTGCGGGCTCGACCTGCGTCTGGAGCTCGGCGATCAGCTTGGCGTGCCGCTCCGATTCCCGGTGCACCGAGTCCTGCAGTCCCTCTACCAGCCGCTCCATGTGTCCCATGCGCGCTTCGAGTGATCGCAGCCGCTCATCGGGTGGTAGCTCGTCATCGCTTTTTGGTTGGTCGCGGACCGTGGTGGGGCGGCGAACCTGGCGGATCCGTGCTATCAGACCGTCGCGGTCGCCATCCCTCATCGCAGCCGGCGCCGTGGCGGCTGAGGACGGAGCGGGTACTGCCGGCGCTCTTCGTCAGTCATCTGGCGGATCACCAGCGAGCCGCTTTGAAGCTGCTCGCGGACGAGCTCCAGCTTCTCCTGACGCTTCTCCTCAGCTCGCTCACGCGTCGTCTTCACAACGCCTCACTTCCGGGATAGACGGGCATGCGTCTCCTTCCTTTCGCCGGCGGGGTCGGGCTGATCGGAGGGAGATTCGCTGCGTCGGCGAGCCGAACCTCGCGGCCGGCCGTACCGCCCGCGACTTTGACACTAGCACCCGGCAACCGCGATTTGCCCCATTCGGCCACCGGATCAGATCTCTGGACAGGCAACGGCCGATTCTGCAGCCGCTCGGTCGACGCCCGGCGGCGGTCAAACGGAGGCCGATTCTCAGTTCCTCCGAGCGTCATCCGATCGCCGACCCGGCATCCGGGGACCCAGCGGAGCTCGGCGCAGCTCACTGGCGCCGATCACCGTGCCGCCACCGGACTCCTTGGCTGCGCGGAGGGCCAGATCGGCAGCTTCCAGCAGCTCCGCGCCCGACGATCCGGTCTGCCATTGCGCCACCCCGATCGATGCATCGATCCGTGCGCCCGGTGCTTGTGTTGCCGGCGTGGCAAGCATGGAGCGAATCCGTTGCGCGAGCATGACGCCCTCGCTCTCGTCCGTTTCAGGCAGGATCGCGACGAACTCGTCCCCGCCGTAGCGCCCGAGCGTGTCCTCGCTGCGCATGGCGGTCTCCAGAATCGTCGCCACTTCGACCAGCAGCGCGCTTCCCTGCAGGTGGCCATAGCGGTCATTGACGAGCTTGAAGTCGTCCAGATCGACGAAGCAGCACGACAAGCTCAGGCCGTGGCGCTCGGAGCGGCGGATCTCCCGCTCGAGCTGATGCCGAATCGCCGCGTAGTTCAGACACCCGGTCAGCCCATCGAGCTTGGCGGCGGCCAGGACGCCTTCGAGCACGCGAGGCTCCGTGAGGCAGAGCGAGGCCATCCGGCCGTAGCAGTCGACCATCCACAACGTTTCGCCAGCATCGCCGGCGGGAGCAGCGGCAAAGAGCGCGCATACCGACTCCGGCCAGGTCGCCCGTCCCCGGTTGAACAGGTGCGATCGCCGCGTGGGTGAGCGCCATACCCGAGCCTGTCGGCGCGCTGTCTCCGTTTGTTCCGAGCGGCTCCAGGACGGGACGCTCAGCAGCGAGCGCGCGACCGAGGAACACGTCGGTAAGAGAGGTGGGGAAGCCCTCCAGGGCCATCATGTCGCCCCAGGTGGCGAGCACCTCGACGACTTCGGCCGTCCCGTCTGAAACCGCCAGCAGCCCTGCTTGCGCCCCCACAGTGACCGCCAGGCCGCGCACCAGCATGTCGAGCTCGGTTGTGGCGAGCTTGTCAAGATCCGTCGAGCCGCCGGTCCGTCTGGTCGGCAGCGGCTGCGACACACCGTTATCCCGGTGGCTACGGACTATCCGCGGTGCATGCATGGTCTGTATCCCCCAGCTCGCTGCTGGACTTGACCACGGACCGCGTTTCCTGGCCAGCGTGTGACCGATCGCTCGTTCCGACGTGAAAGGTGCAACTCCGCTAAACGATGTGTCACCGAAAAGCGGACCGCTGTGCGGGCGATCATACCGTACGCAGTGGCGGTGCGAAACGGCCTGCCCAAGCACGGGCGCCGGCCGTGGCGAGCGGCTCTGAGACGGTGACCCGCATCCGGGTGCTACGGTTGAGCGACCCTCGCCGGGCCTCATTCGTCTCTGCTCCGCGGCGGTTCTCTGCCCCAAGCAAAGAGACGCGGAGGAGGTAGCGTGCCACCGGCGACGCCCAGCGGCGGCAGCGCCCTGACCCCCAAACGGCTCGGCGCGGCGATCGCCAACGAGATCGGCAAGCTGATCGCCGACTTCGCGGGTCGGGGGGCGACCAAGTCGCGCGCGTTCGTGTACGAGGACGTGGTCGTGTGCCTGCTCGAGGACGGCGCGACCAAGGCCGAGGCCCATCTCGTCGCGGCGGGGCGCGCCGAGCTCGTGCGCATGCAGCGCGACGCACTTCAGCGTGTGATGGAAGATGAGCTCGTGGCCGCCGTCGAGCGTCTCACGAAGCGCAAGGTCGCCACGTTCCTCAGTGGGTCGAGCACGCTTGGGGACGCCTCGGTGGAGGTCTTCGTGCTCGAGCCCCGCGGACCTGACGGCGCGACACCGGACGTTGACATGGCGTAGGCCGGCGTTACCATCTTTCAAGACAGGCTCTCGCTGGATTGACGGTCCGGCGAGGCAAGTCACGACGCAAACGCGATCGACGGAAGGGGTCTCGCGGGCCTCGCCGGAATCGGAGCGAAACGGTTGGACGTACCGCCGCAAAGAGACAGAACAGATGGGCCGTTCGGGAGGCCGCCTATTGGCGGCCATCTCGACCAGCATCGTCGGGATCCTCCGCGAGCACTATGGCCGCGGCCCCATGAAGGCCAAGACCTACGCGCTCGACGACATCATCGTGGTTGTCATGAGAGGCAGCGGCTTCACGGCACTCGAGCAGACGATCATGGACAGCGGGGAGCCTGAGCGCGTGGTCGAACTGCGCGAAGATTTCCAGCGCCTGATGGCCGCCCGCTACAAGCAGACAATCGAGGAGCTCACGGACCGCAAGGTGGTGGCGTTTCTCTCCCAGGCCCATGTCGAGCCCGACATCACGATGGAGATCTTCTTCATCGACCGGCCGCTTGAGGGATTCGGGGCTCTGGAGCTGATCGAGCCGGTGTAGCGACTGCGATCCGGATGACAGCGATGGGGACGGGTGTCCCCATCGCTGTGCCGGCTCAGACGGGTAGAACGTTGGTCGCCGCGGGACCCTTCGGGCCCTGCTCGGCGTCGTAGCTCACCTTGGCGCCTTCGGCGAGAGACCGGTAGCCGTCGCCTTGGATCGATGAATGATGCACGAACAGGTCCTTGCCGGCGTCTTCGGGGGTGATGAACCCGAAGCCCTTGTCGTCGCTGAACCACTTCACAGTTCCTAGGGGCATGATTGCCCTCCTACGTTTCACGTGCGCTGCGTGACACGAGGGGCTGTGAACAGCGAACTGGCGAAACGCGGGGCACTGCTGTCGCGGCCAAGCGGACGCTCGGCCTCCGGCCCGACGATAGCGGGTCGCCACCGGACTCCGGCGATCGCCCGAGCAGCGGGGCCGCCGTCATCGCGACCCCCGCTTCGTCAGAGAGCGTGTTGACCCGTGCCATGGAGGTGCTACGGTGGCCGACACGAGCACCTCGTTCGGGGGCCGCGCTCACGATCAGCCCGACCTCGACATCCCCGTCGCCATGGGAGCACTGACTCTCTGATGCCCCCCTTCTTCATCCCCACAGGTGACGGTCAGGCGGGCGAGCGCATCTATCAGCAGCTGCGTCGGCAGACGGAGTTGCAGATGGGGCGCCCCCCGAAGCAGCGACGGATCATGGAGCTCTGGACCCGCCGCGGCAACCTCGACTGCGTGACCGCCGTCGGCGCCCCGGACCCCGTCTGGGGCGGTATCGTCACCGCGATCTTCGACATGGGCCTGCACCGACCGTTCATCGTGTACCGCCAGCACCCCACCGATCCGCAGCAGCAATCCTGTGACGTGCTGGCTTGCAACGCCTACTCCGTCTCGGAGTTCGCGTCGTGAGCCCGCTGTGCGACTGTGTCGCTCACTGAGCTCACGCTCACCGGAGGTGAGCGCCTGCGGGTCGAGGGGGAGCCGCACGCTGTCGAGGCTGCGATCCTCTCGGCGGCCCGCGGTTCGATCATGGAGCTGGCGTGGATGACCGAGGCGGAGTCGGGGCAACAGATCGGCGTCAACCCGGATCATGTGCTCATGCTCCGCGTTCTCGACCCCGGCTCCGATCGGTAGATAACGGGGCGCGACGCGCGCGGCACGCGGCCCCGCAAAGCGGTACCCGCGGGGCGGAGAGCTTTGGCGGCCGTGGTAACCTCGATCGGCGCTCAGCGAGCCCACGGCTCCTCTCGCTTACCGGGCGACCCGCTTACCAGAGGAGCAGAGAGGCGGTACGCCATGCCGACTGTCCGGCATCCGGCGCGGCCCGGCGGCAACGGGCTTTCACGATGAGTCACGCGTGCTGCCTCCACTGTCGGGTGCGCTTCACTGCCGAGGCGTCGACATACCTGATCGCCTGTCCCGAGTGCGAACGGCCGACGGGGCAGGTCGACGAGCCACGTCGCCTCGTCGGCTTTCGGCTGTTTGACCCGCTTGACCTCTCAGACCTCGTGTCCGACGGACTCGAAGTCCTACCGGCAAAACCGCGGCCGAAGGGGGGACGCTCGTGACCCCCCCACTCGGGTAGGCCCGCCCGGCCCCGTCCGCAGCGCCTCACGCCACCCGCGTCGCCACCGACGACGGAGCGCCGGAGCGCTCGTCGAGCAGCATCGCGACGTGGAGCTCGAGCAGGTCCGTGACTGTGCGCGGGTTGCGGCCCGTCAGCTTCTTCACGCGCGCGAGTCGGTAGTGCGCGGTGTTCGGGTGCACGTGAAGGCCCTCGGCGACGGCCCGCACGTTGAGGTCGGCGGCGATGAACGCTTGGAGCGTCGTGCGCAGCACGTCGCCGCGCATGCGGTCCTCCTCAAGGAACGCGCTGATGCGAGGGTCGACGAGCCGGCCGGCGGTGCGATCAGCGTGCAGCACGAGGTACTCGAACGCAGTCAGGCGCGGCAGCGCGACCAGCCCGGCGCGCCCTTCGAGATGCTGCGCCGCCGTGCGGGCCTCGATCAGCGCCCGCGGGAGCTCGCTCACGCCGTGGGCGATCGTGCTCACCCCGATCGCCAGCGGGAGGTCCGCCGCGGCCAGCGTGCGCTGGACGGCGTCGAGCCGGGCGCAGATCTCATCCGCGCTCATCCTGCGGTCGACAAGCGGGATCGCGACGACCTCGGTGTGCCGGACGACGACGAGCGTCTTTGCCTCGGCCACCCCCAAACGGGCGATCGAGGCGCCGCCGGCGTGCAGGCGATCGGGGCTTGCCGTCGCGTCGACGGGGATCGCGCTGACCACCAACAGGCTGGCGTCGCGTGCGAAGCCGTACGCATGGGCCGCCGCGAGCAGCGGGCCGGCGGTCGGCAGCTCGCCGGCCAGCAGGCGCTCGAGCAGCCCCTCCCGCTCGTGGTGGGCGTCGATGACGGCGTAGCGCTGGAACTCCGCGTAGACGTGTGCGGCGTGTGCGCTGGCGAAGTCGACGTAGCGCATCACCGGGCGCACGAGCGACAGCGCCGCCTCGCGCCCGCACGGCGAATCCCCGGCCAGCTCGATCAGCGCGTCCCAGAACAGCTGCTGTCCGACCCGCCACGCGTTGACGTAGTCCTCGAGCCCGCACCCGGCCCGGGCGCGCCGGATCGCCGCCTGCCGGATGAACGACAGATCCTCGAGCTTCGGCTCGCGCTGCTCGCGCAGCAGGCGCAGCTTGGTCGCGTAGTTCAACAGGACCTGGCGGCGCATGTCGGACGCGAGCGATTCGGCGGCCGCCCGGTAATACGGGATCTCCTCCCGGATCGCGGCGGCGCCCCGATCGGCGAGGAGCTCGACCTGGTCGGTCAGCGCGGCCAGGATGCGCGAGCGTTCGCGGGCGATCAGGTCAGCTCGGGAGACCGGCTCGCTGAGAACAGGCTGCACAGAACCTGATCCTGCGCCTGCGCTTGTGCAATGTCAACAAGCAACCGGCGCGGGCAGTACGCCCCACGCTCCACGCCGACGCGGTCCGCGAGCAATGGGTTTGTGACCTGTCCACACTCCTCACCGGAAAAGTTCGTGCGCTCTCCCTGATGGTTTTTCGCACCTGACTCCCTAGCGTTCAGGGCCGATGGAGGAGCGGGCCATCCTGAGCGTCGACTCCGTGACCGTCCGCTTCGGCGGGATCACCGCCGTCGACGCCGTGTCGCTCGGCGTGTCCACCGGCGAGGTGCTCGGGGTGATCGGGCCCAACGGGGCCGGAAAGACGACGCTGTTCAACGCGATCTGCGGCTTCGTGACCCCGGACGCGGGCGCGATCAGCTGGCGGGGCGAACGCGTCGCGCGGATGCGGCCCGATCGGCTCACCGCGATCGGCATCGCCCGCACGCTTCAGGGCGTCGGGCTGTTCCCGCGCCTGACGGCGCTCGAGAACGTGATGGTCGGAGCGCAGCGATTCCGGCGGGCCCGCACGCCGAGCGCGCTGCTCGGCCTGCCGCGGTCCGACCGTGACGAGCGGGCACTGCGCGAGCGCGCGCTGCGGGCGCTGCACCGCGTCAACTGCCCAGACGTCGCCGACCGCCGGCCGGGCTCGCTGCCATTCGCCACGCAGAAGCAGGTCGCGCTCGCCCGGGCGCTCGTGTCCGAGCCCGATCTGCTGATGCTCGACGAGCCGGCCGGTGGGCTCGACACGAACGAGCTGGCTGCGCTCGCGGAGCTGATCGCGAGCCTCCGCAACGAGATCGCGGTGATGCTCGTCGACCACCACATGGACCTGGTCACGTCGGTGTGCGACCGCGTCGTCGTGCTCGACTTCGGCCGGGTGATCGCGTCGGGGGAGCCGGGCGAGGTCAAGCAGGACCCGCGCGTGCTGGAGGCGTACCTCGGCCGCGAGGCCGAGCTCAGGCATTCGGACGCCGTCGGAGTGATCGATGCTGGAGGTTGAGGAGCTGCACACGAGCTACGGCGCCGTTCCAGCGCTCGCGGGCGTCTCGCTGACCGTCGAATCCGGCACGGTGACCGCGGTGCTCGGCGCCAACGGCGCGGGCAAGACGACGCTGCTGCGCACGGTGTCCGGGCTCGTCCGGCCCGGCGCCGGCCGGGTCATGCTCGCGGGGCGTGACATCACGCGGCTGGCGGTCGAGGAGATCGTCCGGCTCGGGCTGGCCCACGTCCCCGAGGGGCGGGGCGTGATCGGGGAGCTCACCGTGGAGGAGAACCTCCGGGTCGGAGGGCTGTTCCGTGGCCGGGAGGCGGCGCCGCTGCGCGAGATCTATGAGCTGTTCCCGCCGCTCGCGGAACGCCGCCAGCAGCCTGCGTCGCGGCTCTCAGGCGGCGAGCGCCAGATGCTCTCGATCGGCCGCGCGCTCGTGCCGCGCCCGCGGGTCCTCCTCCTCGACGAGCCGTCGCTCGGACTGGCGCCGCGACTGGTCGCCCAGATCATGGGCCTCGTCCGCACCCTGGCCGACACGACGGGGCTCGCGATCCTGCTCGTGGAGCAGAACGCCCGCTCGGCGCTGTCGGTCGCCAACCGCGGCGTCGTCCTCAACCTCGGTGTAGTCGTCGCCGATCAGCCACCCGCAGAGCTCGCCGCGGACGAGCGACTGCGTCACGCGTACCTGGGGTTCTGACCGTGACCAAGTTCGTCGACTACACGCTCAACGGCGTCTCGACCGGCGCGATCTACGCAGCCGTGGCGCTGGCGCTCGTCCTCATCTGGCGCGCCACGCGGATCGTCAACTTCGCCCAGGGCGCGATGCTGATGATCACGACGTACATCGCCTCGGCGGTCATCACCTCGACCGGCTCGTACGTGTTCGGGTTCGCGGTCGCGCTCCTCGCCGGCCTCGTGCTCGGGGCGCTGGTCGAGCGGATCCTCATCCGCCGGGTCGAGAACGCGCCGCCGCTGAACTCGGTGATCGTGACGCTCGGCCTCTACGCGTTCCTGACCGCAGTGGCCGGCATGGTGTGGGGCGACACACCGCGCTCGTTCCCGAACGCGTTCTCGATTCGCGGCTACGACATCGGCGGAACCCACGTCCTGTTCGCCCCCGAGGACACGTTCACGGTGGTCGTGGTCGTCGTCGTGGCGCTCGCCCTGTGGGCGCTGTTCCGCTTCACTTCGCTCGGGCTGCAGATGCGCGCCGCGGCGTTCAAGCCCGAGGTCGCTCAGCTGCTCGGCGTCCGGGTCGGCCGGATCTTCACGGTCGGCTGGGGCCTCGCGGCGCTGACCGGGGCGACGGCCGGGGTGCTCGTCGCCCCGTCGGTGTTCCTCGCGCCGAACAACTTCGACCCGGTGCTGATCAGCGGCTTCGTGGCCGCCGTCCTCGGTGGGCTCGACAGCCCGCTGGGAGCGGTGATCGGGAGCCTCGTCCTGGGTGCTGGCCCTGTCGTACGTGGCCGGCTACGAGGGCGACGCGCTCGTCCCGCTCGGGGCGCTGGTGATCCTCGTCGTCGTGCTGATGATCCGGCCGACCGGGCTGTTCTCCGTGGCCAAGGACCGGCGCGTGTGAGCGCCTTGTCCGCTTTCGCCGCCCGGACCGCCCACGGCCGTCTCGCCGGCAGCACGCTCGCCCGCGCGCTCGGCCTCGTCGCGCTCGCGGCGGTCGTGCTGGTCGTGGCCAGCGACCTGCTCAGCCCGTACGACAACACGCAGCTCGCGAGCGGGGCCTATTACTTCGCGGCGCTGGCGGGGCTGACTGTGCTGATCGGGCTGTCCGGCCAGATCTCCCTCGGGCACGGGGCGTTCATGGCGCTTGGCGCCTACACGGTGCTGTTGCTCGTCGGGAATGAGGGTTGGTCGCTGTTCCCCGCGCTCGTCGTGGCTGCGGGCGTGGCAGCGGTCGTCGGGCTGCCGGTCGGCGCGGCGGCATCGCGCCTGCGCGGCCCGTACCTTGCCGGCGCGACCCTGGCCTTCGCCGTCGGGCTCCCGGCGATCGCCGACAAGTACCCGGCCACGTTCGGCGGCGAGAACGGCCTTACGATCAACCCGCCGCCGGTCCCCTCGTGGCTGGGCGCGAGCTTCGCGATCGAGCAGTGGCAGGCGTGGGTGGCGTGCGCCGGCGCCCTCGTCGTGCTGTTCGTGCTCTACAACCTGACCCGCAGCGGCACCGGGCGGGCGCTGCGCGCGGTCCGCGACGACGAGATCGCCGCGTCGCTGTGCGGTCTCCGCGTCGGGCGTCAGCAGACGCTCGCGTTCGTGATCAGTGCCGGCTGCGCCGGGCTCGGCGGCGGGATGTACGCGGTCGTGCTCAACCTGGCCACGCCGAGCGCGTTCCCGCTCACGCTCTCGCTGTCGCTTCTGACCGGCGTCGTCGTCGGAGGTCTCGGGTCGCTCATGGGCGCCGTGTGCGGGGCGGCGGTGCTCGTGCTGGTGCCCAGCTGGTCAACCGACATCGCGAACTCGCTGTCGCTGTCGGCGAACGTCCAGAGCAACCTGCCGTTCGCGATCTACGGCGTCGTCCTGATCGTCGTGATGCTCGCCTGGCCCGGCGGGATCCAAGGCGGGTTCCAAGCGCTCCGCGCGCGCGTGGCGCGCACACGAGCTGAGTCCGATCCATCAACACAGAGGAGGACACCATGAGGAGAGGTCTGGTCGGACCGTGCGCAGCGACCGTCGCTGCGTGCCTGTCGGCGGGGGTCGTCGCGGCGTGTGGCTCGTCGGGTGGGAGCAGCTCGAGCGCGCCCGGAGTCACGAAGACGAGCATCACGTTCGGCACGCATCAGCCGATGACGGGGCCCGTGGCTCCGGGCTACAGCCTGATCGCGCCGGCGTCGCAGGCGTACTTCGACTACGTCAACGCCCACGGCGGCGTGTTCGGCCGCAAGATCCACCTGGTCATCAAGAACGACCAGTACAACCCGACGCAGACCGTGAACGTCGTCCACCAGCTCGTGCTCCAGGACAACGTGTTCGGGATCTTCGAGGGGCTCGGAACGCCCACCCACACGAAGGTCGTCGGGTTCCTGAACTCCTCCAAGGTCCCGGACCTGTTCGTCGCCTCGGGGTGTCCGTGCTGGGACGCCGGGTCCTCGCAACCGAACACGTTCGGGTGGCAGCCCAACTACACGATCGAGGGCAAGATCCTCGGCCAGTACCTGACCCAGCACTTCGCGGGACAGAAGGTCGGCGTGCTCTACCAGGACGACGATTTCGGCCAAGGCGGCCTGGCCGGGATCGAGGACGAGGTTCCGGCCTCCGACCTCGCCTCCAAGCAGGCCTACCAGGCCGGCACGACGTCGTTGGCCACCCAGCTGACGGCGCTCAAGGCATCGGGCGCGAAGGTGCTCGTCGAGTTCACGGTCCCGATCTACACCGCGATCGCCAGGCTGACGGCGTTCAAGCTCGGATACGCCCCGCAGCTCGTCGTCTCCAACGTGGGCATCGATCCGCTCACGGTGGAGGGGCTGCTCAAGAGCATCTCCAAGGGCAAGGCGTCCGGGCCGGCACTCATCAACGGCACAATCACCGACGGCTACCTGCCGTCCTACAGCGACACGTCGAACCCGTGGATCCAGCTGTTCATGAAGGTCCACGATCAGTACGACAAGTCCGCTCCGTTCGACGGCAACGTCGAGTACGGGATGGCCAACGCGTTCACGCTCGTGCAGGCGCTCGTCGCGGCCGGCAAGAACCTCACCCGGCAGGCGCTCGTCAACGCTGTCGAGAACCACGGCGCCTCGTGGAACGGGCCGGGTCTCGTTCCCTTCCGCTACTCGAAGACAGATCACGGCGGCTTCTCGGGCGTGCAGATGGCCAACGTGACCAACGGACAGATCACCACGTTCGGCCCGGTGCTGACCACGACGCCGACGAAGGGCACCCCGATCACGACCTTCACCGGCAAGCAGCCCACCCCGCCGACCACCGGGATCCCCAGCAACTGACACAACTCCGGATAGGAGACGGGTCCATGCGGCCGCCCCGACAGGTCCCACCGGGGCGGCCACTCGGCTGCGAGCGAGGGCCGCCCAGGCCCGGTTAGGATCCCGCCCGGAGGCGCCGGCCCACGAAAAGGACCGGAGAAACGTGAAGCCGACTCGATCCCTGCGAGCTGCCCTGGGCTTCGCCGCGCTTGCCGCAACCCTGGCCGCCGCGCCTGCCGCGCAGGCGACGATCACGCCGACCGTCATGTTGGACCAGTCGGCCGGGACCCAAGCCGGCTCGGACGTGGCGCTTGGAGTCGACATCCACTTCGCGCCCAGCTCCTCGAGCGACTCGCCGAAGACGCTGACGCTGGCCCTGCCGCCGGGGCTGCTGGCTGACGCGACGCTCGGGGCAGGGGCGTGCATCGCGACCCCGCCGCCCCCGGGCGGTCTGCCAGCGAGCGACTGCAAGGTGGGGACCGGGGCGGCCACCGCCGTCGTCGGCGGGGCGATCGCCACGACGCAGAACATCAGCCTGTATCTCGTGGCGCCGCCGAACACGTCGGATCTCGCCGGCCTCGCGATCTACCTCGACTCCACCTCCCAGCAGCTCGGCACCCCCGGGGACGTCACTGTGCGGCCGTCCGGCGACCCGGCTGGGGTCGGGGTTGATATCACGACGGTCATCCCGAACTCGATCTCCTTGGGCGGCGGCCCGCCGGCCTCGCTGTCGGTCAGCGAGCTCCAGACCACGCTGAGCGCGATTCGCATGCCCGACAGCTGCCCATCCACCCCGGCGAACTTCACGGTCAGCGCCGACTCGTACATGGATCCGACCGTCAAGACGACCATGGCGCCGCTCAACGTCACCGGGTGCTCGAACCTGCAGCTGACCCCGGCGTTCACCGTGACCGCGGCAAAGGACAGCGCTGACAACGGCGTCGCCGTCACGACCGAGCAGACCCAGCCGAGCGCGGCCACTCAGGCGACGTCCAGCCAGGTCGTCCTCACCCTGCCGCCGAACGTGCTGCAGCCGAACGTGACCGCGGTCCTCAACGGCGGGCTGCAGATCTGCACGGACCCGACGTTCGCGTCCTGCACCCCGATCGGCACGGCGACGACGAGCTCGCCGCTGTATCCGTCGGCGCTCACCGCCAACGCATACCTCAACGGCTCGGTGGCGGCTCCCCAGATCGCCCTGCACTTCGGGTCGCCGTTCCCGATCACGCTCACCGGCAGCGTGAGCCTGTCGTCCGGCTCGACCACGTTCACGGGCGTGCCGACCTGCCGATCACCGACCTCAAGGTCGACCTGGCGGGCGGCCCGAACGCGGTCTTCATCGCCTCGTGCAACCCGAGCTCCGGGACCGCCTCGACGGCGCTCACATCGCAGAACGGCGACATGACCGCAACCGCGACCGCGCCGTTCACGGTCAGCGGCTGCACGTCGACCGGGGGCGGTGGCGGCGGCGGTGGTGGCGGGGGCGGCGGTGGCGGTGGTGGCGGCGGGACCGGCACGCACGCGAGTGTTCACGGCTCGTCTCTGCATGCCGCCGCGCATCACCGGTTCTCCCTCAGCCTCAAGGTCGCCTCGGGCCAGAAGGAGCCCGGCCTGAAGACCGTCACGATCGTTCTGCCGAAGGGGCTCAGCGCGCTGCTGCGCCATCACCATCCGACGGTGTCGGCGAAAGGCGGCCAGATCAGCTCGGTCAAGGTCAAGCACGGGCGGCTCGTGATCTCGTTCGCGAACGCGCCGGCGGCAGTCAAGCTGACGATCAAGAACCTCGTCGCTCGCAAGAGCCTGCGCCACCACCACCATCGGCACCTGAAGCTGGTCGTGCTCGTGACGGACACGGGCGGGACCCACTCGAGGCTGGTGATCGCGAACCTGCGCCTACCTGGATAGGCCGCGCGGCGCCGTTCATCCGAGCCGACCATCGAACGCTTGACTGGGCCGCGCGGGCCGGATACGTTGGCTCGTGATCGGCGGCCACCGGGGGGCCTGATCGCACAGGAGGTCATCGCGCACAGGCGCACGTGCGCACGGACAGCGCAGCCGTGGCTGGGGGAACGCCAGCCGGCCGGCAGGACCGGGGCCGGAGCCCCCTCTGAACAAGCTCCGCTCGGAACCGGGCAGCGAGCGGACAAACCAACCCAAGACCCACTCAGCGCGTCCAGCGTATGAAGCCGAGCGGGAGCGTCTCGGCTGGACCGGAACAGGAGACACGTCTCACATGAAACGACGCAGCAAGAAGGTCACCGCGGCCGTCATCGTCGCCGCGATCGCCGCCGCCGCCATTCCGGCCGTGGTGGTCGCCAGCATCATCACGAATGCCACCGGGGTCGCCGTCAAGGTGAGCCCGAAGCTCAAGCCGACGACGAACGCGGTATTCATGGCCACCACCGGACCGGTGGCCGGGGCCACCGTCACCTGCACGGCCTCCACGACGAGCTTGACGCTGAGCACGAAGGGCGGGGGCCTCGGTCCGTTCACGATCACCAACCCGACCTTCACGGGCTGCACCGACAACCTCCCGCCCGGCAGCAACCCGGACACGGTGACCACCAACAACACCAATGGTCCGTGGACCGCGACGTACGTCAACTCGACCGGCTCCCCGAACCCCGATCAGATCCAGCTCGGGGTTCCAAAGGCAGGTATGACGCTCGTCTCGAGCGCCGCCGCCGGGTGCACCCTCACCCTCGACGCCGCCGGCCCCGGGACGCTCAGCGGGGCCTACGACAACGCCGGCAACCTCCAGTTCACGAATCAGGCAGGGACGTACACGACCAGTGGCACCTGCCCGAGCAGCGGAACCGGGAACGTCTCGTTCAGCACGGCGCTGAAGTCGGGCGCGACTGGCAAGCCGGTCTACATGGTCAGCCCGATCGTCTTCGGGATCCACTAGTGGTCGCTCACGTAAATCCGGTCGCACCGAGAGGTGCCGCTGGTGGATGCCGGGCGAGGACACAGGAGTCGTGGCGTAGCAGCGCTACGCGAGACTCCGAGGACGTAGCCCGGCGCCGCCAGGGGTGCCTCGAATGCGAGCGTATTTGCGGGAGGGGCCACTGGCAGCTCGGCGCAGCGCCCTGGACGGGCGCGGACATCCTGCGCGGGCCGGCACGCCAGACGCTGGCGTGCCGGCCCGCCGCGCTTCATCGGGAAGGGCTGGTCGATTTCATCCCTTGGGCGGCTAGCCAACCGCCCCGCCACCGGCGAAGCTGTCCTCCGTCGCACCGACCACTTCTCAGACGGTGGCCGGTGCGACCGACATATCGGAGCCCTTGACCGCGACGGAAGCCCTCTGGAACCGAGGGCGTCGCGCACACCCGGGGGCGCATGGACCGGCAGCCGGTCGCTGGAGGACGGACCAGCGGCCGGCTGTCTCACCGCGAGCAGTTCGAACGAGGCCGAGATGGCACGCACATCTTCATCACACGGACGTGAAAACGGGGCGCAGGGACGTGGGGGCGATGGCCGGCCGCTGGCACCGGGGCCAGTGGCCGGCCACTACGCATGACGTCACGCCGATCGGATACAACCATGCATCGTGCAGCTGCCGGATCGGCCGGTCACCGCGAGAGAGCTCAAGGCACGGCTCGAGGCCGAGCGTAGAGGCGTGCCGTTCCTGCTGTTCAGAGACGGCGAGGGCACGCAGCGGATCGTCGAGCTGCCCGACGAGGCGAACGATCTGTCGATCGGCCGCTCGCCCGCCGCCGACATCGTGCTCGACTGGGACTCCGACGCCTCCGCGGGTCCACGCTGAGCTCCAGCGTGTCGGCGACGTGTGGACGGTGGCCGACGACGGCCTGTCGCGCAACGGCACCTACCTCAACGACGAGCGCATCCACGGCCGCCGGCGTCTCAGCAACGGCGACCGGTTCCGGTGCGGGCGCACCCGGTTCTCCTACGCCGCCCCCGCCGAGGATCCCAGAGCGGTGACGAGCGCGGCCACCGAGCTCGAGCGGCCGCAGATCTCGGACGCCCAGCGCCGTGTGCTGGTCGCGCTTGCGACGCCGTACGCGGGCGCAGATCCGTTCGCGACCCCGGCGAGCAACCCCGAGATCTCGGCCCAGCTCCACCTCAGCGTCGCGGCGGTGAAGACCCACCTGCGGGCCCTGTTCCAGAAGTTCGACATCGAGAATCTGCCGCAGAACCAGAAGCGCGCCCGGCTCGTCGCGGTGGCGATGCAGAGCGGCGAGGTCACCGCGAGCGATCTGCTCGAGGAGACCCGCAAGCTGGCCACTGACACGTAACCGGCACACGATTGACACACAGGTGGCACGAACGTGTCTTGTTGTGTGACACCGATCTCAGGAGTCTCGTCGGGTGGCATGGCGCCAACGATGGGACGTGCAGTTCACCCGGCAGGCGGCGGAGTGGTACCGGTCACTCGCCCCGCGTGATGCCGCGAAGGTGGCCGGCCATCTGGAGAAGCTGCAACACCGGGGGCCGGGGCTCGGGCGCCCGTTCGTCGACCACGTCAAGAGCTCGCGCCACCACAACATGAAGGAGTTGCGGCTGCCCGGCGGGAGCCTGCGGGTGCTGTTCGCATTCGACCCGAACAGGCGGGCGATCATGCTCGCCGGTGGCGACAAGACAGACAACTGGAAGGGCTGGTATCGGGAGTACGTCCCCAAGGCGGACCGGCTCTACGATCAGCACCTGCGGAACCTGGGAGGTGGATCATCGCCGAGTCCGAGACACACTCGTGGGAGGAAGTCAGGAGGTCGCGACCGTTGAACGAGGAACTCGTCGCGGCGTACAGGCGCCTGATCGAGGCGCAGACACGGATCACCGAGTCCAGGGCTCGCCACGGCGTGAGCGACGCCGTCCTTAAGGAGGCGGTGGCCGCCTGCGAGCCTGAACCCGAGGGTGCCGAGCGGGAGATCGACGTCTACCTGGCGGCGCTCACACGCTTCGTCGCCGCGCTGGGCGGTCGCGTGGAGGTGCACGCCGTGTTCCCCGACGAGACGGTCGTCGTGCCGGGAATGGACGAGGAGCTGCGGCCGGGGGACTGATGGAAGATCGCCGTGATCCGCTGTAAAGCAAGATTAACCACTAATCGGTGTCATGGCGTCATGTCAACCCCGGCGGCGGAAGGCCAAGGGCCTGGGTATCTGGCGGGAAAAATAGGCCCGTTAGATACCCAGGCTCATAGAAAACGGCTGCGCGCCGGGGAAACCGCGCCGGCCTCTGCGCGCCCCAGCGCCCCGCGTGCCGCGGCGAGCGCCCGCCGACTTCCGGCCCCCCCGGGACATCCACGGCGGGGAACTGGGGCGCGCGGGAGGCGGGGCTTGGGCGCGGGGCGCAGGGCTCGGGCAACGGAGGCCGGGCGCGCGGCGGACCGACGCCGGGCGTGTGGGCGGACCGACGCCGGGCGCGCGGGCGGACCGACGCCGGGCGTGTGGGCGGATCAACGCCGGGCGCGCGGGCGGACCAACGCCGCCGATCCTCGATGCCAAAGCTGTTGACGCCCCAGGCCCGTCCCGACGCCTCACAGACTCATTCCAGCCGCACACGAAAGGCCGAAGGCCAGGCCGACTAACGGCCGACCGCAAAGCTCACGTTCCCCCGGCCAGTGGCCCCGGCGACGAGCGTCCCGTCGCGGTCCCGGCCGGCCGCCGAGGTCCGGCCGAACGCCTCGGCTGGGAGCGTCTCGACCAGATGACCACGCGCTCGCAGGTCTTCGAGCACGTCCGAACCGAGGTCGCCGTCGGCCTCGAGCACGCCGGGGTCGGCTCGGCGTGGGTAGAACGAGCTGCGCAAGTGGCGGGTGTCGAACTGGGGCAGGTCGAGCGCGGTCTGGAGGTCGAGGCCGAACACCGCGTGGGCGAGGAAGAACTGCGAGCGGCCACTGGTCCTGGCCGTCGCCGCCTGGCGTGCCGAACGCGAGGTACGGCTCGCCGTCGCGCAGGGCGAGCGAGGGGGAGAGGGTGGTGCGGGGACGCTTGCCCGGGGCGAGCCCGTTCGGGTGCTCCTCGTCGAGCCAGAACATCTGCGCGCGGGTGCCGAGCGGGAAGCCGAGACCGGGGATGACCGGTGAGCTCTGCAGCCAGCCGCCGCTCGGTGTGGCGGACACGAGGTTGCCGAATCGGTCGGCGACGTCGAGGTGGACCGTGTCGCCCCGCCCGGGCTCGGGCGCCCGGGCTCGGCCGCGCCCGCGAGCCCGGCCGCGCGCGGATCGACTGCCGGGAGCCGCCCGCCGCCTGGCCGCAGCGCGAGCGACGCCTCGGCCCCGACGAGTGCCCGCCGCGCCGCGTTGTACTCCGCGGAGAGCAGCATCGGCACGGGGACGTCGGCGAACGCGGGGTCGCCGTAGAACGCCTCGCGATCGGCGAAGGCGAGCTTCGCGCACTCGACGATCGTGTGGACGTACTCGGCCGAGCCGAGCCCCATCGCCTCCAGGTCGAACCCGTCGAGCAGCGCGAGCTGCTGCAGGAACACGGGGCCCTGACTCCACGGACCCGGCTTGCACACCGTCATCCCGCGGAATGCGTAGGTGACCGGCGGTTCGAGCGACGACTCCCACGAGGCGAGATCGTCGCCCCGCAAGAGACCGTCATGCGAGCGGCAGTAGGCGTCGATCGCCTCGGCGACGAACCCCCGGTACCACGCCGCCCGGCGCCCGCTCGATCTCGCCCTCCCGGGACCCTGCGCCCGACGCCTCGCCGACGACGCGCCGGTACATCTCCGCCAGCGGGCGGTTGCGCAGGAGCGCCCCCGGCTCCGCGCACGGGAGATAGATCTCCGCCGAGGCCGGCCATTGCCGCAGCAGCGACGCGCTCGCCCGGATCGTCTCGACGACCGGGGCGGCGACCGGGAACCCGTCGGACGGCGTACCCGATCGCGTACGCGGCGACGTCGGCGAGCCGCCAGGTGCCGAAGTCGCGCAGCAGCCGCATCCACCCGTCAAACGCGCCCGGCACGCACGCCGCGAGCAGCCCGACCCCCGGGATCAGGGGCTCATCGCGCCGCCGGAACTCGGCCACCGACGCCGCCGCCGGCGCGGGTCCCTGGGCGCAGAGGACGAGCGGCTCGCCGCGTTCGGCGCTCCAGAACACGACCGGCAGATCGCCTCCCGGTCCGTTCATGTGCGGCTCGACGACCTGCAGCGTCAGCCCGGCCGCGACCGCCGCGTCGAACGCGTTGCCGCCGCGCTCGAGCACCGCCATCCCGACGCTCGAGGCGAGCCAGTGCGTCGAGGCGACGATTCCGAAGGTGCCGCGCAGGGTGGGGCGAGACGGGGACGGCATCGGACTCATTCTGACGTGCCCTCGATGACATCAGCGGCCCTACCTACGATCTGAGCGGGATGCTCAACGTCCACCGATCAGAACGCGCGACCGCGCTCGCCGCCGCCCTCGCCGGGATCCTCGCCGACCCGCTCGAAGGACCCGTTCGCGGCCGAGATCGTCGCCGTCCCGACCCGCGGCATGGAGCGGTGGCTGACCCAGCGGATGTCGACCCGGCTCGGCGCCGCCGAGGGCCGCCGCGACGGGATCTGCGCCAACGTCGCGTTCCCGTTCCCGCGCAAGCTCGTGGCCGAGGCGCTGTCGACCGCGACCGGCCTCGACCCCGAGACCGACCCGTGGCTGCCCGAGCGCTCGGTGTGGCCGCTGCTCCACACCGTCGACGAATCGCTCGGCGAGCCGTGGCTGAGCTCGCTCGCCACCCATCTCGGCGACGCCGAGGCCGAGGTCCGCAACCGCCGTTTCGCGAGCGTCCGGCACATCGCCGATCTCTACGACCGCTACGCGATCCGCCGGCCGCAGATGCTCGCGGCCTGGGCCCGGGGCGAGGACACCGACGGCACCGGCCGCCCGCTCCCCGGCGATGGCCGCTGGCAGGCCGAGCTGTGGCGCCGGCTGCGCGAGCGGATCGACACCCCGAGCCCGGCCGAGCGGCTCGCGCCGGCGTGCGAGCGGCTGCGTCGCGAGCCCGGCGTGATCGAGCTCCCCGCGCGGCTGTCGCTGTTCGGCCTCACCCGGCTGCCGGCGAGCTATCTCGAGGTTCTCGCCGCGCTCGCCAGCCGGCCGCGACGTCCACCTGTTCGTGCTCCATCCCTCGCCGGCGCTGTGGGAACGGATCGCCAGCGCAAACGCGAGGGGACACCGGCGATCGTCCGCCGTGCCGCCGACCCGACGGCCACCGCGGCGTCGAACCGGCTCCTCGCCTCGTGGGGTCAGGACAGCCGCGAGCTCCAGCTCGTGCTCGACGGCGCCGGGCCCGACGGCGACCTCCACCACGAGACCGAGCCGACCGCAAGCGGCACGCTGCTGACCCGGATCCAGGACGACATCCGCGCCGACCGCGCGCCGCCCGGCCCCCCGCTGCCGGGTCAGGAGGACCGCCGGCCGCCACTCGATCCCGCCGACCGCAGCCTCCAGATCCACGGCTGCCACGGCCGCGCGCGTCAGGTCGAGGTCGTCCGCGACGCGATCCTCCACCTGCTCGAGGACGACCCGACGCTCGAGCCGCGCGACGTGATCGTGATGTGCCCCGACATCGAGACGATCGCCCCGCTGATCCAGGCCGCGTTCGGGGCCGGCCGAGTCGAGTCCGAGAACGAGGAGGAGACCGGAATCGACCCCGGCAAGCGGCTGCCCGACCTGCGGGTGCGGCTCGCCGATCGCTCGCTGCGCCAGACCAACCCGGTGCTCGGAGCGGTCTCGGCGCTGCTCGAGCTCGCCGACCAGCGCGTGACCGCCTCCCAGCTCCTCGACCTCGCCGACCGCGAGCCGGTCCGCCGCCGGTTCCGCTTCGACGACGAGGACATCACTCGCCTGCAGGAATGGGTCGTCTCCAGCGGCATTCGCTGGGGTCTCGACGCCCCGCACCGCGAGCCGTTCAAGCTCGGCGAGCTGCCGGCCGGCACCTGGCAGGCCGGGCTCGACCGGATCCTGCTCGGCGTCGCGATGACCGAGGAGCACCGCGAGCTTGTCGGCGGGGCGCTGCCCCTCGACGACGTCGACACGGCGGCGATCGACCTCGCGGGGCGGATGGCCGAGTTCGTCGACCGGGTCATCGCCGCGGTCGATGCGCTGCGCGGTCCGCAGGTGGTCCCGAGCTGGGCGGCGCGGATCGCGGCCGCCGCCGACGCGCTCACCGCCACCAGCGAACGCGACGCCTGGCAGCGCGGCGAGCTGCGCCGGATCCTCGACGACGTGCTCGCCTCGGCGACCCGCGACGGCCTGGCCAGCGACGCGATGCTCGAGCTCGCCGACGTCCGCGCGCTGCTCGCCGACCGCCTCCGTGGACGGCCGACGCGGGCGAACTTCCGCACCGGCCACCTGACGATCTGCACGCTCGTGCCGATGCGCTCGGTGCCGCACCGCGTCGTGTGCGTGCTCGGCCTCGACGACGGCGAGTTCCCGCGCAAGGCGTCGCGCGACGGCGACGACCTGATGCTCGCCGACCCTCACGTCGGTGACCGTGACCCGCGCAGCGAGGACCGCCAGATGCTGCTCGACGCCCTGCTGGCCGCGACCGAGCGGCTGATCATCACCTACACCGGCAACGACGAGCGCACGAACATCCCGCGCCCGCCGGCGGTGCCCGTCGCGGAGCTGCTCGACGTCGTCGAGCGGACCGTCCGCGGCGGTGAGCGGCCGGCGCGCGAGCAGGTGCTCGTCCGCCATCCCCTCCAGCCGTTCGATCCGCGCAACTTCCGGCCCGGCGGCCTCGTCGCCGACCGCGCGTGGAGCTTTGACCGGGTCGCGCTCGACGGCGCGCGCGCGATGAGCGGCCCGCGGCGGGCGCCGGGACCGTTCCTCACGAGCCCGCTGCCGGCGCCCGACAGCGGCCTGATCGAGCTCGAGAGCCTCGTACGCTTCGTCCAGCGGCCGGTCCGCGCGTTCCTGCGCGACCGGCTCGGGATCAGCGTCGGCAGCTACCGCGACGACGTTCAGGACGCGCTCCCGGTCGAGCTCGACCACCTCGAGCAGTGGGGCGTGGCCCAGCGTCTGCTCGAAGGCCTGATCTCCGGCGCGCCGCTCGTTCGCTGTGTCGAGGCGGAGACCGCTCGGGGCACGCTCCCGCCCGGTCAGCTCGCCGGCCCGCTGCTCGACCGGATCCTCCCGACGATCGAGCTGCTCGCCGCCGAGGCGGTGGCCCACGGCACCGGCGAGTCGGGCTCGCTCGACGTCAACTTCACGCTCCCCGACGGGCGGACGCTCGCCGGGACCGTGCCCGGCGTCTGCGAGGACACGATCAGCCGCGTCTCCTACTCGCGGCTCAAACCCCGCGAGCGGCTCGCGGCCTGGGTACGGCTGCTGGCGCTGAGCGCAGCGCGCCCCGAGCGCCCGTTCCGGTCGGTGGTGATCGGCCGCACCCCGGCGAGCATCCGGTTCGCCCAGATCACGGTGGCGACGATCGAGCCGCTCGGCACCGGGCCGGGATCGCGCCGGGCGACGGCGCTCCGGCATCTGGCGACGGTGATCGAGCTCTACGACCGGGGCGCCCGCGAGCCGCTGCCGCTGGCCAGCGACGCCTCCGCCGCCTACGCGCAGGCGGCCGGCACCGGCGAGGATGGGGAGGCCGCCGCCCAAGGGGTGTGGGACACGACGTTCCGCTTCGACCGCGAGGACCGCGAGCCCGAGCACCTGATCGTCCACGGCGGGCAGGTGAGCTTTGCCTCGCTGCTGTCCGAGCCCCCGCGGGCCGACGAGCAGGGCCCGGGCTGGCTTCAGACCGAGGCGACCCGGTTCGGGCGCTACGCCCGACGCCTGTGGGACCCGCTGCTCGCCAACGAGGGGTTGCGCAACCGATGAGTGCCGCCGCCGTCCCCGCCTACGCCGAGTTCGATCCGTGCGGTCCGCTCCCCGCCGGCGTGACCGTGCTCGAGGCGAGCGCCGGGACCGGCAAGACGTACACGATCGCGTCGCTCGCAGCCCGCTACGTCGCCGAGGGCACGCCGCTTCAGCAGCTGCTGCTGATCACGTTCACGCGGATGGCGACCGGCGAGCTGCGCGATCGCGTCCGCGAGCGGCTCGTCAGCTGCGAGGAGCAGCTCACGCGGATCCTCGGCGGCGCCCTCCAGACCGGCGCCGACGAGATCGTCCGGCTGCTCGCGACGGGCACGCGCGAGGAGATCGTGCTCCGGCGCGATCGGCTGCTGCGCGCGGTCTCGGACTTCGACGCCGCGACGATCGCGACCACCCACAGCTTCTGCCAGGAGGTGCTCGCCGAGCTGGGGACGGTCGGGGACCTCGAGCCGGGGACCGAGTTCGTCGAGGACGTCTCGGACCTGCTCGAGGAGGTGCTCGACGACCTCTACGTCCGCCGTTTCCGGAAGCTCGGCGGGATCGCCTTCGATCGCGCCGAGGCGCTGAAGATCGCTCGCGCGGCGGTGTTCAACCCGACCGCGGTGCTTGCCCCCCAGGATGCGCCGCGCGCCTCGACCGGGGCGATGCGGTTCCGGCTCGCCGAACGGGTCCGCGAAGAGCTCGAGCTGCGCAAGCGGCGGATGGCGATCATGACCTACGACGACCTCGTCACCCGGTTGGTGCGGACCCTCAAGGGGCCCAACGGGGCGACCGCGATCGCCAGGCTGCGGTCCCGCTACCGGGTGGCGCTCGTCGACGAGTTCCAGGACACGGACCCCGACCAGTGGCAGATCCTCCACCGCTCGTTCGTCGGCTCCGACGTCACGCTCGTCCTGATCGCCGACCCCAAGCAGGCGATCTATGCGTTCCGCGGCGCCGACGTGTACACGTATCTCGTCGCCGCCTCGAGCGCCGACACGCGGGCGACGCTCCAGGTCAACCGCCGCAGCGACCAGCCGCTGCTCGACGCCTACGACGCGCTGTTCGCCGACGCCCGGCTCGGGCACCCCGGGATCGTCTACCGGCAGGTTCGCGCGGCGCCCGCCCACCAGACGCCGCGGCTGCTCGCGGCTCCCGTGCCCGCCGCGCTGCGCGTGCGGATGGTGCTCCGCGACGAGCCGACGGTCGAGAAGACCCGCACCGGCCTGCCGCAGGCGCCCTCGACCCGCGAGCACATCGCCCGCGACCTCGCCGCCGACGTCGTCGCGCTCCTGTCCTCCGAGGCGCAGCTCGAGCGCCGTGGCGACGACGGGACGCCGTGCGGACGGGACCCGGTGCGCCCCGGGAACGTCGCCGTCCTCGTCCGCAGCCACGCGCATGCCGATCTGATCCGCGCGCAGCTCGAGGCCGTCGAGGTGCCGGTCGTGATCAACGGCGCCGGCAGCGTGTTCGAGACCGATGCGGCCCGGGACTGGCTGACCCTGCTCGAGGCGATCGACCGCCCCGCGTCGAGCATCCGCGCACGGACCTCGGCGCTGACCCCGTTCTTCGGGTGGAGCGCCGAGCGCGTCGCGAGTGCCGGGGAGCCGGACTGGGAGGGGGTCCACCGCCGCCTGCACCGCTGGGGCCGGGTGCTGCGCGACAGCGGCGTCGCCGAGCTCACCGAGGCGATCATGATCGAGGAGGCGCTGCCGGCCCGGGTCCTGTCGGGCTCCGACGGCGAGCGCAGTCTCACCGACGTGCGCCACATCGCCCAGCTCCTGCACCGGGCGGCGACGGCCGAGCGGCTCGGGGCGACCGCGCTGCGGGGCTGGCTCTCCCAGCGGATCGCCGCCGCCGAGCGCGAGGAGGGCGAGGAGGAGCAGACCCGCCGGCTCGAGTCCGACGCCGACGCGGTCCAGGTGCTGACGATCCATCGCAGCAAGGGACTCGAGTTCCCGGTCGTGTACTGCCCGTTCCTGTGGGCCCCGGGGTACATCTCCTCCGACGCCGAGCCGGTGTTCTTCCACGATCCCGCCGCGGGCGACAAGCGCACGATCGACGTCGGCCTCGAGGGGTCGACCTACGCCGCCCACCAGCGCCAGCACAAGCTCGAGCAGCGCGGCGAGGACCTGCGCCTGGCCTACGTCGCGCTCACCCGGGCCAAGCATCAGGCGGTGATCTGGTGGGCCGGCGCCTGGGACTCCCAGCACTCGCCGCTCGGCCGGCTGCTGTTCTGCCGCGACGGCTCGGGCAACGTCGCGGCCGAGGGCGCCTCCCAGAACCTCAGCGACCGCACAGTCTTCGACCGGCTCAAGGAGCTGGCCGCGCAGGCGCCGAAGTGCATCTCGGTCGAGCGCTCCCGGCTCGGCGCCCCCGTGTCCTGGAGCCCGCCGCCCGGGAACGTCGTCGAGCTCGAGGCGGCGCGCTTCGACCGCACGCTCGACCTGCGCTGGCGACGGACCTCGTACACCGACATCACCGCGGGCGCCCACGATCCGCTGGTCGCGAGCGAGCCCGAGGAACCGATCCTCGCCGACGAGCCATCGGCGGCGGTTCCGGGCCTCGACGGGCCGGCTCTCGCTGCCACCCCGGGCGACGATCGACTCGACGCGGCTTCGCTGCTCGCGGGGCTGCCGACCGGGGTCACGTTCGGGACGTTCGTGCACCGCGTGTTCGAGGCGACCGACTTCGCCGCCGGCGATCTCGACGCCGAGCTCGCGGTCACCGTGGCGGCGGCGCGGGCCCGGCGGGGACTCGATTTCGGCGGCGACGCGGCGGTGATCGCCGGACTGCGGGCGGCGATCGAGACGCCGCTGGGCCCGGTGGCCGGCGACGGGGTGCGGCTGCGCGATGTCGCGCCGCGCGACCGGCTCGACGAGCTCGACTTCGAGCTCCCGCTCGCCGGGGGTGACGCAGCCGACGGGGCGGCTGACGCTCGAGGCGATCGCGGGGGCGCTGCGGACTCATCTGCCGGCCGGGGATCCGCTGGCCGCCTACGCCGCGCGGCTCGAGGACCCGGCCCTGCGCTCGACCGTCCGCGGGTTCCTCACCGGCAGCCTCGACCTCGTGATCCGGCTCGGTGGCGGCCGATTCGCGATCGTCGACTACAAGACGAACTGGCTCGGGCCGATCGACGAGCCGCTGACCCTGCGCGCCTACGAGCCGCGCGCGCTCGCCGCCGAGATGAGCCGCGCCCACTACGGGCTCCAGGCGCTGCTGTACACGGTCGCGCTGCACCGCTACCTGCGCTGGCGGCTGCCCGGATATGACCCCGGCCGGCACGTCGCCGGGGTCATGTACCTGTTCGTGCGCGGGATGGCGGGCGCCGAGACGCCGGTCATCGACGGGTCCCGCTGCGGGGTGTTCTCGTGGCAGCCGCCGGGAGCGCTCGTCGCGGCGCTGAGCGACGTCCTCGACGCGGGGGTGGCGGGGTGAGCACCGTCCCGGGCACCGCGCTCGCGCGATCCGTTCGACGCCCGCCGGGCCAGCCGCGCCGATGGGCTGCTGCGGACGTTCAACGACGCCGGCGTGATCTCTCCGGCCGACGTCCACGTCGCGCTGCGGCTCGCGGCGCTGTCAGGAGAGAGCGACGAGCTCGTCGCGCTCGCGACCGCGCTCGCGGTCCGCGCGCCGCGGCTCGGCCACGTGTTCGTCGACCTGGCGACGATCGAGCAGACCGCGAGCGTCGAGTCCGAGGAGCCGGTCGACCTCTCGACGCTGCCGTGGCCGGCGCTCGATCCGTGGCTAGGCGCCGTGAGCGCGAGTGCGCTGGTCGCGGCCGGCGACGAGGACCCTGCGCGCGGGCGCCCGCTGCGGCTGCTCGGAAGCCGGCTGTACCTCGATCGCTACTGGCGCGAGGAGCGGCGGGTGGCGGCGGACCTCCAGACGCTGAGCGCGGCCGAGCCGGATGACGTCGACCTCGACGCGCTCGCCGCCGGCCTGCGGCGGCTGTTCGGCGAGGGGTCCGACCTGCGCCAGCGGGCGGCGGCGGCGTCGGCGGTGCTGCGGCGCCTGGCGGTCGTCGCCGGCGGACCCGGGACCGGCAAGACGACGACCGTGGCCCGGATCGTCGCGCTCCACGCCGAGCGAGCCGCCGCGCGCGGCGAGCGCCCCCCGCTGATCGCGCTCGCGGCCCCGACGGGCAAGGCGGCGGCGCGGCTTCAGGAGGCCGTCCACGCCGAGGCGCCCGAGCTTGACGTCGAGGCGTCGACGCGGGCGATGCTGCTCGAGCTGCGGGCGACGACCCTTCACCGGCTGCTCGGGTGGCGGCCGGACAGCCACAGCCGCTTCGCCCACGACCGCGACAACCGCCTGCCCCACGACCTCGTGATCGTCGACGAGACCTCGATGATCTCCCTGTGGCTGATGGCCCGGCTGGTCGAGTCGGTGCGCCCCGACGCGCGGCTGATCCTCGTCGGCGACCCGGGGCAGCTGACCTCGATCGAGGCCGGCGTCGTCCTCGGCGACATCGTCGGCGACGCCGCCGAGCGGCTGCGGATCGGCCCGGCGGCGCGGGCCGCGCTCGCACGGGCGACCGGGGCCGCGGTCCCGGCCGAGGATCCGCCCGCGGGCACGACGATCGGCGACGGAATCATCGTCCTCAACCGCGTCTACCGCTACGGCGGCGGGATCGCCGCGCTGGCCGAGGCGATCCGGCTCGGGGATGCGGACGCCGCCGTGGCGGCGCTCGGCGGCGGGCACGAGGCGATCACCTGGGTGGCGCTCGACGCCGAGCAGGGCTCCGAGGCTGAGCTCGGCCTGATCCGCGAGCACACGATCGAGGCCGGCCGCGCCGTCGTCGGCGCCGCCCGGGCGGGAGAGTCGGCGCGGGCGCTCGATGCCCTCGGCGGCTTCCGCCTCCTGTGCGCGCACCGCCGCGGTCCCCACGGGGTGAGCACCTGGACCTCGCGCCAGCAGGCCTGGCTCGCCGAGCAGATCGACGACCTCGACCTCGAGCAGCGCGATTACGTCGGCCGGCCGCTGCTCGTCACCGAGAACGACTACGAGCTCGGCCTCTACAACGGCGACACCGGCGTAATCGTCCAGACCGCACCCGGCCGCGCCAGCGCCGTGTTCGAGCGCGGCGGCCAGCTGCTCACGATCAGCCCGTTCCGCCTCGGCGCCGTCGAGACCGTCTACGCGATGACGATCCACAAGAGCCAGGGCTCCCAGTTCGACGCCGCCGCCGTCCTGCTCCCGCCCGTCGACTCGCCGATCCTCACCCGCGAGCTGCTCTACACCGCGGTCACCCGCGCCCGCAAGAGCCTGATTCTCGTCGGCACCGAGGAGACGGTGCGGGCAGCCGTCGAGCGGCCGGTGACGCGGGCCTCGGGGCTGCGCGCGCGGCTCTGGGGCTGACCTCCATGAGGCTGGGGCTGACGCTCCATGGGGCTGGGATTGACCTGCCGGTGAGACCCGGGAACTGACCGCCGGCGTGCCTGGGAGCGAGGCGCCCAGGTTGACCACGGTTATAAGCTCCCGCACTCCGGTGATCGCCGGGCGTCTGCTTTGGGAGGTGGAAGGTGCGCAAAATGCGCTGGCGTTTGTCGTCGCTGGTCGTTCTGGCGCTGCTCGCAGCGACCGCCGCGGTTCTTATCTCCCGGAGCCGATCGCATCAACTCGACGCCAAGCCCGCGTGGGTTGGCGACGGCGAGACGCCGAACGCCCGGCACGAGGTCGCCAACGAGGCCCACCAGGCGAAGTTCGAACGGGGTAACGGCGGGGAGGCGGCCCGGCGCGGGCCGAGCAGCCCAGCGGCCGAACAGGTCGGAGACCGTGCCTATCCGCGCAACTATGTCGATGACCGGCTGGCCGCCAAGGGCTTCACCGCGTTTCGGCGCCTGCCCGGCAAGCCGGCCAAGGCGCACGCGCCAGCCTCGCTGATCCGCTCTGCCGCGGTGACCGGTCCTTGGTCGGAGCTTGGTCCCTTCACTCCGAACGTCGCCGGACCCGACTCGCAGTTCTTTGACCCGACGACGCTCATGGGTCCGTCCACGCAGGAGTCCGGGCGCGTGACCGCACTCGCGGTCGATCCGAACTGCCAGCCAGGTCACTGCAGGATGTGGGTGGCCTCGGCCGGAGGCGGGATCTGGCGCACCGACGATGCGCTGGCCAGCCCCGTGACCTGGATGCCGCCGCCCGGCGATCTGCCCACCAATGCCTTCGGCTCGATCTACTACGACGCGACGCACAACGTGCTCTACGCCGGCTCTGGCGAGCCCAACGGCTCCGGTGACTCGGAGGCCGGTCTGGGCCTGTTCCGCTCCACCGACGGCGGCGCAAGCTGGAGCCTCGTGCCCGGCAGCGCGCCGGTCGCGACGAACCGCTCGATCGGGGCGATCGCTGTCGACCCCTCCGACTCGACGGGTCAGACGATCTACATCGGCACCGACGTGGCGCGACACGGATCCTCGTCGGTCAACGGCGGCCGGAAGACGCCTCCCGGGGCGCCCGCGCTCGGCATCTACAAGTCCACCGACGGCGGCGCCACGTTCACGCTCGAGACCGACCTCCAGGGCAAGACGCTGCCCAGCCCGAACCCGCCGGGTGGCGGCGCGGATTGGTTCCAGGGCGGGATCACCAAGCTCGAGTTCGATCCCAACAACCCCAAGGAGCTCTACGCGGCGGTCATCGGGTACGGGGTGTGGCGCGCGGACCAGTCGGCCTCGACGCCGACGTGGGAGAAGGTCTTCCACACCATGAACGAGAACGACTTCACGGATCCCAACAACCCGATCGGTGACAGCACCGGCGACCGGACCGAGTTCGACCTCGTCGACGTCAGCGGCAAGACCCGGGCCTACCTGGGCGACGCTTCGGACGACTGGGTGCTCGACGGCGATCCGAGCACGCCGCTGCCCGAGGCCTGGCGGGTGGACGACATCGGCGCCAAGACGGCCGCGACCCTGGTCAACAACGCCGGGACCACGCCGCAGACGGAGAATCCAGGCTGGACGATGCTGTCGAGCCCGATCAACGGCAAGACCGGGTTCGCCGCGTACGGCTGGTGCCAGAACGGACAGTGCGGCTATGACTCGTTCGTGGCCCATCCTCCGGGCGCCAATCCGAACCAGGTCTGGTTCGGAGGCTCGATGAACTACGACGAGCTCCCGGAATACGACCAGAACGGGATCGGCCAGCCGCCGCGCTCGAACGGCCGGGCGGTGATCCGCTCGATCAACGGCGACGCCGGGACGCCAGCGACGGCCAGCAGCACGGTGAGCTGGCAGGACATGACCGCGATCCTGTCCGATCCGACGAAGGCCTGGGGCGTCAGTGCCGGCATTCACCCCGACCTGCACGCAATCGCGTTCGCCAACAACGGCAACACGGCGTGGATCGGCTCCGACGGCGGCGTGGTCCGAATCGACGTCTCGGCACCGCAGAACCAGAGTGGCTCCTGCGGGCAGCGCACGTACGACTACGGTGCCGGTCCGGTTCCGCTGGCGCCAGCCGACCTCGCCGACTGCAAGACACTGCTGCGCGGGGTCCCGACCTCGATCACGCCGATCAACGACGGCCTGCGCGACCTGCAGTTCCAGTCCGTGTCGGTCGATCCGCAGAATCCGGCCGGCGACCTGCTCGGCGGCACCCAGGACAACGGCACCTGGTCGCTGACGCCGCCGTCGACGGCGGGACTCGAGACGGTGGGCGGTGACGGCGGCCAGTCGGGCTTCGACTTCGGCGACCCGACCAACATCCGTTACCACAACTACTTCGACGCGACCCCCGAGGTCAACTTCCACGGGACCAATCCGGCCACGTGGCTCAACATCTACGACCCGCTGCAGATCACCGGTGAGGCACGCTCGTTCTACACGCCGTTCATCGCCGATCCGCAGGTGGCGGGCCGGCTGTTCACCGGGCTTCAGCATGTCTGGCGCACCGATGACAACGGCGGCAACGAGCAGGATCTGGTCTCGAACGGCTGCCTGGCCGAGAACCTCGACCCGAACCGCATCAACCCGTGCGGTGACTGGGCGCGGCTGGGCCTCGATCTGACCGGTACTGCGTTCGGCGGCGACCGCACCGGCCAGTACGTCGTGGCCACCGTCCGCGCGCCGAGTGACACCGGCACGCTGTGGGCGGCGACGCGCACCGGCCGCGTGTTCGTGACCAGCAACGCCGACGCTCAGGCGTCAAAGGTGCAGTTCTTCCGGATCGATACCTCGAGCACGCCTGGGAGATTCGTCTCCGAAATCGCCATCGACCCGAACAACCCCAACCACGCGTGGGTGTCCTATTCGGGCTACGACGCCTACACGGCGACGACGCCGGGACACGTGTTCGACGTGCTCTACGATCCCTCGACACACAAGGCGACGTTCACCGACCTCTCCTACAACCTCGGCGATCAGCCGGTGACCGGGATCGCGGAGGACGAAGTCTCGGGCGCCATCTTCGCCGCCACCGACTTCGGCGTCGCGGAGCTGGTCCCCGGCTCCACCCAGTGGAACGCCGCAGGCACCGCGCTGCCGACGAGCTCGGTGTTCGGACTCACGCTGTCCGATTCGGGCCGCGTGCTCTATGCGGCGACGCACGGACGCGGCGTCTGGAGCCTGGCGCTGCCGCCCAAGCCGGCCGGGGGCGGCAGCCCGAGCGGCGTGATCCATGGACCGACGACGCTCGAGCTGGGCGTCAAGGCGACCTACACCGCCACCGGCAGCACCCCGAACGGCGGCACGGTGACGTTCGGCTGGAACCTGCCCGGCACGCCGTCCACGGCCTCGGGCACTCCGGTCAGCTTTACCCCGAAGAAGCTCGGCGTGCAATCAGTCGTGCTCACCGTCACCGATTCCACCGGCGCGACCACGACGGTCACGCAGGCGGTGACGGTCAAGGACACCACGAAGCCGACGGTCAAGCTGAAGAAGATCAAGACCGTCCGCCTCGGGCACCGGACGACACTCAGAGGCACGATCACCGACACCGGCACCGTCAAGAGCGCGACCGTGTCCTGGGGCGATGGCAGCAAGACGGTCAAGCTCCACCTCAACGGGAGCGGCCGCTTTACCGTCCGACACCGCTACAAGAAGGCCAAGCGATTCACGGTCAAGGTGAAGGCGAGCGACCCGAGCGGCAACACCACCACCAAGAAGGCCAAGGCGAGGGTTCGAAAGCGGAAGTAGTAAGCCTGCTGACGATCAACGGGATCGCCAGCGGCCTGCGGAACACCGGTTGAGCAAGAATTGGTCTCGCACCGCTAACGGCACGGAGGAGAGACCATGTCAGCAGCCGCCGCCCCACCTGTCGCCGCCGAGGTCGACCAGTGGCTCACGAGCTTCGATGAAGCGCTCAGCCAGGGCGACAGCGCCGCCGCCGCCGAGCTGTTCGGCGAGGAGAGCTACTGGCGCGACCTGATCGCGTTCACCTGGAACATCAAGACCGTCGAGGGCCGGTCGGGGATCCGGGGCCTGCTCGACGCGACGCTCGCGCACGTGAAGCCGACCGGGTGGCGCACGACCGAGGAGCCGTCCGAGGCCGACGGCGTGACCGAGGCCTGGATCGCGTTCGAGACCGCGGTCGGGCGCGGCAGCGGGCACCTGCGGCTGATCGCCGGCCGGGCGTGGACGCTGCTCACGGCGCTCGACGAGCTCAGCGGCCATGAGGAGACTCTCGGCTCGCGGCGGCCGAAGGGAGTCGAGCACGGTGCCAACCCGGAGCGGCACACCTGGCTCGAGGACCGCGCGCGCGAGGCCGAGGAGCTCGGCTACGTGACCCAGCCCTACGTCGTGATCGTCGGCGGCGGGCAGGGCGGGATCGCGCTCGGTGCACGGCTGCGCCAGCTCCGGGTGCCGACGATCATCATCGAGCGCAACGAGCGTCCGGGCGATTCGTGGCGCAAGCGCTACAAGTCGCTGTGCCTGCACGATCCGGTCTGGTACGACCACCTGCCCTACATCAAGTTTCCGCCCAACTGGCCGGTGTTCTCGCCCAAGGACAAGGTCGGGGACTGGCTCGAGATGTACACGCGGGTGATGGAGCTCAACTACTGGGGATCGAGCACGGTCACGCGGGCGAGCTACGACGAGGCCGCGGGCGAGTGGACGGTGACCGTCGATCGCCGCGGCGAGGAGGTGACCCTGCGCCCGAAGCAGCTCGTGATGGCGACCGGGATGTCGGGCCGGCCGTTCACGCCGGCTTTCCCGGGCATGGACAGATTCAGGGGTGAGCAGCACCACTCGTCGGACCATCCCGGGCCCGACCGCTACGCCGGCAAGCGGGCGGTCGTCGTCGGCTCGAACAACTCCGCTCACGACATCTGCGCCGCGCTGTGGGAGCACGGCGCCGAGGTGACGATGGTGCAGCGCTCCTCCACCCACGTGGTGCGCTCCGACACCCTGATGGATATCGCGCTCGGAGCGCTCTACTCCGAGGACGCGGTGAACTCCGGGATGACCACCGAGAAGGCCGACATGACCTTCGCCTCGCTGCCCTACCGGATCATGGCGGGGCTCCAGATCCCCGTCTACGAGCAGATCCGCGAGCGCGACGCCGACTTCTACGCGCGCCTCGAGGCCGCCGGCTTCCAGCACGACTGGGGCGAGGACGGCTCGGGCCTGTTCATGAAGTACCTGCGCCGGGCCTCGGGGTACTACATCGACGTCGGCGCGTCCGAGCTCGTCGCCAACGGTGAGATCAGGCTCCAGGCCGGACAGGTCGACCACCTCACCGAGGACGCGGTCGTGCTCGCGGATGGAACCGAGCTCCCCGCCGACCTCGTCGTCTACGCCACCGGCTACGAATCGATGAACGGGTTCGTCGCCGACCTCATCTCCAAGGAGGTCGCCGACCGGGTCGGCAAGGTGTGGGGCCTCGGGTCGGGCACGGCCAAGGACCCCGGCCCGTGGGAGGGCGAGCAGCGCAACATGTGGAAGCCGACCCAGCAGCCCGGCCTCTGGTTCCACGGTGGCAATCTGCACCAGTCGCGCCACTACTCGCTGTATCTCGCGCTCCAGCTCAAGGCCCGCGCCGAGGGGATCGACACCCCGGTGTACGGGCTCCAGGAGGTCCACCACACCGGCTGATACGCGCCTCCGCGTAGGATCGCGGCATGGCCACACCGCCCCGGATCACCGTTGTCGGCTCGGCCAACGTCGACCTCGTCGCCCGTTGCGAGCGGCTGCCGCGGCCGGGCGAGACGCTCACCGACGCGCAGTTCACGCGGCACCCGGGCGGCAAGGGGGCCAACCAGGCCGTCGCCGCCGCGCGGCTCGGGGCGCGCGTGCGCTTCATCGGGCGAATTGGCCCCGATGAGCTGACTCTGCGCTCGTTGCAGGACGCCGGCGTGGACACGAGCGGCGTCACGCGCGACGAGGGCGAGGGCGGCGTCGCGATCGTGCTCGTCGACGCGGCCGGGGAGAACGCGATCGTCGTCGCCCCCGGCGCCAACCGCCGGCTGCGCGCCGAGGACGTTCAGGTCGGCGATGCCGACGCGGTCATCTGCCAGCTCGAGATCCCGGCCGAGGCGGTGCAGGCCGCCGCCCGCGACGCGCGCTTCTTCTGCCTGAACGCCGCGCCGGCGCGAGGACCGATGCCGGACGTCACGCCGGACCTGCTCGTCGTCAACCGCTACGAGCACGAGCACGTCGGCGGCTACGAGGGGCTCGTCGCGCTGACTCTCGGCGCCGAGGGGGCGGTGCTGCTCAAGGGCGGCGAGGAGATCACGCGCGCGAAGCCGCCGGCGGTCCAGGCGGTCGACGGAACGGCCGCCGGTGACGCGTTCTGCGCCGCGCTCGTCGTCTCACTGCTCGAGGGCCGTGAGCGACCGGCTGCGCTCGCCCGGGCGTGCGCCGCGGGGGCGCTGGCCGCCTCACGGCCGGGGGCGCAGCCCTCGCTCCCGACCGCGGCCGAGGTCGACGCGCTGCTGGCCGGCTGACCGTGTGTTCCATCTCTGTGACAGAACACGCGTTCGCGCCGGGGCGCGTGTCACGATGGGTGAGTGACCACGCTCACCCAGGAAACCTTCGCCGAGAGTGCGCTCGACCGGCTACGGCTGCTGACCGCCGATCCCGGCTCGGAGTTTCGCCCCGGTCAGCTCGAGGCCATCCGCGACGTGGTCGTCGACCGCGCCCGCGTGCTGTGCGTGCAGCGCACCGGCTGGGGCAAGTCGGCGGTCTACTTCGTCGCCACGGCGCTGCTGCGTGAGGCCGGCGCCGGGCCGACGCTGATCGTCTCGCCGCTGCTCGCATTGATGCGCAACCAGATCGCGGCGGCGCAACGGCTCGGGCTCCAGGCGCACACGATCAACTCGACCAACCGCGAGGAGTGGGACGAGATCCGCGACCGGCTCGCCGCGGGCACGATCGACCTGCTCCTGATCAGCCCCGAGCGGCTCAACAACCCGCGCTTCCGCGACCAGATGCTCCCGCTGTTCGCCGCCTCCGTGGGGCTGCTCGTGATCGACGAGGCTCACTGCATCTCCGATTGGGGTCACGACTTCCGGCCCGACTACCGGCGGGTCAAGGACATGCTCGACGCGCTGCCCGCCGGCGTCGCCGTGCTCAGCACGACCGCGACGGCGAACGACCGCGTCGTCGGGGACGTGCTCGAGCAACTGGCCGTCCCCGGCGGCGAGCCGCTGCGCTCGTATCGCGGCCCGCTGGCCCGGACGAGCCTGCGGCTCGAGGTGCTCGAGCTTCCGCGGCCGGCGCAGCGGCTGGCGTGGCTGGTCGAGCACCTGCCCGAGTTCCCGGGCTCCGGGATCGTGTACACGCTGACCAAGCGCGACGCCGAGCAGGTGGCAGCGTTCCTCACGGCCAACGGGATCCCGGCGCTCGCGTACAGCGGCGAGCAGGACAGCGAGGAGCGGATCGCCACCGAGGAGCGGCTGTTGGGCAACGAGGTCAAGGCCGTCGTGGCCACGAGCGCGCTCGGGATGGGCTACGACAAGTCCGACCTCACATTCGTCGTGCACTACCAGGCGCCGGGGTCGGTGGTCGCCTACTACCAGCAGGTCGGGCGCGCCGGGCGCGGGGTCGAGCACGCGGACATCGTGCTGCTGCGCGGCGGCGAGGACCGGCTGATCCAGGACTTCTTCATCGAGCAGGCGTTCCCGTCGCGCGAGCGGGTCGCGGCTGTCCTGGGGGACCTCGAGGCGGCGGGCGACGCGGGCCGCACGACCCGCGAGCTGATGTCGGTGGTCAACCTCGGGATGGCCCGGATCGAGGCGATGCTGAAGATCCTCGACGTTGAGGGCGCGGTCGCGCGGGACGGCAGCCGATGGCGGATCGTGCCCGGCGCGGCCTGGAGCTACGACGCCCAGCGCTACGCGCAGGTGACCGCGCTGCGCCGGGACGAGCAGCGCGCGATGGCGGCGTTCGGTGCGGACGGGCGCTGCCTGATGCGGGTGCTCCAGGAGGAGCTCGACGATCCGCGGGCCGAGGACTGCGGCCGCTGCTCGGTGTGCACCGGTCCGCGGTTCGCGAAGCCGCCGGACCCGGCGCTCGTCGAGCGGGCCGGGCGGCACCTGCGCTCGCGGCCGATCGAGATCGAGCCGAAGAAGATGGCGCCCGACGCCGCGGGGTCGATGCGGAAGATCCCGGAGGGGTCGCGGACCGACACAGGGTGGGCGCTGGCCCGGTTCGGCGACGGTGGCTGGTGGCCGGCGGTCGAGCGGGGGCTGCGGACGCGGGCGTTCGAGGCCGAGGTGGTCGGCGGACTCGCCGACGCGCTGCGCGGCACCGGGACCGCAGTCGACTGGGTCACGGCGGTGCCGTCGACCCAGCTGGGCGACGAGCTCCCGCGTATGGGCGAGCGGCTGGCGGCGGAGCTGGGCGTCCGGTATGTCAGGCTCGTCGAGCGGTCCGAGCAGCGTCCTCCGCAGCGGGAGATGGCCAACGCGGTCCAGCAGACGGCCAACGTCCGCGGCGCGTTCCGGGTCGTCGCGTCGCCGCCGCCGGGGACCGGAGTGCTGCTCGACGATCGCCGGCATTCGGGCTGGACGCTGGCGATGGTCGGCGGGCAGCTGCGACTGGCTGGGGCGGAGAGGGTGGTGCCTTTGGCGCTGGCCACGCTCAACTGACATCCCGCGGCTGCGATGCGCGTGTATACGAACGCCTGGTGCGATGTCCGCGCCGGGTTATGATCGGCGGCGTGGCACCTCTTCCCGGAGTCCATCAGCTCGGACCGTCCGACGGCACGGTCCAGGTCCGCACCTACCGTGAGGGCCTGGCGCAGAAGGCCGGGCACGATCTGATCATCGACGTCGGCCAGTGGTCGGCGACGGTGACTGTCGGCGAGGACGGGGCGCTGACGGCGGTTGAGTTCGACGTCGATTCGGGCTCGTTGTCCGTGCGCGCCGGACTCCACGGGGTCAAGCCGCTCACCGACAAGGACCGCGGCGACATCAAGGACACGATCGACACGAAGATCCTCGGGCGCCAGCCGATCGGCTATCGCTCGAGCCAGGTGCAGGCCGGAGGCCGGCATCCGGGTGGCCGGGGACCTGACGATGGCCGGAACCACGCGACCGGCTGAGTTCGGGCTGGAGCTCGACGGCGCCGGACGGCTGACCGGCACCCTGCCCGTGACCCAGACGGAGTTCGGGATCAAGCCCTACAAGGGGCTGATGGGCGCCCTCAAGGTTCGCGACGAGGTCGAGATCGTGGTCGACGTCCAGCTCCCCGCGGGCTGAGATGGCCGACCGTCTGTCGCTCGTCGAGTTTCCCGCCGACGACCCGGAGCGCGCGCGGCGGTTCTGGTCCGGGCTGCTCGGGCTGGAGCTCGCGGAGCGCCACGGCGGCGAGGGGGACGGGTGGCAGACGCACGAGCCGGGTGGCCCGGCGGTCGGCGTGCACGAGCGCGGCCGCGGTCCAGGCGACACGTTCTCGCTGCCCTACTTCGCCGTCGAGGATCTTGAGCATGCGCTGGGGCGGGTGACCGAGCTCGGCGGGACGGTGATCCACCCGGGCGAGCGCTGGGCGATCTGCAAGGACTCCGAGGGCTCGCCGTTCGGGCTGGGCGCCGCCTGAGGCGGAACGGGCGCGGCCCCGCAACGCCGGCGCCAGATGCAGGGAGTCCGACGGCGCACGCGAATGCAGCGACCACGGACCGGGTATCCCACCGCCGATGATCCGAACCCACAGAGCACCGGCCGCGACGGGCCTGGCCGCGTACCCCGCGCCGGCGTGCGGGGCCGGTCGGGAGCGGGGCGTGCGCGCCCGGCTGTCAGGCATGAGCCGGGATGCGCGGCGCCGTCGCCGGACGCAGCGAGCGGAGCGCCGGGTGCAGTCGCTGTTCCACTTCAACCGCGGCGTGCTGATGGCGGAGGAGGGACTGCCGGAGACGGCGATCCGGGACTTCGAGCGGACGGTCGAGCTGGGGGATCCGGACCTGGCCCCGAAGGCGGCGTTCAACATCGGCTTTCTCGCCGCCGACCGGGAGAAGGCCGTGCAGGCGTACCGCTGGGCGATCGCGTCGCGGCACGCGGTGGTGGCGCCGCGGGCGGCCTCGAACCTGCTCGATCTGGACCGGCCGCGCGAGTTCGGGATGACCCGCCGGCCGCGCGAGTTCGGCTGACGCGCCGGCCGCGCGAGTTCGGCTGACCCGCCCGAGCAAAGCGCTCGTGCGCGCCTGCGATGGGCAGGGGGCGCTCAGTGATCCGCTATCACTTCGTGTGATGAGCGTTGGCAGAGGTCTGATCGAGCCCGTTCGCAGATTTCTTTCCGCGCCCCGATGCGCAGTGCTGTCGACGCTCGGGCCGGACGGCGCGCCTCGCCAAATTGTCATCCACTACACGCTTGGCGAGGACCACATCCGACTCAACGGACACCGGGATCGCCGGTGGGTGGCCAACGTCCGCCGTGATCCTCGGGTCGCGCTGATCATCCATGACGACCGCGACTATTTGCATTACGTCTCGATCCGTGGTCGTGCCGGGCTCGTAGACGAGACCGAGGACGCACTTTCTGAGGCGATGAGACAGGGCGAGCGCTACGGTGAGGACCCGGCTGACTTCGCCGGCCAGCCACGCGTCAGCTTCCGCGTCGATCCCGACTACGTCCACGAATACCGCTGAGCGGGCCCACGCCGAGAACCGAAACGGGAGAACGAAGTGACAGATCTGAACACCGTCCAAACCACGCCTTCCATTCCCTCTGGTGACCGGGAATGGCCGCACCAGGCCTTTGTCGATGGGAGCTTTGTTGACGCCGCGTCAGGTGCGGTCTACCCGTGTGTGAGCCCGGTGACGGGCGAGGTTCTCTGCCAGGTGGCGGCATGTGATGGCGAGGATGTCAACCGGGCGGTGGCGGCGGCGCGGCGGGCGTTTGCCTCGGGCGTATGGTCCGATGCCTCGCCGCACGACCGCAGAGCGGTGCTGTTGAGGCTGGCCGAGTTGATCGAGGCGGACACGCCAGAGCTTGCCTATTTGATGACGATGGATATGGGCAAGCCGATCCGAGACTCCCTCGAGGAGGGGCCCGACGCCGCCGCAACGCTGCGCTACTACGCCGAGGCGATTGACAAGCTCTACGGGGAGATCGGCCCGACCGGTCCATCGGCGCTGACTCTGATCACTCGCGAGCCTCTCGGCGTGGTGGGGGTGGTGGTGCCGTGGAACTACCCGTTGGACGTCCCGATGTGGAAGCTCGCCCCTGCCTTGGCGACTGGGAACTCGGTGGTTGTCAAGCCGGCCGAGCAGTCCCCCTTGTGCCTGTTGCGGCTCGCGGCGCTGGCCGCCGAGGCAGGCTTGCCGAGCGGAGTCCTGAACGTGCTCCCGGGGTTCGGACCGGAGGCCGGCAAGCCCCTCGGGCTGCACATGGATGTCGACAAGATCGCCTTCACTGGATCGACTGAGGTCGGCAAGCTGTTTCTCACGTACGCCGGCGCGTCGAACATGAAGGGCGTGCAGCTGGAGTGCGGAGGCAAGTCCCCGAGCGTGATTCTGGCCGACGTGTCCGACCTCGCGACGGCCGTGGAGCAAACCGCCGACGGGATCTTCATCAACGCCGGGCAGATGTGCAACGCGAGCTCGCGGCTCCTGGTGCACGAGTCGATGCACGATCAGGCGCTCGAACTCTTGGAAGCGCAGGCGGCGAAGTGGCAGCCGGGCGATCCGCTCGACCCGGAGACGAGGATGGGTGCGATGGTGGACGAGGACCAGATGAAGCGCGTGCTCGCGTACGTCGAGGTCGGGACCGATGAGGGTGCCACCCTCCACGCTGGCGGCCGGCGCGCCCGTCAGGAGAGTGGCGGCTTCTACGTCGAGCCGACAATCTTCACCCAGGTCGATAACGGCATGCGGATCGCACGCGAGGAGATCTTCGGCCCGTTCCTGAGCGTGATCGACTTCTCCGATGAGAGCGACGCGCTGCGCATGGCCAACGACACGGTGTACGGGTTGTCGGCGGCCGTGTGGACTCGGGAACTCAACAGGGCGCACCGGTTCGCGCGGGCGCTGCGCGCCGGCACCGTCTATGTCAACTGCTACGACCGAGGTGATTTGTCACTGCCCTTCGGCGGCTATAAGCAAACGGGCGGCGGACGCGACCTGTCGGTCCACGCGCTGGACAATTACACGCAGGTAAAGATGACCTACATCGACCTGGCGGACTGAGTCGCACCGACGGACCGGGTGCGACGAAGCCACTTCGAATGGTTGCGCTGATGGGCTTATGGTCGACTCGTCGGTCGACAAGTAGGTCGCGTGTGGGACGCGTGATAGCCGCTGCGTGATTCTCACGGTGACCCTCAACATGGCCCTCGACGTGACGTATCACGTCGACGGCTACGTGCACGGTCAGACGACACGTGTTCGCGAGGTCGGGCGCCGAGCTGGCGGCAAAGGAGTGAACGTGGCCAGAGTCCTGCAGGGGCTCGGCCATGAGGCCGTCGTTACGGGGTTGGCGGGTGGCTTTACCGGCGCTGCCGCTCGAGCTGACCTGAAAGCTGCCGGCTTGCGTGACGAGCTCGTAGAAATCGCGGGGGAGTCGCGCATGACTATGACGGTGGTCGACCGTGAGGGTCGTGCGACGGGGTTCTGGGAGTCTGGGCCCGTTGTGGTCCGGGAGGAATGGGAGGCCGCACGCAGCCGCTGCTCGGAGCTAATACACTTGGCGTCGGTCGTGGTCCTCTCGGGCAGCCTGCCGCCGGGCCTCCCGGCCAGCGCATACGCACAGCTGATACGTCGAGCTAACGAAGCCGGCGTCCCAGCGCTGCTCGATGCCCAGGGTGAGGCTCTCGCGCTCGGCGCTGCGGCAGGGCCAGCGGTTGTCAAGGTCAACGTCTCCGAGCTGGCGACTGCCACCGGCGCAGACGAGGTCAAGCCTGGTGCTCGAGCACTGTGCAATGCCGGCGCGCGGACCGTGGTTATCACCGACGGTCCCGCTGGCTTGACGTGCTTCTCAGCTCAGGGCACCCTGCATGCCGTCGCTCCTGAGGTCAGCACCGGCAATCCGACCGGCGCCGGGGATGCCGTCTCAGCCGCCCTTGCCGTGGGCATGATCGACGACACGCCGTGGGCAGACCGGATATCCGACGCCGCGGCGCTCTCGGCGGCGGCGGTGAGCACTCCGCTCGCGGGCTCGTTTGATCCCGACGCATACTGGCGGCTTCGCGAGAGGGTCCGCACGATCGTGGTCTAGCGGCTGATCGCGTCGCCGGTCTTCGGGTCGAAGAAGTAGAGCCGGTCGAGGTCGACGGCGAGCCTGGCCGGACCGGCCTCCCGAACTGACGCGGTGCGGCTCAACCGTGCGGTCAGCAGCCTCGGCGTCCCGCCGGCGACCTGGTCGGTCGCCTCCGCGATCAGCTCTTGTGTGGGTGGCACCTCACCGCCTGACGATGACTCGCCGAGCGGCTCGAAGTAAACGATCAGCTCCGAGCCGAGCGACTCGGCCCGTACGATCTTGACGTCAAGCTGGCTGTGCGCGCCCGACCTACTCTGGTCCGCCGATGAGAAATCCTCGGGCCGAATTCCGACCACGATCTCGTGCGCGGGACGCCCGTGGAGCTTGGGGGAGCGCCGCAGAACGGCATCCGAAAGCGGGATGTCCGAGCCCCCAATCGAGACTCTCGTCTGGCCGTTGTCGATTCGAAGCCGACCGGGGAAGAGGTTCATCGCCGGAGAGCCAATGAATGTGGCCACGAACACGTTCACGGGTCGCTCGTACAGCTCCTCGGGGGTGCCGAGTTGCTGGAGCTCGCCGCTGCGCAGGATTGCGACCCGGTCGCCCATCGTCATCGCCTCGACCTGGTCGTGGGTGACGTATAGCGTCGGTGTTTTGAGCCTGCGCTGCAGGTTGACGATCTCGGCGCGCATCTCGACCCTGAGCTTCGCGTCCAGGTTCGATAGCGGCTCGTCCATCAGGAACGCAGCTGGCTCGCGTACGATGGCCCGGCCCATCGCGACCCGCTGGCGCTCCCCCCCGGACAGTTGCTTCGGCTTGCGATCCAACAGCTTGGCGATGCTGAGCATCGCCGCAGCGTCATCCACCCGACGGCCGATCTCGTCCTTGGGCACTCCGGCCATCTTTAACCCGAAGCCGATGTTACGCCGCACGGTCATATGTGCGTACAGGGCGTAGTTCTGAAACACCATCGCGATGTCACGTTGGCGCGGCGGCATGCGCGTCACCACCCGATCGTTGATCGTTATCTGTCCGGAGGTGATCTCCTCGAGCCCGGCCACCATTCGCAGCGTCGTCGTCTTTCCACATCCCGAGGGTCCCACGAGCGCTACAAATTCGCCCTGCTCGATCTCCAGGTTGAGGTCGTTGACGGCGACCACCCCGCCGGCGAACTCCTTTCGCACTGACTCGAGCACGATGCCGCTCATGCCTTGTGATTCTCCTTCCTCATGTGGAGCCGGCCAGCATGCCGCGAATTTGACCGTTGAGCGCCAGGGCCACGATCGCCGGCGGCAGCAGCGCGATCACGCCGGCGGCGGTCAGCAATGGGTAGTTCGTCGTGTACTTGCCGACGAAGTCAGTGATCAGCACGGTGACAGGGGTCGTCGAGCTCGAGGAGCTGAGCAGCAGTGGAATCAGGAATTGGCCGTAGACCAACAGCATGATGATCGCCGCCACAGCGGCGATCCCGGAGCGCATCTGGGGCAGCACGACGCGCCAAAACGCCTGAAAGCGAGTGCATCCGTCGATCAAAGCCGCCTCCTCGGGCTCTGGCGGCAGCTCGCGACAGTGGTTGTAGAAAAGCCAGATCGCCAGAGGCGCGATACTGCTCAGATAGACGAGATCCAGCCCGAGCTGTGTGTTGACTAGGTGCAACTGCACCATCAGCTTGAACAGCGCGACGACGAGGGTGAACAACGGAATGATGAGGGTCGCCAGCACCGCCCAGAGCAAAAACTTGCTGCCACGGAACTGCAATCGGCTGAACCCATAGCCCGCGAGCACCGAAACTGCGAGGGTGGCGACTGTCGCCTCGATCGTGACCTCGATACTGCTCAGCAGCGAAGCGCCAAATGCCGTCGCGTCGGCCGCAGTGTTGCCAACGTTCGTGTTCGTTCCCGTGATCAGTGCCTTGTAGGCAACGGTGCTGACGTGGTCCGGGATCCAACGGGCCGGTACGGCCTCGATGTCGGTCTGGCTGGACAGACTGGTGACAACCCCGACGGCAACCGGCCCCAGCGACCAAGCGACGATCGCGACAACCACGAGAAACCGCAGGGTGCGGGCTGGCAGCGAAGCTCTCATGCCGCCGCGGTGCTCGACTTTCGCGAGATCAGCAATGACACGAGTGCGAAGACCCCGGTTGCCGCGGCCACGATGAAGGCGAGCGCGGTCCCGTGGGCGAAATCCGCGTCGACAAAAGCGATGTTGTAGACCTGGATCAACACCGACGCGGTATTGAGGGCTGTGCCGTTGAGCACGTAGATCTCGTCAAAGATCGTGATCGCCTGGATTAGCCCCACGATCACTGCTACGGCCAGCGCCGGCCGAAGCAGCGGGAGGGTCACATGGAGGAACTGCCGCAGCGGCGTCGCGCCGTCCACCGCCGAGGCGCTGTAGACGTCCTCCGGGATGCTCTGCAGCCCGGCAACCAGGATCAGCGCGATTAGCGGTAAGACGCCCCAAACATGGACGAGAGTGATGAACGGAATCGCCCATCCACCCGCGAACCACACCTGAGGCGAGTGAATGATGTGGAGGTTGACAAGGACGCTGTTGAGCAGTCCGTTGTCTGGGGCAAAGATGCGCTGCCACAGGACGCCGCTGACCACGGAGGGTAGTGCCCACGGCAGGATCAGGATCGCGAGGATGATCCCGCGGCCCCGAAAGGCGCGGTGCAGCACGACCGCGATGATCAGCCCACCGATGATCTCGAGGGTGAGCGCGATTGCGACGTAGAACAGCGTGTGAACGAACGTCGACCGCGTGGTCGGGTCGTTCAGCACGTCGGAGTAATTGCCGGATCCGACGAATTTGCTCGGCGCGTTCAGGGTCGGTGCCGGAGCGTGCAGACTGGTCTGGACGCCGATCACCAACGGGTAGATCACGAGCGCCGCTGTGATTGCGACCGCCGGTGCCACCAGCCACCGGCCGAGCCGTGCATTCTCACGCCCGACAGTGGCCCCGGCTCGCACTGTGCGCCAGCGTCCGGGCCGGACTGGTTCGGCCTCGCGCGGTTGCTTCAGGGTCGGAGCGGCCACCGCCTCGATCAGAAGGAGCCGCTCGCGACGCTGTTGGTGTACGAAGCGAGTTGTTGTAACGCCGAGCTAGGGCTCATCTCGCCCTTGACGGCCGCGTTGATCAGCTGCTGCGCCTTGCTGTCGAAGTTCGAATACCACTTTGGCGCTCCCTGCGGGAACAGCGGCACGATGTGGTTCAGCTCCGCCGGGACGCCCGGGCCGCCCTGAAGCTTGCCCTCCTTCGCGAGCTTGTCGATCACCGACACCCGGCAGGGCAAGAAGCCCGTCTGTCCGTTCGTGTACATCTCGACTTCGGTCTGGGGCTCCATCCACCACTTGATGAACGCGAGTGCTGCGGCCTTGTGCTTCGCGGTGACGGGAATCGCGAGACCCTCAGGCAGGCCGAACGACGAGCCAGGGCCGTTCACCCCGGGGATCAACGCCCCGTCGACGTGGCCCGCGATCTTCGACTGCGAAGGATCGTTGGCGGTGGAGATGGTCCCAGGGCCGCCGGCGAACAGCATCGCGGCGTCGCCGGCGTTGAAGTTGTTGAGCGCAGGGGTGTCGTCGAGCGTCACCGAGCCCGGTGACACCCAGCCGTTCTTCACCGCCGAGATCTCGAACTCGAGCGCTTTCAGCGCAACCGAGTTCGGCTGTCCGAACACCGGCTTGTTCTGGGCGTCAAACAGCTGTCCCCCCATGGCAAGCGTGAGCAGATACCAGGGCGTCAGGCCACCCTCGGTTGCGCCGAGCGGCATAGACATCGGCCAAGGCGCCGTCTTTTTCTGCTTGAGCGTGTTGAGATCCGCCTCCAGCTGGGTGAACGTGGCCGGGAACTGGTTGATCCCGGCGGCCGCGAAAGCCTTCGTGTCGTACATCGATAGCCGGTAGTCGTTGCTGTAGCACGCAGCGTAGGTGTGCCCTTTGGTGTCGAACGCCTTGTTGACGTTGCCGAGGTCGCTGATCAGCGCCGAGCCCAAGCCGCCTTCCAGGGGCTCATACCAGCCGGAACCGCCAAACTGTCCGGTGAACGACCAGTCGAACTCGGTGACGTCCGCGATGTACGTGCCGGCCGTGTTGGCCACGATCAGCTTCGACTTGACATTGTCCCAGCCGGCCGTGTCGAAGGTGACCGTCACACCAGTCTGTTTCGTGAACTGCTTCAGGAAGCTCTGCGGCACCGTGTACGGGAGCAATACGGTTATGTGCTGCCCGCGAACCGACGCGCTGGAAGCGAACACTGACTTGGAGGACGAGCCTCCACTGCTCGAGCTTGCGCTAGCCGAGCTGCTACTCGACGACGAACCGCAGGCGCTGAGAGCCATAACGACACCGACAGCGATCGGCGCGGCGAGGGCGAGCGCGGCTCGCCTGATGGTTGGCATGGAAGCCGTCCTCTCCGTCATACGCCCTCTCCATTTTGGTCCTGCATCGCTTGTAGAACTACAGACCGGGTGAGAAATCGCGGCTGATCTGGATCGAGGCCGCGAGCACTCGCCAGGGCGACGGCGGCGCGGTGAATCAGGACCAGTTCGACCATCGGATCGCGTCGGTTGTCGACCACCGTCGCCCCGGCCGCCGCCGCCTCCATCAGCACGCCACCGTCAACTGCCCCCAGCGCCCACACCAGCGTTTTTGGCGTCAAAGCGCTGATCGGCCCGTGGCGGTACTCCATCACCGGGTATGACTCGGTCCACGCACCGGCCGCCTCGCGCAACTTCAGCGCCGCCTCATTGGCCAGCCCGATCCCCCAACCGCTCGCCAGGAACACGATCTGGCTGAACTGCGCGAGCGCATTCGGGAGCGGCTCCCGCAGTGCGTCCTCAGCGGCATCACTGAGCTCATCGATGGGATCGTCGAGCAGGGACCGAAAAAGCGCCAGTGCCCCCGTCGCAAACCGCGTCTGGACGACTGAGTCCTCGTCGGCGAAGTCGAGCAGTACGGCCTTCTGGACGGCTTTGGGCAAAGGAGAGTCCGCTACCGCGCAAATGGCCATCGTCTCGGTGGTGTCTGGCAGTCGCTCGAGTGCGTTCAGGACCTCGGTCGTCGTCCCCGAGCGCGAGACTGCCAGAACGGCATCGTAGGCGCGGGCCAGCTGCGCCTCGGAGGCCGCGTAGGCGTCCGTCTCGCCGTGGCCGGCCGCTTCGCGGAGAGCGGCCATTGCCTGGGCGATGAAGTAGGACGTCCCGCAGCCGATGATCGCGACGCGATGACCGCGTCTGGGCAGGTCGTCGGCTGCAGCACTCGCCCGCCGCGCGGCCTTGCGCCAGATGAGCGGTTGACTCGCGAGCTCGTGCTCGATCTTGAGCATCTTGGCCAACCCTAACGCTAATTCGCTCATCCAACAACCTGCCAGCCTGCGCGATCGCTCATTCGACCTGGTGCGGGCCGCGGGTTGCGGCTAGACGCGCGTTACGACCAGGCCAGCCGCCTCGAGAGCGTGCACCTCGGTGTGATCAGCCGACGTATCGGTAATCAGCTCATCGACATCTGCGACGGCGCAGATACGGGCGAACGCGACCCGTCCGAGTTTCGAGCTGTCGGCGACCACGACGACGCGCTTAGCCCTGCTGATCAGCGCTCGATTCGTGTATGCCTCTACCTCGTGATGTGTCGTGCAGCCGGAGGTCGCATTGATCCCGTCAACCCCTACGAACGCAAGATCGAGGTTCAGGTCCTCGAGGCCAGCCTCCGCGATCGGACCGACGAGCTCATAGGACTCGGGTCGCGCCACACCGCCGGGCACCACGATCTTGAGGTTCACTCGCACTGCCAGCTCCGATGCGATGTTCAGGGCGTTGGTCACGACCGTAAGGCCGGGACGCTCGGCGAGAGCCCGTGCTACCTCGGTGGTCGTCGTACCGCCCGTGAAGCCGACGGTCAGGTGGTCGGTCACCTGGGCAGCAGCCTTTTGCGAGATCCGCTGCTTCTCCTCGGGTTGACGTTCAGCTTTGTATCTGAGCGGAAGCTCGTAGAGGACGCCGCGAGCGACGGCACCGCCATGGACTCGCCCGATCAGCCGCTGTTCCTCGAGCAGTCCGAGATCCCGGCGGATCGTCGCGAGTGAGACATCGAACGTGCGCGCGAGCTCGTTGACGTTGACGCTGCCGTTATCCGACAACCGCTCGAGGATCCCGGCCAAACGCTCAGCCTGCTGCACGTCGAGCACGGTACCCGATGCGCGGTTGCGCGCCAATCCGTGAGATCCGCGCCGCAAAGCTACACTGCCGCCCGCACATGGCCGAGCGTGATCTCGTTGTTTTGGGCGACTGCAACCCCGACCTGCTGCTGCGCGGGAACGTGGTGCCGGCGTTTGGCCAGGTGGAGCAGCTCGTCGACGATGCAGGTTTTCAAATCGGAGGGTCGGGCGCGATTATGGCGGCTGGTGCGGCTCGCCTGGGTCTTCGGTGCGGGTTGGTCAGCGTCGTCGGCGACGACGCGCTTGGGCGGCTGCAGCTGGACGCGCTTGCCCATCGTGGTGTCGACCTCTCGACGGTGATCGTCGATCCGTCGCTGTCGACCGGGCTGACCGTGATCCTTTCTCAAGGCGACGATCGGGCGATCCTGACTTTTCTCGGGGCGATCGACGCCTTGGATGCTGGGGTCATCGACTTGGCTGTGTTGCGCGACGCTCGGCACGTGCACGTCAGCTCCTACTACCTCCAGGTCAAGCTGCAAGCGACTCTGAAGCCGCTGCTCGTGGCTGCGCGGGAGGGCGGCGCCTCGGTCTCGCTCGATCCGAACTGGGATCCGGACGAGACGTGGGACGGCGGGTTGCTGGCTCTGCTCCCGCTGCTCGATTACCTGTTTGTCAACGAACAGGAGGCACGACTGATCGGGCGAGCTGACGATGCGCTCGCCGCGGCTCGGGCGCTGGCGTCAAGAGGCCCGACGGTCGTCGTCAAACTCGGCGCCGCGGGCGGTCTGCTGGTCTCAGCCACGGAGACGCTCCGTGCGCCGGCGCTCGCCCGGGCGGTCGTCGATACCACGGGGGCGGGTGACAGCTTCGATGCTGGGTTCCTGCACGGCCTGCTTGCTGGCTGGGAGCCGGCGCGCTGCCTGGAGCTCGCATGTGTCTGCGGCTCTTTGTCCGTCTCCGTACGGGGCTCGATGGCCAACCGACGCTCGACGAGGCACTGCGCGTCTGTGCTTGAATGCGCGCTATAACGAACGAAGCCGCGCATAGATCGAGCATCTCTCGCGCGTTTGCGGCGCTTGATCCGCTCTCGGCCGACGAGATCCGTGCCGTTACATCTACCGTCCGGGCTGCGCCCCAATTCGCGGCGTTCGGAAGCCGTTGGCGGTTCATCACGATCGCGTTGCGGGAGCCGAGGAAGGATGCCGTCCTCGCCCTCCGTGAACTGTCGGACGCACCGTCGGTGCCGCGCGAAGCAGAGGTGGTGCTGCTGGATCACGGCTCCGGGATCGCGCATGAAGTCGTCGTATCGGTGACCGGCGAGACGATCGTCGACTGGCGCGAGCACCCGGGAGTCCAGCCACTTGCGACTGTCGACGAACTAGGAGAGGCCGAGGAGCTCGTGCGGCTCGACCCTCAGTTTCAGGCCGCCTTGAAGCGCCGTGGCGTTGCGGAGTTCGAGAAGGTTCAAATCGACGCCTGGCCGGCTGGCAACTTCGGCCACGACGATGAGGTCGGGCTTCGTCTGGCGCGTTGCCTGGCCTTCGTTCGCGACCGACCCGGCGACAACGAGTGGGCGCATCCAGTCGATGGTCTGATCGCGCTCGTCGATCTAAACCGCCTCGAAGTGTTGCGGGTCGACGATCACGGCGTGGTCCCTGTGCCGCCCGAGCCCGGGAATTTCGACCCGGAGTCGGTGGGGCCGGTCCGGACTGATGTCGCGCCGCTTGAGATCACGCAGCCAGAGGGCCCCAGCTTCGTCGTTGACGGCAACGTCGTGAGCTGGCAAAGGTGGCAGCTCCACGTCGGCTTCACCCCTCGCGAGGGTCTCGTTCTGAACCAGGTGAGCTATCAGGACGGGAATCGGTTGCGCTCGATTCTCTACCGGGCATCGCTGTCGGAGATGGTCGTGCCCTACGGCGACCCAAGCCCAACCCACTACTTCAAGAACGCATTCGATGCAGGCGAAAACGGCGTCGGCATGTCGACGTCCTCGCTTCGCCTCGGATGTGACTGCCTAGGGGAGATCCACTACTTCGACGCGGTCGTGCACGACGCGGACGGCGGGCCGATCACGATCCCCAACGCGATCTGCATGCACGAGGAGGACTATGGCGTTCTGTGGCGCCGCATCGAGTGGCGGACCGGCGAGGGCGAAGTGCGCCGGTCGCGGCGGCTTGTGATTTCGTCCTTCGCCGCAATCGGCAACTACGACTACGGCTTCTTCTGGTACCTCTACCAGGACGGGACGATCGCCCACGAGGTCAAGCTCACGGGCGTGCTGTCTACAGGCGCGGTGGCGCCGCGATGAGCGTCCCCGGCATGGCGTGCTGGTGGCCCCGGGCCTCAATGCGATGGTCCATCAGCACTACTTCAATGTTCGCCTCGACTTCGATATCGACGGCGTCGAAAACACCGTTGAGGAGGTGTGGACCGAGTCGGTTCCACCTGGGCCCGACAACCCGCACGGTAACGCGTTTGCCGCTCACCGCCGGCCGCTCTTGACCGAGATCGAAGCGCGGCGGCGCGTCGATCCATCTTCTGCGCGTTGGTGGGAGATCATCAATCCGAGCATGCGCCATCGGCTCGGAGAACCGGTCGGGTATCGGCTGATTCCCGGCGAAAACGCCGTGCCGTACGCGCAGGCGGATGCGCCGGTGGTCAAGCGCGCCGGCTTCATCACCAACCATCTGTGGGTCACCCCGTATGAGCCGAGCGAGCGTTACGCGGCCGGCGAGTACCCGAGCCAGCATCCCGGAGGTGCCGGACTTCCGGAATGGACCGCGCAGGATCGACCAGTCCGGAACCGCGATCTGGTCGTGTGGTACACGTTCGGCCACCACCACGTGCCGCGGCCAGAGGATTGGCCGGTGATGCCGGTGGCGATGATCGGCTTCACGCTCAAGCCGGTCGCCTTCTTCGAACGCAATCCCGCTCTCGACGTGCCACCGCCGGCACCGCATTGTCACCCGCGAACTGAACCCTGAATCGAAAGGAGAGCGATGAGTTCTATCGAAGGCCAAGTTGCCCTGGTCACCGGAGCCAGCCGCGGGATCGGAGCGTCGGTGGCTCGATCGCTGTACCGAGCTGGCGCGCGCGTGGTGCTCGCTTCCCGATCGGGCAGCGATCTCGGGATCGACGGTGCGCTGGCTGCGCCGTGTGATGTGCGCGATCTGGGCGCGCTGGAGAGGCTGGCGGCGGCCGCTCGTGAACGTTTCGGCGGGGTCGACATCGTGGTCGCCAATGCGGGCGTCGGTGCCTATGGGGACTTCCTGGATCTTGACGTTGACGTCATGGACGAGATCGTTGACGTGAACGTCAAGGGACTTCTGTACACGATTCGCGCGACGCTCCCTTTGCTACTTGAGAGCGATTCCGCCGAGCTGGTCGTGATCGCGTCGATCGCCGGCCAGCGCGGGCCCGAGGGCGAGGCTGTCTATTCGTGCTCGAAGTTTGCGCAGGTCGGCTTCATGCGCTCGCTAGATCACGAGCTGTGGCAGCGCGGCGTTCGATGCTCGACGATCTGCCCGGGCGGCGTCGCGACCGACTTTGCGATGGGGCGCGGTCGCAGCCCCGACGATCCGGATCTTGATGTGATGATGCGACCGGACGAGGTCGCCGAGTCCGTGCTTCATGTTCTCACGCGTCCACGCACCCTGAGGGTGCTCGAGTCGTCACTCTACCGATGGGCGAGGACTCCCTTGGCTGAGCTGGGCCGGTTTACGGCCGTCAACGGAAAGGAGTACCGATGCCTACTAAGCTGACGGTGATCGGCGGTGGGTCGAGCAGCTTCGTCCCTGCCCTGGTCCGTAACCTGATCAACTCGGAACTGCTCAACGACGCGCAGGTGACGTTGATGGACATCAACGAGCCACGGGTGCGGACGATGGAGAGGCTCGCCCGCAAGCTCGTCTCAAGCTCGGGTAGCCCGCTGGAGGTGACCGCGACGCTCGACCGCCGCGAAGCGCTGCGCGATGCCGATTATGTGATCATCACGATCGCCGCCGGTGGCATGGACGCCTGGGAGAAGGATATTGAGATACCGGCGAAGTACGGCATCGTCATGCATGTCGCCGACTCGATCGGGCCCGGCGGCATCATGCGCGCGCTGCGCAACGCACCGGTGATCGCGGCTGTAGGCCGCGAGGTCGCCGAGGTCGCGCCCGACGCGCTGGTGTTCAATTACGCGAACCCCGCAAGCGTAGGAGCGATGGCGCTTCAGACCGTGCCTGAGGTCAAATCGCTATCGCTGTGCTCGTGCGCCGCGGCGCCCTCACACCCGGGCTGGCTGGCGCGGTGCGTCGGTGTCGAGCCCGACGAGATCGCGATGCCGGTTATCGTCGCCGGGATCAACCATTGCGCGAGCGTGGTTGAGCTTTGTTTGAAAGACGGCCGCGATGGACTGGCGCTGGCACGCGAGCGCGCTGACGAGCCCGTTGTCAGGTGGGTGCTCGAGACATATGGAGTCCTTCCCTACTGCTGGCAGCACTGGGTCGAGTTTCATCCCCAGATGCAGTACGTGGACGAAAAGTACGAGGGGCGCGCGCAGGGGCTGCGAGTCCGTTATGGGATCAAGACCCACGACATGGACTACGAACGGGGCCGCGTCAAGCAGTTCGAGGATCTCGCCGAGGCATGGACCCAACCCGACGCCGGTCCGGTCACGCTCGCCGATCTGCCGCCGGGCGACGAGGACGAAGGCATCGAGGTGATCCAGATCATGGAGGCGATAGTCGCCAACCGCAGCGAGACACATATAGTCAACGCGGTCAACAACGGCGTGATCCCGAACCTTCCCCCGGAGGCGATCGTCGAGGTGAATGCGTCAGTCAACGCGTACGGGGTGCGCCCAATCTACGCCGGACCCCTGCCCGATGCGCTGGCAGCGCACCTACGGAACTACGTGGCGCTCCAAAAGCAGATGGTCAAAGCCGCGTTGACGGGTGATCGCCAGGCCGCCCTGCACGCCTTCCTACTCGAGCCGACGATCGGGGCGCGGCTCGATATCGAGCAGACTGAAACGCTCCTCGATGAACTCTTGGCCGCTCACGCTCAGCATCTTCCGCAGTTCCATCAAGCCTGATCCGCAAACAGACGATGCGATGACGCCGGGATCGGGGCAGGGTCTCACTCCCTTGCCAGTGGTCGCTTGGGGGAGCCGGTGAAAAGCGGGCGACAAGATGAATAACGGTGCCAGTCATGAGAAGGTTCGGGCTCGCGACTTCGACCTGAGGCGCCGCGCTGCGCGCGTGATCCCAGGCGGGATGTATGGACACATGACCGTGGGGCACTTACCCACCGCACATCCCCAGTTCTATGAGCGCTCGAAAGGCAGCCACGTGTGGGATGTGGATGGCAACGAGTATGTCGACTTCATGTGCAGCTTCGGCCCGATGATCCTCGGTTATCAGCACCCGCTGATTGAGGCAGCAGCTCAGGCCCAACGCGACAAGGGCGACACTCAGCCCGGGCCCTCAGCGGTCATGGTCGAGCTGGCCGAGCTCCTGGTCGAGCGGATCGCCCACGCCAGCTGGGCGATCTTCGCCAAGAACGGCACCGACGCCACCACCGTCTCGCTGATGGTCGCGCGCGCCCACACCAATCGAAACCGAGTCCTGGCCGCCGCCGGCGCGTATCACGGCTCGGCCCCGTGGGCCAACTTCCGGCGTGACGGGGTCGCTCCTGAGGAGCAGGCCAATCTCTATTACTACCGGTTCAACGATGCGGCGAGCGTCGAGCGCGCGATCGACGAGGCCGGGGCGGCCAACATCGCCGCAATCATCGCCTCCCCGTTCAAGCACGACGCCGGACTTGATCAGGAGGAGGTGGACCCGGCGTTCGCGCGGCGTTTGCGCGAGTTGTGCGACGAGCTCGGGGCGGCGCTCGTGCTGGATGAGGTCCGGTCCGGCTTTCGGCTCAACCACGGCGGGAGTTGGGAGCCGCTCGGCGTCAATCCAGACCTGAGCGCCTGGAGCAAGGCGATCGCCAACGGCTACCCGATCGCCGCCGTCCTGGGCAGCGGCGCTTATGCCGACGCAGCAACGCGGATCTTCGTCACCGGATCGTTCTGGTTTCAGGCGGTGCCGATGGCCGCCGCCGTCGCGACCATCTGGGCGCTCCGCGAACAGGACGCCGTCGCAACGATGGAGCGGGTCGGCAACCGGCTGCGGAGTGGGCTCGATGAACTAGCTCGGAACGCGGGCGTCCCCATCAACCAGAGCGGTCCCGTCCAGATACCGAACGTGAGCTTTCCCGGCGACCGCGACTTCGCCAAGGCGATCGCCTTCAGCGCCGCCATGCACGAGCGTGGGGTGATCATCCATCCCCGTCACAACTGGTTCTTGTCCGCCGCGCACACCGAGGCGGATGTCGACCGCTTCCTCGAGGCGGCTGAGGATGGACTCCAGGCAATCTCTTAAGTCCGAACGTACAAAGCCGGGACTTCCTGTTCGGGTGGCGGCGTGTGCCTAGTCAGACCTCTCGGGCCAGCTCCTCGGGAACCGGCTGACCGGCCGACCGAAACTCCGCGATCGGCGGCCGCTCCGTGATCGGGACCTCCGTCACGAGCATGTCGTTCCACGGCCGCAGGTAGTGCCCGCCCAGCGGGCTGGTCCGGCCGTCGAGGCGGCGCTCCACGGCGGCTAGGACGGCGTAGGCCATCTCGCCGAGTTCGCGCAGAGGCTGGTGGCGATTGTGGCGCGTCCCCAGATCGCACTCGGCCAGGCTGTCGAGCCCGCGGGTGCGGACGGCGTCGATCAGGAGGGCGATCTCGACGCCGTAGCCGACCGGGAACGGGAGCTGCTCGAGCAGCCCGCGCCGGCCCGCGAACTCGCCGGCCAGGGGCTGGGTGAAGCCGGCGAGCAACGGCACATGGAGGTTCAGCAGAGGGCGCGCCATCAGCTCCGTGACCCGGCCGCCCCCGTGCGCGATGTCGCCGTCGGGGGTGCGCAAGGGCCGCTCGAAAGTGCCCTTGACGAGCTGGATCGACTCATCGGTCAGCAGCGGCCCCAGCAGGCCGAGCAGATGGCGCGGGTCGGGGTCGGTCGTATCGCCGTCGAGAAAGCACACGATTTCCCCGGTGGTGCAGTGGAGCGCCCGCCACATCGCGTCGCCCTTGCCGCGGGCCGGCCCGAGCCAGGGGAGCAGGTCGTCCTGCTGGAGCACCCGGTCGCACGCAGGTGCTGCGGCCGCGGCGGTCCCGTCGACCGAGCCGGCGTCGACCACGACCAGCTCGTCGACGAGTCCCGCGTCGGCCAGGCGGCGCACGGTGATCTCCAGCACGCCGGTGATCGTGGCCGCGCACTCCTTGGTCGGCACCACGACGGTCACCTCGCGGCTGCCCTTGAGCGCGCGCAGCGTCGAGATCGAGAACTGCTCGGCTTTGTACCGCCGGCGATCGGCCCAGGCCGAGACGGCGAGATCGACGGCCAGGCCGCGTCGGGCTCGGCCGGTCGCCCGGGCGGAGGTCCGCACGATCACGTCGGAGGCCCGCACGACCGGGATCCCATGCCCGGCGAGCCGCTCGGCGAAGGCGGCGTCCTCGAGGGCGGTCACCGGCTCGATCCCTCCGACTGAGCGGTAGGTCTCGGCGGTCACGCCAATCGACGCCCCGGCGAAGTGATGATGGCCCGCGCCGGGATCGCCCCGGCGGACACGCTCGAGCCGGGCCAGCGCCTCGCGCGAGCGCCGGCGCCGGACGGAGCCGGGGAGCGCCGCGGCCTGCTCGCGGTCGAGCTCGATGATCCCCGCGACCACCGGGGCGCCGGCGGCGAGATGGGCGAGCTGGCGGTGGAGCCAGTCCTCCGCCGGGCGGGAGTCCGCGTCTGTGCAGGCGATCAGACCCTCGGGGCAGCCGGCCTCCAGCAGGCGTGCGCAGGCGGTGTCCATCCCCATCCGCCGCGCCGCTCCGGCGCCCGCACCGGGGCCTTCGATCACGGTCAGCGGCAGCCCCAGGGCAACGCCGGTCTCGGCCGCGATCGACGCCGTCCGGTCCGCGCACGCGTCGGCAACCACCACGACCTGCCAGGGCGCGACGGTCTGGGCGGCGAGGGCGCGCAGGCACCCGGCGATCTCGTCCTGTTCGTCGCGGGCGGGCACGACGACGACGCTCAGAAGCTCCATCGCGCCCCCTCGGCGATCAGCTTGCCACCGCGCTCGTAGTCCTCGTCGGCCTCATGGGCGAGCACGCCGACGACTCGGCCCTCGCGCCCGTACCAGGCGGTGAAGCCGGCGTCGTGGCGCTCGAATCGGTGCTGGTCGAACCCGTCTCCCCAGGCGGAGTACTTGAGCGTCCGCCGGCCTATGGTGCTCCAGAAACCCGGCACCTCCGACCACGTCGCGTCGGCCCCAGCCGCCGTGCGGCCGGCCACACCGCCCTGGGTGAGCGCGTCGCCCCAGTGCTCAACGCGGATCGGGCGTCGCGCAGTTGAGTTCAGCGCGACACAGACGTCGCCGGCGGCCAGCAGACCCGGCGTACGCGTGCGCATGCGGGCATCGACGGGAACCGCTGCGGAGTCATCCGCCAGCTCGACGCCGGCGCAGGTGGCGAGCTCGGCCCGCGGGCTCACGCCGGTGGCCATCACGGCCACCGCGCCGCGCGCCCGGTCGGGCCCCGCCGTCACCGCGATCCGCCCGTCGGTGCGCTCGAAGCTGTCCACGCCATGCCCGAGCAGCAGCTCGACGCCGTCGGAGCGCAGCCAGCCGGCGATCTCGGCAGCCGCCTGCTCCCCGAGCCGCACCTGATTGGGCGCCGGCTCGTCGCTGACCATGGTCACGGAATGGCCGCGGATTCGCAGCGAGGCCGCGATCTCGCAGCCGATGAAGCCCGAGCCGATCACGACCACCGGGTCCCCGGCGCCCAGCCGGACCAGCAGCTCCCGGACGTCGTCGAGGGACCGCAGGGCTCGGACGGCGGGGTCATCGGCGCCCGGCACGGGCAGCCGGGTCGGCTCGGCGCCGGTGGCCAGCAGGCAGGACCGGTACTCCAGCTCACGGCCGCCGGACAGCGTCACTGCATGGCCGGCGGGGTCCAGCGCTGTGGCCCGGCCGCCGATCAGCGCGACCCCGTGCTCGGTCAGCCACGCCTCCTCGGCCAGCGGCAGCTCCTGCTCTGTGGCCTCGCCGCGCAGCAGCTCCTTGGTCAGCGGCGGGCGCCGGTACGGCATCCGGGCCTCGTCGGTCACGATCCCCACCGGCCCCTCGCCGCCCGCCTCGCGGAACGCCGCGACGGCGGAGAACCCGGCCGGGCCGCCCCCGATCACCAGCAGCTCGTACGGGAGGCCGGCCCGCGCTGTGCCGCTCACCGGCGCTCCAGCACGTCGAGCAGGTAGTCGGCGTTCCCGCCGGTCTCGATCGGCTCGAGCCCGGGCGTCGCCCGCAGAACGCCATGGGCGCCATCGGCATCGTAGGGCCGCTCGGGGCCGGGCGCCCGCCAGTGGACGGCCACCAGCCGCGAACCGGCGGGCATCCGGTCGACGACGGCCCGGAGGGTCCGCTCGAGCTGCTCGGGCGCGAGGTAGTAGAGGATCTCCGAGGCGACCACGAGGTCGAACGGACCGTCGGGAAGCGCATCGGGGATCTCGCCGAGGCGCACGTCGACCGACCGGCACGCGGCCAGTCGCTTGCGGGCGCTCTGGACCGCGGTGGCCGCGCCGTCGATCGTCACCACCCGCTCGCAGAGCGGGGCGAGCATGGCGCTGAACACGCCGATCGAGCTGCCGAGCTCGAGCGCGCGGCGGAAGGGACCCGGGCCGCACGCCTCGAGCGTGGCCGCGTACTTGTCGCGCTCGTACTGGCTGGCCGTGTAGCGCCACGGGTCGGGATCAGCTTGGTAGCGGGCCTCGAAGTCGGCCAGCGTCATCCAGCTCATGGGACGAGCTCTCCCAGGGCGGCCTCCCCGGCCCTGGCAAGCAAGGGGTCCAGCCGGTGCTGGAGAAGGAACAGCTCGAGATCACGGCGCGCCCGGTCCAGCGCCGAGCCACGCGCGAACGGGCGCGAGCCGCAGGCCCGGGCGGCTTCGTCGAGCAGCGTGCGGCAAGCGTCGGCGATCGCCACCCGAGCCTGGATCGCCACCGCTCCGAGCTCCGCGGACGCCTCGTCCATGGCCCGGGCGGCAGCCGCCAGCCACAGGTCGATGCTGCGCCGGGCGGTGAGGATCCGCCCGGCGGCCAAGCGCTCGAGATCACCGCGGTTGGCGCGCGCGGCCAGCTCTTCGAGCGCTCCCTCAGCCGCCGTGTCGGCCATTCCGGCCCAGCTGGCGGCGGTGCGCAGGGCGTCGCGGCCGAACCAGGGCTGGGCGGCGATCGCGCCGGGCTCGCCGAACCGAGCGAGTACCGGAACGTCGTGGAACACCACGCGGTGCGAGACCGAGGCGCGCAGGCCGTGCGCCCGGTACCAGCTCTCGTCGACCTCGACTCGCCGGTGGGTGAGATCGATCCACACCGACACCGGCGGGCCGCCGTCGGGCTGGCGGCCGAGCACGAGCGCGCGATGCAGACCCCCCGCGCCGGAACAGAACGTCTTCACCCCGCGCAGGACCTCTCCGTCGTTGACGGCCACGACCGTGGCCGGCGGACCTTCGCCGCCGATCGGATCGCCGCCCCACACGCCTCCACGCAGCGCGCCTGACTGGAACCGGGGCAGCTCGGCGCGGACGAGCCCGGCCGGTCCCTGGACCGCGAGCCGCTCGACGGCGTTGAGATGTCCGTCGAAGATCCGTCCGACCGACCCGTCGGCGCGGGCGACGCTCCGCACGAGCGAGAGCTCGGCGGCGGCCGCCGGTCGCCGGGTGCCCGGAACGGCGTTGAAGCCGAGGGCGCCACAGCGCTCGAGCTCCGCGATCGGCGCCTCCGGGAACGGCGGAACGGGTTCGGCGTCGCGCTCGGCGGCGCTCGCGGCGATCGTGTCCAGGGCCGATTGCAGTCCCGGAAGCGGCATCCGCTGGATCTCGCCGGCCGTGCTCACGCCCGCGCCTCGAGCGCCCGCGCCTCGTGGGACAGCGCCTCGTGGGGCAGCGCCTCGAGCGCCAGCTTGTGGCGCGCGGCGTACGCCCCCACGAGCCGCACGAACGCGACGGTCTCCCGCGCCGTCGAGCGCAGCGCGCCCGGGCCGATCCCGTCGTGGGCGAGCACGACGGCACCGTCGGTGAGCCCCGGGCGGGCGAGGTCGAACATCTCTTCCGCCAGATCGCCGCGCCAGTCGTGGGTGTCGACTGTCCAGCCGACGATCCGTAGGCCCAGCTCGCCGGCAACCTCCTCGGAGAACGGCGCGACATCGCCGTATGGCGTCCGCCACAGCGTCGGCCTGGCTCCGAGCGAGCGCAGCATCCCGAGCGCCCGCTCGCCGTCGTGCCGCACCTCGTCCGCGGAGCGCTCGGAGTGTCGGACGTGCTCGTGGCAGTGGACCCCGACGACGTGGCCCTCGGCCAGGATCCGCTCGACGATCCCCGGCTCGGCGGCTGCGCGGGGGGCGATCGGGAAGAACGTGGCCCGGGCGCCGAGCGCGCTCAGCGCGTCGAGCAGCCGCGGGGTCCACTCTGGATCCGGACCGTCATCGAAGGTGAGCCGCAGCCGAGGCACCTGTCCACGGTACCCCGTGCAAGCCCGGCCACACGCTCTGGTGTCGGCGTGCGGACCGCGACGCCCCCGGGGGCCTCCCAGGACTACCGGGGCGGGATCACGAGGATCCGGCGACCGGTCATGTATCGCCCCTCGTCGCTCGGATCCGACGGCGGCGGGCGATAGACATCGATGTGGCGCCCGCGGATCGCGCCGCCGGTGTCGCGGGCGACGAACCAGCCGCCGCCGAGATGGCGGTAGGCGGGCACGTACACGCGACTGCCGAGTGGGATCAGCCGTGGGTCGACGGCGATGCTGTGGTAGTAGCTCAGCGGCAGCGACGGGCCTGCGGAGAACGCGACGCCGCGGTAGTCGTGGATCCGGCCCCCGCGGCCGTTGGCCCAGCCGCCCGCGGCGAGCGGGAACGTCACCTGGCCGGTCGCGTTGCGCCAGCCGCCGACGAGCCACACCGGGAAGCCGTTCGTCCACTTGCCGAGGCACACAGGGACGGTCGGACGGCCGCGGGCGTTGACCCAGCCCGTCGAGCCGAGCTCGGAGATGTGGATCCGCCGACCGTGACGATCGACGCCGTCGCCCTCCATCGCCACCCCGCGGGCGGAGTAGAGGAAGTCCGCGGCGTAGCGGCCGGGCAGGCCGGGCGCGTGGATCCGGCGTCCGGGGAACCACCGCTCCGGCGCGGGGTAGTACTCGGTGATCGTGACGCCGGTCACCCATCGGCGGTGCGTGATCGGATGCTCGGGGACTGGCGGGGGCGCCTTGCGGCAGCGGGACTCGCTCGTGGCGAACGTGCGCAGGACGTTGACGTGGGGCGTGGCCGCGACCGCACGATGACGCGCGTGAATTCGGTGCGGCACGGAAGCAGAGGACGCGCGGTGTGCGGACGTGGCGCTCGTCGCGCGGACCCGCCGTGGGACCCGGGCAGCGCCAGCGCACCCGCCGCCCCGGCGGCGAGCAGCGCGGCAACTCCCCCTGCGGCCAGGCGGCGGCGCATCGCAGTGACTATAGGCGCCGGGTGCGTGGGCGCCGACCGCCAGCCGCGCCAGGCTCAGGCCGCCGCTTCGGAGGACGGCGCCCGCGCCGACCCTTCAAGCAGCGCCGTGGCCACCGCCTCGGGGTCGTCCCACATCGGCATGTGCCCGCAGCCGGGCAGCTCGATCTGCCGCACGCCGGCGGGAACAGTGCGCGGGCGCGCGATCAGGCGGTCGAACTCGGGCCACACGAGGGTGATCGGGACCGTCACGTCCGCCAGCCCGAGGAACTGGCCCGAGCGCATCGCGCGATTGGCCGCGGTGAACCCGGGCGCATCCGCATAGGCGAGGACGAGTCCGGCGGCGGCATCGGCGGGCACCCGCTCAGGATGGGCCATTGAGCTCCGGAGGACCGCGGAGCGCAGACCCGGCGAGCGCAGTGCGGCGCGGAGCAGAGGGCGCGACGCTCGGGCGAGACGCCGGGCGATCTGCGGCTTGGGCCCGAGCGGACGCGGCCACAGGCCGGCGGGCGCGATCGCGGTGACGCTCGCGGGCCAGCCGGCCAGCCCGGCCTCGAGCGCGACCCATCCACCGAGCGAGTTGCCCGCCAGATGGGGATCGGACAGGCCGAGCTCGTCGACCAACGCGCGTACCGCCCGGGCGATCGCGGCCGGCTCGACGCCAGCATCCGTCACCGGGCTCTCGCCGAAGCCCGGAAGATCGACCGCGATGCACTCGCGCTCGGGGGCGAGCAGCCGGAGTACCGGCTCCCACACGTGGCGGTCGGCGCCGAGGGGATGGAGCAACACGAGCGGCGGGCCGGTCCCGACCCGGTCATAGGCGAGGGCCGGCACCGGCTCGTCGTGTTCGCACTACAGCCCGGCGGCTTCTGCCAGCAGTTCGACCTGCGCGGGGTCGGCGGAGGCCGGGAAGCAGATCGCCTCGTCGGCGCCCGCCTGCTCGAACGCGGCCAGGTAGCCCTTGAGCGTGTCCGCGTCCTTGGCGGCCGAGTTCACGACCTGCTGGGCGTAGTCGCCGAGGAACGCGTAGTAGTCGCCGAGGCTGTGGCGCGCGGTCTCCTCGGCGCCGTCGCCCAGCGAGAAGTAGAACAGGACCATCGTGCGGGGCCCGTCCTCGCGGCCGGCCTCGCTCCACAATTCGCGCAGGCGCTTGACGGCCTCAGCGAACTGATCCGGTGTGCCGCCGCCCATCGTCCAGCCGTCGGCGTAGCGGGCGGCCCGGCGCATCGCGATCTCCGAGCCGCCGCCGATCAGCAGCCCCGGCCGCTTGCCGTTCGCCGGATCGGGTCCGACCTCGTCTCCGGCCCACAGCTCGGTGAGCTCCTGGAGCTGGCGCTCGAATGTCTTGCCGCGAGTGGAGAAGTCGAGGCCGGAGCGCTGGTAGTCGTCCTCGCGCCCGCCGACCGCAAGGCCAAGCGTGAGCCGGCCGCCGGACAGGTTGTCGATGGTCGCGGCCTGCTTGGCGAGCAGGGCGGTGTTCGCGCGCAGGGGGGCGATCAGGATGTCGGTGACGAGCCGGATGCGCTCGGTCACGGCGGCCGCGGCGGCCAGGGAGATCAGCGATTCGTAGTTTGGGTAGGTGATGCGGTCGATGGTCCCCAAGGAGGAGAATCCAGCCTGCTCAGCGCGTGCGGCCCACTCGACGATGCCTCGCCGGTCGACGCCGCGGACAGCGTTGGGAAGTCCGATACCGATGTTCATAGCCAACGTATGATCGCGCACAGGTCCGTCCGCCATCGATCACCCTCTCGCCATGCCCGGTGACATCATCAGCATCGTCGACGCCGACCCCGAGCTGGCCGAGCTGCTCGACGAGTCCGAACGCGCTCGCGCGCAGCGGGAGGCGATCACCCGCGAGCGCCAGCTGACCAAAGGCTCGTGGGACGCTGTCAACGCGGTTGAGCCGGACGTCCACCACCGCGGGTTCCTGATCATCGACGGGCTTATCTCGCGTGAGGTGGACGTGCTCGGGCGTCGGTGCATCGAGCTGCTCGGGCAGGGTGACGTACTGCGGCCCTGGCGATGGGATCCCGACGGATCGCACGTGCACGCCGAGGTCGGCTGGACCGTGCTCGAGACGACGCGACTGGCGGTGCTCGACCAGGGGCTCGTGTCACGGATCGTGCCGTGGCCGCAGCTCGGCGTCGAGCTGTTCGCGCGCGGCACCCGGCGGGCGCACGCGCTCGCCGTGTCGCTGGCGATCGCGCACCACCAGCGGGTCGACGACCGGCTGCTGCTGACGCTCTGGCACCTGGCCGAGCGCTGGGGGCGGGTGCGGCGCGACGGGATCGTCGTCCCGCTGCCGCTCTCGCACCAGCGCCTGGCCGACCTGGTGGGCGCGCACCGGCCGTCCGTCACGACCGCGATCGGCGACCTGGTGCGGTCGGGGGCGATCAGCCGCTCCGACGGGTCCTGGGTGCTGCACGGCGATCCGCCGGGCCAGCTGCGCCACCACCGGCTCATCGCCGCGGCAGCCAACTGACCGCGGCACCGAGTTGGGCGCGGCAGCGACCTCAGCGCGACAGCGAACCTGAGCGCCGTTCGAACCCCTTGCGCCGGCGCCTCGGACAGCTACCCTCGTGGCGGGGAGTGCGCGACCCGCCACTCGACCCCGCCAATCCTCGATGCCGCGCGCCCCTGACCTCTCCGGAATCGCCCTCGACGGGCGCTACGAGCTGCACGCGGTGATCGGCGAGGGCACGTTCGGTCGTGTCTACCGAGGCCGGGACAGGCGGCTCGCCCGGCCGGTGGCGGTCAAGGTGATCAAGCCGTGGTGGGCGGAGGATCCCGACTGGGTGCGGACGTTCGAGCGCGAGGCGCAGCTGCTCGCCTCGGTCAGCGACCCGGGCATCGTGCAGATCTTCGACGTCGGCTCGGCGCCCGAGGGGCTCTACTACGTGGCCGAGCTGGTCGAGGGCGAGAGCCTCGCCGCGCGCCTGCGCCGCCGCCGGCTCACCGCCGAGGAGGCCCGCGATGTCGCCGAGCAGCTGGCGCGGGCGCTCTCCAAGGCGCACGCCCAACGCGTCGTCCATCGCGACGTCAAGCCGGCCAACGTCCTGATCTCACGCGACGGGCGGATCAAGGTCGGCGACTTCGGCGTCGCTCATCTCGCCGAAGGCTCGAGCGATGGCGCCGCCACGATCGCCGGCACGCCGCGGTACATGGCCCCCGAGCAGTCACGCGGCCAGGCGACGACGCCGGCCACCGACGTGTACGGCGTCGGGATCGTTCTGTACGAGATGCTCGCCGGTCACCCGCCGTTCGACGGCAGCTCGCCGGTCGAGCTCGCGCTGCGCCACGTCCACGACGAGCCGCCCTCGCTGCCCGCGGGCACTCCGCCGGCGCTGGTCGCGATCACCAGGCGGGCGCTGGCCAAGGATCCGTTCGAGCGCTACGCCAACGGTCTCGCGCTCGCCGACGCACTCGCCCGGGCGCGGCACGCACCGGATTCGCGCCGCACGCCGGACGTCCAGCACGACCACGACGCGACCCCGGCCGGCACCGGGGGCGGCGTGGCGACTGTCGTCCGCCCGTCGCGCGCCGCGCCCGCCCGCACGAAGCCGCTGACCGCGCCCACGTCCTCCACGCGCCGGCCCGACCCCACCGTCTTCGGCGAGCCGATGTCGCCCCGCCGCAACCTCAACCCGGCCGCCCGGCGGCGCCGGGTCGCGCTCGTCGCGTGCGTCGTGCTGATCGCCGCGGCGATGGGCGCCGGCGCGATTGCGCTTGCGCCCGGGCACCTGATCGTGCCCAACCTCCACGGCATGAGCCGCGGCCGGATCGCCGCCCGGGCCCACCGCCTCGACTTCACGCCCGTGTTCAACAGCCGCTACAGCTCGGCGCCGAAGGGCACCGCCATCGCCCAGAGCCCGGTGCGCGGCGTCCGGGTCACGACCGGCACGCCCGTCACGGTCACGCTCAGCGCGGGCCCGCCGCCGGTCCCCGTGCCGCAGCTCGTGCGCCGCAGCCTCACCGACGCGAAGTCAGCGCTCGGGCGAAAGAAGCTCCGCGCCACCGTTACCCGGGTCCCGGCGCCGGGAACGAGCCCGGGCACGGTGGTGCGCCAATCACCGCGCGCCGGGGTCCGCCGGCCCGTCGGCTCGGCGATCAAGGTCGACGTCGCCGAGGTGCCGCGCTTGCGCGCGCTGACGAGCGGCTCGGGCGAGGGCAAGGGCAGCTCCGTCGTGTTCGAGATCCGCGGCAACCGCTGGAACGTGATCACCGACATGAGCTACCAGGGCGAGTGCACGTGGATCTTCGTGTGCTCGGGCCCGAGCGCGACGGTCACCGACGTCACCACGCACCAGACCGTGACCCACTTCAGCCTCGGCGAGGGATCGCACAAGGTGGCCACGATCGCCTCCGGCCCCGGCCTCTACCAGGTCACGATCTCCCCGGGCTCGGACACCGCCCGCTGGGGCTTCAAGGTCGACGACTACTACTGACCGGCGCCATTGCCGGACAGCCCGCGCCACACGCGCTCGGCCGTCATCGGCAGCTCGCGCAGGCGGACCCCGCCCGTGGCGGCGGCGATCGCGTTGGCCACCGCGCCGGCCACGCCGACGACAGGGGCCTCGCCGACGCCCTTGGCGCCGAACGGCCCCTCGGGGGCGGGCACCTCGACGATCTCGGTCTGGATCGCCGGAACGAACTCCGCGCTCGGCATCGCGTAGTCGACGAATGTGCCGGTCGCCAGCTGGCCGTGCTCGTCGTGGAGGATCGCCTCGAGCAGCGCCCACCCGAGTCCCTGGGTCGTGCCGCCCTGCATCTGGCCCTCGACCAGCGCCGGGTTGAGCGCGCGCCCGACGTCCTGGGCGACGACGTGGCCGAGCACGGTGACGGCCCCGGTGTGGGGATCGACCCGCACATGCGAGAGGTGAGCGGCGGACTGGGGCGCGGTCGGCTGGGCGACGCGGCCGTGACCCTCGACCGGCGCGTACGGTCCGCCGAAGCGCAGCACCTTGCCGGCCAGCTCCCGGATCGGCATCGCCTTGGCCGGGACGCCGACAGGGCGGACCTCGCCGTCGACGATCTCGAGGTCCGAGGCCGCGATCTCGAGCTCCTCGGCGGCCACCTCGAGCAGCCGCTCGCGGGCCTCGATCGCCGCCTTCTGGACCGCGCGCCCGACGGTGTAGGTCACCTTGCTGCCGCCGCTCGTGCCCGCGTACGGGGCGCTTGACGTGTCGGCGTTGACGACCCGCACCTGGTCGAGGTCGACGCCGAACGCGGCCGCCGCGATCGACGCGAACCCGCTCTCCACGCCGCTCATGTCGGCGGCGCCGGTGACGATCGTCAGGCGCCCGTCGGCGTCGAGCCGGCAGGCGGCCGCGGCGGGCTCGTAGCCGCCCGGCCACCAGCCGATCGCGACGCCGATGCCCTCGTCGGCGGGGAGCGAGTCGCGGCGGCTCCACAGCTCGTGGTCGCGCAGGCGCTCGAGGCAGTCGCGGGCGCCGAACACGGGCAGCGTCTGGCCGGCGACTGTCGCGTCGCCCTCGACGGTGACGTTGCGCAGGCGCAGCTCGAGCGGGTCGAGGTTGAGCTCGCGCGCCAGCTCGTCGATCAGCGACTCGACCGCGAACGCCGCCGGAGGAGCGGTCGGCGCGCGGTAGGCGCCGAAGGTGACGCGGTTGGTGGTGACGCCGAGCGCGGTCAGCTCGTGGGCGTCCCACCGGTACGGGCCGGCCGACAGCAGCGCGGCGATCGACTCGACGCCGTAGTCCTCGGTCGAGCCGCGGTCGACGGTGACGCGGGAGCGGATCCCCGTGAGGTGGCCGTCGCGCGTGGCGCCCAACTCGATCTCGAGCAGCTCGGCGCCGGCGGGGTTGGTCGCTGCGATGTCCTCGCTGCGCGTGAGCTCGAGCCGGACCGAGCGGCGCAGAGCGAGCGCGGCGCCGGCGACGAGCGGGTCCAGCAGCATGATCTTGCCGCCGAACGCGCCGCCGAGCGTCGTGCCCTTGACCCGGACCTGGTCGGCGCTCAGGCCGTACAGCTCGCACAGCGAGTCGCGCGTGGAGAACGGCGCCTGGGTGGAGGTGTAGACGAGCAGCTGGCCGTCGGGCTCGACGATCGCCGTCGCGTTCTGGGGCTCGAGGTAGCCCTGGTACATCCACGGAGTGCGGAACCGGCCGCGCACAACGGCGTGGCTGGCAGCGAGCGCGGCGTCGACGTCGCCGCCTGACGAGCCGGGCGGTGCCGAGCACGTTGTCGGACAGCTCCTCGTCCTCGATCCCGCCGGCGGCGACTGCCGCGTGAGCGTCGCCGAGGTCGGACCCCTCGCCCTCGTCCTTGGCGACGACCCGCGCCTTCGCCGCCCCGGGCCGGACGGCGGCCTCGAGGTCGAGCACGGGCTCGAGCTCGTCGAGATCGACCTCGACGCGCTCGGCGCCATCCTCGGCCTGCGCCTCGGTGTCGGCGACCACGAGCGCGACCGGCTGGCCGGCGTACATGACCTCCTCGCGGGCGAGCGGCTCGTACTCCCGGCCCTTGCCGCTGGCCACGAGCGGAAGGTCCGCGGCGGTGAGCACGGCGCGGACGCCGGGCACGGCACGAGCATCGTCGGTGCGAATCGCGGTGATCAGCGCGTGTGCCTCGTGGGCGAGGACGAGCCGCGCGTGGAGCAGCGCCGGGACGGGGAGGTCGGCGCCGAAGCGTGCGGACCCGCGGACCTTCGGTTCGGAGTCACGCCGCGGTGTCGATACGCCGATGTCCGCCATCTGACGCAACCTAGCATCCACCGTGTTTCGGACTGGAGGGCTTCGGGGAAATGAGCGCTCAGCATGCGTCTCCGTCACCTGCTGGCTCCCGCCGCCGTGGCATTCGCGATGACCGCGACGGCCTCCTCCGCCCACGGCCAGTCGCACGGCGTCGCCCCTGGGGCGCCGGGCCAGCCGACGACGTGGACGCCGGCCGACAAGCACGGGTTCGGCACCTCGCACACCCGGGCCAGCAAGGTCTGGTACACGCTCGAGGGCGGCGAGCTGACCGAGGTCTACTTCCCGCGGCTCGACACGCCGAGCTTCCGTGACCTGCAGTTCGTGGTCACCGACGGTCACAGCTTCGCCGAGCGCGAGCGGGACTCGACCGGACAGCAGACCGTCCGCGTCGACGGTCGCAGCCTCGTCTACCGGCAGGTGAACACCGATGTCCAGCACCGCTGGCGCCTGACCAAGACCTACGTGACCGACCCGGCTCGCTCCTCGGTGGTCCTGCGTGTCGTGTTTCAGTCGCTCACTGGCCGCCCCTACCACCTGTACGCGCTGGCCGACCCGGCGCTCGACAACAACGGCAACCACGACACCGGGACGTGCTCGGGCGGGCACCTCGTGACCACCGACGGCAAGCTCTCGAGTGCGATCGTCGCCCAGCCGGCGCTGAGGCGGACGTCGTGCGGCTATCTGGGGTCCAGTGACGGCTGGATCGACCTCAGCCGGCACTTCAGGCTGCTCCACCACTACACCTCGGCCCCGGACGGCAACGTCGTCGAAACCGGGCAGACCACGCTCAACGGGACGACGCGCCAGTGGATGACCCTGGCGCTCGGGTTCGCCCGCGGGGCCGGTGCGCTGGCGGTCGCCCAGACGTCGCTGGCCGCCGGATTCCACGCGCTGCAGCGCTCATACGAGGCGGGCTGGCACGCCTATCTCGCCTCGCTCAAGGGAGCGCCGAGCAGCCTGGTGACGGCGACCGAACGGGCCGAGTACGCGGTCTCCGAGATGGTCCTCGCGGCCAGTGAGGACAAGACGTTCGCGGGCGCCTACGTGGCCTCGCCGACGATGCCGTGGGCGTGGGGCACCGGCCTGCAGAACCCGAGCGGGCCGTACCACCTGGTGTGGTCCCGCGACCTGTACGAGATCGCCACGGCGCTGATCGCCGACGGCGACCGGGCGGGGGCGCAGCGGGCGTTGTCCTTCCTGTTCGACCGTCAGCAGAAGCCAGACGGCTCGTTTCCGCAGAACTCCGACGTGACCGGCACGCCGGTGTGGACCAACCTGCAGCTCGACGAGGTGGCCGATCCGATCATCCTCGCCGACCAGCTCGGCGCCACCGACCCCGCCACCTTCGCGCACGTCAAGCGAGCCGCCGACTTCATCGCCGGCTGGCACGACGACCAGGGGCACTCGGCCCCGTACACGCCGCAGGAGCGCTGGGAGAACCAGTCCGGCTACTCGCCGGCCACGATCGCCGCCGAGATCGCCGGGCTCGTGTGCGCGGCCGACATCGCCGCCAAGAACGGCGACAGCGCCGACGCCGGCCGCTACCTGGCGCTGGCGGACGCCTGGCAGGCGAACATCGACAACTGGACGCTCACCACGACCGGGCCGTACGGCACGGGCACGTACTACCTGCGCCTGACCAAGGACGGCAACCCGAACGCCGCCACCACGTACGACATCGGCGACAGCGGCCCGGCGGCGATCGATCAGCGCAAGGTTGTCGACCCGAGCTTCCTGGAGATGGTCCGGCTCGGCGTCAAGGCCCCGGACGATCCGAACATCCTCAGCACGATCCCGGTGGTCGACCGGCAGCTGTCGTACACGACGCCGAACGGGACCTTCTGGCATCGGTACACGGGCGACGGCTACGGCGAGCAGCGCACCGGGGCGCCGTGGAACGTCGGCTTCCCGCCCGGCAGCCGGACGACGATCGGACGGCTGTGGCCGATCTTCGCCGGCGAGCGCGGCGAATACGAGCTGGCCGCCGGACAGCCCGCCTCCACCCAGCTCGCGGCGATGGCCGCCGCCGCCAACGACGGCGGGATGCTCCCGGAGCAGGTCTGGGATCAATACCCGCCCTCCGGCCGCCCCGGCTTCCCGCCCGGCACGCCCACGTTCTCGGCCACGCCGCTGGAGTGGACGCACGCCCAGCTGATCCGCCTGGCCTGGTCGATCGTGGCCGGGCACCCGGTCGAGCAGCCGGCGATCGTGGCCTGCCGATACGTCCGCCACTGCGGCTGACTCTGACTTAATCCGGGCGGTGAGCACACCGCCTGAGCTACGGCTGGCCAGCGAGCGGATCATCACGGCCGACGGCGTGGTGGCGGGCGAGGTGGTCGTCCGCGACGGGGTGATCGCCGGCACGCGCTCCGAGAAGAGCGCCGGCGCACACGATCTCGGCGATCGCTGGCTGGCGCCCGGATTCATCGACACCCACGTCCACGGCGGCGGTGGGGCCCAGTGCAACACGGCCGACCCGGAGGAGATCGCGGCGATGGCCGGCTTCCACGCCGGGCACGGGACCACGGCGCTGCTGCCCACGCTCGTGCCCGCGCCGGCGGCCGAGCTCCGCACCGCTTTGACCGCGATTGCGTCAGCGCGCGAGCGTCCCGGGGGCGCGGCCATCCTCGGGGCCCACCTCGAAGGCCCCTACCTCAGCCCGGTTCGCCCGGGCGCGCTCGACCCCGCGATGTTCCTCGTGCCCGGCCGGGCGCCGGACCCGCGCCTGCACGCCGGCGTGCGAATGATGACCCTGGCCCCTGAGCTCCCGGGGGCCCACGAGCTCATTCGCCTGCTGTCCGGCGCCGGCGTGGTCGTGTCGCTCGGCCACACCGATGCGGACTACGCGCAGACGACGGCCGCGGTGCAGGCGGGGGCGCGCTCGGTCACCCACCTGTTCAACGCGATGGCGCCGTTTCACCACCGGGCGGTCGGGGCGGTCGGGGCGGCGCTCGAGCACTCCGCGTTGAACTGCGAGCTGATCTGCGACGGCCGGCACGTCGATCCGGCCGCGATGCGGATTGCGCTGCGCGCCAAGACGCCCGCCGGGATCCGGCTCGTCACCGACGCGATCGCCGCGGCGGGGATGCCCGACGGCCGCTACCGGCTCGGGGCGCGAGCCGTCGACGTGGCCGGCGGACGGGCCAGGCTGGCCGGCTCGGAGGGGCTGGCCGGCAGCACGCTGACGATGGACACCGCGGTGGCGAACGCGGTCAGCTGGCTCGGGCTTGAGGTGCAGGACGCGGTCGCGCTGGCGTCGACGAACCCGGCCCGGCTGCTCGGCCTGGAGGCGCGCAAGGGGTCGATCGCCCCCGGCCTCGACGCAGACCTCGTGGTCCTGGACGACGACCTGCACGCGCGCGGCACGATGATCGCCGGCGCCTGGGTATGACCGTCACGGAAACGATACGAAGGAGACCATCGACATGAAGTACGTCAACCTCGGCAGCACCGGCCTGCGGGTCTCCCGGATCTGTCTCGGGATGATGAGCTACGGCGAGCACGAGAGCCGCGAATGGGCGCTCGGCGAGCGCGACGCCGAGCCGATCGTCCGGCGGGCGGTCGAGGGAGGGATCACGTTCTTCGACACGGCCGACGTCTACAACGGCGGCAAGAGCGAGGTGATCACCGGCCGGCTGCTGCGCAGACTGTTCGGGATGCGCGAGGAGTACGTCGTCGCCACCAAGGTCCACGGCCAGACGATGCCGGGGGAGAACGGCCGGGGACTGTCGCGCAAGCACATCATGGCCTCGATCGATGCGTCGCTCGCGCGGCTAGAGCTCGACTACGTCGACCTCTACCAGATCCACCGCTGGGACCCGCGCACGCCGATCGACGAGACGATGTCGGCGCTCCACGACGTCGTCCGCGCCGGCAAGGCGCGCTACATCGGCGCGAGCAGCATGTTCGCGTGGCAGTTCGCCAAGGCGCAGGCGAGCGCGGTGACGCCGTTCATCTCGATGCAGAACCACTACAACCTCGTGTATCGCGAGGAGGAGCGCGAGATGATCCCGCAATGCCTCGACCAGGGGGTCGGGCTGATCCCGTGGAGCCCGCTGGCTCGCGGACTGCTGGCCGGCAACCGCACGCGCGAGGGCGAGCGGCTGACGACGCGGTCGAGGACCGACGCGTTCGGCGAGGCGCTGTACACGCCGGAGGTCGACTTCCGGGTCGTCGACCGGGCCGCCGAGATCGCCTCGGCGCGTGGCGTGCCGACGGCGCAGGTCGCCCTCGCGTGGCTGTTGCACAAGCCCGCCGTCACCGCCCCGATCGTCGGCGCCACGAAGCTCGGCCACCTTGAGGACGCACTGGCCGCTGAGCAGCTGTCGCTCGGCGACGAGGAGATCGCCGGGCTGGAGGAGCCGTACGTGCCGCATGCGATCGCGGGCCACTCCTGACACGGGCGCCGGGCGCGCGGTGAGCGCCCGGCGCACACGCCCTACGCAGTGAGCGCCGGCTCGCCGACCACGGCCGGCGCCTGCGACTTCGGCTGCAGCAGGAGCCCGCACAGCACGGCCCCGACGACGAACACGATTGCCGACACCATGAACGCCGACGTGTAGCCGTGCACCGCCGCCTGGGCCCCGAGGCCCGGGCTCGGGTGGTGCGAGGTCGCGTAACTGCGGCTCGCGGTGACTGCGATCGTCGACAGCAGCGCCGTCCCGACCGACCCGCCGACCTGCTGGGAGACGCTGACCATGGCCGAGGCGACGCCGCTGTCGGCGGTCTCCACCCCGAGCGTGGCTGTGTTGATCGACGGCGCGAAGATGAGCCCGAAGCCGAGGCCCATCACGAGCAGCGAGGGGAGGGCGTGGCCGGCGTAGCTCGAGTGCGGTCCGAGCCCGGTGAGATACAGGATCCCGGCGCACCCGCAGCAGCATTCCGGTGGGAATGAGCGGCTTGGCGCCGAACCGCGGGATCAGCTTCACGTTGGCCGTGATCGAGGTGAACATGATGCAGACCACCATCGGCAGGAACGCGACACCGGCGAGCACCGGCGAGAAGCCGAGGTTCTGCTGCAGGTAGTAGGTGAGGAACAGGAACACGGCGAAGATCGCGATCGAGGTCATCGCGATCGCCAGGTACGAGCCGCCCCGGTTGCGGTGCATGACGATGTGGAGCGGAAGCAACGGCTGCTTGACGCGGGTCTCGACGACAACGAACGTGACGAGCAGCACGACGGCGGCTATCAGCATCGTCAGCGTCACGGTGTTCGTCCAGCTCGTCGTGTCGGCGTGCGAGAACCCGTAGACGAGCGCGAACAGTCCCGCCGACCCGAGCAGCGTGCCCGGCAGGTCGGGGCGCGGGCGGTGCTCGGGGCGGATGTTGTGCAGCAGTGCCAGCGCGCCGCTGACCCCGATCCCGGCGAACAGCAGGTTGACGTACAGGCACCAGCGCCAGTTCAGGTACTGGGTCAGCGCCCCGCCGAGGATCAGGCCGACCGCGGCGCCGCTCCCGGCCAGCGCGCCGTAGACGCCGAACGCCTTGCCGCGCTCAGCGGGATCGGTGAACGTCGTGGCCAACAGCGACAGGGCGGCCGGTGCCAGCATCGCTCCGAACGCGCCCTGCACGGCCCGGGCGGCGATCAACACGCCGAACGACGGGCGCCGCGCCGCCGAGGGCGGAGGCAACGGCGAACCCGACCAGGCCGCCGACAAACGTCCACTTGCGGCCGAACAGGTCGGAGATGCGGCCGCCGAGCAGCAGCAGCGAGCCGAACGCGAGCGCGTAGGCCGTCACCACCCACTGCCGGTCGGCGTTGGAGAAGTGCAGCGCCTTCTGGGCCGAGGGGAGGGCGATGTTCACGATCGTGGCGTCGAGCACGACCATCAGCTGTGCGACCCCGAGGAAGGCCAGGATCAGCCAGCGGCGCTCGTGGTGGGGATTGGGCATCGGATGACTCCCAGAAAACCGGAGATTCGACCTCAACTTATGATCGGCAACCTAGCAGATCCGGAGTTCCGGTCTCCGGTTTCGCGATACAGTGAAGGCGATGTCAACGACGGAGCGGCCACTGCGACGCGACGCCGAGCGCAACCGGCAGCGGATCCTCGAAGCCGCCCGGGTGCTGTTCGCCGAGCGCGGGCTGGCGGTGACGCTCGACGACATCGCCGCCGCCGCCGGGCTCGGCGTGGGCACCGCGTACCGACGGTTCCGCTCGCGCGACGAGCTGATCGACGCCCTGTTCGAGCAGCGGGTGATCGAGATCGTCGAGCTGGCCGACGCGGCGCTGGCGGTCGAGGACCCGTGGGAGGCGCTCACCGGCTTCCTCACCCGGGTGGCCACGCTGCAGGCGGCCGACCGCGGGTTCAAGGAGGTCCTGCTCGGCACGTCGGAGGGCCGCGAGCGGGTCACGCAGATCCGGCAGACGATGCGGCCGAGGGTCGAGGAGCTCGTCCGCCGCGCCCAGGCCGCCGGCCGGCTGCGCGCCGACTTTGCCGCCTCCGACCTGCCGCTGATGCAGATGATGCTCGCCTCGGTGGCCGATATCACCACGCCCGAGCGCGAGGACCTGTGGCGCCGCTACCTCGGGATCATGCTCGACGGGATGCGGGCCGAGGTGGGACCGTCGGCGCCGCTGCCCGAGCCGCTGCCGATGGAGTCGCTGGACGCGGTCATGTGCCGCTGGCGCCCGGCGCGCTGGCAGGCGTGAGCGGCGCCGAGCGCTCCGTCACCAGCCACACCACGAGGCCGAGCGCCGACACCCCGCCGCCGAGCACGCACACGGCGCCCCAGCCGGCCGACGCGTACAGGGTCGAGGTCAGCGCCGAGAGGATCGCGCCGCCGGTGAAGTTCGAGACCATGTAGGCGGTGGTGAGGCGGCTCCGGGCCTCGGGGCGCAGCGCGTAGATCGTGCTCTGGTTGGAGATGTGGAGCGCCTGGACGCCGAGGTCGAGCGCGACGATCCCGGCGACGAGCGCGACCAGCGACGTCGCGCCGAGCGCCAGCAGGCCCCAGCTCGCGAGCAGGATCACGATCGCCAGCGTCGCCGCGAGTCGGCCGCGGCCGCTGTCGGCCAGCCGGCCGGAGACCGGGCGCGATCGTCGCCCCCGCCAGGCCGGCCAGGCCGAACAGACCGATCGCCGCGCTGCCGTAGTCGTAGTGCGGGCCGGAGAGCAGGAACGCGAGCGAGGTCCACAGGACGCTGAAGCATCCGAAGGCGACCGCACCGAGGGCCATCCGCTGGCGCAGCACGCGCTCCTCGCGAATCAGCGACACGACCGACGCGAGGAGCCGTCCGTATGGGAGCTCCTCGGTCGGCTCGACGACCGGCAGCGCCCGCCAGAGGATCACCGCGAGCAGCAGCATCACCGCCGCGGCGACGGCGAACACGGTCCGCCAGCCGAACGCGGCGGCCACCAACCCGCTCACGGTCCGCGCGAGCAGGATCCCGATCAACAGGCCGCTCATCACGCTGCCGACGACCCGGCCGCGCTCGGACTCGGCGGCGAGCGAGGACGCCATCGGGACGATCACCTGGGCGACGACCGACCCGATCCCGACGATCGTCAGCGTCAGCGCGAACACGGTGAAGCTCGGGGCGACGGCGGCGACCACCTGGGCGGCCGCGTCGACGAGCAGCGTCGCGCAGATCAGCCGAGCGGCGCTCGAGCAGGTCGCCGAGCGGCACGAGGAAGGCGAGCCCGAGCACGTACCCGATCTGGGAGATCGTCACGAGCAGCCCGGCCGTGGCGCCCGAGACGCCGAACGCCCGGGCCAGCGTGTGGAGCAGCGGCTGGGCGTAGTAGAGATTGGCCGCGGCGGCGCCGGTCACGATCGCGAGCAGCAGCACGAGCCGCCCACGGATGCCGTCGTCGCGGCGGCTTGGTTCGGCGGCGCCCGGCATCCGGACCTAAGTTAGCTGGCGAGTCCGCGTCGATCGCACGCCGGCGCGCCCGGGCGCTCAGCCCGCCGCCACGACGTACCGGGCCAGAGCGCCTCGCGCGGCGGCGAGCGCCGGCTCGCCGAGCGCGCCCGGGCCGCGCCGCGGGTATCCGGCGAGAAGCGCGGCCTCGACGGCATCGACGGACACGCCGGGGAGCTCGTCGGCCACGGCTCCGACCGTGCGCGGATCCCAGTCGAGCCCGAGCGCGCCGTACACGTCGTCGAGCACGGTGCGTAGCCGGGCCGAGCCATCGACGATCACCAGCGTCGCGAGCAGCGAGGCCCCGCGCCGCAATCGCTGGGCGCTGCCGGCGAGCTTGACCGCCCCGCGCGCGTTGACGGTGAACGGCCCGGGGCAGTACTCGCCCGGGAGCTCGCCGATCCGCGCATCGACGCCGAGTCCGCGCAGCGCCGCCGCGTGGCGCTCGGCCTCGGCGGCAAACCGCTCCTGGATGCCCTCGAGCCATTGCTCGGCGGGGTGCAGCTCGTCGATGACGAGGGAGCCCTCGTCGTAGGCCGCGGCGTGGCCGCCGGCGGCGCGCACGGCGGGCGTGAAACCGTGTCGGCGGGCAGCGGCGGCCGCCTCGCCGAAGCCGGGCAGGAAAGTGTCCTGGCGCCCGAAGGCGACGGTCGGCAGCGGCCGGTAGCAGCGCACGGTAGGGCCGCGGCGCCCCGGCGGCCACTTCGGCCAGGAGCGCCTCGGCGAGCGCGAGCTCAACCGCGGGATCCTCGCCCGCGCGGCCGAGCAGCAGCTCGACCGAGCTCAAGCGGCCCGGGCGCGTCCCAGCCGCTCGCGGCGGGGCGGCTCGGTGAAGTCCGCCGCGGGCCGCAGGGCGATGATCCCGGTCGGGTTGATCATCGGGTGAGTGCAGTAGTAGTGGCGACGGATCTCGTCGAAGCGGACCGTGCCGGCGATCCCGGGCTGCTGGTAGAGGTCGCGGAGATAGGGCCACAGGTTCGCGTAGTCGACGATCCGCCGCAGCGACAGCTTGAAGTGGATGGCGTAGACGGCGTCGAAGCGCACGAGCGTCGTGAACAGCCGCCAGTCCGTCTCCACGGGGCGCGGACCAAACAGGAACCGGGTCGAGCCGAGGCGATCGTCGAGCTCGTCGAGCAGCGCGAACACCCCGCGCGCCTCGCGCTCGTAGCTGTCCTGGCGGGACGCGAACCCGGCCTTGTACACCGCGTTGTTGATCGATTCGTAGATACGGTCGTTGAGCGTGTCGATCTCGGCGCGCAGCTCGGCGGGGACGAGGTCGGCGCGTCTTGGCCGCCAGCGGCGCGAAGCCCTCGCTGAACATCCGCATGATGTCGCCGGACTCGTTGTTGACGATCCGCCGCGTCTCGGTGTCCCACAGCACCGGGACGCTGTGGCGGCCCTCGTACCCGGGATCCGTGGCCACGTAGGCCTCGCTCAGATACCGCCAGCCGTTCACCGGGTCGACGTACTCGCCGCCGGTGAACTCCCACCCGCGCTCGTCGCGGATCGGGTCAACGGCCGAGACCGGGAGCGCATCCTCGAGGCCGGCCAGCCGCCGGGCGATGATCGTCCGGTGCGCCCACGGGCAGGCCCACGAGACGTACAGGCGATAGCGCCCCGGCTCGGGAGGGAACTCGGTCGACCCGTCGGCGGACACGCGGTCGCGGAAGCGGCTCTCCTGGCGGCGGAACTCGCCGTCGACGCTCTCGGCGCCGAGTGAGAAGCGGTGCTCGGGCATCTGCGTCCAGTGGTGCCCCGGGCATGCGCGCGGCAAACGCCGCCTTGCGCCGGGTAGCGTGCGTGCGATGAGCGTCCCGTGGCCGCTGCGCAGCATCCTCGCCGGCGCCGCCGGGACCGCGACGATGACCGCGGCCTACCGGCTCGAGCACCGGATCCGCCACACGCGGCGTCATCTCGACTACGACGACGGCCCCGTCCCGGGCCAGATCGTGGCGAGCATCCTGCACCTCGCCGACGTGAGCACGAAGGAGGAGGAGGAGCTCGGGCTCGGGCTGCGGTGGGCGTACGGATCGGCGTTCGGGCTCGGGCACGGCCTTCTGCGCACACGACTCGAGGAGCCGGAGGCGAGCGCCGTGTTCGCCGCCGTGCTGATGACGATGACATTCACGATGTTCCCGCTGCTCGGGCGCACCCCGCCGCCGTGGCGGTGGCCGCCGCGGGTGCTGGCGACGTCGGTGGCCACGCACCTCGCTTACGTGACGGCGGTGGCGGTCGTCGACGACGCACTGCGGTCGTAGGATTGACAAGGTCATGTCGCAGCGAATCGTCTACGTCTCCCGGCTCACCCGCCTCCCGCTGGTCAGCTCCGACGGGGCCGACGTCGGGCGTGTCGTCGACGTCGTGATCGACCTCGGCGGCCGGCCACCGCGCGTGAACGGGTTCGTCGTCGGCGTGCAGCGCCGCAAGGTGTTCCTCGGCGCCGGCCGGGTGGGAGAGATCGAGACCGACGGGGTGCGGTTGCGGCGCGGGTCGGTGAACATCCGCCAGTTCGAGCTGCGCGAGGGCGAGCGGCTGATCGCCGGCGAGCTGTTCGGCCGCGATGTGCGCAAACAGCGGGTGGTCGACATCGGGATCACCCCGGCGCCCGAGCCGTACGCATGGGAGGTGGCGACGGTCGCGCTCGGACATCACCGGCGTGTCCCGGGGCTCCGCCGCCCGCCCGACGTCGTCGATTGGAGCGAGGCCAGCGAGCTGTTCGCCTACGACCGCCCGCTCGACCGCGAGGCGGCGACGCTCGGCGGGCTGCACCCCGCGGAGATGGCGGCCGCGCTGCGGCGGCTGCCGCTCAGCCGCCGGCGCGTGCTCGCGGAGGCGCTCGAGGACGACCGGCTCGCCGACCTGCTCGAGGAGCTCTCCGAGGAGGATCAGGTGCGGCTCGTGGCCGAGCTCGACGGGACCCGCCTGGCTCGCGTGCTCGACGAGATGGAGGCCGACGACGCCGCTGACCTGCTGGCCGAGTTCCCGGCCAGCCGCCAGGCCGAGCTGCTCGGCCACATGGACCCCGAGGAGGCGGCCCCGGTCCGCCGGCTGCTGTCGTACGACCCCGACACCGCCGGCGGCCTGATGACCCCGGAGCCGGTGATCGTCGGGCCGACCTCGACGGTCGCCGACGCGCTCGCGCGCCTGCGTGACCCGGACCTGCCGGTGCCGCTCGCCGCCCAGGTGTTCGTCAGCCATCCGCCGCTCGAGACCCCAACCGGCCGCTACGTCGGGATGGTCGGGATCCAGCGGCTGCTGCGCGAGGCGCCGAGCAAGCCGCTCGGCCGCTGCGTGGACGAGACCGAGCCGGTCTCGGTCAACGCCTCAGACCGCGAGGTGGCAGCCCGGCTGGCCGCCTACAACACGGTCGCGGTGGCGGTCACCGACGACGTCGGCCGGCTCGTCGGCGCGGTCACGATCGACGACGTGCTCGACCGCGTTCTTCCGGGGGATTGGCGAGTTACGCTGGAGACCGCAGATGGCCCGCTCTGATCTCGACAACCCGCGCGGGACCCCCGGGGGCCCGGTCTACGACCCCGATGCGTTCGGGCGCTTCGCCGAGAGTCTCGCGCGCTACCTCGGCACCGGGCGCTACCTGGCGATCCAGACGATCGTCGTCGCGCTGTGGATCGCGCTCAACGGGATCGGGGTCATCAACGCCTGGGACCCGTACCCGTTCATCCTGCTCAACCTGGTGTTCTCGACCCAGGCGGCGTACGCCGCGCCGCTGATCCTGCTGGCTCAGAACCGGCAGGCCGACCGCGAGCGGGCGGAGATCGAGCGTGACCGCGAGGTCAACGCCCGGCAGCTCGCCGACACCGCGTACCTGGCCCGGGAGATCGCGGCGATCCGGATCGCGCTCGAGCACAAGACCGACCGCGAGGACCTCACCGAGCCGCTCGAGCGGCTCACCCAGGCGGTCGAGGCCCTTCAAGTCCCCGAGCGCCGAGGCTGAGCGACCGCAACCCATTCGAGACGAGCGGTGTCGAGCGCGGCGAGGACGGGATCAAGCGCTACGCCGATCGCCCCGCCTCGCTCGTGCAGATGCTCCGCGCGAGCGTCGAGCGGGACCGCGACGCGCTCGCCGTGGCCGAGGTCGGGGGCGAGCGGCTGAGCTACGGCGAGCTGTGGGACCGGGCGGCGCGGGTCGCCGGCGGTCTCACGGAGGCGGGCCTCGCCCCCGGCGACCGGGCCGCGATCCGGCTGCCGAACGGCCTCGAATGGGTGCTCGCGTTCTGGGGCGTTCAACTTGCCGGGATGGTGGCGGTGCCGGTCAACACCAGGTTCGCCGAATCCGAAGTCGAGTACGTCGTCACCGACTCGGGCGCGACCCACGTGTTCACGCCGCGGTGAGCCGCTCCCGTCCGGCGACCCGGTCGTGCACGAGCAGGCGGCCCCGGGCGACCTCGCGGCGATCTTCTACACGAGCGGGACGACCGGGTTCCCGAAGGGCGCCATGACCTCGCACGGGAACTTCCTGGCCAACAACGAGAACGCTGTCCGCTGCGTCGGGATCGACCGCGCCGAGGGACCGTCGCTGGCCACGCTGATCAACGTCCCGCTGTTCCACGTCACGGGGTGCAACAGCCAGCTGCTCGTCGTGCACGAGCTCGGCGGCCGGGCGTTCATCCTCCCGAACCCGCTCGACCTGGAGGGGTTCCTGCGCACGGTCAGCGAGGAGCGGATCGAGATGCTCACCTCGGTCCCGGCGATCTACCACGCGCTGACCCGGCATCCGCTGTTCGGCGAGACCGACCTGAGCCACGTCCGCTGGGTCTCATACGGCGGCGCGCCGATCGCGGCCGACTCCGTGCACCGGATCATGAACGCGTTCCCGACCGCTCGTGTCGGGAACGGCTTCGGCCTGACCGAGACATCGTCGCTCACCTCGTACCTTCCGCACGAGGAGGCAGCCGAGCACGCCGACTCGGTCGGGTTCGCGATGCCGGTCGTCGACCTCGCGCTGCACGAGCCCGATCCGGAGACCGGCGTCGGCGAGCTGCTCGTGCGCGGCGAGAACGTCGTCATGGGCTACTGGAACAAGCCCGAGCCGACGGCCGAGACGTTCGTCGACGGGTGGCTGCACACAGGCGACCTGGCCCGGATCGACGACGACGGCCTGCTGTACATCGTCGACCGTGCCAAGGACATGATCAACCGCGGCGGCGAGAACGTGTATTCGATCGAGGTCGAGGCGGCATTGACCGGCGCCCCCGGGATCGGCGAGGTCGCCGTCGTCCCGGTGCCCGACGAGATGATGGGCGAGAAGGTCGGCGCGGTGATCGTCCCGTCCGGCGAGGAGCTCGACGTGGAGGCGGTGATCGCGCACGCGCGCGGGCGAATCGCCGACTTCAAGGTCCCGCAGTACGTGGCGATCCGAACCGAGGCCGCTGCCCCGCAATCCCGGCGGCAAGGTGCTCAAGAAGCAGCTCCGTGACGAGACCGAATGGGGGGAGCCCCTGCGATGAGCACAGTCGAGACCGTCAACGGCCCCGTCGACGCGAGCGCGCTCGGCGTCACTCTCGCCCACGAGCACCTGCGCTTCCGCGACGAGGCGGTCGCCGAGAACTGGCCGGGCCGCTACGACGCCGCACGCCGAGCTCACCGCCGCCGTCGAGGCCGTCGCCGCGGCCAAGGGCCACGGCGTGCAGACGGTCGTCGACCCGACCGCGATGTTCGGCGGGCGCGACGTGCGCTTCATGAAGCGGGTGGCCGATGAGACCGGCGTGGCGATCGTCGCCTGCACGGGGATCTACACCTACGACTTCCTGCCCCACTACTTCGAGAACCGCGACGCCGACCTGATCGCCGCACACTTCGTCCAGGACATCGAGGACGGGATCCAGGGCACGGAGATCAAGGCCGCGTTCCTCAAGTGCGCGGCCGACCTCGCCGGCGTCACCGAGAACGTCGAGAAGGTCCACCGCGCCTGCGCCCGCGCCTGCCTGCAGACCGGCGCGCCGATCATGGCCCATTCGGCCCCGGCCGCCGAACACCGGCCCGCGCCAGGTCGAGATCTTCCTCGAGGAGGGCGTCGCCCCCGAGAAGATCCAGATCGCCCACTGCGGCGACAGCGGCGACGTCGAGTACATCCAGGGCCTGCTCGACCGCGGCGTGTACGCCGGCCTGGACCGCTACGGGCTGGAGATGTACCGGCCGATCGACGAGCGCAACGCGATCGCCGCCGAGCTGCTGCGCCGCGGCCACGCCGAGCGGCTGATGATCTCGCAGGACTTCTGCGCCACGATCGACTGGTTCCCGGAGGAGGCGGTGGCCGGGATCGAGGCCTCCGGAGCGATCCGCAACTGGTCGATGACGCTCGTGTTCGAGGAGGTCGTCCCGTGGCTGCGTGAGAAGGGCGTGATGGACGACGCCAGCTTCGACACGGTGTTCGCCCAGAACTGCGCGCGCTGGCTCGGCCGGTAGCGGCGCGGGCGGGCGCAGCGGGAAGCGCGCGCGCGTATTCTTAGCTCTTCTCACCAATTCGGCCCTACTTTCGGCGCAAGGGAAATGAGCGCACCGAAGCATCTATGGTCGGGTGACTGGGAGGCCGACTCCGAGGCGGCCGCGCGAGAGCGTGCCCGCCGCCGGGAGCTGCCCCGGGTTAGCCAGCAGGCGGATCGGCGCCCGCCGGCGCCGCTCCCGCGCCCGGAGCGCAGCCCGCTGCCCGAGCGTCGCCCCGCGCCCGCACCGCGCACGAGCCCACCGGCCGCGCCCCCGCCGAGGCCGGCCCCGCCCCGGGCGACCCCGCCGCCGGACCGCTCGCCCGCGCCCCGTCGTGAGCGCCCCAGGATCCGCGGCAGCACCGCGCTGCTCGTCGCCGCGGTCGTCCTGATCCTCGCCGGCGCCGCCTACGGCCTCGCCCAGGCCGGCGGCTCAGGCCACACGGCGGCCGGCTCAGCGGCGCGCAACACCCCGTGGCTGGGCGTCAACATGGAGGCGATCCCCGTCAACCGCGTGATGATCGCCGCCGTCACTCCGAACAGCCCCGCCGACCGGGCCGGCCTCGGACCCGGCGACGTGATCATCGCAATCGACTCCAAGCCGGTCAGTGCAGCCCGGTGACGTGACCGCCGTGATCGCGCACCTGCATCCGGGGGACTCGGTTCGGATCCAGATCCAGCGCGGCGGCGTGAGCTACAGCACGAACGCCAAGCTCGCCGCGCAGCCATCGAACTACCCATGAGCTTCGCGGCGCCGCTCATCCTGATCGCGCTCGTCGCGATCCCGCTCCTGGCCACCTGGTACCTGCGCCAGCAGCGGCGCCGCGAGCAGGGCACCGCCGCGTTCGCGATGCCGGCGATGCTGCCCTCGGTCGTGCCGCACCGGCCGCGGTGGCGCCGGCATGCGCCGATGGTCGCGTTCGCCGCGGCGCTCGTGGCGCTGATCGTGGCCGCCGCCCGGCCGCAGCGCACCGTCGCGGTGCCGCTCACGGACGGCGCGGTGATGCTCGTCAACGACATCTCGAGCTCGATGGAGGCAAAGGACCTCACGCCGTCGCGCCTGGGCGCGGCCCAGAACGCCGCCCGGAGGTTCGTCGGCACGGTCCCCGACACGATCCGCGTCGGGCTCATCGCGTTCAACCAGAAGCCTCTGCTGCTTCAGACCCCGACCACCGACCACGAGCTGACCCTCCAGGCGCTCGGCCAGCTGAGCCCGTCCGGCCACACGGCGATCGGCGACGCGATTCGTCGCGGCCTCGAAGACCCTCACCGGCCTGCGCAGCCAGAACGGCAAGCACCTCCCGAGCGCGATCGTGCTGCTGTCCGACGGCTACTCGACGAACGGCACCGACCCGCGCGTCGCGGCCCGCCAGGCCAAGGCGCAGCACATCCCGATCTACACGGTCGCGCTCGGCACGACCCACGGCACGATCGACATCAAGCGCCGGGGCAAGCTCGTCCCGGTCGTCGTCCCGCCGAGCCCGCAGGAGCTCGGGCAGATCGCGACGATTTCCGGCGGCCAGGCGTTCACCGCCGCCGACACGCGCAGGCTGCGAGACGTCTACACGCATCTTGCCGCGCAGCTCGGCCACAAGCACGTCAAACACGAGATCACCGCGAGCCTCGCCGGCGGCGGGCTGGTGCTGCTGCTGCTCGGCAGCGCCATGTCCCTTCGCTGGTTCGGCCGGCTCGTCTGAACCAGACTCACAGGAGACCCGCATGACCGACACCGAGCTGACCAACGCAGTCGCGCGCCCAGGCCAGGGCCGCGCTGCAGGAGGCGCTGTACGAGATCAAGCGCGTGATCGTCGGACAGGACGCGATGCTCGAGCGGCTGCTCGTCAGCCTCCTGGCGAGCGGACACGTGCTGCTCGAGGGCGTCCCCGGACTCGCCAAGACGCTGACCGTGAAGACGCTCGCGGCGGTGCTCGGCGGCTCCTACAAGCCGGATCCAGTTCACCCCCGACCTCGTGCCCGCCGACCTCGTCGGGACGCGCGTCTACCGCCCCGACAGCGGCGCCTTCGACACCCAGCTCGGGCCGGTGTTCTCGAACTTCCTGCTCGCCGATGAGATCAACCGGGCCCCGGCAAAGGTGCAGTCGGCGCTGCTCGAGGTGATGCAGGAGCAGCAGGTGACGATCGGCGGCACGACGTACGACGTCCCGCTGCCGTTCATCGTGATGGCGACCCAGAACCCGATCGAGTCCGAGGGGACCTACCCGCTGCCCGAGGCGCAGGTCGACCGGTTCCTGATGAAGATCCTCGTCGACTACCCGAGCATCGGCGAGGAGGCGGCCGTCGTCGGGCGCAGCCTCAGCCGAGCCGGCCGACGTCCGCGAGATGCCTGTCGCTCGACGATCTGCGCCGCTACGCCGGAGGTGGCCCAGACCGTGCTCGTCGACCGCGACGTGATCGGCTACGCGGTCGCGCTCGCCGACGCCACCCGCAACCCGGCCAACTACGGGCTCGGCGAGATGGCGGCCGCTGATCGAGTTCGGCGCCAGCCCGCGCGGCCCGATCGGGCTGGTCCAGGCCGGCCGCGTGCTCGCACTGCTGCGCGGCCGCGGCCACGTCACCGGGGACGACATCCGCGACCTCGCCGCCGACGTGCTGCGCCACCGGATCGTGCTCTCCTACGACGCGCTGAGCGAGGGGGTGACCGCCGACGACCTGCTCGAGCGGGTGCTCGACGCGGTCGCCCGACCCGGGCTCCGAGCACCTGACCCGCGAGCACCCGCGGCCGATCAGGGCGGCCAGCTGAGGTCCGGCCCGGTGGCGGCCACGCTCGCCCCGCCCGCCGCCCGGCAGGGACCGGGACCGCTCCCGCAGGCGCTGATCGACGCGCTCGACGTCGCCGTCAACCGGCTCGTCACCCGCACGCTTCCGGGCGACCGGCGTGCCGTCGGGGTCGGGATCGGGACCGAGCTCGCGCAGCTGCGCCCGTACGAGTTCGGCGACGACGTGCGGCACATCGACCCGGCGGCCAGCGCCCGCACCGGCCAGCCGCACGTGCGCCTTCACGTGCCCGAGCGCGCGCTGACGACCTGGATCGTGCTCGACGTCTCGCCCTCGATGGCGTTCGGCACCGCCCGCCGGCTCAAGGCGGACATCGCCGAGGGCGTCGCGCTCGTGTTCGGACGGCTCGGGATCCGCCGGGCCGGCAGCGTCGGGTTCGTGTCGTTCGGCTCCGAGGAGCCGCGGGTGCTCCAGCCGCGCGGCTCGAAGCCCGGGATGGTCGCGCTGCGCCGAGCACTCGAGGCGGGCGTCGCCCCCGACGGCGAGCACGACCCCGAGGGGCTGGCCGGCGCATTGCAGCCGCGTCGCCCGGCTCTCGCGCCAACCGGGGCTCGTGGTCGTGATCTCCGACTTCCGCGAGCAGCGCACCTGGGAGCGGGCCGCTCGGGACGCTGCGGATGCGCCACACCGATGCTCGCGGTCGAGGTCGTCGACCCGCGCGAGGCCGAGCTGCCCGCCGCCGGCGTGCTCGCGCTGGTCGATCCGGAGACCGGCGCCCGGGTCGAGGTCGACACCTCGCGACGGCGCGTGCGCGAGCGGTTCGCCGAGCTCGAGAGCGAGCGCCGAGGGACGATCGCGCGCGAGCTGCGCCGCCTGCGGACCAACCACGTCGTGCTGTCGACCGACGAGGACTGGCTGCTCGGCCTGGGGCGATACCTGCGATGAGCCTCGCCTCGCCGCTGTGGCTGCTGGTCGCTGCTCGCGATCCCGGTGGCGATCGCCGTGTACCAGTGGCAGCGCCGCCGGGCCCGGCGCTACGCGGTGCGGTTCCCGGCCGTCTCGACCGTCGTGGCGGCGATCGGCGACCCAGCGCTCGTGGCCGCGCCACATTCCCGCCGGCGCTGCTGCTCACCGCGGTTGCTGCGCTGGCGCTGGCCCTGGCCCGCCCGCACACGAGCTACCGGGCCGCGGTCGACCAGGCCTCGATGGTCCTCGTCACCGACCACTCCGGCTCGATGGCAGCCAGCGACGTCGCGCCGACCCGGCTGGCCGCCGCCGAGAAGGCCGCGAACACGTTCATCGACCAGCTCCCGAGCCAGGCGAAGGTGGGGGCGATCGCGTTCTCGAGCAGCCCCGACGCGGTCCAGGCCCCGGTCACCAACCACGCCGCCGCCCGGGCGATCATCGACTCCCAGGCCGCGAACGGGGCGACCGCCACCGGCGACGCGCTGCAGCTCGCGCTCGGGCTGCTGCACGGCCGCTCGGTCAAGCACGCTCCCGCGCGCGATCGTGCTGCTGTCCGACGGTGCGGCCAACGCCGGCATCGACGCGATCACCGTCGCCCAGGAGGCCGGGCGCGAGAAGGTCCCGATCTTCACCGTCGCGCTCGGCACCTCGAACGGCACGCTGCCGAACCCGGACCCGCTCGCCCCGCCGGTCGCGGTGCCGCCCGACCCGGAGCTGATGCAGGAGATCGCCAAGTTCTCCGGCGGCCGGGCGTTCGACGCCCAGACGACCGACCAGCTCAGCTCGATCTACAGGCACCTCGGCACCCAGCTCGGGAGCGTCATCCGTCATCGCGACGTGACCGGCACGTTCGCGATGGTCGGGGTCGTCTGCTGCTGGCGGCGGCGGCGGCTGCCTCGGTGCGGTTCTCCGGCCGGCTTCCGTGACCCCCTAGGATCGAGGCAGAGATGTTCGGCCGGCGCACCAAGATCGTCGCCACGCTCGGGCCCGCCACCGACGCGCCGGGGGTGCTCGACGCGCTCGTCGCCGCCGGCCTCGACTGCGCCCGTCTCAACTGCTCGCACGGCGGCCCCGACGACCTGCGGCGCCGCGCCGGCGAGGTGCGCGCCGCAGCCGTCCGGCGCCGGCCGCGTGATCGGGCTGCTGTTCGATCTCCAGGGGCCGAAGCTTCGCCTCGAGCGCGGACACCGAGGCGCGCACGCTCGCCCCCGGCGAGGTGGTGATCTTCACCGAGCGCCGACGGCTCTGCCGGGCCCGGTCGCGTGCAGGTCGACTTCGACGGCTTCCCGCGGCTCGTCACCGAGCGCTCGGAGATCGTGATCGGGGACGGCGTCCCGCGGCTGATGGTCGAGTCGGTCGGGCCCGGCGAGGTCGTCGCGCGGACCGTGTCGGTCGGCGCGATCGCGCCGCGCAAGGGGATCAACGTCACCTACGCGCGGCCGGAGCTGCCGGCGATCACCGAGAAGGACGCCGACGATCTCGCGCTCGCGGCCGAGCTGGGGGCCGACTTCGTCGCGCTGTCGTTCGTGCGCTCGGCGGCCGACATCGAGGAGCTGCGGACCCGGTTGCACGCACGCGGCTGGAGCGGGCGCACGATCGCCAAGATCGAGAAGGTCGAGGCGTACGAGAACCTCGACGAGATCCTCGCCGTCGCCGACGGGATCATGGTCGCCCGCGGCGACTACGGCGTCGAGGCCGGCGTCGCCCGGGTGCCGCTGATGCAGAAGGACACGATCCGCCGGGCCACCCAGGCGGGCAAGGTCGTGATCACGGCCACGCAGATGCTCGAGTCGATGATCCACTCGCCCGAGCCGACTCGGGCCGAGGCGACCGACGTCGCCAATGCGGTGATCGACGGCACCTCGGCCGTGATGCTGTCGGCGGAGACCAGCGTCGGCGAGTATCCGGTCGAGGCCCTCCGGGCGATGTCGCAGCTGGCCGAGGCGGCCGAGGAGTCGCCCGACATCCACGGCCGCGCCCGCTCCGCGCTCGAGGACACCGCCGCGGCGGCGGTCATGCACGCGGCGGTCGAGCTCGTCCGAGGAGGTGGAGGCGGTCGCGCTGATCGTGCCCACCACCGCGGGCGGGGCCGCCCGCGCGTGCGCCAAGTACCGCCGCAAGCTGCCGATTCTCGCGATGGCCCACCGGCCGGGGATCGCCAGCCAGCTCGACGCTCGAGTGGGGCGTCTATCCGCTGACGATGCCGGTCGGCGGAGACCACCGACGAGCTCGTCGAGCGCGCGCTTCTCACCGCCCGCGACGAGGCCGGGCTCGTCGAGCGGCTCCCGGGTCGTCATCACTGCCGGCCGCCAGATGGGATCGACCGGCGGGACGAGCCTGATCATGGTCAGGGAGATTCCCTGAGCTGCGTGGCGGGGCGCAACCAGGCGCCCCGAAGCACCCGCAGGGCGTTGGCGCTCGTGATCTTCTCGGCGTCCACCGCCCCGTAGCGGTCAGCCAGCGCCTGCTGGACCGCACCCATCCGGCCCATGTGCTCGAGTCCGGTCAGGGCCGGCTTGATGTAGCCGTCCAGATCGGAACCGACCGCCACGTGGTCGAACGAGCCGCTCACCTCGGCGATCCGGTCGATATGCGCGAACAGGGCATCCATCGAGCGCTCGAATGTGCCGAGTCGCGATCCGCAACCCGTCGCCGATCCAGTGCTCGCAGAAGATGCACCCGAGCACGCCTCCCCGCTCGGTCGACGCGCCCGATCGTCTGCTCGGACACGTTGTACTCGGCCTTGCCGAATCGGTACGCCGATGTGGGTGGCGATCACGGGCACGGTGCGGCTCTGGGTCGCGGCGGTCGAGCAGCGCGAACACGTCGTCGATCGAGCGCTCGCTCATGTGCGAGATGTCGACCAGGATGCCGTGGTCGACCATCGCCTCGACGGCCACCGAGCCGAGCGCGCTCAGGCCGACCTTGGGCTGCGGGAACACGAGGTGGTAGAGCCAGTCGGGCAGGAACGGGAGGGCAGGGGCATTGGTGGCCACCGACCGCCAGAACAGATGCGCGACGGTCACGTAGGCGACGCCCCGGGCGGCCAGCGCGGCGACGTTGGTGCGGACCTCGCCCTCCGCTTCGCCGAGCTGAAAGCCGCCCTCGACGCAGTGGATCAGCGTCGGCTGCCCCCGCGCAGGCGGTCGTCGAGCTCGGCCGGCGTGTGGGCGATGCCGATCTCCGCGGCGTGGCTGCGCGCATGGTCCTCGACCAGCTCGAGCTCCGCCAGCAGGTCGGCGAAGTACCGCCCGCGCGGGGGCGCCCCATAGCTCTCGCCGAGGTCCATCTCGTCGAGCGGTCCGTACAGAACCGACAGGGCCACGCCGACGCCGCCCTCGCGCATCCGCGCCGGGGTGACGCCCGGCTCGTCGCCCGGGCCCTGGTAATTGGCGAAGTGGGAGATGAGATCGATCAGCCGCGCCTGCCAGCGGCGCCTGGCCCAGATCCGCACCTGCTCATGGGCGCGCTCGCGGTCGCCGGGAATCAGATGCATCGGGAAGTGGGCGTGCAAGTCGACGAGCATCGGCCTACCGGCGTCGCCTCCGAACATACGTGAATGGCCCGTCGGAGTGGGGAAGACTTGCCTCCGCTTTGCCCCCCACCCCGGCGGCCCTCAGGCGCGGCGCCCGCCCGCGTCGAGCTCGGCGGCCACCGACCTCCACAGGGTGACGTGGACCGACGGACGCGCGCGGGTCGAGACCGAGCCCGCGCGCCCGCTCGACATCGCCTGAGTCGCCTCGGACGTGGTCGCGAACCGCTGCAGGGCGAGCGCGGCCGGCACGGCCCGATCGAGCCCCAACGTGCTCGCGTGCCACATCTCGACGATCGGGGTGCCCTTCACGTCGAGTCGGACGAGCGCGCGTCGGCGGACCTCGTCGAGCACCGAGTGCACGAGCGTGAGCAGGATCCCCTCCCCGGCCGCGGCGGCCGCGATCGCCGCCGCGTGGCTGGCGTAGGAGATGACCTCGGCCGGCGCCAGGCTGTGGCGGGCGAAGAACAGGCCGGTTCCGGTCAGCGGGTCGAGGTCCGGCGGCCCGATCAACCACCGGTGGGCGCCGAGCTCGGCCGGGGTGATCGCGGGGACGGTGGCGAGCGCGTGTCCCGCCCCGGCGACGATGATCAGCCGGCAGCGCAGGAACCCGGCGGTTGCGATCATGCCCGCCGCGGCCGGCCCGGGATGCGGCCCGAACGCGATGTCGGCCCGGCGGTGATCGAGCAGCTCGGCGAAGGACGCGCCCGGCGCCGTCTGGACTTCGATCTCGACTCCCTTCTCGCGGGCGCCGAACGCCTCGATCAGCGGCCCGATGTGCTCGGCGACGATGCTCGTGGCGGCGAGCTGAATCTGGCGCTGGCCGGCCGAGTCGGCGATCGAGCGCCGCGCCTGCTCGGCCAGTCCGAGGATCTCGCTGCCGAGCGCGGCCAGGCGCCTGCCGCCCGCCGTCAGCGCGATCCCGCCCCGGTCGCGAACGAACAGCTCGTCGCCGAGCTCCTTGCGCAGCGCGCCCACCGCCACCGACACCGCGGCGTCGGTCACCTCGAGCTCGGCGGCGGCCGCCTTGACCGATCCGAGCCGGGCCACGAGCACGAACGAATTGAGTTGGGCGAGCGTCATAAGCGATCACTTAACTCGTGCTTGACGAGTCCACCATACAGCGACAGAGTCCGGCTCTCAGGGAGGAGAGCCGGACGATGCTGCCCGGAGCTCTCCTCGGATCTGAGCGTCAGGAGAGGATTCGCGTGCAGGTTCCTGCCCCCTTCGAGTACGAGCGCGCCACCAGCGTCGACCACGCGCTGGAGCTGCTGCAGCGACTCGGCCCCGAGGCCAGGCTGCTGGCCGGAGGCCACTCGCTGCTGCCGATGATGAAGCTGCGCCTGGCCGCGCCCGAGTACCTGATCGACATCGACGGCCTGGCCGGCGAGCTCGGCTACATCCGGGAGACCGGCGGCGAGGTGCGGATCGGCGCCATGACCCGCCACCGGGAGATCCTGGAGTCGGAGCTGCTGGCCCGGCGGCTGACGATGTTCACCGACGCCGAGCGGTTGATCGCCGACCCCGTCGTGCGCAACCGCGGGACGATCGGCGGCGCGCTGTGCCAGGCCGACCCGGCCGAGGACCTGTCCTCGGTGATCGCCGCGCTCCACGGGCGGGCGGTCATCCGCGGGTCCGGCGGCGAGCGCGAGGTCGAGATGCGCGAGTTCCACGTCGGCCCGTATGAGACGGTCGTCGGCGACGGCGAGATGCTCGTCGAGGTGCGGGTTCCGCTGCACGACGGCGCGGGGAGCGCCTACGAGAAGGTCAAGCGGCGCGCCGGTGACTGGGCGGTGGCCGCGGCCGGCGCCGCGCTGTGGATGTCCGGCGGGAAGATCGAGGGCGCCGGCGTCGGGCTGGCCGCCGTGGGCGGCGGCGTCACCTCCGACCGCGCCGAGCAGGCGCTGGTCGGGCAGACACCGTCTGAGGAGCTGTTCGACCAAGCGGCCCAGCTCGCCTCCGAGGACTGCAGACCGGTCGCGGACCAGCGCGGCAGCGTCGAATACAAGCGTCACCTGGCGGGCGAGCTGACCCGTCGCGCGCTGCGCCGCGCGGCCGCCCGGGCGCTCGGAGAGGAGGCCTGATGCAGATCACGATGTCGATCAACGGCCAGGAGCACACCCGCGACGTGGAGCCGCGCACGCTCCTCACCCACTTCATCCGCGACGACGTCGGTCTCACCGGCACCCACTGGGGATGCGACACCTCCAACTGCGGGACCTGCGTCGTGCTGATGGACGGCGAGCCGGTGAAGTCCTGCACCGTGCTCGCGGCCACCGCCGCCGGTCACGAGATCCGGACCGTCGAGGGCCTCGAGGTCGACGGCGTGCTCGACCCGGTGCAGGAGGGCTTCAGCGAGATGCACGGCCTGCAATGCGGGTTCTGCACGCCGGGGATGATGTTGACTGCCCGCGCGCTGCTCGACCGCAACCCCAATCCGAGCGAGGCCGAGATCCGCGAGGCGATCTCGGGTCAGATCTGCCGGTGCACGGGCTACTCGACGATCATCCGCGCGGTGCGCTGGGCGGCCGAGAACACGGCACAATCGACGCAGGAGGTGAGCGCCTGATGGCCACGACCGAAGAGCGGCCGATCGGATTCGGCCGGATGAAGCGCAAGGAGGACGCTCGCTTCATCCGCGGCAAGGGCAACTACGTCGACGACGTGAAGCTGCCCGGAATGCTGCACGGGGCGATTCTCCGCAGCCCCGTCGCCCACGCGCGGATCGTCTCGATCGACACCTCAGCGGCGCTCCAGCATCCGAAGGTCCATGCCGTCGTCACCGGAAAAGACCTCGCGGGGCTCAACCTCGCGTGGATGCCGACGATGTCCTACGACACCCAGGCTGTGCTGGCCACCGACAAGGTGCGCTTCCAGGGCCAGGAGGTGGCGTTCGTGGTCGCTGACGACCGCTACTCGGCGCGCGACGCGCTCGAGCTGATCGACGTCGAGTACGAGACGCTCCCAGCCGTCGTCAACGCCCGCAAGGCGCTCGACCCCGATGCGCCGGTGATCCGCGACGACAAGGACGACCAGACGAACAACCACATCTTCGACTGGGAGTCGGGCGACCGGGCGGCCACCGAAGAGGTGTTCGCCCGCGCCGACGTGGTCGTCGAGCAGGACATGCTCTACCCACGCTCACACCCGGCGCCGATGGAGACGTGCGGCGCGGTCGCGGACATGGACACGGTGAGCGGCAAGCTGACCCTGTGGTGCACGAGCCAGGCCCCGCATGCGCACCGCACCGTGTACGCGCTCGTGGCCGGCATCCCTGAGCACAAGATCCGCGTGATCTCCCCCGACATCGGCGGCGGCTTCGGCAACAAGGTCCCGGTGTACCCGGGCTACGTGTGCGCGGTCGTCGGCTCGATCCTCACCGGCCGTCCGGTGAAGTGGATGGAGGACCGCTCGGAGAACCTGATGTCGACCGGGTTCGCCCGCGACTACGTGATGAAGGGCGGGATCGCCGCCACCAAGGACGGGACGATCACCGGCATCCGCGTCGACGTGATCGCCGACCATGGCGCGTTCAACTCGACCGCCCAGCCGACGAAGTACCCGGCCGGGTTCTTCCACGTATTCACCGGCTCCTACGACATCCAGGCGGCGCACTGCAAGGTGACCGGCGTGTACACGAACAAGGCCCCCGGCGGGGTCGCGTACGCGTGCTCGTTCCGGGTCACCGAAGCCGTGTACCTCGTCGAGCGGATGGTCGACTGCCTCGCCGACGAGCTGGGGATGGACCCGGCCGAGCTGCGGCTGAAGAACCTGCTCCGGCCCGATCAGTTCCCGTATGAGTGCAAGACGGGCTGGGTGTACGACTCCGGCGACTACGAGAACACGCTGCGCCTGGCGATGGAGATGATCGGCTATGAGGACCTCCGCGCCGAGCAGGCGGCCAGGCGCGAGAAGGGCGAGCTGATGGGGATCGGTGTCGGCTTCTTCACCGAGGCCGTCGGCGCCGGCCCGCGCAAGCACATGGACATCCTCGGCCTCGGCATGAACGACGGAGCGGCGCTCCGCGTGTATCCCACGGGCAAGGCCCAGCTCGGGCTGAGTGTCCAAACCCAGGGCCAGGGCCACGAGACGACGTTCGCCCAGATCGTCGCCGAGGAGCTGGGGATCCCTCCCGAGGACATCGACGTGATCCACGGCGACACCGATACGACCCCGTACGGACTCGGCACGTATGGATCGCGTTCGACCCCGGTGAGCGGCGCGGCCACCGCGCTCGCCGCCCGCAAAGTCCGCGACAAGGCCCGGATCGTCGCCTCGGCGATGCTCGAGGTCTCACCCGACGATCTCGAGTGGGAGAAGGGCCGCTGGTTCGTCAAGGGCGACCCGGAGAAGGGCGCGACGATCCAGGACATCGCGATGGGCGCCCACGGCTCGATCGAGCTCCCCGAGGGGGTCGAGGGCGGCCTCGACGCCGAGACCGTGTACGACCCGCCGAACCTGACGTTCCCGTTCGGCGCCTACATCTGCGTCGTCGACATCGACCCGGGCACCGCGGAGGTGACGGTCCGGCGGTTCATGGCCGTCGACGACTGCGGCACGCGGATCAACCCGATGATCATCGAGGGCCAGGTCCACGGCGGGCTCACCGACGGCGTCGGGATGGCGCTCATGGAGATCATCGCGTTCGACGACGACGGCAACTGCCTCGGCGGCTCGCTGATGGACTACCTGATCCCGACCGCGCTCGAGTGCCCCGACTGGGAGACCGGCCACACCGTGACCCCGTCGCCGCATCACCCGATCGGCGCCAAGGGGATCGGCGAGTCGGCGACTGTCGGCTCGCCGCCGACGATCGTCAACGCCGTGTGCGATGCGCTCAAGCCGCTCGGCGTCCGGCACATGGACATGCCGTGCACCCCGTCACGGGTGTGGGACGCGATGCAGGGAAGGGCGACCCCGCCACAATGAGGTGTGAGCGATAGGTGCGAGCGATGATCACCGGCGAGCTGTCAGTCCGAGCCGCGGAGCTCGCGGCGGCCCGCGAGCCATTCGTGGTGGCGACCGTCGTCCGGGCCCGGCGCCCGACGAGCGTCCATCCCGGGGACACCGCGCTCGTGCTCGCCGACGGGACGATCGAGGGGTTCGTGGGCGGCACCTGCGCGGAGGCGTCGGTCCGCCTGCACGGCCTGCGGGTGATGGAGACGGGGGAGCCGCTGCTGCTGCGGCTCGTCCCCGGTGACGCCGATCAGCTCGACGGCGATGAGGACGCGGTCGTCGAGCGCAACCCGTGCCTGAGCGGCGGGGCGCTCGAGATCTTCCTCGAGCCGCAGCTCCCCGCCCCGCGGATGACGGTCGTCGGCGGCGCGCCGGTGGCCCGGGCGCTGTCCTCGGTTGCAGCGGCCGCCGGGTACGACGTCGTGTGTGCCCCGGCCGCTGAGGCGTCGCCGCAGGCCGGAGATGCGGCCGTGGTCGTCGCCTCGCACGGTGCCGACGAGGAGCGGCTGATCTCCGAGGCGCTCACGGCCGGCGTGCCGTACGTCGCTCTCGTGGCCAGCCGCAAGCGCGGCCAGGCGGTCCGCGACGGCCTCGACCTGGCGGACGAGCTGCTCTCCCAGCTGCACACGCCGGCCGGGCTCGACCTCGGTGCCCGGACCCCGGCCGAGATCGCGGTCTCGATCCTGGCCGAGATCGTGGCCGAGCGGCACGTCCATCCGCAGCCCGGCGCGGCGGTCGCTGCATCGGTGGCCGTCGATCCCGTGTGCGGGATGCAGGTCGCCGTGTCCGCCGCCGACGCCGCGGATCGGCGAGTGTACTTCTGCAGCGATCACTGCCGCAGCTCCTACGCGCAGCATGTCGCCGCCGAGTAGGCCGTTCGTCGCGGGCCTGGTGCTCGCGGCGGGCGGCTCGAACCGGCTCGGGCGGCCCAAGCAGCTGCTGCGCTTCGGCAACGGCACGCTGCTCGGCCACGTGCTTGACACCGCCCGCGCATGCGCGTTCGGCCAGCTTCTGTGCGTGATCGGCGGGGCCGGCGTCGAGGTGCGCGACGCGGTCGATTTCAGCGGATGCGAGGTGGTCGAGAACCGCGCGTACGGCTCTGGCTGCTCGTCGTCGATCGCGGCGGCGCTGTCCGCCGTGGACCCGCGCGCGGATGTGCTCGTGCTGATGCTCGGCGACCAGCCGGGGGTCTCCGTCGCCGCGGTGCGCGCGCTGCTCGCCGGGCGGGGCGAGGCGCCGGTGGCCGCCTGTTGGTACGAGGACGGTCGCGGGCATCCGCTCGCCTTCTCCCGCGCGATGTTCGGCGAGCTGGCCACGCTGCACGGCGACAAGGGCGTCTGGAGGCTGATGGATCGCCGGCCCGAGGAGGTCGCCGACGTGCCGGTCGCCGGCCCGATCCCGCGCGACGTCGACACGTGGGAGGACTACCAGGCGGTGCTCGCGTAATGGATCCCGAAGGCGTCCACTCGTGAGCCGGGCCGCGCATCCGGGCGCCCAGGCCGCAGTGCTCGCGGCGGTGCCCGACGTGGCCACGCTCGCGGCGCGATTGGGCGAGGTCGACTACCTGGCCGACGAGGGGCTCGCCACCGCGCTGTTCTTCGCGCTGCGGCTGCCCCAGCCGCTGCTGCTCGAGGGCGAGGCCGGCGTCGGGAAGACCGAGGCGGCGAAGGCGCTGGCCGAGCTGCTGGGTACGCCGCTCATCCGCCTGCAGTGCTACGAGGGGATCGACGCCGCCGAGGCGCTGTACGAGTGGAACTACCCGCGCCAGCTGCTGCGGATCCGCGTGGCCGAGGCCTCGGGCGAGGCGATCGGCGAGGACAGCCTGTTCTCCGACGAGTACCTGATCCGCCGCCCGTTGCTGCGGGCGATCGAGCATCCGGGGCCGATGCCGGCGGTGTTGCTGATCGACGAGCTCGACCGCGCCGACGACGACTTCGAGGCGTTCCTGCTCGAGCTGTTGGCCGAGTCGACGATCACGATCCCCGAGCTCGGGACCGTGCGGGCGGCGCATCCGCCGATCGTCGTGCTCACGTCGAACCGCACGCGCGACCTCCACGATGCGCTCAAGCGCCGCTGCCTCTACCACTGGATCGACTACCCGGATCCCGAGCGCGAGGTGGAGATCGTGCGTCGGCGCGTTCCGGACGCCGCGCGGGAGCTGGCCGTCGACGTGGCCGGCGCGCTGCGGCGGCTGCGGGCGAGCGAGCTTCAGAAGCCGCCGGGGATCGCCGAGGCGATCGACTGGGTGGCGGCGCTGCGCCTGCTCGGCGTCGAGCGGCTCGATTCCGACAGCGCCGGGCGCACGCTCGGATCGGTGCTCAAGTACCGCGAGGACCAGGAGCTCGTCCGCGAGCGGGGCCTCGGCTCGCTCGTGAGCGCCGCCGATGGTTGAGCGGATCGACCTGCCCGCGTTCGCCGCCGCGTTCGGGCGCGCCGTGCACGACGCGGGGATCCCGGTGACGCCTGAGCGCTCCGTGCGGTTCGCCGAGGCGGTGCACATCGCGCCGCCGCACGGACGCTCGCAGCTGTACTGGACGGCCCGCGCGATGTTCGTATCCGCCCGCGAGCAGCTCGACGTGTTCGACCGGGTGTTCGCGTCGGTGTTCGACGCGATCGTCGATCCGGCCGCGACGCGGGGGGATCGGCACGCTCCGCCGTTGCAGGAGCCGTCCGTGCATCCACGGCCGGGCGATCAGTCCGAGCTCGACGGGGAGTCGCTCGGCGGGACTGGGGTTGTCCCGGCCGGCGTGGAGCTCCGCTCGTGGCGAGGCGGACGAGGATGGCGAGGCCACGCCCGAGCTGGCGCTCAAGGCGGCCAGCGACGAAGAGCGGCTGGCCGAGCGCGACTTCTCCGAGCTGGAGCCCGAGGAGCTGGTGGCGCTGCGCTCGCTGATGCGCCGGCTGGCGCTCGCCCCGCCACCGCGGCGCCTGCGGCGCTACCGCCGCCATCGCCACGGCGAGCGGATCGACGTCCGGGCCACCCTGCGGGCGAGCTGCCGGACCGGCGGCGACCCGGCGCGGCGGCTGATGCGCGAGCGCCTCGAGCGGCCTCGGCGGATCGTGCTGCTGTGCGACATCTCGGGCTCGATGGAGCCCTACGCGCGCGCGTACCTGCAGCTGCTCCATGCGGCGGTGTGCGGGGCCGGGGCGGAGGCGTTCGTGTTCGCCACCCGGCTGACCCGGCTGACCCGGCCGCTGCGCGGGCGACAGCCCGATCGGGCGATCGACCGCGCCGCCGCCGCCGCGCGGGACTGGTCGAGCGGGACCCGGCTGGGCGAGTCGCTGGCCCGGTTCAACGACGAGCACGGCCGCCGCGGCCTGGCACGCGGCGCCGTCGTCGTGATCATCTCCGACGGCTGGGAGCGGGGGGAGCCCGCGGTGCTCGGCCGCGAGATGGAGCGGCTCTCGCGCCTGGCCCACCGGATCGTATGGGTCAACCCGCGCAAGGCGAGCCCGGAGTTCGAGCCGCTCACCGGCGGGATGGCGGCCGCGCTGCCGTTCTGCGACGCGTTCGTGAGCGGACACAGCGTCCGCGCGCTGACCGAGGTCGTCGACGCGATCGGGGCCGCGTGACGAACTGAGCCATGAGAACAGGAGCCAGCCGATGAGATTCGAGAATTCCTTCCTCGTCGAGGCGCCGGTCGACGACGTGTACGAGACGATGCTCGACGTCGAGCGCGTGGCCCCGTGCATGCCGGGGGCCGAGGTCCTCGAGCGGATCGACGACAACGCCTACAAGGTCGGGATCAAGGTCAAGCTCGGTCCGATCTCCATGCAGTACCGCGGCCAGGTCGAGATCGTCGAGCGCGACGAGCAGGCCCACACCGCCACGCTGCGCGCCAAGGCCACGGAGGCGCGCGGCCAGGGCACCGCCAACGCCCAGGTGTACATGACGCTCGCGCCGGAGGGCGACGGGACCCAGGCGACCATGGCCACCGAGCTGCAGCTGTCCGGCCGCGCCGCGGCGATGGGTCAGGGCGTGATCGCCGACGTGTCGGGAAAGCTGGTCGAGACGTTCGCGGGGAATCTGGCCGGGTTGTTCTCGGGGGAGTCCCCTGCGGCTGTGGCTGCTCCCGCTGCGGTTGCTCCCGGTGCGGCTGCTTCCGGTGCGGCTGGTTCCGGTGCGGCTGGTTCCGGTGCGGCTGCGCCGCCGGGCCCCGGTTCACCGCCGCCGCGCCCCGGTTCACCGCAGCCCCCGCCTCCGCGACGGCCCGCGTCGTCCTCGGACTCCCTCGCGGTCGGCAAGATCGCCGCGGGCGTCGTCGCCCGGCGCCTCAGCGACCCGAAGAACCTGCTGATCGCGGTGGTGTCGCTGTTCGGGCTGGGATACCTGTTCGGTCGTCGCCGAGCCTGAGCTCGCGGGAACGGGGGGCGCCGCGCCCCTGGTCGGCGGAGTACCGTTGCCGGCGATGTCCAGCACGACGGTCGACCGTGCCCGCGTCAGCGAGCTCCTCGCGCGCGAGCGCAGCCGGTTCGCGGAGCTGCATCCCCGCTCCGCGCAGGCGTACGCGGCCGGGCGGCTGAACCTGCTCGGCGGCGTCCCGATGACATGGATGAACAAGGCCGCCGGGTCGTTCCCGCTGTACCTCGACCGGGCCCGCGGCGCCCGCGTCACCGACATCGACGGCCACGAGTACGTCGACCTCGCCCTCGGCGACACGGCCGCGATGGCCGGCCACTCGCCGCCGGCGGTGATCGCCGCCGTCCGCCACCGGATCGAGGAGCAGGGCGGGATCACGGCGATGATGCCGACCGAGAACGCGAGCTGGGTGGCGGCAGAGCTGTCCCGCCGGTTCGGCGCCGAGCAGTGGTCGTTCACGCTCACTGCCACCGACGCCAACCGCTGGGCGATCCGCCTCGCCCGCGCGCTCACCGGCCGGCCGAAGCTCCTCGTCAACGCCTGGTGCTACCACGGCAGCGTCGACGAGACGTTCGCCGTGCCGGGGCCCGACGGCGAGGCGGTCGCCCGCGAAGGCAACGTCGGCGCGCCGGTCCCGCTCGCCGAGACGACCCGCGTGGCCGAGTACAACGACCTCGCCGGGCTCGGGCGCGCGCTCGCCCACGGCGACGTGGCGGCGGTCCTGATGGAGCCGGCGCTGACGAACATCGGGATCGTGCTCCCCGAGCCGGGCTACCTCGATGGCGTTCGCAGCTCTGACCCGCCGGCACGGGACGCTGCTGATCAACGACGAGACCCACACGTTCTCGGCCGGCCCCGGCGGGGCCACCCGGGCCTGGGGCCTCGAGCCCGACATCGTCACGATCGGCAAGGCGATCGGCGGCGGCATCCCGGTCGGCGCCTACGGACTCGATGCGGCGCTGAGCCAAGCGGATCGAGGCGCTGGCCGACGTCGACCTGATCGACACGGGCGGGATCGGCGGGACGCTGGCCGGCAACGCGCTGTCGATCGACGCCACCCGCGCGACCCTCGAGCACGTCCTCACCGACGCCGCATTCGGCCCGATGATCGATCTCGCCGCCCGGTTCAGCGACGGCGTGCAGGAGACGATCGCCGGAGCCGGGCTCGGCTGGTCCGTGAGCCGCCTCGGCGCCCGGGCCGAGTACCGGTTCACGCACCCGGGGCCGCGCACCGGCAGCGAGTCGGCGGCCGCCGGCGACGGCGAGCTGGAGGACTACCTGCACGTGTTCATGGCCAATCGCGGCGTGCTGATCACGCCCTTTCACAACATGGCGCTGATGTGCCCGGACACGACCAAAGGCGACGTCGACCGTCACACGGAGCTGTTCGGCGAGGCGATCCGTACGCTGCTGGGTGGTCGATGAAGCTCTCCGCGCTGATTCTCGCCGTGCTCGGCCTGGTCGGAACCGCGATCGCGCACGGGACGTCCGTGCGCGGTCCGGACCGCCGCTCCCGCCGCCGCGGCCCGCCCCGCCGCGGCCGCGCCCGTCCCTGCGGCTGCGCCCGTCCTCGCGGCCGGGTCGCACGGCACGGTCCCGAAGCCGTACATCCGGTGGGACCCGATCCCGTTCGGGCCCAAGCGCAAGGCCGAGATGAAGGCCTATGCCGAGCGCCACTACGGGATCGACACCTACAAGCTGATCGATCCCCACGTGATCGTCATCCACTACACCGACACGCGTCGTTCCAGGAGACGTTCAACACGTTCGCCCCCGACGTGCCGGATCCCGAGCTCCACGAGCTCCCGAACGTGTGCGCCCACTTCGTCGTCGACGAGCACGGGATCATCCACCAGCTTGTCAGCGTCCACATCATGTGCCGCCACACGGTCGGCCTGAACTGGACCGCGATCGGGGTCGAGCACGTCGGCTTCAGCGACCAGCAGATCCTCGGCGACCGCAACCAGATCGGCTCAAGCCTGAAGCTCGTCCGCTGGCTCCGCTGCCGCTTCCACATCAAGATCAAGAACGTGATCGGCCACAACGAGAGCCTGTCGAGCCCCTACCACCACGAGAACGTGCCCTCGCTGCGCACCCAGACCCACGGCGACTGGGTCCACGCCGACATGCAGATCTACCGCCGCAAGCTGGCCGCGCTCGGCCCCTGCCCGGCCTGATCGATTCCGTCGCCAGGCCGCGCGCAGCGGCCGTTTCGTCAGGCCCGACCGAGGTGCCGGGCCGACACGCGTCGCGACGCGCCCCGGGGGACGTCCACGGCCGGGGAACCCGGGCGGCGCGGGGCGTAGGCGACGGCTCGGGCGACCGGGGCCCGGGCCCGCGGGTGGACCAACGCCGCCGATCCTCGATGCCAAAGCTGTTGACGCCTGGGCCCGGCTCCACGCCTCACGGACGTCAATGGCATCGGCTGCCGCCCGCGACAGGCCGAAGGTCTGGGTATCCGATAGAAAATAGTCGTGATCCGCTGTAACACAAGATTAACCACTAAACGGTGTCACGGCGTCGTGTCACCCGCCGGCGGAAGGCCGAAGGGCCTGGGTATCCAACGGGAAAAATAGGCCCGTTAGATACCCAGGCTCACATGAAACCGGCGGCGCGCCGGGGAGGACTGCGCCGCCGTCGGCGCGCCCCCCAGCGCCCCCGCGTGCTGCGCCGGGCGCCGCCGGCTTCCGGCCGCGAGCGTCGCTCCCCCGAACGCCCCGCCGCCCGCCCCCCGCGGAACGCCGAGGCCAGGACGGCTAACGGGACGGATGGGCCGGCCAGATACGCAGGGCTGCGCGGATGCGGCGGAACGTCGCTGGTCCACCTGCCCGGGGATGGGGGGCGAGCCCCCGAATCGAACGAACCTCTGTAGTTTGGTCGACCTGCATGGAGGCTTGGCCCGGACAACCCTTCCCGTTGGGGGCGACCTATGACGGGGTGGGGACGAACTTCTCGCTGTTCTCGGAGGTGGCCGAGTGGGTCGAGCTGTGCCTGTTCGACGCCGATGGGACCGAGACGCGAGTCAACCTGCAGGAGATGACGGCGTTCTGCTGGCACGGCTACTTTCAGGGGGTCGGGCCGGGGCAGCGGTACGGATTCCGGGTGTACGGACCGTACGACGTCGCCGACGGCGTGCGCTGCAACCCATCCAAGCTGCTGCTCGACCCGTACGCCAAGGCGGTCGACGGTGAGGTGCGGTGGAGCCCGGCGGTGTACTCGTATCCGCTCGGGGGCAGCGACCTTGAGCGCAACAACGACGATTCGGCACAGTACATGCCGAAGGCGGTGGTCACGAACCCGTTCTTCGACTGGCGCGGCGATGCGCCGCTGCGCCATCCGTGGCACGACACCGTCGTCTACGAGATGCACGTGAAGGGCTTCACCGCCCGCCACCCCGACGTCCCCGAGGAGCTGCGCGGGACGTACGCGGGGCTCGCCCACCCGGCTGCGATCGAGCATCTGCAGTCGCTGGGGATCACGGCCGTGGAGCTGATGCCCGTGCACCAGTTCATCCACGACGACCATCTGGTCGCGCAGAAGCTGCGCAACTACTGGGGCTACAACTCGATCTGCTTCCTCGCGCCGCACAACGGCTACGGCGCCTGGGGGAACGAGGGCGAGGTCGTTCAGGAGTTCAAGGAGATGGTGCGGACACTGCACGAGGCGGGAATCGAGGTGATCCTCGATGTCGTCTACAACCACACCGCCGAGGGCAACCACATGGGCCCGATGTTGTCGATGAAGGGGATCGACAACGCCGCGTACTACCGGCTGGTCGAGGAGGAGAAGCAGTTCTACTTCGACACCACGGGCACCGGCAACACGATGAACATGCGCCATCCGCATGTGCTGCTGCTGATCATGGACTCGCTGCGCTACTGGGCCACGGAGATGCACGTCGACGGGTTCCGGTTCGACCTGGCGGCGAGCCTCGCTCGCCAGTTCCACGAGGTCGACCGGCTGTCGGCGTTCTTCGACCTGATCCACTGCGACCCCGTGGTCAGCCAGCTGAAGCTGATCGCGGAGCCGTGGGACCTCGGCGAGGGCGGCTATCAGGTGGGCAACTTCCCGCCGTTGTGGTCGGAATGGAACGGCCACTATCGCGACCACATGCGCGACTACTGGCGCGGGGCTCCGAAGAGCCTCGGGGAATTCGCGGAGCGGTTCACCGGGAGCTCGGACCTCTACGAGGGCACCGGCCGGCGCCCCAACGCGAGTGTCAACTTCATCACCGCCCACGACGGCTTCACCCTGCGCGACCTCGTCTCCTACAACGACAAGCACAACGAGGCCAACGGCGAGGACAACAAGGACGGTACCGACGACAACCGCTCATGGAACTGCGGCGCCGAGGGGGAGACCGACGATCCCGGCGTGCTGGCGCTGCGCGCCCGACAGCAGCGCAACATGCTGACCACGCTGATCCTCTCCCAGGGCGTCCCGATGCTGCTCGGCGGCGACGAGCTCGGACGCACGCAGGGCGGCAACAACAACGCCTACTGCCAGGACAACGAGATCTCCTGGTTCGACTGGGACAACCTCGACGAGGACCTGCTCGCGTTCGTGCGCGGCGTGCTCGCGTTCCGCCAGCAGCACCCGGTGTTCCGCCGCCGCCGGTTCTTCCAGGGCCACCCGATCCGCGGCAGCGGCGGGCTCTCGGACATCGAGTGGTTCCGCCCCGACGGCGAGATCATGAGCGACGACGACTGGAACGTCGGGTACGCGCGCTCGCTGGCGATCTTCCTCAACGGCCAGGGCATCCCGACGCCCGACGCGCGCGGCCAGCGGATCGTCGACGACTCGTTCTACCTGCTGTTCAACGCCTCCGAGGAGTCGATCGCGTTCACCCTGCCGGCCGGGCTCGGCCCGGGGACCTGGGAGGAGGCGATCCACACCGGGACCGGCGCGGTCGGTGAGGGCCGCACGTGGGAGGCGGGGGCCGACGATTCCCACCGGCGCCCGTGAGCTCGTGATCCTCCGGTTGGCCACGGAGTGACGTCTGTGGGAGGCTAATGGCCTCTCACCAGGGGCCGCCGACCAGAGACAGTCAAGACGATGAACCAGAGCAAGTGGGTGTACGACTTCGCCGAGGGATCCCGCGAGATGCGCGAGCTGCTCGGCGGCAAGGGCGCGAACGTCGCCGAGATGACCCGGGTGCTGGGCTCCGACCAGGTCCCGCCAGGGTTCACGATCACGACGGAGGCGTCCGTCGCGTTCATGCGCGACGGCAGCGAGCCCGACGGCCTCGCCGAGCAGGTCGCCGCAGCGCTCGAGCGCCTGCAGGACCTGGCCGGCAAGCGATTCGGCGATGACAGCGACCCCCTGCTCGTGTCGGTGCGCAGCGGCGCCCGCGAGTCGATGCCGGGGATGCTCGACACGGTCCTCAACCTCGGCCTCAACGACACCTCGGTGGGCGGGCTGGCGCAGGCGACCGACAACGAGCACTTCGCCTGGGACAGCTATCGCCGGCTCGTGCAGATGTTCGGCAACGTCGCCTACGGGATCGAGGGCTCACGGTTCGAGGACGCGCTCAGGCAGGCGCGCACCGATAGCGGCGTCGAGACCGATCCGGAGCTGCCCGTGGCGGCCCTCAAGGAGCTCGTCGAGCAGTTCCAGGGGTTCTACGAGTTCCCGCAGGACCCGCAGGAGCAGCTGCGTCAGGCGATCCGCGCGGTGTTCAATTCGTGGTCGGGCACGCGAGCGGTCGACTACCGGCGGATCAACCGGATCCCCGACGACGTGGGGGACGGCGGTCAACGTCCAGCCGATGGTGTTCGGCAACAAGGGCGACGACCTCGGCGACTGGGGTCGCATTCAGCCGCGACGAGGTCACCGGCGCGCCCGAGCCGTCCGGGGACTTCCTCGTCAACGCCCAGGGCGAGGACGTCGTCTCCGGCGTGCGCACCCCGCACGACATCTCCGAGCTCGCCGAGGCGATGCCCGACGCCCACCGCCAGCTGCTCGAGATCCTCAGCGCGCTCGAGCCGCACTACAAGGACATGCAGGACACCGAGTTCACCATCGAGGAGGGGCATCTGTGGATGCTCCAGACGCGCAACGCGAAGCGGCCCGCGCAGGCTGCGGTGCGGTTCGCCGTCGACGCGGTGGACGAGGGCCTGCTCACGCGCGAGGAGGCGCATCGCCACGATCGATCCGGCCTCACTCGACGCGTTGCTTCACCCGACCTTCGACCGCGAAGCCGGCTACACGGTGCTCGCCCAGGGGGTCGCCGCGTCGCCGGGCGCCGCGGTCGGCGAGATCGTGTTCAGCGCGCCGGAGGCGGTGCAGGCCGCCAAGGACGGCCGCGACGTGATCCTCGTGCGCCCGTTCACCGAGGCGGATGACGTCGCCGGCTTCCACGCCGCCCGCGGGATCCTCACCTCGGAGGGCGGCAAGGCGTCGCACGCCGCGCTCGTCGCCCGGGGCATGGGCGTGCCCGCGGTGACCGGCGCGCCGATCGAGATCCACCTGGACAGCGGCGAGGTGCGGATCGACGGCTCCGTGTTCCACGCCGGCGACCTGATCGCGATCGACGGCTCGGAGGGCGCGGTCGTCGAGCCCGGCGCCGAGCTGGTGGAGGGGTCGATCGACGAGTACTTCAAGCAGGTGCTCGCCTGGTCGGACGAGATCCGGCGGCTGGGCGTGCGTGCCAACGCCGACACGCCACATGACGCGGCCCAGGCACGCGAGCTCGGTGCCGAGGGGATCGGCCTGTGCCGGACCGAGCACATGTTCATGGCCGAGGACCGCCAGCCGAAGATGCGGGCGATGATCATGGCCGAGGACGGCGACGGGCGCCGGGCGGCGCTGGCCGAGCTGCTGCCGCTCCAGCAACAGGACTTCGAGGGCATCTTCGACGTGATGCAGGGACTGCCGGTGACGATCCGGCTGCTCGACCCGCCGCTGCACGAGTTCCTCCCCAACCTGCCAGAGCTGCGAGCGCAGGTCGAGCGGGCCCGGATCGAGCTGACCGACGACCTCGACGAGCTCGAGGAACTGCTCACCCGGGTCGAGGAGATCCACGAGGGCAACCCGATGCTCGGGACGCGCGGCTGCCGGCTCGGGATCCTGTATCCCGAGATCTACGAGATGCAGGTCCACGCGATCATGCGCGCGGCCAGGGCGGTCGACAGGGCGCCCCACCCGGAGATCATGATCCCGCTCGTCGCCTACGAGCAGGAGCTCGAGATCCTGCGCGCGCTCGTCGTCCGCGTCGGGGCGGAGCACGGGATGCACGAGGGCTCGGACTACACGGTGGGGACGATGATCGAGCTGCCGCGGGCCTGTTTCGTCGCCGACCGGATCGCCCGCCACGCCGACTTCTTCTCGTTCGGCACCAACGACCTCACCCAGACCGCGATCGGCCTCTCGCGCGACGACGCCGAGTCGAAGTTCGTGCCCACCTACATCGCCGACAAGATCATCGACCGCTCGCCGTTCGAGACGATCGACGCTCCGGGCGTCGGCTGGCTCGTGCGCCTCGCCGCGTGGGTTGGTCGCGAGGCCCACCCGGGTCTGAAGCTCGGGGTGTGCGGCGAGCACGGCGGCGAGCCGGACTCGATCCGGTTCTTCGACCGGGCCGGCCTCGACTACGTCTCCTGCTCGCCGTACCGCGTCCCGATCGCCCGTGTCGCGGCCGCGCGGTCGACGATCGCAGCGCAGGCGGAGGAGCAGGCGGAGGAGCAGGCGGAGTAGCCCGTCAGGCCGCCTTCGCCGCCCGCCGCGCCGCGGCTCGCGCGCCGAGTGCCTCGAGCCTGGCGAACACGTCGTAATAGCGCGTCGGCGCGACCCGGGACATGAAGTCGAACAGGTACGCGTCGGGCCCGACCAGGATCCGGCTCTTTCCGGCCCGGACGCCCTCGTGGATGATCTCGGCCGCGCGCTCGGGGGTGGTGCGGGCGACCGCCTCGAACATCCGGGCGGCCTGCTCGTGGTCCATGTCGGGCTCGGCCGGGTGTGCGTGGTAGCGCGCGTTGCGGGCGATATTCGTTTTGACGCCGCCGGGGTGGACGGTCGCTGCGCGCACGCCGGTGCCGCGCAGCTCCTGGCGGAGCGAGTCGGTGAACCCGCGGACGGCGAACTTCGAGGCGCAGTACGCGCTCTGGTAGGGCATCCCCAGGAGCCCGAACACGCTCGAGGTGTTCACCAGCATGCCGGAGTCCTGCTCGAGCAGGATCGGCAGGAACGCGCGCACGCCATTGATCACGCCGCCGAGGTTGATGTCGAGCACCCACTCGTCGTCCTCGACCGCGGCGTCGGCGACGCTCTGCGAGGTGGCGACGCCGGCGTTGTTGAACACCATCCCGAGCGGCTCCGGCGCCCACTCGGCGACCTCGGCCGCGAACGCCAGCTGGGCCTGGCGGTCACGCACGTCGAGCCGGCGGGCGAGCACCGGGCCGGTGATCTGCGTCGCCGTGTCGCCGAGGCCGTCCTCGTCCTGGTCGACGATCGCGACCGGGCACCCGTGCTGGGCGAGCCGCAGCGCCACCGCCCGGCCGATCCCGGATGCGGCGCCGGACACGAACGCGGTCCGGCCGTCGACCTGCACGCGCGTCTTCGCCACCGTCAGCGGCCCCGTCCGCACGTCATTGCGCTGCCGCCGCGGCCGGGTCGGAGGCCGCGATGTGCGCCGTGATCGCGGTGGCGAGCTGGGCCAGCGCGCCCGCCGGCAGATCGTGGCCCAGGCCGGTCACCGTGTGCAGGCGGGCCCCCGGAATCGCCGCGGCGGTGGCCCGGCCGCCGGAGGGATGGACCATCCGGTCGTAGTCGCCGTGGATCACGAGCGTCGGCGCGGTGATCCGGCGCAGCTCGCGGGTCCGGTCGCCGGACTTCACGATCGCGCCCATCTGGCGCATCGTGCCGGCGCCGGCGCGAGGATCGCGATCGAACGCGCGGGAGGCGCGCTCGCGCACGCTCGGCTCGTCGAACGGGAAGCCCTGCGAGCCGATGTGTCGGAACACGGCGGCGGCGCGGTCGGCGGCGGCGTCGCGATCACGGGGCGGCGCACCGAGCACCATCCGCAGCGTCGAGGGCGCGGTCCAGCCGGCTCGGCGAGAGCCCGTCGAGGACATGATCGAGACGAGAGTCCGCACCCGCTCGGGGTGGTTGGCGGCCAGCACCTGGGCGATCATCCCGCCCATCGAGATGCCGACCACGTGGGCGGGCGAGATGTCGAGCGCGTCGATCAGCGTGGCCGTGTCGCGGGCCATGTCCGACAGGTCGTACTGGCCGGCGTCGAACCGGCGCGCGATCAGCTGCCCGAGCCGCGGCGGCCGGATCGGCGCGTGCCACGAGCGACCGATGTCGCGGTTGTCGAACCGGACGACGTGGAAGCCGGCCGACACGAGCAGCTCGCAGAACGCGTCCGGCCAGGCGATCAGCTGCTGCCCCAGCCCCATGATCGAGCACGATCGGAGGGTGGGAAGGGTCGCCGAGCCGCTCAGCGCAGAGCGTGACGCCCTGGCCGACGTCGATGATCTGTTCGTCGCCGATCACGAGCGGGGATGATGAATGGCGGGCTGGTACATGAACGTACCAAGCGAACGCTACCAGACGAGGAAGTCACCCGGGGAGTTGAGCGCTACAGGATGGCCCCGGCCAGAATGGCCTTGACCGTGCCGCTGGCGCTGGTGCGGAGATCGCGCACGTCGCCGCCGCGCTGCAGGGAGATCACGGCCAGCTCGCGCAGGCCGCCCACGATCATGATCGCCGTGTCGAGCGGCAGCGGGCGGGCGCCCACCTCGGGCTGCTCGCGGCGGGCCGACTCGACCAACCCGACCAGCAGCTGCGCGAACCGTTCCACCACCGCGAGCTGGCGATCGGAGCCGGCCGCGCCGAGCCCCGGCAGCTCCCGCACGAAGCTCCGGTACAGCAGCGGGTGCTCGGTGACGCTGTCGATGTAGGCGTCGAGCGCGCAGTCGACCTGCCGCTCGAGCGACAGGCTCGGGGCCACCGCTGCCGCGATTCGGTTCATCGTCTCGTCGTTGACGGCGTCGAACAGCGCCAGGAAGCACGCCTCGCGGTCCTCGAAGTGCTCGTAGAACGTCCGTCGCGAGGTGCGGGCGATGCGGACGATGTCGGCGACCGTCGTCTCCCGGAAGCCCTTCTCCTCGATCGAGGTGGCGATCGCGCCGATCAGCCGCTCGCGGTGCGAGGAGACCAACGACTCGGGGGCGCGGGACGCAGTGGGCACGTGCGAGACGGTACCGCCCGGGGCGGCCGGGCTGGGTGGCCCGCTAGGCCACCAGCCGCTCCACGACCACCCGGCCGCCGCGGCCCGGGATGGTCGTCACGTTGCGCTGGCGGGGCCGCTCCGGGGCCGCGCGGGGGGCCACGAGGTCGGCGCGGCGGGCGATCGCCTCGAGCACGGCGCGCTGCTCGGCCATCGCCAGCGACGCGCCGAGGCAGCGCCGGATGCCGCCGCCGAACGGGATCCAGGTATATGTCCCCGGCTTGGCGTCGAGGAACCGCTCGGGCCGGAACGTCAGCGGGTCCGGATACACGTCCTCGCGGTGATGCAGCGCCGCGATGCTGATCGACACCGGCGTGCGGGCCGGGACCACGTACTCCCCGAGCCGCCACGGACGGGTCACCAGCCGCACGATCATCGGGATCACGGGCCGCGTCCGCATCCCCTCGTGGATCGTCGCCTCGACGTAGGCGTCGGCCCGGGGGTCGTCGGAGCGCACGAGCTCGCGCAGGCGGTCGTAGGCGGCCGGCGCTCGCAGCATCCGCTCGAACGTCCACGACAGCGAATTCGCGGTCGTCTCGTGGCCGGCGAGGACGAGCGTCAGCAGCTCGTCGCGCAGCTCCTGGTCGCTGAGTCCGCGGCCCTCCTCGTCGGTGGAGCGCAACAGCAGCGAGAGCACGTCGTGACGGTCCTCGCCGCCGTCGGCCCGGCGCTCGCGGATCACCGCGTAGATCCGGCGGTCGATGATCTCGAGCAGCCGCTTGGCGATCCCGCGCGCCTCCAGCCGACCCGCGTTGCGCAGCTCGAGCAGCTGGTACAGCGGGTTCGTCGACGCCGCCAGCATCCGCCGAATCGTGTCGCGCATCCGGCGCTCAGAGCTGCCCTTGACCGGCTCAAAGCCGATCCCGAACACGCCGTCCATGATCACGTCGAGCGTCACCGCCTGCATCCGGGGGGCGAGCGCGAACGGCTTGCCGACCGGCCAGCGGTCGATCTCGCGCGCGGCGGCGGCGGTGATGGTCTCCGCGTAGCGCTTGACGGCGTCGCCGTGGAATGAGGGCAGCAGCAGCTTGCGCTGGCGCATGTGCCGCTCACCGACCGAGGTGAGCACCGAGTTCGGCCCGAGGATCGGGCGCAGCGGCGTCTCCCCGGTGAGCGACGGGGCGTCGGCGGGCCGGGCCTTGAACAGCGAGGCGATGTGGTCCGGGTGGCAGGTGACGACGAACGGCTCCCGCCGCGAGAGCAGCTTCACCTGCCACACGTCGCCGAGCGCCCGGTGCGTGTCGATGCTCGTCTGCACGGGGTCCATCACGAACCGGACCGTGTGCAGGAACCGGTGCGAGGAACGGAGCGGTGGCAGCCGGACTGTGGCGGCCTCGTCGGCCGGTCCGGCTGGGCTGTCTGCGGTCGGGGGCGAGGCTGTGAGGGTTCCGGAGCTCATGGTACGCCAATGTACCACCCGGTCGACAGGGTGTCCAGAGCCCACCCGGATCGTCTGGCGCCAGATCGTCTGCGCCGCGGACGGTCGCTGCTACGCTGGATCACAGATGGCCACCGCAACACGCCCATCGGATCCCGCCGGCGTCGAGCCTCCCGCGCCCCTCGCCTCGGATCTGTGCTGGCTGCTCGCCCGCGCCAGCCACGCGCTCACCACCGAGCTCACGCGGGCGATGGAGCACAAGGGGCTGTCGCCCCGCGCCCACAGCGTGCTGGCGACGGCGGTGACCGGCACCTACACCCAGATCGAGCTGGCCAAGCTGGTCGGGCTCGACAAGACGACGATGGTCGTCACCCTCGATGAGCTGGAGGCCGCGGGCCTGGCCGAGCGGCAGCCCTTGAGCGGCGACCGCCGCGTCCGCGTCGTCGCGGTGACCGCCGCCGGCAAGCGCAAGCTGCGCGAGGTGGAGGCGATCATGGAGCGGGTCCGAGAGGACGTGCTCGCGTCGCTGCAGGCCCGTGACCGCGAGCCGTTCCTGCGTGGTCTGGCCACGCTGGCCTGCGGCCGGCTGTCCGAGCCGGTCGCCTGTTCGCAGACCGTGCGGCGCCGGGCCTGATCGCCCCGAGCGTAAGGCCCGGCCCCGGCGGCGTAAGGGCCGGACGCCACGGATCGGCGGCGAATGCCCGATGTGGGCGCGCTCGTCGTAGGCGACCCTCCATGTACGTCGACCGTACGCGTCCGAGATTCGACCGTACGCGTCGACATGCGAGATCGTCTGTAATGAGACGATCTGGTAAGGTCCGAAACCGACCCGCACGATGAACAGGAGCCGCCGCATGAACCCATCTGCCCAGTCCCGCCTTCATCCCCTACGGCCCGGCGAGGACCGCCAGCGCTGGATCGCGCTGGTCGTGCTGTGCGCCGGGTTCCTGATGATCATCCTCGACCAGACGATCGTGAACGTCGCCCTCCCGTCGATCCAGACCGACCTGCATTTCTCGCAGTCGAGCCTCGCCTGGGTGGTCAACGCGTACCTGATCGCGTTCGGCGGGCTGCTACTGCTCGTCGGCCGGCTCGGCGACCTGATCGGCCGTCGCCGGATCTTCCTCGCCGGCCTCGCCGTGTTCACCGTGGCCTCGATGGTGTGTGGGCTTTCCCAGAGCCGGGGCCTGCTGATCGGGGCCCGGTTCGTCCAGGGGCTCGGCGGCGCGATGACCTCGGCCGTGATCCTCGGGATGATCGTGACGATGTTCCCGAAGCCGTCCGAGCAGGCCAAGGCGATCGGCGTCTACAGCTTCGTGGCCTCGGCCGGTGCGTCGATCGGGCTGCTGCTCGGCGGCGTGCTCACGCAAGGGATCAACTGGCACTGGATCTTCTTCGTCAACCTGCCGATCGGCATCCTCACCGCGTTCTTCGCCACCCGGCTGCTGGCCGACGACAAGGGCCTCGGCCTCGAGCATGGCGCCGACGTCCCGGGTGCCGTGCTGCTCGTCGGCTCGCTGATGCTGGCCGTGTACACGATCGTCGAGGCGAGCCACTACGCGTGGGGCTCCCTGCACACGCTCGGCCTCGGGGCGGTGGCCCTCTCGCTGCTCGCCGGCTTCGTGGTCCGGCAGGCGCGGATCGCGAACCCGCTCGTCCCGCTGCGGATCTTCCGTTCGCGCGTGGCCACCGGCGCCAATCTCGTGCAGGTGCTGATGGTGGCCGGGCTGTTCGGGATGTTCTTCCTGGGCGCGCTGTACATGCAGCGGGTGCTCGGCTACGACGCGATCGAGGTCGGGCTCGCGTTCCTGCCGGTCGCGCTCGGGATCGCCACGATGTCCCTCGGGCTCTCGGCCCGGCTGATCATGCGGCTCGGCGCGGGCGCCACGCTGCTGCCCGGGCTCGCGCTCGTGCTGCTCGGCCTGGTGATCTTCAGCCGCGTCCCGGAGCACGCCTCGTATGCGGCCGATCTGCTCCCGGCGATGATCGTGCTGGGGGTCGGCGCCGGGCTCGCGTTCCCGTCGCTGATGACGCTCGCGATGTCGGCGGCGACGCCGGCCGACTCGGGCCTGGCGTCGGGGCTCGTCAACACGACCCAGCAGGTCGGTGGCGCGCTCGGGCTGGCCGTCCTAGCGACGCTGTCGGCGAACCGGACCGCCAGCGTGCACGGGTCGGTCGCCCACGCCCTGACGAGCGGCTATCACCTCGCGTTCACGGTCGGCGCGGGCCTCGTCGCAGTCGCGCTCGCGCTCACCCCGATGCTGCTCCGGCTCCGCCCGGCCGGCGCGCAGCAGACGATCGAGACGGCCGCCGAGCCGGAGCTGGCTCGACCAGGCCGCGTAGGCGAAGACCGAGCGGCAGCCGGACGCCTCCCGTCGCTCCGGGAGGCGTCCGGCCGCGTGCGCCTCTACTTGGTGAGCATGTCGCGGGCCGCGTTCGTCCACGCCGTGGTGACGTCGCGGATGAACTTCGCCTGTGTGGTGGCCAGCGTCGAGATCCAGTCGATGTCGCTGCTGCCCGGGCCCTTCTCGATCGACGTGGCGATCGCCTTGAGCGCCTTCTCATAGCTGGTCAGCGTCGTCTCGCCGGCGTCGCGGCCGGCGGCGATGATCCGCTCGTTCAGCTTGCGCAGCCGCTGGGCGACCGCCTCGGCGCGCTGCTCCGCGGCCGCGGCGGCTGCCTTGGCCTGGTCGGCGGCGGCCGTTGCGCCGCCAGCCACGGCGCCCGCGGACGAGGCTGCGGCCTTCGGCTTGGCCCGGCTCGCCGTCGACCGCTTCGACGAGCTGCTCGCAGCGCGCTTGGACGTGCTGCGTCCCGAACTGCCCGCGCCCGAGCTGCCTGCGCCCGAGCTCGACCGCGTGCTGCGGCCCGACGCGGCGCCCGAACCGCTCCTTCTCGCCTGCGGCATGTCTCCTCCTAGGGGTGGTGATGCGTGCACACTAACTGCTCGCGCGCAATGCGACGATGTCGGAATGAGCCGCGCTCAGCAGTCCGGCGTCCTGCGGGTGGCGGTCGTGGGGCATGTCGAGTACGTCGACTTCCTGCCGCTCGAGCACATCCCCGCGTCTGGCGACATCGTCCACGCCGACGGCGCGTTCGCGCGCGTCGCGGGCGGAGGCGGGGTGGCCGCGGTCGTGCTGGCCGAGCTCGGCGCCGAGGTCGATTTCTTCTGCGCGCTCGGCCGGGACGCCAACGGCGAGCGCTCGGCGGCCGAGCTGACCGAGCGCGGCGTCCGCGTCCACGTGGCGTGGCGTGATCGGCCGACGCGCCGAGCGGTCACCGTGCTCGAACAGGGCGGCGAGCGGACGATCGTGACGCTCGGCGAGCGGGTCGACCCGCTCGGCGCGGACCCGCTCGACTGGGACCGGTTGCGCGGTGCCGACGGTGTGTACGTCACCGCGGGAGACCCGGCCGCGCTCGCCCATGCGCGGAGCGCCCGCGTCGTCGTCGCCACCCCGCGGGCCCGGCGCACGCTCGAGGGCGACGGCCCCGACCTCGACGCGCTGGTGTACAGCGCGGGCGACGACCACGAACGCGAATGGGCCGAGCGGATCGGCCGCCGCGCCGCGCTGCACGTACGGACCGAGGGCGCGACGGGCGGCAGCTGGAGCGGCACCTCGACGGGCCGCTGGGACTCGGTCCCGCCGCCCGGGCCGGTCCGCGACGCGTTCGGGTGCGGCGACTCGTTCGCGGCTGGGCTCGCCTACGGGCTGGCGGCCGGAAAGTCGATCGCCGCAGCGGCGGCCATCGGCGCTGAGCGGGGCGCGATCGCGCTAACCCGGGTCGGCGCGCCGTAGGCTTGTCACTCAAGGTCTCACCGATTGTGTCGATGTAACGCACAGCGGTTTGGGCGCGCGCCTTCCTTGACTCCTATGTCGCTCGGCCACGGAGGTCGGATTGATGACCGGCACGACTGACGAGCTTGACGAGGAAGTGCTGTTGAGCGTTCTGTCGGATCTCGAAGGTGGGGACTTCAGCGTCCGCATGCCGATCGGGTGGACCGGAATGGCGGGCAAGATCGCTGACCGGCTGAACAACGTGATCGCCGCCAACGAGACGCTCGGGTCCGAGCTGGCCGAGGTCAGCCGGGTCGTCGGCAAGGAGGGCAACCTGTCCCGGCGCCTCGTGTTGCGGGGATCCGACCAGGTCTGGCATGCCAGCGCCGAGTCGGTCAACAGCCTGATCGAGGACCTCGTACGCCCGACCAGCGAGATGCAGCGTGTCGTCGGAGCCGTAGCCGATGGCGATCTGAGCAAAAAGATCACCGGCGACGTCCGCGGCGAGTTGCTCGATCTCAAGAACACCGTCAACGCGATGGTCGACCAGCTCAACGGCTTCGTGTCTGAGGTAACCCGCGTCGTCCGCGACGTCGGCACCGAGGGCAAGCTGGGCCAGGCCGCCGCGGTGACGATCGAGGTCGCCGGTGTCTGGAAGGACCTCACCGACAACGTCAACCTGATGGCAGGCAACCTGACCGGCCAGGTGCGCGACATCGCCGAGGTGACGACGGCGGTCGCCAACGGCGATCTGAGCAAGAAGATCACCGCCGACGTCAAGGGCGAGTTCCTCGAACTGAAGAACACGGTCAACGCGATGGTCGACCAGCTCAATCGCTTCGCCTCCGAAGTCACCCGCGTCGCCCGCGAGGTCGGCGTCGAGGGCAAGCTCGGCGGCCAGGCGCAATCCGCGGAGGTGGCCGGCGTCTGGAAGGACCTCACCGACAACGTCAATCAGCTGGCGGCAAATCTGACAAACCAGGTCCGGGCGATCTCCGACGTCGCGACGGCGGTGACGGAAGGAGACCTGACCCAACAGGTCGGCGTCGAGGCGAGCGGCGAGGTTGCCGTGCTCAAGGACAAACTCAACGAGATGATCCGCAACCTGCGCGAGACAACTCGGCAGAACACCGAACAGGACTGGCTGAAGACCAACCTCGAACGCTTCACGAGGCTGCTTCAGGGACAGCGAAACCTCGCGACGGTGTCGAGCATGATCCTGTCGGAGCTGGCGCCGCTGCTTTCGGCCCAGCACGGAGTCTTCTACACCCTGGTCACCGAGGGCGGCGAGCCGATGCTGCGCTACCAGGCCGGATACGGGTTCAAGGAGCGCAAGCACCTCGCCAGCGCGTTCCGGCTCGGCGAAGGTCTCGTGGGGCAGTGCGCCCAGGAGAGGGAACGCATCCTGCTCACCGACGTCCCGACCGATTACATCACGATCAATTCGGGACTCGGCGAGGCCAAGCCGTTGAACATCATCGTCCTGCCGATCCTGTTCGAGGGCTCCGTGCGAGCCGTCGTCGAGCTGGCCTCTTTCAGCCGCTTCAGTCTCACCCATCAGGCCTTTCTCGATCAGCTCACCGAGAGCATCGGCCTCGTGCTCAACACAATCGAGGCCAACACGCTCACCGAGAATCTCCTCAAGCAATCGCAGTCCCAGGCGCAGGAGCTGCAGTCGCGTCAAGAGGATCTGCGTGCCTCCAACGAGGATCTCGCCAAGCAGGCCAGTCGCCTCGCCGACCAGAATATCGAGGTCGAGGCCAAGAACCAGGAGGTCCAGTACGCCAAGCGCCTGGTCGAGGAGAAGGCCGAGCAGCTGGCTGTTTCGTCAGCGTTCAAGGCCGAGTTCTTCGCGAACATGTCGCACGAGCTGCGCACCCCGCTCACCAGCCTGCTCATCCTCGCCGGGGAGTTGCAGGCAAATCCCGAGAAGAACCTGACCGATGACCAGCTCCGGTACGCCAGCATCATCCAATCGTCGGGCAGCGATCTACTGCGGCTGCTCAACGATGTCCTTGACCTCGCCAAGATGGAGTCGGGCAATGCGACGGTCGAGATCAGCGAGCTGCCGCTGATCGAGCTTCAGGAGGCCCTTGAGCGAGAGTTTCGCCACGTTGCCAGCCAGCAGGGATTGTCATTCGCCATCGAGCTGGAGCCCGGTACACCGGCGGTCATCGCGACGGATCCGGGACGTCTGCGCCAGGTGCTGAAGAACCTCTTGGCCAACGCGTTCAAGTTCACCGCGCATGGCGAGGTGAAGCTTCGCATCGCTCGGCCGGACAGCAGCTGGCGCCCCGCGAACGGAAAGCTCACGGACACAAGCGACGTGACGGCGTTCAGCATCAGCGACACCGGCGTCGGCATCGCGTCCGAGCTCCAGGGGCTCATCTTCGGCGCGTTCGCGCAGGCGGATGGAACCACGGCTCGCCAATACGGCGGCACTGGATTGGGGCTGTCGATCAGCCGGGAGCTCGTCACGTTGCTGGGGGGCGAGATCAGCCTGGACAGCACGTTCGGCCAGGGCAGCACGTTCACCGTCTATCTCCCGTCAGGGCTCGGGACGGATGGTCACCTGGTCGCTCGCGGCGGTCGCTGCCGAGCCTGAGTCCGCATCGCCTGCGACCGCGGGTAAGCCCGTCCTCTCGGCCGTATCGCCGCTGCTCGCGGGCGACGTCGGCACCGAGCTGGCGGGCAAGAAGGTCCTCGTCGTCGACGACGACTTTCGCAACATCTTCGCCATCACCGTGCTCCTCGAGCGCGGTGAGATCAGCGTCGTCTCGGCCGAGAGCGGCGAGGAAGCTATCGCCGCCCTCGAGCACACGACCGACATCGACCTCGTCCTGATGGACATCATGATGCCGGTCATGGACGGGTACGCGACGATACGGGCGATCCGCAAGTTGTTGCCCGCACGCCCCCTGGCGATCGTTGCCCTGACGGCGAAGACTGGGGACGGGGAGCGGCAGCGTTGCCTAGACGCCGGGGCCACGGCCTACATCTCCAAGCCGGTCGAGAACGGGCCCAGCTTCGTTCGTGCTCTGTCCGCCTGTCTCCTCGAAGCCGAGCTCGCGGGATCGGGCGTGGTTGCCTGATGGCGGGCGCCGCCGGCGAAAAGGGGTGGGAAACGGCTCGGCCGCCGCCGGCGATCCTGCTCGTCAACGATCGCGAGGCTCAGCGGATAGCGGTCCGGGCGATGCTCGCCCCCCTCGGCCTGGCCGTCGTCGAGGCCGACTCTGGACGTGCCGCGCTCCGCGCCGTCCTGCGCCAGACATTCGCGTTGATCCTCATGGATGTGCGGATGCCGACGATGGACGGCTACGAGACGGCCGATCTCATCAGGGAGCGCAGCCAATCGAACCAGACGCCAATCGTCTTCATCACGGCCTTCGGTCGTGATGACACCGACACGCTGAGCGCCTACGCCAGCGGCGCCGTGGACTTCGTCTTCACGCCTGTGCTCCCCGAGGTGCTGCGGGCCAAGGTCTCGGTGTTCGTCGACCTGTTCGTTGCATCCGAGGATCTGCGGCTCTCGGTCGCGTCGATCACAACCCTCAACGCGGCTCTGCGAGACAGCGAAGCGAGTGCCCAGGCGGTGCTCGACAACGTCGCCGACGGGATCATCGTCGCTGGCGAGACCGGCCTCATCGAATCCTTCAACCGGTCCGCCGAAGCGCTGTTCGGCTACCGCGAGGATCAGGTGATCGGACAGCCCCTCGCGTTCGTCCTCGCCGTCGCGTCCCGATATGACCTGCTGGGCCTGACTCCGACGCCCCGGGCGGTCGGGACCAAGCCGACAGCGCGTGGCCAGATCACCGAGACGCTGGGACGCCGCGGTGACGACTCGACGTTTCCGATGGAGGTGCAGCACGGATCGCTGGTCCTTGGCGATCGCACTCTGACCCTCGCCTCCGTGCGTGACATCTCCGAGCGAAGGGCCTACACCGAGGGTCTCCAACACCAGGCCCTCCACGACAGGCTCACCGGTCTGGCCAATCGCACCCTGTTCGGCGAGCTCGTGCTCAAGGAGCTAGCCGCGGCCAAGAGGACCGACGAGCCCCAAGCCGTGCTGGTGATGGATCTCGACGGTTTCAAACAGGTCAACGACACTCTTGGACATGCCCAGGGCGACGCCCTGCTGATACAAGTCGGCGACCGTCTCGTTGCCGAGTTGCGTGAGGTCGACACGATCGCCCGGCTCGGCGGCGACGAGTTTGCGATCCTGCCCGGTCAGACGACCGACCTGACCGCTGCGGCCGAAGTCGCCCGCAAGATCCAGGAGACGGTCGCCGAGGGCTTCGACCTTGACGGGAACGTCGTCCATGTGACGGCGAGCGTTGGCATCGCCATGTACCCCGAGCACGGGCGGACCGCCGAGGAGCTGCTCCGCCGCGCTGACGTGGCGATGTACATCGCGAAGCGAACCGGCAGCGGTCAGGCCGTGGTCGACGCCGCCCAGGAGGAGGCGACTGCCCGGCAGCTCGAGCTCGTCGTCGACCTGCGTCAATGCATCGCTCGCGGGGAGCTGATCCTTCAATATCAGCCCAAGATCGATCTCTGGACCCGGCATGTCTCCGGAGTCGAGGCGCTCGTGCGCTGGCGCCACCCGGTTCGCGGTCTCCTGATGCCGGGCAGCTTCATGCCCGAGGTGGAGAGCACCGAATTGATCGGGCCGGTGACCAGATGGGTTCTCAACGAGGCTCTCCGCCAGCAGCAGGCGTGGCGCGAGCAGGGCATCGACCTGACGGTGGCGGTCAACGTCTCGGCTCGAAGCCTGGGTCCGCGGAGCACGCTTCCCGGCACCGTGCAGGAGCTGACCGACACCTGGAAGACTCCTCCGGGCCGGTTGATTCTCGAGCTGACCGAAGGTGCGCTGATTGAGTCCAGCGCGCCCGAGCTCCTCGGTCGGCTGCACTGCATGGGTGAGACGCTCTCGATCGACGACTTCGGCACCGGGTACTCGTCCCTGGCCTACCTGCAGCGCCTTCCGGTCGACGAGATCAAGATCGACAAGTCGTTCGTCACCGGCCTATCGGTAGCCGATGACGATGCCGTCATCGTCCGCTCGACGATTGAGCTCGCCCACAATCTCGGCCTGGCCGTCGTTGCCGAAGGCGTCGAGGACGAGGCAGCGATGGACATGCTCGTCGGTTACGGATGCGATCGAGCGCAGGGATACTTCTTCGCCCGCCCAAGCTTGGCCGACGAGTTCACCGCATGGCTGAACACGTCGCCATACGACGTCAGGGCGCCGGCCAGCGCCGAGCTGGCGGGAACCGGTTTGCGCCCGCCTGGCTGATCCGACGATCCCTGAGCGTGGCCGCTCAGACGGTGAACACGATCTTCCCGACGACCTCGCCGGCGAGCAGCGCCTCGAAGCCGTCGCGCGCCTGATCGAGCGCCATCGTCTCGTGGATCGCCGGTCGGACCTGGCGATCGATGCAGAATCGCATCAGCCGCTCGAGCTCGTCGCGCGTGCCCATCGTCGACCCGATGACGGACAGCTGAAGGAAGAACATACGGGTCAGCTCGGCCTGCGGCGCGTCGCCGGTCGTCGCGCCGGAGATCACGATCACGCCGCCGGGCTTGAGCGAGCGCACCGAATGCGACCACGTCGCCTCGCCGGTCGTCTCCATCACCGCGTCGACGCGCTCGGGGAGGCGGGCGCCCGATTCGAACGCCTGGTCGGCGCCCAGCGCGAGCGCCTGCTCGCGCTTGTCCTCCGAGCGGCCGGTCACCCAGATCCGCACGCCCGCCGCGCTCCCGAGCACGGTCAGCGCGGTGGCCACGCCTCCGCTGGAGCCCTGCACGAGCACCGTCTGGCCTGGCACGACCCGCCCGCGCGTGAACAGCATCCGGTAGGCGGTAAGCCACGCTGTCGGCAGGCACGCCGCCTCCTCGAACGTGAGCTCCGGTGGCTTGCGGATCACGTTTCGCCGCGGCACGGCAACGAGCTCGGCGAACGAGCCCTGGTGGATCTCGGACAGGATCGAGCGCTTCGGGTCGAACGTGTCGTCGCCGCGCCACGAGTCCTGCGTGATGACCGAGTGGACGACGACCTCGTTGCCGTCCTCGTCGAGCCCGGCGGCATCGCAGCCCAGGATCATCGGCAGCCGATCACGGCTCAGGCCGACGCCGCGCAGCGACCACAGGTCGTGGTGGTTGAGGCTCGAGGCCTTGACGGTGACGGTCGTCCACCCGTCCTCCGGGGAGGGCTCGGGACGCTCGCCGATCGTCAGGCCGCTGAGCGGATCCTTGGGGTCGATGTCGGATGCGTAGACGGAGAGCATGTGGGCATCATGCCCGACCGTGGCCGCAGTGAACCGAGCGAGACACGGAGCGGCCTGCTGGCGTGAAGTAGGGTGGGCGTCGTGACCCGCACCGATGTCGAGTTCACATCGATGGGCACCGACTGCGCCGCCTGGCTGTACCGCCCCGACCGCGACGGTCCGCTCCCGCTGGTCGTGATGGCCCACGGCTTCTCGGCCACGCGCGAGCTGCGGCTCGACGCCTACGCCGAGCGGTTCTGCGCCGCCGGCCTCGCCTGCCTCGTGTTCGACTACCGCCACTTCGGCGCCAGTGGCGGCGAGCCCCGCCAGCTGCTGGACGTCTCCAGCCAGCTCGCCGACTACCACGCTGCGATCGGCTACGCCCGCGCGCTCGAGTTCGTCGACCGCGACCGCGTCGCCGTGTTCGGCAGCTCGTTTTCGGGCGGGCATGTGATCGCCGTGGGCGCCCGTGACAAGCGGCTGGGAGCGGTGGTCTCGCAGTGCCCGTTCACCGACGGGCTCGCGTCGCTGGCAACGCTGCCGCCCGCCACCATGGTCCGGGCCACGATCGAGGGACTCGCCGATCAGCTCGGCGCGCTCGGGGGCCGAGAGCCCCGCTACATCCCGGCCGTGGGCGAGCCGGGCACGTTCGCGGTGATGAGCACGCCCGACGCCAAGGCCGGGTTCGAGGCGCTCGTCCCCGAGCACAGCACCTGGGAGAACCGCGTGGCGGCGCGGATCGCGCTCCGGATCGGCGCCTACCGGCCGGGCCGGCTGGCCGGACAGCTCGCATGCCCGGCCCTGTTCTGCGTGTGCGACGCGGACTCCGTCGCCCCGGCCGAGGCGACCGTAAAGCTCGTCTCCAAGGCGCCCCAGGGGCAGATCAAGCGCTACCCCATCGGCCACTTCGACATCTACATCGGCGAGTGGTTCGAGCGGGCGGTGAGCGATCAGACGGCGTTCCTCACCGAGGCGCTGACATGAGCGTCTCGCCGGTGCGGTGCCGTGGCTGGCAGCAGGAGGCCGCGCTGCTGATGCTCGAGAACAACCTGCATCCGGACGTGGCCGAGAAGCCGGCGGAGCTGATCGTGTACGGCGGGATCGGAAAGGCCGCGCGCGACCAGGCGTCCTACGCGACGATCAAGCGCGAGCTGACCCGGCTCGCCGACGACCACACGCTGCTCGTCCAGTCGGGCAAGCCGGTGGCGGTGTTCGAGACCCACGAGCGGGCGCCGCGGGTGCTGATCGCGAACACCAACCTCGTCCCCGAGTGGGCGACGTGGAAGCACTTCCGCGAGCTCGACGCCGCCGGGCTGATGATGTACGGGCAGATGACCGCCGGCTCCTGGATCTACATCGGGAGCCAGGGGATCCTGCAGGGCACCTATGAGACGTTCGCGGCCGCGGCGCGCAAACGGTTCGGCGGCTCGCTCGAGCGGCAGGCTCGTGGTGACCGCCGGCCTCGGCGGGATGGGCGGCGCGCAGCCGCTCGCGGTGACGATGTGCGGCGGGGCCGCGCTGTGCATCGAGGTCGACCTGACCCGGATCGAGCGGCGGATCGCCACCGGCTACCTCGACGAGCGCGCCGCCGATCTCGACGACGCGCTGTCCCGGCTGCGCGCGGCCGTGTCCGAGCGCCGGGCGCTGTCGATCGGGCTGCTCGGCAACGCCGCCGAGGTGCTGCCCGAGCTCGTCCGCCGCGGCGTCGAGATCGACGTCGTCACCGACCAGACCTCGGCCCACGATCCGCTCAACGGCTACGTCCCGGCCGGCCTGACCGTCGAGCAGGGCGAGGTCCTGCGCCGGCGCGATCCGGACGAGTACATGCGGCGGGTGGGGGAGAGCGCGCTCACGCACGTGGCCGCGATCCGTGACCTCGCCGCCGCCGGCGCGGAGGCGTTCGACTACGGCAACTCGTTGCGCGGGCTCGCCTCCGAGCACGGCGACGCCGACGCATTCTCGTATCCCGGCTTCGTCCCGGCGTACATCCGGCCTCTGTTCTGCGAGGGCAAGGGCCCGTTCCGGTGGGTGGCGCTGTCCGGCGATCCCGAGGACATCCACCGCACCGACGAGGCGATCCTCGATCTGTTCGGCGACAAGGAGCACGTGGCCCGGTGGATCCGGCTCGCCTCCGAGAGGGTCCAGTTCCAGGGCCTGCCCGCGCGGATCTGCTGGCTCGGCTACGGCGAGCGCCATCGGGCCGGGCTGCGGTTCAACGAGATGGTCGCCTCCGGCGAGCTCAAGGGCCCGATCGTGATCGGCCGCGACCACCTCGACGCCGGCTCCGTCGCCTCGCCCCAGCGCGAGACCGAGTCGATGCGGGACGGCTCCGACGCCGTCGCCGACTGGCCGATCCTCAACGCGCTGGTCAACACCGCATGCGGTGCGAGCTGGGTGTCGGTCGCACCACGGCGGCGGCGTCGGGATGGGCAAGTCGATCCACGCCGGCCAGGTCGTCGTCGCCGACGGCTCTGACCTCGCGGCGGAGCGCGTCCGCCGCGTGCTCACGGCCGACCCCGGGATGGGGGTCGTCCGCCACGCCGACGCCGGGTACGCGCAGGCGGTCGGGTTCGCGCAGGACGCGGGGCTGCAGATGCCGATGCTCGATCCCGAGCCGGCGCCGCAGTGAGCGCCGAGGCTGGAGGGGCGCGGTCAGCCTCAACGGGGCGCCGCAGGTCCTGCGCCCGCCGGACGACGGCCTCGGCGTACCTCCGCCACGACCGCGCGGAGGAGCTGACCGCCGAGCCCGGATCGCTGACGCTCGCGGATGGGGTGATGTGCGGCGTTCGAGGCCTCCGGCGGGGCCGAGCTGCAGGTCGATGCCGCGGCTGCGCGGTGATCCCCGGGTTCGTCGACTGCCACACCCACCTGCCATTCGCAGGATGGCGCGAGCGCGAGTACGCGATGAAGGTCGCCGGCGAGTCCTACGAGAGCGATCGCCGCGCAGGGCGGCGGGATCCGCTCGTCGGCGCGCTCGCTCGCCGCAGGCGTCCGACGCCGAGGTGCTCGGCCAGGCGCGCGAGCCTGGCCGGCGAGATGCTCGCTCACGGGACGACGACGTTCGAGGGCAAGAGCGGCTACGGCCTGTCGGTCAGACGGCGAGGTGCGGGCGGTCCGCCTCGCCGCCGAGCTCGGCGGAGTCCGTGCCGCAGCTGATCCGCTCGACCGGCGCTGCTCGCCCACGCGGTCCCCGACGGGCTACACGGCCGACGCGTGGATGGACGAGGTCGAGCGGATGCTGCCCGAGGGTGCTCGCGCGCCGGCGACGGTCTCGGCGCTCGACATCTACGTCGAGAGCGTCGCGTTCGCCAACGCACCACCTGCGGCGGATTGGGCGCGCTCGCGGCGGCGCACGGGCTCGACCTGCGCGCCCACGTCGAGCAGTTCAACTGGAACGCGTCGGTGCCGGTGGCGGTGTCGCTGCGGCGCGCGGTCGGTCGACCACCTCGCGTGCCTGCCCGACGACGAGGTCGGCGCGCTGGCGCCGGTCCGAGACGGCCGCGGTGCTGCTGCCGGGCGCGGAGTTCCTCGGCGCAGAGCGGCTCGCGCCCGGCGCGGGCGCTCGCCGACAGCGGCGCGATCTGCGTGCTCGGGACCGACCTCAACCCCGGCACCTCGCCGGTGCTGTCGATGCCGGTGATCATCGGCCTCGCCGTCCGTCGCTACGGCTGGTCGGTCGCGCGAGGCGCTGCTGGCCGCACGCTCAACGCCGCGTGGGTGCTGCGGCTGCTCGGAGCTCGTCGGGACGCTCGAGGTCGGTAAGCGCGCCGACGTCATCGTGCTCGACGGCCCGATCGAGCGGATCGCCTACCGGTTCGGGCGCAACCCGGTGGCGCTCGTGCTCTGCGGCGGGCCGAGCTCGTGTACGTGCGGCCCGGATCCGAGCTGGCGGGTGCGCCGCCGGTGATCACTGCCGACGGGATCGCCCGCGCGGCTCGAGGGGCTCGACGGCATCGGGATCACGCCCGAGGGCGTCGTGCGGATGGCCTGGAGCGACGAGGACGCGGCGAGCGCGGAGTGGTTCCGGGGCCAGGCGGAGCGAGCTCGGCCTGGCGCGTCGAGCGCGACCCGGCTGGGAACCTGTGGGCGTGCCCGTCCGTCGGAGCCGCCGTGGTGGGCGGTCGGGTCGCACCTCGACAGCGTGCGCGGCGGCGGCCGGTTCGACGGGCCGCTCGGGGTGGCGTGCGGGTTCGAGATCGCCGCCGGCTCGTCGCTGCCGCTGGCGGTGCTGTCGTTCGCCGACGAGGAGGGCGCGCGGTTCAACACCCCGACGTTCGGGAGCAAGGCGCTGGCCGGGCGGCTCGATCTGCCGGCCGTGCTCGAGCGCGCGGATGCCGCCGGGGTCCGGCTGGAGGACGCGATGCGGTCGTTCGGCGTCGACCCGGCGGTTCGGCGGACGCCCCGGAGTGGATGGCAGCGGCTGGCGCGGGTTTTGTCGAGATCCACATCGAGCAGAGCGACCGAGCTCGAGCGGCTGGGGCGAGCCGGCCGGCGTCGTGAGCGGGCTGGCGAGCCGCCGGCGGCTCGAGGTCGACGCTCCTCGGCCGCGCCGATCACGCGGGGACGACCCCGCGCTCGGAGCGCCGCGACGCGCTGGCGGCCGCAGCCCGGCTGATCGTCGGCGCCGAGGACCTGTCGCTGGAGGCGGACGGGGTGACCGTGACGACCTCGCGGATCCTGGCCGAGCCGAACGCGTCGACGACGATCGCCGCGCGCGTGCGGCTGTGGATCGACGCGCGGGCGGTGGACGAGTCGGCGATCGATCGCTGGCAGTCGCGTGTGTCGGACCTGGCTGACGATCTCCGTGCGCGCACGGGCGTGGAGGTGTCGTGTGCGGTGGCGTCGCGGACGACCGGGCGGCCGTTCTCGCCCGAGCTCCGCTCGGCGCTCGGCGACGCGCTCGCTGCCGAGGCCGGGAGCCGGGCGGACGAGCTCGTGTGCTTCGCCGGGCACGACGCCGGCGTCGTCGGCGAGCTCGTTCCCGCCGCGATGGTGCTCGTGCGCAACCCGACCGGGGTGAGCCACTCGCCGTACGAGGACGTGTCGCTCGAGGATGCCGCGGTGGCGGCGCGCGTGGTCCTGCGGGCGCTGTCGGCGGTGGCCGCGTGGTGAGTCTCTCGGTGGCGGCGTCGAGCGTCGCGGTGCGCCGCGCCGTGAGCATCGTCGCGGTTCCCGCGATGCCGAACGCGCACTCGCACGCGTTCCAGCGCGGGCTGCGCGGGCGCGTGGAGCGCCTGAGCCCGGACGTGTCCGACGACTTCTGGACGTGGCGGACCGAGATGTTCGCGCTCGCCGGCAGCCTCGGTCCCGACTCGATGCGCGTGCTCGCCGAGCAGGCCTACCGGGAGATGATGGGGGCCGGCTACGGCGTCGTGGGCGAGTTCCACTACGTCCACCACCAGCCCGACGGAACGCCGTACGAGGACCCGAACGAGCTGGCGATCGCCGTCGCCGAGGCGGCTGTGGCGGCGGGGCTGGAGATCGTGGTGATCGTCGCGGCGTACCACCGCAACGGCTGGGACGGTGGCGACGTGCCGCCGCAGCCCGGCCAGCGGCGGTTCTGCGATCCCGACGTGGAGACGTACCTCGACCGGGTCGAGCGGCTGCGCCGGTGGGCAGCCCGGGTGGACGGCGTGTCGGTCGGCGTCGCCGCGCACAGCGTCCGCGCCGTGCCCGCGTCGTGGCTTTCGCCGATCGCCTGGTACGCCGAGCAGCACGGGCTGGTCCGGCACGTCCACGCGCACGAGCAGCGCGCCGAGCTCGCGCAGTGCCAGGCCGAGCACGGGTGCTCCCCGATCGAGCTGCTCGAGCGCGAGGGGTTCCTCGGCCCGTCGGCGAGCGTGATCCACGGGATCCACGTGTCCGACGCCGACGTCGCGCTCCTCGCCCGGACGGGGACGACGGTCGTCTCGTGCCCCACCACCGAGGGCAACCTCGGGGACGGCTACCCGCCCGCGATGGCGCTCCACGCGGCGGGCGTGCCGCTCGCGCTGGGAAGCGACTCGCAGACGCGGATCGACCCGTTCGAGGAGGCCCGCGAGCTCGAGACCGGCGCGCGGCGCGAGCGCCAGCTGCGGTCTGGATTGCTCGCGGCGGTCGGAGACCTGTGGAAGTCGCTGTGCCTGAACGGCTACCGGAGCCTCGGCCTCGACGGGCCCGCGCTGGTCGGCGAGCGGACGATCGATGTCGACCTGGAGCATCCGGACCTGCGCGGGATCGAGTTGCCCGATCTGCCGCTGGCGCTCGTGGCGTGCGCGTCGGCCGGTGTCGTGCGGCCGCCCGGCGGGTGAGCACCGGCCCGACCCGCCGCGGTCGGTACAAATCAGTCGTGATGGTTGACGCCGAGCTGCTCCTCCGTCGCGCTCGTCGCCCCCTGGTCATCGGCATGGGTGGGGGCGGGGATGTCGTCGGCGCGCTCGCGACCGCCGAGTTCGCCCGGCGCTACGACGGCGCCGAGCCGGTGCTGGGCGGCGTGAGCTGGGAGCGCAGCGTGATCGACCCCGAGCCGGGCCCGAGAGCCGCGGATGAGATAGCGGACGCCGAGGAGCTGGCACCGGGTGTGCTGCTCGCGGGGCCGGCGACGCGCGTCCGCGGGCGCGACGTGTTCTTCGCCGAGTCGCGGATGGCCGAGGTCGTCGGCGGCCGCACCGTGCTCGTCGATGTGCATGTCGGGCCTGCGGCGATCGCATCCGGGTTGACGACGGCGGCCGAGCGCCTTGGCTGTGATCTGATCGTGCTCATCGACGTCGGCGGCGACGTGCTCGCCCAGGGCGATGAGGCGGGGCTGCGCAGCCCCCTGTGCGACGCGGTGATGCTCGCCGCCGCGGGCCGGCTCGCGTCCGCCGGGGTGCCCGTCCTGCTCGGCATCTTCGGGATGGGCTGCGACGCCGAGCTCACGCCCGACGAGGTGCTCGCCCGCCTGGCGGACGTCGCCGCGGCGGGCGGGCTGCTCGGGGCGCGCGGACTGACCGAGCCCGTCGCCGAGCGCCTCGAGCGCGCGATCGAGCTCGTTCCGACCGAGGCGAGCGCCCAGGCCGTGCGCGCGTTCCGCGGCGCCTCCGGGAGCGTCCCGATCCGCGGCGGCGCGCGGACGGTGGAGCTCTCGACGATGGCGGCGGTCACCGTGTATCTGGACGTGGCAGCCACGATCGCCGCCGCCGGACGGCTCGCCCGCGCCGTCGACCGGGCGGGGGACCTGGAGCAGGCGAACGCCGCCCTCGGTGCGCTGGGCGTGCGGACGGAGCTCGATCTCGAGCGGGCGGTGGCCAGCGGTGTCCGTTGAGGCCCACGCCGGGTCGGTCGAGTTCGTCGACCCGCCGGCCGGCGGCCGCACGTTCGACATCGAGCGCGCGGCCGCTGCTCGGCGACTGCGCCCCGTCGGGCCGGCTTCGTCTCGACGCGCTGGCCCGGATGCTCCAGGACGTCGCGTACCTCGACGTCGACGACGCGGGTGTGGCCGAGCTGGCCGTGTGGGTCGTTCGCCGGGCCCGGATCGACGTGCGCCGCTTCCCCCGCTTCGGCGAGCAGCTGACCCTGACGACGTTCTGCAGCGGCCTGGGCAAGATGTGGGCCGAGCGCCGGACGACCGTGTCGGTCACCGGCGCCGCGGGCGGGGCCGCCGTCCCGGTCGGCCTCGCGCACAGCGATGGCCATGCCGACCCCGTTCTCGTCGAGGCCGTATCCCTATGGGTCCACCTCGATCCGCAGAGCTGGCTTCCCTGCGTGATGAGCCCGATGGAGATCGCGCTATACGGAGATGCCGCCGCGGGCCGGCGCGTCAACGCCCGCCTGCGCCACCCGGCGCCCGGCGAATGCGCGCTCCCCGCCCCCGAGCGCTGGCGCTTTCACGAGGTCGACTGCGACATCGCACGCCACATCAACAACGCCGCCTACTTCCTCCCGTTCGAGGAGGAACTGCTCCTCGGTGGACTGGATCCCGCTCACCTCGAGGTCGAGATCGAGTACCGCGCAGCCGCCCAGCCAGGCGAGATGGAGATCCTCCGCGACGGCGAGATGCGGTGGATCCGCGGCCCGGGCGGGGTGACGTACGCGTCGCTGCGGGTGGCCGGCATGGCCGACGGCCCCGGCGACTGAGATAATGATCCACAGCCACAGGTCCCGCTCGGAATCAGGATCTGCAGCGCGGGCCGGGAGGATCGGTGGAAGTTGTGCCCCAATATGGAGCCAAATCTCCACCGGTCCCCGCGGGTGGCTGAGTGAAACGGCGGGATCGATGGTGAGCACGCCGACGCGAGGACGGGGCGGTCCGGTCACCCGCGTGAGGCCAGCACCGCCCGCGCTGCGTTGTGCCCCGGGATCCCGCTCACGCCGCCACCCCGCTTCGCGCCGGCGCCGCAGATCCAGATGTTCGGGTGGTGGGTCTCGACGCCCCAGGTGCCGACCTCCTCGTCGCTCTCCGCGAACGGCCACGCGAGGTCGCGGTGGAAGATGTGGCCGCCGGGCATCGCCAACTCGGCCTCCAGCTCGGGCGGTGTCAGCACCTCGATGCAGGGGTCGCCGTTGCCGTCGCGCAGCAGGTGATCCTCGAGTGGCTCGGCGAGGACGGCATCGATCGAGCGCATCGTCGCGGCGACCGCGGCGTTCTTGGCCGCCTCGCCCTGCTCGCTGAACAGTCGTGCCGGCATGTGCAGTCCGAACAGCGTCAGCGTGTGGGCGCCGGCTGACCGCAGCTCGGCGGACAGGATGCTGGGATCGGTGAGCGAGTGGCAGTACACCTCGCACGGGGGCAGGCTCGGGATCTCGCCGGCCGCCGCCTCGGCGTAGGCGACCTGGAGCTGCTCGTAGCTCTCGTTCACGTGGAAAGTCCCGGCGAACGCCTGCTCCCGGCTGACCGCGGGGTCGCGGAGCGGCGGGAGACCGCGCAGCAGCATGTTGATCTTCAGCTGCGCGCCTTCCGGACCCGGCTCGCTGCGGTGGGCCCCGCCATCCCGGAGCAGCCGCGCCAGCGGCGCCGGCGCCAGGTTGGCCAGCACGTCGCGGGCCTGGATGCGTTCGCCGCCCGCGCATTCGACTTCGGCGATCTCGCCGTCCGTGGTGATCGCGGTGACCACCGCTCCCGTGCGGAGCTCCGCCCCCGACGCCCGCGCAGCGTCGGCGAGCCCGGCGGTGAGCGCCCCCATCCCGCCCACGGGCACGTCCCAGCGGCCGGTCCCATTGCCGATCACGTGGTACAGGAAGCACCGGTTCTGGCGCAGCAGTGGATCGTCGGCGGCCGCAAACGTCCCGATCGTCGCGTCCGTGAGCACGATCCCCCGCAGCAGATCTGACTCGAACGTTCCGCGCAGCAGCTCCGACAGTGGCTCCTCGAACAGCGCCGTCCACGCCGCGTCGTCGCCGACGAGCCTCCGCGTCTCGGCGCGCGAGCGCAGCGGCTCGAGCATCGTCGGGAACAGCCGCTCGGCGACCCGCGCGAGCATCGCGTACAGCGCCTCCCATCGATCGTGCTCTGCGGGGTCTCCCGTGAACGCGGTCATCGACTCGGCAGTCGCCGCGCGGTCCGCGGTCACGAGCACGCCTGAGTCGCCGGCCGGCGTGTACGACGCAACCTCTCGCACCCGCAGCTCCACCTTCACCCCGAGCTGGCGCAGCAGCGCGGCCGGGAACAGGCTGACGAGATACGCATACCGCGAGAGCCGCACGTCGACGCCAGGAAAGGGCGCTCCGGAGACGGCCGCGCCGCCCAGCCGATCGCGTCGCTCGAGCACGAGCACCGACAGGCCCGCCCGCGCCAGCAGCGTCGCCGCCACCAGCCCGTTGTGACCGCCGCCGACGATCACCGCGTCGTAGCGCGTGCGCCCGCCAGGCCGCGCGCGCCCGCCAGGCCGCGCGCCCCCGCCAGGCCGCGCGCCCCCGCCAGACCCCAGCGCGCCCGCCAGGCCGCGGCCGGTCCGCCGGCGACTCAGCCATCACTGGAACAGCGCGTCGACCGAGACAGTGATCTTCCGAGGCGGACCCCGCACCCCGTGCACTCCGAACGGATTGTCATCGGGTCGGATGATCGCGCACGTCCGCTGCACGGCGTCGGTGAGGAACCGCGACGCCTTCCCGTAGCCGTGCGCATCGTCGATCCCACGCGGCCGGTGGTAGTAGCGAACCGGCACGTACAGGTTGAGCTGCTGCCGCGCTCTCGTCATCGCGACGTACAGCAGCCGCCGCTCCTCGTCGACGCTCTCGCTCGTGCCCGCGGACATGCACGCCGGGAAGTTCCCGTCGTACACCGCGAGTACGTGCACGCCCTCCCATTCGAGCCCCTTCGCCGAGTGCACGGTCGACAGCACCAGGTAGTCCTCGTCAAGGTGAGGCGGCCCGGCGAGGTCGGCGCTCGACTGCGGCGGATCGAGTGCCAGATCGCCGGCGAATCCGACGAGATCGGACGACTCGCGGGCGGCAGCCACGAGCTGCTCGAGGTCGACGAGCCGGATCGCCCCGTCGGGATACCGCGACCTGATCAGGGGCGCGAGCGCGTCCCGCAGCCCCTCGGCCTGGCTGCCCGCGCTCCCGGCGCCGCGAGCCCGTCGCAGCGCCGACACGATTGCGTCTGCCGGGTCACGCGCCGCGCTCGGAAGCCGCTCCCGTGCCTCATCCCACGCGCTGAGCGGGTCGGACGCCGGCGCCGTCACGAGCACGTCGAGCGTTCGCCGGGCGGACACCGGGCCGACGCCGTCGAGCAGCTGCAGCACGCGGAACCAGGACAGCTCGTTGGCGGGGTTGCCGACGAGGCGGAACAGCGCGATCAGATCCTTGACATGTGCCGCCTCCATGTACTTGAGGCCGCCGTACTTGACGAACGGGATCTGGCGGCGGGCGAGCTCCAGCTCGAGCAGGTCGCTGTCGTGCGAGGTCCGCATCAGGACCGCCTGTCGCCGCAGCTCGATGCCGAGCTCGCGCGACGCCAGCACGCGGTCGCAGACCTCCGCGGCCTGGGCCGACTCGTCGCGGCAGAAGATCAGCTCGGGCCGGGCGCCGTCCGGGCGCGCGTCGGCCTGGAGCCGCTTCCGATACGCCCGGTCGCACTGCTCCGCCAGCGCGTTGGCGGTATCGAGGATCGGTTGCGAGGAGCGGTAGTTGCGTTCGAGCGTGACGATCGACGTCCCTGGGAACTGCTCGGGGAACTGGAGGATGTGCTCCGCCGACGCCGACCGCCAGCCATAAATCGCCTGGAGGTCGTCGCCGACCGCGGTCAGCTCCGGACACGTTCGCCGCAGTCCCTTGACGATCTCGACCTGGAGCCCGTTGACGTCCTGGTATTCGTCGATCAGGACATGGTCGAAGCCAGCCTCGATCGCGCGCCCGATCACCTCGTCGCCGGCCAACGCACGCCAGTACAGCAGCAGGTCGTCGAGGTCGATCGCGCCGAGCGTTCGCTTACGGGCCGTGTACGCCTTGAACAGAGCGGCCATCGCCTCGACGTGCTCTTCGCACCACGGGAACCGCTCGGTGACGATCTCCGTGAGCGTCCGCTGCGCGTTGACGGTCCCCGAGTAGATGTCGAGCAGCGTGCTCTTGCGCGGGAAGCGGCGCTTGCTCTGCGCGTGCCCGTGCTCCTCGCGGATGAGGTCGATCAAGTCGGCCGCGTCGCCCGCATCGAGCACGGCGAACCCGGCCGGCAGACCCAGCGAGGAGGCGTGAAGTCGGACAAACCGGTGCGCGAGCGAATGGAACGTGCCGCCCCACACGCCTCCCGACCCACCGGGCATCGGAACGAGCGCGCGCGTGCGCTGGAGCATCTCGCGCGCCGCGCGCCGCGTGAACGTCAGCAGCATGATCCGCTCCGGCGCCGTCCCCTCGGACACGAGCCAGCCGACCCTCGCGCACAGGGTTGTCGTCTTGCCTGTCCCCGCCCCCGCGAGGATCAGCAGCGGACCGCCCGGGTGGGTGGCGGCGGCGAGCTGCTCGGCGTTCAGCTCACGGAGCCAGCTGTCTCGATCCGTCCGGAGCGTGGGGGATGCTGTCGCGAACATGTGTTCGCACACGCTAGACACCTCCGCGGACGGATCGCAAGCGCCGTTGCAGCGGCGCCTGCCTGGGCTGTTCCGGGCCGTCTGGCGCTCAGCGATGGCCGTCGGAGAGCGAGGTCTCCATCTCGGTCCGCAGCTGCGCGATCGTCTCGGCGAGCTCGCGCGCGAGTGGCGATTGCGGGCGGCGTTCCAGGAAGATCTCGGCGAGCGAGCTGTAGTACCAGAGCTGCTGGGCGGGGGACCCGTCGAACCGGTTCCAGATCGCCTCGCCGACCTGCCGGTGGTCGGCGACGATGGCCCGAGCGTTGTGGAGCTTGTCGGCGTTCGAGACCCGCAGGACACCGGGCCGCTGCTCCTCGCGGAGGTGGGCGAGGTACCGCTCCTTGCGCGGTCGCCATGGCTCCTTGAAGGCGGCCTCGGGCCGCAGCGAGTCGCTCAGCGCGCGCACGTACGAGGCGATCTCGTGGCCAAACCGTCGGCCGATGTCCTCCAGCCGAGGCTCGCCGCCGTGGTCCTCCGCCGTATCGTGGAGGAGCGCCGCGATCACCTCGGTCTCGTCACCGCCGTCCTCGCAGACGAGCGCCGCGACCGAGATCGAGGTGCGCGAGATACGGGATGCCCGTGGCCTTGCGCCGCTGGTGGCGATGCACGTGGGCTGCATAGACGAGCGCGCGCATCGCGCGCGGTGTGAAGACCCGGTCGGTCCCACCGAGAGCGAGCATCGCGTCGTCGCAGACCGCTGCCGGGATCCCGTCGTCGTCCGGCAAGAGCTCGTCGAAGCGCATCGCGGCGCGAACCTCGGCCTGCTCGGCGGGCGAGAGCGCTGGGGCCCGCTGCTCGAGCTCGTGCTCGTCGACGATGCGCGATCCCGCGAGCCCGATCAGTCGAGTACAGCGTGACATGCGCGGGAGGCGGCGCCAGGGTCGCGCCGAGGCTGGCCGACAGGTCGTCATACAAGCTCGCGAGTCCGCCCGCGTGCGCCATCACCACGAGTGTGCGCAGGGCGGGATCGTCCGGGTGCGTGGCTCGCCGGAGGTCCGTCCCCAGCGTGATCGGACCCAGCCGGCGACCTGACGGCGACCGCGATCACGTCGTCCCACAGCTTCGCTCGTCCGGCGGGGACGCGCTCGAGCGAGGCCGTGGAGATGACGGTGAGGTGGAACTCGCGCGTGCGCTGCCAGCGCTCGCCGAGCGCGACGATCTCGTTGGGCAGCCCATCGATGATGACGAGGGACCACGACCGATTGGCCGGGTGTCACGTGCAGCGATGCCTCGCAGAACTGGTGGGCCATGGGTTGAGGCTTCTATCAGCCGTCGCGGCCTCGCGCCATCCGATCATGGCATTCTGCTGCTGGCATGAAGGAGCTGGACGGATCAGCGAGCGTCACGGTCCCGGCGGCGATCGAGCGGTGCTACGAGCTGCTGGCTGCGGTGGAGCGGTACCCGACCTGGGCGCCGGACGTGGTCACGCGTGCCGAGGTGGTCGAGCGGCGGATGACGGCCGGGCGGCGAAGGCCCGGGCGACGCTGCACGCCGCGATCGGGCCGGTCGTGCAGCGACTTCGACCTGCTGCTGGCGGTCGAGCACGACCCGCCCCGGTCGCTGCGGCTCGTCCGGATTCCGCACGATCGCTCGGATCCGCGAGGAGTTCCGGGTCGACTGGCGCCTGCGGCAAGCCGCCCAGACCGAGATCGAGCTGGTCGTCCAGCGCGAACCTCTCGGTCCCGCGGTTCCTGCCGGTCGGCGGGATTGGCGACGGGCTCGCCCAGAGCTTCGTCGCCGCCGCCGGGCGCGCTTTGGGTTGACTCGGCGCCGAGAATCGCCGGGGACGGCTACGCGCTCGCGCCGAGCGCGAGCGGCAGCACGCCGGACTCGAGGTCGAGCAATAACCGCTTGCGCTCGAGGCCGCCCCCGAATCCGACGAGCTTCCCGTCGGCGCCGATCACCCGATGGCACGGGACGATCACGGCGACCGGGTTGCGCCCGTTGGCGAGCCCGACGGCGCGGGCGGCATCGGGCGAGCCGATCTGCCGCGCGAGCTCGCCGTAGCTGGTCGTCTCGCCGTAGGGGATCTCCTGCAGGGCGGCCCAGACGCGCCGCTCGAACGCGTGGCCGCTGCAGCGACAGCGAGACGTCGAACGAGTGGCGTGAGCCCTCGAAGTACTCGTCGGAGCTGGCCGGTCACGTCGGCGAACGCATCGTCGTCGCGTTCCCAGCGGGGGTCGATTGGGACGGGGCGGCGGCCACCGCGCATGTCGAGGCGGTGCAGCCGGGAGCCGTCGCCCGCGAGCAGAAGCTCGCCGAGCGGGCTATCGATGAGTGTGTAGAGCATGTCTGTCATGGCAACTGTGTCGTATAACGCGGATGGGACCGCGGGCGTGAGATCGCCCGCGTGAGATCGCGGGACGCGCGTGAGATCGCCCGGGACCGCTTACCGCTACCGCTCGCCGGGACCCCGCGACGCGCCCATCGCGGGCTCGGGGCCCGCGACGTACTGCCGCTCGAGCGCGCCGAGGTTGAGCCCGGAGACGTCGTAGCCGAGCCGCTCCGCGACGTCGACCGTGGTCGGGTGCCGATGGACCTCGAGCGGATCGACGTCGTCGCCTGTGAATGCGTGCCAGCGGTCGGTCACGCGCCGGCGAGTGCTGCTGCCAGCCGTCATGCCACGGGAGGTCGAGGAAGCGCGAGCAGCCGCTCGAGCGCCGGGCGATCGCCGGCCATGCAGCCGCTCGGCCGACACCCGGAGGAACGGGATCCGGGCGATCCGTCCGGGGAGCTCGAATCCGTACAGCTGGATCTCGGTCCACCAGAACAGGCACTTCTCGTATGGCGTCAGCGCATCCCAGCTCGACGCAGTAGAAGGACTGGAAGACGCCGGGGTCCTCGGGCCCGAGGGTGGCGTTGCGGCGTGTACTGCGTCGCTGCCGCGGCTGCCGCGCGTAGCGTCGGCGGGCGAGGTGGCGCGAGCGCGCTCGGCACCGGGTGCCGGGTCAGGTGGACGATCCGCAGCCGCTTCGGGAGCCGCGTCGGCGAGCAGTGGCAGGGCGGCGAACAGGGGCCAGCCGGTCTCGATGTACGGCCGGCGGGCATGCTCGATCCGCGCGGCGTGCTCCGCGACCTCGGGAACGTCGAGGATCGCCTCGGGATCGGAGTAGCGGCGGAAGTAGCGCCGCGGCCGGTACATGCGACCCGATCGGCTCGTGCTCGACGTCGACGCTCGGGTACAGCTCCCGGAGCGCGGTCGCCAGCCACCGCGTGCCGCACCGACCCGCGCTGAGGAAGGCAACCACGCTCGGACCGGCCATGGTCACGTGTTACCCAATGCGCCCGGAAATCCACCGGAATCCGCTACTTCGGTGGCCGAACGGCGGTGGCCGCGACCGTGCGCGGCCCCTGCTCAGCCCTGCGCGGCGACCCCGGCGGGGGACCGCGGCTCAGCTCGGCGGCCGATTGCGGCTCGAGGCCGGCGGCCGTCGCGGCTCGAGCCCCATCGACCTCGGCGAGCAGCTCGTAGGAGCGACGCCGCGCCTGGTGGTCGTGGGTGATCGTGACGACGATCACCTCCTCGGCTCCGTACGCCTCGGCGAGCTCCTCGATCCCGGCCGCGAACACCGTCGCCGGCGAGCCGATGATCCCGCGACGCCCGGGCAGCGCCGCCGTCGTCGAGCTTGCCCTCGCGCTGCGAGGAACGCGATCGCCTTCTCCGGGGGCGGCACCGGGATCAGCTGGCCCCGGCGCAGGAGCGTCAGCGTCATCCGGCTGCTCGAGGCCAGATGCTGGGCCTCCTCGTCGGTGTCGGCGCACAGGACCCAGGCGGCCACCGCGGTCCGCGGCGAGCGGCGAACGCTCGGCGGGCTCGAACCGCTCGCGGTACAGCGCGCGATCGTCCGCTCCCTCGGGGTTGATGAAGTCGGCGAACGCGTACGGGAGCGCGAGCTGGCCGGCCCAGATCGCGCTCTGCGGCGAGGAACCGAGCAGCCACACCTGCGGGAGCTCCGGGCCGTCCCGGCAGCGTCGCGGCGAGATGGCGGAACGGGTGGTCCTCGGGCAGGCTGTCGTCGAAGTAGGCGATCAGCTCGGCCAGCTGCTGAGGGAAGTCGTCGGGGGAGGCCTCGCGGCGGTCACGCTGGAGCGCGAAGGTGGTCAGCGGGTCGGTGCCCGACGGCGCGGCCGATCCCGAGGTCGATCCGCCCGGGATAGAGGCCCGGCGAGGATCGTGAACGTCTCGGCGACCTTGAACGGGCTGTAGTGGGGCAGCATCACGCCGCCGCTGCCGACCCGGATCCGCCGCGGTGGCGGCCGCGATCGGGCCGATCAGCGCCTCGGGGCTGGCGCTCGCCAGCATCGGGCCGCCGTGGTGCTCGGCCACCCAGTAGCGGTGGTAGCCGAGCTCGTCGGCGAGCTGGGCGAGGTCGAGCGTGTTGTGCAGCGCGTCGGCGCCGGTGGAGCCCTCGGGGATCGGCGACTGGTCGAGGACGGAGAGGCGCATCGCAATCTCGACGCTGCGCTGGCAGTCGCCGGCTGCCTCGACCGGCGCGGTCCGGCGCTCCACCTCGGCGCGGACGGCCGGCGCGACCTCGGTCCCGAACAGCTCGATCGAGCGCAGCACGTCTCGCGTGCTCGACCGCGCCGACGCTCATCTGGGCGACGTAGCGCTCGATGGCCGAACAGCTCGTGCTCGAAGAGGAGCTTCTCGGTCACCTGCTCGGGCGAGCCGACGGCCAGCGCGCCGCGCGGCGACCGCAGCGCGTCGTACTGGTCGCGGCCGGCCGGCGGCCAGCCGCGCTCGCGGCCGATCCGGTTCATCATCGCCAGGTACGGGGCGGCGAAGGCGCCGTTGGCCTGCGGCCTCGGTCCGGTCGACGAAGGCGTGGGTGTTGATCGCGAGCCGGGCGATGTCCGGCGCGTGCCCGGCGCGCCTCGATCGCACGGCGGTACAGGTCGACGAGCGGGACGAAGCGCTCCGGCTGCGCCGCCGATGATCGCGATCGTCAGCGGCAGCCCGAGCGCGCCGGCGCGGACCACCGACTGCGGCGTGCCGCCGACCGCGACCCACACGGGCAGCGGGTTCTGGACCGGGCGCGGCCACACGATCGCGTCGCTCAAGCGGCGCGCGGTGCTTGCCCGACCAAGTGACGCGCTCGGAGTCGCGGATCGCGAGCAGCAGGTCGAGCTTCTCGGCGTACAGCTCGTCGTAGTCGTCGAGGTCGTAGCCGAACAGCGGGAAGGACTCGATGAATGAGCCGCGCCCGGCCATGATCTCGGCCCGCCCGCCGGAGATGAGATCGACGTGCGCGAACTGCTGGAAGACCCGCACGGGGTCGTCGGAGCTGAGCACGGTGACCGCGCTCGAGAGCCGGATCCGCTCGGTGCGGGCGGCGATCGCGGCAAGCACGGTGGCGGGGGAGGAGACGAGATAGTCGGGGCGGTGGTGCTCGCCGACGGCGAACACGTCGAGCCCGAGCTGATCGGCCAGCTCGGCCTCCTCGATCAGCTCGCGCATCCGCTGCTCGGCGCTGACGCCCGAGGCGAGATCGGCGAAGGTGGCGACTCCGAGTTCCATGGTTCTGAGGGTAGCAGGTAGTTGTCTCCGCAACTATCGCCCGGGCACCGCGGTCGCGGAGTGGGTAACGTCACCGACGGAGCCATGAGCCTGATCGCGTACATGATCATCCTCGCCTTCTTCGGGAATGCTCGTCGGCGCGCTGGCGCGGCTGGCGCTGCCCGGGTCCGGACCCGATGACGATCTGGCAGACGATCCTGCTCGGGCTCGCCGGCAACTTCATCGCCGGCTGATCGTGGTGCTGGATCGATCTGGGGCCGGGGCGTGCCGGGCATCGTGCTCTCGGTCGCCTGCTCGTCGGTGATCCTGTACTTCATCCGCCGCTCGCGGGGCGGGGGACTGGCGCGCCCCGGCGCACCGCCGCGGTAGGACCCAACTGCCGAGCCTACCCCCGTCGCATCAACCGCCCCACGGCAGCCATCAGCTCGCCGGTCTTCTCATCGCGCTCGTGGGCGGTCGCGGCACCGATCACGCAGTGGTGGGCGTGGTCGTCGAGGAGGCCGAGGGCGACCTTGTCGAGCGCGGCCTGGGCGGCGCTGATCTGGGTCAGGACGTCGACGCAGTAGCGGTTGTCCTCGACCATGCCCTCGATTCCGCGGATCTGGCCCTCGATCCGGCGCAGCCGCGCGAGCAGCTGGTCCTTGGTGGCGCTGTAGCCACGGGTGGGTGTATCGGCCATGCGGCGCATGCATACCACTACCCCCTAGGGGTATGTTACGGTGGTCGATCGTATGAGCTGTGATCTGGCACGGCGTGCGCGACGCGTTCCTGATGGCGTGGGAGGTGTGGTGGGCGCTCGTGCTCGGGTTCGCGATCTCCGCCGTCGTGCAGGCGTGGGTGCCGCGCGAGCGCGTGGAGCGCCTGCTGAGCGGCCGCGGGCCCGCGGCCGATCGCGTGGGCGACGGGGCTGGGGGCCGCGTCGTCGTCGTGCTCCTACGCGGCGATCGCGATCGCCAAGTCGCTGTTCCAGAAGGGCGCGGGCGCCGGCGAGCGCGCTGGCGTTCCAGTTCGCGTCGACCAATCTGGTGTGGGAGCTGGGGCTGGTCCTGTGGGTGCTGATCGGGTGGCAGTTCACGCTGGCCGAGTACCTGGGCGGGATCGTGATGATCGTGCTGATGACGGTGCTGCTGAGGGCTGTTCGTGAGCCCGCGACTCGAGCAGCGGGCGCGCGAGCACGCGATCGAGGCCGACACCGGTCATCAGCATCACGCCGCCGCCGCATCGCTCACGTGGCGTGAGCGGATGACCTCCGCGCAGGCCTGGTCGGACGTGGCCCACAACTTCCGCGGCGACTGGCGGATGCTGTGGAAGGAGATCACGCTCGGGTTCCTGCTGGCCGGGTTCGTCGTCGCAGTTCGGCAACCACTTCTTCGCCTCGCTCTTCGTCCACAACGCGCCGCAGCCGCTGGCGGAGATCGAGAACGTGCTGATCGGTCCGGTGATCGCGGTGCTGAGCTTCGTCTGCTCGGTCGGGAACGTGCCGCTGGCGGCGGTGCTGTGGTCGGGCGGGATCAGCTTCGCGGGCGTGCTGGCGTTCCTGTTCGCCGACCTGATCGTGCTGCCGATCGTGGCGATCTACCGCAAGTACTACGGGACCGCGTTCGCGCTGCGGATCAGCGCGCTGATGCTCCTCACGATGATCGTGGCCGCGCTGATCGTCAGCGGCGTGTTCAGCCTGGCCGGCGCGATCCCGTCCGGTCCCCGTCCGACGCGCGGTGACATCTTCGGGTCGATCGCCGTCAACTACAAGCTGGTGCTGAACGTCGTCGGCGCCGTCATCTTCGCCGCGCTGTTCTGGCTGACCATGCGCCGGGGGGTGATCGACCCGGTCTGCGGGATGACCGTCGACCGGGCCACCGCAGTGACGCGGCGGACGCCGGACGGCACGCGGTACTTCTGCTCGAGGACTGCGCCGGCGCGTACGACGCCGATCGGACGAGCGCCGAGCACGGGCGGGCGCACCCACACGCGCACGCCTGACCGCCCGCCACGCACTGCAGACCGTCCGCGAGGCGGGCACGAAGCTTCTGCCCGGGCTGTCGATTTCGCCCGCCCCCGCTCGTCAGGGAAGATGAGGCCGCAGATCGAGCGGCGCAACCGGACCGAAGGAGGCTCGATGCCCCAGTACATGCTGTTGATCTACAACCCGGCCGACGGCGGCCCCACCCCCGAGGAGATGGCCGCGCAGCACGAGCATTGGATGTCGTACACCGACGCGCTGCGCGACGCCGGCCTGTACGTGGCCGGGGACGCCCTCCAGGGCGTCGACGTCGCCACCACCGTCCGGGTGCGTGACGGCGAGCCGTCGATGACCGACGGTCCGTTCGCGGAGACGAAGGAGCTGCTCGGCGGGCTACTACCTGATCGACGCGCCGGATCTCGACACGGCGCTCGGGTGGGCGGAGCGGATGCCGAACGTCGAGTACGGCTCCGTCGAGGTGCGTCCGATCTGGGACACGACCCAGCCGCCGGCGACCGCCGGCCAGGCCGCCGCGCAGGCATAGCGGGCGGGGTGGGCAATCGCGCGCCAGGCGATTGCCCACCCCGAGTTGGCCGCCAGGCCAACTTGCCCACCCCGAGTTGGCCGCCAGGCCAACTCGCAAGGCAATCGCGCGCCAGCGCGATTGCCCACCCCCCGGCTGTCGGGTTGTATGCCCCCATCCGTGGCATCCCGCCCTGCGTTGCCCGAGCGTGTGGTGCGTGACCACCACCACAAGCAGCAGCGACACGCTGTCTCCCGAGGACCCGGTGGCCGTGCACCCAGGTGCCGCGGTCGCCTCGGTCGGGGTCAGTCTGCCCGCGCAGAGGATCGCCACGAGCGTGATCGCGGAGCGCCTCGGGGTCGACGAGGAGTGGATCGTCCGGCGCACCGGGATCCGCGAGCGCCGATTCGCCGCCCCGCACGAGACCCTCGAGGATCATGCCGCCGAGGCGGGTCGCCAGGCGCTGCGCCGCGCGGGCCTGACCGCCGATCGGCTCGACCTCATCCTCGTCGCCACGACGACCGCCGAGGCGATCCTCCCGAACGCGGCGCCGCTCGTCGCTCATAAGCTCGGCGCCACCGCCGCCGGGGCGTTCGACATCGGCGCGGCCTGCAGCGGGTTCCTCTCGGCGCTGGCCGTCGGCTGCGGACAGATCGAGTCCGGCCGCGCGCGCCACGTGCTCGTGGTCGGCGCGGACTTCATGTCGCGGATCACCGACCCCGACGACCGGGCCACGGCGGCGGTGTTCGCCGACGGCGCCGGCGCGGTCGTGCTCACCGCCACGGAGGAGAGCCGAATCGGCCCGGTCGTACTCGGGGCTGACGGCGAGGGCGCCGGCCACATCCGGATCGACCGCTCGGACTCGCTGATCAGGATGCGGGGCCACGAGACGTTCCGCGAGGCGGTCGCCCGGCTCTCGCTCGTCACCCACCAGGCCGTCCAGGCCGCCGCGGTCGGGATCGACGAGATCGACCTGTTCGTCTACCACCAGGCCAACGGCCGGATCCTCAGCGCCGTCGGCGAGCGGCTCGGCCTCCGCCCCGACCGGGTCGTCGACTGCATCGGCCGGTTCGGCAACACCTCCGCCGCGACGCTTCCGCTCGCGCTTGCGTTCAGCGAGGACGAGGGCCGCCTGGCCCCGGGCGACCGGGTGCTGCTCGGCGCCTTCGGGGCCGGCTTCACGTGGGGCGCGACAGTGATCGAGTGGGGCGCGCCATGACGGACACGCGAGCCACGAAGACGCGCGTCGTCATCACCGGCGTCGGCGCGATCACCCCGCTCGGCGTCGGCGCACAGTCCCTTCACGAGGGCTGGCTCGCCGGCCGCTCCGGGATCGAGGACGGCGTCGGCGCCTGCGGCGACTTCGACGCCACCGAGTTCATGACCGCCAAGCAGGCGCGCCGCAGCGACCGCTTCGCGCAGCTGGCGATCGGCGCCGGGGCGCTCGCGCTGCAGGACGCCGGCTGGGAGCTTGACGAGCCGCCGTGCGATCCCGACTCCGTCGGCTGCGTGATCGGCTCGGGGATCGGCGGGATGGGCACGTTCGAGGACTCCTGCGGCGTGCTGCGCGACCGCGGACCCGAGCGCGTGTCCCCGCTCGCGATCCCGCTGATCATGGGCAACGCCGCCTCCGGCGTCGTGGCGATGCGCCACGGGATCCGCGGTCCGGTGTTCGGCGTGATGTCGGCGTGCGCGTCCGGCACGCATGCGATCGGCGCCGCGGCCCGGATGATCGAGGCCGGCGAGGCACGCGCCGTCATCACCGGCGGCGCCGAGGCGACGCTGACGCCGCTGGCCAAGGCCGCGTTCGCGGCGATGGATGCCACCTCGCCGTCCGGCATCTCGCGGCCGTTCGACGCCCGCCGCGACGGGTTCGTGATGGGCGAGGGCGCCGGCCTGCTCGTGCTCGAGGATGCCGAGCTGGCCGCAGAGCGCGGCGCGCCGATCCTCGGCGAGGTACTCGGCTACGCCGCCACCTCCGATGCCCACCACCTGACCGCGCCCGATCCGAGCGGCCGCTCGGCCGCGCTCGCGATCACCCGCGCGCTCGCCGACGCGGGGATCGCCCCGGACGAGCTCGACTACGTCAACGCCCACGGCACCTCGACGCCGCTCAACGATCGCTCCGAGACGCAGGCGCTCAAGCAGGCGCTCGGCGAGCAGGCGGCCTCGATCCCCGTGTCCTCGACCAAGTCGGCGATCGGCCATCTGCTCGGTGCCGCCGGTGCCGTCGAGGCGATCGCGACCGTGCTCGCCCTGCGCGACCGGCGTCGCCCCGCCGACGCTCGGCTACGAGCAGCAGGAGGAGGGTGTGGACCTCGACTACGTGCCGGACGGCCCGCGCCGGATTCGGACCCGGTGGCCGAGGCAGCTGGCCGCGATCTCGAACTCGTTCGGGTTCGGCGGGCACAACGCCGTTCTCTGCCTCGGAGGTGCTTCATGAGCCTGGCTCTTGTCCAGCGTCCTGAGACGACCGTCTCCCCGCTCGAGCGGATGGAGCTGCTGTGCGATCCCGGGTCGCTCGACGTGATCCGCTCCGAGATCATCTCGCTGCCGATGGGCGAGAAGGCCCGCCAGGGCGACGGCGTCGTCGGCGGCGCCGGGATGATCGACGGCCGCCCGGTGTTCTGCTACGCGCAGGACGCGAGCTTCGCCGGCGGGTCGCTCGGCGAGCAGCACGCGAACACGATCGTCCGCGTGATGGAGCTGGCCGACCGGGCGAAGGCGCCGGTCGTCGGGTTCATCGCCTCGGGCGGCGCGCGCATGCAGGAGGGCGTCGCCGCGCTCGGCGGCTACGGCCGGATCTTCCGCCGGATCGTTCAGCTCTCCGGCCGGGTCCCGCAGGTCTCGATCGTGACCGGCGTGTCGGCCGGCGGCGGCGCCTACTCGCCGGCGCTCACCGACTTCGTCGTGATGACCGAGCAGTCGACGATGTTCCTCACGGGACCTGCGGTCGTGCGCGACGCGCTCGGCGAGGAGGTGACCGCGAGCGAGCTCGGCGGCAAGCGCGTCCACGAGCGCAACGGCGTCTGCCACTTCGTCACGCCGAGCGACATCGACGGCGCCCTGCTCGCGCGCGACCTGCTCGGCTACCTCCCGAGCCATCGCGGCCAGCCCGCTCCCGTCGCTGACGCCGCGGCCCGCGCCGGACGTCGATCCGGGCGCGCGGGTGCCGCGCGAGGCCCGCCGCGTGTACGACGTGCGCGACGTGATCCGCGCGCTCGTCGACGGCGGCAGCCTGCTCGAGGTCTCGGCCGGCTGGGCGCGCAACATCGTCACCGGGTTCGCCCGGATCGAGGGCCGGCACGGTCGGCGTGATCGCCAACCAGCCGCGCTACCTCGGCGGGGTGCTCGACGTCGACAGCTCGCAGAAGGGCGCCCGCTTCGTGTCGAAGTGCAACGCGTTCGGGATCCCGCTGCTCGTGCTCGTCGACACGCCCGGGTTCATGCCCGGCACCAGGCAGGAGAAGGGCGGCGTGATCCGCTTCGGCGCCGCGCTCGTGCACGCGTTCGCCGAGGCGACGGTGCCGCGGGTGACAGTGATCCTGCGCAAGGCGTTCGGCGGCGCGTTCATCACGATGAACTCGAAGGACCTCGGCGCCGACTACGTGTTCGCGTGGCCGCAGGCGCAGATCGGCGTGATGGGTGCCGAGCCGGCGGTCGGGATCATCCACCGCCGCGAGCTCGCGGCCGCCGACGACCCCGCCGCGAGCGCGCACGCGGCTCGCCGCCCAGTACGCGCGAGGCGCAGCTGCGTCCGCAGGTCGCGGCCGGCGAGCGGCCACATCGACGAGCTGATCGCGCCGAGCGAGACGCGCTCCCGCGTGGCCTGGGCGCTTCGGACACTGGGAGGTGCGCGATGAGAGTCGAGCCCGGATCGGTTCTGCTCACCGGCGCGACCGGCTTCGTCGGGATGGAGGTCCTGGCCCGGTATCTCGAGCGCGGCGATCGCCACGTCGTCACGCTCGTGCGCGCGGACGACGACGCGGCGGCAGCCGCGCGGATGGGGACGCTGCTGACAAACCTGTTCGGGCCGGCCGCGCTCGACGTACGCCAGCCGCGTCCACGCCGTCGCCGGCGAGCTGACCGCGCCGCGGCTCGGGCTGAGCGAGTCGAACCACGCACGCCTCGCCGACCGCGTCAGCACTGTCGTCCACAGCGCGGCGTCGGTGTCGTTCGCGCTGCCGCTCGATGAGGCGCGGGCGATCAACCTCGAGGGCACGCGCCGGATGCTCGAGTTCGCCTCCGAGCCTGCGCCCGACGCTCGAACGCTATGCGCACGTGTCGACGGCATATGTCGCCGGTACGCACACGGGGCGCTTCGCCGAGTGCGACCTCGAGCTCGGGCAGCAGTTCCGCAACTCCTACGAGCAGTCGAAGTTCGAGGCCGAGCAGCTCGTCCGCTCGCGGCCCGAGCTGCCGTTCACGATCATGCGCCCGAGCATCATCGTCGGCGATCGCCGGAGCGGCTGGACCTCGGCCTTCAACGTCCTGTACTGGCCGCTGCGCGCGTTCGCGCGCGGGCTGTTCACCGCCGTGCCCGCGGTGCCGAGCTGCGCCCGTCGACGTCGTCTCGGTCGACTACGTCGCCGACGCGATCCACGAGCTGTGCGAGTCGCCCGGCGGGATCGGCGAGACGTACCACCTCACCGCCGGCGTCGGCGCGAGCACGATCAACGAGATCGCCCAGCTCGCCAGCCGCTACTTCAAGCGCCCGGTGCCGAGCGTGCTCACCCCGCGCGAGTTCGCGGCGCTGCCCGCGCAGGGCGGGGAGGCGCCAGCGCTCGGCGGTCGAGGCCGGCAGCATCTACTTCCCGTACTTCTCGATCGGGACCGTGTTCGACGACACGGTCACCCGCGCGCGGCTCGAGCCGGCCGGGATCCAGGCCTCGCCGCTGCGCGACTACCTCGAGCGCCTGCTCGACTTCGCGACCCTCAGCCGGTGGGGGAAGCGGCCGATCGCGCGGGTGGAGGCGCTCGGGGCCTAGCGCAATCGCGCCGCGGATTGCCCACCCCGAGTCGGCCGCCAGGCGAACTCGCAAGGCAATCGCCGCCAGGCGATTGCCCCCCCGCGCCGGGGGGTTCCCCGCGCGCCCGGCGGTTGCATCACCGGCCCCCGCGGGGGCATGCTCGGTGACATCGCGATCCTTGCTGACACCGCCCGGTTCCGGGCGAACGATCCCGACGCGCTGGTAACGGCCTCCCTCGCCTGCCCGATCTGCCTGGGCAGCGAGCAGGTCGAATGGGAGGCGGCGCTCGACGGGTACGATCCGTCGGTGGAATGCCGCTGCCCGAGCTGCGATCAGCGCTGGCGTGTGTACCTGGCGCCGCACCAGGCGCTGCGGTTCGGGCTGATGGACGCCGGGCTCTCGTAGCCGCGCCCGATCGCCATGAGCGTGACCGGGTCCTCGGAGCGGGCTGGTGTCGGCCTCGACATGCTCGAGCTGCTGGTCGATGTGCTCTCCCAGGCGGAGCAGAGCGGCACCGGCGGCGAGGACTTCTACGACCGGCTGTGCGAGGCGGTGTGCCGGCTCGCCGCGGATGCGCCGGGCGATCATCTTCCGCTACGACCCGGCGCTGCGCCAGGTCCGCGCGACGGGCGCCGACGGGCTCGACCTGCAGCATTTCGCCGGCGCCCACGTCGGCATCGACTCGGCCCCGATCGCAGCCGAGGCGCTGCGCACGGATCGGGTCGTCGAGGTCGACGGCGACATCACCGGCGAGATCCCGGACGAGTACGCCGCGCTGTTCCCCGAGCCGGTCCGGCTTCTGTGCGCGCCGATGACCGCCGCCGGCCGCGCGATCGGGGTGATCTTCGCCGACCGCCTGCTCGGCGCGCCCGCGCCGACGCCCGCGGAGGTGCACCTGCTGTGGGCGCTCGGAAAGGCCGCCGCGCTCGCGTCGATCTCGCGGATCGTGGCCACCCAGGCCGAGAAGTCAAAGCAGCTCGAGCAGCGCATCGACCTCGCGCGCGAGATCCACGAGGGGGTGATCCAGCGGCTGTTCGGCGTCTCGATGGCACTCGACGGCGACGGCGACCTCCCGGCCCAGGCGCGGGAGCGCTGCGCGTCCGAGACCCAGTCGGCGCTCACCGAGCTGCGCAACGCGCTCCAGCGCCCACTGGGGCGGGCGCCGCGGGCGACGGGCACGACGCTGTTCGCGGAGATCGACCGGCTCGCTCGCGAGCATCCGCAGCTCGGCGTCACGCTCGCTGCCGGCAGCCCCGGCGACGTCCCGACGGCGCTCGAGCCGCTCGCGCAGTCGGTGCTCGCCGAGGCTGTCCGCAATGCGCACAAGCACGCCAACCCAAACGCCGTCAGCGTGCGGGTGGACCGCTTCGACGGCGCGTTCGTGCTCGAGGTCGCCAACGATGGCGTCGACGGGAGGGCGCGCACCGCCGGAATGGGATTGCGGCTGGCGGCGTTCGAGGCGCTTCAGAGCGGCGGCATCGTCGAGTTCGGCGAACGCGAGCCGGGGACATGGCAGGTGCGGCTGGTGGTGCCGGTCGATGGCTGAGCAGCTGCGCAGCCCCGAGCAGCTCCGGGTGCTGATCGTCGACGACCACGACGTCGTGCACTGGGGCTTCCGGCTGATGATGATGCAGCAGCCGTGGGTGCAGCGGTGCCTGAGCGCCCATAGCGGGGAGGAGGCGATCAGCCTCGCCACCCGCTACCGCCCGCACGTGGCGCTCGTCGACCTGTTCATCGGCGAGGAGTCGGGCGCGGAGATCTGCGAGCGGCTCCGCGCGGTCGAGCCGTCGACCCGGGTGCTGCTGTTCTCCGGCGCGGGCGAGATCTCACCGCAGGCGGCGCGTCGCCGCCGGCGCCTCGGGGTTCGCCCACAAGGACTGGCCGGCGCGGCGGATCGCCGGCGCGGTGCGGCTCGTCGGGATGGGGAAGACCGTGTTCGAGCGCAACGGGCGGGCGGAGCACCCGGGCGCGCTCGGGCTGTCCGATCGCGAGCGCTCGGTGCTCGAGCTGATGGCCTCGGGGTCGACCAACCCCGAGATCGCCGAGGCGCTGCACCTCTCCAAGCACACGGTCAAGGAGCACACGAGCTCGGTGTTCCGCAAGCTGGGCGTGCGCAACCGGACCGAGGCGGTGCAGAAGGCCCAGCGCCTCGGGCTCGTCAGCTGATCGCCCCGCCCGCCGCGCTCAGCGCGTGAGGATCTTGAACCCGACGCCCCGCCCGTATCCGCGCTCGAACGCGAGCGTGAACCACAGGCCGACGAAGTTGTCGACGAGGGCGACCTTGTCGGCGTCTCCGACCCAGATCGGCCCGAGCCCGGTGGCGCCGATCAGCTCCTCGACCGTGGCACGTGGCGCGCCGTCGGGGCCGCAGAACAGCATGTCGCCGTCGACGTCGCCGTAGCGCGAGTCGGCGAAGTTCTCCCAGCCGAGGCTGTTGAACGCGCGGAACACCCGGGCCCCGGGCGCGGCCTGCGCGATCGCGGCGAAGCTGTTCAGCGAGGCGGCGCCGACGTTGTTGCTGGCGTCGATCACGATCCGGTCGCCGATGTGCTCGCCGAAGCCCGCGACGGCGTCGGCCACGGCCTCGCCGGGGAGCGCGAGCACGACGACGCTAGCGCCATCGACCGCGTCGGTGATGCCGGACACCGCCGCGCCGATCCCGTCCGCGAACCCGCGCAGGTCCGCGTCGTCCGGGTTGCGCGCCCCGAACGTGACCGCGTGCCCGGCCTGCGCGAACCGGGTCGCGAGCGTCCGGCCGATCACGCCGGCTCCGATCACTGCTACGTCCATCCGTCTGCCTCCTGCTCTCAGGCCTCGACCTCGCGCCCGTCCTCGCCCCACATCACGTGGAACGTGCCTTCGCGATCGACGCGCTTGTACGTGTGGGCGCCGAACAGGTCGCGCAAGCCCTGGATCAGGCTGGCCGGCCCGTTCGGACGGCGGTACCCGTCGTAGTAGGCGAGCGAGGAGGAGAACGCCGGGGACGGGATGCCCATCTCCGCGGCCCGGGCGACGACGCGCCGCCACGGGTCCTGGGCGCGCTCGAGCGCTTGCGCGAAGAAGTCGGCGAGCATCAGGTTCGCGAGCCCGGGCTCGTCGTCGTAGGCCTCGCGGATCCGGTCGAGGAACCGGGCGCGGATGATGCAGCCGCCGCGCCAGATGGTCGCCATCGCGCCGAGGTCGACATCCCAGCCCTCCTCGTCCGCCGCCGCAGCCATCTGCGCGAACCCTTGCGCATAGGAGACGATCTTCGACGCGTACAGCGCGTGCTCGAGATCCTCGGCCAGGCTGTTGTCGCCGCCGGACGGGCTCGGTCCCTTGAGCCGCTCGGCGGCGTGCACGCGCTGGTCCTTGAGCGCGCTCAGCGTCCGCGCGAACACGGCCTCGGTGATTCCGGTGAGCGGTACGCCGAGCTCGAGCGCGTTCTGGGCCGTCCAGCGGCCCGTTCCCTTCTGCTCGGCGGCGTCGAGGATCACGTCGACGAGCGGCTTGCCGGTCGCCTCGTCGGTGTGCGCGAGCACCCGGGCGGAGATCTCGATCAGGAACGACTCGAGCTCTGACTCGTTCCACTGCTTGAACCGCTCGGCGATCTGATCGACCTCCATCCCGACGCCGTGGCGGAGCAGGTCGTAGCTCTCGGCGATGAGCTGCATGTCGGCGTACTCGATCCCGTTGTGGACCATCTTCACGAAGTGGCCCGCGCCGTCGGCGCCGACGTAGGTGCAGCACGGCGTGCCGTCGACCTGAGCCGCGATCGACTCGAACACCGAGCGGACGGACTCGTCGTACGGGCTCTGGTCGCCGCCGGGCATGATGCTCGGGCCGTTGAGCGCGCCCTCCTCGCCGCCCGACACGCCGACGCCGAGGAAGTGGATCCCCTGCTCGGCGAGCTTCGCGTGCCGGCGCTGGGTGTCACGGAAGAAGGCGTTGCCGCCGTCGATCAGGACGTCGCCCTTGTCGAGATGCGGGGTGATCTCGTCGATCACGGCGTCGGTCGGCTCGCCGGCCTTGACCATGCTCATCAGGACCCGCGGGCGGGCGAGCGACGCGACCCAGTCGGCTGTCGACTCATGCCCGGTGATCGGCCCCTCCTCGCCGTGCTCGTCAAGGAAGCGCTCGAGCCGCGAGGCGGTCCGGTTGTGGACGCTGATCGGGATGTCGTGGTGGGCGACGTTGCGGGCCAGGTTGGCGCCCATCGTTGCCAAGCCGGTCAGTCCGAAGTGGGTCTCTGAGGTGCTCATGGCTCCAACTTACCCGGCGCGGATGCCCCGAGTCGACGAGCTTCAGCGATCCGGGGATCGCCCGGGTTGCCCTCGAGGTTGATGACCACGAGCCGTGCCGCCGCGCTCGTCACCGCGCGGGCCAGGTCGCGGCCGGCGAGCACGTCGCCGCGAACGCTCGCCTTGCCCTCCTGGGCGGTGCGTTCGCCGAGCTCGGCCAGCTCGGCGGCCGTGCGGGCGATCCGCAGTGGCGAGTCGGCCGCGCTCGACAGTGCGCCGGCGACCGCGGCGGCACGCCCGGGGTCATCGCGCGGCAGTCGCAGCGCGGCGAGCACGGGCGCGAACGCGTGCAGCTCGAGCTCGGCCAGCTCGGCCGCCGTCGCCCGCAGCTCACCCGCCCGCTCGGCGACCGCGTGCAGGCCGCTGATCCGAGCCGACATCTCGACGAGGCCGGCGGCGATCCCACAGGCCCACGCGGACGCGCTCCCGCCCGCGGGGGCGGGAGTCGGCGCCGCCAGCTCCTCGAGCAGCGCGGCGAACCCGGTGCGCTCAGAAGAGGCCGACGGTGCGGCCTTCCTCGTCGATGTCGACGTTGAGCGCGGCCGGCGTCTTGCCGAGCCCAGGCATCTGCGTGATGTCGCCGCACAGCGGCACGACCCAGCCGGCGCCGGTGTACGCGCGGATGTCGCGGACCGTGAGCCGGAAGTCCTTCGGCGCGCCCAGGAGCGCCGGGTCGGCCGACAGCGACAGGTGCGTCTTCGCCATGCAGACGGGGAAATGCCCGTTCCCGTCACGCTCGTACTGCTCGATCTTGCGCTCGGCCTCGGGATAGAAGAACACGTCCCGGGCGCCGTACACGCGGGTTGCGATCGTCTCGATCTTCGCGCGGATCGATGCCTCGTCGGGATACAGCTGGGTGAACCGGTTCGGCTGGTTGCACGCCTCGACGACCGCGCTCGCCAGATCGGCCGCGCCGGGGCCGCCCTTCTCGAACGCCTCGTTGACCTCGGCCGCGAACGCCCCCGCCTCGCTCGCGAGCCGTCGAACGAGCCCGACCTCCTCGTCGCTGTCGCCCGGGCGCCGGTTGACCGCGACCACGCACGGGACGTTGAACTCGCTGACGATCGCGAGGTGGCGGCGAACGTTGTCCATCCCGGCCTCGATCGCCTTGCGCTCGTCGCCGGCGCTATGGCGCGGATCGTCGGCGAGCCCGCCGTGGTGCTTGATTGCCCGGACCGTCGTGACGAGCACGGTCGCGCTCGGCGTCAAGGCGCCGAACCGGCACACGATGTCGAAGAACTTCTCCATCCCCATGTCCGACCCGAAGCCCGACTCGGTCACGACGTAGTCGCCGATCTTCATCCCGATCAGGTCGGCCACGAGTGAGTTGTTGCCGTGGGCGATGTTGGCGAACGGGCCGCAGTGCATGATGCACGGCTGGCCCTCGAGCGTCTGGATCAGGTTCGGCTTGAGCGCGTCCTTGAGCACGACCGCCATCGCGCCCGCCGCCCCGAGGTCCTCGGCGGTCACGGGCTTACCGCCGTCGTAGCTGTGAGCGACGGTGATCCTCCCGAGCCGGCGGCGGAGGTCCTGGAGGTCGCGCGCGACGGCCATCACCGCCATCACCTCGGACGCGGCTGTGATGTCGAACCCGGTCTCGCGCGGGTAGCCGTTCGGCCGGCCGCCGAGGCCGACGACGATGTTGCGCAGCACGCGGTCGTTCATGTCGACCGCCCGGCGCCAGTCGATCCGCAGGGCGTCGATCTTGTGCGGATTGCCGTGCAGGATCGAGGCGTCGAGCATCGCCGCCAGCAGGTTGTTGGCCGCGCCGATCGCGTGGATGTCGCCGGTGAAGTGGAGGTTGAGGTCCTCCATCGGCACCACCTGCGAGAGGCCGCCGCCGGCGGCGCCGCCCTTGACGCCGAACACCGGGCCGAGCGACGGCTCGCGCAGGCACGCGACCGGTCGCTTGCCGATCGTGCCGAGCCCCTGGGTGAGCCCGACGAGCGTCGTCGTCTTGCCCTCGCCGGCCTTGGTCGGGGTCATCCCGGTCACGCACACGAGCTTGCCGTCGGGCGCCGCGTCGAGCCGATCGATCACCGACAGCGCGATCTTCCCCTTGTAGCGCCCGTATGGCTCGATCTCATCCGGCTCGAGCCCGATCCGCTCAGCGAGGCCGACGATCGGCTCGAGCTCGGCTTCCTGGGCGATCTGCAGACTGCTCTTCATCTGGCGGTTCCCTCACTCGTGGCTGGTGCGACGCGGCTCCAATGCGCGTGACCCGGCGACACTAGCGCCGCCGCCGCCGGCGGTCGAGAGGGCGAACTATGTTGAGGTCATGAACTATCGCCAGCTGGGAACCACCGGGGTGCAGGTCTCGCCCCTGTGCCTCGGCGCCATGATGTTCGGCGCCTGGGGCAACACCGACCACGACGACAGCGTGCGGATCATCCACCGCGCTCTCGACGCCGGGATCAACTTCATCGACACCGCCGATGTGTACTCGCGCGGCGAGTCGGAGGAGATCGTGGCCAAGGCCCTGGCCGGCGGCAAGCGCGACAACGTCGTGCTCGCCACCAAGGTCCACGGCACGATGGGCGAGGACCCGAACGAGTTCGGCAACTCCCGGCGGTGGATCATCCGCGAGGTCGAGAACAGCCTGCGGCGGCTCGAAGACCGACTGGATCGACCTCTACCAGATCCATCGTCCCGAGGAGGACACGAACATCGACGAGACGCTCGGCGCGCTGACGGACCTCGTCCGCGCCGGCAAGGTCCGCTACATCGGCTCCTCGACGTTCCCCGCCAGCCAGATCGTCGAGGCCCAGTGGGTCGCCGAGCGCCGCGGCCGCGAGCGGTTCGTGTGCGAGCAGCCGCCGTACTCGATGCTCGTCCGGGGGATCGAGTCCGACGTGCTGCCGACGTGCAAGCGCTACGGGATGGGAGTGATCCCGTGGAGCCCGCTGGCCGGCGGCTGGCTGTCGGGCGGCTACCGGATCGGCCAGGACCCGCCGAAGTCGAGCCGCGCCGACCGGCTCCCGGCCCGCTTCGACCTCAGCAACCCGGCCAACCAGCGCAAGCTCGAGGCGGCCGACGCGCTCGCGAAGCTCGCCGACGAGACCGGGATCTCACTCATCGAGATGGCCCTCGCGTGGGTGATCCGGCATCCGGCGGTGACCGCGGCGATCATCGGACCGCGGACGATGGAGCACCTCGAGTCGCCAGCTGCCGGCCGCCGACGTGACGCTGTCCCACGACGTGCTCGACCGGATCGACTCGATCGTGCCTCCCGGCGTCACCGTCAGCCCGGCGGATGGCGGCTGGGGCAATCCGGCCCTGGCGGCCGACGCCCGGCGCCGGTAGAGCGATCGATCCAGTCCCGGGAACGGCGCCGGTCCTAGCCGGCGTTGAGCAGGGTGACCGTCGACACCTGACCAGCGCTGCCGCGGCCTCCGATCGCGGCGATCCCACCGTCGAAGGGAACCGCCGCCAGGTCGGAGATCGCGGCCGGCAGGTGTCCGGCGGCGCGCCAGTGTCGCTCGCCGGGAGCCCAGGAGATGATCGCGTTCGTGAACACCCCGTTGCGCAGGCCGCCGACGAGGTAGAAGCGGCCGTTCAGGGCCGCGGCGCTGCCGTGGTCGGTGGGGACCGGGAGCTTCGGCAGCGCGGTCGTGCGCTTCGTGGCCGGGTCGAAGCCCCACACGTTGGTCGTCGGGGTGCCGGCCGAGGTCTCGCCGCCGGCCACGATCACCCGGCCGCCGAGGTCGGCCACCGCGGGATAGCGGACGCCCAGCGGGATCGTGCCCACCTGCGAGATCCGGCCCGCGGGGGTCGAGGCGTAGATCGAGCTGTTCGTGTTCGAGCCGTTCCAGCCGCCGACGACGTACGCCGTCGATCCGGCCGCCACCGCGACGAGGTCCGACAGCGCCTGGGGCAGCGTGCCGACCTGCCGCGCCGGTCCCGGGAGCACCTGGACGATCCGGTTGCTGCCCTCGCTCACGCCGCCGCCGAACACGAGCAAATGGCCGCCGATCGACGCCGCCGCGGCGTCGTGGATCGCGCCCGGGAGCGTCCCGGCCGAGCTGGACGAGCCGGACGAGCCGGACCCGGCGATCCGGAAGATCGTGTCGGTTGAGGTGCCGGCGGCGGACAGCCCGCCGTTGACGTACACGTAGGGGCCGAACGCGGTGGCGGCGATCCCGGAGCGCGCTCCGGGCAACGGCCCCAGCGTCCGGGCCACGCGCAGGCGGACCGGCGCCGGCTTCGGCTCGGCGTGGTGCTGCTTGGCCGGGCCGCTCGTCTGCGCCGAGTTCTTCGACGAGACGACGAGCCGCCACACCCGGCGAGCGCGACCGGCGCGCCGAGCACGAGGATCCGAGCAAGGCGGAGTGCCGGGTGGCTGGGGCCGGCAGCCGGGGGCGGGCTGGCGGGTATAGCGAAATCCCGCCTGTGCCGCGCGCTGAGAGATGCTGCTTAGCACGGATCGACCCCGTCGCGCAAGTCCTTGCGGACGCGCCGAGGTCGGCACTCAGCCGGCGACCGCGGCCAAGCGCCTGGAGCGCCTCGGCGGTCAGTCGCGTCGGCGGGGAAGAACGCCTCGATCGACAGCTCCGACACGGTGATGTCGACGGCGGTGCCGAACGTCGTCACCGTGCTGAAGAACGAGAGCTCACCGGCATCCGAGTCGATCCGGAGAGCGACCATGATGTCGCCCGAGGGGGGAGGCGGCTCAGCCGACGGCGGGGCCGGGTAGTCGTCGAGCTCGTCGAGCAGCTCCTGCAGCCGCTCGTCGCCGGTCAGGGCCCGCTGGCGCTCGAGCCGGTGCAGCAGGTGCGCCCGCCACTCGCCCGAGGTTGAGGATCCGCGGTGCGATCCCGTCCGGATGCAGCGCGAGCCGCATGCAGTTCACCGGGGGCACGAGCAGCTCGGGGGCCACGCCCTCGAGCAGTGGCCCCAGCGCCGCGTTCGAGGCGACCAGGTTCCAGGTCCGGTCGACGGCCAGCGCCGGATACGGCTCGTGGCCGGCCAGCACCCGCCCGAGTGCGTCGCGGACGTGGGACATCTCGGGATCGTCCAGCGACCGGGCCCCGTACTGGGGCGCGTAGCCGGCGGCCAGCAGGAGCTGGTTGCGCTCGCGCAGCGGGACGTCGAGCTGGTCGGCGAGGTGGAGCACCATCTCCGGGCTCGGCCGGGCGCGGCCGGTCTCGACGAAGCTCAGGTGCCGCGTCGAGATCCCGGCCTCGAGCGCCAGGTCGAGCTGGCTGAGCCGCCGGCGCTGGCGCCAGTCGCGCAGCAGCGTGCCGACCCGGGACTCGTTCATGACGACGAGCGTACCGCCGCTCATGCCGCGCTCCGGGCCGGCGCCGGCAGCAGCCGGGTGAGGGCCGCGACGCTCACCAGGATCGCGGCCAGCGCGGCCAGGCTGAGCTGGAACGCGGCGGCCACGCCGGAGTGCACGGCGCCGAAGAAGATCACCCCGATCACCGCCACGCCGATCGCGTTGCCGACGTTCTGCATCGTCGTCAGGGCGCCCGACGCCGACCCGGCCTGCTCGGGCTGCATGCCGGACAGGATGATCGTGGCCAGCGGGGTGATGCCCAGGCCCATCCCGGCGCCCACCAGCATCAGGCCCGGGACCAGCAGCGCGATCGAGCCGCCCACCCCGACGTCGGCCACCGTGACCAGGAGGATCGCGTGCCCGGCGGCGAGCGTGAGCGCGCCGGCGGCCAGCACCCGCCGTCCGTGCCGGGTGGCGAGCGCGGGCGCGCCCAGTCGAGGCGACGAGGTAGGCGACCGCGAGGATCGTGAACACGAGCCCAGCGTGCAGCGCGCTCAGCCCTCGGCCCTGCTGGAGGTACAGCGCCAGCACGAGGAAGAACGACGCCTGCCCGCACCAGAACACGAGCTGGGCGATCAGCCCGGCGGTGAACGTCCGCTGCGCGAACAGCCCCGGGTCGAGCAGCGGGGCGCCGCCGATCGCGTGACAGCCGCCGCTGGTGGGCGGCGAACGCGCCGAGGATCACCGGTGCGAGCGCCGAGCGAGACCCACGTCCACGCCGGCCAGCCGTGCTGGCGCCCGTCGACGAGCGGGAGCACGATCGCGGTCAGCCCGACCGTGATCAGCGCGGTGCCGGTGAGGTCGGTGCGCGGCGAGCCCGCGGGCTTTCGACTCGGGGACGAACCTCGGGGTGAGCGCCAGCGCGAGCGAGCGCCGACCGGGACGTTGACGAGGAAGCAGGTGCGCCAGCCGAGGCCGGCGATGTCGGCCTGCACGAGCAGCCCGCCGATCACCTGGCCGCCGGCAGCGGCGAGGCCCATCACGGCGCCGTACACGGACAGCGCGCGGACGCGGTCGGGGCCGGTGTAGGCGACGCCGATGATCGCCATCACGTTCGGCATCAGCAGCGCCCCGGCGATGCCCTGGACGAGCCGGGCGGCGACGAGCGCCGTGGGGGTGGGGGCGAGCCCGCATGCGGCGGAGCTGAGCGTGAACAGCGCCAGCCCGAGCGCGAACGCACGCCGGCGCCCGATCCGGTCGCCGAGCCGGCCGCCGGAGATGAGGAACACGGCCGAGGTCAGGCCGTAGCCGGCGACGATCCACTCGATCGAGCTGGCGGAGGCGTGGAGGCCGCGTCTGGATCGACGGCATCGCGACGTTGACGACGAAGAAGTCGAGCACCACCATCGCGGTGCCGCACAGCACGACGGGGAGCGCGGCCCAGCGGCTGGCGATCGCCCCGCGCAGGCGCCCGCCGCCGGCGGGAGGAGTGAGGGTCTGTGTGGTCATGGGCGCCAAGGTCCCACCCGGCCGGCGGCGCGTCGATTACCTCCGGGGTAATGCGTCCCGGGAGTTATGCTCGCGAGGTGCGTCGTTGGCTCATCGGTGCCGCGCTGGGTCTGTGCTCGTGGGCGTGTCTCGCGTCCTCAGCGGCAGCGGCTCCTCGGTTCCGGGACGGAGACGGGCTCCACGTCGTGTCGGCGCAGGCGCTCGACGCGCGTCTGTACGCCCTGTCGGTCTCGACCTCGGCGCTGCCCGGGCCGGCCAACGTGCGCGTGCTGCTTCCAGCCGACTACAGCGCGCCGGCGAACCGGCACCGCCGATATCCGGTGCTCTACCTGTTCCACGGCACGAGCGGCGGGGCCGCAGACTGGACCAAGCAGGGGGAAGCCGAGCAGACGACGGCCGGCCGGCCGCTGATCGTGGTGATGCCCGATATCGGGCTTGGGTACGACGGGGGCGGCTACTGCACGAACTGGTTCAACGGCGGCGCCGGTGGCGTGCCGGAGTGGGAGACGTTCCACATCGACCAGCTCGTTCCATGGATCGACGGCAGCCTGAGGACGATCCGCTCCCGGGGCGGGCGCGCGATCGCGGGGCTCTCACAGGGCGGCTTCTGCTCGATGAGCTATGCGGCGCGGCACCCGGACCTGTTCGGCGTGGCGCTGTCGTACTCGGGCGCCGTCGACACCGCCTACGACGCTCAGGCCCAGGCCGCCATGACCCCGGTCGTCAACGCCACCGAGACCCTGCTCGACGGGGCTCCGATCAACTCGATGTTCGGCCCGCGCTCGACCGAGGAGATCAACTGGGCCGCGCACGACCCAACCACGCTGGCGGGCAATCTGGCGCACACCCGGATGCTGATCTTCACGGGCAACGGGACGCCGGGCCCGCTCGACCCGATCCCGCCCAACCCGGGAGCGCTGCTGATCGAGGCAGGTGTCCAGGTGCTCACCCAGCTGTTCCACGATCGCCTCGACGCGCTCGGGATCCCCAGCTTCTACGACGACTACGGACCGGGGTCGCACAGCTGGCCGTACTGGGCACGCGACCTGCAGCAGTCGATCGGGCCGCTGATGGCGGACTTCGCGCATCCCGGGCCGGCCGTGCCGAGTGGGTTCACGTACATGAGCGCCTCGCCGGCGTACACCATCTACGGCTGGCGGATCGTGATGCACCGGGCGGTCGACGAGTTCAGCACGCTCGCCGGCGCGTCTCGGCGCGGGTTCACGCTGCGCGGGAGCGGCGCGGCGACCGTGACGACGCCGGCCGTGTATCGCCGCGGCCGCGTGTACCGGGTACGGATCGGCTCGGTCGTCCACAAGGTCCGGGCGCGGCGGAGTCGCCGGCTCGTGCTGCAGGTCCCGCTGGGGCCCTCGAACACGGTCCAGGAGTACCCGAACGACGGGCCCTCGACCTCGACCGTCGTCGACAGCACGACGGTGCGGGTCCTGTGCATCGTGCGCGCCCGAAAGTCTTAGGCGCCTCATACACACTTCTCATGTTGGGGCTCGATCCTCCACGGACCCAACCAGGAGGTGACATCCGAATGCGACATCCCCAGCCACTGATCGCGACGCTGGCAGTGGCCGGCGCCCTGGTCGGTGGCGGTGCCGCAATCGCCAACGCGGCGAGCGGCACCACGAGCACGGGCTCCTCCACAACCCACACCCCGGCACCGGCGCAGAGCCACTCCGCCCCCGCGCGGCCTGAGCGCCCCGCGGGGAGCCGCTCGCACCATTGCCCGGGCATGAACGGCGCTCCATCCGGAGCACCAACGGGAGCCCCGCCCACAGCTCCCACACCGAATCAGGTGTGACCCCCCACCGCACCTGACGCCCTGGCGCGACCCGGCTTCCCTTCCTGGCCGGGTCGCGCTGCGTGTGGGGTGGGTATCGCCCGGGGTGTCCCGTGGGCGCGCGGGCCGCGGGCGCGCCGGCGGACACGTGCGGGCGGCGGCCGGCGCGCCCGGCGATGCCGCCCGGCTCGCTGGCACCGCTGACACCCGCTCGATGCCTCGTCAGTCAATGACCCACTCCCAGCGCCGCCCGCGCGGGGCGAACGGCGGGCAAGTGGTTGCTGTTGACCCCGCATATCGACGACAACAGCAACCACGTGGGCGCGTGGGGCGATTTTCGTCGGGTATTCGGGTCCGGACCGGCGCGCCTGGTCGGCGGGGAACCGGGGGTGGGCGACGGGGCCGCTCGGGGGAGTGGCGCTCTCGGCGGGCGCCCGCCGCTGCAGGCGGGGGCGCTGGGGGTTGCGCGAGGCCCGCAGCCTCCCGGGCGCGCAGCCGTTTTCTGTGAGCCTGGGTATCTAACGGGCCTATTCTTCCCGTTGGATACCCAGGCCCTTGGCCGTCCGCCGGTTGGTGACATGACGCTGTGACACCGTTTAGTGGTTAATCTTGCTTTACGGCGGATCGCGGCGATTCTCCATCAGATACCCAGGCCCGACCGACGCGCCGACCGACGCGCCGGGCCGACACGCGTCGCGACGCGCCCCCCGGGGACCTCCACCGCCCGGAAACCCGGGCGCCGCGGGGGCTTAAGCGACGGCTCGGGCGACGGGGGCCTGGGCGCGCGGCGGACGAACGCCGCCGATCCTCGATGCGAAAGCTGTTGACGCCCAGACCCGTCCCCACGCCTCACGGACGGCAATCGCGTCGGCAATCGCATCGGCTGCCGGACCCGCCCCGCCCGGTGCCCCGGCCCCTGCCCTGGCTCGGGCCGCGCGCCCACCCGCCCCGCCCGCTGCCCCGGCGCGAGCCCGGGGTGCCCGGGAGCGGCGAGGCAAGACAACGTTGACGTCCATGGCGTACATCTGATATATCAGTGGCGTGGCCACTGCTGGAGACTTCACAACAGCTGCCGGCCGCCCAGCGCGATCGTGATCATCGGCGCGGGGATCGTGGGGAACAGCCTCGCGTATCACCTGACCCGGCTGGGCGAGACCGACGTTACGCTGATCGACAAGGGTCCGCTGCCGAATCCCGGGCGGATCGACCGGGTCATGCGTCGAACTTCATCTTCCCGGTCGATCACTCGAAGGAGATGACCTCGCTCACGCTGGAGAGCATGCGCCAGTACAAGGAGCTGGGCGTGTTCATCGAGTGCGGCGGGATCGAGATCGCGCGCAGCGAGGAGCGGATGCAGGAGCTCACGCGGCGGCTGGCGCGCGCCAAGTCGTGGGGGATCGAGCCGGTCAGCATGATCAGCCCGCAGGAGGTCAAGGAGCTCGTCCCGTACATCAACGAGCAGCTGATCATCGGCGCGCTTCTACACGCCCGGCGCCGGCGTGGTCGACTCGCTGCGCGCCGGCACGATCATGCGCGAGCGCGCGCTCAGGCCGGCCTGACGGTGTCGGCGAACACCGAAGTGCTGGGCATCGACCGTCGACCAACGGGCGGGTCCAGACGGTCCACACGATCGAAGGGCGACATCGAGACCGAGCGCCTCGTGATCGCGTGCGGCGCCTGGAGCCCGCGGATCGCGAAGCATGGCCGGCGCGATCGATCCCGCTCACGCCGATGATCCACCAGATGATCGACATCGGCCCGGCGCCGCGGTTCGCGACCACGACGGGGATGATCGAGTACCCGATCGTCCGCGACATGGACACGAACATGTACGAGCGCCAGGAGGGCACCGGCCTCGAGATCGGGTCCTACGCGCACCGGCCGATCACGATGGACGCGGACGAGATCCCGTCGATCGAGGAATCGGCGCTGAGCGCCGACCGAGATGCCGTTCACGCAGGCCGACTTCGACCCGCAGATGGAGATCGCGCTCGAGCTGATGCCGGAGATCGTGGCCGACGAGACGGTCGGCGTGAAGTACGCGATCAACGGCGTGCTGTCGGTCACCTACGACGGGATGCCGCTGCTCGGCGAGACGCCGGAGGTCAAGGGGCTGTGGTCCGCGGCCGCGATCTGGATCAAGGAGGGCCCGGGCGCCGGCAAGACGGTGGCCGAGCTGATGGTGCACGGCGAGTCCGAGATCGACGTGTACGAGTCGAACATCGCCCGCGCGTACGCTGCCAGCGCACGCGGCACGCACATCGTCGCCCGCGCCTCCGAGGGCTTCAACAAGATGTACGGGATCGTCCATCCGTCGCGAGCAGTGGGAGTCCGACCGCAAGGTCCGGCTCGAGCCCGTTCTACGAGCGCGAGCAGGCGCTCGACGCGGTCTTCTACGAGGCCGCCGGCTGGGAGCGCCCGCACTGGTACGAGTCGCAACGCGCCGCTCGCTCGAGGAGTACGGCGACCGGATCAACATGCGCGAGGCCGAGTGGGAGCGCCGCTGGTGGTCGCCGATCATCAACGCCGAGCACCTCGCGATGCGCGACCGGGCGGCGATGGTCGACCTGACCGCGTTCTGCGTCTTCGACGTCACCGGCCCGGGCGCGCTCGACGTGTGCCAGACGCTCGCGATGCGCCAGATGGACGTCGCGATCGGGCGCGTCGTGTACACGCCGCTCCTGCTCCCCAGCGGCGGGTTCAAGCAGGACCTGACGATCATGCGGCTCGCCGACGACGTGTTCCGGGTCGTCACCGGCGGCGCGTACGGGATGTCGGACCTCAAGTGGTTCGCGGACCACCTGCCCGACGACGGCTCGGCCCAGGTCCACGACCAGACGAGCTCGTGGTGCACGCTCGGGCTGTGGGGCCCGCGGGCGCGGGACATCCTGTCGAGCGTCACCAGCGACGACGTCAGCCACGAGGGCTTCCCGTTCGCGCGCGCGCAAGGACGATCGAGGTCGGCCCGCTGCGCGTCGCTTGCCTCGCGGATCTCCTACGTCGGCGACCTCGGCTGGGAGCTGTACGTCCCGATCGAGGAGGGCGCCCGGCTGTGGGACATCGTCGCCGAGGCCGGCGCGCCGCACGGGATCGTCCCGGCCGGCATCGGCGTCTACGGCACCACCGGCCGCCTGGAGAAGTGCTACCGCGCCTACGGGGCCGAGCTCGAGGGGGAGTTCAACGTCGTCGAGGCCGGGATGGCGTGGGGCAAGGTCAAGGACCAGGACTTCATCGGCAAGGAGGCGCACGTCCGCCACCGCGACGGAGGAGCCGGCGGCGATCATGTGCGCGCTGACGGTCGACGACCACACCTCGCAGTCCGGGGTCAAGCGCTACATGCTCGGCGGCGAGCCGATCACGACACCCGACGGCGAGCCGCTCACCGACCGCAAGGGCCGGCGCTCGTACGTGACCAGCGCCGGCGCCGGGCCGTCGATCGGCAAGCACATCCTGATGAGCTACCTCCCGCCCGAGCACGCCAGACGTGGGCGAGAAGCTGGCGGTCGAGTACATGGGCGAGAGCTATCCGGTCACGGTGCAGACGAACGACTCGACCTCGGTGTTCGACCCCGACAACTCGCGCGTCCGCAGCTCGATGAACATCCTCGTCTGCGTCAAGCGCGTTCCGCTGACCGGCGGCAAGATCGTCCTCACCGAGGACGAGCGCGCGATCTCGACCCGCCACCTCGGGTTCACGATCTCGCCCGCACGAGGAGTGCGGGGCCGAGGAGGCGGTGCGGCTGATCGAGCAGCACGGCGGCACCTCGACCGTGCTCACGCTCGGCCCGCCGGAGGCCGAGGAGCAGCTGCGCGACATGATGGCGATCGGGGTCGACCAGGCGATCCACCTGGTCACCGACGGCAGCGAGTGGGACCCGCAGGCGACCGCGGCGGCGATCGTCGCCGCGATCACGCGCGCAGCCCGAGCCCTACGACCTGATCCTGTTCGGCAACGAGTCGGCCGACGCCGGCAACTTCCAGATCCCGATCCGCGTCGCCCACGCGCTCGGGCTGCCCGTCGTCACCGGGCTCAAGGGCGATCTCCGTCGAGGGCACGAGCGTGCGCTGCGAGCAGGAGGTCCCGAGCGGCCGCGACGTCTACGAGGTCCCGATGCCCGCCGTCGTCGTCGGTCAAGGAGGGGATCAACCTCCCGCGCTATCCCTCGGTCCCGGGCCGGATGCGCGCGAAGCGCAAGCCGGTGGCACGCCAGCAGCCCGCAGCGGCCGAGCCGAAGCTCGAGATGGTCAAGCTGATGACCCCGCCGGGGACGCGGCAAGCAGGTCGAGGTCCTCGGCAACGGACCGGACGCGGCGCCCGGCCGTCGTCGGCAAGCTCGCCGAGCTGGGGCTGGTCAGGTGACGGCACGCTCGTCTACATCGAGGATCCGCAGGACGAGATCTCCCAGCAGGCGGTGACGTTCGCCGGCCAGCTCGGCGGCGAGGTGGAGGTGGTGCGCGATCGACGACGCGAGCTACGCCCCGGCCGCGCTGCGGCCAGGCGATCGCGCAGCACGCGCAGTCGAGCGCGCGCCGAGATCGTGATCGGGCCCGGGACCGAACGCGGCAACGAGGTGCTCGCCCACGTCGCCGCGATCCTCGACCAGCCGATGGCGGCCAACTGCACCTCGCTGCACCCGGGCCAGCCGGCCACGGTCACGCGCGTGCGCTGGGGCGGAAGCCTGCTCGAGCAGGCCCATGTCCACGGCGCTCCGCTGCTGCTCACCGTCGCCGCCCATGCCGTCGCCGCGCGCGCCGATCGCCGCCGAGGTCGCCAGCCGTCGACGCCGACGCGAGCACCCGGCCCGCACGTGGTGCGAGCGCGATGCAGGCGCAGAGCGGCCGGCGTGTCGCTGACCGACGCCGACGTGGTCGTGTCCGGCGGGCGCGGCGTCGGCTCGGCCGAGGGCTTCGGGATCATCGAGGAGCTCGCGGCGCTGCTCGGCGGCGCGGTCGGGTGCTCGCGGGCGGTGACGAGCGCCGGCTGGCGGCCGCACACCGACCAGGTCGGCCAGACGGGCACGAAGGTCTCGCCGGAGATCTACATCGCGTGCGGGATCAGCGGCGCGACCCAGCACATGGCCGGGCTGCAAGGGGGCCAAGAAGCTCCTGGCGATCAACCCCGACGCCGAGGCGTCGATCTTCGCCAGCGCCGACTACGCGGTGATCGGCGACCTGCACGAGATCGTGCCGGCGATCTCGGCGGAGATCAGGAAGGCGAGGGGCGCATAGCCTCGGTTCCCGCCGCCGTCGCGCTCGCGCTCGCGATCGCCGCCAGCGGCACGCTGTTCGTCCGCCGCGTGCGGTTCCTGGTCGGGCTGGTGCAGGCGGGCCAGCCGGTCGACCGGAGCGGGCGACGCGGGCGCCGCGCCCGCAACGAGGTGACGATCGTGCTCGGGCAGCGCAAGCTGCTCCAGCGGCTCGGGCCGGGGCTGATGCACGCGTTCATCTTCTGGGGCTTCCTCGTGCTGCTGCCCGACGATCGTGATCGCGATGATCGGGGTCGTCGACAAGCACGCGACGTTCCCGTGGCTCGGCCACCAGGGCTGGTTCGCGTTCCTCGTCGATCTGTTCGCCGTGCTCGTGCTCGTCGGCGTCGTCGCCGGCGTTCTACATCCGCAAGGTGCAGCGGCCGGCGCGGTTCGAGGGCAGCCACCTCGGCGAGGCCGACCTGATCCTGGCGATGATCGCGACGATCGCCACCACGCTGCTGCTGTGGCACGCCTCGCGGATCGCGCTGCGGCCTCAACGAGTGGCCGAAGAGCTCGGCGCCGGTCTCGAACGCCGCTGTCGAACCTGTTCGGCCACGACGGCGCGACGAAGGTGCTCGAGCGCGTGTTCGTGTGGGCGCACGTGCTGACGATCCTCACCTTCCTCGCCTACCTGCCGCGCTCCAAGCACCTGCACATCGCCACCGCGGCGTTCAACGTCTGGTTCGCGCGCACCGGTCCGGGCGGGCGGCTCGAGCCGCTGACGCTTCGACGACGAGTCGGTCCCCGAGGACGAGATCCGCTTCGGCGCCGGCACGAGCACGCGACCTGACCTGGAAGCAGGTGCTCGACACGTTCTCGTGCACCGAGTGCGGCCGCTGCCAGGACGCGTGCCCGGCGTTCGCCACCGGCAAGATGCTCTCGCCGAAGCTGGTGATCATGGGCCTGCGCGACGACGTGTTCGCGCAGGGCGAGGAGCCGCTCGTCCCGAACGCGGTGCCCGAGGAGTCGGTGTGGGACTGCGTCACCTGCGGCGCGTGCGTGCAGGCGTGCCCGGTGTCGATCGAGCACGTCGACCACATCGTCGACCTGCGCCGGCACCTGGTGATGGTCGACTCGAGCTTCCCGTCCGAGGCCGAGCCGATGCTGCGCGACATCGAGCGCGCGTCGAACCCGTGGGGCCGGGCCCAGTCCGAGCGCGACGAGTGGGCGCCGCGAGCTCGGGATCACGGTGCTGGAGCCCGGGGACCCGGCGCCCGAGTACCTGTACTGGGTCGGGTGCGCGTCATCGTTCGACGAGCGCGCGAGGACGACGGCCGAGTCGACCGCGAAGCTGCTGCAGAAGGCGGGGGTCGAGTTCGCGATCCTCGGCCCGCGTGAGAGCTGCACCGGCGACCCGGCGCGGCGGATGGGCAACGAGTACGTGTTCCAGGCGTTCGCCGAGCAGAACGTGGAGACGCTCAATGAGGCCGGCGTGACGAAGATCATCGCCAACTGCCCGCACTGCTTCAACACGCTCGCCAACGAGTACCCCGACTTCGGCGGCAACTACGAGGTGATCCATCACTCCGAGCTGCTCGCCCGGCTCGTGGCCGAGGGCAGGCTCGCCCCGAAGACGCGACGACGGGCTGAAGATCACCTACCACGACTCCTGCTACCTGGCCCGCCACAACGACGTCCTCCAGGGCCCGCGCGATCTCGTCAGCGCGGTCGGCCAGCCGATCGAGATGGAGCGCTCGGGCAAGCAGACGTTCTGCTGCGGGGCCGGCGGCGCGCACATGTGGATGGAGGAGCGGGCCAGCCCGATCAACGAGGACCGGGTCAAGCGAGGCGGCCGGGACGGGCGCTGAGACGCTTGCGGTCGCGTGCCCGTACTGCACGGTGATGCTCGACGACGGCGTCAGAGCGCCGGGCGCGGACCTGCGCGTGGTCGACGTCGCGACGCTGCTGGCCGAAGCGAGCGACTGACCCTAGCGCTCGCCGTGGGGATCGGGCTCGGCCGAGGCCGAAGCCGCCACCGGCTGCGGATGGGACTTGTCGGGCTCGGCCGGGAACCGCTCGGAGGCCTCGTCGACAAGCGTGATCAGCGCCGCTGGCGACGGTGCGGGCGTCCTGGAGCAGGCGGGCGCGCTCACGCCAGACGGTGTCGGTCTCGGTGTCGAGCTCTGACGAGCTTGCGCTTCGCGTCCTCGGTCATCTTGACGGCGTTGGCGGCCGCGTCGCCGAGGCAGCGGTCGGCCTGCTCCTGGGCCTCGCGCTTGATCGCCTGCGCCTGCTCGTGGGCCATCAGCAGGATCGAGCTCGTCTGCTCGCCGATCTTCTCGATCTCCTCGGCCACCGCCTGCGACGGCTGCTGGTGACCGCGCAGGCCGTCGATCTCACGCTCGAGCTCGGCCACGTGGCGGTCGACGGCGATCGGGTCGTACCCGTTGCGGATCCGCGGGTAGCGGTCCTGGCTGTCGTCGAACTCCCACAGCGGCTGGGTGTGATCCTCGACGGTGTACTCGTAGTCGCCGTCGCCCTCCCAGTCGGGAGCCTCGGCGACTTCGGAGCGCTCGGGAAGCTCGTGCCGGCCCGCGTTCTGCAGCCCCGCGAACGTGCGGGCGAGGCGGTCGCCGAGGCGGGTGCCGGCGCTGCGGCTGGCGGCGGCGGGGCGTGGGCCGCTCGTAGAGCGCCGAGGTGGGACGGTCGACATCGCTCATGTGAGGACTCCTTGCGCTCGCGGCAATGACAACGTGCAGGCGCTGTTCGCCCCGCCGGGGAGGATCCCTCCGGGCGGCAGCGATCCTGCAATCCGGCGCTCAGCCGCGCTCAGCCGGCGAGCAGCGCCTCGAGCCCGCGCTCGAGGCCCGCGTTGCCGACCGCGCGCTCCTGAGCGGCAGCCCGATCCGCTCCGCCGCCCGCACTGCCGCCGCGCGCGTCGCCTCGCGTCGGGCGCTGGGCGAGCCACACCACGCGCGTGTAGTGGCGGAAGTAGTCCTCGCGCAGCTCGGGGTGGCGGTCGAGGCCGAGCTCGCGCACGACCGTGTGCTCGAACGTGCGGGCGAGGAAGTCGGTGAGGAAGTACGTGCCCGGCTCCTCGTCGAGCGCCTCGGCGACCTCCTCGCGCCCGAACACGTCGTAGCAGTGCTCGCCGGTCAGCCGCCGCAGCCCGAAGCGCGCGACGACCTCGTCGATCGCGCCGTAGCTGCCGCAGTCCGCGTAGGCGACGGCGACGACGTCGTACGCGTCGAGGAGCGCGCGCAGCGCGTCGGCGACCGCGGGGGCGATCCGCTCCGGGCGGTTGTGCAGCAGCGCCGGGAGCGGGTGCACGTCGACGTCCCAGCCGCGGCGCAGCGCGACCGGGCGGACGTCGGCGGCGAGCGCGCCGCAGGCGAGCACGGCGACGCTCATCCCGGGAACGCGAGCTGGTCGATGAACAGGTCGTTGAAGTCCGCGCGCCCCGACAGCTCGACGTACTCGACCTCGGACAGGATCGAGTATGCCTCGGCGCGCTCGCGCAGCGACAGGGCGGCGATCTTCGCGCCCTCGCCGGCGACGTTGCCCGCCGACACGATCCGCGGCAGCGCGAGCTCGGCACGAGCCCGATCCGCACCGCGCTGATCGGCGTCAGGTAGGCGCCGAAGCAGCCGGCGAGCAGGACCTGGGCGATGTCGTCGGGACCGACCCCGAGCTGGCGCATCAGGATCTCCCAGCCGGTGGCGATCGAGGCCTTGGCGAACTGGAGCTCGCGGACGTCGCGCTGGGAGAGGAACACCGAGCTCGCCGGATCCCGCCCGCGCCAGTGCAGGACGAACACCCGCTCCTGGCCGATCTTCGTCAGCGCGGCAGCGAGGCCCGGGTGCGAGACGGCGGCCTCCTCGTCGGGGATGAACCGCCCCGAGTGGTCGATCAGCCCGCAGTGGACGAGCTCGGAGACCGCGTCGACGAGCCCCGACCCGCACATGCCGATCGGCTCGGCGTCGCCGATCACCTCGAGCGACAGCTCCTCGTCGGTGACGCTTGAGGCCCTCGATCGCGCCCTCGGCCGCGCGCATGCCGCACTTGATCTGGGCCGCCTCGAACGCCGGCCCGGCCGGCGCCGCGCACGCGAGCACGCGCTCGACTGGAGCCGAGCGCGATCTCGCTGTTGGTGCCGACGTCGATGAACAGCCGCAGCCGCCGGTCGCGGGTGAGCCCGGTGGCGAGCATCCCGGCGACGATGTCGCCGCCCGACGTAGGCGCCCAGCGAGGGGAACACGAACGCCGGCGCCCGGGGATGGACCGCGACGCCGAAGTCAGCGGCCCGCACGGTCGGGAAGCGATGCGTGGAGACGACGAACGGCGCCATCGACAGCGGCTCGGGGTCGATCCCGAGCGCGAGCTGCATCATCGTCACGTTCCCGCACACGGTGATCTCGTAGACCTCGTGCGGCTCGACGCCGCCGTCCGCGCACACCTCGTCGGTGAGCGTCGTCAGCGTCTCGCGGGCGCGCTCGCGCAGCGCGCCGAGCGCCTGGTCGTCCATCATCGTCGCCGAGATCCGGGTGATCACGTCGGCGCCGTACGGCTGCTGGCGGTTGAGCATCGAGCGGACCGCGGCCGGCTGGCCCGAGTCGAGGTCGAGCAGCGTGGCGACGACCGTCGTCGTCCCGAGGTCGTAGGCGATCGCGAACCGCCGCGCCGTCGTGTCGCCGGGCTCGACGTCGATCAGCTCCTCGTCGCAGACGACGGCGGTGACGTCGAACGCGCTCGATCGCAGCACTCCGCCGAGTGAGCGCAGCAGCTCGAGCGACGCCACCGGCTCGAGGTCGTCGATCGCGTCGAGCACGCGCTGCAGGTCGGAGCGCTGGTCCTCGAGCGTCGGCTCGTCGAGCACGAGGTGGCGCTTCTGCACCGACGGGCGCAGGATCACGTGGCGCCCGACACCGACCAGCGCCGCCTTCGGCCGGGTCTGGAGCGGCGGCACCTCGACGACGAGGTCGCTGCGCGCGCCCGCCCGGCAGGCGAGCCGCCACCCGTCGCGCAGCTCGTCGGTTGTGAACGCGCGCGGGTCGATCGTCCCGACCGGCACGTCGCCGGAGACGATCCGGACCTTGCACTTCTTGCAGGTGCCGTGGCCGCCGCAGGTCGAGTCGATCGCGATCCCGTTCCAGCTCGCGGCGTCGAACACCGGGGTGCCGCTCGGCACCCGGACCTCGGCGCCATCGGGCAGGAACCGCAGTCGGACGCGCTCGGTGCCGTCGGCGGGGAGCGCGTCCTCGGAGCGGTCGATCGGCTCCGCGCGGGAGGCTGGGGTGGTGCGGGGCGACGGTGGGGTCACGACGCGGCGGCGGCCTCCTGGGCGGCGGCCTGCCGGGCGCGGTGCGCGGCGATCCAGCTCGATCCCCACGGATCGTGGCCGAGCAGCAGGTCGGTCGCCCGCACGCTCTCGACGCACACCGGCGCGGTGGACATGATCGCGCTCGTCAGCCCGGCCGCTGCGGCCATCGGCAAGAACGCGGCGTTCAGCACGTGGCGCTGGGGAAGGCCGAAGGAAACATTCGAGGCGCCCAGGCACATGTTGACCCCGAGCTCGGCGCGGATCAGGCTGATCGTCCGGAGGGTGATCGTGACCGCCTCGGTGTCGGCACCCACCGTCATCGCCAGCGGGTCGATGATCACGTCGGCGGTGGCGATCCCGTGGTCGTTGGCCGCCGAGACGATCTTGCGCGCGCACTCGAGGCGCTTCTCCGGCGTCTCCGGAATCCCGGTCTCGTCGTTGGCGAGTCCGATGACGGCGGCGTCGTGTCGCGCGACGAGCGGGAGGATCTCCTCGAGGCGCTCGTCCTCGGCGGTTACGGAGTTGACGAGCGCGCGGCCCTCGTACACCGACAGGCCGGCCTCGAGCGCCTCGATCACCGAGCTGTCGATGCAGATCGGCACGTCGACGGCCTCCTGGACGGTCGTCAGCATCGCCTTCAGCAGCTCCGGCTCGTCGACCAGGGGGATCCCGGCATTGACGTCGAGCATGTTCGCGCCGGCCTGGACCTGCGCAAGCGCGTCGGCGGTCACCGTCGACAGATCGCCGCCGCGCAGCTCCTCGGCGAACGACTTGCGGCCGGTGGGGTTGATCCGCTCGCCGATCACGCAGAACGGCTGGTCGGCGCCGATCGTCACGGTGTTAGACCGCGATCGGAGCACTGTATCCATGGGCTTCCCTTTCGACTCGGGGTGGAATGCCAAGACGCGCGCACAGCTTCGCGATGCCCGCGTCTTTGCGGAAGGAGATGAAGTGCAGCCCGGCCACACCCGGCTGCGACAGCGCGTGAACGGCCTGCTCGTAGGCGATGTCGAAGCACTCGACCTCCGGGTCGGACGCCTGCTCAACACGCCGCACGACCTCGGGCGGAACGTCGATGCCCGGCACGCGCGTGGCCACGAAGCGCATCCCGCCGACGGTGCGCAGGATGCAGATCGAGGGGATCATCGCGCAGCGGGCGCTGAGGCCGGTGTCGTGAGCGGCGACCATGAACCGCTCGAGCACCTCGGGCCGGTAGCAGATCTGGAGCTGCAGGAATCGGGCTCCGGCGAGCGCCTTCATCGCCGCGCGGCGCACCCGGTAGTGCACTGGCGGCGCGCCCGGATTCTCGACCGCTCCGAGGAAGAAGTGGGGCGAGCGGGCGTGGGTCGGGCGGCCCGAGAGGTAGCGCCCGCGCTGCAGAGACACTTCGCCACCGCCAGCAGCTGCGGGGCGTCGACGTCGAACACGCGCTTGGCCTCGGGCTCGTCGCCCGCCGTGACGTCGTCGCCGGTGAGGCAGCACACGTTCTCGATCCCGTACATCCCGGCGCCCATCAGCTCGGACTCGAGCGCGAGCCGGTTGCGGTCGCGGCAGACGAGCTGCATCACCGGCTCGGCACCCGCCTGGAGGATCCCGATCGAGACCGCCAGCGGCGAGCAGTGGGCGTGGGCGGAGGGATTGTCGGTGGCGTTGAAGGCGTCGACGACCGGACGCATCGGCTCGAGCTGGCGGAGGATCTCGGCGTGGCCCCCGCCGTCGATCACCGGCAGCTCGGCCGTGACCACGAACTCGCCGCGGCCGATCTTGCGCTCAAGATTCGACATCCTCGCCCGCCGCCCATCCCGGCGGCGTGCGCCGGTCGCGTCCCGTGAACAGGTTCTGCCAGGCGGATGTGCCCTTCAGCGTGTTGTCGACCGGCGGGCGCAGGTGGTCGATGTGGTCGCGCCACAGCGGCAGCCGCTCGGAGCGCTCGACCGCCTTCAGCCACACGCATCGCATCTCGGGCTTGACCTCGCAGTTGCCGTTCGGCCGCACACCGCCACAGGGGCCGTTGCGCAGCGTCTTCGGGCAGTTCATCGGGCACGTGAGGCCGGTCGAGTGGAGCACGCACTGGCCGCACATCTGGCAGCCCCACACCGGGCCCTTGACCGCATGCTCGGCGCGGGCCAGGAGCCCCGAGAGGCTCATGGGTCTACCACCCTCCCGCGAGTTCGGCCACCAGGCCGACACTGCAATGGTGAAGCAGTTCACCACGTTCACGCCGGCACCTTCTCCCGGCGCAGCTCGATCAGCTCCTTGGCCTTCTTGACCGCCGAGGAGGCATCGGCCGAGTAGCCGTCGGCGCCGACCGCATCGGCGTACTCCTGGGTCACCGGCGCGCCGCCGACCATCACGATCACCTTGTCGCGGACGCCGGCCTTCTCGAGCGCGTTGATGTTCGCCTTGAACATCGGCATCGTCGTGGTGAGGAACGCGGAGAACCCGACGACGTCCGGGTTGTGCTCCTCGATCTGCTGCACGAACTTCTCCGGCGGCACGTTGACGCCGAGGTCGATCACGGTGAAGCCGGCGCCCTCCAGCATGATGTTGCAGAGGTTCTTGCCGATGTCGTGGACGTCGCCCTTGACCGTTCCCATCAGGAACGTGCCCACCTGCTGGGTGTCGGTCTCGGCCAGCAGCGGGCGCAGGATGTCGAGCGCGCCCTGCATCGCCCGCGCGGCGATCAGCATCTCGGGCACGAAGTAGTCGCCGCGCTCGAACCGCGCCCCAACCTCCTCGAGCGACGGGATGAGGGCGTCGTACAGCATCCGCTCGGGCTCGAGACCGTCGGCGAGGCCCTCGTTGACGCCGTCCTTGACCACGGGCGCGTTGCCGATCAACGTCTCGTCGTAGAGCAGTTGGAGGATCTCCTCGTGGGTCATGCCGCTCGTTCTCCTTCCTCGTGGTGACCGAGACGGCGGCTGAGCGCATCCGCCTCCTCGATCAGGACCGGTTTCAGCTCCTGGATCCGCTCCGGTGTCAGCCGCAGCGAGGGTCCCGAGATGGTCAGCGCGGCGATCACGTCGCCGCGGGCGCCGCGCACGGGGGCAGCCACGGCGGCCAGCCCGACCTCGAGCTCGTCGACCGCGACGGCGTATCCGTCCTCGCGGATCCGCGCCAGCTCGGCACCCAGCCGAGCCGGGTCGGTCTGGGTCGCCGGCGTGTGGCGTTGCAGCTCGTCGGGGAGCGCGGCGCGGTCGAAGGCGAGGAAGATCTTGCCGTTGGCGCTCGAATGGAAGTCGACCGAGCGCCCGAGCCACTGGCCGACGCCGAGGAAGCGCTTGGAGTCGACCTGGGCGACGTGCTCGACGCCGAACCGGGCGGGGACGGCGAGGTTGATCGTCTCCCCGCTGCACTCCGACAGCGCGTCGAGCGCGGGCGCCGCGAGCTCGACGATGTTGCGCTCGAGCATGCCGCGCTCCGCCACCCGCAGGATCGCCGGGCCTGGGCGCAACCGGCCTCGCGCCCCGTCCTGCTCGATCAGCCCGCGGCGCTCGAGCGCGCTCAGCAGCCGCGAGGCCGTGCTCTTCGGGATCCCGCTGGCCGAGACGAGCTCCGAGAGGGCGACCGGACGGTCGGATTCGAGCACGCGGACGAGCAGGTCGGCGCCGCGATCGACGGCCGCCGTCCCGTGACTGGGGAGAACTTGGAACTCTTGTTCCACGGGCGGTATATTACGGCTGCTGCGCCGCAGGTCAAGAGCCCAGCGCCAACAGCGCCACGCCAACAGCCCCACAACAACAGCCGGCTCACGTTCGAGAGCCCGTTCAAGGAGGTCCGCCGTGTTCGTCAATGCGATGCCGCGCTACGAGATCCTCAGCGAGGACGCGATGGCGACACTCGACCGCGGGTGGAGGCGGATCGTCTCCGAGCTGGGGATCGAGTTCCTGCTCCCCGAGGCGGTCGAGCTGCTGCGTGACGCAGGCCAGATCGTCGAGGACGAGAACCGGGTCCGGTTCGACCCCGAGTGGATCCTCGAGCAGGTGGCGAAGGCGCCGAGCGAGTTCGAGCTGCAGGCGCGCAACCCCGCGAACACGGCCCATATCGGCGGCGACCACATGGTATTCGCGCCCGTGTACGGATGTCCGTTCATCCGCGAGGGCGACGTCCGCCGCGATGCGAAGATGGCCGACTTCGAGAATCTCGTGAAGCTCGCCCAGACGTTCGGGGAGCTCGACTCCCCGGGCGGCACGATCTGCGAGCCCGAGGACCGGCCGCTCGACTCGCGCCACCTCGACATGGTGTTCGCGCTCCAGACCCTGTCGGACAAGCCGTACATGGGCTCGGTGACCAGCGGCCCGAACGCGGCCGACACGATCCGGATGGGCGAGATCCTGTTCGGCGGCCGCGAGGCGATCGAGCGCGCGCCGGTGTCGATCTCGCTGATCAACGTCAACTCGCCGCTGCGCTACGACGACCGGATGCTGGCGGCGATGTTCGAGTACGTGAAGGCCAACCAGGCCGTGGTGATCACCCCGTTCCTGCTGATGGGAGCGATGTCGCCGGTCTCGCTGCCGGCCACGCTCGTCCAGCAGATGGCCGAGGCGCTGGCCGGGATCGCGCTCGCGCAGACGATCCGTCCGGGCGCGCCGGTCGTGTTCGGCTCGTTCCTGTCGAACACCGACATGCAGTCCGGCTCACCGTCGTTCGGCACCCCGGAGTCGGGGATCGGCGTGCTCTGCACGGGGCAGATCGCGCGGCACTTCAAGCTCCCCTGGCGCGGCGGCGGCGCGCTCAACGCCTCGCAGACGGTCGACGCCCAGGCCGCGTACGAGTCGCTGATGACGCTGCTGCCGACGTTCCTGGCCGGGACGAACTTCGTGATGCACTCGGCCGGGTGGCTCGAGGGCGGTCTCGTGTCCTGCTACGAGAAGTTCATCCTCGACGTCGAGCTGCTCAAGGAGCTCCGCCACGAGTTCACACCGCTGGAGATCGACGACGCCTCGCTCGCCTTCGACGCCCACGTCGAGGTCGGAGCCGGCGGGCACTTCCTCGGCGCCGCCCACACGCTCGAGCGCTTCCGCGAGTGCTTCTACCGCCCGATGCTGTCCTCGACCGAGAACTTCGACCGCTGGACCAAGAAGGGGGCCCGCAACGCGACGGTCCGGGCCGGCGAGCTGTGGCGCTCGACGCTCGAGGCCTACGAGCAGCCGCCGCTCGATGACGGGATCCGGGCCGAGCTCGAGGAGTTCGTCGTCCGCCGCCGGGCCGAGCTCGGCGACTGACGCCCGCACCCACTAAACTGTCGTCCGGCAGTTGTGGGTGGCGCAACCAAGGGGGGAGAGGTGGGGATGGTCCGACTTCGTGCATCGCTGATTCTGGGGCTCACGGCGCTCGCGTGCCTGGCCGGCGGCGGCGTGGCCACCGCGGCGTGGCATCAGCCGTCGAGCGCCTCGCTCAACATCGACCCCGCGCAGTCCGCGACGAGCCCGAGCATCACCCAGGTGAACGGGGTGCCGTACGTGGCGTGGAGCGAGGCAGGACAGATCCACGTCTCGGCGCTGTCCGGAACGACCTGGACCCCGGTCGGCGGCGTGCTCAACGCGAACCCCGCCGACGCGGCCATCACGCCCGACATCACGACCGTGAACAACGTCCCGTACGTCACCTGGGTCGAGCACGTCGGCTCGGTCGACCAGATCCGGGTCGCCACGCTGTCCGGCAGCACGTGGGCGCCGGTCGGCGGCGCGCTCAACGCCGACCCGACTCAGAACGCCGACGCCCCGCGCATCGCGGCCGTCGGCGGGACCCCGTACGTGACCTGGTCGGAGATCGCCTCCGGAGTCCACACGATCAGGGTGGCCGCGTTCACCGGCGGCTCGTGGTCGGCGGTCGGCGGCGCGCTCAACGCCGACCCGACGAAGAACGCGGATGACCCCAGCATCACCTCGGTCGCCACGACGCCGTATGTCGCTTGGCAGGAGTCGAACGGGTCGATCAACCAGATCCACGTGGCGGCGTTCGCCTCCGGCTCGTGGTTCCCGATCGGCGGTCAGGTCGACGCCGATCCGACCCAGAACGCCGAGGCGCCGGACATCCTCGCGATCATCGGCACGCTGTACGTCACCTGGGACGAGTCCAACGGCCAGGCCGACGAGGTCCGCGTCGCCCGGCTCGGCAGCAGCGGGCTGTGGGCCCGGATCGGCGGCCCGCTCAACTTCGACCAGACCCAGAACGGTCACGCCGCCCGTCTGGCCGGCGCGGGCCCGATCCCGTTCGTGACCTGGTCGGAGGCCCAGCGCGGCGGCGTCGCGATCCGCGTGGCGCGGCTCGGCACCTCGGCGTGGCTGCCGGCGGGCGGTGCGCCCAACGCCGCCTCGGACCCGACCGCCGCCTCCCCGGCGATCACGATCATCGGCGGCGTCCCGTACACCGCCTGGCAGGAGCAGACGAGCGACACCCAGATCCGGGCCGCCCGGCTCGAGCCGGACTTCGTGGAGAGCTCGGCGCTGGCGACCTCGACCGGCGCGATCCTGCTCACCAAGGTCCGTGACTTCAACGTCGCGCTGCCGATCGGGTTCCAATACGGACCGGTGGGGGGCGCGACGCAGGCGACGAGCCTGCAGAGCACCTCGGGCGCCGGATTCGACGTCGTGTTCACCCAGATCGGCAACCTGACTCCAGCGACCGGCTACGCGTGGCACCCGTTCGGCAGCGATACGTTCCGCACCACCTCGAGCGGCCCGGTCGGGATGTTCACCACCCAGTCGCTCGCCGGCACCGGACCGGCGGGACCCCCCGGTCCGACCGGTCCGACCGGTCCGACCGGAGCGACCGGCGCCACCGGGGCCACGGGCGCGACCGGCGCCACGGGCGCGAAGGGCGCTCCGGGTCAGGCCGAGCTCGTCACGTGCAAGCCGGTCACCGTCCACCGCCACCATCACGCGGTCAAGACGATCGTGTGCCGGACGCGGCTGGTGTCCGGCCCGCTCACGCTCCGCGACAGCACGCGGGCCGCGCGGCTCACGCACAACGGGCGCCTGTACGCGATCGGCTACTCCGGGGCGAAGTCGACGGTGCGCCTGTTCGCGGTGCGACGGATGCCACCCGGGCGCTACCGGCTGACGGTCGGGACCGGGCGCGGGGCAAGCAGGCGGGTCGTGACGATCCCGCGCGCCTAAACGATCCCGCGTGCGTAGACCGCGTCGGCTCTGGGCGCGCCTACAGTCGGCGCACCTCGTACCCGCCGGCCTCGAGGGCGGCGATGATGGCGAGTGAGTGATCGGCGCCGCGGGTTTCGAGCGCGATTTCGACGCCGGTCTCGCGCACGTGCAGCTCGGTTCCCTCGCGGACATGGTCGGCGTGCACGACGTTGCCGCCGGCCTCGGCGATGCAGGCCAGCAGCGTGGCCAGGCCGCCGGGCCGGTCGGGGATCCGGGTGAACAGCCGCATCCGCCGGCCGGCCGTCGTCTCGTGGCGCTGGGCGATCGCCGCCAGCAACCCGGCGTCGACGTTGCCGCCGGACAGCACGATCACGGTCGAGCCCCGCTCGGCGGGCCGCACGTGCCCGGCCATCAGCGCGGCCACCCCGACCGCGCCGCCGCCCTCGACGACGAGCTTGGCCCGCTCGAGCAGCCGCACCATCGCGGTGGCGATCTCGTTGTCGCCGACGACGACGAGCTCGTCGACCCAGCGCTCGACCAGGGGAAGCGTCAGCTCGCCGGGGCGCTTGATCGCGATTCCGTCGGCGATCGTCGAGCGCGCGTCGAACACGACCGGCGCGTGCGCGGCAAGCGACGCCGGGAACGCCGCGCAGGCGTCGACCTGGACGCCGACGATGCGGACGTCGGGGCGGGCGGCCTTGACCGCCAGCGCGATCCCGGAGATCAGCCCGCCGCCGCCGACCGGGACGACGACGCAGGCGAGGTCGGGGACGTCGTCGAGCAGCTCGAGGCCGAGCGTCGCCTGGCCGATGATCACGTCCGCGTCGTCGAACGGGTGCACGAACGTGGCGCCGGTCTCGGCGGCCCGCTCCCGGGCGGCAGCCACGCACTCGTCGACCGAGTCGCCCTGGAGGTGGACCGTCCCGCCGAACGCCTCCACGGCGGCGACCTTGGCGACCGGCGCCTCGCGCGGCATGAACAGCTCGCACGGAATCCCGCTCGCGCGGGCGGCGTAGGCGAGCGACTGCGCGTGGTTGCCCGCGCTGCCGGCGGTGACGCCGACGGGGTCGGTCAGCCGCGACAGCTTGTGGGTGGCGCCGCGGAGCTTGAACGAGCCGGTGCGCTGCAGGTTCTCCGCCTTGAGCAGAATCGTGCCGCCGCACTGCTCCGCCAGGCTGCGGGAGCTGAGCACCGGCGTCGACCGGGCCAGTTCGCCGACGATCGCCCGCGCGCGGCCGGCGTCGCCGGCGGCGATCCGCGCGGCCACGCGGTCCGCATCGGTGCTGGGCGCTGTCGAGCTCATCGCAGGCCTCCGGGAGGCGGGGCCCCGCATGCGCGATGGCCCCTTGGCGGGCGGGGGGCTCGCCGGTAGACTTCTAATGGATGACTCATATATCAGTCATCGGAACTGGTCGTCAACACCGGACCCGCCCACCCGGGGCCTGGCGGGCATGACGACCGAGTCGGCCGATCAGACCAGGCGCGGCGCCGGAGCGCCGCCGAGTGTGCTGAGCGTTCGCCCTGCCGCCTACGCCCCGCGCGGCCTGCTGGCCGACCGCGCATACGTCGAGCTGCGCGACCGGATCGTCACGCTGCGAATCCCGCCGGGCGCGCCGATCGACGAGGATCTGCTCGGCCAGGAGCTCGAAATGGGGCGGACGCCCGTTCGCGAGGCGATCAAGCGGCTCGCGCTCGAGAACCTGGTCAGCGTGTTCCCGCGCCGGGGGACGTTCGCCTCGGAGATCAACATCACCGACCTCGCGCACATCTCCGACGTGCGCACCCAGCTCGAGGGCCACGCTGCGTACCGGGCCGCCGAGCGGATCACCGAGGCCCAGCGCGGCGAGCTGCGCGAGCTGCTCGACGAGCTCGCCCAGAGCGAGGGCAGCGCCGACACCGTGGGGCTGATGGCGCTCGACGCCCGCGTGCATCGGTTCGTCTACCGCTGCGCGGGCAACCCGTACCTCGAGGAGACGCTGGGGCGCTACTTCAACCTGTCTCTGCGGATCTGGCACCTCGTGCTCGACCGCCTCCCGCATCTGTTCGCGCGCGTGCACGAGCACGACGACGTCCTGCACGCGATCGACGCCGGCGACCCCGAGCGCGCCCGCGCGACCGTCGCCGAGCACGTCGCAACATTCGAACGCGAGATCCGCTCGGTCCTGTGATCGCCCGGCTGCTGATCTCGTGCCCCGACCGGCGCGAAATCGTCGCTGCGGTCTCACGTTGTCTCGCCGACAGCGGCGCGAACATCATGCAGTCCGACCAGTACTCGACCGACCCCGCCGGAGGTCAGTTCTTCATGCGGATCGAGTTCTCGCTCCAGACGGACGGGCTCGACGGCCTTGGGCCGCGGTTCGAGAGCGTCGCCGAGCAGTTCGCGATGGACTTCCGCCTGTGGCACTCGGGCCTGCGCAAGCGGGTGGCGCTGATGGTCTCCAAGCCCGACCACTGCCTGCTCGACCTGCTGTGGCGCTGGCGCCGCGGCGAGCTCGACTGCGACATCCCGCTCGTCGTCTCCAACCACGGGGACCTGCGCGAGGACGTCGAGATGTTCGGCGTGCGCTACGTCCAAATCCCGGTCACCCGGGACACCAAGGCCCAGTCCGAGGACCAGCTGCTCGAGGTGCTCGGCGGCGAGTACGACCTCGTCGTCCTGGCCCGCTACATGCAGATCCTCAGCCCCGGCTTCCTCGCCCGCGCCGCCACCCCGATCATCAACATCCACCACTCGTTCCTGCCCGCCTTCGCCGGCGCCGGACCCTACGTCCAGGCCCGCGAGCGCGGGGTGAAGCTGATCGGCGCCACCGCCCACTACGTCTCCGACGAGCTCGACGCCGGGCCGATCATCGAGCAGGACACCCGCCGCGTGAGCCACCGGGAGAGCGCCGAGACGCTCGAGCAGATCGGCCGCGACGTGGAACGCACAGTGCTCGCCCGGGCCGTCGCCTGGCACCTCGAGGACCGGGTGCTCGTGTACGGCAACCGGACTGTCGTGTTCAACTGACTTCGTCCGAGCGTCGCCCGCTCGCGTGCACGGAACGCCGAACTCGGGGCTGCGCGGCGAATTCGGCAGCCCGTGCATCAATCTGATGTACGGCCTGCCGACTTCGGCACGATCAGCCGAGTTCGGCATCTGGTGCACGCCCGCGCGGACGCCGGGCGGGACGCCCCGGCCCGTGGTCCCGGAGCGCTCAGGCCCGCGGCCGCGCGGCCAGGTACTCGTCGAGCGGCGCGTCGTACCCGAGCCGGCCGGACAGCGCCTGAGCCTGTTCCAGCGCCACGCGCCCCAACAGACGCAGTCGCTGGGGCGCGAGGCGCAGCGAGGCGCCGGAGGCCGACAGGCACGCGATCACGGTGCCGCCGCGGTCGCGGACCGGGGCGCCGACCGCGGACAGGCCGGGCTCGAGCTCGTCGACGATCGTCGCGTAGCCCTGGTCGCGGATCGCGGCCAGCTCGCGCTCGAGCCGGGCACGGTCGGTGACCGTCGCCTGCGGTCACCGCCTCGAGCTCGCCGTCGGGCAGCTCGAAGACGTCGAAGGCGAGGAACACCTTCCCGGCCGCCGTGCAGTGCAGACCGAGCTCGCGGCCGAGCCAGTTCGTCGCGCCCAGCAGGTGTCGGCCGTCGATCTGGGCGATCGCCTCGGTCCCGGCCGGGCGGGGGACGATCAGGTTGGCGGTCTCGCCGCTCTCCTGGGCGAGCCGGCGCATGCTCGGCTGGGCGAGCTCGACGAGGTCCTGGCGCCCGATCCCGGAGCGGGCGAAGCGCAGCGCGGCGGTCCCCGGCCGCAGGCCGGAGCGCTCCGGCTCCCAGCCGATCAGGTCGTGCAGCTCGAGTGCGCTGATGATCGGCTCGAGCTCGTGGGCGGGCCGGCCGACGACGTCGGCGAGCTCGGTGACGGTGCGCGGGGAGCGCTCGAGCACCTCCGCCAGCAGGTGGGCGGTCGTGGCGGCGATCGGATCGGTCATCGCACGTGCGGGCTCAGCACGATCGTCTGCAGCTCGGTGAACGACTGCATCACGTGGTTGCCGCCGACCTTGCCGATCCCGCTGTCGGTGCCCGACCGGCCGCCGAACGGCAGGTGGGACTCCCAGTAGTTGGTCGACTCGTTGATGTTGACCCACCCGGTCTTGACGCGGTCGGCGAACTCGAGCCCGTTCTGGAGGTCGGCGGTGAAGATCGCCGCCAGCAGCCCGTAGGGCGAGGCGTTGGCCTCGTCGATCGCGTGCTCGAGCGAGTCGATCGCCACCACCGGGGCGACCGGGCCGAACGTCTCCTCGGTCGCCACTCGCGCGTCGGCCGGGACGCCGGCCAGCACGGTCGGCTGCCAGTACAGGCCGGTCGGGAACCCCGCGCCGCGGGCGCCGCCCGTGACCACGGTGGCGCCGCGCTGCACGGCGTCGCCGACGTGCTCGTCCATCTTCGCCGCCACCGGCTCGTTGTTGAGCGGGCCCATCGTCGTCGCCTCGGCGAACGGATCGCCGAGCAGGATCCGCTCGGTGACCCGCTTGGCCAGGAGCTCGACGAACGCGTCGGCCACCGCGCGGTGGACGAGCAGCCGCTCGCCGGCCGTGCAGCTCTGCCCGGCGCACAAAAAGCAGGCGGTGAGCGTGGCCTCGACCGCAGCCTCGAGGTTCGCGTCGTCCATCACGACGAGCGGCCCGTTGCCGCCCATCTCGAGCACCGCCGCCTTCCCCGCCGCGGCGGAGCCGACGAGCCGGCCGGTGGCGGTCGAGCCGATGAACCCGACGCCATGGACGCCCGGGTTGCGCGCGATCTCGTCGCCGACCACCGGTCCCGGTCCGGTGACGAGGTTGAACACGCCCGGCGGCAGGTCGGCCTCGGCGATGCACTCGGCCAGCGCCACCGCGCACACGGCGGTCGAGGGCGCCGGGGTCCACACGACCGCGTTGCCGCAGGCCAGCGCCGGGGCGACCAGCTCGGCGGGCATCGTGTACGGCCAGTTCCAGGGGCTGATGATCCCGACCACGCCGCGCGGGCGGCGGGCGAGCAGCACGCGCTTGCCGGCCGAGAACGAGTTCGGCAGCTCGCCGCCGAGGCGCTTGCAGTCCTCGGCTGCCGCGTGCCAGTAGTCGAGCAGCTCGTCGACCTCGCCGTAGGCCTCGGCGGCCAGGGGCTTGCCCTGATCGAGCGTCAGGGTGCGGGCGAGCGCGTCGCGGCGGGATTCGATCGCCTCCGCCACACGCACCATCTTCGCCGCCCGCTCGAACGCGGTCATCCGCGCCCAGCCGTCGGCCGCCACGCCGGCCGCGTCGATCGCCCGGCGGGCGTCCTCCCGGTCCCCCTGGGGAACCGTCCCGATCGTCTCGCCGGTGGCGGGGCTCGTGGCCGCGAAGGTTTCGCCGGATGCGCTCGGCTGCCATTCGCCGCCGACGAACATGTGCTGGACGGTGGCTGTGGCCATCGGCTCGCTCCGTGTCCGGGACGCGGTCAATGCCGGCCCCGGGATTGCGTTGACACAGTTAGACAACTGATATATAACAGCCGCATCAGGTCCGGGTCAATGTGCTCAGGATGGAGTGGCGCGCGGGGTGGCGGGCCTGTCGGAGTGTGGCCGAGGAGCCCTTCGTAATGAGGACCGTGGAGGTGGATGCATGGCAACCGTAGAGGCCAAGCCGGGCGCTGAGCACGGAGGCGACAGCTCCGAGCTGGCGGGCTTCGGCTACAAGCAGGAGCTCGACCGATCGCTGGGGAGCTTCTCGTCGTTCGCGGCCGGGTTCAGCTACATCTCGATCCTGACCGGCGTCATCCAGCTGTTCGCGTTCGGCTTCGCGTTCGGCGGACCGGCGGTGTGGTGGACGTGGCTGATCGTGCTCGGCGGCCAGATGATGGTCGCCCTGTGCTTCGCCGAGATGGCCGGCCAGTACCCGCTCGCGGGCTCGGTCTACAACTGGTCAAAGCGCGTCGCCGGCGACTTCGCGTCGTGGATGACTGGTTGGATTTACGTCGTTGGCTCGATCGTCACGGTCGCCGCGGTCGCGGTCGCCTGGCAGGTGGTGCTGCCGCAGGTGTCGACCAAATTCCAGATCGTCGGCAATGTCGCCGACGCCGGCACGTACGTGACCAAGGGCGGCGCCCAAAACGCGCTGCTGCTCGGCGCGATCCTGGTCACGTTCGCGACGATCGTCAACATGCTCGGCGTCAAGGTCATGGCGCGGATCAACAACTTCGGCGTGATGGCCGAGCTGATCGGGGCATCGATCCTGGTCGTCCTGATCCTCTTCAACGCCCACCGGGGGCCAGGGATCGTCTTCCACAACCTTGGTCGCGGCGCCGGTCACAGCTGGGGCTACTTCGGCGCCTTCATCATCGGCGGGATCATGAGCGCGTACGTGATGTACGGCTTCGACACCGCCGGCACGCTCGCGGAGGAGACGAACGACCCGCGCAAGAACGCGCCCCCGGCGATCATCCGCGCGCTGATCACAGCCTCGATCATCGGCGGCCTGCTGATCCTGTTCGCGCTGATGGCCGTCAAGAACATCAACGACCCGAACATCTCCCTGCTCGGCCTGCCGTACATCATCAAGCAGGCGCTCGGAAACACCGCCGGCAACGTGTTCCTGATCGACTCGGCGATCGCGATCACCGTCTGCACGCTCGCGGTGATGGCATCGTGTATCCGGCTGCTGTTCGCCATGGCGCGCGATGGCCGGCTCCCATTCGGCACGCGCATCGCGCATGTCTCCGGACGGCGCAGGGTGCCGCTTGTCCCGACAATGACCGTCGGCCTCCTCTCGCTGGCGATCCTGGCCGTCAACATCGGCAACCAGAGCGCGTTCCTGGCGCTGACCTCGGTGGCGATCGTGATGTTCTACATCGCCTATCTCGGGGTCACGATGGGGATGCTGGTCAAGCGCTTCCGCGGCCAGTGGCCGCGGCCGGATCACGGGCCGTACTTCTCGCTGGGGCGCTTCGGCTTCCTCGTGAACCTCGGCGCAGTGGTCTACGGCTTGCTGGTGGCGATCAACATCGCCTGGCCTCGTTCGGCGGTGTACGACGCGCTCGCCGGCACCAAGGACTCCTCGGGCCACCTCATCGCGGGCCACTGGTACTGGCAGTACATCGCTGTCCTGTTCATCGGCATCGTCGTGATCATCGGGTCGATCTACTACTTCGCCGTCTACAACCGCAAGCCCATCGAGGTGCTCCGCGAGCACGCGGCCGAGGTTCCGATGCTGCCGGGCGAGCCGGCGATGGGAGAGATGGCGCCATGAGCGGTGACGGTGGGGAGTTCGATTATGTGATCGCCGGCGGCGGGACCGCCGGCTGTGTGGTCGCCGCACGGCTCTCGGAGGACCCCGACGTCACAGTCTGCCTGATCGAGGCCGGGCCCTCGGACGTCGATGACCCGGCGGTCCTGCGGCTGGAGGATTGGATGTACCTGCTCGACTCCGGCTACGACTGGGACTACCTCGTCGAGCCGCAGGAGAAGGGCAACAGCTTCCTGCGCCACGCCCGGGCGAAGGTGCTGGGCGGGTGCTCGTCGCACAACTCGTGCATCGCCTTCTGGACGCCCAAGGAGGACCTTGACGAGTGGGAGGCGAACGGTTGCGAGGGCTGGGGCCACGAGCACACCTGGCCGCTGATCAAGCGCCTGGAGACCAACGACGGGCCCGGCGATCACCACGGCCGCGACGGCCCGGTCAACATCCGCACCGTTCCGCCCGATGACCCGTGCGGCGTGGCGATCCTCGAGGCGGCGGCCCAGGCCGGGCTGCCGACCTCGCGGTTCAACGAGGGACGCACGGTGAGGACCGGAGCCGGCTGGTTCCAGATCAACTCGGCCGCCGACAACACGCGGATGTCGTCTTCGCACGCGTACCTGCACCCGATCATCGGCCGGCGGCCGAACCTCGAGATCCGGACCCACTGCTGGGCCTCGAAGGTGGCGATCGAGGACGGCCGGGCGGTCGGGGTCGAGTATCTGACCCCGGACATCCTGACCCACGACACCGCCCGGGCCCGGCGTGAGGTGATCCTCAGTGCCGGCGCGATCGACACTCCGAAGCTGCTGATGCTGTCCGGGATCGGCCCCGGCAGCCACCTGCAGGAGTTCGGGATACCGACGCTCGTCGACCTGCCCGGCGTGGGTGAGAACCTCGACGATCACGTCGAGGGCATCGTCCAGTGGAACGCGAAGAAGCCGATGGTGCGCCGCTCGACCCAGTGGTGGGAGATCGGCCTGTTCGCCACCTCCGAGGAGGGGCTCGACCGGCCCGATCTGATGATGCACTACGGGTCGGTACCGTTCGACATGAACACCGCCCGGTGGGGCTATCCGACCACCGAGAACGGGTTCTGCCTGACGCCCAACGTGTGCCGCGGCCGTTCCCGCGGGACCGTGCGGCTGCGCTCGCGCGACTTCCGCGACCGGGCTCGGGTCGATCCGCGGTACTTCACCGACCCGGAGGGCCACGACGAGCGGGTGATGGCGTTCGGGATGCGGCTGGCCCGGAAGATCGTCTCCCAGCCGGCGATGGCCGAATGGGCGGCCGAGGAGCTGGCGCCGGGTCCGGACGCCCAGAGCGACGACGAGCTGATCGACTACATGCACAAGACGCACAACACCGTCTACCACCCGGCCTGCTCATGCCACATGGGCCCGGATAGCGATCCGTTGGCGGTGGTCGATGCGCGGCTGCGGGTGCGAGGGGTGCGGCGGCTGCGGATCGCGGATGGCTCGGCGCTCCCGTTCCTGCCGGCGATCAACCCCTGCATCACGACGATGATGCTCGGCGAGAAGTGCTCGGACATGATCAAGGAGGACGCCAAGACCGGAGTGGCCGCGGCCGCGTCGGCGAGCATGTGAGCGCGGGCGCCGCGGCGCCGACCGAGGTCGCCCGCTTCCTGCGGGAGCATCCACCGTTCGACGCGTTCGCGCCGGAGTGGCTCGACCAGATCGCCGCGGCGGTCGAGGTCGAGTTCCACCGGGCGGGCACGACGATCTTCTCCGAGGGGGCGGACCCCGTCCAGCATCTGCGGGTCGTGCGCACCGGGACGGTCGAGATCGTCCATCGCGGGCGCGTGCTCGACCTGCTCGGCGAGGGCGAGCTGTTCGGACACGCCTCGATGCTGTCGGGTCTGCCGAGTGGGTTCGATGCCCGCGCAGCCGAGGACGTGCTCTGCTACCGGATCGGGGCCGATGTCGCCCGTGAGCTGCTGGCCGCCCCCGCGGGCCTCCAGTACGTGGCGCGGTCGTTGCTGGAGACGGGCGCCGGGACCACTGCGGGGCCGCCCCCGAACCCGGAAGAGCAGCCGGTCAGCACCCTGCTCCACGGGCCGCCGGTGATCTGTGAGCCGGACACGCCGATCCGCGAGGCGGCCCGGAGGATGGCGCAGGTGCCGGCCACGTCGGTCGTCGTCGACGGCGGCGACGGCACGCTCGGGATCCTCACCGACCGTGACCTGCGCACCCGGGTCGTGGCCGCCGGTCTGCCCGGCGAGGCGCCGGTGTCGGCGGCGATGTCGGCGCCCGCCTATACGGTGCGTCCCGACCGGCTCGGCGGAGACGTGCTGCTCGAGATGCTCGACCGCGGCTTTCGCCATTTCCCGGTGGTGTCGGCGTCCGGCCAGGTGCTGGGGGTGATCGAGGACCTCGACGTGATCGCCGCCCACACCCGCTCATCGTTCTTCCTGCGCCAGCGCATCTCCGCCGCCGACAGCGTGCCGGAGCTGCGCGCGGCCGCTCTCGAGCTGCGCCCGACCGTGATCGCCATGCACGACGCCCGGGTGGCCGCGGCCAACATCATGGCCATCTACGCGGTGGTGGTGGACGCTCTGACCCGGCGGCTGCTCGAGCTGACCGCCACCGAGCTGGGGGCGATCGACGTCTCGTTCGCGTGGCTGGCGCTCGGCAGCCAGGCGCGTCGGGAGGCGACGCCCGCGTCCGACATCGACAGCGCGATCGTCTGGTTCGGCGACGTCCCCGAGGACGAGATCCGCCCGGATCTCCACGAGCTGGGGATGAGGGTGGTGGCGGGACTGCAGGAGTGCGGCTTCGTCGGCGACCGGCACGGGGCCTCGGCCGCGAACCGGATCTTCGTCCGCTCGCTGCAATCCTGGCAGCACGTCGTCCGCGGCTGGATCAACGATCCGACGCAGGACAAGGCGCTGCTGCTCGCCTCCGTGCTCGTCGACAGCCGGCCGGTGTGGGGGGTGCACACCGGTACGCCGGTGTCCGACACGTTCCGCCTCGCCCCAAGCAACCCCGACATGCTGCGGCTGCTGGCCCGCTACGCGCTCTCCTACCGGCCGCCGACCGGGTTCCTGCGCGGGCTCGTGGTCGAGCACTCGGGCGAGCACCGCGGCCAGCTCGATCTCAAGCACGGCGGGATCATCCCGATCGTCGACCTGGCGCGGTGGGCGGGGATGGCCGCCGGGGTGACGAGCGCCTCGACGGTCGAGCGGCTACGGGCCGCCGGCGCCGCCGGGGTGCTGCCGGCCGTCGACGCGCACACGCTCGAGGACGCGTTCGAGCTGATCGGCGCGCTCCGGCTCGAGCACCAGGTCCACCAGCTCCGTCAGGGCCGCGAGCCCGACCACTACGTCGATCCGGCTCGGCTCAGCCCGCTCACCCGCAGCCACCTCAAGGAGGCGTTCCGGGCCGTCGCCTCGATCCAGAAGCGGGTGGCGGCCGAGCTCAGCGTCCGCGAGCTGTGACGCTGAACCCGTTCGGGTCGCGCAGGCGGCACCGCGATGCGGCGATGCCCGGCGCGCGGGCCTACGCGACGGCGCCGGTCCCGCGGCCCAGCACGCCGTGGCGCGAGGCGCGCTGGTGCGCGCTCGACTTCGAGCTCACCGGGCTCGATCCGCGCGCCGACGAGATCATCTCGTTCGGCGCGATCCCGATAGACGGGGGCCGGGCGCGGCTCGGGGGCGCAACGGCCGGGCTCGTGCGCCCGCAGCGCGAGCTGAGCGAGGCCGCGATCCGCGTCCACGGAATCCGGGCCGCCGACCTCGCTCAGGCGCCGCCGCTCGCCGAGGCGATCGACCCGCTGCTGGCGGCGCTCGCCGGGCGCGTGCTCGTCGTCCACGCCGCCGCGGTCGAGCGGACGTTCCTGCGCGCCGCGCTGCGCCGCCTCGGCCTGCGGCTGCGCAACCCGATCGCCGACACCGAGGTGCTCGGGCATGTGTGGCTGCACGACCGGGGCCGCGCGCTCCGCCGCCGGCTCGGCCTGTCCGAGCTCGCCGGCCGGCTCGGGCTCCCGGCCGACCGCCCGCACGACGCGCTCAGCGACGCGCTGACGACGGCTCAGGTGTTCATCGCGCTCGCCACCCACCTCGAGGCGACGGCGCCGGAGACCGTCGGCGACCTCAGCCGCGCCCACCGGCGCCTGGAGGCGCTGCGGGCGTTCGATCCGCGGTAGCGTTGGCGCCGTGACCGGCGACTGGCGCGACTACCGGATCGCGATCTGGATGGCGATGCTCGGCGTCGCCCTGGTGCTGCTCGTCTCCCCGCCGTACGTCGGGGCCGTGTTCCTGGGCATGGCGATCGGGCTCGTGCTGCGTATCCGCCAGCGCACCCGTCGCCGCAGCCGGTCCTAGGCCGGGCTCGCCGGCCAGGACCCGCAGCGCGTCGGGCGGGATGTGGGCGAGCACCGGCGTGCCCTGGCTCCAGTCGTTCGCGCCGCCGGTGTTGGCGACCGACGCCTGCAACTGCGCGCCGGTGGCCAGCCGCACGATGACCTGCATGCTGGCGCCGACGTACACCGTCCGCTCGACCATTCCCGGCAGGCAGTTCTCGACCCCGGACGTCCCGTGCGGGTGGAGCTGCACGCGCTCGGGACGGGCGACGACCTTGACCGGGCCGCGGGCGCGCAGCTCGCCGCCGGTGGCCCGCAGGCGGCTGTCGCCGACGCGCAGCGCGCACTCCGAGGTGCCGCCGTCGAGGACCGTCGCGTCCATCATGTTCGAGGTCCCGAGGAAGTCGGCGACGAACACCGTCGCCGGGTCCTCGTACACCTCGGCCGGGGTGCCGATCTGCTCGATTCGTCCGGCGTTCATGACCGCCACCCGGTCGCTCATGCTGAGCGCCTCCTCCTGGTCGTGGGTGACGAACACGAACGTGATCCCGACCTCCTCCTGGAGGGCCTTGAGCTCGAGCCGCAGCTGCTTGCGGATCTTCGCGTCGAGCGCCCCGAGCGGCTCGTCGAGCAGGAGCACCGCCGGGCGCAGCACGAGCGCCCGCGCGAGCGCGACCCGCTGCTGCTGGCCGCCGGAGAGCTGCTGCGGACGGCGGCCGCCGTAGCCGCCGAGCTCGACCAGCTCGAGGGCCTCCTCGACCCGCCGGCGGAGCTCGTCGCGCGCGACCTTGTGGCGGCGCAGTCCGAAGGCGACGTTCCCGTGCACGTCGAGGTGGGGGAACAGGGCGTAGTTCTGGAACACCGTGTGCACGTTGCGCCGGTGCGGGGGAGTGGTGCTGACGTCGGAGCCGTCGAGCAGGATCTCTCCGGATGTCGGCCGTTCGAACCCGGCGATCATCCGCAGTGTCGTCGTCTTGCCGCATCCGGAGGGTCCGAGCATCGAGAAGAACTCGCCGCCCTCGATCGAGGCGTCGATGCCGTCGACGGCGACGGTGTCGTCGAAGCGCTTGGTCAGGGCGCGCAGCTGTACGGCTCCGCCTGGCATCACGCGCCCTCGATCCCGGACAGCTCGCGCAGCGCCGACACGCGGCTGCCGCTGGTCGCGGTCCGCCGTCCGAGCAGAGAGTAGATCGCGAACGCGAGCGCGATCCCGATCAGTGTGGTGAACACGAGGATCGTGGCGAGCGCGTTGAGCGCCGGTGTGGTGCTTCCGCCGCGGGCGTTGGCGTACAGGTACATGGGGATGGTGGTCGTCGAGGCGTTGGAGGCCATGTACTGTGTCACCACGAAGTCGTCGATGGACAGGGCGAACACGATCAGCATGCTGGCGAGGATCGCCGGCATCAGCAAGGGCACGAGCACGAGCCGCAGGGCGCCGAGTGACGTCGCTCCAAGGTCGCGAGCCGCCTCCTCGTATTCGGGTCCGATCGAGGCGAGCCGGCTGCGCACGATCACGACCACGTAGGAGAGCGAGAACGTGACCTGGCCGATCACCTGCGCGGTCGTGCCGAGGCGCACGGCGCTGAACGGAACGATCGCCAGCTGCGTGAACACGACGAGCAGCGACACCGCCATCACGATCTCCGGCGTGACGAGCGGGACGAGCATCAGCGTGTTGGCCGCGCCGGCGCCACGACCACGCCAGCGGGTGAGGCCGATCGCCAGCAGCACGCCGAGCGGGGTGGCGATCACCATGTCGAGGGCGGCGAGCTCGAGGCTGTGCACGAGCGCATGCGTGTAGTCGGTGTCGTGGAAGATCGACAGGTTCGGGTCGCCCCACCACCAGCGCAGCGAGAACCCCTGCCACACGCTGCGCGAGCGGCCGTCGTTGAACGAGAACAGGATCGCCACCACGACCGGGATCAGCGCCCACGCCAGGTACGCCCAGGTCGTGAGGACGAGGAACCGCGGCCGGCCCCACGGATTGCGCAGCCGCTTCACGCGAACCGCCGCGAGTCGCGGGTGGTCTGGATGATGTAGTACGCCATCGCCACGGTGAGGATCGCCATCAGCACGATCACGAGCGAGGCGCCGAGGGTCTTCTCCGGGCCGCCCTGCACGAACAGGTTGATCTCGTTGCCGAGCATGTTCGTGCGCGGCGAGGCCGAGATCAGGTCGTTGGTGTAGTAGTCGCCGAACATCGGCAGCACGACGAGCGCCGAGCCGGCGAGGATGCTCGGCCGGCTGAGCGGGAGCGTCACGTGCAGAAACGCCTTCCACGGGGTCGAGCCGAGGTCGCGGGCGGCTTCGATCTGGCTGCGGTCGATCCGGTCGATCCCGGCATACACGGGCAGGATGAAATACGGGATGTAGCCGTACACGAGCGCCAGGATCACCGAGTACGCGTTCCCGTTCAGCCAGTCGGGCGGGTGGGCGATCCCGATCGTGGTGAGGAACTGGTTGACGTATCCGTCGGAGCTGAGCAGCCCGATCCAGGCGAGCATCCGCAGCAGGTAGCTGACCCAGAACGGGATCACAAGCAGCACGATCAACAGCGCCTTCGAGCGCCGCGCATGGCGGGCCACGTAGTAGGCGACCGGGTAGCCGATCGCGAAGCACAACAGCAGCGACACCGACACGTACACGAGCGTGTTGCGGACCGCCGGCCAGTACTCGCCGCCGGGCAGCGCGCCCGAGAACGCCTTCGTGAGGAAACCGCCGTTCCAGGTCGTCGGGTCCCAGGCCGGGACCGGCTGCAGGAGGAAGTTGACGTGGCCGGTGGCCATCGCCACGACCGCGTAAGCGGGGACGACGACGAACAGCAGCAGCCAGGTGACCCCCGGCAGCGCGAACGCCCGCCAGTAGGAGGTCGGGTACATCTCAGGCGTTCACGTCCACGCGCCGCGCTGTGGCCGGCGGGCGCTCACGCCGACTTGACCGCCGCCCAGGTGTTCTCCCACAGCACCTCCCCCTGCTGGCTGAGCGGCCCCTGCACGAGACCGTTGCGGAACTGCGCCTCGCGGATGATCGTCGTGCGCAGGTTGGGCGCCACGAGCCCCTTCTGCACGAGCGACTCCGGCGTCATCGCGTTGATCGGCTGCTGGTAGAAGTTGAAGACGAAGTTCGTGAACACCGTGTCGACGTCGAGCAGGTGGTTCAGGAACAGGTGGGCGAGCACGGGGTTCTTCGCGCCCTTGAGGATCGCGAACGTGTCGTTGTTGATCGGGCCGCGGCCGTCCGGCGGCCACCAGTAGCGGAACACGGATGCCTTCGTGCCCTGCGGCGCGTAGCTCGGTGTCGCGGCCATGTCGCCCGACCACGCCTGGTGCAGCCACAGCGAGCCGTCGGCCAGGTGCTGGTACTCGTTGGTGTCGAACTTGAGGTTGGCTCTGTTGATCAACTGGACGAGCGCGTTCTTGGCCGCCGCCAGCTGCTGGGGGTTCTCGGTGTTGACGTCGCTCACGCCGTCGTGCAGGAGCGCCATCGCCAGCCCCTCGTGCTGGTCGTCGAGCAGCCCGACCTTGCCCGAGATCTTCGGGCCCTCGCTCCACAGAGCCGACCACGGGTTGCTGAGCGTCGAGGGGTCGAAGCCGGGAAGCTTGTCGGCCCGCCACCCGATCCCGGTCGTGTAGATGGTGTACGGCACCGTGTAGCGCGCGCCCTGGTCGTACCACGGGTTGTTGAGCGACGGCCACACGTTGGCCTTGAGGTTCGGGATGTAGCTCAGGTTGAGCGGCTGGAGCAGCTTGCCGACCGCGAGGCGCTCGATGAACACGACCTCCGGGACGAACACGTCGAACTGGACCTCGCCGCTGGAGATCTTGGCCACGGCCTCGTCGATCGTGTTGAACGTGCTGACCTGGACCTTGACGCCGTACTTCTTCTCGAACGACTTGATGACGTCCGGGTTGATGTACGCGATCCAGTTGTAGAACTGCAGCGGCCCCGGCTCCGGCTTGAGCCCTGAGGCGATCGCCTTGTTGCCCGCGTAGATCGGCAGCGTCACCGGCCGGTCGGGCCGGGCGAGCGGCAGCCCCCCTGGGCCGAGGCCCGCCGAGGTGCTCGTCTTTCCTGCGGCGCCGCCACCGCCGCCTGTCGGCGCGGTCGACCCGCACGCCGACAGCAGCCCGGGTGCGGCGACCCCGGCGGTGGCGATCGCTGCGCGCCTGAGGAAGGTGCGCCGGTCCGTGCCCTGGCCGGCAGGCCCGTGTGGCTGAGCTGTCATGTCGCTCCCTTTCCCGTCGTGTCGAAGGTCCTCGTCGGTCGCAGCTCGCATCCGAGCTGCGTGGATGCCATCGCCAGGCAGCACTCGACCATCCGCTCGGGGGTGACGTCGGGCTGGCCGAGTGTGACCTGAACGCCGAGCCCGTCCATCAGTCCGCTGATCGCGAGCGCGATGTCCTGGGGGTCGACCTCGGCGTTGAATTCGCCGGTGTCCTGGCCGGCGCGGACGATGTCCGCGATCAGCTGCCGCTGGCGACGATCGAGCCGGAAGTAGTTCTGGCGGACGCTGGTCTCGCGCCGCGCACGAATCCACACCTCCATCCACAGCGTCCAGTCGCTGATCCCGCCCGGCCCGAGGCTCGTCTCCTCGATCAGGTGCACGAGCTTGTCGCTCGCCCGCTCGTGCTGGTTCTGCCCGTCGGACAGCCGCTCGTAGAACGCCCGGTCGGTGAGGTCGACCGCCTCCTCGAGCAACCGGTCCTTGGAGTCGAAGTAGTAGAGGATCGTCGGGGCGCTCGTCCCCGCGCGCTTGGCCACATCGCTGATCCTGGTGTCGAACAGGCCCCGCTCGTACAGCACCTCAGCGGCGGCAGCGACGATCTGCGGCTTGCGGATGTGGTCGACCTTCGGTCGAGGGCTCATGGTCCGATCGCGGAGCTCAGGGCGCGCTTGACCAGAACGTATACTGAACGCGCATTCAGAAAACTACAGCGGGGTGCTCGCCGCTGTCAAGGCTGGAGCGCCACGGACGCCGTGGCGCTCGGTGCGATCAGCGTCGGCGCCTGGCTGCGCGAGCAGGGCGCGCTGCAGGGAAGCGATGTCCATGGGAATCCTGACTTTGTGATCAGTGTGCTGTTAGCCTACCGACGGCGCGCACCACGCGAGGACCCCCAGCGACCACGAGGACCGCGATGAGCATCACCACCGACGCCGGTGAGTACACCCCCGAGCAGCTGGAGCTCCAGCACCGCGCCCGCGAGTTCACCGAGACGGTGTTGATGCCGCTCGAGCAGGAGGCCGAGGCGCTCGACGGACGGCTCCCGGAGAGCACGGTGGACGAGATCAAGCGCGAGGCGATCGCCGCCCGTCTGCACGGCGGCCGGATCGCTCCCGAGCTCGGCGGCCAGGGGTGGTCGATGCTCGAATGGTTCCTCGTCAACGAGCAGTTCGGCCGCGTCACCAACGGCCTGCACTGGCACGTGCCGAACGTGTACAACGTGCTCGCCCAGGGCACGCCCGAGCAGATCGAGCGCTACCTGGTGCCGGCGCTGCGGGGCGAGGGCGGCGACGCGTACGCGGTGACCGAGGCGGAAGCCGGCTCGGATCCCGGCGGCATCTCGTCGACCGCAGTCGAGTCGGGCGGCGGCTGGCGGATCAACGGCGAGAAGTGGTTCGTGACCTCGGGCGACGTCGCCCGGGTGCTGATCGTGATGGCCAACGTCGTCGAGGGCGACGAGCGACTGCCGACGCTGTTCCTCGTCGAGCCGGGCGCGCGGGGCGTCGAGTACATCGACAACCCGGCGTTCACCCACAACTATCCCCACGGCCACCCGACGATCCGCTTCACCGACGTCGAGGTCGGCGCCGACGCCGTGATCGGCGGGATCGGCAACGGCGAGATGCTCCAGCGCGGTTGGTTCACCGAGGAGCGGCTCGGGATCGCGACCCACGGGCTCGGCGCGATGTGGCGGTTGCTCGACGAGGCGACCGCCTGGTCGCTGCAGCGCATGCAGGGCGGGCGGCGGATCTTCGACTACCAGGGGATCTCGTTCCCGCTGGCCGACTCGGCCACCGACGCCGCGCTCGGCCGGCTGCTCGCGCTGCACGTCGCGCGGATGGTCGACGTGGGCGCCGACGTCAAGTTGATCCACGCCAAGGCGTCGATGGCCAAGCTGTTCGTGAGCGAGGCGGCCGGCCGCTGCGCCGACCGGGCCGTGCAGGCGTTCGGCGGGCGCGGCTACCTGCGCTCGAACGTGGCCGAGCGGTTCAACCGCGAGCTGCGCGTCGACCGGATCTGGGAGGGGACGAGCGAGGTCCAGCGGCTGATCATCTCCCGCGCGCTCGAGCGCCGCGGGGTGGAGGCGACGATCCACTAGTGGACCTCAGTCGCCTGTTTCACCCTGCCTCGGTGGCCGTCGTCGGCGCCACCGAGCGCCACGGAAGCTACGCGGCCCAGACGCTGCTCAATCTGGAGGCGGCAGGGTTCGCCGGGACGGTCTGGGGCGTCAACCCAGGCCGCCGCTCGGTGTTCGGCCACCCGTGCGTGCCGACGCTGGCCGACCTCCCGGAGCCGGCCGACGCGGTCCTGGTCGCGATCCCGGCCGCCGGCGTGCCCGACGCGATCGAGCAGGCGGGGGCGACGGGGTGCGGGGGCGCCGTCGTGCTCAGCGCCGGCTTTCGCGAGATCGCCTCGGGGCGGGCGCTGGAGGCATCGCTCGTCGAGGCCGCACGCCGCCACGACCTCCCCGTGTGCGGGCCGAATTGCAACGGGATCGTCGTCGTCGGTACCGGGCTCACCCTGTGGGGCGACGTGTTCGTGCGCCGCGATCCGGGGCCCGTGGCGCTCGTCTCCCAGAGCGGCAACGTCGCCGTCAACGCGCTCGCGACCGCCCGCGGGCTGCGCTTCCACACGGTGATCGCGAGCGGCAACCAGGCCGTCCTGTCGGGCGCTGACTACCTTGCCCACCTGGCCGGGGAGGACGGGGTGAGGGCGATTGCGCTGTACCTCGAGGACGACGGCGGGCCGCGGCTGTGCGATGGGCTGGCGGTGTGCGCCGAGGCGGGGATCCGGATCGCCGTGCTGAAGGTCGGCAGCTCGCCCGCCGGGGCCAGGGCGGCCGCCGCGCACTCGGGGGCGCTGGCCGGCGATCAGCGGGTGTTCCGCAGCCTGCTCGAGGAGGCCGGCGCCGTGTGGGCCGACGACGTTCACGACCTGCTCGAGCTCGTCAAGACGCTGTCCAGTCGCCGGCGGCCGCCGCACCCGGGGGTGGCGATCATGACCTGCTCGGGCGGCGACTCCGCACAGGGCGCCGACGAGTGCGCGCGGCTCGGGCTCCCGCTGCCGGAGCTCGCGCCGGCGACTCGTGAACGCCTGCGCGCGCTGCTGCCATCGGCCGCCACGGTCGCCAACCCGCTCGACTACACCGCGATGATCTGGGGCGACACCGACGCGCTGGCTGCGCTCGTGGTGGCGCTCGGAGAGGACCCTGCGGTCGGCACCGTGCTCGTCTTCTACGATCAGCCGCCGGGAATGGCGGGCCCGCTCGACGAGTCGTGGGCCGCGGTGCGCGACGGGATCATCGCCGGGGCTGCCCGCAGTCCCGTGCCGGCCGTCGTCGCCTCGACCCTGCCCGAGCTGCTCGACGACGCCTCGGCGTGGCGGTTCCATCAGGCCGGCGTGCCGGCCGCGGCCGGGCTGCGGACGGGGCTGCGGTGCGTCGCCGCCCTCGGGGCTGAGCCGGGTGTTCCGGGGCGGCTCCGGTCGATCGGCGCTCTCGCGCGGTCCGTGGCCGTTCCCGTGGTCGATCAGCTCGACTGGCTGTCCGAGGAGGCGTCCAAGCAGCTGCTGCGGGCGGGCGGCGTGCCGGTGGTCGAGGGCCGGGTGGTCGTCGATGCCGCGGATGCCGTGGCCGCGTTGCGCGCGCTGGGGCCGTCGGTGGCGGTCAAGGTGAGCGCGCCGTCCCTACAGCACAAGAGCGAGCTGGGGGCCGTTGAGCTCGGGGTGTCGTCGGTGGCCGGGATGGAGGATGCGTTTGCGCGGCTCGCGCCGCTGGCCGCTGCCTGGGAGGGGAGCGTGCTGGTCGAGCGCTACGTGCCTGGGGATGCCGAGCTGCTGATCGCCGCCCGGGCCGACACGGTCGTGCCGGCGCTCGTGATCGGGATCGGCGGAATCTGGGCCGAGCTGCTCGACGACGTCGCGGTCGTCCCGTTGCCCGCGAGCGCCGAGCGGGTGGAGCGCGCGGTGTGCCGGTTACGGGGGGCGCCGATGCTGTCCGGCGGGCGCGGCGGCCGGGCGCTCGACCTGAGGGCGGCATGCCGGCTCGCCGCGCGGGCGGGGGAGCTGCTGATCGAGAGATCGCTGACTGCTGATCGAGCTCAACCCCGTCGTCGTCGGCGCCTCGGGCGCGCTCGCGGTCGACGCGCTCGTCGGCCGGCCGCGGTCAGCCGGCGAGCGGGGCGCCGAGCGTGCCGGCGCACAGGCAGCGCCGGAGCGCGCGTCCATCAGCCGTAGGTGATCACGCTTCGGATCCCGTCCTGGCGCTCCATCAGGTCGAACCCGTGGTTGACCTCGTCGAGCGTGATCCGGTGGGAGATGAACGGGTCAACATCGATGTCGCCGTCGAGGTAGCGCTGCACGAGCTGCGGCACCTGGTCGCGGCCCTTGACGCCGCCGAACGATGAGCCGCACACCCGCCGCCCGGTGATCAGGAAACGGGGGACGATGTCGAGCGTCTCGCCCTTGCCGGCCACGCCCGCCACCGTGCACAGGCCCCAGCCCATCCGCGCCGACTCGACAGCCTGACGCATCACCTGCACGAGCCCGGTGGCCTCGAACGTGTAGTCGGCGCCGAACCCGCGGGTCTCATCGAGCACCTTCTGCACGGTGTCGGACCCGCCGATCCACGTCTCGGTCGCCCCCTGGCCGGTGGCGAGCTTCAGCCGATCTTCGCTGAGGTCGACGCAGATGATCCGCTCGGCGCCCTGCAGCCGGCACCCGGCGACCGCGCCGAGCCCGACCATCCCGGCCCCGAACACGACGCACGTCGAGCCGGCCTCGACCTTGGCCGTGTTGATCGCCGCGCCGAGCCCGGTCGACAGGCCGCACGCGAACAGGCACGCGCGGTCGGCCGGCGCCTCCGGCGAGACCTTGGCCAGCGCGATCTCGGGCATCACCGTGTACTCGGCGAACGTGCTCGTGCCCATGAAATGGCGGATCGGGTCGCCCTCGCGGCTGAGCCGCGTCGTGCCGTCGGGGAGGTAGCCCTTGTTCTGCTGGTCGCGGATCGCCAGGCACAGGTTCGTCTTGGGGCTCCGGCAGTGCTCGCACTCGCGGCACTGCGGCGAGAACAGCGTCACGACGCGGTCGCCGGGGCTGACGCTGCGGACACCCTCGCCGAGCCTCTCCACGATCCCGGCGCCCTCGTGGCCGAGGACGGTCGGCGCGTAGCCGGACGGATCGGCCCCGGATGCCGTGTACATGTCGGTGTGGCACACCCCGCACGCCTCGAGCCGGACGAGCACCTCGCCCGGCCCCGGCTCGGCCAGATCGACCTCGGTGACGTTCAGCGGCTGGCCGAACTCCTCGAGCACGGCGGCACGGATTTGCACGGCGCTCCCTCCTCTCGTGTCGGCGCGGGGCCCGGTCTGACCCCCGACGGCCGCAGACACTAATGGGGGGCGGAGCTCGGCGGGGTCCGGCGGCTGCTGCGAGGTCGGCGCGCCGGGTTGCATCTGGGTTTGCATGGGCTGCTGGGGCGCCGCGGCCTGCGGCTGCTGGGCGGCTTGCGGCTGCTGGGCGGCTTGCGGCTGCTGGGCGGCTTGCGGCTGCTGCGACTGCGCCCGCAGCGGTCCTGTCATCGACACGTTGGTCCAGGCTTGACGCTGCGCGACGCGGACATCGGTCCGAGGTTGAACCTTGCGGCCCGACGCCCGCGGGACGGCCGCCAGGGCCCAACGTTCGTGCGTGGACGTCAGAGGCGCCGGGCGTGCCACGACTCGGTCGGTCGACGCCGGGGTCTTGGTCACGCGCGCGAGGGTGGCGCGCGGGGCCGCCGCGCGCGTCGTCGTCACGGTCGCTGGGTGTACGGGAGCGGTCGCTGGGTGTACGGGAGCGGTCGCGGGCCGCGGCGCCGCAAGGCCGCCGATCACCGCGGCCGGCACCAGCGCCGCCGCGCACAGCTTCGCGGTCACCGCACAGCCGCCGCCGAGGCCGCTGAGCCGGGCCACGCTTGCACCGTTGCCGCTGTCCAGCAGCCACCGGAGCAGCGGCTCCGCGCCCGTGAACGCCCCGAGGCGGTCGCGGAGCGCGCGCCGGGCGCGGTTGAGCAGCTGCCGCACGGCGCCGCTGCTGGTGCCGAGCACGGCCGCGATCTCCTCGTAGGAGCGGCCCTCGAGCTCGCGCATCACGATCGCGTCGCGCTGGCGCGGCGGGAGCGCCTGGACGGCGGCCACCATCTCGCGGAGGTCCTGGCGGCGCTCGGCGGCGTCGATCTGGCGCACGTCGAACGGCTCGTGTCCGTCGGGCGGGCACTCCTGCCGCGCGGTCCGGGCGCGGAGGACGTTGAGCGCCGAGTTGTAGGCGATCGCGTGCAGCCAGGCGCCGGCGTTGCGGACCTCGTCGCCGCGCCCGATCGCCCCGTGCGCACGGACGAGCGCGTTCTGCACCGCCTCCTCGGCGTCGGCGTCGCCGGTGACCCGTCGGCAGTGGCGCACGAGCGAGCGCCGGTAGCGTGCAACCAGCACCTCGAACGCGGCCTCCGAACCGCCGGACGCGAGCTCGGTGAGCCGCTCGTCGCTCTGGGTCCGCAGGACCGAGCGGGCAAGGCGCGAGGGTGGGAGCAGCAGCGGGTTCATCAGCCGGGAGACCGCCCGCGGCCGGTCGGTCACCCCGCGTACGCTGGCCGGTCAGTGTGAGACGGGCGTAGGAATGGCCCTGACCCACCTTGCCTGGCCAGCCAGCCAGTAGGATCCGCGCGTCCAGGAACGAGAAGTCAGGAGGGGGTCAGGTGGCACCGGTCAAGAGCGATCTCGAGCAGGTCCTGGTCAGCGAGCGGCCGATGTGGATGGAGGGTCCGCCGCACGAGCTGTTCGGGCAGCTGCGCGCCGAGTGCCCCGTCCACTGGACGTCGGCGATCAGCGAGTACCCGGCAGAGGCCGGCTACTGGTCGGTGACCCGCGCCGATGACATCCACACCGTCAGCCGCGACTGGCAGACGTACTCCTCCGAGCTCGGCGGGATCACCGCGGTCACCGACGTGTTCCCGATCGAGCTGATGCGGGCGATGTTCATCGGCATGGACCCGCCCAAGCACGACCGGCTCAAGATGCTGTTCCAGAAGGGCTTCACGCCGAAGCGGATCGCCGATCACGAGGACGCGATCCGCGCGATCGTCGTCGACGTGCTCGACCGGCTCGAGGGCCGCGAGAGCTGCGACCTCGTGACCGACGTCGCCCAGCCCGTCGTCTCCCGGGTGATCGGGAGCTTCATGGGAATCCCGCCCGAGGACGACGCCGCCTGGGCGACGCTGATGAACTCCGCGCTCGGCGCCGGCGATCCCGACCTCAACCCCGAGGGCATCGACGCCGTCGTGGCCAAGGACATCCCGGAGATCTTCGCCCGCTGCCAGCGGATGATCGCCGAGCGGCGCGAGCACCCGACCGACGACCTCACCAGCGTGCTCGTCCACGCCGAGATCGACGGCGCCAAGCTCGAGGAGCACGAGATCGTGATGGGCTTCTTCCTGCTCGTCGCGGCCGGCAACGACAGCACCAAGGCGACCTACTGCAGCGGGATGCGCGCGCTGATGGAGCACCCCGAGCGAGCGCCAGCTGCTGCTCGACGACCCGTCGCTGATCCCGGGCGCGGTCGAGGAGTCGCTGCGGATGTTCCCCGCGTTCGCCCACTTCCGCCGCACGGCCACGCTGCGACACCGAGCTCGCCGGCCAGCAGATCCGCGAGGGCGAGAAGGTCGTGATGTGGTACGTCTCCTCCAACCGCGACGAGACCCGCTACGAGGACCCGCACCGCTTCGACGTCCGCCGCAATCCCGAGCACCAGGCGTTCGGCGCCGGCGGGCGGCACTTCTGCCTCGGCGCCGCGCTGGCCCGGCTCGAGCTGCGGATCATGTTCGAGGAGACGCTGAAGCGCTACCCGGCGATGGAGATGGCCGGCCGGCCGGTGATGGTCGAGTCGGCGTTCATCAACCAGCTGAAGACGCTGCCGGTCAGGCTCACGCCCGCCGCGTAGCCCGCCCGTCCCGGGCGAAACGTCTCGGGAGCGTATGATCCACGAGAGATAGTTGAGTACCCACACGATTCGGTGGTACCATTGTTGTGCGATCAAGCGCGGACGAGGAGTGTGTCGGTGGAGCAGCGCGCAGACACAAACGAGATGCATGCCGGCGAGGATCGGGCGGCGTCGAGCGAGATGCCCACCGTCTGCGCAACGGCCTGATCTGGACTGTCGCGCTGGGGCTGCTGCTGCTGGCGATCGGCCTCGCCGTCCCCGACCTGCGCTCGGTGCTCGACCGCGTCGCGCACGCCCACGCCGGCTGGCTCGTGCTCGCGCTCGCGCTCGAGGTGCTGTCGTGCCTGGGCTACGTCGCCACCGTCCGGCTCGTGCTGCGCAAGGGCCCGGCCAAGCCGATCCGACAGCTCGCCTGGGCCGAGATGGCATTCGGCGCCGTGGTCCCGGTCGGCGGCGCCGGCGGGCTCGCGGTCGGCGCGTGGGCGATGCGCGCGTGGGGGATCGCCTGGTCGCGGATCGCCAACCGCTCGGCGGTCATCTTCCTGCTCACGAGCGCCGTCAACGTCGCCGTGCTCGGCCTCGCGGGGGTCGGCGCGCTGCTCGGCATCGGCATCGACAGGCGGCTTCGTATACGGGCTCGTCCCGGCTGCGGCCGGACTGGGAGCGCTCGCCGTGGGACTGCTCCTGCCGCGGCTCCCGCGCCATCGGCTCGGGCCGGTGCTCGGGCGTGGTGCGGGCTGGCTCAGCGACACCGTGGAGGTCGCGCGCACGCCGGACTGGCGGCTGCTCGGTGCGATCGGCTACCTCGTGTTCGACATCGCCGTGCTGTGGGCGTGCCTTAGGGCAGTGGGCACCGCGCCGCCGCTCCTCGCGCTCGTGCTCGGCTACCAGATCGGCTACCTCGCGAACCTCGTCCCGATCCCGGGCGGCCTCGGCGTGCTCGAGGGCGGCCTGCTCGGCGCGCTGCTCCTGTACGGGCTGCCGGCGGCCCCGACCGCCGCGGCCGTCGTCCTCTACCACGCGATCGCGCTGTGGGTGCCGGCGGTCGGGGGCGACGGTCGGATTCGCGCGACTGCGCCAGACCGTCGCGCAACTGGCCGGGCGTCCCGAGCTCATGCCCGCTCCCGCCAGCCCTCTCCCAGTGGTCGCCGAACAGCCGGCGGCCGCCGACCTCGCCGCGTAGTCGGGCGACCAGCGTCAGGCCGCCAGCGCGTCAGGCGCCGGCTCGCCCGCGGGCGCGCCCGCCGCGTCAACCGCCGGCTCGGTCACGACGGCCGACCCGATCCGGACCTCGCCCGACCGACAGCAGCACGACCCGGCCACGACCGCGACCGCGATCAGCAGCGACCACCGTCGCGGAGCGGACCGAGGAGCCGTGCCTGGCGGGCGCCGATGATCGCCGACCAGGATCGCCACGCCGAGCGCGGAGCCGACTGGCCGCGACATCCCGAGCACGGCGGTGCCGGTGGCGAAGCCGCGCCGGCGGCAGCGGTCCGGTGGCGGCGGCCGACAGGGTCGGGAGCACGAGCCCGACGCCCGGCGCCGGTCAGCAGCTGGGCCGGCAGCAGGACGCCGGCGTAGTCGGGGGTGGCGCCCATGTGCGTGCGGAACCACAGCCCGCCGCGGCGAACAGCAGCGCGCCGGCGAACCCGACGTAGCGCTGGCCGAAGCGCTGGCCGAGGACCCCGCCGGGGAACGCGAACGTCGCCGCCATCGCCGGCCCGGGGCGATCTGCAGACCGGCGACGAGCACCGACTCGTGCCAGACCGAGGTCTGGAACAGGACGCTGCCCGAGCAGCATCAGCGCCGAAGGCGCAGAAGAACAGCAGCGCGCCGAGGTTGGCCAGCGCGATCGCGCGGGTCGCGGACGATCACCGGCTCGATGAGCGGCGACCGGATGCCGGGCGCAGCGCACCGCGAACGCGCGCCAGCGTCAGCCGCCGCGGCGGCGAACAGACCGAGCACGCGGCCGCCGCCCCAGCCCCAGGCGGGGCCCTTGACGATCGCGAGCGTGAGCGCGGCGATCCCGGCCGTGATCAGCGCCGGCGCCCGAGCAGGTCGGGCGGGCGCTGCGCCGGTCGTGGACCTCGTGAGCAGGCGCGCGCCGGCGATGAGCGTCGAGCACGCCGATCGGGACGTTGACGATGAACACCCACCGCCATCCGGCCTGGACGAGCAGCCCGCCGATCGGCGGCCCGGCCGCCGCGGCGACGCCGCCGACCGCGGCCCAGATGCCGACCGCCGCCCCGCGCTTCTCGGGCGGGAACTCGGGCAGCAGCAGCCCGAGCGAGGTCGGGAGCATGAACGCGGCGCCGACCGCCTGGACGATCCGGGCGCCGACGAGGACCGTGACCGAGGTGCCGCGGCGCAGGCCGCCGAGGCGACGCTGAACAGCGCCAGCCCGCCGAGGAAGCCCGCTTGCGCCCGGCGCGGTCGGCCCAGCGGCCGGCGGGGACGAGCAGCGCGGCGAACGCGATCGCGTAGGCGTTGAGGACCCAGGAGAGCGAGCTGAGGCGAGGTGCCGGCGAAGTCGCGCTGGATGTCGGGGAAGGCGATGTTGACGATGAACAGGTCGAGCGAGGCCATGAAGACCCCGAGCGAGACCGTGAGCGTGACCATCGTGCGGCGGGACATCGGGGACCTCCGGTGCCGGCAACGTCGGTTGCGTCGAGCAACTCGCACTGATCGGCGCAGCGGGTGGCGGAGCGACTAGCGGTCGTCAGCGGTTCTCGTCGGTGAACGGCGAGTGCTCGATCGCGATCTGCTGGTCGGCGCGGATCACGTGCATGACCGCGTTGATCAGCGCCAGATGCGTGAACGCCTGGGGGAAGTTGCCGAGATGGCGGCCGGTGCGCGGGTCGACCTCCTCGGCGTACAGGCCGAGCGGGCTGGCGTAGCCGAGGACCCGCTCGCACAGGTTGCGGGCGCGGTCGATCTCGCCGATCTCGCAGAACGCCGAGACGAGCCAGAACGAGCAGATCAGGAACGTGCCCTCCTCGCCCTCGAGCCCGTCGTCGGTCTCCTCGGTGCGGTAGCGCAGCACGAGCCCGTCCTCGGTCAGCTCGTCGGCGATCGCGAACACGGTGTCGCGGATCCGCTCGTCGTCGGGCGGGCAGGAAGCGCAGCAGGGGCATCAGCAGCAGCGCGGCGTCGAGCGCGTCGGTGTCGTAGTGCTGGACGAACACGCCGCGCTCGTCGACGCCGTGCTCGCAGATGTCGGCGTGGATCTCGTCGGCGACCTCTGCGCCAGCGCTCGGCGCAGCTCGCCGTCCTCGCGCAGCGTCGCGAGCCGAGCGCCGCGGTCGCAGGCGACCCAGCAGAACATCTTCGAGGAGGTGAAGTGCTTGGGCTCGCCGCGGACCTCCCAGATGCCGCGGTCGGGCTTCTTCCAGTTCGCGATCGCCGCCTCGACCTGGCGCTTGAGGATCGGCCACACGCGCTCGTCGAGCGAGTCGCGCGAGCGGGTGTGGAGGTAGAGGGAGTCGAGCAGCGCGCCCCACACGTCGTGCTGCTGCTGCTTGTAGGCGCCGTTGCCGATCCGCACCGGCCGGGCGCCCTCATAGCCGTGAGGTGGTCGAGCTCCTGCTCCTCGAGCTCGCGCTCGCCGCCGATCCCGTACATCACCTGGAGCTCGTCGTCGCCCTCGGCGACGTCGGCGATGAAGTAGAAGAAGTCGTTCGCCTCCCAGTCGAAGCCGAGCGTGTACAGCGCCCACAGCATGAACGTGGAGTCGCGGATCCAGCTGTAGCGGTAGTCCCAGTTGCGCTCGCCGCCGGGCGACTCGGGCAGCGAGGTGGTGGCCGCCGCGAGCAGCGCGCCGGTCGGCGCGTAGGTGAGGCCCTTGAGCGTCAGCGCGGTGCGCTGCAGGAAGGAGCGCCACGGGTGGTCGGGGAACGACCCGCCGTCGAGCCAGTGCTGCCAGTGATGGGCGGTCCACACGAGCCGGTCGTAGGCCTCCTCGAAGTCCTGCGGCGGCGCGTGCTCGCTCCAGTACAGCGCGCACGTAGGCCTGCTCGCCCTCCTTCATCCGGTGCCGCGCCGTCGCCCGCGGGCCCTCGAACCCCAGCCGCAGGTCGGTCCTCAGCCCGAGCTCGAACCCGCCGGACTCCGACGTCGCGACGCCCTCGTGGTAGCCGGCCGCCTTGTACTCCCACTTGGCCGGCTCGCGGCCGTAGTCGAAGCGGGGCTCGCAGTCGAGCACGATCTCGACCTCGCCGTTGACGCAGCGGACCGTCCGCAGCAGCACGTGGTCGGCGTCGTAGTCGGTCGGCGCGCGGCGGTGGGTGTGCGAGCGCTCCTCCTCGTGGTGCCAGTCGCCGATCAGCAGGGCGTCGCGGACGATCACCCAGCCCGCGCCCGTCCACCAGCTCGTCTCGAGCACCATCGTGCCCGGGCAGGTAGCGGCGCGAGGCCGGCACCTTGACGCCGAGCGGGCCGAGCCGGAAGTAGCCGGCGTCGCGGTCGAGCATCGCGCCGAACACGCTCGGCGAGTCGACCCGCGGCAGGCACATCCACTCGACGTTGCCGTCGGGCGCGACGAGCGCCACCGTCTCGCAGTCGGACAGGAAGCCGTACTCGGCGATCGGCGGGAACGGGCTGCCGCCGTGCGGCGAGTCGGGTGGCAGCTGACGGACCGGCTCGGGCCCGAAGGCCGGCATCGACATCGAATCCGTCGCCGGGTTGCCGTTCCGCCGCTCCACTTGGCGGAGTATCCCGGGTTTGCCCCGGCCGCGGGGCGGGTGGGCGGAGGATTGCGCTGAGAGCCCTACAGCACCCCGAGCGCACCAGCCCGCCGATCACGATCAGTACGAGCGCGGTGAACACGTTCCCCCACCGGTCGAGCCAGGGGGCCTCGACCTGGTAGGAGCTGGCGGCGGCAAACAGGGTGAGCCCGACGATCGTCCCGATGGTGACGGCGGCGAACACGGCGAGCGCGGCGACCGCGGCGCCGGTTCCGGCGGTGGTCGCGGCCAGGAACACCGGGAGGATCGTCAGATCCGGGGAGGCGGCGGCGCCGAACGGGACCATGATCGCCGCCCACCGGGCCGTGCGCGACTCGTGGCCCGTCTCCAGATCATGGTGGTCGTGTCCGTGGTCCGTGGTCGTGGTCGTGCGTCGTGGTCGTGGTGGTGATGACCGCGCCCGGTCAGCTCCAGCACCAGGAACCCGATCCCGGTGGCGATCAGCAGGGAGCCGACGATCGCGTTCTGGGCGTGCTCGACGCTCGAGCGCAACTGGAGCCCGACGGCCACGATGATCCCGCCGAGGATCAGCGACACGAGCACGTGGGCGACGCCGGCCAGGCCGGACAGGCGGGCCAGCTTCGACAGGGGGTAGCGGTTGGTCCGCCCGACGACCGCCAGCGGGACCCAGTGGTCCGGCAGGACGGCATGGCCGAAGCCGACCCCGGCTGCGGCCGCGATCAAGGCAGGAGCCGCGCTCACGGCTCGTGAGGCTACTCAGCTCGCGGGCGGGGCCGCGGTCGGCGGGTGTCCCGTCCGGGACGGTGTCAGCCGTGCGTCATCATGAGTGGCGATGAGCGTGTACGGACCGGCCGGTGGAGGGCACGGAAGCGGTGGCGGTCGCATGGGCCGGTTCGGGGGCCCGGACCGCACGCCGCCGCCGCTGATGGACCCCGAGCGCCCGCGCGACCGCCACCGGATCATGGCGCTGTTCGCGCGCTACCGGTGGCGGCTGGCGGCCGTGATCGGGCTGATCGTGTTCTCGTCCGGGCTCAGCATGATCTCGCCGTTCCTGCTGCGCTCGGTGCTCGACAACGCGCTCCCGCACCGCAACGCCTCGCTGCTCACCGAGCTCGTGCTCGGGATGATCGGGATCGCGATCGCCACCGGCGCGATCGCGGTGTGGCAGACGTACATCTCGAACGTGATCGGCCAGAAGGTGATGCACGATCTTCGGGCCGCGGTCTACCGCCACCTGCAGCGGATGTCGCTGGCGTTCTTCACCCGCACCCGGACCGGCGAGGTGCAATCGCGGATCGCCAACGACATCGGCGGGATCGACAGCGTGGTCACGACCACCGCCACGTCGATCGCGCAGAACGCGACCACGGTCATCGCGACGATCGTGGCGATGGTGATCCTCGACTGGCGCCTGGCCGCGATCTCGCTCGTGTTCGTGCCGCCGTTCGTGCTGCTGACCCGGCGCGTCGGCCAGGTCCGCCGGACGATCACGACCGAGCGCCAGCGGCGCCTCGCCGACCTCTCGGCGCTCGTGTCCGAGTCGCTGTCGGTGTCGGGGATCATGCTCGGCAAGACGATGGGCCGCGCCCGCAACCTGGCCGACCGGTTCACCGGGGAGTCGGGGGAGATCGCCGAGATCGAGGTCCGCTCGCGAATGGCCGGCCGGTGGGTGATGTCGACCATCCAGATGGTGTTCGCGATCCAGCCCGCGCTCGTCTACTGGATCGCCGGCCAGGGCTTCGTCCACGGCCACGGCAAGCAGGCGATCACGATCGGCACCGTGGTCGCGTTCACCCAGCTGCAGACCCGGCTGCTGTTCCCGATCCAGAGCCTGCTGTCGACCGGCGCCGACGTCGAGGCGTCGCTCGCGCTGTTCGACCGGATCTTCGAGTATCTCGACCTGCCGGTCGACATCGTCGAGGCCGAGCATCCGGTCGTGCTTCGCTCCGAGGAGGTGCTCGGCGAAGTCCGCTTCGAGGATGTGGCGTTTCGGTACGACTCGAGCCCGGCACCGGCGGGACTCGCAGGCGAATCGGCGTCAGCCGAGTCGCCGTGGACGCTGCGGGGCATCGATCTGACGGTCCCGGCCGGCACGCGCACCGCGATCGTCGGCGAGACCGGGTCAGGCAAGACGACGCTCGGCTACCTCGTCGCGCGGCTGTACGAGCCGCAGCGCGGGCGGGTGACGATCGACGGCGTCGACGTGCGCGAGGCGAGCCTCGAGTCGCTGGCCGCGACGGTCGGCGTCGTCGCCCAGGAGACGTATCTGTTCCACGCGAGCGTGCGCGAGAACCTGCGCTTCGCGTGCCCGGACGCCACCGACGACGAGATCGAGGACGCGGCCCGGACGGCGCGGATCCACGACTTGATCGCGTCGCTGCCCGAGGGCTACGACACCGTCGTCGGCGAGCGCGGCTACCGGTTCTCCGGCGGCGAGAAGCAGCGGATGGCGATCGCGCGGACGATCCTGCGCAACCCGCCGGTGCTCGTGCTCGACGAGGCCACGAGCTCGCTCGACACGCAGACCGAGGCGGCGGTCCAGACGGAGCTCGAGCGGCTGGCCGAAGGGCGGACGACGATCACGATCGCACACCGGCTCTCGACCGTGCGTGACGCCGACCAGATCGTCGTGCTCGACCACGGCCGGATCGTCGAGCGCGGCCGGCACGACGAGCTGCTCGAGCGGGGCGGGATGTACGCCGCGCTCGTGGCCCGCGATGTCACCGGCGAATCGGCTGGCGCCGATCCGCTTGCGAGTTCGCCTGGCTAACTCGGGGAGCTCGTCCAGGCCCGCTTCAATCGATTGGCGCCGATTCGCCGATCACCGACTAGCGAATCTCCACGTACTGCAGGACGACCGGGCCGAGCCGGATCACGTCGCCGTCGCGGAGGTTCGTGGCGATCACCTCGCGGCCGTTGAGGAACGTGCCGTTCGCGCTGCGGTTGTCGAGCAGGCGCGCGTAGCGGCCGTGGCGCACGACGATCGCGTGGTCGCGGGAGACCCGGTGCTCCTCGATCCGCACGTCCGCGCTGGTCCCGCGCCCGATGTGGGTGATCGTCTCCTCCAGCGACAGGTACATCGGCTGCCCACCGTCCTGGAACACGAGATAGGCGCCGCATGGCGCGGTCCCGGGGGCGCAGAGACGGCTGCGGGTGCGGTGGGGGAGGAATCGGGCCGTGTCAAGGATCGTCTCGCCGGCCTCGGCGTCAAGGACGGCGGTCTCCTCGCGTGAGGTGGTGGGCGAGGGCTGCCTGGGCGGGGCTGCGGTGGTCATGGGGACACCTCATCACCGGCGCGCAAGTGACACGTCAAATTCGGCTAAGAGATTGCGAAGCCGTTGACGCGGAGTTGACGGCGCGGGGTCATCCGCTGCTGCGCGCGAGCACGCTACCGTCCGCGGCGCGGAGCACGTAGTGGGTGGGGAAGTCCTGGTGGTAGGTGTGCGGCGGGACCTCGAACACGACGACGTTGTTGACCGCCCGGGAGGTCAGAGTCCGCGCGGGATCGCCGCCTCCGGCCGGGTAGTGGATCGTCGCGAAGGTCACGCCGTCCGGAACGATTCCGGCGATCAGGGCGCCCCCGTGTCGATGGTCCTCGCCGAGTCCCATGCCCATTCCGGGAGGCAGCGGCGGCACCCCCGGCGAGCAGCCCATGTCGACGCCGTTCGGCGGCGCGACCCGCCTGACGGTGACCGCGGCGAAGCACAGGCCCGCCCGGTTCGTCGACACGCGGCGCTGGGTGGCGATCGCCTCGGTCTGGAGTGCGAGCAGGCGCGCCCGCTCGGTGGCGGCTGTGTGCACGGTGAGGGCGCGCAGCGCGTGGGCGAACTTCGCGTCGCACGCGGGCGGAATTCCGCCGAACGGCGTCGTCCGCGCTTCGGGGATCAGATAGAACGCCTTGCCGTACGTGGTCCGGGCACGGCGGATGCCGTTGACGTACACCCCGGCGCCGATGTCGAACCCGCCCTTGATCAGGGTCTGGTAGGTGCGGTCGCGTGGGGGCGCCGGCCGGCGCAGCACGCCGAGCGCGGCCCGCAGCGCCGCCGGCGGCCGGCCCTGGATGAACGTCTTGCCCTGGTTGACGGGCTGGCGGCAGGAGTGGTCGCCGGCCGCGGCGCGGCGCTGGGCGAGCGCGATCAGCTTCTGCTCGGCGGGCGTCGGGTCGAGCACCGGGCGAGGCGTCGCTGGCGGCGCGGCGTGCCCCGCGGGTGCCGCGGGGACGTGACCGTGCCGTAGCGCACCGAGTGCGAGCACGACGACGGCCACGGCGGCCAGGCCGGCCAGGACCATCGGCGCGCCGCGCAGGCCGGCCCCGGCCCAGCGCCGGGCGCGCCGGCGGCCGCTGTGCGCGTATCGCGCCTCGAGCTGGTCCCGGACCTCGGCCAGGATCGGCAGGTCGTCGAAGCGGTCTCGCTCGCCACTCATCATCGTTCGCTCCCTTCGTGCTCGCCGGCCAGGGCCCGGCGCATCGCTCGCAGGCCCCGGCTGACCCGGGCGCGGGCGGTGGGTTCGCTGATTCCGAGCGCGGCGGACACGGCCGGATACGGACGCTCGTCGATGACGTGCATCCGGACCGCCTCCCGCTGGTCGCGGCTGAGCCCGGCGAGAGCGGCGATCGCGGCCTCCCCGTGCTCGCTCGCCCCGGCCAGGCGCTCGATCGTCGTCCGCTCTGCGTTGGTGAGAGCCCTCAGCTCCCCGGCCAGCCGGTCGGTGGCGCGCCGCTCACTGGCGCCGCGCCGGTAGTGCCCGGACAGCTTGGTCGAGGCGATCGCGTACAGCCAGGCGGCCCGCTCCCCGGTGGTCGTGCCGCGGCAGCTCCGGCGTCGCTCGAACGCAGTGAGAAACGTCTCGCCGAGCAGGTCGAGAGCCAGCTGCGGGTCGGATGTCCGCCGCGCGAAGTAGCCGATCAGCTCCCGCGCGTGGACGTCGTACAGGCGAATGATCTCGTCGGCGTCGATCATTGCCGCTGGTCCGCCGCGCGCATGCCCCTACAGATGCACGAGCGGGTCGTCCTGTGACGAGCTGCCGCAAACCGACCGGGGCGATCGGCAGCACGGCGGGCTCGAACACGAGCGGCCCGGCGAGCGGGAACTGCGAGCATTCCGCACGCCACAATCGGTGCGACGATGACTGACGGACGCCGCATCGGGGAACCTCCGATCTCGTACCTCCTGCCGTAGGAGTATCCCGCCCGATGCCGACCACGTCCCGCAGACGCCCCACACCGCGAGCCCAGAGCGCCGGACTGCTCGTCCATCGTCGCCGCACCGGCGGCCTCGAGGTGCTGCTGGTGCACCCCGGCGGGCCGTTCTGGGCCAACAAGGACGCCGGCGCGTGGTCGATCCCGAAGGGCGAGTTCGAGGCGGGGGAGGACCCGCTCGCCGCCGCCCGGCGCGAGTTCGCCGAGGAGCTCGGGACCCCGCCGCCCCGCGGCGAGCCGGTCGATCTCGGCGAGATCCGCCAGAAGTCGGGCAAGGTGGTCCACGCGTGGGCGATCGAGGGCGACCTTGACGTCACGGACATCACGAGCAACACGATCGAGATCGAGTGGCCGCCGCGCTCGGGCCGGCGGCTCGAGATCCCCGAGGTCGACCGGGCCGAGTGGTGCCCGGACGAGCTGGCCCGGGAGCGGATCAACCCCGCCCAGGCTGAGCTGCTCGACCGGCTCGCGGAGCGCGCATCGTGAGCAACTCCGAGACGATCAGCCCCACCGCCCACTACACGGGCTACGTGTGGGCGCGCAACGGGCTCTCGCACCCGGCGCTAGAGACGGTTCAGGGGCGGTTGTTCTACGAGTCCCTGCGGCTGCCCAACGAGCTCAGCCGGGTGCTCGGCGGCCCGACGCTCGAGCGCTACCTGCTCGCGCGCCACCGGGCGATCGACGGTCTGCTCGAGCGGGCGATCGAGGAGCACGGGGTGACGCAGGTGATCGAGGTGGCGGCCGGCATGTCCGCGCGCGGATGGCGGTTCACCCAGCGCTACGGCGACCGGATCGCCTACGTGGAGGCCGACCTCCCGGGGATGGCGTCGCGTAAGCGCCGGGCTCTGGAACGGATCGGCCCCCTCGGCGCGCGCCACCGCGTTGAGGAGGTCGACGCGCTGCGCGACAGCGGCCCCGACAGCCTCCCCGCGCTCGCCGACGAGCTCGACGCGGAGAGCGGGCTCGCGATCATCACCGAGGGCCTGCTCGGCTACGTCGACAGCGACGCCGTCGCCGGGATCTTCCGCCGGTTCGCCCGCGTGCTCGGCGGATTCGCCACCGGGCGCTACGTCTCCGACCTCCACCTCGCCGACCTGCAGACGCCGGAGATCAAGGCGTTCCGGACTGCCCTGTCGTGGTTCGTCCGCGGCCGCGTGCACCTCCATTTCGACAGTGCCGCGGACGCCGAGGCGGCGCTCCGCGCTGCCGGCTTCGCTCACGCGTCGGTGCGCCGCGCATCCGAGCTCGCGAACGCCGAAGGACCCGAAACGCGGCTGGCGCATATACTTGAGGCATCAACCACGTGATCTCGGCCACGCTCTACAACGATCCCGGCTGTCCCTGGGCCTACTCCGAGAGCCCCGCGCTGCGGGTGCTCGAATGGCGCTATGGCGACCAGCTCGACTGGCGCCTGGTGGTGATCGGCCTCACCGAGTCCTCCGAGCAGTACGTCGCCCGCGGCTACACGCCGCTGCGCGGGGCGCTCGGTCAGATGCGCTTCCGCCGCTACGGGATGCCGTTCGCCCCCGCGCCGAAGCCGCGCGTGAGCGCCACCGCCCGGGCCTGTCGTGCCGTCGTCGCCGCCCGGCTCGTCCAGCCCGGCGCCGAATGGCGCGTGTTCCGGGCGATCCAGCTCGCCAACTTCACCACCTCTCTCGTGCTCGAGGACGACGCCCAGCTGGCCGACGTCCTGCGGCGGGTCGAGGGGCTCGATGCCGAGGCGATCGTGGCCGGGCTCGACTCGCCCGCGGTCGACGAGGCATATCACCGCGACCGCGCCGAAGCGCGGACGGCGGCCGGCTCGGCCGCCGAGCTGCAGCGCAAGACCGCCAGCACCGACGGACCGGTCCGGTTCACCGCTCCCTCGGTCGTATTCGAGGCCGATGGGCGGCGGCTCGTGGCCGGGGGCTTCCAGCCGGTGGAGGCCTACGACGTGCTGATTGCAAACCTTGATCCGACGCTCCACCGTGAGCCGGCACCAGATTCGCCGGCGCCACTGCTCGAGAAGTTCCCGGACGGGCTGACGACCCAGGAGATCGCAGCGCTGCTGGCGGAGGGCAACGAGGCCCCCGACCGACAGGCGGCCGAGGCGGCGGTGATCGGGCTCGTGGCCGAGGGGCGCGCGGTCCGTGCCCCGCTCGGCGACGACGCGCTGTGGCGCCCCGCGGCAGTGGCTGCCCGCGCGGCCTGACACGAACGTCGGGCTCCGGCTGTCGCTCAGGCCAGCTCGAGCTCAAGCTCCGGCTGTTGCTCAGGCCAGCTCGAGCTCCAGGGGCAGCGTCTCGAGCCCGTAGATCCCGGACGGGGTCCCGAACTCGGGCTCGCCGGCGACGCGCAGCGAGCGCACCCGCTCGGCGAGGTGGACGAGCCCCTCCTGCATCTCGGCGCGGGCCAGGTTGGCCCCGACGCAATAGTGGATCCCGGCGCCGAACGTGAGCAGCCGGGCGCGCTGGCGCTCGGCGGTGATGTCGAAGCCGTCCGGGTCGATCCCCTCGCGGTTGGCGTGCCAGGCGGACACGAGCACGACCGTCCCGGGTCCGAACACGACGCCCCGGTGCTCGATCTCGTCGATCGTGATCCGGGCGGTGAACGGGGTGATCGGCTCGAATCGCAGCGCCTCCTCGACCGCCGCCAGCGCGAGGCCGCGAGGATTCTCCCGGAGCCGCTCCCACTGGTCCGGGTGCTCGGCCAGCAGGCGCACAGCGTGGGCGAGCTGGCTCTGGCTCGTGTCGACACCGCCGACGAGGATGTTGAGCACGAGGTTGCGCAGCTCGTCGTCGGACAATCGCCCGCCCGCCTGGCCATCGGTTTCGCCGGCGGTGCCCGCCTGGATCAGCCGGGAGATGAGGTCGTCGCCGGGCTCGCTGCGCCGGCGGGCGATGAATGCGTCCTCGTACTCGTAGAACTCGGCGACCGCCTCCTCGATCTCGGCCCGCTCGGTGAGCAGGCTCTGGGCGTCGAACTGGCGCTGGATCCAGTTCGACCAATGGTGCAGGCGCGGCGCATCGGACAGCGGCACGCCCATCACCTCGGCGATCACCAGCGACGGGTACGGCTTGGCGATATCGGCGATGAACTCGCAGCGGCCGTCGGAGGGGAGCGCGTCGACGAGTTGCTCCATGAACCCGCGCATCGCCGGCCGGTAGCGGTCGACCGCGCGCGGTGACAGAGCCGGGTTGACGAGGCTGCGCAGCCGCTGATGGTCGCCGCCGTTGACGTTGATGATGTTCTTGAGGATCTCCTCGTGCAGCGGTCCATCGGAGATGCCGAAGATGTCCGCGATCGTCAGCCCCGGGAACACCGCGTCGCGCGTGCGCAGGAAGAACTCGCCGGACGCGCGGTCAAGCACGGTGAACCCGAACGGGTTGCGGACGAGCCAGCCGTCACGGCCGGCGACGCCCGCCATCGCCTCGCGGTACCGGCCGCCCCGCAGCGCGGGGTCAGTGTGGTCGAACGTCGGGAGGTCGAGCTCGGTTGCGGTGACCATGACCGGGACACTAGTGCGCCCCGCCTCTGACGGTCGCTGGGCGTAGGATCCGCGTGTGGTCGAGGGGCTGGACGATCGGCCCGTCACGGAGGACGCACAGGGCGATGCAGCCGGCGCGGCACGCGCACCGCGGCGGCGGTGGTTCGACGCGCTGCTGATCGCCGGGGTGCTCGCGATGCTCGCGTTCCCCGTCGGCGCGCGGCTGTCGGCGGACGCCCAGCCGATCGCTCCCGCGCTCGGACCGGTGCTCGCGCGGCTGCCACCAGACGTGGCGCCGGTGTCGCTCGACTCGCTGCCCGTGTTCGTGACGCTGTCCCGCGACCGGGTGGCCACGATCGTGTCGGGCGGCCGCGCGGTGCAGACGGCAGCGGTCGCGACGGCGGCTCGGCGCCTGTACGGGGCCCGGGCGGCGCGGGCGTTCATGCACATGGTCACCGGGGCGGCGACGGTGCGACTCCCGGCGCAGGCCGCCGGGAGCGCGGCCGCCGAGAACGATCTCGCGGCGCTGCTGATCGAGGCCGGAGCGGCCACGACGCGGCCATACGAAGGCTCGATCCCCGCCGGGTTCGGCGGCGCAGGGGATCGTCGCGCTCGCGCTCCTGCGGCGCGCGGGCGCGGGCGGCGGCTGCGCGGCGGCGGTCAACCTCGAGTTCCTGGTCGCCTCAGCCGACACCGGTCCGTTCCCGGGCCGGGTCAGTGCAGCGGCGCGGGCAGCGCAGGCAGCCTGTCCACACGATCCGACGCCGCTCTGGGAGCTCGGGCAGTTCCAGTCGATCACGGCGCGGCGGGCGGCCGACTTCACATCCGCGCTCGCGACGTTCGCCCAGCTCGAGCGGCGATTCCCCGGCGCCGCGGCAGCGTGGTCCGGCGAGGGAGACGCCGACCTGCGGCTCGCCTACGTCCTCCAGACCGACGAGCCGTTCACCGCCCGGGCGTCGCTGCGCCGCGCGCTGGCCGCGTACGGGCGGGCCGAGCGGCTGCAGCCGAGCGCCGGAAGCCTGGCCGGCCAGGCCCGGGCGCTGGCGGCGCTCGGCCAGACCCGTGACGCCGTCGCGGTCCAGCAGCGCGCGCTCAGCGCTCGATCCGGCGTCGGCCGATCTCCAGGTCCGGCTCCTCGACTACCTCCAGCAGGCGCACCGGTTCGCAGCTGCCGCGGCATTCGCCCTGCGGTTGGAGGCCGTCCATCGGTTCGCCGCCGGCATCGACCTGTTCGCCGTCCCGTACCGGTTCGATCAGAACGACGACGACGACGAGCTCGGTCCGATCTCGAGCGGACTTGACACCGCGCGCCCCGTCGAGCTGCCTGTGTTCGCCGGCACCCCCGCGACCGCTCCCGCGACGACGACGGACCTCTCGTTCTTTCCCCTCTACGAGCCCACGCTCGGCCTGGGCGGCCCGGCACGCTGGTGCCCGGGCTGGTCTCGGCTCCTCGACCTCCTGCTCGCCGGGCAGCCCCGCGCGGTCCTGGCCGGCTTCTCGACCCGCCTGGGGGACCTTCGTCCCGGGGCGTTCGACTGTGATCCGGCGGTCATGCTCGGGTTCGGCGCTCAGGTGCTGCCGGCCGACGCCGAGCTCGACCTCGGCAACCTCGCCGCCGCCCGCGCGTGGGGGCGCAAGGCGCTCCAGCCCGCCTCGCTGAGCGACCTCGAGGACAGCCTCCAGAACCTGTGGCGCTACGCCGGGAACCTCCCGGCGGCGGCAGGGACGGTGACGCGATGGCAGCAGACTCTGGCGGGTGACTCCCTCGCCCTCAGCGACGCGGGCGAGATCGCGTTCCTGCAGCACCGCTACAGCGCCTCGGCGGCCGATTTCGCCGTCGTCGCCGACCGCGCGCGCTGGCGCTACGGCGTCGCCAGCCAGCAGGCTGCGGTCGCGCTGCTGCACGAGGGCGCCGCGCTCGCCTACGCCGGCCAGCATGCCGAGGCTCTGAACGTGCTCGATGCGGCCGATCAGGCGGCGGTGGACCGCAGCGATGTCACCGGCGTCGCCCGGCTCACCGGGTTCTACGCCCAGGAGCAGGAGGGAACGATGCTGCTGGGGATCGGCCAGCCGCAGCAGGCGGCGCTTCACTACGCGGTGGCGACCGACACCGAGCGGGGCAAGCTCTCCCAGCTCCCGTCGATTCCCGGGGGCCAGAGGCTGCGGGTCGACGTGCTTGACAACGACCGTGCGATCGCGGCGCTCCAGACCGGCGACCCTGCCCTGGCGGCGACATTGGCCCGCACGGCGATCGGATACGACCCGGGCAACGCGATCTACTGGTGGACGCTGGCGACGGCCGATCAGCAGCTCGGCCGCCGCACGGCGGCGGTCGCCGACAACCGGGCGGCTCTCGCCCGCGACCCGACCGAGTTCCCCGTCGCGAACAACTTGGGGGTGCTGCTCCTGCAGCAGGGCCGGCCCGGGCCCGCGGCCGACGCACTGCGCCGGGCGGTCGGCGCCAACCGGGACTACGCACCCGGGTGGTTCAACCTCGCGATCGCGCTGCGCCGGCTCGGGCCAGGGCATGTGCTCTCCGCCGAGGGCAGCCTCGCCCGCGCGGACATGCTCGACTCGACGCTCGCGTCCCGTAGGCCGCGACCGTTCTTCGACAACGCGCTGTACGCCAGCCACCTCGACCTGTCGAAGCCACTGCCGCCGAAGTGGACGTTCGCCGCCTCGCAGTCGCACGCGCCCGCGGCGGCGGCCGGCCTGTCGGCGATCCTCGTCGCGATGATCGGGCTGGCCCGCTCGCTGGCGGGCCGGACGGCGAAGTCCGGGGTCGAGAAGTGGCTCGGCCTGGTCGACGATGTGGCTGAGCGGATCCCGTGGGCGAACGTGCTGAGGGCGCCCGCGCTGGCCGTCGTAGCCACGGCGGCGTACCTCCTGTGGCCGGCCCGCAGCGGTCCGGGCGACAGCTGGAGCTCGGAGCTCGTGTTCGCGATCGGGGTGCTGATCCTGATCGCCGTCGTCGTCCGGGTGCGGCAGATCGCCGCCGCCCGCTCGCAGGTCGCCATCACCCAGGAGACATGGCTCCCCGGCGTCGGCTTCGGCCTCGTGGTCACGCTGCTCGGACTCAGCTGGGCGCCCCTCCCGGTCGCCCGCTCGCGGGCCTCGGGGGACGAGAGCCCCTCCGTGCACTGGGCCGGGCCGACCGTGATCGCGATCCTGGCGCTCACGCTGCTGCTGCTGGCGACGTGGCTGGGCGTCCCGGTGGCCCGCAGCCTCGGCTCGGCCGCGCTGCTGATGGCGGCCTCGATGCTCACCCCCGTGAAGCCGCTCGACGGCGCCACGGTGCGTGCCGGCAAGGCGGGCGCGCTCCCGGTGATCGCCGTGCTCGGGACCGCGGTGCTGACCGTGACCGGGCTGCTGTAGGCGGTCAGCCCGCCCGCGAGCCGCCGATCCACGGGTTCGTCGCCAGCTCCCGCGCCACCGCGTCGGACACGACCAGCGCGTGTCGCATCGTCCGGTAATGCAGGTTCTCCGGCGTGTCGCTCATCTGGTGATAATTCGACAGGGCCTTGAAGCGGTCGGTCGAGGTGAGCGTGGCGATTGGATACCCGGCCCGGCTCGGGATCACGGAATCCGTGGAGGCGCGCGAACGCATCCCACGGCGCAACGGTGCCCCGGCGGCGACCGCGGCCCTCTCGACCAGGTCCCGGAAGGTGCGGTCGGGGTAGTCCTCCATCACCACCGGGCCCTCACCCTCGAGCATCACCAGCCGGGGCGAGCCCACGGTCTCGAGGTTGAGCATCCAGGTCTGCTCGCGGTCGAGCGCCGGGAAGTGCCGGGCCGCGAACCCGTGGATCCCGCCCTGGAGCACCTCCTCCGCGCCGCACGAGACGAGCAGCACCCGCAGTCCCGGCACCGGCCGCTCGGCCAACCGCTCGGCGAATGCCACCAGCACCGCCACCCCGCTCAGGTTGTCGTTGGCGCCCGGGCACACCGGACGCCGGGCGATGTCGGCGAACACGGCAGTGCCGACCAGCGACATGGCAAGGCCGGCGCCTGCCAGCCCGCGGCGCCGGCGCGCCGCCCCTGTCGCCACCACCGCCGGCGCGGCGAGCATCGGCCACCAGACCGGCAGCGAGGTGTCGATCCGCTCGAGGATCCCAGGGAACCGTTCGCCGAGCCACGCCTGGAGGCGATCGTCGAAGATCGCGCCCGTCGGGGCGGCGTCGTGGTGGGCCAGCACGACGAGCGTCCGCTCCGCCTCGGGGTCACCGCACCGGGCGACCACGTTCCACGTCGGCTTCGGTTGTGTGGTGGCCCGCCGGTATACGCGAGGGCCGTTGGTGATGTCGTCGGCGATCGCGGCCGTCACCGCCGTGGCAACCGCGGCCGCGGGCCGACGCAGGCTGGGCACGAGCGCCGCCGCCCCGGAGACCGCAGCGAGCGCGGACAGGGACCCGATCACCTTCGCGTAGCCGTCGAGGAACGGCTCTTCCTCGAGCGCGGTCTCACAGCCGGCGGTGCGCAGGCGGTCGGCCAGCCACTCGGCGGCCTGCCGCTCACCGGGCGATCCGGCCCGCCGCTGGAGCGGGGCCAGGGCCCCCACCACCTCGCGCAGCGTGGCCTCGCCGGAGTCGTTCGGGCGATCTGAATCCACGAGTCGGGGGATGGTACGCGGCGGGGCAGGGATTGCGCTGCCCACGCGGAACCAGGGCGTTATGTCCCGTCCGCTCGCCTTCGCCTGCACGCTCGCGGTGGGTGGGCTCGTCGCCCTGCAGCCACCCGCCAACGCGGCGCTCGCCGACCACCTCGGCGACATCGGCGCCGCGTTCATCAGCCTGGCGATCTCGTTCACCGTGATCGCCGTGGTGCTCCTCACGTTCGGCGACCCTGGCCGCCTGGCCGGGATCGGCTCGTTCCGGCCGGAGTACGCGCTCGGCGGCCTGGCCGGCGTCGCGGTCGTCACGGTGTCGCTCGTGACCGTGCGCACGCTCGGCGCCGGCGGGGTCACGGCGCTGATCGTCGCGGCCCAGCTGATCGTCTCGGTGATCGCCGACCGCTACGGCTGGTTCGGGCTGCACCACGTCGGCCTCGGGGCGGAGCGGGTCGGCGGCCTGGCGCTGATGATCGCCGGGACGCTGCTCGTCGTGCGGATCTGACGGCGTCCGCGCGTCTGACGGCGCCCCCGCCACGCGCGCGTATGACGGCGCGGGCTGGGGCACGGATGCCCGGCCCGCGGTCAGCTCACCTCACGCGCTCGAACACGGCGGCCAGCCCCTGGCCACCGCCGATGCACATCGTCTCGAGCCCATAACGCCCCTCGCGGCGGTCGAGCTCGCGCAGCAGCGTGGCGAGGATCCGGGCGCCCGTGGCGCCGACCGGGTGCCCGAGCGAGATCCCCGAGCCGTTGACGTTGACCCGCTCGAGTCCGTCGGGCAGCCGCCACTCGCGCAGCACGGCGAGTACCTGGGCGGCGAATGCCTCGTTGAGCTCGATCAGGTCGAGGTCGGTGAACCCGAGGCCGGCCCGCTCGAGTGCCTTGCGGGCGGCGGGCACCGGCCCGATTCCCATCGTCGCGGGCGGCACGCCGGCCACCGCCCAGCTCACGAGCCGAGCCAGCGGGGTCAGGCCGAGCGCGGCCGCCCTCTCCGCGTGGGTCACGACGCACAGCGCCGCGCCGTCGTTCTGGCCGCTGGCGTTGCCCGCCGTCACCGTCGCCTCGGAGTCTCGGGTGGCCATCACCGGCTTCAGCGAGGCGAGCCGCTCGAGCGTCGCGTCCGGGCGGGGATGCTCGTCGCGCTCGACCGTGTCAGCTCCGCGCCGGCCGGGCACCGTGACGGGGACGAGCTCGTCGGCGAACGCGCCGCCGGACTGCGCGGCGACTGCCCGCTGATGGGAGGTGAGCGCCAGCTCGTCCTGCTCGCGGCGGGTGATCGCGTACTCGCGGCGCAGGTTCTCGGCCGTTCGAGCCCGACCCCCCCCCCCCCCCTTCCCCGAGCCGCAGCGGCGATCGAGCTGGAGGCCGGGCAGCCTCGACCGGCAGGCCGGCGTCGAGCGCCGCGACACGGCCGATGGCCGGCGCCTCGCCGCTCGGATAGCACTGCCCGAGCAGCACGTCGTCGACCTGGTCGGGCGGGATCGACGTGCGCTCCATCACCTCCGCGATCACCGTCCGGGCAAGCTCGGCGGCCGAAACCTCCCGCAGCGCGCCGCCGAACCGGCCGACGGGCGTCCGCACCGGCTCGCAGATCAGCGCATCCCTCATCCCCCGAGCACCGAGCCGAGCCAGTCCACCGCTCGCGGAATGTCGGGCGGATCGATCGTGTGGGCGGCCTCGGACTCGCGGTAGTCGACCGCCAGGCCGGCGCGCTGGAGCAGCTCCCGCGCGCGGCGCGCGAACTCGACCCCGATCACCGGGTCGCGGCGGCCGTGGGCGATGAACGCCCGCGTGTGCGTGCGGCCCTCCAGGTCGGCGCTCCAGCCCTCGACCGTCGGGATGAATCCCGAGAAAGCGAGGATCCCGGCCGGCGCCGGGCGCCCGGGCCCGAGGCTGAGGGCATAGCTCATCACCGTGCCCTGAGAGAACCCGCCGAGCACGGTCCGGTCGGGGCCGCAACCGGTGCGCTCGGCCAGCTCGTCGTGGAGCGCGCCGAGCGCGGCGAACGAGAGCGCGAACGTCTCGGGGTCGGGGTAGCCGACCCGCGGCACCACGTACCAGTGGTAGCCGGGCGAGCCGGGAAGCTGCAACGGCGCCCGGGGGAGACGACGTGCATTCGCCGGGCGGGGTCGAGCACGTCGGCCAGCGGCAGCAGATCGTTCTCGTCGGTGCCGCGTCCGTGATGCAGCACGAGCAACCCGGAGGGGTCGCCGTCGGCTGGGCGCTCGCGGTGGATGAGCTCGGCCATCAGTCCGTGTAGGTCACCACACGGGCGAGCGGCTCGCGTTCCGGTGCCTCCTTCTCCTGCCGGGGCCGCCCGAGGTGGATGAGCGCCACGAAGCGCTCGTCGTGCGGGACCGGCTCGGGCGCGAACGCCTTGTGTGTACGGCGGCCATGGATCGCGTCCTCGAGCTCCATCGGCGACAACGGTAGCCGCCCTTGACTCTCACCCCGCGTGAGCCTCTACGGTGACCCGCCATGAAGACGGTAGGTGACGTTTCCGAGCTCGCGGGCGTGACCGTGCGCGCGCTCCATCATTACGACGAGATCGGGCTGCTGTCACCGAGCGGTCGATCGGAGGCGGGCTATCGCCTGTACTCGCGCGACGACCTCGAGCGGCTGCAGGAGATCCTCGTGTGGCGTGCGCTCGGGTTCTCGCTCGCCGACATCGCGGGGATGCTCGACGAGCCGGGCTACGACCGGGTCGCAGCGCTCGAGCGCCAGCGCGAGCTCGTCGGGCACGAGCTCGGCCGCCTCGAGGCGATCCGCCGCGCGCTCGATGGCGCGCTGGCCGCCCACCGCGACGGCAACCGGCAGAAGGAGACCTCGATGTTCGACGGATTCGATCCCACCGAGTACGAGGACGAGGCGCGCGAGCGCTGGGGCCACACCGAGGCCTACCGCGAGTCGGCCCGCCGCGCGGCGGCCTACGGCGAGGCCGAGTGGGCCGAGATCAGGGCCGAGGCCGACGGGGTCCTCGACGACTTCGCGGCGCTGATGGCCGCCGGCGCGCCCGCCAGCGGCGAGCGCGCCCGGGCGGTGGCCGAGCGCCATCGCCGGCACATCTCGCAGTGGTTCTATCCCTGCTCGCCGGGGCTGCATCGGGGGTTGGCCGAGATGTACATCGCCGACGAGCGGTTCGCGGCGACGTACGAGCGCCGGGCCGCGGGCCTCGCGCAGTACGTCCACGACGCCGTGGTGGCGAACGCCGACGCGGCCGCGGTCAGTCGCTGATCGCCACGTGGCCGGGCTGGGTGGCCACGCGGGCCAGCCACGCCCGGATTGCCGGATAGGGCTCGAGCTCGAACCCGCCCTCAGGGGCCACATGCGTGTACGCGTACAGGGCGATGTCGGCGACCGAGTAGCCGTCGCCGACGAGGTACCGGCGGTCGGTGAGGTGGCCCTCGAGGGCGCGGAGCGCCGCCTCGCCCCCGCGGCGCCGGGCGGCCTGCTCCTCAGCCGGCGGGTGGAGGTCGGCGATCCGCCAGAACCGGGCGACGGCGATGTTCGGCTCGTGGTTGTACTGCTCGAAGAACAGCCACTGGAGCACCTGCGCGCGCTCGAACGCGTCCTCGGGCAGGTACTCGGTGCCCTCCGCGAAATGGAAGATGATCGCGTTCGACTCCGCCAGCGCCCGGCCGTCATCGAACACGAGCGTCGGCACCCGCAGCGCTGGGTTCAGCCCGCCGAGCACCTCGGGCCGGTCCGAGCGGTCGATCACGTCGAGCTCGTGGCGCTCGTACTCGATCCCTAGGTGGGCGAACAGCAGCCGCACCTTGTAGCAGTTGCCGGACACCTGGCTGTTGTAGAGCGTGAGCATCGGCGCCCATGATCCCAGGGCGGTACCCTGGACGCCGATGCGGATCCGCCTCCGGCGCACGATCGCGATCCTGCTGACCGCCCTGGCGCTGACCGGCACTGCGGCTGGGGCCTCCGGCTGCGGCTCCGGCGGCCACCTCGTCGGCGGCGTGATCGCCCATCACATCGCCAACCACTTCGTCCACTCGGCCGCCGGCCGACGCCGGGTCAACAAGGTCTTCTGCCTCTACCACGGCCACCGCGTCCTCGTCGACCTCCGCACCCACCACGTGTTCGCCGCCGGGCTGAACGCGATCGCGGCCTACCGGGCCTGCAAGGCCGGGTTCGGCCACCACTGATCTCATCGGCGGCGGCCGCCGTCCGAGCGCCCGGGTTCCCCGACCGTGGACGTCCCCGGGGGGCGCGTCGCGCGCGTGTCGGCCCGGCGCGTCGGCCGCGGCCTTCCGTGGGCGGCAGCCGATGCGATCGACGTCCGTGAGGCGTGGGGACGGGCCCAGGCGTCAACAGCTTTGGCATCGAGGATGGGCAGCGTTGGTCTACCGCCCCGGGTCCCGCCGCCGCCGTCGCCTAAGCCCCCGCGCGCCCCGGGTTCCCCGACCGTGGACGTCCCGGGCGCGTCGGTTGGGCCTGGGTATCTGACGGGCCTATTTCTCCCGTTGGATACCCAGGCCTTCGGCGTTCGGCGGGAGGGTGAACGTCACGCGCGACACCGTTTAGTGGTCAATCTTGCGGATGGCGGATCACTGCTGCTTTCGCACAGTTACCCAGGCCGGAGCGGCGCGCCGGCGGGCGGGGAACCGGGTGGCGGGCGGAGGGGCGCTCGCGGGCGGAGCGGCCGGCGCCCGCCGCAGCACGCCGCAGCACGCCGTGGGGGCACGGGGGACGCGCGGGGGCGCTGGGGGGACGCGCAGAGGCCGGCGCAGTCCTCCCCGGCGAGCAGCCGTTTTCTGTGAAGCCTGGGTATCTAACGGGCCTATTTTTCCCGTTGGATACCCAGGCCCTTGGCCGTCCGCCCCGCGGGTGCCACGACGCTGTGACACCGTTTAGTGGTTAAATCTTGCGTTGCGGCGGATCGCGGCGATTCTTCCAGCAGATACTCAGGCTGTCAGCCTGAGACAGACGCGGCCGGCTCCGCCGACGACAAAGCCGGGGACGGCGGCCGGTCCTGGATCACCCGCACGCCATCCTTCGGCGCGAGCGTGATCCCGCGGAACTGCACCTCGTCGAGCGATGGACGAGCGGGACGGAGGGCGACCCGCTCGAGCACGCGGCGCAGGACGATCCGCATCTCCATCAGGGCGAAGCTCGCGCCGAGGCAGCGGCGGGTGCCGCCGCCGAACGGGATCCAGGTGTAGGTGTCGGGGGCGTCGGGAGCGAGGAAGCGCTCGGGCGGAACGCCGCGGGCTCGGGGTACAGGTCGGCGCGGCGGTGGATCATCCGGATCGAGGGGTTGATCTCGACTCCGGGCGGGATCACGTAGCCGTTCAGGCGGAACGGCTCGCCGCGCACGACGCGGCCGACGCCGGGGATCACCGGGCGGATGCGGAGCGACTCCTTGACGACCGCGTCGAGGTAGGCGTCCTCGCCCTCCAGCGCACGGCGGTGGACGCCGGGCGAGTGCAGGAGGAGGTCGAAGGTCCAGGCGAGGCCGGTGGCGGTGGTCTCGTGGCCGGCGAGCAGGAGCGTGACGAGCTCGTCGCGGACCTCCTTGTCCGACAGCCGCTCGCCGTCGTCGTCCTCGGCGAGCAGCAGCGCGGAGAACACGTCGTCGCGGTCGGCCAGTGCCTCCGGGTCGGCGCGGCGCCGCGCGATCTCGTCGAACAGGATCCGGTCGACGGCCCGGCGGTTCTGCTCGAACCGTTGGGTTGCGCCGCGGTCGCGGCCCGAACCGGCTGAGCGTCGAGAGCAGCAGCAGCCCGCGGGGCCGGGCGAGCGGGGCGATCATCGCGCGCAGGCTGTCGCGGAGCTCGTCCTCGGCCGAGCCCGGCTCGTACCCGAACACCGCCCGCAGGATCACCCGGAGGGTCAACGACTGCATGCTGTCGAGCAGCGTGAACTCCTCGTCGACCGGCCAGGCGTCGATCTCGGCGTCCGTGCAGTCGCGCATCGTGTCGGCGTAGGCCTGCATCCGCTGGCCGTGGAACGGCGGCAGCATCAGCCGGCGGTGGCGGAGGTGCTCGCCCTCGTCGAGCAGCAGCACCGAGCGCTCGCCGAGGATCGGGCCGAGCAGCGCGTTGGCCTCGCCGGCGTGGAGCTGCCGGCCCGAGCCGCGGAACAGCTCCTTGACGAGCGTCGGGCTCGAACAGCATCACGAACTTCTGATCGAACAGGGTGCTGAACGTGACGGCGCTGCCGTACCGCCGCCGGCAGGCCTCGAGGAATCGGGGCCCGGCGAACAGGAAGCCGGCCGTTTGGAGCACCCGCGGCAGCCGGGGTCCAGGGGGGAGGTGAGACGACGCGGTGGCCATGATCGGTGGTCAACTCACCCTAACGCAAGGCGCCGTCCCGGCTTTAGCGGCCCGTTAGCGCACCCGGCAGAGTCCGACCAGGAGCCCGGTCGAAATCGGCGCTCGACCAGCGCATTCATCGATGAGGGACAGCTTCTTGATCTTCGGGCGGCCGACGATCGGCGAACCGGAGATCGCCGAGGTCGTGGACTCCCTGCGCTCTGGCTGGATCGGCACGGGTCCGAAGGTCGACCGCTTCGAGCGCGAGCTCGCCGAGTACGTGCAGGTGCCCTACTGCCGCTGCGTCTCGTCGTGCACCGCCGCGCTGATTCTGGCCCTCCAGGTGGTGGGCCTGGGGACCGGCGACGAGGTGCTGGTTCCGGCGATGACGTTCGTCGCCTCGGCCAACGCGGTCGAGCACGCCGGGGCCACGCCGGTTCTGATCGATTGCGACGCCGACACCGGCCTGATCGACCTCGACGCCGCCGAGGCGGCAATCGGGCCGCGGACGCGGGCGATCCTCCCCGTCCACATGGCCGGGCGCCCGGTCGAACATGGACCGGTTGGGCGAGCTGCGCGACCGCCACGGGCTGATCGTGATCGAGGACGCCGCCCATGCCCTCGGCGCACGCTGGCACGACCGCCCGATCGGCGCCTTCCAGAACCTCACGGCGTTCTCGTTCTACGTGACCAAGAACATCACCACGATCGAGGGCGGCGCCCTGGCCACCGAGCGCGCGGATCTGGCCGAGGAGGTCGAGCGGCTCGCCCTGCACGGCCTCAGCGCGGGTGCGTGGCAGCGCTTCTCGGACGCGGGCTTTCGTCACTACGAGGTCGTGCGCCCTGGCTACAAGTACAACATGACCGACGTCCAGGCCGCGGTCGGCTTGGCCCAGCTGCCGATGCTCGACGCCTGGATCGACGCTCGGGCGGCGCTGTGGGACCGGTACGACGCGCTGCTGGAAGGGCTGCCGCTTCGCACCCCGCCACCGCCCGAGCCGGACACGCGCCACGCCCGTCACCTCTATCAGGTGCTGCTGGAACCGGACGCGCGGCTGAGCCGCGATGAGCTCGTCGACGGCCTGGCCCGGCTCAACATCGGGACGGGCGTCCACTACCGCGGGGTTCACCTGCACCCGTATTACCGGGACACCTACGGGCTGAGGAGCGGGGATCTTCCGGTGTCCACGATGATCTCCGAGCGCACCCTGAGCCTGCCGCTCGGGCCGGACGTCACCGAGGCCGACCAGGACGACGTGGTGGCCGCGCTGCGAACGCTCCTCGGATGGCGATGACGGGGATCTCGGACGACCGCAGAGCTGCCTGCGGGGGCGATGCGCCGCCGGCCGGGTACCCGCTCGCGAGCGGTGAGTTCGCTGCGTGCCGTGCCGCTCGATCTGTGGGCACTCGCCGCGGTGGTCGTGGTGGCCGCGCTGATCCGGATCTTCACCATCGACAACCAGAGCTTCTGGATGGACGAGGCGCTGACCGCCTACGAGGCCAAGCTGCCGTTCGGGGCCATGCTCACCACCGTCTTCCACGTCGAGACGACGCCGCCGCTGTACTTCGTGGTCGTCTGGGCGTGGGCCCACCTGTTCGGCACCGGTGAGGTGGCTCTGCGCTCGATCTCCACGATCGCCGGCGTGGCCCTGGTGCCGGTCGCGTACTGCGGCGTCGCGCGAGCTGATCTCGCGCTGGGCCGGTGTCCTGGCCGCCGCGTTTGTGGCAGTGAACCCGTTCCTGATCTGGTACTCCCAGGAGGCCCGCGGCTACATGCTGCTGGCGCTGCTGAGCGGCGTCTCGTTCCTGTTCTTCGTCGCGGGCCCTGCGCGAGCCCACCCGCCGTCATCTCGCCTGGTGGGCGGCCGCCTCGGCGCTTGCGGTGATGACCCACTTCTTCGCCGGCTTCCTGGTCGCGCCGGAAGGGGCATGGCTGCTGTGGCGGGGCCGCGACCGGATCACCCTGCTGGCCTGCGCGGTGGTGGCCGCAGTCCAGCTGGCGATGCTCCCGCTCGCGGCCGCGGACACCGGCCACGGAACCGGCTGGGTGGCTCCGGTTCCGCCCTTACGCCGGATCTCCCGGACCGTGATGGAGTGGGGCGTGAGCATCCTCGAGCGCCGCGGGCGGTTCGCCGAGGGGCTGCTCGGCGGCGTGGTGGCGGTGCTGGTCGTCGCGCTGCTCGTGCTCGCCAGCCCCGAGCGGCGGCGCCGGCGCGGCGTGGCCGTGGCGGCGGTGGTCGGCGGCATTCGTGTTCGTGGCGCCGCTGGCCCTCGGCGCGGTGGGACAGGACTACTTCCTGTCCCGCAACGAGATCCCGGCGGTGGTCCCCGTCATGACGGTGCTCGCGGGCGCCTGCGTCCTGTCCCGCGCGGCGCCTGGTGGGCGGACTGGTGGCCGGGCTCCTGCTGGCCGGCTTCGCGTTCGCCGCGTTCTACGTGCAGACCCATCCCGGCTTGCAGCGGCCAGACTGGCGGCGGGTCGCCGCTGCGCTCGGACCGGCGCCCGTGCCCCGAGCCGTCCTGGTCGCCGACGGCACCACCGCCGACCCGCTGAAGATCTACCTGCCTGGGAGTGAGCTGGGTGCAGGCCCACAACCGCGTCGCGGTGGTGCGCGAGATCGACGTGGTCGGGGCGACCAAGCGTCTCCCCGTGACCGATCCCGGCCGGCCCGGCGCTGCCGGCGCCGCGGCGCCGCTCGGCCGTCCGATCACGCGTTCGGTTGCGCTGCCCGGCACCCGGTTGATCCTCGCGTGCGGGTGGCCAACTGGATCGTCGGCCGGTTCGCCCTGAGCCATCCCGAGCGCGTCTCGATCAACCTGCTGCTGGCGCGCGCCCACCTGTTCTTCCGCCACACCCCGACGGCGCTGCTCGTCTTCTTCCAGCGTCCGCGACCGTGAACGTCGAAGTGCCGCATATGCGGGCTTGAGCCAGCCTTTCCACAATCTCGGCAATGGCCGAGGAAGCCCCGGGCGCACGGGGATCCGCGCTTGATCTCAGCGTCGTCGTGCCGGTGTACGGGTGCGCCGACTGCCTGGTCGGGCTGCACGAGCGGCTGACGCGTGCCCTCCAGTCGATCACGGATCGCTACGAGATCGTCCTGGTCGACGACCGCAGCCTCGACGGCGGCTGGGACGTCATCCGGCGTCTGGCCCTGGGCGATGCACGCATTCGCGGGTTGCGCCTGAGCCGCAACTTCGGGCAGGACGCCGCGATCACCGCCGGGCTGGCGCAGGCGCGCGGTGATTGGGCGGTCGTCATGGACTGCGATCTCCAGGAGGCGCCGGAGGACATCCCCAGGCTGTGGGCTGCCGCGCGCGGGGGGCACGACCTGGTCCGCAGCGTCCGGCGCGACTGGCGCCACTCCGCGTTCCGTCGTCTCGACCAGCCGCATCTACCGCCGACTCACGCTCGAGACGGACGTCCGCCCCGACTACAGCAACCTCAGCCTGCTCTCGCGCCCGGTGATCGACGCCTTTCTGCGCCTCGTGACCGTGATCGCGAGTACATGATCGCGCTCGACTGGCTCGGCTTCGACTCCACCGCGATCGAGATCGAGCACCATCCGCGCCATGCGGGCCGGAGCGGCTACACGCTCAGCCGCCTGATCCGCGTTGCCCTCGACGGCATGTTCTTCCGCAGCACGCTGCTGCTGCGGCTGGTCGTGCTGATCGGGTTCGTGGTGGCGCGGCCGGGCTGGTGGTCGCCGGCTTCGAGATCGCCGACTACTTCCTGGAGCCGAGCCAGACCGTGCCCGGCTACACGAGCCTGGCCGTCCTGTTGCTCGTGCTCGCCGGGGTGATCATCGTCTGCGTCGGGGTGGTCGGGCTCTACGTGGGACGGATCTTCGAGCAGGTCAAGGACCGGCCGCTGTACCTGATCTCCGACCAGGCCGAGCCGCCAGCACGTACACCCACTCTCGGCCTCCCGGGATCGGAAACGATCGCCGCACCGACCGGCGATAGGGCGCCATCAGCGCGTCCAGCGTCGCCTGCGTGAACCGCTCGGCGTGTCCTCCGACCCCGGGGTCCGTGCGCCCGGCGCCCGACCGAACCGATCACCGGCAGCGGGCTAGAGGCCAGGTTGCGGATCGGCTCGGAGACGATCACGGCGTCGCGCGGCCGCGTCGAGCATGCGCTCGAGCGATGGCTCGGCGCTCGGGGAGGAAGTGGTACAGGCTGGCCTGCATGATCACGATGTCGGCCCGCGGGCAGCGGGCCGTCGGTCGACGGCCAGATCGATCAGGCGGGCGTCGACGCCGCGGCGCGTCGAAGCCGCTCGACGAAACGCGGCGTTGACGTCGAGTCCGACGTAGGCGCGGACCCGGCCGCGAAGGTGGCGCTCGTACAGGGTGCCAGGACCGCAGCAGCACTCGAGCACCGACGCGCCGTCGGGGACCTGCCGCGGCGACAGCCGACATGCGGGCCGCGTAGTGGCGCCCGTAGAGAGCCCGCATGAGCAGCTCGTAGCCGGCCGCGCTTCGGTAGATGAGGCTCGTCGAGGCGATTGGGAGACGGTAGCCGGGCGGTCTCACGTTCCCGCGAGGCGGATACAGTCCGCCGATGCCAGACGTCGCGACGCTGCTGCCCAGGGCCGCCAATCTGGACGCCGGGCCGCGACCGAGGTCCGAGCGGCCGGATACGCCTGGCGGGCCGGGATGATCGGGCTCGATCCGCCGGCCCGCGCGATCGCCATGTTGCGGGCGATCGACCGGCTCGGGCAGCTCGGCGGCGCGATCGCGATCGCCGCGATCCGCCACGGCGACCGCGTCGGCGTCCACGACGAGCTCGGGACGCTGACGTTCGCCGAGCTCCATGCCCGCTCGGACGCGCTCACCTGCGCGCTGCGGGCCCGCGGGCTGCGCGAGGGCGACGGGATCGGGATCCTGTGCCGCAACCACCGCGGGTTCATCGACATCACGTTCGGCGCCGCCAAGCTCGGCGCCCGCGTGCTGTACCTCAACACCGACTTCGCCGGGCCCACAGCTGCGCGACGTGTGCGCGCGCGAGGGGATCTCGCTGCTCGTCCACGACGAGGAGTACGCCGGAGCTCGTCGCGCCGATCGAGACGCCGCCACGGGCGGCTGCTCGGCTGGACCGACGGGCCGCCGCCGGAGGACTCGCTCGAGCGGCTGATCGCCGCGCTACGCTCGGCCAGACGCCGCCGCCGCCGGCCGAGCCGGCCGCGGTCGTGCTGCTGACGAGCGGCACGACCGGGACGCCGAAGGGGGCGCCCCGCCACCAGGGTCGCTCGCTGGCCCCGATCGGCGCGCTGCTGTCGAAGGTGCCCTACCGCTCGGGCGAGTCGACGTACGTCGGCGCGCCGATGTTCCACGGGCTCGGGTTCACCCAGATGGTGCTGTCGGTGATCGCTGGGCTGCACGACGATCGTGCAGCGCCGGTTCGACCCGGGCCGGGTGCTCGAGGCGATCGCCGCGCGAGCGGCCGACGGCGCTCGTCGTCGTGCCGGTGATGCTCCAGCGGATCGTCACCCTGATGGAGGCCGAGCCCGGCCGCTACGACACGAGCTCGCTGCGGATCGTGTTCTGCTCGGGCGCGCAGCTCGAGGCCGAGCTCGTCCGGCGCGCGCGGCGGACGATCGGCGAGAAGCTCTACAACTTCTACGGCTCGACCGAGGTCGCCTACGCCACGTTCGCCACTCCCGAGGACCTGCGCGAGGCGCCGGGGTGCGCCGGGCGCGTCCCGTTCGGCGCGGTCGTGCGGCTGTACGACTCCGACGGGCGGCCGGTCGACGGCACCGACCGGCCCGGGGCGGATCTTCGTCGGCAACGGCTTCCAGTTCGACGGCTACACCGGCGGCGGGGGCAAGGAGGAGATCGACGGGCTGATGAGCACCGGCGACGTCGGCCATTTCGACGCCGCCGGGCGGCTGTGGATCGACGGCCGCGACGACGAGATGATCGTCTCCGGCGGCGAGAACCTGTTTCCCGGCGAGGTGGAGGAGCTGCTGCTCACCCACCCGGCCGTCGAGGAGGCGGCGGCGATCGGGGTCGACGATGCCGAGTTCGGCAAGCGGCTGGTGGCGTTCGTCGCCGTCCGTGACGGCCAGCGCGCTGACCGAGCGAGGAGGTCAAGGACTTCGTCAAGGCAGAACCTCGCCCGCTACAAGGTGCCCCGCGAGGTGATCTTTCTCGGCGAGCTGCCCCGCAACCCGACCGGCAAGGTGCTCAAACGCCGTCTGCGCGAGCTCCACGCCGATCAGGGCGACGCCGCACCCGTTGTCAGAGTAATTTCAGGCTGACCGCCTATCGTCAGGACATCACGAGAAAGGTGCTGTGATGTCGAGATTCCTGAGAACGTCTTCCACCCGGCGCCTGCTCGGCGTCATCGGCGGGCTGATCGCCGTGATCGCGGCGGGCACGGCCCTCGCCTTCGCGGCCGCGGGGAACGGCCCCGTCCCGAAGCCAAAGCCGCTGGCCGTGGCCCTGCGGGACGCGCTCGGCGCCAAGCAGGTCCAGGGGATCAGCGCCCACATCACCTTCACCGACCACCTGATCGACGCCTCGAGCATCCAGGGCGCGACCGACCCGCTGCTCCAGGGAGGGACCGGCCGCCTGTGGCTGTCGCCCTCCCAGCATCGCCTCCGGCTCGAGCTCCAGTCCGACAGCGGCGACGCGCAGATCGTGCGTCGACAACGGCACATTCTCGGTGTACGACCCGAGCGCGAAGACCGCCTACCAGGGCACGCTGCCCGCAGCACAGCGACCACGCGGCGAGCAGCGGCACCGACACCCTTCCGTCGCTGGCCGACATCCAGAAGGAGCTGAACCGGCTCGCCCAGCACCTGTCGATCTCGGGCGCGATCCCGAGCGACGTCGCGGGCCAGCCCGCCTACACGCTCCGGGTCACGCCGAAGCACGACGGCGGTCTGCTCGGCGCCGCCGAGCTGGGCTGGGACGCCACCCACGGCGTGCCGCTTCGGTTCGCGATCTACGCCCGCGGCTCGAGCTCGCCGGTGATCGAGCTGAAGGCCACCGACATCTCGTTCGGTGCGGTCAGCCCGGGCGTGTTCAGCGTCTCGCCGCCGTCCGGCACGAAGATCGTCAAGATCGCTCCGCAGAGCGCCGTGCAGCACGCAGCGGCCGCCGACAAGCACCACGGCCACCACGCCGAGGCGACCGGCGCCGCCGCGGTCGCCCGCAGGCTCCCGTTCACGCTCGCGGCCCCGAGCTCGCTCGTCGGCCTGCGTCAGGCCGGGGTCACGCTGCTCGACTGGAACCACAGCCCGGCGGCGCTCGTCACCTACGGGCACGGGCTCGGCGGCATCGCCGTGATCGAGCAGCGCGCCGACGGCAAGAGCGCGAGCACCTCGGCGAGCAGCGGCAACAGCCAGTTCAGCCTCCCGACCGTGTCGATCAAGGGCGCCACCGGGACCGAGCTCGACACGGCGCTGGGGACGGTGATCCGCTTCACGCGCGCAGGCGTGGCCTACACCCTCCTCGGCTCGGTGCCGCCCTCGGCGGCCGAGCTGGCGGCCCGGGCGCTGTGAGCGCGTGACCGGCTCAGGCGGACCGCCCCCGCTCGAAGTCAGGGGTCTGATCAAGCGCTATGGAGAGCTGACCGCCGTCGCCGGCGTCGACATCACCGTCGACGCCGGCGACGTGTACGGCTATCTGGGCCCGAACGGCGCGGGCAAGACGACCTCGCTGCGGATGATGCTCGGGCTGATCCGTCCCACGGCCGGGTCGCGTGCGGCTGTTCGGCCGCGATCCGCAGGTCACCGTCGGCGCGCTCGCCGGCGTGGCCGGGTTCGTCGAGGCGCCGACCTTCTACCCGTACCTGTCCGCGCGGCGCAACCTCGAGCTGCTCGCCGCCTACGACGGAGGCGACGCCGCCACCCGGATCGACCCGGCGCTCGAGACCGTGGAGCTCAGCGACCGGGCCAAGGACCGGGTCGGCGGGTACTCGCACGGGATGCGCCAGCGGCTCGGGATCGCCGGCGCGCTGCTGCGCGACCCGAAGCTGCTGCTGCTCGACGAGCCCGCCACCGGCCTGGACCCGGCGGGGATGCGCGACATGCGCCGGCTGATCGTCCGGCTCGCGGAGCAGGGGATGACCGTGATGCTCTCGAGCCACCTCCTGGCCGAGGTCGAGGAGGTCTGCAACCGCGTCGCGATCGTCCGCACCGGGCGGATCGTGTACGAGGGCGAGATCGCCGACCTCAAGCGCGGCGCGGGCGCGATCTACCGGCTGGAAACCACCGACGACCCGCGCGCGTTCGAGGTCGCCAAGGCCCAGCCGGGGATCGAGGACGTCCGCGATCGAGCACGAGCGGATCACGTTCAAGGGCGATGATGCGGCCGTCGCGGAGCTCTCGCAGGCGCTGATCGAGGCGGGTGCGCTGATCCACGCGCTCGCGCCGCAGTCGGTGACGCTCGAGGACCTGTTCTTCTCCTACACGGAGTCCGATCGAGCTTTCGCCGCCTGGCGGCGCCGAGCGAGCCGGTCCAGGCCGCGCCGATGACCCCCGGCGTGCTCACCGTGTACCGCTGGGAGCTGTTCAAGCTCCGTTACCAGAAGCGCACCTACCTCGGGCTCGGGGCGGCGGTGCTCGTCCCGATCCTGTTCGTGGTCGCGATCCACTTCCGCCACGACCGCGGCGGACACGGCGACTTCGCGTTCTCGTCGTATCTCACCCGCAGCGGGCTCGCCGTGCCGCTCGTGCTCCTGCTGTTCGGCGCGGTCTGGATGTTCCCGCTGATCACCGCGCTCGTGGCCGGCGACATCGTCGCCTCCGAGGACCACAACGGGACGCTCAAGACGGTGCTCACGCGCTCGCTCGAGCGCGGGCAGATCTTCGCCGGCAAGACGCTCGCCGCGGCGACCTACGCGGTCGTGGCGATCTTCCTCAGCGGCACGATCGCGGTCCTCGCCGGTTCGCTCCAGTCGGGCTTCAACTCGCTGCAGAGCCTGTCCGGGACTGTCGGTGTCGGCGCCCAAGGCGCTCGAGCTCGTGTACGTGAGCCTGCTCGTGTACCTGATGCCGATCGCGGCGATCGTGTGCATCGGGCTGCTGCTGTCCTCGATCACGCGCAACAGCGCCGCGGCGGTCGTCGGGACGCTGATGGTCTCGCTGCTGATCCAGCTGATCGGGATCCTTCCGGGTCTCGGCGGCCTGCAGCCCTACCTGCTCAGCACCCAGTTCAACGCGTGGCAGGGACTGCTGCGCACGCCGATCGACTGGTCGCCGATCGTGCGCGCCGCGTGGGTATGCGCGCTGTACGGGGTGCCCGCGCTGGTCGGCGCGTACCTCGTGTTCCTCCGGCGCGACGTCGCCGGTGGCTGACGGCGCGGGCCGGTCGCCGATCCCCGCGAGCGCGTGCTCGTCGTCGACGACGATCCGCCGCTGCGGCGGATGCTCGAGCGCACGCTCGCCGCCGAGGGCTTCGAGGTGACTCGGCCGCCGACGGCGCCGCCGCGCTGGTCGCCACCGAGCGCGCGGCGCCCGACGTGATCGTGCTCGACGTGGCGATGCCGGGCCTCGACGGGCTCGCCGTCTGCCGGCGGCTGCGCGAGCAAGGGGCTGCCGACGCCGATCCTGATGCTGACCGCGCGCGACGCGGTGCCCGACCGCGTCGCCGGCCTCGAGGCAGGGGCCGACGACTACCTCGTCAAGCCGTTCGCGGTCCAGGAGCTGATCGCGCGGATCCGGGCGCTCACCCGCCGGGGCGCCGGGCCTGACGCGCTGCTCGCCTACGCCGACCTCAGCCTCGACCTCGGCTCGCGCCGGCGTCGCCGGGCGGGGCGCGCGCGATCGAGCTCACGGGACGCGAGGCGGCGCTGCTCGAGCTGTGCTTGCAGGCGCCGGGGCGAACGCGTGAGCCGCGAGCGCGCGATCGAGGAGATCTGGGACGGGGCCGCGGAGGCCAACGTCGTCGACCGCTACGTCACCCGGCTGCGGCGCAAGCTCGGCGAGCCGCCGCTGATCCGGACGATCCGGGGCTCCGGCTTCGCGCTACGCGCCTGAGTGTTCTACTGATGCAGCAGCGCGCCGGCCTGGTCCTCGGGCACGGCGGGGCCGAACAGGTACCCCTGGGCGCCGTCGCAGCCGAGCGCGCGCAGCTGGGCGAGCTGGGCGTCGGTCTCGACCCCCTCGGCGACGACGGTCAGCCCGAGCGCGTGGCCGAGCTCGATCACCGCCCCGACGATCGTCGCCTCGCGCGTGTCGGCGCCGAGCCCGCGGACGAAGCTCTCGTGGATCTTGAGCGCGTCGACCGGCAGCTGGCCGAGGCTCGACGAGCAGCGAGGAGCCCGTGCCGTAGTCGTCGATCGCGAGCCGCACGCCGATCGTCTTCAGCGCCTCGGAGCGCGCTGCACCGCCACCTCCGGGTCGCGCGCTCACCGCCCGCTCGGTGACCTCGAGCCACAGGGCGTCGGGCGCGACGCGCCGTCGTCTGCATCGCGCGCGGCGAGCAGCGCGAACAGGCCCGCGTCGATCAGCTGGCGGTAGGTGAGGTTGATCGACACGGTGAGCTCGGGCTGCGACCGCCGCCAGGCGGCGAGCTGGCGCAGCGACTGCTCGAGCACGAATGCGCCGATCGCGGCCATCATCCCGGTCTCCTCGGCGAGCGGGATGAACTCGTCCGGGGGGATCAGCCCGCGCTCGGGGTGCTGCCAGCGCAGGAGCGCCTCGAACCCGATCAGCGCCACCTGGCCGTTGAGCGCGATCCGCGGCTGGTAGTGGACGCGCAGCTCGGAGCGGTCGATCGCGCCGCGCAGCTCGGACTCGAGCTCGAGCCGCTGCGTCGCCCGCTCGCGGGTGGCCTCGTCGTGACAGCTCGTACCGCGCGCGGCCGAGCTCCTTGGCCCGGTACATGGCGGCGTCGGCGTCGCGGATCGACGGCCTCCGGCGGGAGCGACGGGTCCGACACGACGGTGATCCCGATGCTGAGGCGGTGACGGCCGCCTCGTGGGCGCCGAGCCGCGACCGGAACGGCGATCGTCGCGGCTGATCCGCTCGGTCGATCGAGCACGACCTCGCGCTCGCTGCGCGAGTCCTCGAACAGGAACGTGAACTCGTCCCCGCCGAACCGGGCGACGGTGTCCATCGGCCGCAGCATCGCCCGCAGCCGGTCGGCCAGCTCGGCCAGCAGCTCGTCGCCGGCGCCGTGGCCCGAGCGAGTCGTTCACCTCCTTGAAGTTGTCGACGTCGAGGAACAGCACCGCGATCGTGGTCTTCGTCCGCTTCGCGCGGTCGAGCGCGACCCCGAGGCGGTCGAGGAACAGCGCGCGGTTCGGCAGCCCGGTGAGCGGATCGTGGAGCGCCTGGTGCGACGAGCCGGACCTCCGCGCGCTTGCGCGTGATCGCGTGCGCGACAGACCGCGCGCAGCGACGCCGGCGACAGCTCGGTGATGACGAGGCAGTCCTGGGCGCCGCGCGCGGATTGCGGTGAGCGCGACCTCGGGCCCCGGCGCGTCGAGCAGCACGACGACCGCGACGTCGGGGGCGGCCGTGCGCAGCTGATCGATGCCGGCCAGCGACGCCGAGGCGGCATGCGAGACGCAGCGCGCAGTCGGCGCTGCGCTCGAGCAGCTCCTGGGAAGCGTCGCTGAGGCTGACCGCGTGCGAGAGCACGAGCCCACCGGTCCAGCTCGTGCGGAGCATGGCGGCGGTCAGCGCCGCTGCGCGCGCGATCGTCCTCGACCACCAACACCCGCGCATGCTCCCCTGCACCGACGTGCGTGTCCTGGTGCAAAGCGATGATTCGGCCTTCCTCGAACCTCAGCCTACTTTACAAATCCGCCGGACTTCTACCAAAAACTCGAGATCAGACGAGGGTCGGGTGCGCCGAAGGCTGACGAGTCCGTCCACGCTCCGGGCGCGGCTCGCGCTGGCAGTGGCCGGCGCGGTGCTCGTCGCGGTCGGACTGTTCGCCGCGGCAACGGTACTGCTCGTTCGCCACGAGCTGCGGGCCTCGCTCGACGGCTCCCTGCGCGACCGCGCCCGTCAGGTGGCCGAGCTGGCCGTGTTCACCCCGGCCGTGCTGTCGAGTCCCGGGGCCCTCGAGAGCCCCGCGTCGGGGCGGCAGCTCGCCGTCGAGGTGATCGATGCGCGCGGCCGGATCCTCGCCCGCTCGGTGACGCTCGGCGCCCGGCTGCTGCCTGAGGACAGCCTCGCCCGCGCGGCGCTGCGCTCCGGTGCAGCGGGGTTCGAGGACGTCCACATCTCCGGGCGCCAGTTCCGCCTGTACGCGGCGCCGATCCCCGACGCGACCGGCCCGGCCTCCGGCGGAGCGGTGCTCGTCGCCTCGGACACGACCGACATCGCCAGCACGATCGCCCATCTCGGGCTCGTGATCTCGCTGATCGGGGCCGGCGTGTGCGTCCTGGCGGCGCTCGCCGCGGCGGTCCTCACCCGCCGCGGGCTCGTGCCGCTTCGGCCGGCTCGCGCTCGCCGCGGGCGAGATCGAGCGGACCGCCGATCCCTCGCGCCGGCTGCCCGAGGGCCGGGCGGTGAGCGAGGAGATCGCCGCGCTGACCGGCGTGCTCAACCGGATGCTGGCGGCGCTCGAGCAGTCGCGGGCAGGGGAGCGACGGTTCCTCGCCGACGCCTCGCACGAGCTCCGCACTCCCGTCACCACGCTGCTCGGCAATGTCGAGTACGCCGCCCGCCACGGAGCCGACGAGGAGGTGCTGGACGAGCTTCGCCGTGACGCCGAACGGCTCGCCCGGCTCGTCGACGACCTGCTCGCGCTCGAGCGGGTCGGCGCCTCAGACCCCGACGCCGCCCGCTGGCTGTGGCCGAGGTCGGGCGCGAGCTGGTCGCCGAGCACGACCGCGTGCGGCTGGTCGAGCCCACGTCGGAGGTCCGGGTCCGCGCCGACCCCGACGCGCTGCGACGGCTGATGCGCAACCTCGTCGAGAACGCGCTCGTGCACGGCCCGCCCGACGGCGAGGTGACGATCGCCGTCGCCGCGGCCGACGGCTTCGCCGTGATCGCCGTCGCAGACGAGGGCGTGGGACCCGACCCCGCGCACCGCGAGCTCCTGTTCCGGCGATTCTGGCGCGGCCCGGAGGCGGCCGGTCGTCCCGGCTCAGGCCTCGGACTGTCGATCGTGGCCGCGATCGCCGAGCGCCACGGCGGGCGGGTGCACGTCGAGGGGGCGACGTTCGTCGTCGAGCTCCCGGCCTCCTGACATGCCTGCAGATGTCGGCATTCTCATCTTGGTCTTACTCAAAGGTGATGCCATCGGTCAATACTGTTGATCATGATCGCCGTCGATCGTCTACATCCGAGCGCCCGCCGCAGCCGCTCACTCGCTCAGCTCGAGCGTGACGCGGCTCTGTCCCGGCTCAGCCGTCTCCGCCGCGCGCTGATCGTCGGCGCCGCTGCGCTCATCGCCGGGTTCGCCGCGCTGGTTTCGGCGATCACACCCGGCCGCTCGGCCGCCCATACGCGGACGCCGGCCGCGGCTCCGCGGGCTCGGGCGACCGGTTCGGCGTCGAGCACCGCCCGCACCACGATGCCGCCGCTGGCCGGCGCCAGGCGCGCTCGGCCTCCAGGGCCCGTCCTCCGCGCCACAGTCCTCGAGCTCGGGCGCAGGATCGCCGTCGTCAAGCCCGGCACCGCAGTCGTCGAGCCCCGCGCCGTCGGCGCCCGCGCCGGCGACGAGCCCCGCCCCGGCGGTGTCCGGCGGGTCGTGACCGCGGAGCACCGCCATGACGCCACCACCCAGCGTCAGCTTCCCGGCGCTCGGCTCGACGGCCTTCGTCGCGGTCGCCGAGCCTGACCGCCTTGGCGCCGCCCGCGGCGCCGTCGAGCGGGTCGTCGCCGCCTTCGACGATGCCTGCTCGCGGTTTCGACCCGATTCCGAGCTCTCACGCGTGAACGCCGAGGCGGGCGCCGACGTGGCCGCGTCCGCGCTGCTGCTCGAGGCGGTCGGCGCAGCTGTGCGGGCCGCCGAGCTCACCGACGGCGACGTCGACCCGACGATCGGCAAGGCGCTGGTGGCGCTCGGCTACGACCGCGACTTCGACGAGCTCGGCGACCCGCCCGTGGCCCGCCGGTCGATGTCGATCGCCGCTGTGCCCGGCTGGCGGACGATCCGGATCGATCGCGAGCGCGCGACGCTTCGCATCCCCCGCGGCGTGGCGCTCGACCTCGGCGCCACCGCCAAGGCGCTGGCCGCCGACCGCGCTGCCGCCGACGCCTCTGCGGCGGCTGATTGCGGCGTGCTCGTCGGCCTCGGCGGCGACTTTGCGACCGCCGGCGAGGCGCCTGAGGGCGGCTGGCCGGTCCGGGTCACCGACGACCATCGGGCCGATGTGGAGGCTCCAGGGCAGTGGATCTGGCTCAGAACCGGCGGGCCTCGCCACCTCGAGCACGACCGTCCGCCGCTGGCGGGCGGGGCGCAGCGAGCCGCACCACCTCGTCGATCCCGCCACCGGCACCCCCGCCGCCATCGTGTGGCGGACAGCGAGCGTCACCGCGGTCTCGTGCCTGGACGCGAACATCGCCAGCACCGCCGCCATCATCCGGGGCGAGCCGGCCGTCGCGTGGCTGTCCGGCCTCGGGCTGCCGAGCCGGCTCGTGCGGGCGGACGGAACGGTCGTGCACGTGGCCGACTGGCCGGCGGACGGCGACGACCTCGCCACGTCCCCGACGGCGCCGGCGGGGGTGTGCGCATGACGCTGCCGCTCGCCAGCGTCGGTCCGAGCGCGTACTGGTATCTGGCCCGGGGTACCGGCGTCGTGTCGCTGCTCCTGCTGACGGCCAGCGTCGTACTGGGGGTGATGGGCTCCGTCCGGTTTGCGGCCGCCCCGCGCTGGCCGCGGTTCGCGGTCGACACCGTGCATCGCGACATCTCGCTGCTCGTGCTGGCGGTGCTCCTCGTCCACATCGTCACGAGCGTGCTCGACAGCTTCGCCCCGATCAAGCTGACCGATGCGATCATCCCGCTCGCATCGTCCTACCGGCCGCTGTGGATGGGGCTCGGCGCGCTCGCCTTCGACCTGCTGATCGCGCTCGCGCTCACGAGCATGCTGCGCCGCCGGATCGGCTACCGGACGTGGCGCTGGGTGCACTGGCTCGCGTACGTCAGCTGGCCCGTGGCCGTCCTGCACGGTCTCGGCACGGGCAGCGATGTCAAGTCCCTGTGGCTGCTTGCGCTGACGGTGGCATGCGTCGTCGCGGTCCTCGCCGCCGTGCTCGCGCGGGTCGCCAAGACCGAGAACGAGAGCGACGGCCGCCGGGGCGTCGCCATCGGGCTCGCGATCGCCGTCCCCGTCGGGCTGGCCGTGTTCACGCTCGCCGGACCACTGCAGAGCGGCTGGGCGCGGCGGGCGGGGACACCCGCCAGCGTGTTCGCCAAGCTCGCGCCGAGCGCGGCGACGGTCGCCGCGCGCGGCAGCGCCCCGCAGTCGAGTGCCGCCACCTCGACCCCCGCGCCGAAGGGGACCCTGAAGCTTCCGTTCGAGGCTCACATCACCGGGACGGTCACCCAGCGACAGGCGCCTGGCGGCGCGCTCGTCGACCTCGCGCTGCGCTTCAGCGGCGGCGCCCGCGGCCGGCTCCGGGTGCGGCTGGCGGGCACGCCGGCGGGAGGCGGCGGCCTGTCGATGACCGGCAGCCAGGTCGACCTGCTCGCCGACGGCCTGCCCGACGTGCTCCAGGGGCGGATCGTCGAGCTCCAGGGTCAGCAGTTCGAGGCCCGGGTGTCGGGCGGCGGATCGGACCTCGACCTGCGCGCCGACTTGTCGATCGACCAGGGCAGCGGGTCGGTCACCGGCTCGCTGCTGGCTCGCCGGGTGGGGACCGGCTGATGAGCGCCACGCGCGGCTCCTCGTTCGCCCCGCAGCTCGGACCGCGCGGGCTCCCGCGGCTGCTCGCCGGGCTCGACCCGACCGGCGCCGTGATGACGCTCGGCGACCACGAGCGCGTGCACGGCTCGCTGCCGTCGATCGCGCCGCACGAGCTGATCGAGGCGGTCGAGCGCAGCGGGTTGCGCGGCCGCGGCGGCGCCGACTTTCCGACCGCGCGCAAGCTCCGTACGCTGGCGGAGAACCGGCGCACGCGCACCGTGATCGTCAACGGCAGCGAGACCGAGCCGGCCAGCTCCAAGGACCGGCTGCTGCTCTCGCGGCTGCCGCACCTCGTACTGGACGGGGCGGTGCTCGCCGCCCGGGCGGTCGGCGCCGACGAGCTGATCGTCAAGGTCCGGGGCAGCGCCCAGGCCGCGCTGGAGGCGGTTCAGGGGGCGCTCGACGTCCGCGAAGACGGCCTCACGATCCATCTCGCCGCCGGGCCCGAGGGCTACGTGGTGGGTGAGGAGAGCGCGGTCGTCCACTACCTGAACGGCGGCGACGCCGTGCCCGTGTTCGTCCCGCCCCGGGTGTACGAGCGGGGGTACCGCGGCGCTCCGACGCTCGTGCAGAACCCCGAGACGCTCGCCCAGATCGCGCTCGTCGCCCGCTACGGCGACCGGTGGTACCGCGAGCTCGGGACGGGCTCCGATCCCGGCTCGGCGCTCGTGACGATCTCGGGCGCGGTGGCCGCGCCCGGTGTCTACGAGCTCGCGTTCGGCACCTCGATGACCGACCTGCTGGCGTCCGCCGGCGGCTCGACGGAGCCGCTGCAGGCGCTGCTCGTCGGTGGCTATTTCGGGACGTGGGTCGACTCGATGAGCGCGTTCCGCCTGCGGCTCTCGCGCGAGGACCTCCGCTCGGTCGGGTGCTCGCTCGGCTCGGGCGCGCTGATCGCGCTCGGCGAAAGCTCGTGCGGCTTGCACGAGAGCGCCCGTGTGATCGACTACCTTGCCTCGCAGTCGGCCCACCAGTGCGGTCCGTGCGTCCACGGCCTGCGAGCGATCGCAGACTCGGTCGGGGCGCTGGCCGACGGCACCGCGCACGAGCGCGAGCTCGACCGCATTCTCCGCTGGACCGGCGAGGTCCGTGGGCGCGGCGCCTGCCACCACCCCGACGGTGCCGCCCGGTTCGTCGAGAGCGCGCTGTCGGTGTTCGCCGAGGAGGTCGATTGGCACCGCCGCTCGCGCTGCGACGCGCCGCCGGCGGGCCTGCCGCTCGGCCGCGACCGCACCGGCAGCCGCCCGATCGTCAAGTGGGGGCGACGATGAGCGCCCGGCTGCGGGTCAATCCGATCATGTGCGAGGGCCACGGCATTTGCGCCGAGTTGCTGCCCGAGCTGATTCGCCTCGACGATTGGGGCTACCCGATCATCGACCAGCCCGAGGTGCCCGACGAGCTGCTCGGCCTTGCCCGCCGGGCCGCCGACGCGTGCCCGACGCTCGCGTTGCTCCTGGACGAGCACCGGCGCCGCTGAGGAACCGCCGGGCGGGGGCTCAGGTCCGGATCGTCGACGACGTCCCGAGCACGTGCCCGTGGGTGTCGAGCGCCTGCACCGCGACGTAGGCCGGCGGCCCGGAGATCCCGGTGGCGCTCTCGAAGCTCTTCTTGCGCACCGTCCGTGCGGCCCTGAGCCCGCTCGGGCGAGCTGCCCGCCAGCACCCGCCAGGCGGCGACCTGGGTGGCGCCGTTCCAGCTCATCCACACGGTCGCCGAGCGCCCCTTGATAGCGGCGGCGATGGCCGGTCGCGTGTGCGGGGTCCCGGTCCAGCGGAACTTGTACGCGCGGTAGCTCGTGTTGCCGTCGGCGAAGCGGGCGTCGAACAGCGTGTGGCCGGTCGAGTCGAACTCGGTGAAGTACGGCTGCTGGCCCCAGCCGCCGAAGACGTCCCCGCCGGGCAACGTCTCCACGTTGCCCTCGAAGTTGGCGCTCAGCGCCGGGGTGTGGTCGAACTCGCGGATCAGCGACACCGTCCCGGCCTGGGTGTTGAGCTGGAGCAGCAGCGCGCGCGAGTGCGGGTGGGTCTTCGGCGGTCCGGCGCCGTTGTCGAAGACCGACAGGACCCCGCCCGCGTGGGGGATCGCGTCGTGCTGCCAGGCCGTCGTCGTGCCGGCGCCCTCCTTGATCGTCGAGGACTTGCCGCCCAGCCGCCAGTCGACGACGCCGGTGTTGTGGTCGACGCCGTACACCGTCCACGTGTTGCGCCCGGAGATCACCAGGTTCTGGCTCGAGTCCTGCATCACCGAGTTGATGTGGAAGTAGTCGAACGGATGGCCGTGATTGCGCGGCGGGGCGGTGTAGCTGTCGGTGAGCGGGACGTGGTCGAGGCTGTCCCACTGGAACAGCAGCAGGCCGGTCTTGACGTCGATCTCCTGGACGACCCCGTCGAGCACGATCTGGTGCTGGATCCCGCCCGTGACCGCGCTCGCGTCCCAGTACACGGGATAGAAGCTCGTGATCAGCGCCGTGCCGCGCGGCGTGAGGTAGAAGTCGTGCAGGTCTGCGTGGAGCCCGCCGACGGCGTTCACGTACTTGATGATCGTGTACGACGAGTCGCTGATCACGTCGGTGCCGACCCCGGTCCCGGCGGACTCGTTGCCCTGCCACCAGGTGAGCACCGGCTTGCCCTGATAGCGCTGGGCGCGGACGTCCGTCGCCCAGGTCTTCGAGGCCAGCGGCTTGAACCACACGAGGTTGCCGTTCTGGTCGAGCAGCATCGGCCCGTTCTGCAGTGGGCCGTGCTGCGGGGCGACGAAGATGTCGCCGGGCGCCACGTGCGAGGAGCTGTGCCCGATCGACAGCCGCACCGGCGCAAGGTCCGAGCGCGAGTGGAAGTGGCTGACGTCGCCGCGCACGCGGGGGGCCGGGAGCAGGCTCTCGATCGGCAGCCGGCCCGCCGGGCTGGCCACGATGTAGCTGAACGTCCCGCCGCTGGCGCCGGCCACGTCGAGCCCGGTCTTGACCGTGACCGTCTCGCCCGGAGTGAATTGCTTCTTCGGGATGAAGCTGCCGCCGTGGCCATCGGAGTCGCCGGCGAGCCGGCCGGAGTGGTTGCCCGACTGCGACCCGACCACGCTGACGCTCCCGATCTGGCTGACCGGGATGCCGCGGAACGCGATCTGCGCCCCGGGTGGGAGCACCTTGCTGCCCGGGATCGGGAACACGTAGACCGTGGCGGCGGCGCGGCTCGGCCCGCTGGTGGCGCTGATCGCGATCAGCACGGCGAGCGGGATCAGCAGCCAGCCGAAGTGGCGCCGGCTCATCGGTGCACCCTCGGGCGGCGGCGGCGCAGCGCGCTGCCGACAGGGGCGACGTGCATCGCGGCCCAACACGCGGCCCCGCCGTGGCACTGCTCGAGCGCCAGCATCTCGCTGTGCAGCTGGGCCAGCGCCGGCGGCGTCAGGAACGGCGCCAGGTTGTGGAGCTCGAACGGGTCCGTGCGCAGGTCGTAGTACTCGCGCTCCCCGTCCTGGTACTCGACATACAGGAAGTCGTGCGTCCGCATCGCCTCATAGGTATTCGGGTTACCGCTGGCCGATTCCTGGAAATCCGGGTCGTTGTGGCGCAGGTGCCGGCCCTGATGCTCGACGAGGATCGCGTTGCGCCAGTCCGCCGGGACGCCGCCTCCGAGCAACGGCGTGAGCGTGTGCCCGTCGCCGTCCAGGCTCGTGCCGGCGAGCGTCGCGAACGTCTCAGCGAGGTCGATGTTCTCGGCCATCGCGGGGGTGCTGACCCCGGCCGGGACGCCCGGGCCGTCGATCACCAGCGGCACCCGGATGTCGGTGTCGTACGCGGTCATCTTGCCCGGCATCAGCCGGTACTCGCCGGCGTGCAGTCCGTTGTCGGAGCTGAACACGATGTAGGTGTTGCTCAGCTGGCCGTCGGCCGTGAGCTGCGCCTCGAGCTGCCCGATCATCTGGTCGACGGCCTCCACCGACTGGGCGCGCTTGCGGAACACCGCGTCGATCCGCGCGATCTGGCGCGGGCCCAGGGGTGGGCGCCGGGCCAGCCACCGGGGCGGGTTCGTCGGGAGCACGTCGAAGCTGGGCGTGCGCGGGGCCTGCAGGCCGGGGAAGTCCTGGCGATTGCGAGGGGCGGGGACGTACGGATGGTGCGGGGCGAACGTCGCGAGCTCGAGGAAGAACGGCCGGTGCGCCGCCACTGAGCCGGCGATGAACTGCTGGCCGTCGCGGGCGAGAACATCCGTGAGGTAGTCCTGGGACTGGTGGCCGTAGAACCGCAGGGTGCGGTCGTGGTTGAGCACGTAGTTGAACTCGGGATAGCCCCACCCGACCCCGGCCCAGCTCGTCCAGCCCGGCGGCACGTACGTGGCGGGTAGGCCGGCCGGAGCGGCCCTGCCGCCCATGTAGCCGTTGAGGTACTTGCCCATCAGCGCCGTGCGGTAGCCGGCCCGCTTCAGCGCGATCGCGAACGTGTGCCGCTCCTCGTCGCGGGCGAAGAACTGGTCGAAGCCCCCGTGCCGGCCGGTATTGCTGAACACGCCGGTGTCGTGCGGGAGGTTCCCGGTGAAGATCGAGGCCCGCGACGGGCAGCACAACGAGTCCGAGACGAAATAGTCCTGGAACGACAGCCCGTGGCGCTCCAACGCCTGCACATGGGGCATGAACGGGACGAGGTTCATCGACAGGTCGTCGGTGAGGATGAAGATGATGTTCGGCGCGCGGTGCCGGGCCGCGGCCGACCGGGTGGCCAGGGCCGTGGCTGCGACAGCGATCAGCGCCAGCGCGAGGCCGGCGCGCCGAATCCGGCCGCCTGTCGTCACTCCACGGGTCCTGCGTGAATCGTCTGCACCCATCGACAGGAACACTGGTTCAGCCCGAAAGTTCCGGGCACTCAGGCCCCGAGCCGCGGCGGCGGCCCCGGGGGTGCCTCGGGGAGCCGCGCCGGGTCGTTCAGCTGCAGCTGCCACCAGCCGACGTCGTGCCAGGCCCCGAACTTGAACCCGATCTGCCGGTACACGCCGACCTCGTGGAAGCCGCACCGCTCGTGCAGGCCGACGCTCCCCGGGTTGGGCAGCGTGATCCCCGCACACGCCACGTACAGGCCCTGGCGGGCGACGAGCCCCAGCAGCTCGCCGTACAAGGCGCTGCCGATCCCCTGGCGGTGGCGGTCCCGGGCGACGTACACGCTCACCTCGCTCGCCCAGCAGTACGCGGCCCGGTCGCGGTGCGGGCACGAGTACGCGTAGCCGACCAGCTCACCGCCGTCCTCGGCCACGAGCCAGCTGTGGGTCCGGCTCAGCAGCTCGATCCTGCCCCGCATGTCCTCCGCCGACGGCGGCGCGTCCTCGAACGAGATGATCGTGTCGGTCACATACGGCGCGTACAGGGCCGCGCAGTCCTCGGCATCCCGGGTGGGGTCGGCGTGGCGGATCTGCATGCCCCGGTCACTGTACGAGCAGCGGCGCGATCAGCGCCGTGACGGCGCGGCGGGTCGCGCCCGGATCCTCGAGCGGCAGCACGCTGTCGGGGATCAGCACGAATGAGGCGCCCATCCGCAGCCCGAGTTCGGCCAGCAGCACCGGGTCGCCGGGGGCGAGCTCGCGGGCCGCCTGGCCCTGCTCGATCAGCCCCACGAGGAACTCGCGCACGAGCCGGAACACCGCGCTGTCGTCCCGGGTCAGCTCGCGCAGCAGCGCATCGGGCTCGAAGCTCGCGAGCCGTGCCAGCAGCGGGTGCTCGCGGATCACGCCGAGGGTGGCGCCGAACATCGCCGCCAGCCGCTCGGCGGCGGTGTCGTCCGGGTCGATCGCGGCGGCGATCGCGGCCAGGCAGCTGCGGCACTCGCGGACGGCGAGCGCGTCGATCAGCCGCGTCCGTGACCCGAACCGCCGGTACACGGTCATCCGCCCGACCCCGGCCCGGGTGGCGATCTCGTCCATCGTCAGGTTTCGCAGCCCGCTGGCCGCCGCGAGCTGAAGGGCGGCGTCGAGGATCCGCCGGGAGGTGGCGTCGTCCGCGGTCTGGACGTCGGGATCGAAGGCGAGCGCGAGCACGCGCGCGGTCTCGGCGGGCATATGGCTCGCTACGCGGCTCGCGGTGCGTTCGCGCGTGGGGCCGGTCTCGCGGGATCGCCAGGGCCGAGCGGCCCGCTCGCGATCGCCCGCGCCCGCCAGCGCAGCTGCCCCGGTCCCATCACCTTGAGGCTCGCCGGCAGGACGGGGTCGAGGCCGCGGGTCGCCCGCCCGAGCGCGCGGAACGCGAGCTCGTCGACGGGCCGCCAGCGGACCCCGAGCCGGGCCCGGAGCCGCGGGTCCATCAGCCCGAGGCCGCCGAGCCAGCTGACCCGCGCGGCTGGGAGCCGGAGCGCCCGCCACACCGGATCGGGCAGCGGAACCGGCGGCTTGGCCGCGTGCCGGATCGAGCTCAGCACCCGGTCGACCGACACGGTGCGCACGAGCACCTCGCTGGCCTCGGCGAAGTACGCCCGGAACCCGGCGTAGTCCTCGGGCAGTGCGTCCTCGTGCACGCCGATCAGCCGTCCCAGCCCGCGGTACTCGGCGTAGAAGCGCTCGGCCTCGTACGGGCGCATCGGTCGCCCGAAGTGGCGGTGACCGGCGATGTACGCCTCGATCAGGGTTGCATGCACCCACGCGTACGCGTCAGGCTCGAGCGCGTAGTAGCGCCGGCCGTCCTCCCGCACCCCCTGGAAGCTCTTGTGCAGCGCGCGTAGCCGCCGCCCCGCCGCGACCGCCTCCTCGCCACCGTAGATGAGCAGGTTGACGTAGTCGAGCGTGCGCAGCAGCCGGTCCCACGGCCGCTGCTCGAAGTCCGAGTAGTCCCGCACGCCGGCGCCGACGGTCGGGTGGGCGACCTGGAGCAGGAGCGGGTACAGCGAGACAAGGTGCAGGCGGGCGTCGCTGCCGAACCGCCACGCGACCGAGTCCGGGCCGACCAGCAGCCGGTCGATCTCGTCCTGGGTGGGGAAGGGGCCGTTGCTCACGTCCGTCTGCGGCCGGGGCTGCGGCCGGGGCTGTGGCCGGCGGATGGAGCCGACGCGGGGGTGATACGTGTTAGCTGCACAGCGTACCATATGTACCAGGGGCCGGAGTAGGATTGCCGCGGACCTGAGACGAGGAGCGAGATGACGATCCAGAGCCTGACCGACGAGCAGCGCGCGTTCGTGGAGACGATCCGCGACTTCGCCCGGCGCGAGTGCGGCACGCGCGAGCAACGCGATGCGCTCACCGACGGCGGCCGCGAGCCACACAACCAGGAGCTGTACGAGCGGATCGCCGGGCTCGGCTGGCTCGGCGTGGCGATCTCAGAGGCGTACGGGGGCTCGGGCGGCGGCGCCGTCGACATGTGCCTGCTGTGCGAGGAGTTCTCGCGCGGGATGATCCCGATGGGGTTCTTCCCGGTCAGCATGATCACCGCGGGGGCCATCGACCGGTTCGGGTCCGAGGCTTTGAAGCGGGAGCTCCTACCGGGGATCGCGGGCGGCCGGGTCGAGGCGATCGCGATGTCCGAGCCCGAGTCGGGATCCGACGTCGGCAGCCTCTCGTGCCGGGCGCAGCGCTCGAACGGCGGCTACGTGATCGACGGCCAGAAGACGTGGATCACCGGCGCCCACGCCGCCGACCACATCCTGCTCGTGTGCCGGACGAGCCGGACCGAGAACAAGCACGAGGGCCTCAGCATGATCTCGGTGCCGACCGACGCTGACGGGATCGAGATCCACGGGATCGAGACGATGGCCGGACGTGAGGTCAACGACGTGTTCTTCACCGACTGCCACGTCGACGCAGACAGGCTCGTCGGCCGCCAGGACGAAGGATGGCGCCAGCTGATGGCGGGCCTCAACCACGAGCGCCTGATCATCGCCGCCCAATCGCTGGGGATGGCGCAGCGCGCGTTCGAGGACGTGCTCGCCTACGTCAAGGAACGCAAGCAGTTCGGCCGCCCGATCGGCTCCTTCCAGGCGCTCAAGCACCGGCTCGCCGACCTCGCCACCGAGATCGAGGCCACCCGCCTGCTCGTGTACGACACCGCCGCCCGGGTCGACGCCAACCCCGGCGCCCTGTTCCCGCGCGAGGCCTCGATGTGCAAGCTCAAGGCCACCGAGCTGGCCAAGCGCGTCACGCTCGAGGGCATGCAGATGATGGGCGGCTACGGCTACGCGGTCGAGTACGACATGGAGCACCAGGTCCGGCTGGCGCTGGTCACGACGATCTACGGCGGGACGAGCGAGATCCAGCGGGACATCATCGGGAAGACGCTGGGGCTGTAGGCCGGGAGCCTGATCAGTCCGGGCGCCCGCGGAGAGGCCGCTTGGGGATCGGGTCGTCCCGGTCGTCCTCGCTCGGCTGGTCGGCCGTGTCGACGTCCTCGCGGTGATCGAACCACGATTGGCCCTGCCGGCCGAGCTGGCCGAGCGTCTGGTTGACCCTGAAGTACGTCGTCGCCGCCAGCGCGATCGCGATCACGCTGACGACGATCGTGACGACCTCGAACGCGTTCATCGCCCTCAGTCGCGCTTTCCGCGCCCATAGATGAGCTTCAGCAGCCGGAGCAGGAAGCCGCTCGTCCCCGACCGGTACGGGAAGAAGTACAGGTCCTTCTTCATCGCGAAGCGGGTGAGCATGATCGTCTGCCGGTGGGTGTACTTGCGGATCCCCTCGGGGCCGTGGCGGACGCCCATCCCCGAGGTCTTCCAGCCGCCCATCGGAGCCTCGAGCGCGATGTAGTTGGCGTTGCAGTCGTTGACCACGACGGCACCGGCCTCGAGGCTCCGGGCCACCCGCTCGCCCTTGGCGATGTCCTTGGTGAACACGGAGGCCTGCAGGCCGTAGGGCGAGTCGTTGGCCAGCCGGATCGCCTCCTCGGCGTCGGCCACCTTCATGATCGGCAGCGTCGGCCCGAACGTCTCCTCGCGCATGCACTCCATCGTGTGGTCGACGTCGGCGAGCACCGTCGGCTCGTAGAACGCGCCCTCACCGGTGCCGCGGTGGCCGCCGGCGAGCAGGCGGGCGCCCTTCGCGACGGCGTCCTTGACGTGCGCCTCGACGATGTCGATCTGCGGCGGGTTGATGAACGAGCCGACGTCGACCGAGCCGAACGCGCCCGGCACACCCTGGCGCAGCGTGCTCGCCTTCTTCTGCACGAGCGTGGTGAACTGGTCGTAGATCGGCGCCTCGACGTACACGCGCTCGACCGAGATGCACGTCTGGCCCGTGTTCTGCATCGACCAGAACAGCGCGGCGTTCGAGGCGCGCTCGAGGTCGGCGTCCTTCAGCACGATCATCGGGTCCTTGCCGCCGAGCTCGAGCGACACGGGCGTGAGCGTCTGTGCCGCGCGCTCCATCACCATCTTGCCGGTCTCCGTCGAGCCGGTGAACATGATCGAGTCGACGAGGTCGATCAGGTCGAGTCCGAGCGGCCCGCGCGCGACGACGACCTGGAACACGTCATCGGGGAGCCCGCACTCCTTGAACCCCTCCTCGATCAGCAGCGACGTGAGCGGGGTGACGCTGCTCGGCTTCACGAGGACGGAGTTGCCCGCCATCAGCGCCGGGATCGCATCGCCGATCGTGTTCGTGAACGGATAGTTCCACGGGCCGATCACGCCGATGAGGCCGGCGGCCTGGTAGCGGACGATCGTCTTGCGCCCGAGCAGGAACGGCGAGCTCGTCTTGATCTTCTCGTCGGCGAGGTAGCCGGCCGCGTTCTTGGCCCAGAACCCGAACGAGCTGGCGGCGTAGCCGAGCTCGGCGAGCGTCGCGTCCTCGCGCGTCTTGCCGGTCTCCGACACGAGCGTGTCGAGGAACCGGTCGGCGTTGTCGAGCACCCACTTCTGCATCCGGCGCATGATCTTGGCCCGGCCCTGGAAGCCGAGCGCGTTCCAGGCGGGCTGCGCACGGCGTCCGCGCGCGGCCATGTCCTGCAGCTGCTCGAGGCTCGTGGCCGGCAGCGTTGCGATCGTCCCGCCGGTGGCGGGATTCTCGACCGCGATCGCGTCCTGGGTCGCGGGTGTGCCGTTGGTGTGCTGCTCAGTGGTGGTCGCCATGTTCACGCGGCCTTTCTGTAGATGCTCACGACGGCGGCACCGCCGAGACCGATGTTGTGTTGCAGCGCGACGGTGGCGCCGTCCACCTGTCGCCTGTCCGCCTGACCTCGCAGCTGCCAGGTCAGCTCCGAGCACTGGGCCAGCCCAGTGGCTCCGAGCGGGTGTCCCTTCGAGATCAGGCCGCCGGACGGGTTGACGACCGGACCCCGGCCGCCGTACGTCGTCGCCTGCGCCTCGACGAGCTTGTGGCCCTCGCCCTCGGCGGCGAGCCCGAGCGCCTCGTAGGTGATCAGCTCGTTGGCGCTGAAGCAGTCGTGCAGCTCGACGACCTGCACGTCCTCGGGGCCCACCTTGGCCTCCTCGTACGCGCGCCGGGCGGCCTCGCGGCTCATGTCGTAGCCGACGATCCGGATGCAGTCGGCTTTCGTGTCGAAGCTCGAGGTCAGGTCGGTGACCATCGCCTGGCCGGCGATCTCGACGGGTGGGTGGGGCGAATTCCACAGGTCGTGCTCGTCGACGAACCGCGTCGAGGCGACGAGGACGGCGGCGGCGCCGTCGGAGGTGGGGGAGCACTGCAGCTTGGTGAGCGGCTCGTGGATCATCGGTGCCTGCTTGATCTCGTCGAGCGTGTACTCGGTCTGGAACTGGGCGTACGGGTTGCCGGTCGAGTGCTTGTGGTTCTTCCAGCCGATCCACGCGAAGTGCTCGGGCCTCGAGCCGTACTTCTCGATGTGGTCGCGCCCGGCGTTGCCGAACATCTGCGGCGCGAACGGCGAGGCCTCCGGGTCGCGCAGCTCGAACATCCGCGCGAGGTGCTTGTCGAGCGCCGGGGTGCGGTCGGTGTACTTGACCCCCAGCGACCCGCGCTCCATCTTCTCGAAGCCGATCGCCAGCGCGCAGTCGACGAGGCCGCCCTTGACCGCCTGGCGGGCGAGCATCAGCGCGGTCGAACCCGTTGAGCAGTTGTTGTTGACGTTGACCACCGGGATCCCGGTCAGGCCGAGCTGGTAGATCGCCCGCTGGCCGTAGCTCGAGTCGCCGTACACGTAGCCCGCGTACGCCTGCTGGACCGCTGCGTAGGGGATCCCGGCGTCGCGCGAGCGCCTTCTCGCCGGCCTCCTTGGCCCAGTCGGGGTAGTCGCCGTCCTTGGTGCCGGGCTTGTCGAACTTCGTCATGCCCACGCCGATCACGTACGTCGCGTCGCTCATGCGGTGAGCCTCGTCGCCTGCGGTCGGGCTGACCCGGTCGACGGCGCGGTGGACGTCGCCCACAATGCTGAGGAACGCCTGCACGAGCCCGGCGTGCGTCTGCTCCCGGGTGAGCCGCCCGCGCTCGAGCCACTCGATGCTCAGCGCCTCGGCGAACCCCGAGTATGCGCGCACGAGCGCGCGGAGGTCGGCCGGCGCCTGGGCGGCCTCGTAGGACTGGAGCGCCTCGATCAGCCGGTCGGCGGCCTGCTCACGCGCCTCCTCGAGGATCGCCTCGACCTCCGGGTCACGCCCGAGCCCGCGCGCGCCGATCGCGGCCAGCCACATGCCGCTGTTGCGCTCGAGCATCGTCAGCCAGCGGTCGACGCTTTCGTCGATGATCGCCTCGAGTCCCCGCCCCGGCGACTGCAGCGGCACCGGGTTCGACGGCATCCGCATCAGGCTCCGCACCACCTGCAGGTACAGATCCCGCTTGGTCCCGAAGTAGTGGTGCAGCAGCCCCCGCGCGACCCCCGCCTCCTGCGCGATCTCCCCGGTCGACACCGACGCGTAGTTGCGCTCCGAGAACAGCCGCCTGCGCACAGGCCAGGATCTGCCCCCGACGTTCGTCGTGGTCGAGCCGTTGCCAGCGTGGGGCCGGGGCGCTGCCCATCACGGCCCAGGCTAGCAAAGTTGGCAGGGTGCCAATAAGGGTGTGCGGGCTCCGGGATGAGCCGCGAGCTGCACCACGGCCCACACGCGCCGCGCCGACCACCGGATGCTTCGGGCGTCCGCCTGCTCGCCGGTCGCCGAGCCCAAGCGCACGAGCCTTTTCGTTACCCGGTGCCACCAGCGGTCGTCTCGTGTAACGAAAAGGCCGTCACAGGCGGGGGCGCTGAGGGGCGCGCCGAGGCCGGCGCAGTCCTCCCCGGCGCCGCAGGCGTTTTTGGTGAGCCTGGGTATCCGATGGGAAAATCGCCGTGATCCGCCGTAAATCAGGATTAACCACTAAACGGTGTCACGGCGTCATGTCACCCGCCGCGGAAGGCCGAAGGGCCTGGGTATCCAACGGGAAAAATAGGCCCGTTAGATACCCAGGCTCACCGAAACGGCTGCGGGGAGGACCGCCGGCGCTGGGCGCCCGCCGGCTCCCGGCCGCGAGCGCCCCTCCGCCGATCGCCCGCCACCCGGTTCCCGGCCGGCCGGGCGCGCCGGCCCGGCCTGAGTACCGGACGGAAGAGTCGATCCGCCATACCGCAAGAGTGACCACGAAACGGTGGCGTGACGTCCTGTTCACCCGCCCGCGGAAGGCCGAAGGCCAGGACCACACTAAAGGGCCAATTTTCCCGCGAGATACCCAGGCCACAATTCAACGCCGGAACCCGGGCCACTCGATGCCAACTGCCGTTCCGGCCGAGGTCCGTCGCCACGCCTCACGGATGCCCGAACGCCAGGCTCATGACGAGACCGCGCACCGCCGCCCCGGACTACCCGGCGTCGATCAACCGCCCCGCCGCCTCGGGCAGGACCGGCTTGATCGTCTCCCAGCGGGCGTCGACGACCGCGCGCCCGGACACCGGGATCGCCAGCACGAGGCCGCGGATCAGGGTGACCGAGGCGTCGAGGAGCGCCGGGAACGGGGGTCGTCGGCGGCGCGGGGAACAGCGTGGCGGCGGTGGCGAGCAGGATCGAGCCGAGGCGCCGCTCGAGGTCGCGGAGCGTCGCGGCCAGCTCGGGCTCGGACCAGGCGGCGATCCACAGCTGGGCGGCGGCGAGCGCCTGGGAGGAGGTGAACTCGCGCCAGGCCTGGTCGAGAACGGCCTCGCGGTGCTCGGGCCGGTGGAGGGCGGCGAGGTCGATCTCGTCGAGGGCGTCCTCGGCGAGCCGGGTGGCCAGCAGGGCGACGGCCTCGACGAGCAGCGACTCGCGAGTCGGGAAGTGGTGCATCAACGTGCTCTGGGCGACGCCGGCGCGCTCGGCCACGCGGCGGGTGGTCAGTGCGGCGTAACCCTCGTCGACGAGGCAGCCGGCAGTCGCCTCGATCAGCGCCCGGCGCGTCGCCGCCCGCTGCTCGGCCCGCGTGATGCGCCGCTCGGACGAGACCACGGTCGCAGGTTCATCGATCACGTGATCGAGATGGTATAGTCCGCGCACCGGTTCACCGATCATAGCGAAGCGACGAAAGGGAGGCAGTTGAGCGACGACGAGGTCCGGGGCTCGCGACTGAGGCGGGCCGCCGCGATGACCGGGACGGCGGCCGGCGTCGCCGCTCGGGAGGCGACGGCGCGGGCGATGCGGGCCGGGGGCGGCTCGGAGGCGCGCAACGAGGCGGCGTCGCGCCAGCAGCTGAAGTCGGCGCAGGCGCTCGTCAAGGTGCTGGGCGGGATGCGCGGCGCGGCGATGAAGGTCGGGCAGACGCTGTCGGCGGTCGACCTCGGACTCGTGCCGGAGGAGATCCGCCCGCAGTTCCAGGAGATCCTGGCGAGCCTGCAGCACGACGCCAGGCCGGTGTCGTTCAGGCCGATCCGCAAGGTGATCGAGCAGGACCTCGGGGAGAAGCTCGCGCGCATCTTCGCCGACTTCGACGAGACGCCGATCGCGTCGGCGTCGATCGGCCAGGTGCACCGGGCGACCCTGCCCGACGGCCGCGAGGTCGCGGTCAAGGTCCAGTACCCGGGTATCGCCGAGGCGATCCACTCCGACATGCAGAACCTGCGGCTCGGGCTGAAGATGCTGAACACGATCGCGCCCGGGATCGACACCGGTGCGATCGCCGAGGAGATCCGCGAGCGGATCACCGAGGAGCTCGACTACGAGCTCGAGGCGTCGAACCACCGGGCGATGGCACGCGCCTACCGCGACCACCCGTTCATCGTCGTGCCCGACGTCGTCACCGACCTGTGCCGCGAGCGGGTGCTCGTCTCGGAGTTCGTCGACGGTCGCCGGTTCGCCGAGATCAGGGACGAGCCCGCCGCCGGCCCGAGACCGGCTCGGCGAGATCCTGATCCGCTTCTACATCAACGGCCCGCTCCGCCACCGGCTGCTCAACGGCGACCCGCACCCGGGCAACTCGCTGTTCCTCGCCGACGGCCGGGTGGCGTTCCTCGACTTCGGGTTCTTCAAGCACCTCTCCGACGCCGAGCTCGGCCAGCTGATCGCCTCGACGCGGGCGACGTACGAGAACGACGCCCAGGCGCTGTTCGACGTGATCGCCGGGCTCGGGGCGCTGCCCGCCGACTCCGGCCTCGAGCAGCCGTTCCTCGAGAACTACCAGACGATCTTCGGCTGGCTGCTCGTCGAGGATCCGGTGACCGTCGACGGCTCGGTGACCGGCTCGATGATGCGCTCCTACAACGCGATGCGCCGCGCCGACGGGTTCAACGGCGCTGAAGCTGCCGGCCGAGCACTTCGTGCTGATGCGCGCGGTGATGCTCCTGATCGGGCTGCTCGGAGCGCTCCGGGCGACCGGCACCTGGCTCGACGTCGCCCGCGAGTGGCTGCTCGGCGAGCCGCCCGCGACCGAGCTCGGCCGGATCGAGGCCGAGCACTTCGCCGATCGCCCGTACCCCGCCCAGCCGCGGCGGACCGCGCCGTGAGCGCCGCAGTCGCACCACGAGCATCATCGGGTCGCCATCGTCGGCGCCGGCTTCTCCGGACTCTGCATGGCGATCCGCCTGCAGGCAGGAGGGGATCACCGACTTCGCCGTGCTCGAGCGCGCCGACGAGGTCGGCGGCACCTGGCGCGACAACACATATCCCGGGTGTCAGTGCGACATCCCCTCGGCGCTGTACTCGTACTCGTTCGCGCCGAACCCGAACTGGACGCGGTTCTATCCGCTCCAGGAGGAGATCCGCGCGTACCTTCGCGACTGCGCGGAGCGGTTCGGCGTGATGCCCCACATCCGCTTCGGCCACGAGATCACCGAAGCCGAATGGGACGACGGAGACGGGCCGCTGGCGGCTGCAGACGAGCGCGCGGCGAGCTGACCGCGCAGGTCCTCGTGGGCGGGATGGGCGGCCTCAGCACCGCCGTCGGACCCCGATATCCCCGGGCTGGCGGACTTCCAGGGCACGACGTTTCACTCCTCGCGCTGGAACCACGACCACGACCTGACGGGCGAGCGCGTGGCCGTGATCGGCACCGGCGCCTCGGCGATCCAGTTCATCCCCCGGATCCAGCCGCTGCCCAGGCGCCTGCACGTCTTCCAGCGCACGCCGTCGTGGGTGATGCCCGACCCCGACCGGCGGGTCAGCGACCGCGAGCGGGCGATCTTCCGGCGGCTTGCCGGTCACCCAGCGCGCGCTCCGCGGGCTGATCTACGCGCATCCACGAGACGACCGTGCTCGGCACGATCGTCAACCGCAACCTGTCCTCGCAGTTCGAGCGGATCGCCCGCGGTCACCTGCGCGCGCAGGTCGCCGATCCCGAGCTGCGGGCCAAGCTCACCCCGCGCTACACGCTCGGGTGCAAGCGGATCACGCTGTCGGACAGCTACTACCCGGCGCTCGCGCAGCCGAATGTCGAGGTCGTCACCGACCCGATCAAGCGGATCAACCGGCGCTCGATCACCACCGCCGACGGCACTCGGCGCGAGCTCGACACGATCATCCTCGCCACCGGCTTCAAGGTCCACGACAACCCGGCCTTCCACCGGGTGCGCGGCCGCGGCGGCCAGACACTGGCGGAGGCGTGGAGCGGGAGCCCGCGCGCGTACCTCGGCTCGACGATCGCCGGGTTCCCGAACCTGTTCCTGCTCGTCGGGCCGAACAGCGCCGGCGGCTACAACTCGATCATCTTCACCACCGAGGCGCACGTGAACTACGCGCTGCAGGCGATCCGGGCGATGGACCGCCGCGGCGCGCGGGTGGCCGAGGTGCGGCGGTCGGTGTACGACGAGTGGGCGGCGCAGACCGACCGCCGGCTGGCGCACAGCGTGTGGAACGAGGGCGGGTGCAGCAGCTGGTACCTGGACGCCAACGGCCGCAACGGCGTGTGGTGGCCGGGCTTCATGTCGAGCCTGTGGCTGCGCACCCGTCGCTTCGACGCCGGCGAGTACGAGCTCCGGGCGGCGTGAGCCTCACACCGCCGGGGGCAGAGTGCGCGGCACAGCGCACGCCGCGGCAAGGTGACCTTCGTCACGGGCTTGCCCAGGGACGCTGGTCCGACCCCACGCAAGCATAAAAGTGACCGTCGAGAACGTACTTGACACCGATAAACGGTGTGTAGATACTCGCGCCCGCGGCGATGCGCACGTCGCCGCGGTAGGGCAATCTTCAGAGGGGATCAGGAGAGCACGATGGCTGGATCGTGTCGGGTTGACCTTGCAATTTCTCGCTGGGGGGCGATCAGGACGTTGGTGGCGACCGTGGGCGCGCTCGTCGCGCTGTGGCTGTCCGCCTCAGCCGCATCCGCGAGCGGATGGACATCGCCGGCTCAGGTCGACCCCGCGTTCCACTCCACGGCGGTGTCATGCGTGTCGAGCGCGTTCTGCGCTGCCGTCGATCAGACCGGTGACGCGACGACGTACAACGGCTCGACGTGGAGCACTCAGACGAAGATCGACACCACGGGCTTCGGCGTGTTCAACGGCAGCTCCCCGGTGCTCTCGTGCGTGTCGAGCTCGTTCTGCAAGGCGGTCGACCAGCACGGCAACGTACTCACGTACAACGGGAGCTCATGGAGCTCGCCCGTGCCCGTCGACTCCGCCGGCTTCCCGACTGCGCTGTCGTGCACAGTCGACGTCGTTCTGCCTCGAGGCGGACGACGCGGGCGACTACTCGATCTTCAACGGCTCCACGTGGACGACGCCGGCCGCCGTCGGCCACGGCAACGGGGCGCTCCTCAGCGTGTCGTGCACGTCGTCGACATTCTGCGCCGGGGTCGACACGATCTCGGCGACGAGCGCCGGCGCAACTGTGTTCAACGGCACGTCGTGGAGCGCGCCCCAACCGCTCGAAGCCGGCTCGAACGTCCAGATGGCCTCGGTGTCGTGCGCCACGAGCACGTTCTGCGTGGCGATCGGCACCGACAGCTCGTTCACCGGCCAGTCGTTCACGTACAACGGCACGACCTGGGGCTCGGCCGTGTCAACGACGATCTCGAGTCGGCAGTCTCGGTGTCCTGTCCGACGTCGACCTTCTGCGCGGCCGTTGACATCAACTCGGGCGCGGCGACGTTCAACGGCAGCTCCTGGTCGACCCGCCAGGTACGTTCGGCCGTCGAAAACGATCAGTTCGCCTCGGTCTCCTGCCCGACCAGCTCGTTCTGCACGGCGCTCGCTCAGAGCGGTGCCGTCGTCGACCTACACCGGGAGCACCTGGTCACGAACCGCGTTCATCGGGAGCGGCGGAATCGCCTCCGTGTCCTGCGCCTCGGCCACGTTCTGCGCTGCCGTCGATGGGGGAGGGCGGGCGCTGACCTTCAACGGCACGACCTGGAGCCAGCCGACAAGGGTTGACGGAACGATCCAGCTGCAGAGCGTCTCGTGCCCGACGAGCTCGTTCTGTGCGGCGGTCGACAACGAAGGCAACGCAGTCACGTACAACGGGACACATGGGGCTCGCCCGTCGTGGTCTTGACCCACCCGGCAGCTGTTCGGCGTCTCGTGCGTGTCCTCCACGTTCTGTATCGCGATCACTCCCGATGGCCCGTTTGTCATTCACGTACAACGGGACCACTTGGAGCGGCGCGGTGAGCGGACAACCTCGGGTCGGGCGGCACGAAGGATGTCGTGCACCTCGCCCACGTTCTGTGCGGCATGTCGTTCACCGGCCAGGCGGTCACGTTCAACGGAGAGCTCGTGGAGCTCGAGCACGACGATCGACAACTCCTCAGCTCGACGGGGTGTCGTGTGCGTCGAGCTTGTTCTGCGTGGCGGTCGACACCAGCCAGAACGCGTTCACGTTCGACGGATCGCACTGGAGCGGTGCCGCGAACGATTTGCTGTCAGGAGCGCAATCGGTCTCCTGTCCGCTGACCACGTTCTGCACCGCGGGCGGCTTCAACGGGTCCGTCTCGATGCTCAACTCCGGCACCTGGGGTCCAAGCACGCGGATCGACCCGGGGTTCTTCTATGACAGCCTGCAGGTGTCGTGCACGAGCTCGACGTTCTGCGTGGCCGGCGACACGAACGGCAACGTGCTCGAATACTCGGGCCCGAGCTCCACGTCGACGACCACCACGCTGGCGGCGAGCCCGCCGGGCGGCTCCGTGACCAACCAGACCGTCACGCTGACCGCGCATGTGAGCGCCACCTCGGGCACGCCGACGGGCACCGTGGCCTTCTCGAGCAGCCACGGGCCGATCTCCGGCTGCACGGCGGTGCAGCTGCTCTCGGGCACCGCGACCTGCCAGACCGCGTTCACGGCCTCATCTCCGCCCGGCACGCTGGCGGCGGCTTACATGCCGGCCGGCGGCTCCGGCTTCACCTCCTCGACCGGGACCCTGCAGTACACGACGACCAAGGACGCGACCGCCACGACGCTGTCGGTGTCGAACACCGCGCCGCAGACCGGCCAGAGCGTCGCCTACACCGCCACCGTGACCCCGGCGCACGCCGGCCCGGCCGCCCCGACAGGCGCGGTCGAGTTCAAGGACGGGAGCACGCCGATCGGCGGCTGCACGGCGCAGGCGCTGTCGGGCTCCGCGGCGACGTGCACGGTCACCTACGCGGCGAAGGGCACCCATAGCATCAGCGCCCAGTACCTGGGTGACGGCAACTTCGCCGGCTCCTCGTCACCTGCGCAGACCGTGACGGTCTCGGCGCCGCCGCCGCCACCGACCAGCCAGACGCTCACCGTCTCGGTCGCGGGCACGGGGTCCGGCACCGTGACGAGCTCGCCGGCCGGGATCTCGTGCTCGGCCGGGAGCTGCTCGGCGCCGTTCGCCACGGGCACCAGCGTGTCGCTGTCCGCCGCCCCTGCGACCGGCTCGACATTTGCCGGCTGGTCCGGCGCGTGCTCGGGCACCGGTGCCTGCTCGGTGACGATGAGCAGCGATCAGGCCGTCACCGCGACGTTCACAAAGACGCCGCCGCCACCACCGCCTCCGACGTGCACCGTCAAGGCCAAGTCGAGCAGGGTGCCCCTGAAGACGAGCAAGAAGCACGGCAAGAAGGGCACGTTGAAGTTCGGCGTCCACTGCGATCAGGCCGCGAACGTGAAGCTCACCGGCAAGGTGAAGGCGACGTCCGGCAAGAAGCACAAGACGTTCAAGCTCTCTACGGCGCGAGGCTCGGTCGCGGCCGGCGCGAGCGACACGTTCACGCTCAAGCTGTCGGGCGCTGCGCTGCGGGCCCTCGCGGCCGGGGCCAAGGAGTCGGTCTCGGTGACCCTCAACGCGAGCGACGCCAACGGCACCAGCACGGCCTCGGCCCGGATCGGGCGCTTACACAAGGTGTAGTCGCCGAGCCCGCCGCGCCCGCCGGCCGCGGGCCGCGGGCTCGGCACCATCAGTCGGCTACATCCCCATCCCGCCGAACTGCCCGCCGGTGATGTTGAGGACCTGGCCGTGGACGTAGTTCGACCACGGCGAGCACAGGAAGAACACGCCGCCGGCGGCCTCGGCGGGGGTGCCGGGTCGGCCGAGCGGGATCAGCATCGGGGCCATCCCGCGGAGCTGGTCGGGGATGCCCAGCTGGACCTTCTCGCCGCCGATCTCCATCGTGTTCGCCTCGTCCTTGGAGGCGGTGAGGCGCGTCTCGATGTAGCCGAACGCGACAGCGTTGACGTTGATCTTGAACTGGCCCCACTCCTTGGCCAGGGTCTTCGTGAGCCCGATCACGGCCGACTTGCCTGAGGAGTAGTTGGCCTGGCCGGCGTTGCCCATCGTGCCGGAGATCGAGGAGACGTTGACGATCTTGCGGAACACCTCGGCGCCGGACTCGCGCTCCTTCTTGGCGGGCTCGCGCATGTGGGGAGCGACAGCCCGGCACATGCGGAACGGAACGACCGAGTGGATGTCGATCATCCTCTGGAACCACTCGTCGCTCATCTTGTGGATCGGCGCGTCGAGCGTGTAGCCGGCATTGTTGACGAGGATGTCGACCTGGCCCCACTCGTCGATCACCTTCTGGACGAGCTGATCGGGCACGTCCGCCTGCGTGAGGTCGCCGGCGAACACGAGTGTGTCCCCGTCGATCTCGCTCGCGGTCTGCTCGGCGACGTCGCCGTCGAGATCGTTGATCAGGACCTTCGCGCCCTGCGAGACGAGCAGCTCCGCAGTGGCTCGGCCGATCCCGCGGGCGGAGCCGGTGACGATCGCGACCTTCCCATCCAGCACTGTCATTGTCAGTTGACCTTTCGTCGAGTGGCGTTGGCATTCTGCCAACGACGACCCGACGCGCGCGCCTCGGCGCCGGTGCCCGCGCCGCTTCGGGCCCCCGCCAGGTAGAGTGCCGCGCCCGATGAACGCCACGCAATGGCTCGCCGCGTTCGCCGAGAGGCTCGGCGTCGACGCGCCCACCACCGCCGAGTTCAAGCAGCTGCTCGACCTGGCCGGCGAAGCCGCCCACAGCTCCGAGCGCGTGGCCGCACCGGTGTCCTGCTGGCTGGCCGCCAGGGCCGGCGTCGATCCCGAGCGTGCGCTCACGCTGGCGCGTGAGATTGGACCCGCAGATGGTTGACCGCCAGTTCGACATCGTGGTGTTCGGCTGCACCGGGTTCACCGGCCGGCTCACGGCGGAGTACCTGGCCGGCCACGCGCCCGCCGACACGCGGTGGGCGCTTGCCGGGCGCAACCAGCGCAAGCTCGAGGACGTCCGCGATTCGCTCGCCCGAACGGTCCCCGCGTGCGCCGATCTGCCCCTGCTCCACGCCGACGCCGAGGATCCCGCGTCACTCGCCGCGGTCGCCGAGTCGACCAAGGTCGTGATCACCACCGTCGGCCCCTACATCCTGTACGGCGAGCCGCTCGTGGCTGCGTGCGCGCGGGCGGGCACCGACTACGTCGACCTCACCGGCGAACCAGAGTTCGTTGACCGAATGTGGCTCGCCCACGACCAGGAGGCGCGCCGCACCGGCGCCCGGCTCGTCCACTCCTGCGGGTTCGACTCGATCCCGTACGACCTCGGAGCCCTGTTCACCGTGCTGGCAGCTCCCCGAGGGCGCCCCGATCAAGCTCGAGTGCTTCGTCCGCGTCGGCGGAACGGTCTCCGGCGGGACCTATCACTCGGCGATCAACGCGTTCGCGCGCGTGCGCCAGACCCTCGACGTGGCCCGGCAGCGGCGCCGCCAGGAGGACCGCCCGCAGGGCCGGAGGGTGCGCGGCGCCACCGGGGTCCCGCACCGCAGCTCGGTGGCGGGCGGCTGGGTGCTGCCGTTCCCGACGATCGACCCGCAGACCGTGCTGCGCTCGGCTGCCGCGCTCGACCGCTACGGCCCCGACTTCACCTACAGCCACTACCTCGTCCTCAAGCGCCTGCCGGTGATGGCCGGGCTCGTGGCCGGCGCGGGCGCCGCGATCGCGCTCGCCCAGCTGCCGCCGACCCGCGCCGCGCTTCTCAAGCTCAAGGACGCGGGCGCGGGCCCGACACCCGCGCAGCGCGAGAAGGCCTGGTTCAACGTCCGCTTCGCCGCAGAGTGCGAGGGCACGCAGACGATCACTGAGGTCTCGGGCGGCGATCCGGGCTACGACGAGACCTCGAAGATGCTCGCCGAGTCGGCCCTGTGCCTCGCCCACGACGACGTGCCCGACCGAGCCGGCCAGCTCACGCCTGCGGTGGCGATGGGGGAAGCGCTCCTCGCCCGGCTGCAGCGCGCCGGGATCGAGTTCCGGGTCACGCAGACGGGATAGGGTCTTCGCTGATGGAGCCCAGCCCGAGCGACGCCGTCGATGCCGCCACCGGCCTGTTCGGGCGCCACCCCGGAGCGCGCGCGCTCCACGCCAAGGGGACGCTCTTGACTGGCACGTTCACGGCCGAACCGGACGCCGCGGCGCTCACGCGCGCCGCGCACATGCAGGGTGAGCCGACTCCGCTCACCGCCCGGTTCTCGAACGGCGGCGGCGATCCCGGCGTCCCCGACTACGCCTTCGACGTCCGCGGCCTCGCGATCAAGTTCTACCTCCCCGGGGGCGAGCGGACCGACATCGTCGCTCAGACCGCGCCGCGGTTCCCGTTCCACGGCCCGGCCGGGTTCGTCGAGCTGCTCCGGGCCCAGCGCAAGTCGCCGTCGATCGCGTGGCGGCTGCCGCTGTTCCTGACCCGCCACCCCGAGCTGCTCCCGACCCTGCCGGGCAACGTCGAAGGCGCTCCGGCCCCCGGCCAGCTACGCCTCGGTGCCGTACTACGCGGTGCACGCGTTCCGCTTCGTCGACGCGTCCGGCGGCGGCCGCTGGGTCCGCTACACGATTCGGCCCGAGTCGCCCGAGCCCCTGCTCGGCTCCTCCGAGGCCAAGCGCCGCGGCCCGGACTACCTCCAGGAGGACATCCGCCGGCGGGCCGAGCAGGGCGGGGTCCGCTTCACGCTCGAGCTGCAGATCGCCGACGAGGACGACAATCCGCACGACCCCGCCTCGGTGTGGCCGTCGGACCGCCGCCGGGTCGATGCCGGGACGATCGAGCTGACCGGGCTCGACACCGAGCGCGAGCAGAGCGGCGACGTGCTCGTGTTCGACCCTACCCGGGTGGTGGACGGGATCGAGCTGTCCGACGATCCTGTGCTCCGGTTCCGCGAGCACGCCTACTCCGAGTCGGTCGCCCGAAGGATCCAGGGCTGATGGCCGGCTGGACCGCGGCTCAGATCCCCGACCAGTCCGGCCGCCTGGCCGTCGTGACGGGCGCCAACAGCGGCCTCGGCACGGCGACTGCGCTCGAGCTCGCGCGCCATGGTGCCCGAGTGATCATCGCCTGCCGCAACCAGGAGAAGGGCGAGCAGGCCGCCACTCGGATCCGCGGCAGAGGTCCCGCCGGCCGAGGTCGAAGTAAGGCCGCTCGACCTCGCCGACCTGAGCTCGGTGCGGGCGTTCGCCGAGCAGGCCCTCGCCGAGCACGATCGCCTCGACCTGCTGATCAACAACGCCGGCGTCATGGCCCCGCCGCGCCGTCTGACCGCTGACGGGTTCGAGAGCCAGTTCGGGACCAACCACCTCGGCCACTTCGCGCTGACCGGGCTGCTGCTGCCGCGACTGCTGGCCGCGCCGGCGCCGCGGGTGGTGACCGTCTCGAGCGGCGCGCACCGGATCGGATGGATGCGCTTCGACGACCTCCAGGGCGAGCGCCGCTACAACAACTGGCTCGCGTACGGGCAGTCGAAGCTGTCGAACCTGTTGTTCTGCTTCGAGCTGCAGCGGCGCGCGACGCAGGCCGGGACCGAGCTGCTGAGCATGGCTGCCCACCCGGGCTATGCCGCCACCAACCTCCAGTTCGCCGGGCCGACGGCGTGGCACGAGCGCGCGCTGATGGCGGTGACCAATCGCGTCGTCGCGCAGAGCGCGGAGATGGGCGCGCTGCCCTCGCTATTCGCCGCGACGGCGCCCGACCTGCCGGGCGGCTCGTTCATCGGGCCCGACGGCCTGCTCGAGCAGCGCGGCCATCCGCACGTCGTCACGGCCGCCGGCCGCGCTTACGACGAGGCGGCCTGGCGGCGGCTGTGGGACATCTCGGAGCAGCTGACCGGCGTCTGCTACGCGTTCGAGGAGGCGGGAGCCACGGCGTGACCGACCTGCGCGAGGACGGCCGAGCCGCACTCGAGTGGGCGGCGTCCTATCTGGAGCGGGTCGGGGAGCTGCCCGTGCTCGCCCAGACCGCGCCGGGAGAGATCCGCGACCGGCTGCCCAGGCGGGCGCCTGAGCAGGGCGAGCCGTTCGCGGACGTCTTGCGCGACCTCGACGAGATCCTGCTGCGCGGGCTCACGCACTGGCAGCACCCGCGCTACTTCGCCTACTTCGCCACCAGCGCCTCCGAGCCCGGGATCCTCGCCGAGCTGCTGGCCGCGACGCTCAACTCGATCGCGTTCCTGTGGCGCACCGCCCCGGCCGCCACCGAGCTCGAGGGGGTCGTGCTGGGATGGGTGGCCGATCTGCTCGGACTTCCCGAGGGCTGGCACGGCCACATCGAGGACAGCGCCTCGACGTCGACCCTGGCCGCGATCATCGCCGCCCGCGAGGCGACCGGCCGGCGGCTCGTGGTGTGCTCCGAGCAGGCGCACTCGTCGGTCGACAAGGCGGCCCGGATGCTCGCGATGGAGCTCCGCAAGGTGCCGGTCGACGATGGCTTCCGGCTCGATCTCGCTCGCCTCGGCGACCTGAGCGACGCCGCCGCGGTGGTCGCCACGGTGGGGACGACCCCAACCACGTCGGTCGACCCGGTGGCCGCGATCGCCGACGCGTGCGCGGCGCACGGCACCTGGCTGCACGTCGACGCCGCGTACGCCGGCAGCGCGATGGTGTGCCCCGAGCACCGGTGGGCGTTCGAGGGGGTCGATCGCGCCGACTCGCTCGTCGTCAACGCCCACAAGTGGATGCTCACCCCGATGGACTGCTCGCTGCTCTGGAGCCGGCGGCCGGATGACCTGCGCGCCGCCTTCAGCGTCGTCCCGGAGTACCTGCGCACGCCGGACCGCGAGGACGCGCTGTCGCTGAGCGAGTACGGGCCCGCGCTCGGGCGCCGGTTCCGCTCGCTCAAGCTGTGGGCGGTGCTGCGCTGCTTCGGGCGCGCGGGCCTGCAGGACACGATCCGCAGCGGGGTCGGGCTCGCGTCGCGGTTCGAGGGGTGGGTCGCCGATGAGCCGGGGTGGGAGCTGTGCGCTCCGCGGCCGTTCTCGGTTGTCTGCTTCCGCCTTGAGGGCGGGGACGACCGCAACCGCGCGCTGCTCGAGCGCGTCAACGCGAGCGGCGAGATGTTCATCTCCCACGCGGTCTTGAACGGCCGATACGTGCTGCGCCTGGCGATCGGCCACTACCGCACGACCGAGGCGGATGTGCGCCGGGCCTGGGATGTCCTCAGGCGCGAGGCTGTGGCTCTGTGAGGCCCGCCACATAAGTCGTTCGTAAGCATTTCCGCCGCTTACACAGAGCTGACGGGAACAGCGTTAGAACGTCCGTGTGCCCCCGGCGCACCGCCCACGGATGGCCCGAGTCCCCTGGTATGCGGCGGTCCTGGCCATCACGGCCATGGCCGTGGTCGTTTTCGCCGTGCTGGCCGTAGGGCCCCGACGAGCTCCTCGCGGACCACGCGCGAGGTGCTGACCGCGGCCGACGGAGTCGTCCAGTCGACCGTCACCGGCACCGGCAACCTCCAAGCCGGGACCGACGTCGACGTCAACTTCCAGACGAGCGGCACGCTGGCCGAGGTGTACGTGTCGGCCGGCCAGCGCGTGAGCGAGGGCCAGCTGCTCGCGAGCCTCGATCCGACCTCGGCCCAGCTCAGCTCGACCAGGACCAAGCTGTACGCGCCGGTGGGCGGCACGATCGTCTCCCTGGCGAGCATGTCACCGGGCGACTCGGTGTCGTCCGGGGCGACCACGAGCGGCTCGGGCTCGTCGGGCTCGTCCGCTTCGTCGTCGGGCAGCGGCTCGAGCTCCGCGTTTGCCGAGATCGTCGGCTCCGGGACGATGACGATGACGGTCCCGTTGAGCGAGTCGGATATCAGCAAGATCAAGGTCGGGCAGTCCGCGACGGTCACGCTCGACGCGCTCTCCGGCGTCGAGCTCGGCGCCCACGTGAGCGCGATCTCGCCCGTCGGCACGAGCAGCGGCGGCGTCGTCAGCTACAACGCGACGCTCACCCTCGACCAGCGGGACTCGCCAGGACGACGTCGCGATCGCGCCGCTCACCGCCGTCCAGGACACGCTCACCGGCTACGGGAGCGTCAACCAGATCATCGTGCAGGCGAAGTCGCGCGGGCAGCTGGGGGCGGCGCAGACCGAGGTCACCGACATCCTCAACCAGCTCCTGCCGCCGTCGGCCGGCTCGACTGCGAGCAACTTCAACGTCATCAACCAGAGCTCGATCCTCCAGACCTCGACGGCCAGCAGCAAGGTGTTCACGACGCTGCTCGGCGAGGTCGCGGCGATCTCGCTGCTCGTCGGCGGGATCGGGGTGATGAACATCATGCTCGTCTCGGTCACCGAGCGCACCCGGGAGATCGGGATCCGCAAGGCCGTCGGAGCACGGCGGTCCGACATCCTGGTGCAGTTTCTCGCGGAGGCGGTGCTCGTGTCGTTCTTCGGCGGGGTGGCGGGGGTGCTGGCCGGGGTCGTCGGCAGCCAGTTCCGGATCGCCGGCGTGCAGCCGGTGATCGCCCCGTACTCGATCGGTCTGGCGTTCGGGGCGGCCGTGCTCACCGGCCTGTTCTTCGGGACCTATCCGGCCGGCCGCGCGGCCCGGCTGCGACCGATCGAGGCGCTGCGCTTCGAATGACCGAGCCCGTGAGACCCACCCGCCGAGGAGGAGCCACCGATGCCGACCGTCGCCTACGAAGCAGACGCCGGCCGCTGGGACAGCTACGACGAGGACGAGCCCCCCGGATTGCCGTCCCGTCCCCGGCGCCGCGTCCTCCCCAGGCCGATCGTGCTGCTGCTCGGCGTGATCGTCGGCGGCGCCTGCTTCTACGCCGGCGTGCGGGTGGAGAAGGGCCAGCTGTCGTCGAGCAGTGGGAGCCCGGCCCCGGCGCCGGCTGCGGCGGCTGGGCGCTTCTCGGGGCGAGCTGCCACCGGCGGCGCGGCGCGCGGGCAGCGGGGCCGGACTCCTCGGCCGTGCGTCAGGCGGCGCAGGAGCCACCTTCGGCACCGTCGCCAACATCTCGCAAGAAGGCGCTGTACATCACCGACGTCTCCGGCAACACGATCAAGGTCGCGCTGTCCGGGGTGACGAAGGTCTCGAAGACCGTCGGCGTGTCCCGCCACGCCGTCCGCCCGGGCGACACCGTTGTGGTACAGGGCGTCACCAGCACCGGCGGGACGCTCGAGGCAACGTCGGTGACCGACTCGGGGAATCGCTCGTCTTCCGGCGGCGGTGGGGTTCTGGCAGCGCGAGCTCGGGTGGGGGTGGCTCCGGCGGCGGGAGCGGCAAGTCCGCCGTGAACTCGCTGTTCGGCTCTGGGGGCGGCGGCTGATGACGACCGAAAGGACCCTGTGACTCGCACATCCCATCCCGCCCTCCGCCGGCGCGCGGGCGTCTCGGTGGCGATCGCCGCCGGGCTGCTGATCGCCGCCTGCGGCAGCAGCAGCTCATCGACGAGCACGACCGCGTCGGGCACCGCGGCGTCCGGAACCGGGTCCGCGGCGCGGCGCGCGGCGCTCGTCACGTGCCTGAAGCAGCACGGCTTGACGTTGCCGGCACGGCCCCGTGGCGGCGTGGGTGGTGCCTCCGGGACGCGGCCGGTGCCCGGGACCGGCGGGTTCTTCGGCGGCGGCGCCCGCCGCGCACCGAACGCCAAGGACCAGGCCGCGTTCAAGGCCTGCGGGGCGAACTTCGGCACCCGCCGGTTCGGCGCGCCTCAGCCACACCGCGATCACGAACTTCGCGACCTGCGTTCGCCAGCACGGCTACAACCTGCCCGCCCCCAACTTCTCCGGCAACGGCCCAACGTTCCCCGCCTCGATCCGCACGAACAAGAAGTTCACGGCGGCGAGCCGTTCGTGCGCGAGCCTCCTGCGGCCGGCCGGTGCGCCCGGCGGGGCGCCACCGGCGGGCGGTGGCACGACGACCTGAGGGTCGCCCTCAGCCCGTCCCGGCTAGGCTCGCCGGGATGTCGCTGCACCTCTTCGCCGGCCTGCGGGTGCGGGACTTCCAAGCCGCGCTGGCCTGGTACGAGCAGCTGCTGGGCGAGCCGACCTTCTTTCCGCACGCCACCGAGGCCGTATGGACGATCGCCGACAATCGCTCGGTTTACATCGTCGAGCACGCCGACGACGCGGGCCACTCGGTGGTCACGATCTTCCTCGACGACCTCGACGCGTACGCGGCCACGATCGCCGGCCGCGGCCTGGAGCCGGCAGCGGCCGAGACCTACGACAACGGCGTCCGCAAGTTCATCTACCGCGATCCCGACGGGAACGAGGTGGGGTTTGGCGGTGCGAGCTCGAAGGACAGCTAGTTGCCGAGCGCCGCCTGCGCCAAGAGCTCGCCGGCGTCGCGCGCGAGCGACGTGCACCCCAGCGCCGCGGCCTCCGGGCACGCCTCGCGGAGGAGGTGCTCTGCCTGACCGCGGTGCGTCCCGGGCGAGGGCCGCGAGTTGATCGGCGGACGTTTGCCGCCGTTTGCCCGACCCACATCCACAGGTCCCGCTCGGAATCAGGATCGGCAGCGCGGGCTCGGGGATCGGTGGAAGTTGTGCCCCAATATGGAGCCAAATCTCCACCGGTCCCCGCTGGTGGCGAGGTGAACACGGCGGAACCAATGGTGAGCACGCCGTCGCGAGGGACGGGGCGGTCACCGGCCCCTTCTCGATGCCGCCGTTCCCTGAACGTCGGGACCCGCCGGTCGAGCAACCACGTCGCTGAGTTGGACCGGCGGCGTCCCGGCGGTCTGTTAGATTCAGCAGCGGGCGTGGGGCGTTCGCGTTGGGGTACTCATGACAATGCGTGGCATCAGTTTGAGTCGTGCACTGCCGGCTTCTGACCGGAGAGTCGCGCACGCGAGATCGGCCACGCGCGTGCTCGTGAGCGGACTCGTGATCGCCGGTCTGGCCGGGTGCGCGTCGTCGCACCGAACGCGGGCTGACACGTTCGGAGCGCCGCCGCGAGCGAGCGTGGCAGTGCTCGTGCCGGCTGGGATTCCGGCGCTCGCCGCCACCTGGACGCCGCCGTGGAGCCTCGGTCCGCCGACTCGCCTGGGCTCTGTCGATCAGCTGCGCCCGGCGACCCAGCGTCCACCAGCGCGACACTCCTCGCCACAGACGAGGACCCCGGCGACCACGGCGACACCGTCGACACGCCAGGCGCCCACGCCACTTGCGAAGCCCGTCACGGCACACACGCCGGCCCCCGCCGGTTCCTCCACACGCCCGGTCCACAGCTGGTCGTTCTCGCAGCACTCGTCGACCCGGTCGTCGGTCACCGGCAACGGGAGCATCACGACGACGACCACGACGACCCGCACCACGACCGTCGACGGCAAGACCACCCGAACGACCCATTCGCACACCACGGTGACCCCGCCGCCGTCACGAACATCCCGCCGTTAGTTGTCCTGGCCTTCGGCCTTCCGCGGGCGGGTGGAAAGGAAGCGTTGACACCGTTGCGTCCGGCCGGCGGGGAACCGGGGGCGGGCGACGGGGCGCTCGGCGGCCGTTTCTGTGAGCCTGGGTATCTAACGGGCCTATTTTTCCCGTTGGATACCCAGGCCTTTGGCCTTCCGCCCGGCGGGTGCCACGACGGCGTGACCACCGGTTAGTGGTTAATCTTGCTTTACGGCGGATCACGGCGATTTTCCCCATCAGCAGCTACTCCATCCCGGCGCTGGCGCTACTCCACCCCGGCGCGCCGTGCCCCCGGCACGACCAGGCCGGACTCGTAGGCGACCACCACCGCCTGGGTCCTGTCGCGCAGGCCGAGCTTGCCGAGGACGCGGCTGACGTGGGTCTTGACGGTCTCCTCGGTGACGACCAGGTGCGCCGCGATCTCGGCGTTGGACAACCCTGTGGCCAGCAATTGCAGGACCTCCGTCTCCCGCGGCGTGAGCTCGCCGAGGGCGGGCGGCGGCTGGGGCGCGCTCGTGCGGCGCTGGGCGAACTCGCCGATCAGGCGGCGGGTGATCGCCGGTGCCAGCAGCGCCTCGCCCGCGGCGATCACGCGGACGGCGTCGATCAGCCGTTCGGCGGTCACGTCCTTGAGCAGGAAGCCGCTGGCGCCGGCTCGTAACGCGTCGTAGACGTATTCGTCGAGGTCGAAGGTGGTGAGGACGAGCACGCGGGGCTTGTCGGGGTCGTGGCGGGCGAGCTGCCGGGTCGCCTCGATCCCGTCCATGCCCGGCATGCGGATGTCCATCAGGATCACGTCGGGCCGCAGCTGACGGCTGAGCTTCACCGCCTCGCGTCCGTTCGTGGCCGTGCCGACCACGATCAGATCCGGCTGGGTGTTGAGGAGCTCGGCGAACCCGGATCGCACGACCGCGTGGTCGTCGGCGATGAGGACGCGAATGCTGGACGCGGCGGTGCTCACGCGCCCGGATCACCTGTGTCGACCGGCAGCGTCGCGGTGACGAGGAAGCCACCTCCGGTCGCCGGGCCTGTCCGCAACCGGCCGCCGACCGCGGCCGCGCGCTCGCGCATGCCGGACAGCCCGTGACCGGCCACCGGCAGCTCACCGGGCGGCCCGGGGCCGTTGTCGCGGATGCGTACCGTGAGCGCGTGCTCGGCGTACTGCAACTGGACGTCGACGCCGGCGCCGGGAGCGTGGCGGCGGGCGTTGGTGAGGGCCTCCTGGACGATGCGGTAGGCGGCGAGCTGGACGCCGGGGCCGAGGGGGACGGGTGAGCCGCTGAGGATGAGACGCGCGGCCGATCCTGAGGCATCTCGGGCCTGGTCGAGGAGCTCGTTGAGCTGCTCGAGGCCGGGTTGCGGGCGCAGGTCGGGCACGTCGGCATCGGCGTCCTCACGCAGGACTCCGAGCAGCCGCCGCATCTCGGTGAGCGCGGAGCGGGCTGTGTCGCCGATCGCCAGCAGCCGCTGAGCACCCGCCGCCGGCAGCGCGGGCGTGGTCATCCGGGCGGTCTCGGCCTGCACCGCGATCATCGAGATGTGGTGGGCGACGACGTCGTGGAGCTCGCGGGCGATCCGCGCACGCTCGCCGCGGGCCGCGTGCTCGAGCACGTCGCCGCTGACGGCCTGGCGGGCGGCGTCGTGCCGCCGCGCCTCGCCCCGCGCCTGCCGCGCGATCCCCGCGATCGCCGCGGCCGGGCCCAGCGAGGCCAGCAGCACACTCAGCACGCCGGCCTCCGAGCCGCTCGGAACCGGGCGAGCGAGGGCGAGCACCAGATACGCGAACGGCAGGCAGACCGCGATCGGCTGCGCGACCCCCCGCGGTGAGCCGTCCCGCGCGAGGCGGTGCACCACGATCAACTGCGCGAGGACCGCCGCGACGGTGAGCGTGTGGAACAGCGTGACCGATACGACTCCGGCGGCCACCACCGTCACCGCGGCCGGCTGCGGGGAGACGAACGCCGGCGGCAGCGTCATCGAGAGCGCGAGCACGCAGAGCACGAGCGCGCGCTGGGCGCTGACGCCGCCGACGCTCGCGTGCACGACCGCCTCGACGACCGCGAACAGGCCGAGCATGGCGCCGACCAGAACTGAAGAGGGGATGCCATGGCGGCGAGCCGCTCGCGCGCCGTGCCAGGTCTGTGCTCCGACCACGACCTCATTGTCGCCGCTGTCCGGCGCGCCGGCGTCCCTCTCACCAGCGATCCACTCGTAGCTCCCGCGGGGGATGCGTCGCGCCGTGACGCTCGTGCGAGCTACGCCGAAGATGGCTCTCGGGCGCGATGACAGACCGCCCGGCGGCGCCTAGCTTTCCTGCCCATGGACGCCACGATCGAACTCGACGCCGTCAGCAAGCGATTCGGACAGTCGGTGGCGCTCGACGGACTGTCATTCACGGTCGCGCCCGGGAGCGTGACCGGGTTCGTCGGGCCCAACGGCGCCGGGAAGTCGACGACGATGCGGATCATCCTCGGGCTCGACGCGGCCAATCAGGGCACCGCGCTGATCGGCGGACAGGCCTACGCGAGCCTCCGCAACCCGCTGCGCCACGTCGGCTCGCTGCTCGACGCCGGCGCGCTCCAGCCCGGCCGCAGCGCCCGCAACCACCTGCTGTGGCTGGCCCACTCCCAGGGGCTGAAGTCCGGGCGGGTCGACGAGGTGATCGATGAGGCGGGGCTTGACGCGGTCGCGCGGCGCAAGGCCGGCGGGTTCTCGCTCGGGATGCGTCAGCGGCTCGGGATCGCCGCGGCGATGCTCGGCGACCCGCCCGTGCTGATCCTCGACGAGCCGTTCAACGGGATGGACCCGGAGGGGATCGTGTGGATGCGCGGCTTCCTGCGCTCACTCGCGGCCGAGGGCCGCGCGGTGCTCGTCTCGAGCCATCTGATGAGCGAGCTCGAGGACGCGGCCACGCATCTCGTCGTGATCGGGCGCGGCCGGCTCGTCGCCGATACCAGCGTGGCGGAGCTGATCACGGCCGCCTCCGCCGGCCGGGTCACGCTGCGCACGACCGCGCGGACCGAGGCGATGCGCGCGCTCGCGGACGCGGGCGCGACGGTGGCCGCCACGGGCCCGGACACGCTCACCGTCTCGGGGCTCGCGTCGGAGCGGATCGTCGAGTTGCTCGGTGAGAGCTCGGTCCCGTTCTCCGAGGTGGCCGTGCACCGCTCGACCCTCGAGGAGGCCTACATGGAGCTCACCCGCGACGCGGTCGAGTTCCGCGCCGCCGGGCCCGAGATCGGAAGCCAGGCGGCCGGGGTGACGCGATGACCGCCACGGCCACCTCATACCGCTCGCGCCTGTCGGCAGGCCATGACGGCTTCGTGCCGCTGCTGCACGCCGAGTGGACGAAGTTCCGGACCGTGCGAGGCTGGGTGATCACCGCGCTGTCGGCGGGGATCCTGATCGTCCTGTTCGCCTACCTCGGGACCTTCCGGCACGAGACCGGCATCTGCACCGGCCCGTCGGCGGCCACCTGCGGCCCCGCCCACCCGGCAGTGCCGATCGGTCCGGGCGGCGAGGCGGTGACCGACACGTACTCGTTCGTGCATCGCGCCCTGACCGGCGACGGCAGCATCACGGTCCGCGTCGGCGGGCTGAGCGGCCGGATCCAGTCCGGCAACGGCAACTCAGCCAGCGTCGCCGACATGGCCGGCGCGTCGGGCCCCGTGCAGCCGTGGGCGAAGGCGGGTGTGATCCTCACGGCGAGTACCACGCCGGGATCGGCATACGCCGCGGTGATGCTCACCGGCGCTCATGGCGTGCGGCTGCAGTACGACTACACGCATGACATCGCCGGCCTCCCGGCAACGGCAGGCTCGGCCCGCTGGCTGCGCCTCACCCGGTCGGGCAGCACGCTGACCGGCTACGCGTCGGCGGACGGGAGCACGTGGACGAGAATCGGCTCCGCCCGCCTGGCGGGGTTGCCGCGCGTCATCCAGGGCGGCCTGTTCGTCACCTCCCCGCCGACGGCGCCGACGGCGCTGGCCCTTGTGCCCGGCAGCGACGGCATCGCCACGGGCGCAACCGCCACCTTCGCCGCCCCCGAGCTGCAGGGCGGATGGTCGCCTGGCGGCTGGGCGGCACGGAATGTGGGCGACTATCAGCTGTCCTCCACGCTGAGCTCGGTCGGCTCCCGTCGCTCCGGGTCCGGCTTTGCGATCACGGGGTCCGGCGACATCGCTCCGGCGGTCGGCATCGGTGACGATGACCGCAACGCCCTGACCGGCGTGTTCGTCGGCTTGATCGTGATGATCGTGCTCGGCGCGATGTTCGTCACGACCGAGTACCGCCGCGGTCTGATCCATACGACTCTGATAGCCAGCCCCCGCCGCGGCCGGGTGCTGATCGCCAAGGCGGTCGTCATCGCGGCGGTCGCGTTCGTCGCGGGCGCGGCCGCGGCCGCGATCTCGATCCCGCTCGGGAACCACATCCTGCGCGCGAACGGCAACTACGTCTATCCGACCGGCACGCTCACCCAGCTGCGCGTGATCCTGGGGACTGGCGCGCTCGTCGCGCTCGCCGCGGTGCTCGCGCTCGCGCTCGGGACAGCGCTGCGCCGCGGGGCCGGGGCGGTCACCGCGGTGATCGCGCTGATCGTCCTGCCCTACATCCTCGCGTTCGCCGCGGCGCTGCCGGTGGGCGCGGCACAGTGGCTGATGCGGATCACCCCCGCCGCTGCGTTCGCGGTCGAGCAGACGCAACGGCAGTATCACCAGGTCTCCTACCTGTACGCGCCGTCCGAGGGCTTCTACCCGCTCGCGCCCGGTGTCGGGTTGGCCGTACTCGCCGGGTACGCGCTGGTCGCGCTGCTGGTCGCGCGCCGCGTGCTCCGGACGCGCGACGCATGAGCCGCGCGCTACATGCCGAGTGGACCAAGCAGCGGACCGTCTCGGGGACCGGATGGCTGCTGCTCGGCACGGTCACGCTGACCGTCGCGCTCAGCGGCGTCGTCACCGGCGCGAGCACCTACGCCTCCGCGGGTGCGGCCCAGGACGTCACCAGGCTCAGCCTGAGCGGCGTGTACCTCGGGCAGGCGATCGTCGCGATCCTCGCGGTGCTGACGATCACCGGCGAGTACGGCACCGGGATGATCCACGCCACGCTCACCGCGATGCCCCGCCGGACGGCGATGCTGGCCGCCAAGGCGGGCGTCCTCAGCGCGCTCGCGCTTGCGGCCGGAGCGGTCGCGGTGCTGGGCTGCGTGCTCGCCGGGCGGCTGATCCTGCCTGCAGGCGGGTTCACCGCCGCCCACGGCTACCCACTCGTGTCGCTCGGCCACGGTGCCACGCTGCGCGCGGCCGCCGGCTCGGTGCTGTACCTGACGCTGATCGCGCTCCTCAGCCTCGGGATCGCCACCGCCGTGCGCGACCCCACGATCGCGGTCGGGATCGTGCTCGGGCTGCTGTACCTGTTCCCGATCTTCGCCCATCTCGTGACCAGCCCGCACCTGGAGCGCCATCTCGAGCAGATCGGCCCGATGAGCGCCGGACTCGCGATCCAGGCGACGACGAACCTCCGGCAGCCTGCCGATCGCGCCATGGGCGGGCCTCGGCGTGCTCGCCGTGTGGGCCGCGGCCTCACTTCTGGCCGGCGGGCTGGTGCTCACGCTGCGCGACGCTTGAGCCCGGTCACAGCGCTCGGAGCAGCGCCGTGAGGACCGCGGCGGTCAGCACGCACAGCGGGATCGATCGCGTCCTCCACATCACGCCCGCGGACGCGAGCACTCCGAACGTCTGAGCGCCGATCCCGAGGTGCCGGCCGCTGGCGAGGCTGTGAGTCGCGACCAGCGCGGCGAGCAGGGCGGGCGCCATCAGCATCACGACCGACCCGAACCAGGCAGGCAGCTCGCGGCTGCCGAGGGCGACCGGACCGGCCGCCTTGATCGCGAACGTGACGACCGCGCAGCCGGCGACGAGCTCCCAGGCCGTGCTCATCGGGGCCGGCTCCGAAGGCCCCACAGCGCTGCCGTGCTCGCCGCCAGGATCGGCACCCCGGCGGGCGTGAACGGCGTCAGCGCGAGCGAGATCGCGGCACCGGCAAGTGCCACGCCCCGGCTGGCCGGATGGCGCGCCTCGGACAGCAGCAGCGCGAGGAAGAACGCCGGGAACACGGCATCGAGCCCGAACCGGTTCGGGTCGCCGATCAGGCTGCGCCCGACGACGCCGAGCACGGTGCCAAGCGGCCCAGGTCCCGTACTGGATCGCGGTCGCCCCGAACAGGAAGAAGCGGTCGAAGCGGCCGTCGTCGCGGAGTGCCATCGCCCACGACGCGTCGACGATCGCCTGTCCCTGGGCCGCACGCTTCAGCGGGCCGCCCGGCAGCGACGGGGCGAGCGCGATCCCCATCGCGAGGAACCGGCTGTTCATCAGCGCCGCCGCGACGAGAGCGGCTCCGAGCGACCCGCCGGCGCCGATGATCGCGACCGCGGCGAACTGCGCCGAGCCGGCGAACACCACGACCGACATCGCGATCGCTGCGGCGGCCGACAGCCCCGCCTGGCGCGCGACGACACCGAACGACGCGGACAACAGGACGCCGGCGATCGCAAACGGGGCCCCGGCGCGCAGTCCCGCACGGAACCGCTCGCGCGGAGCTTGAGCGAGGGCGTGGTCGGTCACGCGGTCCAGCGTACGGACCCGGGCCGCGTCCCGGCGGGCGAGGCCCGGGCCGTGACGAAGGCTACTTGAGCTCAGCCGAGCTCTTGCCGAGCAACAGCCGGGCCACCACGAGCAGCTGGATCTGCTGGGTGCCCTCGAAGATGTCGAGGATCTTGACGTCGCGAGCCCACTTCTCGAGCAGCTCACCTTCGCCGTAGCCGGCCGCCCCGGCCAGCGCGACGCAGCGCAGGGCGATGTCGGTGCCGACGCGGCCGGCCTTCGCCTTGGCCATCGAGGCCTGGAGTGAGTTCGGCTTGCGGTTGTCGGCCATCCACGCGGCCTGCATCGTGAGCAGGCGGGCGGCCTCCCAGTCGGACTCCATCGCGATGAACTCCGACGCGGCGGCCGTCTGGGTGTGGGGCGGGGCGTCGTAGCCGATCTCGATCCCGGCCTCGGCGAGCAGCTCGCGGGTGCGGTCGAGGCACGCCCGGGCCACGCCGATCGCCATCCCGGCCACCAGCGGGCGAGTGTTGTCGAACGTCTGCATGACGCCCGCGAACCCGCCCTTGGTCTCGATGCCGGGGCTGCCGAGCAGGTTCTCCTTGGGGACACGGCAGTCCTGAAGCACGAAGTTGGCTGTGTCCGAGGCGCGGATCCCGAGCTTGTGCTCGAGCCGGTCGAGCTTCAGTCCGGGGTTGTCGCGCTCGACGACGAACGACTTGATCGCTCCGCGGCCCTGGGAGCGGTCGAGCGTCGCCCACACGACGATCAGCTCGGCCCGGTCACCTGAGGTGACGAAGATCTTCTCGCCGTTGAGGATGTACTCGGGGTGGTCGGGATCCGATTCGTCGAGCTTCGCCGTCGTGCGGATCGCCGCCGAGTCCGAGCCCGCCTCGGGCTCGGTGATCGCCATCGCCGCCCACTTGCCGCCGAACCGCTTGAGCTGCTCCTCATCGGCCACCGCCGCGATCGCGGCTTGACCGAGGCCCTGGCGGGGCATCGTCAGCAGCAGGCCGACGTCACCCCAGCACAGCTCGATCAGGCCGAGCAGGCTGGCCATGTTCGAGCCGTTGCGGGTGCTCTCGGGGTTGGCCTTGGAGCCGTTCGAGCCGGACCCGTTCGACCCGCCGCCGACGGCACCCGCACCGGCGCCTTCCAGCGCGCCGCTCTCGTTCATCCCGTCGATCACGGCGGCGAGCATGTCGAGCTCCTTCGGGTACTCGTGCTCGGCGCGGTCGTACTTCCGCGAGATCGGCCGGAACACCTCGGCGGCCACCTGATGGGACTGGGCCACGAGCGTGCGGAACTTCTTGGGTGTCTCGAGATTGATCGGCATCGGTGCACTAGACGAGCAAAGCTCCCTCGTACACGCCGGCCGAGCGCAGGTCGCGATACCAGCGCTCGACGGGGTGCTCCTTGACGAAACCATGGCCACCGAGCATCTGCACGCCGTCGGAGCCGATCGTCATCCCGCGCTCGGCGCACAGGCGGCGGGCGAGCGTCACCTCGCGGGCGAACTCGAGTCCCTGGTCGACGCGGCTGGCGGCCCGGTAGGTGGCGAGGCGCATGCCCTCGAGCTCGATGGCCATGTTGGCGACGGTGAACGCGACGGCCTGGCGGCTCGAGACCGGCTCGCCGAACGCGGAGCGGTCCTTGATGTACGGGATCACGTAGTCGAGCACGGCCTGGGCGGTACCGACGGAGACCGCGCACCAGGCCAGCCGGCCGAGCTGCACGCAGTCGCGGTACACGTCGGGATCGCCGTCGCCGAGCAGGGCGCCGGCGGGGAGGGCGACGCCGTCGAAGCGCAGGCACGCCGTCGCGGCGGCCCGGATGCCCATGCCGGGTTCGGGCTCGATGGTGATGCCCGGCGTCCCCGGCTCGACGATGAACAGCGCGGGACCGCGGTCAGCCAGATCGGCCGCGACGATGAACAGCTCGCTGTCGGACGCGCGGGGGACGAGGGACTTGACGCCGTCGAGCACGTAGTCGCCGCCCGACTGACGGCGCGGTCGTGCGCAGACGGAAGGGATCGAACAGGGGCTGGGGCTCGAGCACGGCCAGCGCGGCGGCCGGCACGTCGTCGCCGACGAACTCGTGCAGGTAGGTGGACTGCTGATCCGCGTCGCCCCACAGGCCGAGTGCGGTCGACACGCCGGCCGGGGCCAGGCAGGCGACCGCGATGCCCATGTCGCCGAGCGCCAGCGCCTCGCTCATCAGCACCGAGGTGACGGCCGAGCGCTCCTCGACAGCGCCGCCGAGCTCCTCGGGCACGCCGACCATCGTCAGCCCGAGCTCGTTGGCCTGCGTCAGCAGCTCGCGGGGCGCCTGCGAGGCGGCATCGGCGGCCTCGGCGGCCGGCCGCAGCCGGCCCTGGGCGAAGTTGCGGACCGACTCCTGCAGCATCTGCTGCTCGTCGGTCGGGGTCAGGTCGAACAGGTCAGCGGGGCCGCGCCGCGGCTGGCGCGCGGGCCGGGAGAGCTTCTGCGCGGCGGCGAACGTACGCCCCGCGCGGGCCGTCGTCTTCGAGGCGCCGTGGAGGAAGCGCTCGGTCTGACCGCGAATACCCAGCCGGTCGAGAAGGTCGGAGGAGGCGAGCCGGTTGAGCGCCCGCAGCCCCGCCGCCATCAGGTTCTCTTGTGCCGTCGGCATTACCTACACAACCGTAGCATGGATCGGTGTCACGTCGTTCGGTGTCATCCTGAACGGGTGTGTACAGAGGATGACGGAACGGGTCTTACGCCGCGCTTACGCCACGACCGTCATCGTTCAGCTGGTGCGGGTACTGATCGCCGAGGACGAACGCCGCCTGGCGGAGGCGATCGCGCGCGGTCTGAGGCGCGAGGGGATGGCCGTCGACGTGGCTCCGGACGGCTCCGACGCCCTGGTCAAGGCGCGCGTGGTGCGCTATGACGTGCTCGTGCTCGATCGTGATCTCCCCGGCCTCCACGGCGACGAGGTGTGCCGGACCGTGCGCGGCGAGCGCCCGGAGACGGGGATCCTGATGCTGACCGCCGCCGGAGCGCTCGAGGATCTCGTCGAAGGGCTGTCGCTCGGCGCCGACGACTACCTGCCGAAGCCGTTCCGGTTCGCTGAGCTGGTCGCCCGGATCCACGCGCTCGCTCGGCGGGCCGCGCCGAGCCGCCCGCCTGTGCTCAGCCACCGTGACCTGGAGCTCGACCCGGCGCGTCGCCGGCTCACCCGCGCCGGGCGGCCGATCGACCTGGCCCGCAAGGAGTTCGCCGTGCTCGAAACGCTGATGGCCGCCGACGGCTCGACCGTGTCGGCCGAGCAGCTGCTCGAGCGGGTGTGGGACGAGCACATCGACCCGTTCACCAACGTCGTCCGGATGACGATCATGACCCTGCGCCGCAAGCTCGGCGACCCGCCGCTGGTGGAGACCGTGATCGGAGTCGGGTACCGGATGACGTGATGGGCCGGGCGCTCCGACGCCTGCGCTGGCCGGCGCCGACGATCCGGCTGCGGCTGACGCTCGTCTACGGGGTGATGTTCCTGCTCACGGGCGCGGTGCTGCTGACGATCGGCTACCTGCTCGTGCGCCACAACCTCGAGACGCGCCTCGACTACCGCGGCGCGCTGCGCAAGCTCGGGATCGCGCCGCCGCTCGGCCCGCCGTTCTACGGCCACCTCCGGTTCACCCCCGGCTCGGCCGAGGCGAAGGTCGCCGATGCCGTGCGCACCCAGCTGCGCAACGACGCGCTCGACGAGCTGGTCGCCGAGTACCTGTCCGCGCTGGGGGCCATGACGGTCCTCTCCGTCGGCGCCGGCTGGCTGCTGGCCGGGCGAGCGCTGCGCCCACTGCGGGACATCACGGCGACCGCGCGGCGCGTCTCGGGTCAGAACCTCGGCGAGCGGATCGGGCTGATCGGCCCAGCCGACGAGCTCAAGGAGCTCGCCGACACGTTCGACGGGATGCTCGGCCGGCTCGACTCCGCGTTCGCCAGCCAGCGCCACTTCGTCGCCAACGCGTCGCACGAGCTGCGCACGCCGCTCGCGATCATGCGCACCGAGGTGGACGTCACACTGGCCGACCCGGACGCGAGCCGGGACGAGCTGCGGGCGATGGGCGATGCGATCCGCGAGACGATCGACCGCTGCGAGCGGCTGATCGAGGGACTGCTCACGCTGGCCCGCAGCGAGGCGGGCAGGCCGGGCAGCGACGAGCTCGACCTGGCGGCTCTGGCTGCCGACTGCATCACCGACCTCAGGGTGCGGACGCGCGCGGCCGAGGTGAGCATCGAGACCGACCTGCAGCCGGCGTGGACGCGAGGGACAGGCGCGCTGCTCGAGCGGATGATCGCCAACCTGATCGACAACGGGATCCGTCACAACGAGCCCGACGGCCAGCTGCTCGTCCGCACGTGGACCGACCGTGGCCGCGCGATGGCGCTCGTCAGCAACGGCGGTCCGCCGATCGCCGCCGACGACGTGGAGGCGCTCACCCAGCCGTTCCGGCGCCTCGACCGCGGGAGCGACGGCTTCGGCCTCGGCCTGTCGATCGTCCGCTCGGTGGTAGAGGCGGCGGGCGGGGAGCTGCACCTCCGGGCCCCCGCGGACGGCGGCCTCGAGGTGATCGTCGGGCTGCCGGCGGTCGACGTCTCGCCGGCCCCGGCGGCCCTTCCCGCCGGTTCTTTACGGTGAGCTGACAGACGACTTCCTAGGGTTGTCAGGGCGACGAACGTGCGCCTCGTCGCCAGGCGGGAGAACGACTCCTCCCCGCTTCCTGAGCTCCGGCGGTGCCCCGGGCTGGCGACTCTGCCCGTGGCAGACCGCCGGTGCTCAGGTCTTTTCTCACCAGGTGTCGATGAACGGCCGCCGTTTGCCGCCGGGCGCGCCGGCGTGACTGGGCGCCGCACCATCACGAGCACCGCGACCGGACGCGAACAGCGTCGCGATCCACCGCCGCGTGTCGACCGGGTCGATCACGTCGTCGATCTCGCCGTAGGCGGCCATGTTGACCCCGCGGCCGCGCTCGTAGGCGGCCGCGACGGTCGTCTCGAACACGCGGGCGCGCTCGTCCTCGTCCTCGATCGCCTCGAGCTCACGGCGCATTCCGAGGCGGACGGCGCCCTCGAGGCCCATCGCGCCGAACTCGGCGGTCGGCCAGCCGATCGTGAACAGCGGGGCCTTGAAGCCGCCGCCGGCCATCGCCTGGGCGCCGAGCCCGTAGCCCTTGCGCAGCACGACGGTCCCGGTCGGCACGGTGAGGTTGGCGCCGGCCACGAACATGCGCGAGAAGTGGCGGACCGTCGCGGTGCGCTCAGCCGCCGGGCCGACCATGAAGCCCGGGGTGTCGCACAGGAACAGCAGCGGCAGCCCGAACGCGTCGCACAGCTGCATGAAGCGCGCAGCCTTGTCGGCTCCGTGGGCGTCGATCGCGCCGCCGAGGTGCGACGGGTCGTTGGCGATCACGCCGAGCGCGCGGCCGTCGACGCGGGCCAGCGCGGTCACGATCCCGAGGCCAAACCCGCGGCGCAGCTCGAGCACGTCGTCGAGAAGCGCATCGATCACAGTGCGCACGTCGTACACGCGCTTGCGGTTGGCCGGGATCAGGGCGCGCAGCCGCTCGTCAGCCTCGCGCGCACGCGGGGGAGACTGCGGTGCCGCCGCTGTGAAGAACGACAGGTACCGCCGCGCCACGGCAACCGCAGCGGCATCGTCGGCCACCCGCAGGTCGACGACGCCGTTGGCGTACTGGACGTCGATCGGGCCGACGTCCTGCGGCTCGTGGACCCCGAGCCCGCCGCCCTCGATCATCGCCGGTCCGCCCATCCCGATGCTCGCGTCCTCGGTCGCGATCACGACGTCGCAGCAGCCGAGCAGCGCGGCGTTGCCGGCGAAGCAGTAGCCCGACGCGATTCCGACCAGCGGGATCAGCCCGCTCAGCCGCGCGAACAGATGGAATGCCCGGCAGTCGAGCCCGGCCACCATTGGCCAGTCGACGTCGCCCGGCCGGCCGCCCCCGCCCTCGGCGAACAGCACAACCGGCAGCCGGCGGCGCTCGGCGAGCTCGAACAGCCGGTCCTTCTTCTGGTGGTTGCGCATCCCCTGGGTGCCCGCGAGCACCGTGTAGTCGTAGGACATGACGACGGCCGTGTTCCCGTCGATGTCGCCCACGCCGGCCACCAACCCGTCGGCGGGCGTGCGGGTGATCAGCTCCTCCCGCGAGCGGCGGCGCTCCTGGGCGGCGAACAGCAGCGGGCCGTACTCGACGAACGTGCCCTCGTCGACGAGGTCGGCGAGGTTCTCGCGGGCGGTGCGCCGCCCGGCGTCATGGCGCTTGGCGACCGCCTCGGGACGCGCGTCATCGAGTCCGAGCGCATGGCGGGCGATCACCACGTCGAGGTCTTCCCGGGCGACTCCTTCCGGCTCGTGCATCTCATCGCCCCCACCGTCGCCGGTCGGGCCGGACCCGACACCGCCGAGCACCGCCAGCCGCTGCCCCTCGACCACGGCATCGCCGACCCCGACCTCGATCCGCCGCACGACCCCGCCCGACTCGGCCACGATCTCGTGCTCCATCTTCATCGCCTCGAGCACGAGCACCGCCGCGCCCGGCGGGCACCTGCTCGCCCTCCTCGTGGGCGATCGCGATCACCGTGGCGGGGAACGGCGCGTGGATCTCGAGCTCGGCGGTCGGCGTGCTCACGCGGGCATCATTCCGCAACCGGGTGCTCCCCGCCGGAGGTTCCGTCAGCGATACTTCCGTGAGTGGCAGGCCCCGAGCTCCTGTGGACGCCGTCCGACGCGCAGATCGACCGGACGACGCTGACGCGCTACGGCCGCTGGCTCGAGGAGACGCACGGGCTCGGCTTCGGCGACTACTCCGAGCTGTGGCGGTGGTCGGTCGACGACGTCGAGGGCTTCTGGGCCTCGCTGGTCGAGTTCCTCGGCGTCCGCTTCGACTCGTTGGGATCCCGGGTGCTCGGGAGCGGCACGATGCCGGGCGCCGAGTGGTACCCCGGCTCTCGGCTCAGCTACGCCGAGCACGTCTTCCGCGACGCGTCCGACGACGACGTCGCGATTCGGCACGCCTCGGAGCTGCGCGAGCTTGAGGAGTGGACGTGGGGCGAGCTGCGCGCCCACACGGCGGCGATCGCCGGCGGGCTGCGAGAGCTGGGGGTGGGTCCCGGCGACCGGGTGGCCGCGTACCTCCCGAACATCGCCGAGACCGTCGCCGCGTTCCTCGCGTGCGCGTCGATCGGCGCCACCTGGACCTCGGCCGCGCCCGAGTTCGGGCCTCGCAGCGTGATCGACCGGTTCGCGCAGATCGAGCCGGCGGTGCTGCTGGCGATCGACGGCTACCGGTACGGCGGAAAGGACTTCGATCGCAGCGGGATGGTGCGCGAGATCGCGGACGAGATCCCGTCGCTCAAGCACGTGATCACGCTCGGCTACCTCGACGGCTCGGGCTGGCAGGACGGGTTCCTGCGCGAGGGCGCCGAGCTGACGTTCGAGCAGTTGCCGTTCGACCACCCGCTGTGGGTGCTGTACAGCTCGGGGACGACCGGCCTGCCGAAGCCGATCGTCCATGGGCAGGGCGGCGTGTTGCTCGAGCAGCTGAAGATGGACCACCTGCACCTCGACGCGCAGGCCGGGCGACCGGATCTTCTGGTTCTCGACGACCGGCTGGATGATGTGGAACTTCCTCGTCGGGGTGCTGCTGAGCGACGCCTCGATCGTGCTGTTCGACGGCAACCCCGGCTACCCGGATCTGGGCACGCTGTGGGACCTGGCCGAGCGGACGCAGATGACGACGTTCGGGACGAGCGCGGCGTTCATCGCGTCGTGCATGAAGGCCAAGCTCGAACCCCGGGCCGGACGCGATCTGGGCGCGCTGCGCTCCGTCGGCTCGACCGGCTCGCCGCTGTCGCCCGAGGGTTTCCGCTGGATCTACGATCAGCTCGGCTCCGAGCTGTGGCTGTTCTCGACGTCCGGCGGCACCGACCTGTGCACGGCGTTCGTCGGCGGCGTGCCGACGCTGCCGGTGTACCTCGGTGAGCTCCAGGCCCGGGCACTCGGCGCCTCCGTGGAGGCGTGGAGCGCCGAAGGGGAGCCGGTCACCGGCGAGGTCGGCGAGCTCGTGATCACCAAGCCGATGCCGTCGATGCCGATCGGGTTCTGGGGCGACGAGTCGGGCGAGCGCTATCACGACAGCTACTTCTCCATGTTCCCCGGGATCTGGCGCCACGGCGACTGGATCGAGATCACCGACCGAGGGACCGCGATCATCTACGGGCGCTCGGACTCGACGATCAACCGCGGCGGAGTACGGATGGGGACGAGCGAGATCTACCGCGCCGTCCTCGCCGTCGATGACGTCGTCGACGCGCTCGTCGTCGACGTGCCGCGCCCCGGGACCGACGGCTGGATGCCGCTGTTCGTCGTGTTGCGCGACGGCCAGTCGCTGTCGTCGGAGATCATCGACCGCCTGAGGAAGAGGATCCGCGAGGACTGCTCGCCGCGCCACGTGCCCGACGAGATCGTCCAGATCGCCGAGGTGCCGCGCACACTGTCGGGCAAGGTGCTCGAGGTCCCGGTGAAGCGCATCTTGATGGGCACGCCGGCCGACCAGGCCGCGAGCCGCGAGTCGCTGGCCAACCCGGCTGCGCTTGACTTCTTTGTCGACCTCGCCACGGAGAAGGACTGAGCCCCTCCGACGAGGAACCCGCGGGATCGCCGGGCAAACTCCGACCGCGGGCCGCTGAGGCGGCTGCGGCCGTCCGCCGCGCGAACCGCAGCGGCGGCGTCGTCCGCGCGCTCCGTGCGGCGCGCGAGGTGCTGCCGGGCGACGAGCGGCTGATCGACGCCGCGGGCGGCGACCGCCCGAGCGACGTGATCGCGCGCTACCTCGCCGAGCTCGGCTCGCAGGCGACCGCCTCGCGGGAGATGGGCCTCGCCGCCGTCCAGGTGTGGCAGGCGCTGTCCGAGCGAGTCGGGCGCGGGAGCGGGGTCGTCGACGTGACGATCATGTTCACCGACCTCGTTGGGTTCTCGGCGTGGACGCTGTCGGCCGGCGACGAGCTGGGCCTGGAGCTGCTGCGCCGCGTGGCGGGCGTCGTCGAGCCCGAGATCGGGCGGCGCGACGGGCGGATCGTGAAGCGTCTCGGCGACGGACACATGGCCGTATTCGGCGCGCCGGACGATGCGATCGAGGCAGCGCTGGCGATCCAGGAGCAGATCGCCGACGTCGAGCTCGAGGGGTTCCGCCCGCAGCTGCGGGTCGGCCTGCACCGCGGGCGTCCACGGAGGCTCGGCGGCGACTACCTCGGCACCGACGTCAACATCGCCGCCCGGGTGGCGGATGCGGCGAAGGCGGGGGAGGTGCTCGCGTCCGCCCAGACACTCGAAGGGCTCGACCACGAGCGCCTCGACCTGCGCCGCCGCCGGTTCCGCGCCAAGGGCGCGCCGCGTGACCTCGAGGTCCACGCCGTGCGACGCGCGTAGGCGCCGACGCAGTTCTTACGGTCCTCTCAAACTCGCCTGATGAGATGCTGCTACGGGCGGTCGCCAGAGCCGCCCGGCCAACGTAAGGGAGCACGCATGCGGATCAGGCTGCAGCGCAAGATCGCGATCGGGGTCACCGGGCTGGCCCTGGCCGCAGCTGCCGGGGGCGCGTACGCCGCGACCCAGTCGAACTCCGACCCCCGCAAGGCGTTCCTCGACGACGTCGCCAAGCGCCTCCATGTGACACCCGCGCAGCTGCAGGCCGCCGCCAAGGGCGCCGCGCTCGACCAGCTGAGCGCGGCGGTCGCCGCCCACCGGCTGACCCAGGCGCAGGCGAACGCGATCAAACAGCGGATCGCGCAGGGTGGCGGCGTCGGGCCGTTCCTGTTCGGTCCGGGTGCCGCGGTGCCGCCCGGTGTGGCGGTCCCGCCCGGGGCCCTGGTGCCGCCCGGTGCCCCGGTCCCGCCCGGTGCCGTGGTGCCGCCCGGTGCCCCGGTCCCGCCCGCGGCGGCTCCCCCTCCGGGCATGTTCAAGCGGCAGTTCCGCGGCCGGTTCTTCGGGCTCCGCCGGCGGCCCCGGCCCGTTCCCGCTCGCCGGTCCGGGATTTGCGGGCCCGTTGCCCGCCGCCGCCAAGTACCTCGGGCTGACCCCCGCGGGGCTGTTCCAGAAGCTGGCGTCCGGTCAGTCGCTGGCGAAGGTCGCGAAGGCCCAGGGCAAGTCGGCGAGTGGGCTGCAGTCGGCGATGGTCGCCGCCCTGAAGTCGAGGCTCGACCGGCTGGTGGCCGACAAGCGGATGACGAGCGCCCAGGAGAAGCAGATCCTCTCGCAGGCCACATCCGGGATCGGCCGCGCGATCAACTCGGCCCCGTCCACCCGGCCCTTCTGGCCCCACGGCGCCGCGGCGCCGCCCGGAGCGCGCCGGTTCTTCCGCTTCGGCGGGTCGTCCGGGTCCGGCAGCGCCGTGGCCCCGAGCGCGCCGCTGCCGGCGCGTCGCGGTGGGACCGCTGGCGTGATCGCGGCGGCGTGACCGCCGCGCTCGCCGCGCCGGCGCGGCGACGCTGCTCCGGGGCCAGCGCCGGCCCGCGCAGGAGCGCAATCGGCGCGATACCCCGGGCCATCTGCCGGGTAGACCTACGATGAGGGCCTGGGCGACGCGTGCGCGCCCCCGTCGCTCTTATCAAGTTCGTATCCGTTTCTGAACGCGTTCTCACTGGCGCCTGCTCTACTGAGACCACGATGAGATTCACCACCGTCAGGAGACTTCGCACATGACTCGCATGAACGGACTGCTCGCGATCATCGCCGGCGCGGTCGCCGGCGGCGCGATTGCGCTCGCGATATCCGGGGGTGGCGGCAGCAGCCACTCGACCACGACGACCACCGTCGTCCAGAGCGCGGCGCTCCCGACGTCGCTCACCACGACCGGGCGCGGCCTCACGATCAACCAGATCTACCGCCAGGCGAGCCCCGGCGTCGTCGATATCACGGTCACCGAACCGAGCCAGGGCCTCATTCCCGGCAGCCAGTCGAAGGGCGAGGGTGCCGGGGTCGTGTATGACACGGCCGGCGACATCGTCACCGACGAGCACGTAGTGTCCGGTGCCACCTCGGTCAAGGTGGCCTTCCAGGACGGCACGACGGCGCCCGCGAAGGTGCTCGGAACCGATCCGTCGACCGACGTCGCCGTGATCAAGGTCAACGTCCCCGCCTCTGAGCTGCATCCGATCCCGCTGGCCGACTCCTCGGCTGCTCAGGTCGGTGATCCGGTGGTGGCGATCGGCAGCCCGTTCAGCCAGCCGGAGACGACGACCAGCGGGATCGTGTCGCAGGTCGGCCGCCAGATCAGGGCGCCCAACGACTACACCATCACCGGCGCGGTCCAGACCGACGCCGCGATCAACCCCGGCAACTCGGGCGGCCCGCTGCTCGACGCCAGCGGGCGGGTGCTCGGGCTCAACGACCAGATCCAGACGAACTCCGGCTCGAACGCGGGCGTCGGGTTCGCGGTCCCGTCCAACACCGTGGCCCGGATCGCCAAGGCGATCATCGCCGGGCACCCCGTCAAGCACGCCTACGTCGGAGTCGACCTCGACCAAACCTCCACCGGGGGCGCCGTGATCGGCTCGATCGTGCCCTCCTCGCCCGCCCAGAGCGCCGGGATCCAGCCCGGTGACGAGGTCACGGCGATCAACGGCAAGCCGATCACCTCCACCGAGCAGTTCATCGCCACGATCGACAGCTACTCGCCCGGCGACACCGTGACGCTCGCGGTCAAGCACAACGGCGCCACCCACTCGATCAAGCTGACGCTCGGCACGCGGCCCGCTCAGACGCCCAACGGCGGCTGATCGGACGCGAAGGCTGGCGAAAGCTAGCCGGTCGACATAGCGACCTGCGCAAGCGCTCGGTCCATCAGCTCCCGATGGACCGAGCGGGTGCCGCCCTCGCGGCGGACCCAGCCGCCGTCCTCGGCGAGCGTCCAGCAGAACGTGTCGTCGGCCAGGCAGCGGTCGAGCGTGTCGTCGAGCTCGGCGCGCAGCTCCGGGTCGTCGATCGGCACGAGCAGCTCGACGCGGGTGTCGAGGTTGCGGTGCATGAGGTCGGCGGAGCCGATGTAGTAGCGACTCTCCTCGCCGTAGTGGAAGGAGTAGATCCGCGAGTGCTCGAGGAACCGGCCGACGACCGACACGACGTTGATCGTCTCCGACACTCCGGGGACGCCGGGCCGCAGGCAGCAGATGCCGCGCACGTTGAGGTCGATCGGGACGCCGGCCTGGGAGGCGCGGTACAGCGCCTGGATCACCGGGACGTCAGTGAGCGAGTTCATCTTCATCACGATCCGCGCGTCGTCGTCGCCCCCTCGCACGGCCTCGATCGTCTTCTCGATTTCCTCGAGCAGCGGCTCGCGCAGCGAGTCGGGCGCCACGAGCACCTTGCGCTGGCGCTCGGGATGCCCGTAGCCAGTCAGCGTGTTGAACAGGTTCGCCACCTCCTCGCCGATCTCGCGGTCGGTGGTGAAGAACCCGAAGTCCTCATACAGCCGGGCGTTCTTGGCGTGGAAGTTGCCGGTCCCGATCATCACGTAGTGGCGCACCCCGCCGCGCTCCCGGCGCACGACGAGGATCGCCTTGGCGTGGGTCTTGAGCCCGGGGATCCCGTGCACGACATGCGCGCCCACCTCCTCCAGAGCACGTGACCAGCGGATGTTCTGGCGCTCGTCGAAGCGCGCCTTGAGCTCCACGAGACACACCGCCTGCTTGCCCTTCTCGGCCGCCTCGATCAGCGACGGCACGAGCGCCGAGTCGTCCGAGGTGCGGTACACGGTCATCTTGATCGCGAGCACATTCGGGTCCTCGACCGCCTGCTTGACGAACCGCTCGGCGCTCGTCGAGAACGACTGGTAGGGGTAGTGGACGAGCACGTCGCCGCGCCGCATCGGCGCGAAGATGTCGGGTTGGTCATCGCGGTCCCCGGGGGCCGGGCCGAACGCCGGGTGCGTGGTCGGCGTCCACGGCTGCTGGCGCAGGTCCGGATGTCCCTCGATGCCGGCGATCTCCCACAGGTCGCCGAGGTCGAGCATCCCCTCGACGTCGTAGACCTGCACGTCCTCGACGTCGAGCCAGTCGATCAGCCGACTGCGCATCGCCGGCTCCATGCTGGCGCCGACCTCGAGCCGGACGACCTCGCCGAAGCGCCGGCGGCGGAGCTCGTCCTCGACCGCCTGGAGGAGGTCGTCGGCCTCGTCGGAGACCTCGAAGTCGGCGTCTCGCGTGACCCGGAACAGGTCGTAGCCGATGATCTCCATGCCCGGGAACAGCGCGTCGAGGTGGTGGGCGATGATGTCCTCGAGCGGGATGAACGTGTCCTTGTCGATCTCGACGAACCGGGGCAGGACCTCCTTGGGCACCTTGACGCGCGCGTAGGCGTCGTGGTCGCTCTCCGGGTCGTGGAGCCGCACGAGCAGGCTGAGCGACAGGTTCGAGATGTACGGGAACGGCCGCCCGGGACCGACCGCCAGCGGCGTGAGCACCGGGAAGATCTGCTCGCGGAACAGCCGCGCCATCGCCTCGCGGGAGGCGGGGGACTCCTGGCAGGTGAGGATCCGGATCCCGTGCTCGGTGAGCGCCGGCCGCACGACGTCGCTGAACTGGCGGGCGTGGCGGCGGTCGAGCGCGCGCACCTGCGCGGCGATCCCCTCGAGCGTCTCGGTCGGCGACAGGCCGTCCGGCCCGCGGGCGTCGACGCGCGCCTCGATCAGGTCGTGCACGCCGGCCACCCGGACCATGAAGAACTCATCGAGGTTGGTGACGAAGATCGCGAGGAACTTGAGCCGCTCGATCAGCGGCAGCGACTCGTCCTCGGCCAGCTGCAGCACGCGGTCGTTGAAATCGAGCCAGGACAGCTCGCGGTTCGCGTACAAACCGTGGTCGTCGAGATCCCGGGCGGCAAGCTCGACGGCGTCGCCGCCACGGATCTCGGCCGAGGTGTCGGTCACGCGAGCTGCTCGACCATCGCGATCGCGGCCAGCTCGCTCGGGCGCAGCAGCACCACGAGCTCACCCTTGTGGATCGCCGCCAGCCCGCCCTTGCGCATTCGTGCCTGGGTGCCTGTGAGGTCGTGGAGGGTGAGTGAGAACGAGGGGTCATGCCCGACGAGGAGCACTTCCGGGACGCCGGCGACGAGCTCGCGGACGTCGAACGGCTCGCCGGACAGCGCGGGCTCCGGCGTCACCGGCAAGCCGAGCGGCTCGCAGGCGAGCTGCGCGGTCTGCATCGCCCGGAGCTTGGGGCTCGACAGGCACAGATCGAGGTGGGTGCCGAGGCGAGCCAGGGCGATCCCCGCCGCCTCCGCCTGGCGGACCCCCCGGTCGGTCAGCGGGCGCTCATCGTCTGGTGATCCGTCTGCCGCTTCGGCGTGTCGCAGGAGCCAGAGCACGCCCTAACTTTACGACGCCGGCAAAATGGGCCGCCGGGAGCCCATTGCGGCCCGGGGAACCGGAGTCAGCGAGCCCGCAGGCGCAGCCGCGAGCCGCGGGTGCGGTGCTGGTGGTGGTGGCGGCTGTCGACCGCCCGCGAGCGCACAACGTAGAGCCCGGCCGGGATCGACAGCCGTAGGCGCAGCCGGAAGTGCCGGGTGCCCCGCGAGCGCAACTCGATCGGCCGCCCGCACCGGCGCGGACGGGTGAGATGGCCGTGGCGATCGACGAACCGGCAGCGCCCAGCGCCGACCGGCCGGTAGATGCTGACGAGCACGCGCGTGAGCCTCGGCGGCCGGACGCCGGCCAGCACGATCCCCGAGCACGCGTCGCTGGCCCGGCCGCGGATCACCGGCCCGGCCCCGGGACAGGTGGCTGGCGCGGCGGCTGAGCGTCGAGCGCGGACGGGCGATGCAGCTGCCGAACGGCGTCTGTGGGGCGTCGACCCCCGGGACGGAGCCGGGCTGCTCGTGCACCGGGAGGCGCAGCTGCAGCTGGCTGACCGCGATCGAGAAGGTGCCGTTCGAGGCGCGGGCGTACGGGCGGTCCTGGCCCAGCAGCTCGAGCTTGGGGATGTGGCCGGCGGCGAAGTGCCATGCGCCGGGGTGCAGCTGGAAGGCCTGGACGCCGTTTGGCGCGCTGGGGTCGAGCCGGTACAGGCCACGCGCAACGAGCGTCTCGTTGCCGGTTGACGGGTCGACGTCCCACAGCCGCTCGGCGAGCTCGGGGAACGTCCCGGTGGCCTGCAGGTTGGCGATCACGGTCGGGGCCCCGAGCAGCGTGTAGCCCGCGCCGGTGGCCGCCGGCAGCCGGTAGGTGGCGACGCCGGTGCCCTGATCGGTGGCCGGCACCGTCGCGCACGCGCCCTGGCCGGCGACCGGATCGATCGCCTGGCCGATCGTGGGGTCGCCGGCCGCCGACGCGATCGTCTGCGCGGGGGGCGAGCTGAAGTCGACCTCCCCGGGGTGCAGCGCGCTCCACGAGGAGGCGGTGTAGGTGGGCCCGGACGGTGCGCTCGCCGGGCACGTCTCGCACCGTCGCCGTGGCGCCGCTCGGCGCGCTCCCGATGCCCTTCAGGTAGCGGTCGAACAGGCTCTGGATCTGCGCCCGACAGCAGCGCCAGGTCAGCCGCCTTGTTCTGCGCGCGCATGTGGCCGAAGTCGCCGTCGATCAGCGAGATCGGATCGGACGGGAACTGCGCGCGCTCGAGGTTGTAGTAGCGCACCGCCTCGTCAACGGGGAACAGGTCGTCCGTGAAGCCGTTGGCGATCAGCATCGGGGCGGGAGCCTCGGGGATGTCGCCGTAGGCGCCGTCGAGGAGGTAGTAGGGCGAGTGGTAATGGGCGATCTGGGCGACGATCGTCTGGGCCTCGGGATTCGAGTCGTACGGCTCGCCGGCGTTGAGCAGCCCGTTCCAGCTCGTGAGGTCGGCCTGGGAGTTGAGGCCCGGCGGCGCGATAGTATCCGGAGGCGCTGCCGAGCGCGTACAGCGCGCTCGACGAACGACTGCTTCTCGACCCCGATCGGCGACAGGTCGGCGGTCGGCGAGGCGATCGCGTAGTCGAGCGTGCGGCCGTTCGGCATCAGCGAGTACACGAGGTCGCTCCACGGGATCACCGGGGCCGCGGCGGCGAGCGACAGGTGGGTCCCGTGCGGGCTCGTCCACGGCGACAGCGACCCATCGGCGTTCATCACGCGATCCTTGAGGGTCGCCAGCTCGAGCGACACGCCGCCGCCGTAGCTCTGCCCGGTGGCGCCGATCCGGGCCGGGTCGACGATGCCCTCGTCGACGAGCAGGCCCGCCGCGTACTGGGCGTCGCGGGCCTCGTAGCGCTCGTCGTCGAGGCGGATGTAGCCGTTCGCGCAGGCGGACGGGTCGGCGGCCCGCGACGAGGCGGAGCCGCACGAGCTCGCCGAACCCGCGGGCGGTCAGCTGGAGCACGGCGTAGCCCTGCTTGGCCCATGCGTCGGCCGTCGGCCCGAGGTACTGCTTGTCCCCGGCGCCTCCGGCGTGCCCGCCCCAGCCGTGGCTCTGGATGATCAGCGGGTACGGCCCGTCGGCGCCGGCGGGCGCCGGCGGCAGGATCACGTACAGGTCGAGCGGGGTGCCGTCGAAGCTCTTCAGCCGCAGGTCCGGGGTCGCCGTCGGTGCCGTGGCAGACACGCACGCCGTCGGACTGCGCCGTGCACGGGATCGCGCCGCCGCTCACCGTCTGGCCGGAAGCACGCTCGTCCGGGCGGCGAGACGCGGCCGGCGCGCGCCGCCAGCACGACGATGCACGTCAGCGCGGTTGCGAGTCCAGTCCTCATCCCGCGGGCGAGCGCTACTGCGTATCAGCCGATCACGAGCCGGCGGCCGAACACCCTCTCGAAGATCTCGCCGTCGCCATAGCGCTCGACGCTCCAGCGCGGGAGCATGAGGTCGCCGGCGGCCTCGAGATGGAGGTCGACGCCGTCGCCGTTGGTCCGCAGGCGGGCCTCGCTCACCGACTGGTCGCGCCCGCGCTCGAGGTGCTCGGCGAGCCGCAAGATCACCGCGCAGCGCTCGAGCAGCTCCTCGTCGCCCTTGCGGGCGAGCGCCGGCCATCTCGCCGAGCTTCGGCGCGCCCTTGCGGTGGTAGCGGCTGATCTGCGCGATCAGCGCCCGCTCGCGCGGGTCGAACCCGGGCAGCTCGGCGCTGACGATCAGGTAGCGCGAGTGCTTGTGGTGGTCGCCGTAGGAGATCGTCATCCCGACGTCGTGGAGCATCGAGGCCGCCCACAGCAGCTCGCCGCTCTCCGGGGCTGCGGCTCGAACAGCCCGGCGTCGACGAGCGAGTCGTGCATCTGCGAGCGCGAGCTGGGCCACGTGCTCGGAGTGGACGATGTCGGCCTCGTACTGGATCGCCAGGTTGCGGACCGCCGCCTCGCGGACGTCGTCGAACAGCGGCTCGCCGCCGGCGAGCATCGTGCGGGCCAGGAACACGCCGTCGCGCAGGCCGGCCTCGGTGACCTCGATCCCGTCGAACCCGCCGAGCTCGAGCACGGTCTCGAACACGAGCGCCGCGGCGAGGATGATGTCGCCCGCGCCCGGGCTTGATACCCGGAACGGAGCCGCGCTCGGAGGCCGGGAGCCCGGCCAGCGTCCCGACGAGCTCGCCGATCGCATCGGGGGTGATCACGAAGCCCTGGACGCCGAGGTCGAGCCCCTCGGTATCGCGCTGAGCGGCGGCGGCGAGGTTGCGGGCCGCGCCGCCGACGCGCGACGAGACGGCCGCCCGCGCCGGGCAGCCAGTCCACGTCGGCGAGCGCTTCACGGACGTGCGCACGGACCTTCTGGAGGTCCTTCTTCTTCGCCGCCCCGCCGCCGGCGAGGAACTGCTCGGTCATCCGCACCGCGCCGAGTCGGAACGAGCGCAGGTCCTCCGCGTGCCGGGCCGCCACCTGTACGAGCTGCATGCTCCCGCCGCCCAGGTCCATCACGACGCCGTCGACCAGCGTCGAGGTGTTGATCGCGGCGACGTAGCCGTAGCGCGCCTCGTCCTCGGCCGAGAGCACCTCGATCACGAGCCCGGTCTTGTCGCGGGCGCGGTGCAGGAACTCGGCCTGGTTGACCGCGTCGCGGATCGCGCTCGTGGCCACCGGGTAGATCTCCCCGGGCGCGAGGTCGTTGGCGTGGCAGAACCGCGCGAACACCGCCAGCGTCTCGAGCCCGCGGCCCATCGCCTCCTCGCTCAGCCGGCCCGAGGCGCCGAGGCCTTCGCCGATCCGGACGGTCTCGTACAGCTCGTCGGTCGGCTTCCACCAGGCGCCGAGCGCGTACGTGAAGACGACGAGCCGCCACGAGTTCGACCCGAGGTCGATCACCGCCACCTGGCGCGCCGGTCCGGGAGCGCGCGTGCCGACGCGCGCGTCGAACGCCAGCTCACCAGGGCGGCCTGTCGCTGATCACAGCCTGGATGATCCGGACCGGGGCGGACGGCACCGCAGCGGCTTTGGCCCGGCGGTCGTCCGATACGGCCTGCCACGCAGGGCCCGCGGTCGTCCGATGGGCCCGGCGACGCGCGGCGCCCAGCGCGCCGTGCTCAAAAACTGGGTCTATGGACCGGGTTTTCGATCACGCCAAGCGCTGCCCGCACATTCCGCGCGTGATCAATCATCTAGGAGGATGTGAACGCCCGCCGGCGCGCGGCGAGGCCGCCGCCGATCGCCAGGGCCGCGAGCGCGAGCAGGATCGCGATCGCCACGATGGCGTGGCGGACGGTGCCGGCGCTGGCCGCCAGCTGCCCGCCGGTGGCCGCGCCCGCCGGCAGCGGATGCCCGGCGCGGGCGGCCAGCACGGTCGTGGCCGCGATCGCCGCCCGGCCGAGCGTGTCGGTGCCGGCGCCGAGCGCGATCGAGCGCAGCGGGGCCGTGCTGAGGGCCGAGCCGCCGGAGGCTGCGAGCCCGAATCCGGCGGGCATCACGACGAGCACCGGGCCGGCCGCGACACCGGCGATCTCGGAGGAGAGGAACCGCGCGTACGGGCCGGGCTTGCCGAACAGGGCCGGGACGACGCCGAGGTCGGAGCGACTCGCGATCAGCGCGATCTTCAGCGGGTACCCGGCCCGCCGTGCGGCCGCGGTGACAGCGAACAGCTGGCGCTGGACGGTCTGGGAGATCGCGCTGTAGGGCAGGAACACGTCCTGGCCGATCAGCACGTCGCTGGCCGGGTCGCCGTCGGCCAGCGGCGCGGGCGGGCGCGGCGAGCAGGACGAGCAGCCCGGCGAGCGCCGCCAGCCGCCTCATCGCGGCGGGCGCCGGCGTCCCTGCTTGGGTGGCTCCTGGTCGTCGCGGCGCTTGCGCGAGCCGCCGCGGCGCCGCGAGTCACGCGTCATGAAGCCGATGATCAGCAGCGCCGGCGCCGCGAAGGCGAGCTGGACGTACCAGTGACCCAGATGCGCGAGGACGATCACGGACCTGCGGGGTCGCGCAGGTAGCGCCACGCGGTCAGCACTACCAGCACCGTCATGATCACGGCGCTGCCCACGCACCACTGGCAGATCGCGTGGATCGTGAACAGCTCGCGATAGGTCGAGGTACATGCTGAAGCCGAACCCGATCAGCGCGATGCCGAAGCCGGCCGCCCGCGCGAGCTCGGTCCGGAGCGGAAGCGCGATCAGCATCGCGATGTACCCGATCAGTCCGAGCAGCGCGACCGGGATGCCGTCGAGCTTCGAGTACTGGGAGCTCTGAACCTTCTCGCAGCCCCCGCCGAGGTTGCAGATCGGCTTCAGGCCGGCGTAGTGGATATAGGTGAGGTATCCCGCGTCGCAGATCCCGAGGATGCACAAGACGAGGATTGCGATCTGGAGCCGCCGGTCGAGCCCCATGCTCCGTCTCGTGACGGACGACACGGCGGTGGTCATGAGACTGACTTGATCGCCTTCTCGAGGTCGCTGTAGGTGGGGACGCCCGACAGCGCCACCGGGCTGCCCTTGGGCCCCTGGAACAGCAGCGTCGGCGTGCCGTTGACCCCGACGCTCTTCCCCTGGGTGAACTCGGTCTGGACCTGGGTGGCCAGCGCGCGGGTCGTTGCGCGCGGTCTTCCACTGCGCGATGTTGAGGCCCGGGATCTGGGCGGCCAGCGCGTCGAGGTAGTTCTCGGTCACGTAGTTCGTGCCCTCCGAGCCCTGCTGGTGGTAGAAGAGCTCCATGAAGTTCCAGAACCGGTTCTGCTTGCCGGCCGCCAGCGCGGCGACCTGCTGGGTCTGGAACGTGGCCGGGTCGCGCGTGGCCGTCTCGAAGGCCTTGTACTGGACCTTCACCCTGCCGGCCTTGACGTCGTTGGAGACGAGCTGCGAGAAGCCGCCCTGGAGCGTGAAGTCCGGCAGATCGGGCATTCGAGGTCGCCGTAGTAGGTCATCGTCACCGGGGCGGTCGGACTTGCCGATGATCGCGCCGTTCTGACGGGATCCCGGCCAGCAGGCTCGACACCGCCGGTCTCGGTCTTCGTCAGCTTCGCGCCCTTCTGGAGCCCGCCGCCACCGCCGCTGCTGCTCGAGATCACGATCGCGACGGCGAGTACGACGACGGCCGCGAGCACGATCCCGATCGTCATCTGCAGGCGCCGCTGGCGCCGCGCGCTTCTCGGCCCGCGCCCGCTCCTCGGCCAGCCGCCGAGCGCGTGCTTCTTCCTTCTGCTTGGTCCGCGATGCCATGTCGTCAGAGAGCGTTGGGTCAGCCAAGAACGCCCTTGAGCAGCAGGATAGCGACGACCAGGGCCGACACACCGCACCCCAGCGCGATCACGGCGACGAGCAGCCGAACGCCGATCTGCGAGCCACTCATCAGCCGTTCGCCTGATCGACGATCAGAGCCGTGAACGCCGGTGCGCCCTTGGGAGCGACGATCTGGAAGCCGAGGCCCCACTTGCCGACCATGATCAGCGCCGGCGCGGCGCGGGTGTAGAGCCCGGGTCGGCTCTCGGTGAGCACGTACTGCTGCTGGGGCATCTGCATCTCCAGGTGGTTGAAGGTGAGCGTCACGGTGGCGCCGCGAACGGGCTTTCCACCGCGGGTGATCCGCAGCGCGAACGAGTCGGGGGCCGCCGCCTTGTTCGGCGAGACGAGCACCTGGAGCCGGTATCCGTTGCGCGGTGACCGTCGGCCGCCACGCGTCCCGGCCCGACCTTGGCGAGCGCCGAGTTCTGCAGCGCGAACGACGGGGGCGGGGGAGGCAGGCTCGACAGGACCGCGGCGGCGAACACGGCGCCGCCGACGAGGATCACCTCGAGCGAGGTCGTGCGGCGTAGCAGGCGCGCTGCGGACTCGGCCGGGGAGCCGGGCGCGGGCACCTGGACGTCGGCCGCGGTGGCGGTCGGTATCCCGCCCGCAGTCGGAGCCCCGCCCGCAGTCGGAGCCCCGCCCCCAGTCGGAGCCGCCCGCTCCGCCCGCGATCGGGGGCGGCTGCGCCCGCGCGGCCACCATCCGCGGGCGGACCCGCAGCAGGTTGACCGCACCGAGGCAGATCGCCAGTGCGAGCAGGCCGGCCTTGACGAGGATCGCCACGCCGTAGCCGTGTCCCACAGCGCGTTGACCGCCGGCATGTGGACGATCGTGGCCCCGGTGCCGGCGGCGAACAGCACGATCACCGAGACGAGCGCGACGTTCGAGAAGCGTGGCACGATCACCGCCAGCACCCGCCCGCGGCGTCCGGCCGGGATCGCCGTCCACAGGACCACGAGCCCGACCAGCCCGCCGAGCCACAGCGAGCCGGCGATGAGGTGGGTGAGATCGAAGGCGACCGACAGGCCGCGCGGCGAGGTCTGGCCGGCATGGCCGATCGCGCCCGGGATCGATCAGCGCCGCGACGGCGGCCAGCGCCGCCCCGGCCCCCGCCGCCAGCTCCGCCACCGAGCGCTGCTCGCGGTCGGGCCGGTCGAGCCACAGCGCGACCCAGCCGGCCACGCAGAACAGGCGCGAAGCACAGCTCCATGTCGAGGTATCCGCGCCCGAACGCGGTCACCCGGTACAGCGGCACGAGCGCCCCGACGTCGAGCACTGAACGCAGCGAGTCGTTGGCGATCGCGAAGTCCAGGTACACGGGGATCGCGATCAGGCCGAGCAGCGAGGCGACGATGAAGGCGATCGACAGCGGGCGCAAGCTCGTGCCGGGGCGCCGCCGGACCACCGGCCGGGCGATCACGCAGCCGCAGCGCGAGCAGGCCGATCGCGCTCATCACGAGGCCGAACATCGCCCACCGCGTGATCAGCAGCTGCGGGGTCACCGCGGTGGCCGACAGGTGCGGGACCGGGAACTGCGGCGCGGGCCCGGGGTTCGGCCCGACCGCGTACGTGAACGCGCCCTGGACCGGGTGACCGTCGACCGAGATCGCCCGCCAGTAGACGAGGTACCAGCCCTGCGCCAGATGCGGGTCGCAGCGGCACGATCAGCGTGTCGGGATTGGCCGGCGAGCGCCGGACCGGCGCCGGTCGTCTGCTGCTGACCGGAGGCGTCGGTGACCGAGATCAGCGCGAACCGGGGCTCGACCGCCTCGTCGTAGGTGAGCGCGACCTGCGTCGGGCGGCGCGTTGAGCACCCCGCTGGCCACCGGGTCGGTGTGGACGAGGTACGCATGCGCGGACGCGGCGGCGGCGAGCGCGAGGGCCGCGAGAGCCAGCGCGGCGAGCTGCCGCGACGAGCGCCGCGCGCCGGAGCTCGCGGCCAGCGCGACGGCCTCACGCCAGCGGCCGTCCTCTCTGCCCGGAGCGGCGTCGGCGAGCGCGAGCCCGGCGCCGAGCAGCGCCGAGCGCGGCGAGGATCACCGCGACGATCGTCAGCGCCGAGCGCCTCGCACGCCCGCCGCCGCCGAGCGTGCGCCGCCCGCGGCCGCCTTCTGGACCTCGATCGTCGGCGCGGGGGCGTCGGAGGACTCGGGACCCGACCAGTTGACGATCGAGCCGTCGGAGTAGCGTCTGCTGGACGGTGAACGGTAGGTGCCGGCCGACGCCGGCTGGGCGAGGAACTGGAACAGCGAGTCCTCGCGGTCGGCGTGTGACCGCCGGTCCAGGTCACCTTCTGGATGACCGCGCTGTCGCCCTTCCGGTCTGCTGGACGGACCGGCTGCCAGCCGGGGCTGGGGACGAACGAGTCGATCGAGAAGCTCTTCGGCAGCGTCAGCACGATCTTCGTCGTGCGGGCGTTGTCCTTCTCGGTCGGGACGGCCAGGCTGTAGAGCTGGAGCTCGCCGGCGATCGAGACCTTCGGGCTGACCTCGGCGTGGGCGAGCGCCGCTGCGGGCGCCGGCGCGAGCAGCGCAGCCGCCAGCAGCATCGTGCGGAGCAGCCTGCGCGTCCCATCAGGCCACGTGGAGGGTGTAGGGGGCGGTGACGATCCGGCCGCCCAGCTTCATCTGCAGGAACAGCCGCCAGGTCCCGGACACCGGGAGCAGCACGCCGAGCGTGAGCTTGCCCGGCGCGGTGGCGTGGCCGGAGATCCGGCGCGCCTCCGAGCACGCTCGTGCAGTTCGGGGCGCCGGCGCCGCACACGTGGGTGTGGAAGTAGTCGAGCGATCCCTGGTGGAAGAAGATCGCGTGGGCGAGCGCTCCGAACCAGGGCACGAACGACACCCGCCGGCCCTGGCGGTCGGTGATCGTCGACGTTGACGAACGCGGCCTGGATCGCGTGCAGCGCCGGATGGCCCTGCATGTCGAAGTGGTAGCCGTCGATCGTCTGGTCGGCCTGGAACGGCGGCAGCGTGATCGGCCGATAGGCGGCCGCCGCACCGTCGAGCGTGCGGAACAGCTGGAAGTTCGGCTGGCCGCCCGGGATGTTCGGGTAGATGTCGACGAGCACGCGGTAGCGGCCCGGGCGCCGGGAACGTCACCGTCTGGCGCAGCAGGCCGTCCGGTCCGATCGGCGGGTGCTTGTGGATGATGTAGGCGAGGTCGTCGCGGACGATGATCAGGTGCACGCCGGTGTGCGGGCCGGCGCCGGTCTTGTAGCGGGTGAGCGGCTTGCCGTTCGGCTGCTGGACCGTGAACGAGACCGTCGTCGGGCGTGCCCGGCCGTGACGGCGCCGGCGGGCTGGAAGCCGGCCAGCGTGAACACGCGGGCGGCGCCGACCTGCGGCGCGGTCACGCCACCGGAGCCGGAGCTCGAGCCGCCGCAGCCGGCGAGCACCGAGCGCGACGAGCGCCGCCGCGGGCAGCGATCGTGCCGGGACCTCATCGCAGCGCCGCCTCGATCGCCTGCGTGAACGCGTTGACGCCGAACGAGCCCTCGAGCCGCGCGGCGATCACGCCCTTGCGGTTGATCGTGAACAGCCACGGCTCGGTCTCGAGGTGGAAGGCCTTCATCTGCGGCCGCAGGCCCTTGCTGGGCTGGTTGTCCGCGTAGACCTCCTGGTGGATGAAGGTCGATCCGGTTGCCGAAGTGGTGCTCGAGCTCGACGGCGATGTCGGTGACCGGCCCGCAGACGCGCGAGACGCACAGCTGCGGGGTCGAGAACAGCAGCGCGACCGGCCGCTTGCCGAGCACGTCGGAGAGCGACACCTTGTGCATGTCGTCGGGCGGGATGCGGGTGGTCAGCAGCGACAGGCTCCCGTGCGCGGAGGCCGAGCGTGTCGGTGGCGATCGCCGGCGGCCGCTGGCCGACGGCCGGGATCGGCGAGGACGCCGCGACCGCGACCTCGCCGGGCGCGCCGATCAGACCCGGCCGCGCGTCTGCGTGAGCGCCAGGATCGTGTAGGTGCCCGTGTGCGGGAGCGGCAGGTCGGTCGGCGTAGATCGCCTGGATCCCGCCCGGGCCCGGTGTTCTGCTTGCTGCGGTACTGCGGCGGAACCGTCATCGGGTCGGCGGGGGCGAGGAACGGGCCCTTGGCCGGCGAGGTCGGGGTCTTCGCGATGTAGAGCGCGCGTCGGGGCGTAGACGAACGCGCCGAGACTTCGCGTTCAGCGCGAACGCCACGCGCTGCGTGCCGGGCGTGAAGGTGCCGGTGGCGGCGCCGAACTGCGCGCTCGACTTGACGATCGTGGCGAGCTGCTGGAGCGAGCGGCCGTGTGCAGCCGGGAACTGGCGGGTCCGTGGGTGCTGGGCGGCGCCGAGCTCGTCGACGGCCGGCGGCTGCGTCGGCGTCGTCTGGGTGCTCGATTGGGTCTGGGTCTGGCTCGCCTGCGTCGACTGGCCGGAGGGGCTCGACTGCGAGCTCGAGCTGGAGCTGGAGCTCGAGGAACCGCAGCCGGCGATCGCCAGCCCACCGCTCATGCCGGCCAGCGCCAGCGCCCATCGTCAATCGTGAGTTCATGCGCGTGTTCTGCCTTCCGTCATGTGTTCACCGCCGATAGCAGCCAGAGTCCGAGGCAGGTGAAGGTCACCATCACGACCAGCATCCAGCGCTGGGAGGCGGCCGCGTCGTCCGCGTCGCCGTAGACGACGAGCGCCCGGTCGTGGGCGAGCGCGAGTCCCGAGACGTGCCCGCCGACGAGCGCGCCGACCTGGACGTACCAGATCAGCGCTGCCGAGAATAGGCCGTAGTCGATCCGGGCGCTGGCGGTCCCGAAGATGTTCGCGCCGGTGCCCATCGGATCGGAGATCAGGTATGCCGTCGCCTGGCCCTGGGTGACGAGCAGCGAGAAGTAGTGGGCGAGCAGGTAGCCGAACGCGATCGGCGCCAGCGAGTGCGCGAACGCGCCCGCCAGCTGCCGCGCCGGCGGCTCCGCGGCGGCAGCAGCTCATGCCCTTGACCCCGAGCCCAGTAGAGGCCGGCGCACAGGGCCACGCACGCGACCAGCCCGAGCGGTCAGGGTCAGCTCGAGCGCCGCCGTCCCGCCGATCCCGAGCGTGGCGCAGCGCCCGCTCGAGCGACGGCGCGAACGACCGCCACACCGGCCCGTTGACGAACCCGTCGAACGTCGTCGTGCCGATCATCGCGGCACAGCAGCGCGACCGTGCCCGCGGCCGGCTCGAGCGCGGCCAGCCCGGACAGCAGCGGGCGGCGCCAGACGGCGCGCGTCGCGGAGCTCGAGCGGCGCGAGCCGCGAGAAGAGGTTGAACGCGACCCCGAACCCGTCGCGCGTTGCGCGTCCACGGCTCGATCCCGAACCAGGCCATCCCCGCCAGCTGCAGCGAGCGCGTAGCCGACGGCGAGCACGGCCAGCGTGGCCGGGTGGTCGCGGCCGACGAACACGAGCTCGAGCCAGGCGAAGCCGAGGATCGCCGCCACCGCCGGCCAGCGGCCAAGGCGCTGCTGGGTACGGGAGCGGGCGAGCGCCGGCAGCCGGGCGCGGCGCGCGAGCCGCGCGGCGGCGCGGGCGACGGCGCGCCACGGGTTGAGCCAGCGGAACACGTCGCCGAACACGACGCTCAGCACCGGTAGCGCGACCCAGAAGAGCACGAACACCGCCGTCGGCGCGAGGTTGGCGGTGGGGATCTGGTTGCCGGCCACGCCGCGAGACCACGATCGCGAGGAACACCGCGACGCCGAGCGCCCCGGCGAGCGGGCTCGAGCCCGCGCGGGAGTCCGAACAGTCGCTGCGCGGCGCGGGCGCTCGAGCCGGGGCGTCGACCACAGCCGCGGCAGAGCGACGAACGACACGACGAGCACGGCGCCCGCGGCCCACGCGAACAGCCACGCGGGGACCGGCAGGAACGCGCGGCCGACCAGGCCGTGAGCCTGGGCGGCGGCCGGCCAGCCAGCGTGGCCAGACCAGCGCCAGGCCGGCGACCACGGCGGTCCGCGGTGCGTATCTCGGTTCTCGGAGCACGCGCGCGCTGACCGCGCGCGCGGAAAGCAGCAGTCATCGGGCGCGGAGCCTCCGCGGGTCGGCTACGGACGGGTACGGCGGAGTGTCAGAGCGAGACCGAGCCGGACCGGAGGTGCGCGGCCGGCGACCGCGCCGGCGAGTGGCTCGAGGCGCCAGTCGCGCTGGCGCCGTGTCCGTGGAAGGCCGGTTACGCCGGTCCGGGGCCGCCGAACGCGGCGGCCGGCCGCGGCGAGCGCCACGAGCGCCTCGGCGATCCGCAGGGTCGCTGCGAGTGCGGCCCCGATCGCGATCGCGACCGGCGCGGCGATCCATCCGCCGTGGCCGACGATCCCGGCCAGTCCGGCCGGGTGGCCGGCCGCGAACGCGCCCTCGATCAGCTCCTGGCCGCAGTAGATCGGCGAGCAGCGCGACCGCGCAGGCGGCCCAGATCCGCGAGGCTGCTGCGGCGCGCCGGCGGGCGCCGGGCCCGCGGTGACGGCGGCGCTGCCAGGCCCGGGCGCATTCGCCGAGCAGCAGCCCGGCGGCGAGCGCGGCGGCAACCAGGACGAGCGGCTCGATCGTCCCCAGATACGCGTGGCCGTCGCGCGTGAGCCGCGCGTGCGCGTGGACGCCGAAGGCCAGGTAGTAGCGGAGCTGGTGCACCGCGAGGGCGCACACGGGCATCAGCAGCGCTCCGCGGAGCCGGGTGTCAGCGCTCCGCGCGGGTGCCGAGTCGTCAGCTCGCACGAACGCCAGCGTACCGCCTCGAATCCCCGCTACGTGCATGTAACCATCCTGTGACCGCGCCGAAGCCGGCCCGGGATTCCGGATGGGCGTGCATTACAGTGGGCGCCATGCCGCCAGAGACGAGCGAAGTCATTGCCGCCGCCCTTGAGCCCGCACCGCGCGCACGCCCGGTTGCGCTTGGCCGTGATCGACCGCGACACCGGTTTCATGCAGGTGCTGGCCAACCGTCTGGAGACGCTCGGCTGGGACCACCGGCAGGTGTCGAGCGCGATCACCGTCGAGGCGATCGTGCAGATGCGTCTCAACGCGCTCGTTGTCGACCTCGCCGTGCTCGGGCCCGGCAGCTGGGAGTACCTCGAGCGTGTGTGCGCGCGGCTTCCGGGTCTCGCCGTCGTCGTGTGCACCGGCCCCTCGTCGGTCGCCCAGCGCGTCCGCGGGCTGCGGCTCGGCGCGGACGCGTGGATCACCAAGCCGTGCCACCCCGAGGAGCTGATCTGCATCGTCGAGGCGGCGCTGCGGCGGCACCGGCGCGCCGACATGCCGGAGATCGACTCCGCGGTCACCGTCGGTGAGATCACGATCCGCCCCGACCTGTACCAGGCCTACGCCTCCGAGGCGAGCCTCGAGCTGACCGCGCGCGAGTTCGAGATCCTGCAGCTGCTCTCCCAGTCCGACCGCGTGCTGCGCCGCGAGGAGATCTACGAGCGCGTGTGGGGCTACGCGATGGCCCACGGCGACCGGTCGGTCGACGTGTTCGTCCGCAAGCTCCGCCAGAAGCTGCGCGCCGCCTCGCCGGAGTGGAACTACATCCACACGCACTTCGGGGTCGGCTACCGGTTCGCAGCGGAGGCCGGTGACGGGATCGCCGGCGAGCGCCTCGATGCTGAGCTGCCCGACGCCACCGAGGCGTACCGGGCGGCACTGATCGGCTGACGGGCAGCGGGCGCCGGGCCGCGCCATCAGCGGCGGCGGGATACAGCCAGTCGGTCACAGCTTCTTCACATCGGGCTCACATCCGGATAACGCCCTCGACGTTCCGGCCGACGACCATTGGAAGCATGTCGTCCGGCACCACCGCGCAGTCGCATCGTGAGGTGATCGAGGTGGGTCCGCTGGAGATCCTCCCCGACGAGCATCTGGCGCGCGCCCAGGGGAGGGCGCTGACGCTCTCGATTCGGGAGCTTCGCCTGTTGACCGAGTTGGGACGGCGAGCTGACCGGATCATGGCCCGCGAGGAGCTGTTCAGCCTCGTCTGGGGCCGGGAGATGCGACCAGGCGACCGGTCGGTCGACGTGTACGTCCGCAAGCTCCGGGTCAAGCTCCAGCGCGAGCTGCCCGCGTGGAGCTTCATCCACACCCACTTCGGCTTCGGCTACCGCCTGGCAGCCGAGCCGCAACATCACGCAAACGATGCGGTTCACAGCTCAATAACACCCTGAGCTCGGGTTGCGCCGAGACTCTGAGCACAACGAATGAAGGAGAACATCTTGACCAGAAGTCGTCGTCTATCCGCGCTCGTGCTCGCGGTCGTCGCGTCGCTCGTGGTCGCGGCGTGCGGCTCGAGCAGCAGCAGCTCGACCGCCGGCTCGGGCTCCGGCAGCTCCGGAGGATCCTCGTCGTCGACGGCGAGCAGCTCGGGCTCGAGCAGCAGCGGCAGCGCCACGATCAACGGTGCCGGGTCGACGTTCGCCGCCCCGATCTACGACCAGTGGGGGCAGAACCTGTCCTCGCAGGGGCTGACTGTCAACTTCAACCCGATCGGCTCCGGCGGCGGCATCGCCGGACTGCAATCCTCGACGATCGACTTCGCCGGCAGCGATCCTGCCGAGAAGCCCACCGAGATTTCGGCCGGCAAGGGTCCGGTCCTGCAGTTCCCCGTCGCGTTCGGCGCGATCACCGTGTCCTACAACTTGCAGGGCGTCAAGGCCGGTCTCAAGCTCGACGGCAAGACGCTGGCCGAGATCTTCCTCGGGACGATCAAGAAATGGGACGACCCCGCGATCAAGGCGCTCAACCCGGGCATCTCGCTCCCGAGCCAGTCGATCACGGTGGTGCACCGCTCGGACTCGTCGGGCACCACCAAGGGCTTCGTGACGTTCCTCGCCGACTACGACCCGCAGTGGGTCAAGGTGGCCGGCGTGCCGGACAAGACCGCCAAATGGCCAGTCGGCACGGGCGCGCCGAAGAACGCCGGCGTCGCCGCGGCGATCAAGCAGACGCCCGGCGCGATCGGCTACGTCGAGCAGGCCTATGCGCTGCAGAACGGCTTCACCTACGCGGCGGTCAAGAACGCCGCCGGCAAGTACGTGCTGCCGACCCTGCAGGCCGCCTCGGCCGCCGCAACGGGCACGAAGGTCCCGTCGGACCTCAGCCTCTCGACCCTCAACGCCCCGGGCGCCGCGTCCTACCCGATCACGTCGCAGACGTTCATCGTGGTCTACAAGGACATGTGCAAGGCGGGCCGCTCGAAGTCGGCCGCCGAGGGCGTCAAGAAGTTCCTCACCTACGGCCTGGGCGACGGGCAGAAGGTCGAGCAGCAGCTCGACTACGCGCCGCTGCCGGCGCCGCTGCTGGCCAAGGACAAGGCGCAGCTCGCGACGCTCAGCTGCAACGGGTCGCCGGTGTCGTAGGCCGGCGCGTGGACGCGACCAGCATCACCGTCAAGGGCGGCCGCTCGATTCTCGAGCGGTCGCCTTTTGGCCGCCTGCCTGACCGGCTGCTCAAGGGCGGTCTCGGCGGGGTGGCCGCCGGCGTGCTCGCGCTGCTGGCGGCGTTCGTCGTGGTGCTCGTGGCCCAGTCCTCGACGGCGTTCAGCCACATCGGGGTCTTCAACTTCCTGTTCCACAACAACTGGGACACGGGGCAGCTGGCCCAGGGCGGCGCCTGCGACATCGGGCGCTCGTGCACGTTCGGAGCCTGGCCGATGATGCTCGGGACGCTGCTCACGGCCGGGATCGCGCTCGTGATCGGCGTGCCGGTCGCGGTCGGCACCGCGATCTTCCTCACCGAGCTGTGCCCCCGTCGCGCGCGCGTGCCGCTCGCGATCCTCGTCGACCTGCTGGCCGCGGTCCCGTCGGTCGTCTACGGCCTGTGGGGCTTCCTCGTGCTCGCCCCGAAGCTGCGTGGCTTCCAGCAGTGGCTGGCCAACGCGCTCTCGTTCCTGCCGTTCTGGGCGGGACAGGTGGCCGGCCCCAGCTACTTCCTGGCCGGCCTGATCCTGGCGATCATGATCCTGCCGATCGTCACGCGCGATCTCCCGTGAGGTGATCTCGACCGTGCCCGCCGAGTACAAGGAGGCCGCGCTCGGCCTCGGCGCCACGCGCTGGGAGATGATCCGGATCGCCGTGATCCCGTACTCGCGCTCGGGCATCACCGGCGGTGCGATGCTCGGCCTCGGCCGCGCGGTCGGGGAGACGATCGCCGTCGCGTACGTGATCGGCGGCTCGACCACCCTCGGCCACTCGATCTTCCAGCAGGGGCAGTCGCTGGCCGGGGTCATCGCACTGCAGTTCGGCGAGGCCCAGAGCACCCCGATCTACAAGTCCACGCTGCTGGCCGCGGGGCTGATCCTGTTCGTGCTGACGCTGCTCGTCAACCTCGTCGCGCGCCGCTACGTCGTGCGCGCGGGGCGGATCGGCGGCGAGCGCGGCCGCCGCCGCGGCGGCGGTGGCGGAGCGCTGCCCGGGATCACCGAGCTCGAGCCGGGCCCGGCCGCCTGATGAGCACGGTCGGACAGGGCATCAACCTCGCGCCGGTCAGCCCCCGGCGGCGCCGGACGGATCGGATGATGCGCGGCCTGCTGGCCGCGGCCACCGCGCTCGCGCTGATCCCGCTGGTCCTGATCCTCTACTACCTCGTGTCGAAGGGGATCGGCTCCTGGACGGGCAACTTCTTTTCGAGCGACCCGAACCTCAGTCAGTGCTTCCCGCATGTCCCGGGGGCGCCCCCGCCGCCGCCGTGCAACATTGGCGGGATCCGAAGCGCGATCGTCGGCACGCTCGAGATCGTCGGCCTCGCGACCGTGATCGCGATCCCCACCGGGATCGGCGTGGCGTTGTACCTCACCGAGTACGGCAAGCAGTCAGCGTTCGCGAACGTCGTCCGCTACTTCGTCGACGTGATGACCGGCGTGCCCTCGATCGTGTTCGGCCTGTTCATCTACATCGTTCTGGTGATCAGCCACATCGGCGGCGACGCTGTGGCCTGGAAGGGCTCGGTCGCACTCGCGCTGCTGATGCTGCCGATCGTCGTGCGCTCCTCGGAGGTCGTGCTGAGCCTCGTGCCGGCCAGCCTGCGCGAGGCGGCGCTCGCGCTGGGGGCGCCGCGGTGGCGGGTCGTCACCCGCGTCGTGCTGCCGACCGCCCGCTCCGGCCTGATCACAGGGTCCCTGCTGGCGATCGCCCGCGGCGCCGGCGAGACCGCTCCGCTGCTGTTCACGGCGGGTGCCGCGCATGTCCTCACGAGCGGCCTCGGCTCCCCGATGAACTCGCTTCCGTCCCAGATCTTCAACGATCTGGGGGAGAACACGAACAACTTCTATGATCGCGCATGGGGCGCCGCCCTGACGCTCGTCGTCCTGATCCTGATCCTCAATCTGATCGCGCGATTCGCTGCGCGGAGGAGCCGCTTGGCATGATCCCGTCCGAGAGCCAGAGCAAGGAGCAAGCCGACGTGTCGAGCTCAGACCGGGTGCCGCAGGAGCAGTCCTCTGCGCAGGCGGACGGACATTCGGAACGCACGGCGACGGGCGGGCACAGCGTGCTCCTCGAGCAGCTGCATGCGTACTACGGCGAGCAGCACGCGGTGAAGGGCGTCGACCTCACGGTCGCGCCCAACGAGGTGACCGCGATCATCGGCCCCTCGGGCTGCGGCAAGTCGACGCTCGTGCGCTGCATCAACCGGATGCACGAGGAGATCCCGGGCGCGCGCGCCGAGGGCAGCGTCAAGCTCGACGAGCTGGACGTGTACGGCGAGGACATCGACGTGACCGCCGTGCGCCGTCTGATCGGGATGGTGTTCCAGAAGCCGAACCCGTTCCCGACGATGTCGGTCTTCGACAACGTCGCCGCTGGCCTGCGGCTGACCGGGATGCGCGGCGAGAACCTCCGCGAGCGGGTCCACAGGGCACTGCGCTCGGTCGGGCTGTGGGGCGAAGTCAAGAACCGTCTGAACGCGCCCGGCATCGGCCTGTCCGGCGGTCAGCAGCAGCGGCTCTGCATCGCCCGTACGGTGGCCGTCGAGCCCGAGGTGATCCTGATGGACGAGCCGTGCTCGGCGCTCGATCCGGTCGCCACGCTCAAGGTCGAGGAACTGATCGACGAGCTCAAGGAGCGCTACACGATCGTGATCGTCACCCACAACATGCAGCAAGCGGCCCGCGTGGCGGACTCGACCGCGTTCATGCTGAGCGGCGATCTCGTCGAGCACGGACCGACAGGGGAGATATTCACCAACCCCAAGGACGAGCGCACCGAGCGCTATGTCACCGGGAAGTTCGGCTAGGTCCGTCCTGATGCACGAAACGCGCCATCAGTTCCGCGAGATGCTCCGGGAGCTCGAGAAGCAGACTCTCGGGGGACTGGATCTCGTCACCCAGCAGCTCGACCGGGCGCTGGAGTCGATCTCCTACCAGGACGTCGAGCTGGCCGGCATGGTCGTCGCCGACGACGATCGGATCGACGGCCGCTACCTCGAGGTGCACCAGGGCATCCTCTCGATGCTGGCCCGCCAGGCACCCGTGGCCGGGGACCTGCGGATCATCGCGGCGCTGCTCCACATCATCCGCTGCGTTGAGCGGATGGGCGATCAATGCGTCAACATCGCCAAGCTCGTCCCCCTGTCCGGCTACGAGGCCCCCAAGGACAAGGACATCCTCGACGCGATCGAGCGGATGGGCCAGCTCGCCCGCTCCCAGGTCACCCAGGCCCGCGACGCCTTCGCCACCCGCAACGTCGAGCTTGCCCGGGACCTCGTCCGCCAGGACGCCGAGATCAACCGCCTCAACCGCCAGATCTTCAGGCGCGCCGTCGAAGTCGGCGACGATCTGGACGTCCGCGAATGGGCGATGTTCATGATCCTCGTCGCCCGCTGCCTCGAGCGGATCGGCGACAACACCGTCGACATCGCCGAGCAGGTCGTGTTCGTCGTCACCGGCCTGTTCCGCGAGATGGCCGACGCGTCGAATCCGACCGAGACGACCCCGGCGACGTAGCGGAGCGGGCTGCGCGTGGCCCGCAGCCCGAACGTCACACGAGACCACCGCCCCCGGTGTCGTGTGACGTTCGGGTTCGTGACCGACCCCTCAGTGTGGTGGGTGAGTTGGCCAGGGGCAGGGTGGGTTGGTCGTGTTGGTGAGCGTGGTCGGGTTGTGGTGTGGTGAGTTGTCGTGGCCTTTGGCCTTCCGCGGGCGGGTGAAAATGACGCCGCGGCACCGGTTGGCGGTCACTCTTGCGATATGGGGGATCTCGGCTATTTCGGTCCGTACTCCAGGCCGGCCGGCGCGCTCGGCCGGCGGGGAACCCGGGCGGCGGGCGGCGGGGCGCTGGCGCGGCGGGAAGGCCGGCGCTCGGCGGCGCGGGCGTTTTCTGTGAGCCTGGGTATCTAAAGGGAAATACGTTCAGACAGCCACCAGCCCAGCCGTTGACGTTGCTGTTGCTGGTTCGAGCGTGACGGTGTGCCCGAGCCGTAGGAGCTGGTCGACGAGGCGTCTGGTCTGGCGTTCTGGGTTGCGGGCGGCGAAGTGATCCGAGCCGAGGTCGCGATAGAGCTCGCCGGTGGTCAGCATGTGCCAGATCGCGCAGATGATCGAGTGCTTGACCGCGCCGATCGCTTTGTTGTGTCCGCCTTGGGCTTTCTTGCGTCGGTAGAGCGCTTGGAGGTAGGAGTCCCGGGTGCTGGTCGCGGCCATCGCGGCTTCCTTGAGCGCGATGTTCAGCCATTTCGAGCCCTTCCGAGTTTTTCCGGACCGGCGTTTGCCGGCGGACTGGTCGTTGCCGGGGCACTGTCCGGCCCATGACGCGAGGTGCTGGGCGGTCGGGAACACGCTCATGTCCAGGCCGATCTCGGCGATCACGTTCTGCGCGGTCCGTTCACCGATCCCGGGGATCGTGCACAGCAACGTCACCGCGCCCGGTGCTAAAGGGCCAAGCTTCGCCTCGATCGCTTCGGACAACGCCAGGATCTGGGTGTCAAGGAAGTCGAGGTGCGCGAGGATCGACCCGATCAGAAGGCCGTGCAACGCCTCAAATCGGCCTTCCAGCGCCTCGCGAAGCTCCGGCAGCTTCGCGCGCATCCGGCCCTTCGCGAGCTCCGCGAGAACCTCCGGATCGGTCGTCCCGGACACGAGTGCGTCAAGCATCGCTCGGCCGGACACACCAAGGATGTCTGACGCGACACAGTCAAGCTTGATGCCGGTGTCCTCCAGCGCCTTGTGCAACCGGTTCGCTTCACGCTGGCGCTCAGCGATCTGCGCCTTGCGATAGCGGGTCAACTGCCGCAGCTCACGGATCGGTTTTGGCGGCACGAAACTCGACCGCAGAAGCCCGGCCTCCGCGAGCCGGCACAACCACTGCGCGTCCGCGACATCGGTCTTGCGGCCCGGGACCTGCTTCACGTGCCGGGCGTTGACGAGCAGCAACTCGAAATCGTCTTCGAGCACATGCCAGACCGGCTTCCAGTACACGCCGGTCGCCTCCATCGTGACCTGGGTCACCCGGTGCGCCTTCAGCCAGTCGCGTAGCACCAGCAGCCCACGGACCGTCGTCTTGAACTCCTGAATCTGCTCTGACCGAACCCCGTCCGCGCCGGGCACGCGAACGCATGCGGTGACCTGCGCCTTGTGGACATCAAGCGCCGCGGGACGCTCGACGATCACCTCCATCACAACCTCCCGCTTCGGATCGATCAACACGATCGCCGCCTGCCAAGAGATCTTCGAAACAGACGAGTCTGAAAAGCGTGCTCATGGCAACAGTCCCGGGATCCGGGGAAGACCTCCACGCCAAACTAACCTCGGGCTCAGAAGCACCATAGAAGCAGGGGCGTCAGGCAGACGGACCCGCACATCCTCCACCATTTCCACCCGCCCCGAGCGGCGAAGCCGCCAGGACAACTAACGGGCCTATTTTTGGGTCTCCGCCCCGTTTGGGGGTGAAATGGGACTGGGTTTGAGCGTCCGAGCAGGCGTTTTGGCTGCGGACTCGGCGTCGGGAGTTGCGCGAGCTTCTGCGGGACGGGGGAGCGCTGCGTGAGGGTGTCGCTGGCCGGCATGGATGCCGGCGAAATCCGGTCTGGATGAGGTGACGCGCTGCCGCCCGCCGCGGCAAGCTGCTGGATGTTCGAAGTCCGGCTCCCGAAGGAGGGCGACATGCGCGTCGTCACCGCATTCAAGCGGATGCTCCGCCTCGACGGGTGGGCGTCCGTGACCGACGTCAGCTTCGATGAGAAGGGCGTGGTCGTCACGCTCAGGCTGCCCAAGCGCCGGCGGCGCGTGTGCTCGGAGTGCGGGCAGACCGGCCGGCATCTGGAGATCGCCGACTACCGTGTGAAGCGCTGGCGGCACCTCGATCTCGGCGTCAACCGCTGCGTGCTGGAGTGCGAGCTGCGCCGGCTGCGCTGCCCGGACTGTGGCGTGCGCTACGAGGCCGTCCGCTGGGCCAGGCCCGGCTCGCCGTACACGCGCGACTTCGAAGACGTGGTGGCGTTCTGGCCCAGCAGATGGCCAAGACGCCGATCCGCAGGCTGATGCGGATCGCGTGGGACTCGGTCGGTGACATCGTCACCCGCGTCGTCGCCGACCACTTCAGCGAGGCCCGGTTCTACGGGCTTGTCCTGATCGGCGTGGACGAGATCAGCTACAGGCGCGGGCAGCGCTACCTGACCTGCGTCGCTGACCACCAGCGCGGCGCGATGTGTGGGCCAAGCCCGGCCGCGACGCCCAGACGCTTGAGGCGTTCTTCGAGCGGCTCGGCGACCGGCGGCACACGATCAAGGCGATCTCGATCGACATGTCGGCCGGCTATGAGAACGCGATCAAAGCAGTCGCCGAGCAGGACACGCAGTTCACGCCAGAGGTCGTGTTCGACCCGTTTCACGTCTGTCAGCTCGCGAGCCGTGCGGTCGAGGATGTGCGCCGCGCCGAGTGGAACCAGCACGGCAAGAGCAACACCCCGGGCGGCCGGTGGATCAAGCACGCCCGCTGGTCGCTGCTCAAGGCACCCGAGCGCCAGAGCCCACAGACAGCTCGCCAGGCTTGCCGAGGTCGCCCGCACGAACCAGCGGCTCTACCGCGCGTTCCTGCTCAAAGAAGAGCTCCGGTTGCTCTACCACCTCCCCGATCCCACCGAGGCGCCCGAGCACCTCGAAGCGTGGCTGGCGTGGGCGTCGCGCTCGCAGCTCAAGCCTTCGTCAAGCTCGCGCGGACCGTCCGCAAGTACCGCGACGGGATCCTCGCCGCCATCCGCCTCGGGCTCAGCAACGCGCGGCTCGAGGGACTCAACTCCAAGGTCCGGCTGATCAGCCACCGCAGCTACGGCTTCCACGGACCCGAACCCCTCATCAGCCTCATCTACCTCTGCGCCGGAGGCGTTCACATCGACCTACCCTTCACCCCCAAACCGTGAGGAGAACCTATTTTTCCCGCCAGATACCCAGGCCCTTCGGCCTTCCGCCGGTGGGTGACACGACGCTGTGACACCGTTTAGTGGTTAATCTTGCCTTACGGCGGATCGCGGCGAGTTTCCCATCAGATACCCAGGCTCATAGAAAACGGCCGAACTTCGGCCTGGGTACTTGACGGAAATAGCGGCGATCCGCCATTGCGGCTCGCATCAAACAACAGGAGCCGGCCACGTCATGCGGCCGGCTCCGAGGTCACACACAGAGAGAGAAACGGAGAGTACCCCTCCAGTCGATGCCAAATGTGAACATGTGATGACTGCGGCCGCACCGGTTCGGCCCGAGGTCGGCATCGGGCCGCCGGCCCGCCGGCGCGCCGGCGCTGCCTCAGCCCTCGGGGGCGTACACCCGGACCGTCTCGCGCTTGCCCTTGAGCTCGATCCCGGTCCGCTCGACCAACCGGGGGTGCTCGCCCTGGAGCAGCTCCTTCGTACGCTCGGCGATCAGCACGGTGTCACCGGTCTCGCGCGTCGCCGCCTCGACGCGAGCGGCAACGTTGACCGGGTCGCCGATCACGCTGAACTCGTACCGATCGTCCCCACCGACGTTGCCGGCCACGACGGTGCCCGAATTGAGTCCGATGCCGATCGCGAGCCCGTCGGGGTGCTCGAGCGATTCGGCGATCTCGAGCGCCGCGGCGAGCGCCTGGTCGGCGTGGTCGGGCTGGCGGCGCGGGGCGCCGAACACCGCGAGCAGCCCATCGCCGACGAACTTGTCGACGCGGCCCCCCTTCTCGTGGATGATCGGGACGACCTGCTCGAACAGGTGGTTGATCGCGGCCACCACCTTGTCGGCCGGGTTCTCCTCGGCGAAGCCGGTGAAGTCGCGGATGTCGATGAACATGATCGTCACCTCGACCTGCTCGCCGGCCAGGTCGACGCCCTCCTCGAGCACGTGCGCGGCGACATCGGGGTCGACGTAGGTGCCGAACGCCTGGCGGATCCGCTCGCGCTCCGCGAGCCCGGCCACCATCTGGTTGAAACCGAGCTGGAGCTGGCCGATCTGGCTTCCGTCGTACGCCGGCACGCGCAGCTCGAACTCGCCGCTGCGCACGCGGTCGAGCGCGCGGCGCACCGAGTCGATCGGGTCGGCGGTTGTGCGCGCGGCGAGCGTCACCGACAGCAGCCCGACGGCGATCCCGACACCGCCGAGCACGACCATCGCCAGCCCCAGCCGGTGCGCGGTGATCGTGTGGTCGCCGGCGAGCGCGAGGATCCCGATCGCGACGATGCCCGCCACCGGCAGCCCGGTGCCGAGCATCCACGCGAGCACAGCCCGGGTGGCAACGCCGGGAACGGCGAGCCGCTCGGGGACGGCGTCGGCGAGCGCCCGCGCGGCCGCCGGGCGGAGGATCCGCTCGGTCAGCAGGTACGCGCACGAGGCGGTGACGAGCCCGGTGAGCGCCACGACGATCGCCACCCGCACGGCCAGCCGGCCCGAGTACGTCCAGTCCACGAGCCCGAACAGCATGGCAGCCGTCAGCCACAGGAGCACCTGGAGGATGAACAGCCGCAGGGGCGCGTACAGCACCGTCCGGGTCTCGGCCACGGTCGCCGTCCGGTCGGCGCGCAGCCACGGCCGCAGCGGGCGCAGGGCGAGTCGGCCCAGCGCGGTCCCGAGCGGGATCGCCACGGCCACATACCCGAGCGCCAGCAGCGCGTTGACGGTACGGACGTGGCCGGAGTGCCGGACGGCGGGGAGGGGGAGGACGAAGTTGGCGATCCCCAGCACCGCCGCCGTGCCGATCAGGTTCGTGATCACGACCACGAGCGCGACCACCACCTGCCCGAGTCGCAGGAGCGTGGCGCCGTCGAGGTCGCCCTCTCCCGGGCGGCGGAGCTCGTAGATCCCGCGGGCCAGCAGCGACGTCGATCCCGTCTGCTCGCTCACGTCCGGCACGCTATCCGCTGTCGCAACTGCGCGATGCGACCTTTTGGCCACCGGGCCAATGACCCGGCGATGACGGTGACGTACCTTCCCACCATGCGCGCGCGGCCGCCTCAGATCGTGGCGTTCGGAGGTGGTGGCTTCTCGATGGAGTGGGGCAACACACTGCTCGACGACCACGTGCTCGAGCTGACCGGGGTCGAGCGCCCCCGGGTGTGCTTCCTGCCCACCGCGAGCGGCGACGCCGACCACTATGTCGTGCGCTTCTACCGCGCGTTTTCGGCGTGCCGGTGCGAGCCCTCGCACATCTCGCTGTTCCGGCGCGAGACCGGGGTCGGCGATCCCCGGGCGCACCTGCTCGCCCAGGACCTCGTGTACGTCGGCGGCGGAAGCGTCGTGTCGCTGCTCGGGGCGTGGCGTGCGCACGGGATCGATATGGCGCTGCGCGAGGCGTGGCATGCCGGCGTGGTGCTGTGCGGCGGCTCGGCCGGGTCGCTGTGCTGGTTTGCAGAGGCGCTGAGCGGGTTCCACGAGGGGCCGCCCCGCCGGGTCCAGGGGCTGGGGCTGCTGCCGTGGTCGAACGCGGTCCACTACGACGACGAGCCGGGGCGCCGGGATGCGTTCATGTCCGCGGTGGCCGGCGGGATGCCGCCGGGGTACGGCGCCGGCGACGGCACCGCGCTGCGGTTCCTCGGCACCGAGCTGGCCGAGGTCGTCTCCTCGCGCCCGAGTGCGCGCGCATACGAGGTGACGCCCGACCCGGAGGGCGGCGCCAGCGAGCGCGAGCTCCCGGTCCGGTACCTCGGCGTGCCGGAAGCACGCCCCGAGGCGATCGCCGCGTGAGCGACCTCGCGGCGGCCGGATCCGCCGCCGTCGACGCCCGCCGGATCCTGGCGATGGGCGGCGGCGGCTTCACGATGCACGAGCCGACGCCGGCGCTCGACCGGTTCGCGCTCATGCTGTCGGCGAAGCCGGTGCCACGGATCTGCTTCCTGCCGACCGCCAGCGGCGACCCGCGGGACCAGCTCACCCGGTTCTACGAGCGGTTTGGCGACTGGCCGTGCGAGCCGAGCAGCCTGTCGTTGTTCCACCTCGGGCGTGACCGGATCGACCCGGTCGCCCACCTGCTCGCCCAGGATGTGATCTACGTCGGCGGCGGCTCGATGCGCAACATGCTCGCGATCTGGCGCGAGCACGGCATCGACGACGCGCTGCGGGCCGCCTGGGAGCGCGGGGTCGTGCTGGCCGGGCTGAGCGCGGGGGCGATGTGCTGGCTCGAGGGCGGGATCAGCATGAGCAGCGGTGCCCCGGAGCCGGTGCGCGGGCTCGGGCTCGTCCCCGGCAGCCTGTCGGTCCACCTCGATGGTGAGCCCGAGCGCCTGCCCGCCTTCGTCGCGGCGGTCGCCTCGGGCGCGCTCGCGTCGGGGTACGCGGCCGCCGACGGCGCCGCGCTCGTGTTCGGCGGGACGTCGCTGGTCGAGTGCGTCGGCTCGCACCCGGGCGCGCGGGTGCTGCGGATCGCCCGCGACGGCGCGGGCGAGATCCGCCGCCACGAGCTCGCCGTCCGCCGGCTCCCCGGCGCGCGCACCGCGCTGCGGGCGTCCGAGCCGGCCGTTGAGGAGCTGCGAGCGCTCCGGGCCGGGCGCTACCGCTGGGAGTGACCCGCCCGTGCTTGCGTGAGGCCCAACGTACAAGATGAGGCCACCTGGCTCGGAATAGCCAGTATCAGCGGATCAGCGCGGCGGCGGCCTGACGACGGCGGAGCACGACGAGGGCCACGGCGGTCAGCACCGCGGCGGCAGCCAGCACGATCACGATCACCGTGGTCGAGCTGCTCGACGAGCCGGACGGGCTGCCGACCGCCGGCACGCCTGCGATCGGGTGCCCGGACGCCGCGGCCAGCTTGCCGACCGCGGCGGTCGCGGCCGTGGCGAGGTCGTCGGGCTCCGTGCCGGCCGGCTTGGCCAGCGACGCGACGGCACGGGTGGCGGCCGGGTTCAGGCCCTCGCTGCCGTACCCGGCGGCCATCACCACGAGCAGCGGCTGCTTGGTCCGGAAGCTGATCTCCTGGTCGAGGAACTTGGCGTACTTCTGCGGCTTGCCGAACAGGTCCGGGATCACGCCGAGGTCGACCGGCGAGCCGATCAGCGCCACCTTGAGCGGCAGCCCGCTGCGCTTGGCCGCCGCGGCCGCCGCGTTCAGCGTCTTCTGGATCGAGGCCGATGTCGGCGGCGAGTACGGATAGAAGACGCTCTCGCCGAGCAGCACGTCGCTGGCCGGGTCCCCGTCGGCGAGCGCCGCGGCCGTGGTGCCGAGCAGGGCGACGAGCACGGTGGCCGCGACGATCAGGACGCGTCGAAGTGCCATCCCGTCCTGAGGCTACAGACCCGGCGGGAAGCTGTAGGCCGGGTGCGGGATGACATGGCCGCCGACCTCGAGCACGATCTCCGCGTGCGGCGAGAGCGGGATCGCGGTGGCCGGCGCAAGCCAGCGGCGCCCGCCCACGAACGCCGACACTGTGCCCCGGAATCCGGCCAGCCGCCGCGCCGACAGGGGCTGCCCCCAGACCGCGAACAGCATCCCGAGCACCGGCGGGCGCCGGACGCGGTCGACGACGAACACCCCGGTCGGCTCGAACGTGCGCAGCGGGTACGTGCACCGCCCGCCCCGGACATAGACCCCCTGCCGTCGCTGGGGCGCAGCGACGCCGATCCCGGCCGGGATCGGGACGACGAGCCGCCGCGCGTACAGCTCGAGGTGGATCCCGTATGCGCTCGGATGCCGGCCTGTGCACGCCAGTCCCGCCACCGGCCGCCCGGCGACGCTCGCGCCCGACAGCGACGGGAGCCGGTAGGCGGCCGTCCGCCCGGTGCGGATCGGCTGGTAGTCCCTGGGGAGCGGCCCGCCGCCCGCAGCGCCGGACACCGCGCGCGTCGCGCCGCATCCACAGAGCAGGGCGGCCGCGCCGAGCACCACCGCCCCGCGGCGTAGGCGGACCCCCGTCAGGGCGCCGGCGCGGCGTACGCGCCCGTCAGGGCGTCGGCGCGGCAGCGCGACCCGGGGACGCTGCCGGAGCCTGCGCCGATCTCGAGCCGGCTGGCGCGATCCTGGCGTCGCCCCGCTCGGTCGCCATCACGACCTCGTCCGCGGAGCGCCCGAGCTCCTCCCAGCGCCTGCGCGCCTCGCCGTGGAAGGCGTCGAGAAACTCGTCGGAGTGCAGCGGGTCGTGATGGAACAGCATCAGCCGCTGGGCGGCTACGCGGTGCGCGAACGCGAGCGCGTCGGACACCGGCGAGTGGCCCCAGCCGAGGTGCTCCGCGTACTCGGCGTCCGTGTACTGGCAGTCGTGGATCAGCAGCGACGCGTCGCGCGCGAGCTCGAACCCGGAGATCCAGTCATCGGACAGCTCCGCGATGGGCGTGCCGAGGCCCGGCTCGTGATCGGGGATGTAGCACAGCGAACTCCCGGCGTCCTCGATCCGGTAGCCGAGGGTCGGGCCGCGGTGGTTGACGGCCTGGGCCCGGATTCTCGCCGGCCCGATCTCCCACTCGACCTGCTCGGCCTCGCGGAACGAGACGTGTGAGGGGAGCTCGCGCACCTCGACCGGGGCCAGCGGCGCGGAGATGTACCGGGCCACGCGATCCTGGAGCGAGGACTCCGGCGAGGCCGGGCCCCAGATCGTGATCTCCGCCTCGGGCCGGAACGCGGGGGCGAAGAACATCAGCCCCTGGATGTGGTCGAGGTGCAGATGGGTGAGCAGGATGTTGATCGGCTGCTGATACAGCCCCGCCCGCCCCAGCGCCAGCCCGAGGTTGCGGATTCCGGTGCCGGCATCGAGGATCAGCGTGCTGCCGTCTGACAGCCTCACCTCCACGCACGAGGTGTTGCCGCCGTAGCGCATCGTCTCCGGGCCGGGAGCCGGGATCGAGCCGCGGGCTCCCCAGATCGTGAGCTTCATCTCTCCTCCGCTCCCTGGGCGTCGTCGACCGGCCAGAAGATGACGATGGCACCGCTCGAGCCGCCGGACCCGATGATCGGAATGGCGCTGAGCGCGATCTCCTGATGCTGGCCCCCGGCGCCGCGGATCCAGAAATTGCCGTGGAACGGCTGGTTGCGCCGCAGCGCGATCGTGGCCGGGATCCGCTCGTACGGCCATCGGCACTTCGCCGTCGTAGGGACCGAACGCGTTCGTCCAGTCCGGGGCCGGCATCGCCCCGGTCTCCTCGAACCGCCGCCCGACGAGCGCGCCGGCCGCCTCGTTGTAGAACAGCAGCGCCCCCTCGTCGTTGACCAGGAACGCCGGAGTCGAGATGCTCGAGAGCAGGTTCCGGGCCAGGATCAGCTCGAGCGGCTTCTGCGCGCTCATCGGTCCACTCTAATCCCGGTCTCCACCGTCGTCGCCACTGTCGGGGATTATCCTCACGGACTTGGCCGGCCAAAAGTCACGGCGACGCTCGCGCAAGCGGCGCACCACCGCCGGCGCTCCGCGCGCCGTCAGCTCGCAGCGCCGTGAGCAGCGGGCCGAGCAGGCCGGCGCGGCCGCGCGCGAGGAGCGGCTCAGCCGGCGCACGACCGGCACCCAGGGCGAGCGTCCGCCGAGCCCGTTCGGGGGCGTGCCGGTGTCGGAGATCGCGATCTTCGCGGGCCTGGTCGCGCTCATCGTGTGGATGTTCACGGCCGCGACGCCGACGCTCATCGTCGGGCTCGTGGTGTGCGCGCTCGGGGTGATCGAGGTGACGGCGCGTGAGCACCGGTCGGGCTTCCGCTCGCACGCGACGCTGCTGGCCGGGATCCCGGCCGTGGCGATCGGAATCGGCGTGATCTCCGCGATCGGCACGACGAGCGACCGGGCGCCGCTCTTGATCGTGGTGGCGGGGGCGGTCTTCGCGCCGCTGTTCTGGTGGCTGCGCAAGCGGTTCGCGATCGCGCGCCAGGCGCGCGTCGCGCGGCCACCGGCGCCGTAGCCACGGCCGCCCCGCCCGGCGCCGTAGACACGGACGCGCCGGCCGGCGCCGCCACACGAGACGACGCCGGCACACGCGCGTGGAGCCCCGGGGTCAGCCCAGGAACGAATGGAACTCCCCGAGCGGCTCGGGGAGCACCGGCGTGAACGGCTTGAACGTGTACGGCCGCGAGGTGTCGAAGCCGGCCTTGGCCGCCGCAGATTTGTCCGCGAACGGGAGCAGCGCGTCGACCGCCTTGCTGATCTTCCTCCACCGGAGCGTCCGCTCGTAGCCGTTGTTGTTCGGCGGGTCGACGCTCTCGGCCTTGCCCTGGATCCCGGTCACCTTCTCGATCGGGCCGCCATCCTGAGCGGCGACTCCCGGAGCCACCACTCGCGCGAGCGTGCGATGGTCGCTCTCGATCCCCATGATCCGGGCGGCGGTCACACGCAGGTCCGGGGTGCTGAACTTGCGCACTCCGACGAGGTAGGCCGCGATGAACGCGTCCTCGAGCGTGACCAGGATGTTCAGCGTCGTCTGGGCATCGTCGAACATCTTGGGCGGGTAGTAGAACGTCGTGAACGGCGAGGGCTTCTTGGTGACGCTCTTCTCGAGGAGGTAGTGCGACATCTCCTCGTTGCGCGCGGCCTTGAGGTATCCCTGATCATCGGAGGCGAGCCGCTTGAAGAACGGCGCGTTGTCGATGATGTTGCTGTACGTCGTGACGGCGAGCGCCTCCGCGATCTGGGCAGCGCCGATGATCGCCAGGTCACCCTTGGTGACCCCGCGCCTCTTCGCGTCCGCGAAGGACGGGAGGAGCGCCTCGATGCCGGTCGTCGCAGCGACGACGCCGGCCCCGGTTGCCGCAGCCCGTCCGAGAAACTGCCTACGGTCGGTCATGGGCCCCACATGGTCTGCTGACATGAAACACACACCCCTTGCTGGGAGTTGGTGACAATTCGCTTGGCAGTACGCCGTCCGCGAGGATCCGGATCAATCAGATCCCCGCACTGATCCAGATGCGTCCAAACCACGTATTGCCCGGTAATGAGGCTCACTCCGCGCCGTAACCGCCCCGCCGATCTGATGGCGCTCGCCGATGAGGAGCTGATGGAGGCCGTGCGGGACGGAGAGGCGCGGGCGTTCGAGGTGATCTTCGACCGCCACGGCGGGGCGGCGTTCTCGCTCGCCTACCGCATGTGCGGCCGGCGCGCGATGGCGGAGGACATCGTCCAGGAGGCGTTTCTCTCGCTGTGGCGCAGCGGCGCGCGCTATGACCGGAGCCGCGGCAGTGTCCGCTCGTGGGTTCTCAGCGTCGTCCACAACCGGGCGATCGACGCATTCCGCCGCGGCGTGGCCGGCGAACGGCGCGAGGTGTATGACGAGACCTTGGCCGAACGGGTCCCGGCTGAGGAGCGGACCGAGATGGAGGTCGAGCGCCGCGACGAGGCGCGGATGGTGCGCCGGGCGCTCGACGACCTTCCGGCCGAGCAGCGCCGGGTGATCGAGCTCGCGTACTTCGGCGGGTTCACCCACAGCCAGATCTCGGAGATGCTGGGCCTTCCGCCGGGTACCGTGAAGGGACGGATGCGGTTGGGGTTGACGAAGTTGCGAGTCACGATTGGCGAGGCGGCAGGGGCCTTTACCACCAATGCGGGAGTCGGCGATGTCGGACCGGCATGACTGCGGCGGCGACGCCGCCGCCTACGTGCTCGGGGCGCTCGACAAAGAAGAGCTCGAGGCCTTCGCGCGCCACCTGACGGATTGCGTCGTGTGCCGCGACGAGGTGGACGCACTGAGGCACGTCTCGGACGCGCTGGCGATGGCGGTGCCGCAATACCCGGCGTCGGCGCATCTGCGCCGGCAGGTGATGCGCGGGGTCCGCAGGGAGCCGCGCGGCGACGTCGCCGCGCGGTCGGTCCGGCGCGCGCAGCCGCTGCGCTGGCTCACGGTGCGCCCCGCGATGGCGGCCGGCATGGCCGTCGTGCTCGCGGCGCTCGTCGTCGGAGCGGTCGTGCTCGGCACGAGCGGCTCCAGTGCCACGAACGTGTTCCGGGCCAGCCTCGGCCAGGCCGAGGTGCGGACGCAGGGCGGTCACAGCGAGCTCGTCGTCGACAAGCTGAGCAGGACCACGCGGGGACACGTCTACGAGGTGTGGCTGCAGCGCAAGGGACATCCGCCGACACCGGCGAATGTGCTGTTCAACGTCGGGTCCGACGGACGCGGGACGTTCGGGCTGCCGGGCAGTCTGCACGGCGTCGCAGCAGTACTCGTCACATCCGAGCCGGCTGGCGGCAGCCCGCATCCGACGAGAGCGCCGGTGATCGTCACGCCGCTGACGAAGCGCGCCTAATAAGCCTCGAGCGGGTCGCCCTCGGGCGCCGGAGACGTCCCCGCCGCGGCGGGATGTGTCGGCAGGTGCAGGCTGAAGATCGCGCCGCCGTCGGGGGCGTTGGCCGCGCTCACCGAGCCGCCGTGCTGCTCGGCCACCTGTCGGACGATCGCCAGGCCGAGCCCGCTGCCCTGCTGGCCGCGTGAGTTGGCGCCGCGGAAGAAACGGTCGAACACGTGCGGGAGGTCGGACTCGGCGATCCCGGTGCCGTGGTCGCGCACGCGCACTCCGTCGCGGTCGACGGCGACGTAGATCGTGCCGCCGGGCGGGGAGTGGCGGGCTGCGTTGTCGAGCAGGTTGTTGACGGCGCGTCCGAGGCGCTCGGGGATCCCGTCGACGATCACCGGCTCGAGCACGGCGTCGAACTCGACCCCCGGTGAGTTGCGCCGGGACCGCGCCACCGACTCGGCCACGATCCGGTCCAGGCGCGCGTCCTCGGCCATGTCGTGGGGCAGGTCGCCGCGGGCGAGCTCGATCAGGTCGCCGACGAGCGCGCTCAGCTCCTCGCTCTGCTCGACCACGTCGGACAGCAGCCGGTGGCGGTCGTCCTCTTCGAGCGCCGCACCGGCCAGCAGCACCTCGATGTTCGTGCGCAGGCTGGTGACGGGGGTGCGCAGCTCGTGCGAGGCGTCGGCCACGAGCTGGCGCTGGGCGTGAACGGAGTCGTCGAGCGCGGCGCGCGAGATCTGCAGGCGCTCGAGCATCGCGTTGAAGCGGATGGCGAGCTGGCCGACCTCGTCGTCGGCGTGGACGACGAGCCGCCGCGACAGGTCGTCGGTCTCACCGATCTCCTGCGCGGTCTCGCTCACCTCGGACAGCGGCGAGAGGACGCGGCGGGCGGCCAGCCGGCCGAGCATGCCGGCGCCGAGGATCCCGCCCGCGAACAGCAGCGCGAGGATCAGCCGGAGCTTTGAGAGGATGTGGTCGACGCCGTTGAGCGGGCGCGCGAACTGGAGCGCGATCGGGATCGCGAACCCGGCCCGGTCCGGGATGACCAGCCCGAGCGTCAGCACCCGCAGGTGACTCGACCCCTGGTGGACGTCCACCAGGCGCATGCCCGACCCGTGCTCGGCGATCACCCTGGTGGCGGCGTCGACCGGGAGCTGGATGTTGCCCGCGCGCCGGTACGCCTTGTCGTTGGCAGTGACGATCTGGATGTACTGGGCGGGGCCGCCGAGGTTGGCCGGGATCCCCGGCACCGGCTGCTCGATCGACTGCAGGCCGGCGTTGATCACCGCGGTGGCCTGAGCGCGCAGCTCCGAGTCGACCTGGTCGTGCAACTGCGTGCGCACGACGAGGTAGCAGACGGCGGCGGCGATCACGATCGCGACGCCGACCGCGGCGGCGGCGACCAGCGACAGGCGGCGGCGCAGCGACATGCGTCAGTCGCGCAGGACGTACCCGACGCCGCGCACGGTGTGCAAGAGCCGTGGCTCGCCACCCGCCTCCGTCTTGCGGCGCAGGTAGCCCATGTACACCCCGAGTGCGTTCGAGGTCGGTCCGAAGTCGTAGCCCCACACGTTCTCGAAGATCGTCGAGCGCGTGAGCACCTGCCGCGGGTGGCGCAGGAACAACTCGAGCAGCAGGAACTCGGTCTTGGACAGCTCGATCAACCGATCGCCGCGCCGCACCTCGTGGGCGACCGGATCGAGCGACAGATCGCCAAACGTCAGGATCTCCGTGCCTTCGGCGCCGTCGCCCGCGCGCCGAAGCAGCGCGCGCAGCCGGGCCTGAAGCTCGCGCAGCGCGAACGGCTTGACGAGGTAGTCGTCGGCGCCGACGTCGAGGCCCTGCACGCGGTCGTCGATCGCGTCGCGCGCGGTGAGCATCAGGATCGGGGTCTTGTCTCCGGCGGTGCGCATCCGCCGGCACACCTCGAGGCCATCGAGGCGCGGCATCATCACGTCGAGCACGACCGCGTCGACCGGGTCGCGGGCGATCGCGTCGAGCGCCTCCTCGCCGTCGCCGGCCAGCAGCACGTCGTAGCTGTCGAGGCGCAGGGCACGCTCGAGCGCCCGCCGCACGGCAGGCTCGTCATCGACCACGAGAACGCGCGCCATGCAGGCAATGATGGCGCGTACGCGTAAAAGTTCGTGAAGAAGCCCATGCACCGCGTGCGTTAGCGTCCGGCGGCATGCGCGACCCCCTCGGCTTGAACGAACGCTTCTTCGCCTTCTACTACCCGCGCCTGCTGTCGCTGGCCGAGAACGCCGGCCAGCGCGAGACGCGGCGCGAGATGATCGGCCACGCGCACGGCCGCACGCTCGAGCTCGGCGCCGGGAGCGGGCTCAACCTCGACCACTACACCGAGCGGGTTACCGAGCTGATCGTCACCGAGCCCGGCGAGCACATGCTCGCCCAGCTGCGGGCGCAGCTCGCCGACCACCCACCCCGGGCCGGAAGCTGGAAGCTCGTGCAGAGCGGCGCCGAGCAGCTCTCGTTCGAGGACGAGAGCTTCGACACGGTCGTGCACACGTATGTGTTGTGCACGGTGCCCGACCCGGCCCGCGCGCTGCGGGAGGTCGCCCGGGTACTGCGCCCGGGCGGGCGGCTCCTGTTCCTCGAGCACGTGCACGCCGGGGAGGGGACGGCGCTCGGCCGCTTCCAGGACCTCGTCGAGATCCCGCATCGCTACGTGGCGGCCGGCTGCCACCCGAACCGCCGCACCGCGCAGCTGCTCAACGACTCGCCGCTCACGGTCGAGAGCATCGAGCGCGGGCGCCAGCCGCGGGCGCCGATCACGGTCTCCCCGACGATCCGCGGAATCGCGGTCAAGGCCTGAGCCGGCGAGGCCGCGATCATCCCGGTTCGATGCCCGCCCGCGACAGGCAGAAGCTCGAGGGCTACCGCGCCAGGCGCGACTTCGCCGCCACGCCGGAGCCCACCGGCGAGGCCGCCGGCTCCGAGGAGAACGCCCCTCGGTTCGTGATCCAGGAGCACCATGCCACCCGGCTGCACTGGGACCTGCGGCTCGAGCACGAGGGGGCGCTGGCGTCGTGGGCGGTGCCCAATGGGATCCCGCAGACCCCGGCCGAGAACCGGCTGGCCGTGCACACCGAGGATCACCCGCTGGAGTACCTCGAATTCTCGGGCGAGATCCCCAAGGGCCAGTACGGGGCCGGCACGATGGAGATCTGGGACCGCGGCACCTACGAGCTGCACAAGTGGGAGGAGCGCAAGGTCGAGATCAGCTTCCACGGCGAACGGCTGCGGGGCCGTTACGGGCTGTTCCCGATCGGGCGTTCGGGGGCGAACGAGAACGACTGGATGATCCACCGGATGGACCCGCCGACCGACCCCGAGCGGGAGCCGATGCCCGAGCGGCTCGTGCCGATGCTGGCCGGAGCGGCCACCGGCGTGCCCCGCGACGAGGCGCGCTGGAGCTTCGAGGTCAAGTGGGACGGCGTCCGTGCGATCGCCTACGCGCAGCCCGGCCGGTTGCGGCTCGAGAGCCGCAACCTCAACGAGATCACCGACGGCTATCCCGAGGTCCGCGGGCTGATCGCCGAGCTCGGGATGCGCGACGCCGTGTTCGACGGCGAGCTGGTGGCGTTCGACGAGCGCGGGCGCCCGAGCTTCGAGCGGCTCCAGCAGCGGATGCACGTCACCTCGCCCTCGGCGGTCCGGCGGCTGTCGGCCAGCGTCCCGGTCGTGTACGCGATCTTCGACCTGCTGTACCTCGACGGCCACGTGCTGATGGGACTGCCCTACGAGGAGCGCCGCTGCCGGCTCGAGGCGCTCGGCCTCGGCGGCCCGGCCTGGCGGGTGCCCGGCGTGCATCCGGGCCAGGGGTCGATGCTGCTCGAGGCGACCCGCGCCCAGGGCCTCGAGGGGATCGTGGCCAAGCGTCTCGACAGTCGCTACGAAGCCGGGCGGCGGACCGGTGCGTGGCTGAAGATCAAGCACACGCTCCGTCAGGAGCTCGTGATCGGCGGCTGGATCCCCGGCGAGGGGCGGCGCTCCGATCGGATCGGGGCGCTCCTCATGGGCTACTACGAGGGCGACCGGCTGCGCTACGCCGGGCGGGTGGGGACGGGGTTCACCGAGGCGACGCTCGACGACCTCTCGCGGCGGCTCTCGCGGCTGCGCCGGGACGAGAACCCGTTCGACGGGGCGCCGAAGCTGCCGCGCACCGCGATGTTCGCCGAGCCGAAGCTGGTGGCCGAGATCGAGTTCCGCGAGTGGACGCGTGAGACGGTGATGCGGGCGCCGTCGTTCAAGGGCCTGCGCGACGACACGCCGGCCCGGCTGGTCGTGCTCGAGGGCGCCGACCGGCCCGAGGGTCCGGCCGCGGGCGGCGCGGACCCGAACGCGCCCGAGGCGCTGTTCGACCAGGTGGCGTCGCTGCCCGACGGGTCGCTCGAGGTGCTCGTCGAGGGGCGGCGGCTGAAGCTCACCAACTGGGACAAGGTGCTGTATCCGGCCACCGGGTTCACGAAGGGCGAGCTGATCGCGTTCTACGCCCGGATCGCGCCCGCCGTGCTCCCGCACCTCCACGACCGGCCGCTCACGCTCAAGCGGTACCCGGGCGGGGTGGACGAGCAGTACTTCTATGAGAAGCAGTCGCCGTCGCACCGGCCCGAGTGGGTGCAGACCGCCAAGATCGCCAGGATCAACTACACGCTCGCCCAGGACCGGCCGACGCTCGTGTGGCTCGGCAACCTGGCCGACATCGAGCTCCACACGTCGCTGTCCCTGGCCGACACGGTCAAGCGGCCGACGATGCTCGTGTTCGACCTCGACCCCGGCGAGCCGGCCACCGTGGTGGAGTGCTGCGAGGTCGCGCTCGTCCTCAACGGGCTGTTCGAGCGCTTGCGCCTGCAGACCGTCGTGAAGACGTCGGGCTCGAAGGGGATGCAGGTGTACGTCCCGCTCGGCGGCGAGGTCGACTACGACCGCACGAAGGCGTTCGCCCGGCGGGTCGCGGAGCTGCTCGAGCAGCGGATGCCCGAGCTCGTGGTCTCGCGGATGACGAAGCGGCTGCGCCCCGGCAAGGTGCTCGTGGACTGGAGCCAGAACGACGAGCACAAGACGACGGTATGCGTGTACTCCGTGCGCGCGCGAGAGCGGCCGACGGTGTCGACGCCGGTGAGCTGGGAGGAGGTCGCGCGCTGTCGGGACGGCGGCGACGCCGGCCTGCTGACGTTCGAGACCAGCGACGTGCTCGCCCGCGTCGAGCGCGACGGCGACCTGTTCGCGCCGCTGCTGCACGTCGTCCAGGAGCTCCCGGCGATCGGTACGCCCCCGGGCTGATCGGGTCGCCGCGCGCGGCCCAATAGGATCTCGTGGACGTGGACCCGATCACCCTCAGGAACCGGCTGTTGGTGGCCACCGGCATGTGGAGGGAGGCGACCGGCGAGCCGCTGCCCCGCCTGGCGCCCGGCGATCCCGCCGATCAGCTGATGAGCTTCGAGATCCAGCTCGTCAACCGGCTGTGGGAGAGCGCCACGCCGGAGAACGCGCGCGAGATCGCCGACCGCACCTGGGACCTCGTGCACGATCGGGCGGATGGCGATCCGGTCAAGAAGCGCGTCGTCGAGTGCCACGAGGCGCTCGCCCGGATCACGCGCCTCGGGGACTGAGCCACCCGTGCAGCACGAGCGGCACTACACGGTCGAGCAGGCCACCGCGGCCCGGGACTGGGTCGCCGAGCGCGTCGGCTGGATCCGTGACGCGCGTGCCCGCCTCGTCGGGCTGGGGCCGAGGGCTGCCGCCGCGCTGCGCAACCTCGACGAATCTGCCGGCGGCGGGTATCCGGGCCGGGAGGTGGCCGGTCCGCTGGTCGAGCTGAGCCGGGCGGTGGGGGAGCTCGAGGCGGTCGAGGTCGTGCTCCGCGACGTCGACCGAGGGCTCGTCGACTTCCCCGCGCTGCGCGACGGCGAGGAGATCTACCTGTGCTGGCTGATCGACGAGGACGAGATCGGCTACTGGCACGAGCCTGGCGCGGGGTTCGCCGGGCGGCACCCGCTGTAGCTGCGGGGGCCAAACCGCTAATAATTCACGGTTATGGCCCTCCCTCTCCGGACAGAGAGGCCGCGGGCCGCGCCGTTTCAGCTCACCGGGACCGGATCGGCCCTGGCGACCTCCGGGGTACGCGGCAGGCCCGCCGCGGCGTAGGCGTCGGTCTCGTCGAGCGTCTCACGGTCGAGCAGCGCGCCGACGAGCGCGTCGAGGTTGCCACGATGGGCCCGGAGCAGCTCGCCGACCTCGCGGTAGGCCGTCTCGACGATCCGCCGGACCTCCTCGTCGACCATCCGCTGGGTCGCCTCCGAGGTCTCCGAGGCGCCGGGCAGCAGCGCCCCGTAGCCCTCCATCGGGATCACCGCGATCGGGCCGACGGCCGGGCTCATCCCCCACCGGCCGACCATGTGGCGGGCGATCCGGGTGAGCTGCTGGATGTCGGACTCGGCCCCGGTGGTGCGATCGCCGAACACGAGCTCCTCGGCCGCGCGGCCGCCGAGGGCCACCTTGATCTGGCCAATCAGATGATTCTGATCGAAGTTGAACCGGTCGGCGTCCGGGGCCGAGAACGTCACGCCGAGCGCCTGGCCGCGGGGGATGATCGACACCTTGCGCACGGGGTCCGCGCCGGGCGTCAGCATCCCCACGATCGCGTGGCCGGCCTCGTGGTAGGCGGTGCGGCGGCGGTCGTCCTCGCTCAGCATCACCTTGCGCTCAGCGCCGAGCACGATCCGCTCGAGCGAGTCCGACAGGTCCTCTGTGGTCACCTTCTCGTGGTTGCGCCGGGCGGCGAGCAGCGCCCCCTCGTTGACGAGGTTGGCGAGGTCGGCACCGACCATCCCGGGGGTGGAGGAGGCGATCGCGCCCAGGTCGACCTCGGGGGCGAGCGGGACCGACGCGGGTATGGACGCGGAGGATCGCCTCGCGGCCGGTGCGATCGGGCGGCTGGACGGCGACCCGGCGGTCGAAGCGGCCGGGGCGCAGCAGCGCCGGGTCGAGCACCTCGGGCCGGTTCGTTGCGCCGAGCACGATCACCCCCGTGCGGGGGTCGAAGCCGTCCATCTCGGTCAGGATCTGGTTGAGCGTCTGCTCGCGCTCGTCGTGGCCGCCGGAGATGTTCGCGCCGCCGGCCGCGCGCGAGCGGCCGATCGCGTCGAGCTCGTCGATGAAGATGATCGCCGGGGCGGCCTGCTTGGCCTGCTGGAACAGGTCGCGCACGCGCGAGGCGCCGACGCCGACGATCATCTCGACGAACTCCGACGCCGACATCTGGAAGAACGGGACGCCCGCCTCGCCGGCCACCGCCCGGGCCAGCAGCGTCTTGCCGGTCCCGGGCGGGCCGCTCAGCAGCACGCCACGCGGGATCCGGCCGCCCAGCTTCAGGTACTTGTCCGGATTCTTGAGGAAGTCGACGATCTCGGTCAGCTCCTCCTTGGCCTCGTCGATCCCGGCCACGTCGTTGAACGTCACCGGCTGCTCGGAGGCCTCGACCCGCCGCGCCCGCGAGCGGCCGAACGACATCAGCCCGCCCGCGCCGCCGGCCCCGGCCGCCGCTCGGCGCATCAGCAGCACGAACAGGCCGACCAGCAGGAGGGTGGGCCCGAACCCGAAGATCAGGCTCTCGAGCAGCGTCGGGCCGGAGCTGGGGGAGTTGGCGTTGATCGTCACGCCCTGGCCCTCGAGCTGGTTGATCAGCTGCGAGCCGTTCGCGAACGACGGGATCCGGGTCGAGAAGTCCTTGGCCTGTGGGGCGTTCGGGTTCCCCGACGGGTAGGTGATCGCCGTCTTCAGCGTCCCGTCGATCGCCTCGCCGGTCGTCGTGACCGACGCGACGTTCTTCTTCTTGACCTGGTTGAGGAAGGTGGGGCTGTAGGGGATCCGCACGCGCGGGTTCGGCTGCAGGGCCTGCGAGGAGATCCACAGGTTGAGCGCCAGCAGCCCGACGATCAGGAGCGCCACCAGCCACCGCGGATTGGGGCGATTCGGAGTGGTCGTCGCCGGCTGCCGGCTCCCGCGCCCGTCCGGCGCCGGGGTCACGCGCCAGCCCGGCGTCCCGGACGGCTGCTCGCCGGAGCGGGTCCTCGGGACAGTCGGACGCCGTGCGGGTTCCTCGGGCATGGTCAAATTGTCGCAAGCGCGGCGAAGAGTCTCTTCAGAACCCCTCGATCCGGGACCTGAACGACTCCGCCCCCAGCACCGTCGCGCCCACCGCGGAGGCGCGGTCGGCGAGCCACCGATCCGAGGTCACCACCCGCACCGCGGCCGGATTCGGGTCGGCCTTCAGCCGCCGGACGATCTCGTCGTCGGCCGCGTCGGCCTTGGGGCGAGGGGCGTGGGCGACCTCGATCACCGTCGAGTGGATCGGCGGCGAGGGCTTGCGCTCGAACACGACGGTGACGTCCTCGCCCTCCGCGGCCGCCCACCGCTCGAGCATGTCGACCAGCCGGAGCATCGCGGCGTCGCGGTCCCGCCACCACGCATCGGGGCGGGTCCCGATCACGTTCATGCCGTCGATCAACCAGTGCACGCGGTCAGGCTACGCGGCGAAGCGCTGCGGCCGCCTCGGGGCGGCCGCAGCGTCGCGTCGGTTGCCGCCTGCGATCAGCCGGTCGTGGAGATCTGGAACACCCGGGTGCCCCAGTTCCGCTGACCGTCGGTCGTCTGGCTCGACTTCGGCGGGACGTACTCGTCGGCCAGCCACACCGAGGTGCCCGACGGGTCGAGCACGGCCCACGAGTAGTCGCCCCAGCGCGTCGCGTTGGGGTCGTACGGGCCCTGACCGAACGCCGTCACGTTGACCGGCCCGAAGACCGTCTGGCCGGACGGCATGGTCGTGTAGCCGGTGCTCGGGAAGCGCCCGGGACCGGACAGGCTGAAGCCCATCACCGCCGTGCCGTTCGGTGCCTGCTGGACGGCCGGGTACATGATGTACGTGTTCGCTTGGCCCACGTAGCCCTGGTTCGTCATCGTCGCGCTGTGCACGCGCGTTGTTGACGATCTTCGGGTTGACCTCGAACCAGGCCGCGGCGGACCGCGTCTGGCTGTCGCCGGCGATGTTCGCGGCCGTGTCGAGCTCGCCCCAGACCTGGCCGTTGATGAACTGCGTCTGCTGCATGCGGTCATCGCCGGTGTTGATCAGCGAGCTCGCTGCCCGACTGCTCAGCGTTCGGCGGGACGGAGTACGACTCCGAGGGGATCATCACGCTCGACAGCGTCGGCCTGACGCCGTTCGCGACCCCACCCCGGTTGGTGAACGCCCACACGCCGAGTTGGTCGCCGCCCGAGAACGTCGGATCGAGCGAGTTGAGCAGGTACTCGGCCGGCGCCGTGCCCGTCGTCAGCGCGGGCTGCAGCGAGAGCACGAGGTGCCCGTTCTGCCTGAGGTCGCGGAACGCGACCACGTGCGGCGATGGCCGCGCCGGAGATCAGCTGCTGCTTCGAGAGCGCGTACACCGTTGCCCCATAGAACTGCGGGCCAATGATCGAGAACTCGTCAGTCGAGATGTAGATGTTCTGGCTATCGATCCCGAGCCTGCGGCTGATCGCCGAAGCACGGGCAGCCGGGATGGTTCTCGCCCGTATCGAACGAGTACTCCGTCCACAGTCCGGTGGGATCGCTGGTCTTGCTGACTGCGATCAGCTGCTTGCCGTCGGTGAAGCTGTCGTTGAGGAACAGGATCTCCGCGAACCAATGGCCGGTCGTCGGGTCGTAGTGGCACCGCGGGTCGCTCGTGAATTCCTCGCCGCCGACGTTGAACAGGTCGTTGACGTTGTAGGGCCCCTGCACGACCGAGCCGTCCGTCTTGTAGATCGTGTAGGCGGAGTTGACCGGCTCAAGCACGAACCCGTTGCCTTCGCACAGCCCCTGATCGGGCGGCTCGAACTCCTGCCGGTAGTTGGTGAGCTCGCTGTCCAGGCTGCTGACGCCGTTGAAGTTCGTCAGCACCGAAGACGCGGCGGCGGTCTGAGTCGATCCGATCGTCGGCGCGATGACGCGCTGGGATGCGATTGGCGCGTGCGGAGGCGTGCGCGCCCCGCGCGGATACGACGTTCTGCTCGCCGCGCGGGCCGACCGCACCTCTCGCGGCGCATGAGTCCGGACGATCTTGTGCGCCCGGATCCAGACGCCCCGGTAATGCTTGACGGCGGCCCCTGCCGGCGTCGCGAAAGCCATGACGAGCAGCGCCCCCAGCGCGGCCGTCAGGCCGAGAATCCTTCTCACGTGAACTCCTCTCTGTTCACCCAGCCGCCCCCAACGAACGGCTCAATGCCGGCATCCTACCGCCGCCAGACGGGCCGGGCTACTGACTGTCGTCGCCCGCAGGGCGTCGACGCTCCCGCTTGCGCACGCCGTGACGGCGCTTGGCTTCAGCCGGCGGCGAACGACTGCCGGGGTGGGCCGGGTCGCCGTGCGGGGCCGGCGGACGGCGAGGGCGTGCGCGAGCCGGGTGCGCAGGCGCTCGAGCGCGAGCTCGCGGTTGCGTGCCTGACTGCGCGCGTCCTGCGCCACGGCGGTCACGCGCGGCCCGCAGCGGGCGACGATCCGCTGCTTCTGCTCCTCGCTCAGCGCGGCCGAGGCGGCCACGTCGAATACCGCCTCGATCCGCGACGCAGTGACGTTCGCGTGCTGGCCACCGGGACCCGACGAGCGCGAGGCGCGCAGCTGCACCTCGCTCAGTGGGATCGCCGCGTGGCGTCCGATCGGCATCGGATCCTGCATCTCGCCAGCAAGCATGACGTGTGGCAAAGCTGTGATCGCAGACACGCCGGGTCCACGCCTGGCCGGACACCGTGCTACCGTGCCGCGCCGTAAGGCCGCCCGCGAAACGAGCGGCGTCAAGTAGGTGCAGGCTTCGGTGGTAGTCAGTTTTGAGCATCCTCCGGCAGCAGCACTTCGAGCTACGGAGGATCTCTCCGCCATGCCAACAGGAACTGTCAAGTGGTTCAGCGACGAGAAGGGCTTCGGCTTCATCACGCCCGATGAGGGCAGCCGCGACCTGTTCGTCCATCACTCGAGCATCAACGCCGACGGCTACCGCTCGCTCGCCGAGGGCGCCAAGGTCTCCTACGAGGAGGAGGCCGGTCCCAAGGGTCCGAAGGCGATCAACGTCATGAAGCTGTAGACGGGCCTCGAGCTTCGACTTCCAGCGCCGGCCGGCGGGTCAACCGCCGGCCGGCGCTTTTTGTGCCGGCAGCGCGACGCCACGAACGCCAAAAGCCCCGCGTACGGGCACATCGGGCTTTCGCCCAGGCCGGCCCATCGGACCCGATCCCTACAATCGGTGAGTGGCTGATCCAGAGTGAGCGGGCGCACGCACCACAAGGACAACGAGACGTGAGCAAGACGGTCGAGGAACGCGAGCGCGTGGTCGTGCGCTTCGCGGGGGACTCCGGCGACGGGATGCAGCTGGCGGGGAGCCGGTTCACGGATGCCACCGCAGCGCTGGGCAACGACTTGGCGACGCTGCCGAACTTCCCCGCTGAGATCCGGGCGCCGGCGGGCACGCTGGCGGGTGTCTCCGCCTTCCAGATCCACTTCGCCTCGCGGGACATCCTCACCCCCGGCGACGCGCCGAACGTGCTGGTGGCGATGAATCCCGCGGCGCTGCGGGCGAACTTGCCCGAGCTCGAGCGCGGCGCGACGATCATCGTCAACGAGGACGCGTTCAGCAAGCGCAACCTCGAGAAGGCCGGATACGAGTCCAACCCGCTCGAGGACGGGTCGCTCGGCGCCTACCGCGTCCACCGGATCCCGATGACCAGCCTCACCCAGCGGGCGGTCGAGGCGATCGAGGGCGCCTCGACGCGCGACGCCAGCCGGGCCAAGAACCTGTTCGCGCTCGGCGTGCTGTCGTGGTTGTACGGCCGCCCGATCGAGGTCACCCAGCGGTGGATCGAAGGCAAGTTCCGCCGCAACCCGGCGGTCGCCCAGGCCAACCTGGCCGCCTTCAACGCCGGCTGGTCGTTCGGCGAGACGACGGAGCTGCTCGATGTCCAGTACCGGGTCAACCCGGCCACCGACGTCGCCCCCGGCGTCTATCGCAACGTCAACGGCACCACTGCTCTGTCGCTCGGGCTGATCGCCGCCAGCGCGCGCAGCGGTTTGCCGCTGGTGCTCGCCAGCTACCCGATCACGCCCGCCTCCGAGCTGCTGCACGAGCTCTCGCGCCACGCGAAGGCCGGCGTCGCGACGATCCAGGCCGAGGACGAGATCGCCGCCGCCGGGATGGCGCTCGGCGCAGCGTTCGGTGGCCGGCTCGGCGTGACCGCCACGAGCGGCCCGGGCATGGATCTCAAGGCCGAGACGATCGGCCTGGCGGTGATGCTCGAGCTGCCGATGATCGTGATCGACGTGCAGCGAGCCGGCCCGTCGACCGGGATGCCAACCAAGACGGAGCAGTCCGATCTGCTGATGGCGCTGTACGGCCGCCACGGCGAGTCGCCGCTGCCGGTGATCGCGCCGAGCACGCCGGGCGGCTGCTTCGACGCCGCGTTCGAGGCGGCCCGGATCGCGATCCGCTACCGAACGCCGGTGATCCTGCTGTCCGACACGTTCCTGGCCTCCTCCTCGGAGCCATGGCGGGTGCCCGATGTCGCCACGCTCGGCGCGATCGACCCTGCGTTCGCGACGGCGCCCGCCCCCGGAGAGGCGTTCCTGCCGTACGCGCGCGACGAGCGCCTCGCCCGCCCGTGGGCGGTGCCGGGAACTCCCGGGTTGCAGCATCGGATCGGCGGCCTCGAGAAGGCCGACGGGACCGGCAACATCTCCTACGACGGCGCCAACCACGCGCGGATGACCGAGCTGCGCGCGGCCAAGGTCGCCGGCATCGTCGAGGACATCCCGCCGCTCAGCGTCGACGCCGAGGGCGACGCCCGGCTGCTCGTGCTCGGCTGGGGGTCGAGCGAAGGGGCGATCCGGGCCGGCGTCCGAAGGGCGCGCCTGGCCGGTCACAAGGTGGCCTCCGCGCACCTGCACCACCTCAACCCGCTGCCGGCGAACACGGGCGACGTGCTGCGGTCGTTCGACCGCGTGCTCGTGCCGGAGATGAACACCGGACAGCTCGCGCAGCTGCTGCGCGCCCGATTCCTCGTCGACGTCGAGTCGTTCGCCAAGGTCCAGGGCCAGCCGCTGTTCGCGGGCGAGATCGAGCGCCAGATCGCAGAGCGTCAATGACCGGCTCCTCCAACGGCCACCACACCAACGGGCACGGCGCCGCCGCCGCCCCGGCCCCGCTCACCAAGGCTGACTTCCAGTCCGACCAGGAGACGCGCTGGTGCCCGGGATGCGGCGACTACGCCGTGCTGTCGGCCGTCCAGCAGTTCATGCCCGAGCTCGGGATCCCGCCCGAGAAGATCGTGTTCATCACCGGGATCGGCTGCGCCGGGCGGTTCGCGTACTACATGGACACCTACGGGATGCACGGCATCCACGGGCGTGCGCCGGCGCTGGCCACCGGGCTGGCGACAGCGCGTGACGACCTGTCGATCTGGGTGGTGACCGGCGACGGCGACTCCCTGTCGATCGGCGGCAACCACCTGATCCACGCGCTGCGCCGCAATGTCCCGGTGAAGATCCTGCTGTTCAACAACCAGATCTACGGGCTCACCAAGGGGCAGGCGTCGCCCACCTCGGAACTCGGCAAGATCACGAAATCGACCCCGTTCGGCGTCGCCGATCATCCGTTCAACCCGATCGCGCTGGCGCTCGGGGCCGAGGCGTCGTTCGTGGCCCGCACGCTCGACCGCGACCGCCGGCACATGACCGAGGTGCTGCGGGCGGCCGCGACCCATCCGGGCGCGGCGCTCGTCGAGATCTACCAGAACTGCCCGGTCTTCAACGACGGGGCGTTCTTCGCGCTCACCGAGAAGGAGAGCCGCGACGTCAATCAGATCCGCCTCGAGGACGGACAGCCGATCCGCTTCGGCGTCGACAACGGGCGCGGGGTGACGATGGGCACCGACGGGGCCCTTCGGATCGTGGATGTGGCGGACGTGGGGGAGGACGCGCTACTCGTCCACGACCCCGGCCGGCTCGACCCCGGCCTCGCGTTCTCGCTCGCGAAGCTCGCCGAGGACCCCACCGGGCCGACCCCGATCGGCGTCTTCCGCCAGATCGAGCGGCCCGTGTATGGGCGCCCGGGCCGATTCAGCGACGGCCCACCGAGTGAGCAGCAGCTACACGAGCTGCTCAACAGCAGCGACACCTGGACCGTGGCCTAGCCCGCGTCGCGCCGGCCGCGAAGAGTCTCGCAAGCGTCCAACCTTCGGCCTGGCCGGGCGTTCTTGCCATGGAGACCTCCGGTCCACGGAGGGGGGAAAGCGCCCGGCGGCCTCTCACCGCCGGGCGAGCGGGGTCGTCCCGGCGGTTCAGGGCCGGGACGGCTCCGTGCATTGCTGCCCGGGGGAGCGCTCCGCGCCGCGCCGGCGCCGTCCCGCGCGCACGCGCACGTGAGACACAGGCGCGCTGCGCAGCCACGCTGCCGGCTGGGCGGCCACGCTGCCGGCCGGCGTGACCAGGCTCCCGGCCGGGGCCCCGAGACGGCCGGGCTACCCTGGAACATATGTTGCGGAGGCCCCGGGTCGAGCTGCTGTGGTGGGAGGGATGCCCGTCCACCGAGCGCGCGCTGAGCGAGCTGCGCGAGGCGCTCGACGAGCTGGGGATCGGCGACACGGAGGTCCGCAAACGCGAGATCGCCACGGACGAGGACGCTGAGGAGACCGACTTCAGGGGGTCCCCGACGATTCTGATCGACGGCGCCGACGCTGCGCCGGGGCCGGGACAGGAGCCGGTCGGGCTGAGCTGCCGCGTGTACCGGCGCCGGGACGGGCGGATCTCACCGACACCGGACCCCGATGAATTGCGCGACGCGCTCCGCCGCGCCCTGCAGGGCACGAAATCATGATCTGGGAGGTCACCCGATGACGATCGCAATCGGAGACCGGGCGCCGACATTTAAGCTGCTCGGCGCCGACGGCAACCACTTCAGCACCGAGAACGGCGGCGCGTCCGCCACGGTGGTCGTGTTCACGTGCAACCACTGCCCGTACGCCCTGGCCTGGCACGACCGGCTCGCCCAGGCTGCCCGCGACTACGCCGACCGGGGCGTGCGGTTCCTGGCGATCAATGCCAACGACGCCGAGCGCTACCCGCGTGACTCCTACGAGGCGATGCAGAAGCGCGTGGCCGGGGAGGATTGGCCGATGCCCTACCTCCACGACCGCAGCCAGGAGGTGGCGCGCGCGTACGGCGCCAAGACGACGCCTGACGTGTTCGTGCTCGACGCCGGCGGCCGCCTGCGGTACCGCGGCGCCCCCGACGCGGACTACGACGACCCGCGAGCCGGCGCCTCGTGGCTGCGCGACGCGCTCGACGCCGTGATCGCGGGCGGGGAGCCCGAGCGCGCCGAGACGCGCCCCGTGGGCTGCTCGATCAAGTGGAAGCCGTAGCGACCGGTCAGGCGACGTAGCCGCCGTCGGGCTCCAGCGGAAGCCCGGCGGCCTGCCACTGCACCAAGCCGCCCGCCAGGTTGTGGGCGTCGAACCCGGCGCCTCGGAAGGCGTCGGTGGCCATCGCCGAACGCGCGCCCGTGCGGCAGTAGAAGATCACCGGCCGCTCGCGGTCGATCGACCCGGCCTGGGCGGCGAGCTCCGTGAGCACGATCAGTCGGTCGCCGGCGATCCGGCCGGCCTCGTGCTCCTCAGGCTGGCGGACATCGATCAGCTGGATCTGCGGGTCATCGAGCAGCTCCGCGACCTGCTGGGGCGAGTAGTCGGAGTCCATCGCCACGAGCGTAGTGGCCCCTCACGCAAAATACGATCGCATTCGAGGCGCCCCTGGCGGCGCCGGGCTATGTCCTCGAATGCTCGTGCACCACCAGCGCACGTCGCATTCTGCGTCCTTGCCCGGCATCCACCAGTGGCACCTCTCGGTGCGACCGTACTTACGTGAGCGACCACTCGCGAGGGCCGGCTTCCGCGCCGCGGACGGCGCCCCCGCGAGCCCCCGTCAGGTCGCCATAACGAGCTGGCGCCATCCGTCGGCGGAACCGTGTAGGCTGCCGCGCCGACCTAACACCCAGCCGAGTCCCGGGCCGTCATCGACCCGGGAGCGGGGAACCCACAGGAGCCGTTGGCTCCCGGGGCGAATCACCGGAATTCCGGTGTAGCGCACTCTTTCAGCGCGAGCCCGACAGCTAACCCCGTAGGCGTGAGAAAGAGAAGGGACTTAGTTGTCGTCCACTGTCCGACGTATCACCCGCTCCGTAAGCGCGGCCGCATTCGCTCTCGCGCTCGCCGTGAGCGCCTCCGCCCAAGCCGATTCCGGCGGCGTCTCCGCCGGTGGCAACGGCTCGGGCCCGATGGTCGACGCAAGCGGCCACCACTATCCCGGCGACTCCCGGCACATGGGCGATCGGATCCTCAAGATGGGGATGCACGGGCACGATGTTCGTGTCCTCCAGGGCTATCTGACGCTGGCAGGTTTCCAAAGCACCGTAGATGGGAAGTTCGGCGCTACCACCAAGCACAACCTGACCGCTTTTCAGAGGTCTCGCCAGTTGACCGGGAACGGAGTTCTCACGTATAGCGTCTCTCAGGATCTGCGTTCTGCAGTGGCGTCGGTTCTCGCGTCCGCTGCGCAGGGTGGTAAGGCAACGCTGACGCCGGACGGCCTCGCGGTCGCCCCGGCGGGCGCGCCTCAGGTGGTCCAGGACGTCATCGCGGCGGCCGACAAGATCGCCTTCAAGCCGTACATCTACGGAGGCGGCCACGGGAGTTTCAATGCATCGGGTTACGACTGCTCGGGCTCAGTCAGTTACGCGCTGCATGGTGGCCATCTCCTGTCCACGCCCGAGGACTCGGGGCAACTGATGTCGTATGGCAGTGCCGGGCCTGGTCAATGGATCACGATCTGGGCTAATGGGGGGCATACGTATATGTATGTCGCCGGCCTCCGCTTCGACACCAGCGCACAGAGCTCTACCGGAGGCTCTCGCTGGACCAGAAGCGGTCGGTCGAACGCTGGTTACGTGGAACGCCATCCAGCGGGTCTCTGAACACGGAATGTCGTTCGAGAGATCTGCACAGCCCATGAGAGGTCGACCTTGCGCAATCGAACTTGCGTCCAGCATCCGTGCGCCACGGAGGGGACTCCTGACCATCCGGCCGATGCCGCCCGAATGCCTCGGGTACGTCGCCGGCTCACCACATCACTGCTGACCCTGCTGGCGGCCGCCGTGCTGCCGGCCACCGCTTCGGCCACCACCTACTACGTCTCACCGTCGGGCCGGGACTCGGCGTCGGGCAGGAGCCCGGCGCACGCCTGGCGGACGGTGTTCCGCGTGGACAAGGCGGCCCTGCGCCCCGGTGACCGCGTCCTGTTCCAGGCCGGCGCCACGTTCAGCGACGACTCGCTGCAGCCCGGGTGGGGGACCGCCGTGTCGGGCGCCCGTCACCGCCCGGTGGTGTTCGGCTCGTACGGCAACGGCCGTGCGACGCTGTCGCAGGGCATCTGGCTGAAGAACGAGCGCTACCTCGTGTTCCAGGACTTCAACCTCGTCGACGGCCACCAGGGCGTCGAGGGGACGGGGTCCAACGATGTCGTGCAGGAGTGCACGTTCACGAACTTCATGTCCGGCACCGAGGTCCCGATCAACATCATCGGCTCGCACTGGCAGATCCGCGGCAACTACATCGATCACACCGGCGACTCGGGGATGCTGTTGCGCGGCGACCACTTCAGCGTGATCGGTAACCGGATCACGAACACCGGCCTCGACACGCGGCTCAACTACGGCGAGCACGGGATCTACCTCAAGGCCTACGACTCGAAGGTCATCGACAACACAATCCTTCACTTCCGCGACGACGGGGTGTCGGTCCGCTACTCCAACAGCGTGGTGAAGGGCAACGTGATCTCGGGCGGGACGTTCGGCATCGCCTGGTTCCAATACGGGACGAACCGTGGAACGAGCCGCTGGCTCAACAACACGATCTCGTTCACCCACGTCGCCGGGATCTACGTCTCCCCCCAGGACATCGGCGGCCCGACGAACGAGAACTTCATCATCAAGGGCAACAGGATCTACCGGCCTGGTGGCCGGGTCGCCCGGGCCGCCGGCGGCGGCGGCTGGACGGGCATCGCCCTCAGCCACAACCGCGGCCGCTACCGCATCCGCGGCAACCACGTCGCTTAGTCGTCGTATTTGCGAAATCGGCCACTTAGACCCCGCGTGCGTTCGACGTCGAGGCCGGCGCGAACGACTCGCGCCAGCCTCGACGCTTCTCCCTGTGCGGTGAGGACCCGCTCGGCCTGAGGTCCTCGCCGGAAGGGGCGGCGCTCAGCTCAGCCGCTCGACCAGCATCGCCTGGCCCATCCCGCCGGCGACGCACATCGACTCGATCCCGTAGGTCCCGCCGGTCGCCCGGAGCCCGTTGAGCAGCGTGGTCATGATCCGCGCGCCGGTCATCCCAAACGGGTGACCGAGGGCGATCGCGCCACCGAACGGGTTGAGCTTCTCCTCCGGGATCCCGAGGTCGTCGCGGCACGGGACGATCTGGGCGGCAAACGCCTCGTTGATCTCGACGATGTCGATGTCGTCGATCGTCATCCCGGTCTGCTCGAGCAGTGCCCGGATCGCCGGGATCGGGCCGAGGCCCATGATCTCGGGCCGGATCGCCGCCACTGTCGAGGCGATGATCCGCGCCTTGGGCGTGAGCCCCAGGGCTTTTGCCTTCTCGTCGGACATCACGAGCACGGCGGCGCCGCCATCGTTGAGCGGGCACGCGTTCCCCGCCGTGACCGTCCCGCCCTCGCGGAACGCGGGCTTGAGCTTGCCGAGCACCTCCATCGTCGTCCCGGGCCGCGGCCCGTCGTCGCGGGAGACGACGGTCTCGGGCACGTCGATCGGGTTGCCCGCCTTGTCCGTATCCGTGTGCGCGGGCACCGTCACCGGGACGATCTCGGCGTCGAAGTGGCCCGAGTCGCGCGCGTCGACGGCGCGGTTCTGCGAGATGACCGCCCATTCGTCCTGCTGCTCGCGGGTGACGCTGCAGCGCTCGGCGACGTTCTCGGCGGTCTGGCCCATCGGCATGTAGACGTCGTATAGCGAGCCCTCGGAGCCGTTGAGCGCCGGGTTCTTGGCCTCGTCCATCATCCCGGCGCCGACCCCGGCCCGGGACACCGCCTCGACGCCCGCGGCGATGTACTGGTCGCCCTCGCCGGCCCGGATCGCGTGCGAGGCCATCCGAATCGTCATCAGCGAGGAGGCGCAGAAGCGGTTGACCGTGCAGGCGGGGACGTGGTGGTCGAGCCCGGACAGCAGTGCGGCGTTGCGCCCGACGTTGTAGCCCTGCTCTCCGACGCCGGAGGCAGCGCCCATCAGCACGTCGTTGGTCTGGGAGAAGTCGACCTCGGGATTGCGCTCCATCAGCGCTCGGATCGGGATCGCGGCCAGCTCGTCGGCCCGTACGGTCTTCAGCGAGCCCTTGAAGGCACGGCCGATCGGGGTGCGAATCGCGTCCACGATCACTGCTTCTGGCATGAGTTGCCTCCTCGGTGTCGGTGTGGGGCCGCGCCGGCGCCCGGGCGTCACAGCCCGAGCCGGCGAACCCCCTTCTCGTCCCAGCCAAGATGGTGGGCGAGCTCGTGGCGAAGCGTGCGGGTGACCTGGGCCTTGAGCAGTTCCGAGTCGTGCCCGAAGTCACGCATCAGCGTGTCGCGAAAGATCACGATCCGGTCGTGGAAGAAGTCGCGGGCCACAGTGTCGCCCTGATACAGGCCATACGCGCGGCGGCGCCGACCCCCGTCGGAGACGACGACCGCGACGTGCTCGAGCGCGCGGTGGAACTCCAGCGGCAGATCGTCGATCGCCGAGCGCACGAGCGCCTTGAAGTCCTCCTCGTCGGAGAGCTCGAACAGGTCCTCGTCGTCGTCGCCGCCGTCGTCGAAGGACTCGCCCCACGATTCGTCGGCAGCCAGCCGCTCGGCCCGCAGCACGAGCGCCTCGAAGTCCTCCTCGGACTCCGGGTCGCGCCACCCGGCCAGACGGATCATCACGAACACGACGGCGCCTCCGATGATCACGGCCCCGGCCCCGAACACCGCCAGGCCCTGAAGCAGCCGCAGCGGGAAGGTGTCGCTGAACCCCGCGATCAGGCTCGCCGCCCCGAGACCGACGGTCAATGCCGCCAGCGCCGAGAACAGGATCCGGCGCAGGGTCGGGGGCGAGCCGTCCACAGCCACCTACCTCATGCTCCGGGCGATCACGAGCCGCTGGATCTCGTTCGTGCCCTCGTAGATCTGGGTGATCTTGGCGTCGCGCATCATCCGCTCGACCGGATACTCCTTGACGTAGCCGTACCCGCCGAGTACCTGGACGGCCTCGACCGTCACCTCCATCGCGGTGTCCGAGCAGAACAGCTTGGCCATCGCCGAGTACTTGCCGAGGTCAGGGTCAGCTGGATGACTCTGATGCGGCTCGGCCGTGGCGAGGCCGGATGCCGAGCGAGCCGCATCAGAGCGGTCCACTTTCGCGCACGCCTGGTAGAGGAGCTCCCGGCCCGCGGCGCACTTCGTCTCCATGTCGGCCAGCTTGAACTGGATCGCCTGGAAGGCGTTGATCGACTGCCCGAACTGCTTGCGCTCGCGCGCATAGGCGGCCGCATAGTCGGTGGCGCCCTGCGCGATCCCGAGCGCTTGGGCGGCGACTCCGAGGCGCGAGCGGTCAAGTGTGCCCATCGCCACCTTGAAGCCCCCGCCGACCTCCCCGATCACGTTCTCGGCCGGCACGCGGACATCCTCGAAGATCGGCTGGCCGGTCGGCGAGCCGCGGATCCCGAGCTTGTGCTCGAGCTTGCCGGTGCTGAACCCGGGACGATCAGCCTCGACCACGAACGCGGTGATCCCGCGGGAGTGGCCGGCGCCGCGGTCGGTGACCGCGAACACGACGTAGAAGTCGGCGATCCCGGTGTTCGTGATCCAGTTCTTCGTCCCGCTGATCACCCACTCGTCGCCGTCCGGGACCGCGCGGGTGATCATCCCGCCCGGGTCAGAGCCGGCCTCGGGCTCGGACAGCGCGAATGCCGGGCTCCACTCGCCGGTCGCGCACCGCGGCAGGAACCGCTGCCTGAGCTCCTCGGAGCCGAACAGCTTGATCGGGAGCGTCCCCAGCTCCTGGATCATCAGGATCAGCGCCGTCGTCGCGCACGCCTTGGCGATCTCCTCGACGGCCATGTTGAGCATCAGCGTGCCGGTCCCGGTGCCGCCGTACTCGCTCTCGAACGGCAGGCCGAGGATGTCCTGCTCTCCGAGCAGCCGCCGCAGGTCGTGGGGATACTCCGCCTTCTCGTCGATTTCGGCGGCGCGCGGGGCGATCCGCTCCTGGGCGATCTGCCGGATCGTGTCCCGGAAGTCGAGGTGGTCCTGGGGGATCGTGTACAGCTCGGCGAGCGCGGACATGGCTATGACGGATCGTAGATCAAGCCGCGTGGCCGGGTCTATGGGTTCCGCTACGATCGCCGCCGTGGCTAGGCGCGCACGCATCCTGGGGGCCGCGTTCCTCTGCTGCGCCGGCGTCTCGTCGGCGGCGCAGGCAGCCGTGCTGAACATCAGCGTGCCCGCGCACGTCCGGCTCGGCCACGGCTACACGATTGCGATCACCGGCAGCTTCCGCCGCAACGAGGTCCGGGGCCGAGCGTTCCTGATCGCGGCGATCCAATTCGGCGATCAGCCGTGCCAGCTCACCGCGCGTGAAGAGAACCAGCTGCGCAACAAGCCGCAGTTCTACCTCGGCCGCCGCGCCGGCGTGTTCGAGAGCCGCTCGCCGTTCACCCGCCGAGACGGCCTCGTCGCGAGCGCGATCGGCACCCGCCACGTGTGCGCCTGGCTGTACCCGCGCTCCTCGGGCCCGAACGACCGCACGCTGCCGATCGCCAGCGACGACGTCTCCTACGTCGTCCGCGGCTGAGCGGACTGCGGCGGGCTCTAAAGGCCGGCGAGGGCGTCGCGCAGCGCCGACGCCGCCACCGCGAGCACGGGATCGAGGTTGCGGTCCCCGAGCAGGCCGAAGCACACCTGCCCGTCATAGCTGATGATCCCCACGCTGAGGCCCTGGTTGGATGGATTGAGCGGCACGATCGGGTAGATCTCGCGGACGCGGACGCCCTTCAGGTAGAAGGGCTGCTGGGGGCCGGGGATGTTCGAGACGACGAGGTTGAAGGCCCGCACCGAGCCCATCGCCCGCGCGAGGATTCCGGACACGAGCGGCGGCGCCCACCCCGCCGCGCCGACCACCAGGGCGCCCGCCCGGACCGCTGCCGAGTCCTTGAGCTCGCGCGTCTGGGCCGAGATCGCCTGGATCCGCCCGGCCAGCTCGAGCCCGCCGGTCGGGAGGTCGACGAACACCGTCGAGATCCGGTTGCCGAGCTCGCCCTCCTGTGGGCCGGCCCGCACGCTGACGGGGACGAGCGCGACCGGCGGCCGGGTGTGGTCCCCGCCGGCAGCGGCCAGGTAGCGGCTGAGCATCTCCGCCACCAGCGCCAGCACGACGTCGTTGACGGTCCCGCCGGCGGCCTTGCCGGCCGTCTTGATCGCCCGCAGGTCGGCGTGGGCGACCGCGTAGCGCCGGTTCGGCGAGATCGGGTGGTTGAGCGGCGACATCGGCGCCTGTGGCCGCGTCCGGGCGAGCTCGAGCGCGAGCTCCGACGCGCGGCGCATGTCGCCGGCGGCCCGGCGCGGATCGGGGTCGAGCGCGCGCAGCATCCCGTCGACCATCAGCTTCGGGGCCCGGGCGAGTGGCTTGCTCGCGAGCCGGGCGACGTGCCTGCGCATGTCGTACTTACGCGGGCGCCACTCCTCCTCGGGCGGCGGGATCTCGAGCGGCTCGGGGCCCGGGTCGAGCACGAGCGCCGCCATCGCGATCGCGGCCAACCCGTCGACGAGCGCGTGGTGGACCTTCATCAGCAGTCCCGTGCGCCCGCCGTCGAGCCCCTCGATCAGCGTCGCCTCCCACAGCGGGCGGGACCGATCGAGCCGGTGGGAGAACTCACGCCCGACGAGCCAGCCGAGCTCTGGCTCGCCGCCGGGGTCGGGCAGGCTCGCCTGGCGCACGTGCCAGTCGAGGTCGAAGGCGGTGTCGTCGGTCCACACCGGGTTGGCGAGGCCGAGTGCGGTCTCCTCGAGCCGCTGGCGCAGCCGCGGCACGAGGTGCAGGCGCTCCCCGATCCGCTCGGCCACCATCGCCCGGGTCAGCCGCGGCTCGGGATCGAACACCAGCAGGCCGCCGACCGCCATGTTGACCGGCCCGTGCTCCGCCGCCAGCGAGGAGCGGTCGGACGGCGAGAGCTCGTCGGTCATCAGCGTGGGGGCATGCGCAGCGCCCCGTCCAGCCGGATGACCTCGCCGTTCAGCATCGCGTTCTCGACGATGTGGGCGACGAGCGCGGCATACTCGTCGGGGCGTCCGAGCCGTGCGGGGAACGGGACAGCGGCGCCGAGCGCAGCACGCGAGGCCTCGGGCAGCGCGCCGAGCAGGGGCGTGTCGAATGTGCCAGGGGCGATCGTGCACACGCGAATTCCTGCGGCGGCGAGGTCCCGGGCGGCGGGCAGCGTCATCCCGACGATCGCGCCCTTCGAGGCCGAGTAGGCGATCTGCCCGATCTGGCCGTCGAACGCGGCGATCGAGGCGGTGTTGACGCACACGCCGCGCTCCTCGCCGTCGGTGGGTTCCTCGGCGAGCATTGCCGCGGCGGCGAAGCGCAGCACGTTGAACGTCCCGATCAGGTTGACCCGGATCACCGTCTCGAACGGCTCCGCCTGGTGGGGACCGCGCTTGCCGGCCAGCTTCTCGGCCCAGCCGATGCCGGCGCAGCAGACGCTGATCCGCAGCCCACCGGGCAGCGCGGCGGCGGCGGCCACGGCCGCCTGCACCGCGTCGGGGTCGCTCACATCAGCACGCTGGAACGACGCACGCTCCCCGAGCTCGTCCGCAAGTGCCCGGCCCCGGTCCTCGTTGAGGTCGACGATCATCACGTGGGCACCGTCCGCGTGCAGGCGGCGGGTCGTGGCCTCGCCCAGTCCCGAGGCGCCGCCGGCGACCAGCGCCGCCGCGTCCTTGATCCGCATGGCTCCCAACCCTACTGTCACGGCATGCCGGATCTCGAGGCAGACTACAGCGTCGCCACCCGCAACAGCCCGCTCACGTACTTCAGCGTCGGCACGCTCGACAGCCTCGGCTCGGTGCTCAGCGCCGCCACCTATCGCAGCGTGGCCACGACCGGAAGCGCCGGCACGGCATACAGCGCCGCCACCGCCGGGAGCGCGGGCACGCTGCTGAGCGCGGCGATCGCCGGCTCGGCGCTGAGTGTGCTGTCGGTCGCGCTGGCCGGTTGCGCCGCCTGCCTCGGGTGCGTCGCCTGCAGCGGCTGCGTCGGCTGCGTCGCCTGCGTCAACTGCGAGGGGCTGCGGTTCGCGTTCGGGAAGGTGGGCGTCAAGGCGTCGTAGCCCGCCGGCCCACCGACAGCGCGAACAGCTCGCCGGGGTCCGTGAGCCAGCGGTCGAGCTCGAGCCCGGCGGCCTCGAAGTCGGACTCCACGCGCGCGCGGGTGAACTTGGCGCTGATCTCGGTGCGGAGCTCTTCGCCGGCCGCGAACTCGATCCGCAGGTCGAGGTCGACGATCAGCACCGTACACGGCCGGATGGCCCGCAGCCGCATCTCGACCCACTCGTGGCGGCGGTCGAAGAACGCGATGTGCTCGAAGCACTCGGGCACGAAGTCGGCGCCGAGGTCGCGGTTCATCACGGCGAGCACGTTGCGGTTGAACGCGGCGGTGATCCCGCGAGCGTCGTTGTAGGCGGCCTCGATGATCGCCGGATCCTTGACGAGGTCGGTCCCGAGCACGAGCCGGTCCTCGGGGCCGAGCAGCGCGGCGATCTCCCGCAGCAGCTTGCGGCGGGTCCCCGGCGGGAAGTTGCCGATCGTGCCGCCGAGCAGGGCGACGATGCGCGGCGTGTCGCCCTGCCACGGGATCTCGTGCAGGTGGCGCTCGAAATCGCCGACGACGCCATGGACCTGGAGGCCGGGATAGTCGCGGGCGAGCTGGCGGGCGGCGTCCTGCACGACCGCCTCGGACACGTCGAACGGCACGTACCGGCGCAGGGTGTCGGCGCGGGCCATCGCGTCGAGCACGATCCGAGCTTTATCGGCCGCCCCCGATCCGAGCTCGACGAGCTCGCCGGCCCCGGCCAGGGCGACGAGCTCTCCGGCCCGCTGCTGAAGGATCGCGGTCTCGGTGCGGGTCGGGTAGTACTCGGGCTGGGCAGTGATCTGCTCGAACAGCTCCGACCCCCGGGTGTCGTAGAAGTGCTTGGGCGGCAGCTCCTTGAACGGCCGGGTGAGGCCGTCGAGCACGTCGTTGGCCAGCGAGCGCTCGTCGGACTCCGACAGCCAGGAGTCGATGCGGATCGGGCCGGTGTCGATGACGGGCTGCCTCATCTCATACGTCCTTTGCGAGCCGGAAGCCGGAGAAGATCTGCCGGCGCTGGGGGTAGTCCCAATTGCGGAAGGTGGGCGTGGCCACGCGCGCCCGCGTCGCCCACGAGCCGCCGCGCAGGACCTTGTAGCCGTCGCCAAAGAACACCTGCGAGTACTGCTCATACGGGTAGGGGGTAAATCCCGGGTAGCCGCCGAAGTCGCTCGACGTCCACTCCCAGACGTCGCCGATCATGCCGAGGCAGCCGTACGGCGAGATCCCGGCCGCATGGGCGCCCGCGGAGGCGGGCCCCGCGCCGAGCTGGTCGACGTTCGCGTGGGCGCGGGAATCGATTGTCGCGTCCCCCCACGGGAACGGCCTGGCTGCCTCGAGCTCCTGGTCCCAGGTCGCCGCCTTCTCCCACTCGATCTCGGTGGGGAGGCGAGCGCCGTGCGCGCGAGCAAAGGCGTCGGCCTCGAACCAGGAGACATGGACGACGGGCTCGTCTGGGTCCAGTGGCCGGAGCGTTCCCAGCCGCCATTCGGACCCCAGGTCCGCCGTCCAGCATCCAGGACGCGAGATGTCGTAGTCCTCCTTCCACGCCCAGCCCTCGTCCGACCACCACTCGCGTCGCTCGTAGCCGCCGCCCTCGACGAAGGTGAGGTACGAGGCGTTGGTGACCGGCGTGTGGCCGAGCAGGTAACCGCGCACGTCGGTGCGATGGCGCGGGCGCTCGTTGTCGTACGCGAACCCGGTGGCCGACGCGCCCAGCGTGCAGGCACCCGGTGCGACGTGGACGAACTCGAGGCCGGGCTCGAGCAGACCCGGGGCCGACGGGTGCGCCCGCCGGCCGGGGATGTCGTAGCCGCCCAGCCGCGCGAGCTCCAGCGTTTGCAGCATCGTCTCGTTGTGCTGGTGCTCGTGGCGGATGACCATCTCGTGGATGAAGCCGTCCTCGACGCCGCGCTCGTCGATCACCTCGAGCGTTCGCGCCCGGACCTCGAGCAGGTAGTCGCGGGCCTCGTTGGGCAGCAGGAACGGAAGCTCGCCGCGCCCGGCCCGTGGCGTCTCGAAGGCGTCGTAGACGTCGGCCAGGTCGTCGCGCAAAAGCGGCCGGCCGCCGAACCGGTGCACGAGCCACAGATCCTCGAACGCGGCGATGTGCCCGAGATCCCATGCGAGCGGGCTCATCAGCGTCGAGTGGACGCGCTCAAGGTCGGAGTCGGACACGGGCGAGACGAGCTCCAGCGTCCGTTCGCGGGCCTCGGTGAGGGCTTCGACGGCGTCCTCGGACGTGAGGACGGCCGACGGTGCGTATGTCGTCCTCATCACCATCGATTGTTCCATGCCCGGGAGCTCGGCTTTGAAACGGCTGCTCAACGCGCGATTGCGTACCGGTGGTAGAGCGAGCCGTTGCGCTCGAGCAGCCACCTCAGCCGCATCTCCCGGGGCGGGTCGAGCTCCGGCCCCTCGGCGATCGTCGGCGCTTCGCCGCCGCCGACGAGCTTCGGGGCGATCGTCAGGAACAGCTCGTCGATCAGGCCCTCGGCGAGTAGCGCGCCGAATACGGTCGGGCCGCCTTCGCACAGGAGCAGCCGGATCCCGTGCTCGCGGCGCAGGCAGCGCATGGCGGTCGTGAACGTGAGCTCTGACTCGGGCAGGACGACCATTGTGACCTGGGCGCGGATGCCGGCGGTGTCGAGCTCGGTCGGGGAGAACACGACGATCCGTGCCTCGGGCTCGCCGAACATCCTGATCCCGGTGGGGATGTCACCCGAGCGGCTGACCATGCAGGCGAGCGGCTCGGGGCCGAGCCCGCGCTCGGTCCGCGCGGACCGGCGCTCGGGCTTGCCGAGGACCCGGCCGTAGTTCTCCTGGCGCAGCGTCGTCGTTCCGGCCAGGACGGCGTCCACCCGCTGGCGCAGGCCGTGGAACATCGCCCGGTCGCCGTCGTCGCCGAGCTTGCCGGAGGACCCATCGATCGACGCCCGGCCGTCGGCGGTGGCGGCGAAGTTGGCGATGATGTGGGGCCGGTCGGCGGGCGCGTCGGTGCCGAGCTCGTACAGCGGGTCGAGCAGCTCGTCGAGGTCGATCGGCGCCGGGATCGGGGAGCAGGCGGCGGAACTCCATGGTGGCGGGCGAAGCTACCACCTCGAAGTTGCACGATTAGCGCGGGAAACGGTTAGGCTCTCGCGCCTGATGGACTTCAAGCAGCTGGACAGGGGGGAGCTACTTGCCACCGTCGGAGGGATCGTCCTCGCGGTTTCGCTGTTTCTCGCGTGGTACTCGCTGGGCAACCACTTCGCCAAGATCAACACGTGCCACGGCCCGCACACGCACTGCACGGGCTGGCACGCGCTGTCGATCCTCCGCTACGCCCTGCTGTTGGCAGCCGCCGCGCCGCTGATCCTCGGCTACATCATCATCCGCGGCCACGCCCTTTCGTGGCCGCGGGGCGAGCTGACCGCCGTCACCGCGCTGGCCGCGCTGACGTTCACGTTGTTCCGCGGCGTGATCGACAGGCCGGGCTCGCCTCCCGGTGAGATCAGCATCAGCTACGGTTGGTTCGTGGCCCTGGCCGGCGGCATCCTGATCCTCATCGGCTCCATCTGGCGCTCACGCGAGGGCGCCGCCCGGCGCAAGCCGCCCGGCGTCCTGTGAGCATCAACCAGCCTCAGGATCCTCAGCTCCCGGACCGCAACCTCGCACTTGAGCTGGTGCGCGTGACCGAGGCGGCTGCGCTCGCCGCTGCCCGGATGGTCGGCCGCGGCGACAAGGAGGGCGCCGACCGGGCCGCCGTCGACGCGATGCGGGTCGTTCTCGACACGGTCTCGATGGATGGCGTCGTCGTGATCGGCGAGGGCGAGAAGGACGAGGCGCCGATGCTCTACAACGGCGAGCGGATCGGCGACGGCTCGCTGCCAAAGGTCGACATCGCGGTCGACCCGCTCGAGGGGACGCGCCTCACCGCGCTGGGCATGCCGAGCGCGCTCGCGGTGATCGCGCTGTCCGAGCGCGGTTCGATGTTCGACCCCGGCCCGTGCGTGTACATGGAGAAGATGGCCGGCGGCCCGGAGATCGCCGACCTGCTCGACCTCGACCGCCCGCTGCCCGAGACGCTGGGCCTGATCGCCGAGCGCAAGAAGATCGACATCCGCGACGTGATGGTCGTGATGCTCGACCGCGAGCGCCACCACGATGCGATGGCCGAGGTCCGCAGCGCCGGCGCCCGCGTCCGTCTGATCCTCGATGGCGACGTGTCCGCGGCGCTCCTGGCTGTGAGCGACAACTCCGCGGTCGACCTGCTGTGGGGGATCGGCGGCACCCCCGAGGGCGTGATCTCCGCCTCGGCGATCAAGTGCCTGGGAGGCGAGCTGATCGGCCGGCTGTGGCCGCGCAACGACGACGAGCGCAAGGCCGCGACGGACGCCGGCTACGACCTCGACCGCGTGCTCGACACCGATGCGCTCGTGGCGGGCGACGACGTGTTCTTCTCGGCCACCGGCGTCACCGACGGCGACGTGCTCCAGGGCGTGCGCTACCAGGGCAACGGGGCGAGCACCGAGTCGCTCGTGATGCGCTCGCGCTCGGGGACGGTCCGCCGTATCTCCGCCCGGCACGACCGGACGAAGCTGCGCGCCCTGACGGGCGTGCGCTACGGCTGATCCTGCTGCTCGGACTTGTCGGGTTCCCGGGGCGCGTCGGAGGCCAGCTCCTCGACGGCGTCGGAGGTGGCCAGCCTGCCCACATTCGAGTTGTCGAGATGAAGGGTGGCCAGTGAGCGCAGAAACGCGTGGCCGACGAGCACGTGGACGAACGACTGCGTCATCTTGTACACGGGCGTGCTGAACCCGGAGGCGATCGACGGATAGAAGTTGGTCACTGAGACCTCGATCCGGATCGTCGTCCGGTCCTGCACGACATCGTCAGGATCCCGGACGACCTTGAGCGCCAGCTCGCCCTGGTCACGGCCGGGGCGGGCCACGAGCAGCCCGTCGCGGATCTGCCAGCGGACGCTCCCACGGTTCTCGTCCATCTCGTACTCGGGCAGCTCGAACCGCAGCAGCGTCAGGCGCTTGACCAGGAACACGACCGACCGGTCGTCCTCGCCGTAGTGCACGCGGATCAGCCCGAGCGTGACCCGCTGCAGGAACCGCCAGTAGGTGCGGGCCAGGTTCTCGAGGTTCTTCGCAGTCCACAGCCGCTCAAGGTCCTCCCCGGACATCGTCAGCTCGGCGGACTGCACCGAGCGCACCGCCCCGTCCTTGGCGATCGCGGTCGCGCGCCGGGGGGAGACGATCACGGCCTGGGCGGGCAGGCCGCGTCGCCGCCGACGCGTGACCGCCACGCGGAACGCCAACAGGGCGATCAGCCCGATGATGAGTCCGGCCACGGCGGGGATTCTTCCCGGTTTGCGCGTCTTAATCTCTTAGTGGTGTGCAAAGCGACCACTCAGTGCGTGAACTCGACCAGCGACACGCGGGTGCCCGACTCGAGCACGCCCTCGCCGGACGGGATCAAGGCGAGCGCATCGGCGCCGATCAGTGAGGTGACGATATGCGATCCCTGGGGGCCGTTGGGGGTGGCGATGGTGTCGCCGTCGCGGCGCTCGAGCAGCACCCGGATCGCCTGCTCACGGGTCGGGCTGCGCTTCACGTCGGCGGCCAGGGTGGCCTCGGTGGTGATCAGGGGCCGGCGCCTCGCGCCCTGGAGCGCGGCCAGCGCCGGCGCGACGAACAGCGAGAACGTCACGAGCGCCGACACGGGGTTACCGGGGAGCCCGAACACGAGGGTGTCGTCGCGGCGGCCGAACCAGGTCGGCTTTCCGGGCTGCAGCGCGACGCCCCAGAAGACCTCGGTGACGCCAAGCGCGGCGAGGGCCGGCTTGACGTGATCGTGCGGCCCGACCGAGACACCGCCGGAGACGATGACGACGTCGGCGGTTTGCAAGGCGCTCTCGAGGCCTCGCTCGGTGGCGGTGCGATCGTCGGGGAGGCGGCCCGCCGGGGGTGCGCCGGCGCCGTGGCGGATCGCGGCGGCGACGAGCATCGGGCCGTTCGAGTTGTGGATCTCGCCGGGGCCGAGGGGGTCTCCCGGGGGCTTCAGCTCGTCGCCCGTGCACAGGACGCGGACCTCAGGCCGCCGGGACGCGAGCACCGAGCCGAGCCCCGCGGCGACGGCGGCGCCGAGCTCGGCCGGTCCGAGCACCGTGCCCTGCGCGAGCACGACGGTGCCGGCGGCCATGTCGTCCCCGGCCGGGCGGATGTTGTTGCCCTCCGGGACCTCGGCGAGCACCTCCACGTGGCCGTCCTGCACCTGCGTGTCCTCCTGGCGCACGACGGCCGTGGCGCCGGGCGGGAGCGCCCCGCCGGTGGAGATCCGGATCGCCTGCCCGTCGCCGACCGTGTCCGGCGACGGGGTGCCAGCGCGCGACTCGCCGACGACCGCGAGCCGGCGCCCGCCCGGGCCGGCCATGATCGCGTAGCCGTCCATCGCCGAGCACGGGAACGGCGGGACGTCGCCGGCCGCGGCGACGTCCTCGGCGAGCACGCGGCCGAGCGCCTCGTCGATCCCGACCCGTTCGGCCGATAAACGGGGTGATGCGGCGATCACCCGCTCGCGGGCCTCATGGATTGCGATGAGGTGCCGGGGCATTGCCCCATTGTGGCTCGGAGGTGAGACACGTGCCCCCCGACTGGTCAGAACAAACGCCACGCAACGACTGATTTCCGTGATAAAAGACCCGAATGCAGGATGGGGCGCCACGACGGCGCCGCGCCAGGCCGGTTGCCGACGCTCCAGTCGACGACCTGCTGTTGCGCACCGAGGACATCACCAAGGGCTGGTTGCTCGCCCTGCTGGAGCAGGCGCCGCTGGACGACGCCCCCGCGATCCTCGCCGCCGACCTCGCCCGCGTCGGGCCGCGCGTGTGCGACGCCGTCATCCGCGCACTGTCCAACGACGCCGACCTGCGCCGGATCGACACCGGCGGACCGTTGGAGCCGCTCGTCGCCCGGGTGGGCGAGTTCGCCGGCGCCGTCCGGCCCGAGGCCGTCTCGCGCGCGATCGACGCCCTGCACGCGATCGTCTGGAGCGCCATCCGCGCCCACCTTCGCGCGCCCGACGCCGAGCAGATCACCGAGCTGTCCGAGCGGCTGACCCGGGTGATCGAGCTCGTGCGGTCGGCGGCGCTGCGGCGGGTCGGTGATGTGGCGGCGGGGGTCGCTCCGCCGGCGGTAGCTGCGCCGGGGGTAGCTGCGCCGGGGGTGGCTCAGCCGGGTCGCGAGGCGGTCGCTCCGGGTCCCGTTGTCGATGAGCCTGGGGTCGGAGAGACTGGGGTCGCTGAGCCCGAGGTCGCTGAGGTCGCCGAGGTCGCCGAGGTCGCCGAGCTCGCCGAGCCTGCGCCGCGGCCCTGGCGCAAGCTGCAGAGCGACGTCGGGCGGCCGGTGTCGCCGTTCGTGCGGCGCCGGCCTCCGGAGCCCGCGCCTGCGCGCGAGACCCGGACCCCATCGCACGCGCGGGGGCCGTTTGGGTCGGAACCGTTTGCGTCCGGCCCGTTCGCGCCCGGCCCGTTCGCGCCCGGCCCGTTCGCGCCTGGTCCGGGTGCGTCCGGGCCGGAGCCGCGCCCGGCCGACGCGCTGTGGGTCGGGGCGGTCGAGGACGAGATCAGCCGCGCGGAGCACTCCGGGTCGCCGCTGTCGCTGCTGCTGGTCGAGCTCGTGGACGCCGACCGGGTCGTCACCGCCGAGCGGCCCGCTGAGGCGCGGGCCACGTTCGGCCGGTTCGCCCAGTCGGTGCGCGGCGCGATGCGCCGCCAGGACATCCTCGCGTGCGAGACCGACGCCCGCGCTTGGATCATCGCCCGCGACACCGCTCGCAACGGCGCACAGGCGCTCGCGCTGCGCGTCGCCGACGCCGTCCGCGGCGCCGAGCCCTGGCACGGCGCACCGCTCGCGGTCAGCGCCGGCCTCGCCGTGCTCGGTCAGGACGGCCAGGACGCCGCGAGCCTGATCGAAGCGGCCGAGCAATCGAAGTTCGCCGCGTCGGCCAACGGCCTGTCGGTCGTCCCGTCGGACTGGGACGACGACGACGGCGACGACGCGTCGTCGCCGGCCGGCTGATCCTGCGCCGCTCGCGGCTCGGCTCGCGGCTCGGCCCGCGGCACACACGCCGCCCCGCCCCTCACGCCCCGCCCCTCACGCCGCCCCGCGCGGCGGGCCCTAACGTTACATCGAACCACCACCGCCCGACTCGTGTAACGAAAAGGCTGCCCAGCGAACCTAACGTTACGAGAAGCCGCGTGCGGTGGTTTCGTGTAACGAAAAGGCTCGCCGGAGACGGCCGCGCGGCCTCGGGAGCGCGGCCTGGGGCGCGCGGCCGAGGCGGCGCGGCTGAGGGCGGCGGCCGGGGGCTACCCCGCGTGGTGCGGGAGCGACACGGCGCCGATCGTGGCCGTGCCGGGGATGCCGAGTGCGCGGCCGGTGGCCTCGGTGAGGTCCCAGTCGGCGCCGTTGGCGTACGGGCCGCGGTCGATCACCGGGACGACGATCGTGCGACCGTGATAGAGGATCGAGACCGGCGTGCCGCACCCCAGGGTGCGGTTGGCCACCCCGAGCGTGTCTCGGTGGAGGACCTGGCCGCACGCGGTCCGCCGGTGGTAGAAGCCGGGGCCGTACTGGGTGGCGAGCGCCGGCCGATAGACGATCATCGTGAGCGATGGGGAGGCCGCGGCGGCCTGGGCGCCCTGCGTGCTGAGCAGCGTCGCCCGGACGGCGAAGCGGCCGATGTGGTTGGTCGGCCACACGGCGCTGAACGAGCCGTCGGGGCCGATCGTCGCGTGTGTGGTGTCCGCCCACTGCCAATGGGTCTCGCGCCCGCGTCGCTGGATCTCGATCGTCTGGCCCGCGTCGGCGCTCGAGGCGGTCCCGCTGAACTGCTGCGGCCGGCGGAGCACGCCCGACTCGACGGTGGCGAAGGTGATCCCGTTGCCGCTCGCGGTGACAGTGACGTCGCCCGGCTGGACCTGGGCGCTCGACGTGCTGCCGCCTGGCGTGCTCACACCGCCCGACGGGGTGGCGCCACCGGACTCGGCCTGCACCAGCGGAGGGAGGGCGAGCGCGATGCCGCTCACGGCGAGCAGCATGGAGACGTGGGCGTTGACGCGTCGAATCACGATTTCCGCGGTCCTCTTTCTTCGCTTGGGCCTACGAGGTGAGCTGACGGGCTCGCGCTTTGTGAGCGCTACGACCCAAAGCTGGGCCGATTCGCCCCTGCGGTCCCGGCAGGACCGCAAGTGGTTCCCCCGTCGACCGCCCGCGGACGGACGATCGTTCGGCAGATGGAAGTGGCGGCAATATACACAACCGCCCGTGCCACGCGACGCGCGTTATGTAGCCCGCGCTGCCCGTAGACCCCACGCAGATGCCCGCCGCGGCCAGGGAGGATGCCTCGGCGGCTACGGGCGCGGCAGCCGCGAGACCGCCCGGCGCAGCGCTCGCGCGCTCACCGACAGCCCGATCTCGGCCAGCTCGGCCGCTGCCTGCACGGCGGTCCCGACCACGTCCGGCGGACTCGGCGGGACCGGCTTGCGACCCCGCGCGGGCGACGGCGTGCCGCCCGGCTGGGCCGGCTGCGCGAGTCGCTGGCGCTTGGGCCGCGGCTTCGCCGTGGGGGCGCCCGCGGGCGTTGCCGCACGCACGGCGCGCGCCTTCGGTGGGCTCACGGCGCGTGCCTTCGGCGGGCTCACCGCTTGAGCCTCCGGTGGGCTCACCGCTTGAGCCTCCGGTGGGCGCACCGGCCGAGCCTTCCTCGGGGCCGCCCCCCGAGCCTTCCCCGCACCCGCACCCGCACCCGCAGCCTTCGCGCGCACGGGCTTGGCCGGCGCCGCAGTGGGCGCCTCGACCGCCCCATCCAGGCTCTCCCGCACCTCATCGGCCACGGCCGGCCGCGCCGGCCGCTTGCCGCTGCGGCGATGGGGCCTCGTGCGCGGGAGTCCGCCGAGGACGTCGGATGGCGGCTGATCGTTCATCGATGGGGACATGATCGCGCATCGTGTGCCAAGTCTGTCGTGAGTCCGTGCCGGAGTGGCACAAGCGTCCCGAAGTCGCTTCCGGCCGGACTAAGCTAGGTGGAGCGCTGGCGGGTTCGCCGATTTGCGGTCGTAACTTGAAACGGCGCGAGTGGTTCTACGTAGGTACATATGGCGCCGCTGGGCGGCGCCGGCGCGTGACGGGTCAGCGACCGTCTGACCGTCCCGAGCGCCCGTTGACTTCAAAAAATATAGCGCCTATACTGATCCCGCATGTTTCAATAGCGGGCGTACGCCCTGAGTGGCTATGCCCGCAGATCTCATTCACATGCAGCGAGCGGTTCAGTGCGGCGCCCAACGACGGAAACGGATCCAGATGTCAGTAGCGGAACTGCAGGAACTCGAAGAGATCAAGGGGCTTGTGAGCCGCGGCCAGCAGCTCGGCGTTCTGACGTACGCCGAGGTCGCCGGCGCGGTGTCCGAGCTGGATCTCGACGAGGCCGACGTCGAGGAGCTGCACGGCTTCCTGGAGCGGGCTGAGATCGAGCTCGTGGAAGAGGTCGACCCGGCGCTGGCCGCCGCCGAGGTGGAACGCGCGCCAGACAAGCGGGGACGCCGCAAGCCGAAGACGGCGCTCGACCTCAAGCCGGACATGACGACCGACTCGCTGCAGCTGTTCCTCAAGGACATCGGCAAGGTCCGGCTGCTCACCGCCCAGGAGGAGGTCGACCTGGCGAAGCGGATCGAGCGCGGCGACCTCGACGCGAAGCAGAAGATGGTGGAGTCGAACCTGCGCCTGGTCGTCTCGATCGCGAAGAACTACCGCAACCAGGGCCTGCCGTTCCTCGACCTGATCCAGGAGGGCACGCTCGGCCTCGTCCGCGCGGCGGAGAAGTTCGACTACCGCAAGGGGTTCAAGTTCTCCACGTACGCGACCTGGTGGATCCGCCAGGCGATCGCCCGCGCGCTGGCCGACAAGGCCCGCACGATCCGGATCCCGGTCCACGTCGTCGAGAAGCTCAACAAGATCGGCCGGGCCGAGCGCAAGCTCGTGACCGAGCTGGGCCGCGAGCCGACCGCCGAGGAGATCGCCGAGGTCACCGGCATCGAGCCCGAAGAGGTCGAGTCGATCAAGCGCTCGGCCCAGGCGCCCGTGTCGCTCGAGAAGCCGGTGGGCGACGAGGAGGAGTCCGAGTTCGGCCAGTTCATCGCCGACGAGCGGGCCGAGTCGCCGTACGAGCGGGCCGCCGAGATCCTCACCAAGGAGGCGCTCCGCGAGGCGCTGGAGAACCTCAGCTACCGCGAGCGGCGCGTGCTCGAGCTGCGCTACGGGCTCGGCGGCGAGCATCCGCGCACGCTCGACGAGGTCGGGCGGACGTTCAACGTCACCCGGGAGCGGATCCGCCAGATCGAGAACCAGTCGCTGAAGAAGCTCCAGTCGCTGGCCGAGGCCCAGAAGCTCCGCGACGTCGCCTGATCCGCCGCGAGCCGGTCTGCACGACCGAACCGCGCCGGACATACCTCTGGCACAACGGGGCTGGATAACAACCGGGCAGGACAATGACCGGGCCGCGCTGACCTCGACCGTCCGCCGACCCGGCGCCACGCCCGCGCGCCCAGGGGATAAGGTTGGCGCGCGGAGGTGTTGCAGCACGGGTCCTGGCGTGTCCCCCGTCTCAAAGACCAATGGCCGAACCGGCACGCGTCCCCGGGTGCTCGATCACCGAGGGTGACAACGTCGGCGTGATCGCCATGGTCCGCGGACTCGAGCGCGGCGGCTACGACCCGTGGCTGACGGTCGCCCGCCGCAACGCGCCGGCCGCCCGGTCGCGCTCGGTCGCCGGCGTCGTGAAGATCCCCGATCCCGCCGTGTCGGCCGCCGGGTTCGTGCGCGGGGTGCTCGACGCGGCGGCCGCGATCCGCCCCGTCGCGATCCTCCCCGGCGGCGAGAAGGGGATGCTCGCCTTGTCCGAGCCGGACGTCCCGGCGCTGCCCGCGGGCACGACGCTCGCCCTGTGTGACCGCGACACCGTCTACCGCGCCACCGACAAGCACGATCTGTGCCGAGCTCGCCCGCCAGGTCGGCCTCGACGTCCCGGAGACGTACTCGCTCAGCGCCGACGAGGCCGCCCGGGGCGCGTTCCCGGCCGCTCTGCCCGCGATCGTCAAATGCGCCCGCTCGGAGGTGCCCGTGAACGGCGGGTTTCAGGCCAGCAGGACGCGCCGGGTAGCCACCCGCGAGCAGGCGATCGCCGCCCTCGAGCGGCTGCCCGGCAGGCGCGGGCTGGTGCAGCCCCACAGCCCCGGAAGCCTGTCGTCGCTGGCCGGGGTGTTCTGGGACGGGGAGATCGTCGCCGCCGTGCAGCAGAAGGCAGTCCGCACGTGGCCGGTCGGGGCGGGACAGATGGCCTACGCGGTGTCGGTCGCGCCCGACGGTGCGTTTGCCGGGCGGGTGGCGGAGCTGCTGCGCCTGCTGGGGTGGCGCGGCATGTTCCAGATCCAGTTCCTGGAGACCGCCGAGTGCCGGCTGCTGATCGACCTCAACCCACGCGTGTACGGCTCGCTGTCGCTGGCGCTGGCCGCCGGGCGCAACCTGCCGGCCGTGTGGGCCGATCTGATCACCGGGCGCGAGGCGGCACCGGCCGACTACGTCGCGGGCGTGTCGTTCCGCAATGAGATGCTCGATGCGTTCGCGCTGCTGGCCGCGGCCCGGCGCGAGGGGCCGGCGGCGCTGGCCCGCCAGCTCGCCGCCCCGGCCGGCTCGCACGCGTACTTCGAGGCCGGGGATGCGATGCCGCTGTTGGCGCTCGGTCCAACGGCGGTGGCGAAGATCCGCGCGCGCATGCGGCTGCGGGCCGCGCGTTGATGCCGGGCGCGCGCGCTCAAGCTTCGCTCACCACGCGCCGATCAATCTTTCGATGCTCGATCTTCTTGACGCGCTGCGCTATGTCGTCCTCAACGAGGGCTCCGACCTGCACCTCAAGGTCGGGACCCGCCCGGTCGTCCGGATCCACGGCCACCTGACCCAGGTCGAGCGGTTCGAGCCGCTGACCGCCGCCGATACCGACCGGCTGTTGCGGGAGATGCTCACCGATCCCGAGAAGCTGGCGGGCTTCAACACCGCCCACGAGGTCGACTTCGCGTACGCGGTCGACGGGCCTGGCCCGGTTCCGCGTCAACGCCTTTCAGCAGCGCGGCACGGTCTCGATCGTCGCGCGCGTGATCCCGTTCGCGGTCCGCACGGTCCACGAGCTCGGGCTGCCGAAGGTGATCTCCGAGCTGGCCAACGAGGAGCGCGGGCTGATCCTGCTCACCGGCACCACCGGCTCCGGCAAGTCGACGACGCTCGCCGCGATCATCGATCACATCAACTCGACCAAGCACAGTCACATCGTGACGATCGAGGATCCGATCGAGTATCTGCACGCCGACCGTTCGTCGATCGTCAACCAGCGCGAGGTCGGGATGGACACGGAGTCATTCAAGCGCGCGATGCGCCGGGTGCTGCGTCAGGACCCCGACGTGATCCTGATCGGCGAGATGCGCGACGAGGAGACCGTCCGCTCGGCCCTGTCGGCCGCGGAGACCGGCCACCTCGTGCTCTCGACCGTCCACACGCTGGACGCGCCGGAGACCGTCAACCGGATCATCGACTTCTTCCCCCTGCACGAGCAAACCCAGGCCCGGGCGATGCTCGCCGGCACGCTTTGCGGAGTGATCTCCCAGCGGCTGGTGCCGACCGTCGACGGCAGCGGCCGGGTGGCGGTGTGCGAGATCCTGCGGATGACCGGGCGCGCCCGCGACATGATCCTCGACCACGAGGAGACCGGCCGTCTGCACGAGGTGATCAAAGAGGGCGAGTTCTACGGGATGCAGACATTCGACCAGGCGCTGCTCGGCCTCTACCAGGGCGGCCGGGTGTCGATGAAGGATGCGCTCCGGGTCGCCTCGAGCCCGCACGACTTCAAGCTGCTCGTGGCCGCCCAGGGGCGGACCTCGACCTCGATGGCCGATCTCGACGACACGTACCACAGCACCGCCCCGCCTCCGGGCCTGGCCGCGGAGACCGCGCACGCGCAGCCCGGGCAGGCGCCGCCCGACCCAGCGCCGCCCGACCCAGCGCCGCCCGTGGTCCGTCCGGTCGGGGTCGGCAGCGGCAACGGCTCGACGGCTCCTCCCGGCGGCTGAACCGCGCCGCCACCAGACGCCACACCGCCGATGCTCCATGCTTCAGTCTGTGAAGCATTGCGCTAGAATCGGCGTTGATGGCATCAAATGACACATGTCCGGTCTGCCGGACCGCGGAGATCGTGTGCGGCAAGTGGACCCTGCTGGTGATCCGCGATCTGGCCGAAGGCCGGTCACGATTCTGTGAGCTCGAGCGCTCGCTGCTCGGGATCAGCCCCCGTACCCTCTCGCTGCGCCTGCGCGCGCTCGAGGAGGCGGGAATCGTCAAGCGCCAGACCTTCCCGGAGGTCCCACCACGCGTCGAGTACGTGCTCACCGCGAAGGGACGGGCCCTCGTCCCGCTGATCGAGGACATGCGCACCTACGGGCGCGAGTGGCTGGGGATCGATGACGACCGCACCGCCGAGGCCGAGCACGCCGAGGCCGAGCACGCCGAGGCCGACGCGGACGCCGAGCGCGAGCCTGTCGTCGCCGCCGCCTGACGTCGCCGATCGGACAACATCGCCGACGTCGGCGAGATCGCGTAGCAACTTCACCGGCAGCCGCCTCGGCGAGCAGGATCGCACCACGCGAGAGCGAATCGGCGGATGTGCGCAACGGAACTCTCCACTCCCTGCTTGAAGCGTTCACTGCCGACGCGGGCGCCCAGCTCAAGGCCGAGACCGCAGGTGGGGCAGAGGTCCCGTTCGAGATCGTCGAGACCGAGGGCGGGCCGCGCGGCCGGGCCGCTCTGTATTGCTACCGCCCGCTGACCGGCATCTTCATCCGCGAGCGGCTCGGGGTGCTCGCCGCGCTGCCGAGCTATGCCCCGGCCGCGCGGGCGCTCGCCGCCCTGGAGGGACTCGACGCGTACCTGCGCGGTCGCACCGAGTCCGGGCAGGGGAGGATCCCGACCGACGCGCGCGAGCGGGCCGACGCGGTACTGCGCACGTTCCTGTCGGTCGTGTTCGCCGAGCGCAGCGAGTTCGGCCTTGATTCCGACAGGTTCGAGGCGGCCTATGCCGAGCTCGAGCTGGCCGTGTACGAGGGCCGCTGCGTGAGCACCGTGGTCGCGCCGCTGCTCGGACTCGCGCTCGACCCCGGACACCGCCGAGCTGCCGCTCGGCGACGGGCTCTCCCTCGTCCGGGGCGAGACGCTCGACGACGCCCCCTCCGACGCCGTCTGGGGCGACGGGGAAGAGCCGAACCTGCTCGTGATGTACACCGTCACCCAGGAGCGCTCGGTCCGCGCTCCGGTCTCGACGGCCCGCGCCCGCTTCCGCCGGCTGCTGACCGCGCTGCGGCTGTTCGAGCGCGGGGGATATGCGGTCGGCCCGGTCGGCTGGACCCGCACCGACGTCGGCCCGTGGCGGCCCGTCGCGCTCGGCGGTAGCGGCCGGCCCCGGTCGATCACGCTGCTGCCGGTCGGCCACGAGGACGAGCTGCGCGCCTTCTGCAACCTGATCGCGCGGCGGATGCCGGGACCCGGCGAGCTGTCCTGGGCGCTCAGCCGGTTCGAGATGGGATGCGAGCGGCTCGCGCCGTTCGAGGCGGTGAGCGACTACCTGCTGGGGCTGCGCGCGCTGCTCGAGCCCGAGGGGCCGGGCAGCGGCCGGCTGGCCGGACGGCTGGCGGCGATCTGCGCGAAGCCCGAGGACCGCGCGCCGCTCGCCGAGCGGGTGGCGCACGCGATCTCGCTCGAACGCGCTGTGATCGCCGGGCTCGCGCCCGCCCAGACCGGCGTCGCTTCGCTCGTCGACGAGCTCGCCGAGCACCTGCGTGCGCTGCTCCGCGACGCGCTGTGCGGCCACCTCGACGACGACCTCCGCGCGGTGGCCGACGGGCTCCTCGCCGAGGCGGCCGAGGACCGCGCCGGCGGGTGCAGCGGTGGGCTCCGGCCCGCTAGGCTGACGCCGACCGCTCCCCACTCGGCTCCGGCGACGGAGCCGGGAGTGTTTTGCCGCCAGGCACAACATGTAAGTCCTGGGGCTCTGACGAAGTCAGAGGGAGCGCGATCGCAGCAGCGAGCGGGCCACGGCCCGCTCGTTCTGTCTGCGGGCCTCGCCGGGCGAAGGCTCGCCGCGGCGCAGGGCGCCCCGCGGCGGACCGCGGCGGCCGATCTCGCTCTATGCTCCGCAACGATGCCGCACCCGCCCGTCGACCGCGCCCAACGTCCATCCGGGCTGCCTGAACCTGCCCCGGATCGGCGACGACGGCTACGAGGAGCTGTGCCACCTCGTCACCGAGGAGGATCCGGACACGTCGCTGTGCGGCAAGGACGTGACGGGGTACCCGTGGAACCCGCCGTGGCCCCGCTGCGAGGCGTGCCTGGCGGTCTCCCGCGGGGAGATGAATTGAGCGCCGGCGCTGCGGGCGTGACCGCGTTCCGATGAGCGACCCCGCGCCGATCGAGCGAGCTCGGGCCTGCTCTGCATCGTCGAGATCCCCAAGGGGAGCCGCAACAAGTACGAATACGACCCCGAGCTGGGCGGGATCAAGCTCGACCGGTTCGTCTCGGCCTCGGTCGTGTATCCGACCGACTACGGGTTCGTGCCGGACACGCTGGCGCCCGACGGCGACCCGCTGGACGTGCTCGTGTGCGTGTCAGAGCCGACCTTTCCGGGCTGCTTCGTGATTGCCAACCCGGTCGGCCTGTTCAGGATGTCGGACGAGAAGGGCCCCGACGACCACGTCGTGTGCGTCCCCGTCGAGGATCCGGGCTGGAACACGATCGAGGACGTCGGCCAGCTCCCGCGCCAGCTGCGCAACGAGATCAGCCACTTCTTCTCCGTCTACAAGGACCTCGACCGCGACCGCCACTCCGACGTCAAGGGCTGGGACGACCGAGCTGCGGCGCTGGCCACGATCGAGGAGTGCCGGGAGGCGCACCGGGCTCAGCGGCGATGACGGCGGGGACGAGCTCGCTCGTCACGAGCCCGGCCTCCGCGGTCAGCTCGTCGACGATCGGCCACCACCGCCGCACCGCGGCCGGCGTGTCGACCGCGATCACGAGCGTCGGGACGTTGCGCCGCAGCGAGGTCACGCGGTCGGCGAACGGCTCGCGCGCGCCGTAGAAGCCGCGCACCCCGCGCAGCACGGTGATCCCGGCCGCACCCGCCTCGCGCAGCCGGCGCGAGAGCTCCACGTAGAGCGGGCGGCCCTCGTGCTTGGCCTGCTCCTCGGCGTGGATCATCACCTTGTGCCAGATCGCGAGCCCCGACGGATCGTGCTCGGGGATCGCCGCCGGGGTCGGCCCGCGGCCGGCCGTCCGACTTCAGCACGGTCACTCGCTCGACCGTCACCACCGGCTCGTCGACGAGCTCGGCGAGCGCGGGCAGGGCCCGCGACAGCGCCTCCCGGCGGCCGATCGACATGAACATCAGCGGAACCCCGGCGTTCCGGGCGAAGAACCGTGCCCGCCGGCGCTCGCCGTGGAGCGTCCCGTCGACGCCGAGCAGCACCGTGGCGCCGTCCGCGCCGGCCTCGCGCAGACGGTCGACCGCCGTCACGTAGCCGGCCTCGCCGCCGGCGCGGATCCCGCGCCCGCCGTAGACGGTCAGCTTGATCGCCGCTCCCGGCTCGTCGGGCAGCTGCAGCGAGTCGAGGCCCTCGGCGGTCGCCAGCGACGCGCGCTCGAGGCTGATCAGCCCCGTATGGGCGACTCGCAGGACGTCGGGCAGCGCCTCGGAGATCCGCTCGCGCGTGTCGACCGCGATCGACACGGCGGGCAGGCTCTCGGACAGCGTCAGCAACCGGTCGGTGTGCAGGTGGTGGTGGCGCCCGAAGCCGACGACGCCGCGCAGCAGCACGCTCGTGCGCATCGCGTGGCGCTCATAGACGTCGAACAGGGCGTCGGCGAGGAACCGGCCATCGGTGCGGTCGCGCTCGTCGAAGTAGGTGGTGAGCTTGTATCCGGGCGCGATCACAACAGCCCTCCCAGCGCGCGCCCGAGCGCGACGGCGGCCAGCCCGGCGAGCGAGGCTGACGCCCACGTTGAGCCAGGCCAGCGACGCGCTCGCCGTCCTGCGCCGGGCGGTGGGTCTCGAGCATCCAGGTGGAGAACGTCGTATACGAGCCGAGCGTCGCGGTCCCGGCGATGCAGCATCGTCCCGTGCGAGGCGCCGAGTCCGACGAGCAGCCCGAGCAGGAAGCTGCCGCCGAGGTTGACGACCAGCGTGCCGAGCGGGAACTCGCCGAGGCGGCCGGACTGGACGAGTGCGTCGACGGCGAAGCGGGCGATCGAGCCGAGGCCGCCGCTCACCGCCACGACGAGCCGCGGTCACCATGTCAGCCTCGCCCGCCGTACGAGTGCGGTCCCCAGCGCGACGCCGACGAACCCGGCGGCCAGGCTCGCCGCCGCGTACGCGACGGCCAGCCCGATGTCGCCGCGCTCGAGCATCGCGGAGCAGCTCGAGCTGGAACGTCGAGAAAGTGGTCAGCGCCCCGCACAGCCCGGTCCCCAGCAGCGGCCGCCGGTAGGCCGTGATCGGCAGCCGCTCCTGCAGCCGGGTGACGAAGTAGCCGAGCATGAAGCAGCCGACGACGTTGACCGCGAACGTCACCCACGGCCAGCTGCCGGTGTGGGTGGGCGCCAGCTCCGCGAGTCCCGTGCGCGCACACGCGCCGATCGCGCCGCCGGCGAAGATCGCCGCCAGCTCGCGCCGGTCCGCCGGCAGCGCCCCGCTCATCCTGGACCTCCGTTCGGCTCACAGCGCTCCACGATCTGACCTCCGCGTCGGGTGATGACGTGTCGTAGAGGCCATTGGCTGCGCCCAAGAGCGCCGCGGTCGTGGAGCGAGCCTCACCGCTCGTGACGCCCGAGGATACCCGGCGATCGTGCAACGCTACGCGCCGTGTTCCATCTCGAGCTGCGCCAGTTCCCGACCAGCACGCGCGTGTTCAATCTGACGGCCGAGGAGCTGCGCGACCGGTTCGTCGCAGCCGTGGGTGGCGGGGGAGACGATCGAGCTCGACGAGCACCGGTTCTCGCCCGAGAAGGCGAAGCTGAAGATCTACGAAGGCCCGGAGCTGCGTCCCGACGAGATCGGGATGGGGCGGGGGTGGGGCAACGTCACCCGCAGGGGCGAGGACGTGACCGCGCGGATCCTCGACGAGGCGCGGCGCCAATCCGCACCCACCCTGCGCGAGGAGGCGGTCCGGGCGCTGTCAGAGCGGCTGATCGCGCGCGCGGCCGGAGGCCCGGTCGGTTTCGGCGAGGCGATCGCGCTGGCCGCCGACGGGCAGCCGGGATGGCGGGCCAGCGAGCGGCTGGCGGTCGCCGAGCAGGCCGTGTGGGAGCTGCTGCACACAGGCGGGCTCGCGCTCGTGCGGGACGGCGCGCCGGTGCCGAAGCCGAGTGGGAGGCGATCGTGCTCGCATGGGACACGTGGCGCGAGGAGCCGGGACCCGGTGTCCCGATGCTCGGCCTCGGCGTGCCGCCGCTCGGGCGCGGCTGACAGCGGCGCGCACCGCGTCCGCCGCCGTCAGGCGACGACCTCGGCGATCAACTGGTCGCGCTCGTCGTCGGAGGCGAACAGGTAGCGGTGCATGCGCAGCAGGCCGGCGACGTCGTGGACGTCGTCGTCGAGCTGGGGGACGAGCAGCAGCGGCTCGCCGTCCAGCTCGGCTCGCAGGCGGGCGATGTTGCGGGCGTCGCGCGCGGGCGAGCAGGTGGTAGTCGAGGAAGTTCTCGGCCACCCGGCCGGCCAGCTCGGGGTCGAGCTCCTCTGCGAGCGCCGCGGCGATGTCGCGCACTGTCGGCGTCGGCCAGCATGTCGTGGTGGACGCGGTTGACGACCACGCCGGCGAACGGCAGCCCGGAATCGGCCAGAGAGCGGCGGAACCAGATCGCCTCGTCGGTCGGCGCCGTCTGCGCCGAGGCGACGAGCACGAACGCGGTCGTGTCGGCGCGGAGCATCGCCTCGACCTGCCGGGCGCGAACGCTGAAGTCCTCGGTCATCCCGCCGAGCAGCTGGAAGAACGTGCTGAGGTCCGCGATCAGGTCGATCCCGGTGATCCGCCGCAGCGCCACGAGCAGCGGCGCGGCGCCACGGCCGAGCACCCGCATCCCCAGGCCGGTGGGGCGCATGAACGCGCTCAGCGCCCTGCCCTCGAGGAACGACGTCAGCCGCGCGGGGGCGTCGAGGAAGTCCATCGCGTTGCGCGACGGGGGCGTGTCGAGCACGAGCAGGTCGAAGTTCCCGTCGGCTCGAGCTCGTACAGCTTGGCGATCGCGGTGAACTCCTGCGAGCCCGAGACCGCGGTCGAGAGCTCGCCGTAGACGCGGTTGGCCTTGACCTCCTCGGCCCGCGCCGGGTCGGGCGCGAGCCGCTCGATCAGCTCGTCGAACGTGCGCTTGGGGTCGAGCATCATCGCCCACAGCTCGCCGTTCATCTCGAGGCCGGCGTCCGCCAGCCGCGCTGGGGTCGACCCGCCGGGGCTCGTTGGCGAGCTCCTCGAGCCCGAGCGCGTTGGCGAGCCGCTTGGCGGGGTCGATCGTGACGACCGCGACCTTCGCCCCCTGGGCGGCCATGCCGAGCGCGATCGCGGCCGAGGTCGTCGTCTTGCCGACGCCGCCGGAACCGCCGCACACGCACACCCGCTTGCCGTCGAGCAGCTCGGCGACGCTCACCAGATGTCCTCCTGGAGCGCGTCGACGAGCCGCTCGAGCTCCGCGCGGCCGATCTCCTCGGCGAACACGTAGGGCAGCTCGGTGAGCTCGAGCCCGAGGCCGTCGCGCAGGCGGTCGCGCTGCTCGGCCTGGGTGCTCGCGACGGGCGTGCTCGGACAGCGCCGCGTTGAGCGCGGCGCGCGACCGAGCGGCGAGCCGGACGCCTCGATGGCGTCCCGCGAGTCGGGTCGCCTCCTCGTCGTCGAAGCGCGCCGGGTACAGCGCGTTGACGATCACCGCGTCGAGGTCGAGGCCATCGCTCGGCCAGCGTGTCGCGCAGCGCAAGCGTCTCGTTGACCGGCATCTCCTCGGCCGTCGACACCGCGATCACCGCGGTGAACTCGGGGTTCGCGATCGTGGTCGCGATCTTCCCCGCCTGGCGGGCGATCGGCCCGACGCGGGCGATGTCGGCGAACGTCCGCGGCGTGCGCAGGATCCCGACCCCGTGGCCGGTGGCGGGCGCAGTCGACGATCACGAGGTCATACGGGGCCGGCTGGGTCTGACGCTCGAGCTGGGCCAGCTCCCACACCTTGCCGATCGTCAGCAGCTCGCGCATCCCGGGGTCGCCATCGCGAGCGCCTGGAACAGCCGGCTGGACCCGAGCGCCTGGCCGAGGCGGCCGGTCTTGATCCGCAGGTACTCGTCCATCGCGTGCTGGGGGTCGATCGAGATCGTGAACAGCTCGGGGGCGAGCTCGATCTCGCGGAAGTGGGCGGCGGAGCGGTCGAAGCTGCGCTGCACCCGCTCCTGGCTGGCGAGCTCGGCCACGATCGTCCGCAGCCCGCGGCGGGCGCCGAGCAGCCCGAGCGCGATCGACGACCGTCGACTTGCCGACGCCGCCCTTGCCGGTGACGAAGATCAGGCGTCGGTTCAGAAGCGCGGGCACAGCGGGAGAACATAGCTGCGGCGGCTGATCGCACCGGTTCCTGTGATTGCGGGCGCGGGGCGGGTAGTACCGAATCGGTGCGTGCCGCTGTCATCCGCGGGAGGTCGTCGCTGACGCTCCCGGCCGGGCCTCCGTCTGATCCCACGCGCAGCGGAGGAATTCCCGCCAGTCCTGCGAATACAACGCGCGTATGAACTCCGAGCACCATCGGAGCCACACGTGACCGCCAAGGTGATCGCGTTCGCCAACCAAAAGGGCGGCGTCGCCAAGACCACGACCACGCTCAACCTCGCCGTCGCGTTCGCCGAAGAGGGCCATCGCGTGCTGTGCTGCGACATGGATCCGCAGGGGAACCTGACGATGTCGCAGGGCATCGATCCGGACACGCTGCAGGAGTCGATGTACGACGTGCTCGTGCACGGCACGCCCGATCCGCGACGTGGTCCGCACCACGCGAGATCGACGTCGCCTGCGCCTCGATCGACCTCGCCGGGGCGGAGATCGCGATGTCGACGATGATCGGCCGCGAGCGGCGGCTGCAGAAGGCGCTGGCCGAGGTCGCCGAGGACTACGACTTCGTCTTCATCGACACGCCGCCGAGCCTCGGGCTGCTGACGATCAACGCGCTCACCGCGGCGCACAAGGTGATCGTCCCCGTCCAATGCGAGTATCTGTCCATGCGCGGCCTGATCCAGCTCCAGAACACGCTGGCGATGATCCGCGAGAACCTCAATCCGGACGTCGACATCGAGGGGATCCTGCCGACGCTCGTCGACACGCGGACACTGCACGCGAAGGAAGCGATCGAGCTGCTCGAGGAGAACTTCGGCGACCGCGTCTTCGCCTCGAGAATCCGCAAAACGGTGCGTTTCGCCGAAGCGCCCGTGAAAGGCATGTCGGTCCTGAAGTACGATCCGGACGGTCTCGCCGCACATGCGTATCGCCAGCTCGCGAAGGAGGTCCTCTCAAATGCCAACCGCTAAGCGCGCGAGCATGCGCGAGGGTCCACTCGCGGCTCTGTTCCGCAAGACCGCGGAGGACATCGGCGACGCCGCCCGAGGACGAGCAGCACGCGCTGCCGGAGCGCACTCCGAGCCCGAGCCCGAGCCCGACGCCGGCTGCCGAGCGGCGGCGTCCGTTCGTCCCGCGTGACCGCCCAGCCCCAGTCGCCGGCCGTGTCCGCGCGTCGGCGGGGCGAGGAGACCGAGGCCGCGCGCGCTGCCGACCCCGCAGGAGCGCCTGCGTCACGCGTTCGCCGCCGATATCCCGCGCAACGTGCTCGAGCGCCCTGCCCAGCGCCCCCCGCTCCGGCACCGACCGCCCAGCCCGACGTGTACGCCCGCTCCGACCGCGCCAGCGAGGCATTCGCTCCGCCGCGGACCGTCGGCACCCCCGTGCTCCGGGTCGTCGGCGTCGGCGGCGCCGGCGTCAACGCCGTCAACCGGATGGTCGAGGCGGAGATCGAGGGCGTCGAGTTCCTCGCGATCAACACCGACCTGCAGTCGCTGCAGACCTCGGCCGCGCACGAGACGCTGCACATCGGCGACTCGATCACCCGCGGCCTCGGGTCCGGCTCGAACCCGGACCTCGGCCGCGCGGCCGCGCGCGAGGAGTACGACCGGATCAAGGCGATGCTGCGCGGCTCCGACATGGTGTTCATCGCCGCCGGGGCCGGTGGCGGCACCGGAACCGGCGCCGCGCCGGTCGTGGCCCAGATCGCCCGCGAGCTCGGCGCTCTGACGGTCGGGATCATCACCCGCCCGTTCCAGTTCGAGGGCACCCGCCGGCGCGAGCAGGCGGAGGCCGGGGTGACCGCGCTCGCCGCCGAGGTCGACACGCTGATCGTCGTCCCGAACAACCGGCTGCTGACCGTGCTCGACCGCAACACGTCGATGGTCGAGGCCTTCCGGGTCGCCGACGACGTGCTGCGCCAGGGCGTGCAGGGCATCTCGGACCTGGTCACGCTGCCGGGCCTGATCAACCTGGACTTCGCGGACGTCCGCACGATCATGTCCGATGCGGGCAATGCTCTGCTCGGGATCGGGATGGGCACCGGCGAGCGGCGGGCGATCGACGCCGTCCGAGCAGGCCGTGGCCTCGCCGCTGCTGGAGACGAGCATGGAGGGCGCCCGCGCGATCCTGCTGTCGATCACCGGCGGCCGGGATCTGTCGCTGTGGGAGGTCAACGAGGCGGCCAAGGCGGTCGCGGAGGCGGCCCACCCCGACGCCAACATCATCTTCGGCGCGATGGTCGACGAGAAGCTCGACGACCAGGTGTGGGTCACCGTCGTGGCCACCGGCTACGGCAAGGGCCGGCCGTCGTCCCGGCGCGAGCCCGAGCGCGTTCGAGCGGACCGTGAGCCGAGCCGCGGCGGTCGGCATTGCGCGAGCCGGTCGGCGAGCCGCGGGTGAGCCGCGTGCGGCGCAGTCGACGACGCGTCGGAGTTCGACGTGCCGGAGTTCATCCCCAGGAGATAGGGCTTTCCGCGTGGCCGAGCCGCAGCTCGGCGTCGTCGCCGCCGGTCATCCTGTCACCGCCCGGACCGGGGCCGAGGTGCTGCGCAACGGTGGCAACGCCGTTGACGCGGCGATCGGGTCGATGCTCGCCTCGTTCGCCTGCGAGCCGCTGCTCACGGGGCTCGGGGCGGGCGGCTACATGCTCGTCGTCGCGCCCGGCGCCGCCCCCGTCCTGCTCGACTTCTTCGTCGCCGCCCCCGGGCCGGGGGGCCGACGTCAGCCGACGGGCCGAGCTGATCCCGATCAGCGTCTCGTTCGGCGACGCGGTCCAGATCTTCAACATCGGGGCGGCGTCGGTCGGCGTGTACGGGATGCCGGCCGGGCTGAGCGCCGCCTCGGGCGCGGTTCGGGCGGATCCCGTTGGCCGAGCTCGTTGCGCCGGCGGCCGCGCTCGCTCGGGCGGGGGTGGCGCTCAACGCCGCCCAGGCGTACGTGATCGAGATCCTGGGCGGGATCGTCACCTCGACGCCCGAGAGCTCTGCGCTGTTCGCGCCCGAGGGGCGCCTGATCGGCGAGGGCGACGTGCTCGTCCAGCCGGAGCTCGCCGACGCGCTCGAGCTGCTCGGGGCCGACGGCGCGGCGCCGTTCTACACCGGGGAGGTCGGGCGCGGAGGTCGTCCGGTGGGTGACCGACCGGGGCGGCACGCTGACCGCCGCCGACCTCGCCGGCTACGAGGTGCGTGACCGCGTCCCGGTCCACGGCGGGCTACCGCGGCCGTGAAGTGCTGATCAACCCGCCGCCGTCCGCCGGGGGGATCCTGATCGCCCATGCCTTGGCGATGCTCGAGCCCGAGTCCGGGCGCCCCAGCCTGGCCCGGATCGTCGAGGCGATGGAGCGCACCCAGGCCGCGCGCACCCCGGAGTTCCTCGAGGGGCTCGACGACCCGGCGTTCGTCGAGCGGTTCCTCGGCGCCGGCGAGGGCGATGGGGGCGCCGGCGAGGGCGATGGGGATGCCGGCCGGCTCGGCTCGACCACGCACATCGCGGTGCTCGACGCCGAGGGCTGGGCCTGCTCGGTGACCTGCTCGAACGGCTCGTGCTCGGGGGTGATCGTGCCCGGCACCGGGATGCACCTCAACAACATGCAGGGCGAGCAGGACCTCAACCCGCTCGGCTTCCACCGGCACCCGCCGGGCCGCCGGATGCCGAGCATGATGTCCCCGACCGTTGTCCTGCGCGATGGGGTTCCCGAGCTCGTGGTGGGCAGCGCGGGCTCGAACCGGATCCGCTCGGCGATCCTGCAGACGATCATCCGCGTGCTCGACGACGGGATGCGCGCCGGCGACGCCGTGCGGGCTCCGCGGGTCCACTTCGAGGACGGCGTCGTCTACTGCGAGCCGGGGATCGACACCCGCGAGTTGGAGGCCGCCGGCCGATCGGTCGGGCGCTTCCGGGACCTCAACCTGTTCTTTGGCGGGGTGCAGGCGGTCGAGCGGGATCGCGACGGGCGGTTCTGGGGCGGAGGCGACCCGCGCCGGGGTGGCGCTTCAATAACCGTTCAGTGAGGACGATCCGCTCAGGTCTCGCCGGCCTCGCCGCCTGTGGCGCCTTGGCCATGGCCGGCTGCGGGCTCAACGTCCAGTCGGCCGACCTGTTCCTGCTCACGCGGACCGGCCAGGGCACGACGCTGACCGAGGTCGTCAACGACGGCGGCACGATCCGCTGCGACGGGCGCAAGGCGGTGCCGATCAGCAACCAGCTGCTGATCACCGCCCGCGACCTGTCCGACAACCTCGGCACCGACGCCTCCAAGCACCTCAGGCTGGGCGCCGTGCCGGGGTCGGTGTTCAGCTACCGGATCACGGTCCAGCAGGGGACGGTGACCTTCGCGGACCGCAACACCGGCGGCCACAAGGAGCTCGCCCAGGCCGAGCTGTTCGCCGCCCAGGCCGCCCAGCAGGCCTGCGGCCTGAACTGATGAGGGTTCTCACAAGACCCGCCGCCGCATCAGTCGTCCTTAGGTGTCGCCGGGTACCCTTCCGCGCTTCATGCTCGCTATCGGCTCCAGCCTCATCAGCACCTTTCAGGCGATCGTCCTGGGCGTACTGCAGGGCGCCACCGAGCTGTTCCCGGTCTCCAGCCTGGGCCATACGGTCCTGTTCCCGACGCTGTTCCGCTGGCACAACGTCGTGGCCTGGCAGTCCCAGCCGGAGTCCCCGTGGCTGGCCTTCGTGGTGATGCTCCACGTCGGCAGCGCGATCGGCCTGCTCATCTACTTCTGGCGCGACTGGATCGCGATCATCAAGGCGTTCTTCGCCACGCTCGGCAAGCGCAAGATCGAGACGCCGACCGAGCGGCTGGCATGGCTGATCGTGTGCGCCACGATCCCGGTCGGGATCTTCGGCGTGCTGCTCGAGCACCCGGTCCGGACCGCGCTCGCCAAGCCGGCCTCCGCCGCCATCTTCCTGATGATCAACGGCTGCATCCTGATCGCCGCCGAGCGCTTCCGCCGCCGCGCCGAGGTGCGCGAGCTGGCCGAGCGCGAGGGACTCAACCAGGAGGGGTCCCGCCGGCTCGAGACGCTCGAGTTCAAGGAGGCCGGCGTGATCGGCGTCGCCCAGTCGACCGCGCTGATCGCGGGCATCAGCCGCGACGGCGTGGTGATGACCGCCGGCCTGGCCCGCGGCCTGGACAACAGCGACGCGGCCCGGTTCGCGTTCCTGCTCGCAACCCCGCCGATCCTGGCCGCCGGCCTCTACAAGCTGAGCGATCTCACCGGGCCGCTCGGCGACCACGGCGTCCGCGGCGCCGCGATCATCGCCGCCGTGTTCGCGGCGATCACCGCCGTCGTCACCGTGCACTTCCTGACGAAGTACTTCAAGCGCAACAACCTGATCCCGTTCGGGATCTACTGCATCCTGTTCGGCGCGTTCATGCTCGTGTTCACGCTGATCGCCGGGGCTCCCTGATCCAGTGATCGTCCAGCCTCCGGCCGACCGGTAGAGTTCCGCAGCGCGGACACCGGGGTCACGGACGCGTGAGTCCGTTCGATATCTGAGATCAAGCCGGGGCGGCTCGGACGCGGCTCGCGCCGAGAAGCGGGGTGAGCAGGGTGAAGACCCAACGGTTGCGGGTGTCCCCGGCGATGATCGTCGCCGTGGCGGCTCTGATGGTGGCGCTCGGAGGCGTGGCCTGGGCGTCGATTCCGGATCCGGGTGGCGTGATCCACGGCTGCTATGCGAAGTCGACGGGCGCTCTGCGGGTGGTCGACACAAGCAAGCCGACCGGGGTGTGCTCGGAGAAGCAGGTCCCGATCAGCTGGAACCAGACCGGACCGCAGGGCGTGCCGGGACCGGCCGGCCCCGAGTACCTCGCCACAGGCATCGTGGAGGAGAACGGGACCCTCGTCGAGACGAGCGCCTCGCCGGGCGTCACGGTCACCGTCTCGCACCCCTCGGCGGGCGTCTACGACCTGAGTTACTCGGGACTCGGCGCCGGCTGCCCGGTGCCGTCCTACGCGGCAGGAGGGCAGGGGCGCACGGTCTCGTGGTCTCAGCTCTTCTGCGACGACAACAACGGCGGGGTGGGCAGCGAGGAGGTCGTCTCGGGTGATGGCGCCGACATCAACTTCACGTACCAGATCGTGGGCGTCCCGAGCTCGCCGACATCCAGCTCCAGCGCCGCCAGGCGGCCGCTGATCCTCCGGGCCGGCCGCTGAGGGAAGGCCGGGTTGGGCCCGCCGCGGTCCCGCGCGGATCGCGGCGCGGCTCAGCCGAAGCGAACCTTGCCGTTCGACCGGGCCCGAGCCTGGGCCCGGTCGACGAAGTCCAGCCGCTTGATCGCGGCCCGGAACAGCCGGGTGACGAGGCGCAGGCGCGAGTTCTCGGCCCGGAGGTCGAGCAGGCCCTGCTTGGCATCGAGGCCGAAGTCGACGGTGGCCGCCATCGCGTAGGCGGTCATCCCGGCCAGCTCCTCTGCATCCGGCTCGCGGTCGGTGGCGCGCTTGACGAGCTCTCCGTACGCGGTATGGGCTGCGGCCCGGAGTTGCTCGTCCACCGGCTCGTCGCGGTCGGCCACGAACTCGATCACGCCCGCCGGGTACGCGAGGTCGCTCTGGCGCTGCACGACCCGGAACGGCCGTGTACCCCGGGCCACGATGTTCATCCGGCCGTCATCCATCCGCTCGAGCACCTGCTCGATCTCGCACGCGCAGCCGATCTCCCGCAGGCCATCGTCGGACAGCCACACGATCCCGAACTCCCGCCCGTCGCGCAGGCACTCGTTCATCATCGTCTTGTAGCGCTCCTCGAAGATGTGGAGCGGGATCAGCTCGCCCGGCAGCGCGACCAGCCCGAGTGGAAAGAGGGGGAAGTCGCGTGACAGCCGATCCGGCATCCGGCCCGAAAGTCTATGGCGGCGCTCAGCTTGTGGCTGGCGGCGCTCAGCCTGCGGCGGGGCCCTTGCGCGCCGCGAGCAGCAGGTTGTAGAAGATCGCGGGCGGCAGCCGCGGCTCGAGCAGCCGCCCGTCGAGCCGCTGCAGGAGCAGGTAGCCGTGGAACGCGTAGCGGCGCCACAGCATCGGGACGTCGTCGGGCTTCGCGGTCGCCTCGAGCGCGCGGTTGAACCACCCGAACCAGTTGGCCACCAGCTCCTCGCCGCGCACCCGGACGTCGGTGAACCCGGCTCGGCGGGCGTAGCCGGACAGGTCGCCGGGAGCAAACGCGTGGATGTCGACGCAGCGCTCGAGGCCGTGCTCGTGATCGTGGGCCGACCCGGGCTCGGCAGGCGGGGGGGCCGGGGCGGCCCGCAGCGCGGCGCGCCACAGCGGCGCCACACGGGCGCCTCCGCGCTTCGGGATCGCCGCCAGCCGGTCGCCGAACCGCGACGGCTCCCCGGCGAACACGATCCGCCCGCCGGGGGCGAGCACGCGGTCGAATTCCGAGAACGCCCGGTCGAGGTCGGGCAGGTGGTGAAGCACGGCGTGGCCGAGCACGAGGTCGAAGCTCTCGTCGGGGAACGGCAGTGACTCCGCGTCGGCGCGGGCGGCGCGCACAGCCAGGCCGAGCCGCTCGGCGTTGGCGCGCAGCGTGGCGACCATCCCGGGCGAGATGTCCGTGGCCGTCGCGTCGCGCACGACGCCCGCCTGCAGCAGGTTGAGGCTGAAGTAGCCGGTGCCCGCCCCGATCTCCAGCGAGCGCTCGTAGCCGCGATCGAGCTCAGAGCCGAGCAGCTTGCGGAGCTTGCCGAGCACCTGGTGCCGGCCGATGTCGCCGAAGTCGATCCCCCACTTGGAGTCGTAGCTGGCCGCGGCCACGTCGTGGTAGCGCGTGTTGACGTCCCGGATGTCGTCCGGGCTGAGCGGCGGCGTGAGCGTGGAGGACTCCATGAAGCGGAGCACATTACCCTGTTCGCTCGTGCCAGTGAACGCGTACGTTCAGCGCAACCAGCCCCCCGGAGTGCCCCCGCTCGAGCTCACCGGAGAGCGCACGCTGCCCGACGTTCCAGCCGAGAACTATTGGTACCGGCGGCATCTCGCGGTGTACGAGTGGATCGCCGGACGCGTGGCCGCCGACCGCGTCCTCGACCTCGCCTGCGGGGAGGGATACGGCTCCGACGTGCTGGCCGAATCGGCCCTGTCCGTGGTCGGCCTCGACGCCAATCCGGATGCGTTCGAGCACGCCCGTCTGCGTTACGTGCGTCCGAACCTGAGCTTCGAGCGCGGGATGGTGGAGACGTTCGGCGAGCCGGGGACGCTCGACGCCGTCGTGTTCCTGCAGACGATCGAGCACGTCCACGACCCCGACGCGGTGCTCGCCCACGTCCGCTCGCTGCTCACCCCAGGCGGGGTGGCGTATGTGTCGACGCCCAACGTGCTGACGCTGGCGCCGCGGGGCGCTGAGCGCTCGGGCAACCCGTGGCATCTCAAGGAGTACCGGGCAGCGGAGTTCCGCGAGCTGTGCCTGGGCGCGTTCGGCTCGGTCGAGCTGCTCGGCCTGTTCCACGCCCGCAAGCTCCGGATCCACGCACTCGCGCTCAAGCTGGGCTGGGACGCCGTCCACCGGCGGCTGCGGATCACGAAGCCGTTCTACGAACGGTTCACGCCGGCGATCGCCTCGAGCGACTTCGTGCTGCGCTCCGACGGGCTCGACGCCGCGCTCGACTTCCTCGCCGTGTGCCGCCCGTGAGCCGCGGTTCCGGCCGGCCCCGGGGAGCTCGCGGGGCCGTTCTGCGGATTCAGGGATCCAAGCTATCCCGAGTACCGCTCGGCGAGGGTCTGATCCGCCCCTGAGCTGTCGACCGCGAAGCCCACGGCTGTGCATGCCGCCGAGGTCACACAGGAGACGCCCAAGAGGTTGCTCGCGCTCGTCCCCGCCGGGCTGGGGGTCGGCTCGATCGTCCACGTCGTCCCGTTCAGCCCCTCGGCGAGAGGCGCAGCTTGGGGATAGTTGGGCACCGAGACGGCGTATCCGACTGCGGTGCAGACCGTGGCCGAAGTGCAGGACACGCCCGCGAGCGTGTTGTCGCTGGATGGCGCGTTCGCGGTCGATTCCGTCGTCCAGGAGGAACCGTTCCACGCTTCGCCGATCGTGTTCGAGCCGGTCGATCCCACCGCGACGCAAGCCGAGCTCGATTGGCAGGAAACGCCGAAGAGCTTCCCGAGCACCCCGCCGGCACGACTCGCAGACCAGGTGGTCCCGTTCCACTGAGCGGCCAGGTCCGCGGGTGCCAGCCAGCAGCGGAAGATGTTGCAGAATTTCACGTAGGTGAAACCCACAGCGGTGCAGCTCGTACCGCCAGAGCAGGACACGCCGTAGAGGTTCGGTTCGATGAGCGACTGGAGCGTCCAGGCGGTGCCGTTCCAGCGCATCACAGCGCCCGAGGTGCTGACCGCCATGCAGGCATTCGTGGCGCTACAGGACACGCCCCAGAGGAAGCTGCCTTCGCTCGGGTGCGGGGTCGGCTCGATCTTCCAGGCGGTGCCATTCCAGCGCTCTGCCAGCGCAGAGGAGCCCGAAGCTCCCACGGCCATACACACGTTCGCCGCAGTGCACGACACGCCGTTCAACGTGCCGCCCCCGGTCGGGTTCGGCGTGGGCTGGATCGACCATGCCGACACCGCGAGCGCAGGCGCGGGCAGGACGCAGGCGGCGAGCGCCGCAATCAGTCCGGAGATCATGGATGCCCGGTGGCGTCGGCGCTGAAAGGCACGCGAAGTGCTCAAAGATGCCCCTTGGGTCGCTCGCGCCCATTGTCTCGCCGACGTCAACCCGGCGGTGGGCTCGAAGCGGCGTTGCGAATCGCCGGATACCGTCCGGTCGATGACGCCCCGTGGCGAGTTGGCGATCGTCCTGCACACGCACATGCCCTACGTGGAGGGCGGGGCGCCGTGGCCCCCAACCGATTACGAGTCATTCCTGCGGAGCCCCGAGGGCTTCGGGACCTGGCCGTTCGGCGAGGAGTGGCTGTGGGAGGCGATCGCCACCTCCTATCTGCCGCTGCTCGACGTGCTCGCCCGTGCCCCGATCACGCTGTCGCTCACCCCGGTGCTGTGCGATCAGCTGGAGGCGCCCGGGGCGCTCGAGCGCTGCCTCTCGTTCCTCGAGCAGGTCCGCCCCGAGTCGCACCGGCTCGACATCGATGGGTTCCGCGCCCGCGGTGAGGGCGCCGTCGTGGCCGAGCTGGAGCGCTCGGCGGCGGAGTACGCGGCGGCTGCCCGGCGGTTGCGCTCGCTCGCGGGCGCCGGCCTGCTGGGCGCGCTCGGCGCGCGGGCGAGCTGGACCTCGGCGGCCACCCACGCCGTGCTGCCGCTGCTCGCCACCGACGCCTCGATCGGCCTGCAGATCCAGACCGGGATCGCCTCACACCGCCGGCGGTTCGGCGACTGGGGGGGCGGCTTCTGGCTGCCCGAATGCGCCCACGCGCCGTGGCTGCACCCGCTGCTGGAGGACGCCGGTGTCCACGCGACGTGCGTGGAGCTGACCAGGGTGTTCGGCCTCGGCGACGAACGCCACCTGCGCCCACTCCACACCGACGACGGTCCGGTCCTGTGGCCCGTCGACCGGGCGACGATGGCACTCGTGTGGAGTGAGCGCGGCTACCCGTCGGCGGGCCCGTACCGCAGCTACCACCGGCTCACCGACCGCCACCACCGGGTGTGGCGCAACGACGGTGCGCCGTACGACCCCGAGGCGGCCGCCGCCCAGGTGGCGGCCGACGCCCGGGCGTTCGTGGCCGCGGTCGCCGAGCGGGCCGCGGGCGGCGGGGTGTGCGTGTGCGCGCTCGACACCGAGCTCCTCGGCCACTGGTGGTACGAGGGGGTCCGGTGGCTCGACGCCGTCGTGTCGGAGGCTGCCTCGGCGGGACTCGCGCTGACGACCCTCGACGACGCCCTGACGCGATGTGAGCCCGTGGCCGCCCCGGAGTCGCTGTCGGCCTCGAGCTGGGGCGAGGGCGGCGACCTTCGCACCTGGAGCGGCCCGGCAGTGGCCGGACTCGCCTGGGAGGCCCGCACCGCGGAGCTGGAGGTCCTCGCCCTCGGCCGCCGCCCCGCGGAGCGCGCCCTGCGTGAGCTCCTCGCACTCCAGGCGAGCGACTGGGCCTTCATGGCCGCCCGGGACACGGCGGGCCTATACCCGCGCGAGCGCGCCGCCGGGCACCTATCGGCGCTCCGGGCCGCGCTGGCGGACGGCTCGGATCCGTCGCTGCGCAACCTCGCCCCGGTGCTCGCCGGCTGGGCGGACTGACCCACCCCAATCGGGGCATCGGGGCGTCACCCCAGTACGACGCTGTTGCGCGCGCCCGGGTTGCGCGTGGCGTTTGGCGTGGACGTTCTCGGCTTGCGAGGGTTGGGAGGGTTGGGATGCGGCGCCCGCGGGGCCCGCGGGGCGCCCGGCGCGGAAGGCCAAGGGCCTGGGTATCCTGGCGGGAAAAATAGGCCCGTTAGATACCCAGGCTCACAGAAAACGGCCGCGCGGCGGGGAGGACTGCGCCGGCCTCGGCACGACCTCACGGCGGGCCGGGCTCTGACCGCCGACCGCTAACCCCAGCGGAACGTCTTCGGCGCCTCGCGCAGCCGGATCAGCCGGGCGGGGATCCCGCCGACGACCGCGTTGTCTGGGACGTCGGTGGTGACGACTGCGCTGGTGCCGATCACGCAGTTGTCGCCGACGGTGACGCCGCGCAGGACGCAGGCGCCGTAGCCGATCCAGACGTTGTGGCCGATGTTGACGTCTCGCTTGTAGATGCCCTGGAGGCGGATCGGGCGCTCGACCTCGACCATGCCGTGGTCGAAGTCGATCATCATCACGCGGTCGGCGATGATGCACTCGCGGCCGATCGAGACGTGCTGGAAGGAGGAGATCGTGCACTCCTGGCCCATCACGGACTTCGCGCCGAGCGAGAACTCGCCCTCGTGGGCGCGGATCTTGCAGCGGTGGCCGATCCAGGACCAGCGGCCGAGCCGGATGACGGCGTCGCGGCCGATCTCGAACTTCACCCCCGGGCACACGAAGCACATCCCGTCGGTCTGCAGGCGCCCGCGCCAGCGCAGCTTGAGCCACGCCCAGCGGACGAACAGCCTCAGATATCCCGGACGCAGCATCCGATGGCGCCGCGCGAAGCGCAGGAACGCCAGCAGCCCGCCCCGCAGCGGAGGCGGCCCCTCACGCACGAACGGCGGGACGAGGGGCGTACGCGCGGGGGCGGCGCGCTGGATCTCTTGCGTTCCGGCCGGCTGCACCGAGCCAGAGAGTACGCGACGCGCGGCCGCCGGCGACCGGTGCTAGCTACCCGTCATCGACGAGCCCCTGCAGGGGCCCGAGCAGGCGCCGGGCGCGCCGGGAAACGCCTGGAAGCGCCAGGAGCCGGTGCGTCGGCGGCTCTCCCGCGTTGCGGCGCTTGAGCTGCTCGAGGGCGATCGGGCGCCAGTGCTCGTCGACGAGCGTGTGCGGCTCCGCAGCCGCGACCGTGTCCGGGTGCAGCTCGAGGTGCTCTGCCCACAACCGCACGCGGGTGTCGCGCGCCAGCGCGGGATCGTCGGTCACGACGTTCATCTCGGTGTCGTTCATCAGTGAGTGGGCGTTGAGGTTCGCCGAGCCGACGGTCAGCCAGCGGTCGTCGACGATCCCGACCTTGGCGTGCACGTACAGGGGGTCGTCGCGCCCGGCCGACAGCGAGCGGATCGTCGCAGCCAGCAGCCGGTTCTCGCCGCCGTCGGCAGCCACGAGCTTGCCGAGCTGGCCGACAGTGTCGTCGCGGCCGTTGTTCGGACTGGCCGGCAGGACGACGACGACGCGGAAGTCGGGGTGGGGTGGGTCGCGCAGCTTGCCGGCGAGGATCTTGGTGATCTCCGGCGACCACAGGAACTGGTTCTCCAGGTAGACGATCCGCTGCGCCGAGTGCAGGGCGCGGATGTAGCTCTCGAGGATTGAGAAGTCGCCGCGCGGGACGTGGTCGTACATGTCCTCGGCCACCGTCCGCACGACCTGGACCGTCGTGTCGCCGGCGCGCTCGACCTCGACGGTGCCGAGGTCCTCGCCGGTCAGCTCGAGCCAGCGCATCCGGAAGTGCGAGTCGACATCGGCGACCGCCGGCCCGCGCAGGCGGGTGGCGACGTCGTGCCAGCCGATCCGCCGGCGGGCGACGTGGGCCTGAGTGTCCCACCGGTCCCCGGAGTCGTCGGTGAGGTCGATCCCGCCGACGAACGCGAGCCGGCCGTCGATCACGATCGTCTTCTCGTGGTGGCAGTGGAACGGGTGCTCGCGCGGGTCCGCCTCGCAGCGGATCTTCGTCCCCCGCACGAGGTTGCGGATGTTCTCGTTCACCTCCGAGCGGGTGGGGTGGAAGGCGGGCACGGGCGCCCCGGCCCACACCATCACCTTGACATCGACGCGCTCGGCCAGCTCGGCGAGCATCAGCCCGACCGGCATCCGGCGCTCGTCGCGCTCGAGCTCGAACGCCGGGGCGAGGTCCCAGTCGGTCATGTGGATCGAGTGCTCGGCGGACTGGAGCGCCCGCGCCATCTCGGGCAGCGCGTTCGCGCCGTCGATCAGCACGGACAGCTCGCATCCCTCGCGCGGCGGGGTGAATCCGCTCGCCCACAGCGGCCCCGGAGCGGGGTCGACGGCTCGGGTCCATCCGAGCCGGCGCAGCCGAAGGCGGTGCTTGGTCCGGACCGCTGCCTCCACCCCTTCGCCGACGAGCGAATCGAGGTGGGAGGAGAGCCGGTCGTACACCCCTGGCATGATTGCTCGCCTTCATGCCCGCAGACAAGCCCTCTCTAACCCAACGCCTGCTCGACGGCGACAAGCGGGCCCTGGCCCGGGCCATCTCGCTCGTCGAGAACGACGAGCCGGAGGGCTGGGAGCTCGTCCGCGAGGTGTACCCGCGCACCGGGAAGGCCGCGATTCTGGGCTTCACCGGACCCCCCGGCGTCGGCAAGTCAACGCTGCTGGCGGCATTCACGAAGCTCGAGCGCTCACGCGGGCGTACCGTGGCCGTGCTGTCGATCGACCCGTCCTCGCCGTTCACGAAGGGGGCGCTGCTGGGCGACCGAATCCGGCTGAGCGATCACTTTCTCGATCCTGGTGTGTTCATACGGTCGATGGCGAACCGCGGCGCGCTCGGCGGGCTCAGCGAGGCGACGCTCCAGGCGGCGCTGCTGATGGACGCCTCCGGGCGCGACGTCGTGCTGCTCGAGACCGTGGGGGTTGGCCAGGCCGAGGTCGACATCATCGACCACGCCGACACGGTCGTGCTCGTCCTGCAGCCCGGCTCGGGCGACTCGATCCAGGCGCTCAAGGCCGGGGTGATGGAGATCCCCGATGTGATCGTCGTCAACAAGGCAGATCACCCGCTCACCGACACGATGATCCGAGAGATCAAGGGCGTGCTCGCGCTCGGTCCGCGAGAGGGCTGGCAGGTGCCGATCGTCCGCACCGAGGCGGTCCGGGACGAGGGGATCGAGGAGCTGGCCGAGAAGCTGGCCGAGCACCGCGCCTACATCGAGGCGGAAGGGACGCTGTCCGAGCGCCGCCGACGTAACCTGATGAGCGAAGTGCTGGCGATCGCGACCTTCCGTATGCGCCGTGAGCTCGAGGCATCCGTCAACGAGGACCCCGACGTGCAGGAGCTGCTCGATCGGGTCGTCTCCCGTGAGCTCGACCCCGCCTCTGCCGCGGCCCAGATCCTCGAGTCGCGGGTGAGCACCTGAGCGGATGGCGAGCGCGCTGACGCCCCCGTTCCTGGCCGCCGCCCTCGTGCTGTGCGCGGCCGGGGTGGCCAAGCTCCGCTCCCCGGCCGGCGCCGAGCGCGCCCTGGCCACGATCGGCATGCACCACGGCTCGCTCACCAGCCGCCTCTCGGCGGTCCGGTTGCTCGCCGTCGCCGAGCTCGCCCTCGGCGCCGCCTGTCTCTCCGACCCGTCGCCACCCACAGCGGCGGCGCTCGCCGCGGTGTACGCCGCATTCGCCGCCGTGGGCGTGCTGCTCGCCCGCGAGCGTGCCGAGTGCGGCTGCTTCGGCGACGCCGGCGCACCGGCCTCGGGGATCCAGACTGCCCTGAGCGCCGCCTCCGCGCTCGTCGCCATCGCGGTCGCAGCCACCGGCCGCACCCACGGCATCGCCTGGGTGTTCGACCGGCCGGCGGGCCAGGCGCTGACGCTGGCGATCGGGATCGCCGGCGGCGCGTACGCGATCGTCGTCGCCTACACCGACCTCCCGCAGGCGTGGGCGGCGTGGAGCGGCCCGTGACGCCGGCCGAGCGGCCCGTGACGCTGGCCGAGCGGCCCGTGACGCTGGCCGAGCGGCTCGCCGACCCGGCTCGGCTCGGTGCTCGAGCGCCGTAGCACCCGGCGCAGCGCGTTGACGAAGGCCGCCGTGGCGGGCTCGGCGTTCGCGGTGGCGCCGGTCCGCTACCTGATCCGGCCGGGCACCGCGTGGGCGGTGATCGACCCGAGCAGCTGCTCCTCGGGGCTGTGTAGCGACGGGTACACGGCGTTCTGCTGCGAGATCGAGCGGGGGCACAACCGCTGCCCGAACGGGACCTACGTGGCCGGCTGGTGGAAGTGCACCGACTACCGCGGCGCGGGGCTGTGCAGCACCCAGGGCGTCCGCTACTACATCGACTGCAACCGCACTCCCGGGCGCGTGTTCCCGGGTGGCTGCCAGTGCGCGGAGGGCACCTGCTCCAAGCGACGGGTGGACTGCAACCAGTTCCGCTACGGGCAGTGCAACACCCAGGTCCAGGGCACGACCGAGGTCGTGTGCCGGCTCGTGATCTGCCAGCCGCCGGCCCAGTTCGCCGAGTTCAACTGCAACGACACGCTGATGATCGACGACCGCACCTGCACCCACGAGGCCGGCTGCCTTGAAGGGCCGCGCGATCCAGCTCCCCGGGGACGGCGGCGTATGACGGCGATCGTGGCCGTCGAGACCGTGCTGCTCGTGCTGCTGGTCGTGCTCGTCGCGGGCCTGCTGCGCAGCCACGCGGAGATCCTCCGGCGGCTCGGCCCGGGCGACTCCGGCCACCCGCCGACGGCGGCGATGCCGGACGACGCTCGCGTCCGCGAGGCGCTCGGGGGCGCTCCGGCGCCGGCGCTCGTCGGCGCCGGGCCCGGCGGGGACGCGATCGCGCTGTCGTTCGACGCGCCGCGGCGCCCGGCCGACGCTGCTCGCGTTCCTCACCAGCGGGTGCACCACCTGCGCTGGGTTCTGGGAGACGCTCGGCGAGCGGCGGCTGCCGGCGGGCGTGCAGACCGTGATCGTCACCCACGGCGCCGAACGGGAGCGTCCGGCGCCGCCTGCGCGAGCTGGCGCCTGAGGGCGTGGCCGGTGGTGATGTCCGAGGCCGCCTGGGAGGAGTACCGGATCCCGGGCGCCCCCTACTTCGTGCTCGTCGACGGCGAGGTGCGGGGGGAGGGGGTCGCCACGAGCTGGCCCGCGCTCGCCTCGCTCGTCAGCGACGCGATCCATGACGTCGGCGCTGCGCGGTCGGTCGACGAGACGCTCGCCGCGGCGGGGATCGGGCCGGACCACCCGAGCCTGTTCCCGGGCGGGCCGGAGTGAGCGAGCTCACCATCCTCGGCCTGGCCGCCGCGCTGCTCGGCGCCGTCGCCTCGGCCTGGTCGCCCTGAGGCGAGTCGATGCTGGCGAGCATCACCCCGCTCGGCGAGCGGGGCAGGCAGGCGATCTGGGGCGTCACGATCACGGCCTTCGTGTCCGGCGCGACCGTGGCCGGGGCCGCGATCGGCGCGCTCCTCGGCGCGGCCGGGGCCGGACTCACCGCGATCATCGCCCTCGGCAGCGACACGCGGCTGGCTGTCCTGGCCGTAGCGGCCCTGGCAGCGCTCGCCCTCGACGCGGGCCCCCTCCGCGTCCCCGGCCCCCGCCGCCAGGTCGACGAGCGCTGGCGCGACCGCTACCGCGGCTGGGTGTACGGCCTCGGCTACGGCGCCCAGCTCGGGCTCGGGGTCACGACGATCGTGTCGAGCGCGGCCACGTACGTCGCGCTGCTGGCCGCCCTGCTCACCGCCACGCCCGCGACCGGAGCCCTGATCGTCGGTGTCTTCGGGTTCGTCCGCGGGGCGACCCCGCTGGCCGCCGCGCGGGTCCGCCGGCCTGGCCAGCTGGTCGCGCTGCACCGCGGGCTCGAGCGCTGGCGCGCGCCCGCCGCGCGCGGCGCCGCCGCCGGGCTCGCCGCGATCGTCGCCCTGGCCGCGCTCGGGAGCCTCGCGTGATCCTCGCTGCGCACGGGCTGACGATCGAGCTGCCGAATCACTGGAGCGGCCGCGTGTTCGCCCGCGCCGACGACGTCGCCACGCTGCACGCCGGGAGCTTCCCGGTGGCGCTCGCCGACGGCGAGTTCGGGGACCGCAGCACCGGGCTGATGCCACCCGAGGGATCGTTCGTGGCGCTCACCGAGTACCGGCCGGGCCGCGGGCTCGAGCCCGGTCAGGGCCTGTTCACCGCGCCCCGGATCCCGCGCCGGCTCGACCCCGCCGCGTTCTCGCACAACCGGCTCGCGCACCCGCGCCCGGGCCAGACCGGGACCCAGCACTTCTTCACCGCCGCCCGGCGGCCGTTCTGCCTGTACGTCGTGCTCGCGGGCGGCCGGCACATCCGGCGCCGCCAGCTCGCGGTGCTCGACCACGTGCTCGGCACGCTGCGGATCGCGCCGCGGTAGGACCCGCGGCACCCGTCAGGTCGCGGCCGGCCCCACCAGCTGCCCGTCGTACGCCGCGGCGTCGTGGCCGGTGACATCGATGCACCGGGTGAGGTTGCGCCGGCGGCGGTTGACGTACGTCGCGTGGATCTGCGACGCGATCGGGGCGCCGGCCACGGTCGTCGTGGCGGTGACGGTCACGGTGATCGTGAACGGCACCGCCTCGCCGTGCGCGCGCATCCGCCCGGCGCACCGGAGCGGCGCGTAGAACAGCCCCTGGCCGGTGTACGTGGTCGGGCTCGTGGCGGTCAACACAGTCGTGTCGGTCCCGACCCGGCGCCGGCGGACCAGCGTCACCGTCGAGCACGGTCCCACCGAGCACTGCGGGGTGAACGTCCACGCGCGCTGCACACGCTGACCGCGGTGCTCGCCGCGGACGTGCTTGGCCGCCGTGATCACCCCGCTGAGCTGAAACTGGCCCGTCAGCCCGGGTGATCCGGGCGGCAGCGGTGCGGCGGCGCCGGAGGCCGCGAAAGCCCCGCCGCCGACGGCCATCGCCGCGGGGACGCCCAGCCCGAGCGCGCCGACGAGAGCCGCGGCAGACGCCCGGATCACGCGCCGAGCGCCCTGGCGATCACCATCTCCTGCACCTCGTCGGTCCCCTCGCCGATCGTGAGGATCTTCGCGTCGCGGTAGAAGCGGCACACCGGGTACTCCTCGATGTAGCCGTAGCCGCCGTGGATCTGGACCGCCTCCTCGGCCGCCCGCACCGCCAGGCGGCCGCTCTTGAGCTTCGCCTGGGCGGCGGTGAGCGTGAAGTTCCGGCCGAGGTCCTTGAGCCAGGCCGCCTTGTGGACGAGCAGCCGGGTGGCCTCGATCTCGGTCGAGAGGTCGGCCAGCTTGGCCTGGATCGTCTGGAACTTGGAGATCGGCTGGCCGAACGCGCGGCGCTCCTTGGCGTAGGCGAGCGCCTGCGTCGAGCGCGCCCTGGGCGAGGCCGACGCCCATCGCCGCCACGCCGATCCGGCCGATGTCGAGCACGTGGAGGAACTGCCGCAGGCCGGCGCCGCGCTGCCCGACGAGGTTCTCCTCCGGCACCCGGCAGTCGCGTGAACGACAGCGGCCGGGTGTCGGAGGCGTTCCAGCCCATCTTCCGGTACGGCTCGCCCGGCTCGTACCCGGCTGTGCCGTTCTCCACCAGGAGGTTCGAGATCTCCCGGCCGGGCCGTTGCCCTCGCCGCCGGTGACGGCGGTGATCACCACGACCCCGGAGATGTCGGTGCCGGCGTTGGTGATGAACTGCTTGGCGCCGTTGATCACCCACTCGCCGTCCTCGAGCACGGCCCGGGTCTTGGTGTTGCCGGCGTCCGAGCCCGCCTCGGGCTCGGTCAGGCCGAACGCGCCGAGCCGCTCGCCCGCTGCACAGCTGCGGCAGCCACTCGCGCTTCTGCTCCTCGGAGCCGAACAGGTAGAGCGGCTGGGTGCCGAGCGAGGTGTGCGCGCACAGCGTGATCGCCACCGACGAGTCGACCCGGGCCAGCTCCTCGACCGCGAGCGCGTAGGCGAGCGAGTCGCCGCCGCCGCCGCCGTACTCCTCGGGGAACGGGATCCCCATCAGGTCGAGCTCGCCGAGGCGGCGGACGATCTCGTACGGGAAGCGCTTGTCGCGGTCGAGCTCCTCGGCGACCGGCGCGATCTCCTGCTCGGCGAAGTCGCGCACGGTGTCGCGCAGCAGGCGGTGGTGGTCGGTGAGGTCGAAGTCCATGGCGCGGATTCTCCCAGTCGGCGGCCCTCCCTAGGATCAGCTGTATGCCGATCCCCCGTCGATCCCCGACCCAGTCCGGCGGCCCTGTGCAGCTCGGCGCCGTCCTCGAGGGCGGGCTGGCGCCGGCGATCCTGGCCATGGTCGAGCGCGGCGTCCACCGCCGTCCGGCGCTCGCCGAGGCATTGCGGGCCGAGGTCGAGCTGGCCGCCGCCGGGCATCCGCCGGTCCGGATCGTGTTCGGCAGCGACGAGGTGCTCGTCGAGGACGGGCCGGCGGCGACGCCGGACCTGCGGATCGCCGGCTCGCTCGCCGACCTGATCAGCCTGATGGTGGCGCCGCTGGTCGGCGGGGTGCCGAGCCCGATGCGCCCGCGGGGCCGGGCCGCGCTCGGGATGCTGGCCGCGCCGGCGGGTGCGGTTCGCCGGGCCGCTGTCGCTGACCCGGCGGTTCCTGACCCTGATCCGCGTGTGACCGCGCGTAGCTCGACGAGCAGCCGGACGCCGAAGCCGGTGGCGCCCTTGCCGGCGAAGTACGGCCGCGGCACGTCGTACGGCGGTGCCGGCGATGTCGAGGTGGGCCCACGGCACCTCGCCGGCGAAGTGGTGCAGGAACTCGGCGCCGGTCGATCGGCATGCGCCTCGCGGCGCTCGGTCAGGTTCGTGAGCTGGGCGTAGCGGCCCTCGACCATCCGCGCGTACTCGGGGTGCAGCGGCAGCCGCCACACCGGCTCGCCGGTCCGCTCGCCGCTGGCCGATCAGCGCTGCGGCAGCGCGTCGTCGTTGGCGAAGAGGCCGGCGTACACCGAGCCGAGCGCGATGACGATCCGCCGGTCAGCGTGGCGAGGTCGACGAGCCGCTCGACGCCCTGCGCGCCGGGCGTGGGTGAGGCAGTCGGCGAGCACGAGCCGGCCCTCGGCGTCGGTGTTGTTGACCTCGATCGTCGTGCCGTCGAGCGCGCGGACGATGTCGCCGGGCTTGACCGCGCTCGCCGCTCGGGAGGTTCTCGGTCGCGCCGACGACGCCGAGCACCCGCACCGGAGCTCGAGCTCGGCGAGCGCGGCGATCGCCTCGATCACCGCCGCCCCGCCGCACATGTCGAACTTCATCTCGTACATCGTCGGCCGGCGGCTTGAGCGACAGCCCGCCGGAGTCGAACGTCACCGCCTTGCCGACGAGCCCGAGCCGCGGCGCCGTCGGCGCCCCGGCGCCGTCGTAGTCGAGCTCGATCAGCCGCGCCGCCTGCGCCGAGCCCTGGCGCGACGGCGGCGAACGCGCCCATCCCGCGCGCGCGGATCTCCTCCTCGTCGAGCGACCGTGACCGTGCAGCGCCGGGCAGCCGCTCGGTCGCTGCGCGTAGTCGGCGAGCGCCGCCGGCGGTGAGGTCGTTGGCGGGCGTGTTGCCGAGGTCGCGGGCGCGGTTCTGGGCCGCGCGACGACCGCGGCCGCGCGCTCGACCGCGCCGACGATGTCGTGGTGGGCGCTGACCAGCAGCCGCTCGGCAGGCCGGTCGGCCTCGCGGCGCCGGCTTGTAGCGCGTCGAACCGGTAGGCGCGCAGCAGCGTGCCCTCGACGAGGCCGGCGACGATCGCGTCGCTCGACGTGGTGCGGGACCTCCCAGCACAGCGTCGCGGCGCCGAGCTCGCGGGCCCGCCCGTGGACGACCGCGGCCGCCGACCCGCGCGCGCTCGGCGTCGAACTGCTCGCGCTCGCCGAGGCCGACGAGGATGAACCGCCGGCCGTCGGCATGGGTGAGCGCGAGCCGCTTGAACGCCGGTGCTGCGCCTCGCCGCGAGTCGAGCAGCGCGCCGAGCGCCCCGTCCGGGACGTCGTGGGCCACCCCCTCGCCGTCGAACACGCCCGACCGCGATCGTGTCGGCGCCCGCTGGCGAGCGGACCGTCCGGTGGTCGCCTGCGACCTCCATGGACGCGCACCCTACCAGCGCAATCGGCGTCACTACGATTGACGGCCAACCACCGAACTCGGAGCCGCCGAGAACATGCCCAAGACCGTGATCCTGTCCGCCGCCCGCACGCCGATCGGCAAGCTCGGCGGCGGCCTGGCCAGCGTCGACGCCACCGAGCTCGGCGGCACCGCGATCAAGGCCGCGCTCGAGCGCGCCGACGTCGCGCCCGAGCAGGTCGAGCACGTGGTCATGGGCCAGGTGCTCCAGGCCGGCCAGGGGCAGATCCCCTCGCGCCAGGCGCAGATCAAGGCCGGGATCCCCAAGGAGGTCTCCTCGGAGACGATCAACAAGGTCTGCGCCTCGGGGATCCGCGCCGCCGGGCTGCTCGACGCCGCGATCCGCGCCGGCGACCTCGAGGTCGGCGTCGGCGGCGGCATGGAGTCGATGTCGAACGCGCCGTACCTGCTCAAGGAGGCCCGGTTCGGCTTCCGCATGGGCGACGGCAAGGCGATCGACTCGATGATCAACGACGGGCTCACCAACCCGTTCTCGCGGCAAGCACATGGCCCAGGAGGCCAGCGAGGTCGCCGCCGAGCTCGAGATGACCCGGCCCGACATGGACCGCTGGGCGCTGCGCTCGCACGAGCTGGCGATCAAGGCCACCGACGAGGGCCGGCTGCCCGAGGAGATCGTCGCCGGTCACGATCAAGGGCAAGAAGGGCGACACGGTGGTCGAGATCGACGAGGCGCCCGCGCCGCGACACCAGCCTCGAGACGCTGGCCAAGCTGCCCGCCGATCTTCATGAAGGACGGCTCGCACACGGCCGGCAACTCGCCGGGCGTCAACGACGGCGGCGGCGCGCTGGTGCTGGCCAGCGACGAGTGGGCCAAGCGCAACGGCAAGGCGCGCGCTGGCCACGATCGTCGCCCAGGCGCAGGTCGCCGACGACTTCGCCTACCTGGCCCGCACCCCGGCCAAGGCGGCCGAGAAGGCGCTCGCGAAGGCCGGCCTGAAGCGCCGAGGACATCGACCTGTGGGAGATCAACGAGGCGTTCGCGTCGGTGACGCTCAACTCGATCCGGATGCTCGGCATCGACGAGGACAAGGTCAACGTCAACGGCGGCGCGGTGGCGCTCGGCCACCCGATCGGCGCCTCCGGCGCCCGGATCCTCGGCTCGCTCGTGCTACGAGCTCCGCCGCCGCGGCGGCGGGCTCGGCTGCGCGGCGATCTGCTCCGGCGGCGGCCAGGGCGACGCGGTGATCGTCGAGGTGAACGGCGGCTGAGCGCCGCCGCCCGCAGACGCGGCGCCGCGCGGCTCGGCCGCGAGCCGCCGGCCGCCGCGTTCTTCGACCTCGACCGGACCCTGATGGAGGGCTCCTCGGCCTTCCAGTTCGGGCGCGCCGCCTACCGGGCCGGGCTGATGACGCCGCCGCCAGCTGGCGGCCGACGCGCTGGGCCAACGTCCGCTTCCGCCTGCGCGGCTCCACCGACGAGGACACGCACGCGCTGCGCGACCGGATCTCGGCGTCGCTGGCCGGCACCCGCGTGCGCGACCTCGAGCGGCTCGGCGCCGACGTGCTCGCCGGGATCCTGCCGCGGCTCTACCCGCAGATGCTCGCGGTCGCCCACGAGCACCAGGACGCCGGCCGGCGGGTGTACATCGTCACCGCCGCCTCGCAGCGAGCTGGCCGAGATGCTGGCCCGGGTGCTGGCGCTTCGACGGCGGCGATCGGCTCGCAGTTCTCCGAGGTCGCGGACGGCGTCTACACCGGGCGCGCCGGACGGGGCTGTTCATCTACCGCGCCGAGAAGGCGCAGGCGATCGAGCAGCTCGCCGACGCGCGAGGGCATCGACCTGGCCGAGTCCTACGCGTACTCGGACTCGGAGTCCGACCTGCCGATGCTCGCAGGTCGTCGGGCACGCGGTGGTCGTCAACCCGGACCGCGACGCTGCTGCGCGATCGCGCGCGAGCGAGGGTGGGAGGTGCTGCGCTTCGACCGGCTGCGGCCGGCGGCTGAAGACCAGCCGTCGCGCTCGCCGGCGCCGCCGCTGGCCGGCGGGATCGGCAGCGTCGGCGCTGGCCGCGCGCGCACGCGGCGCGCTGCGCCGCGCGCTACCGCCCCGGCGCTCGCCGGACTGCCGCTCAGGCCGCTGAGCGTCCATCGGCTGACGCCGACCGCCGAGCCGTACACTGAGCGCCGATGGCCGATCGGTCGACCGCACCGCCCGAGCGCGACGCGCTGTTCTCGACCATGTCCGGCGAGCCGGTCAAGCCGCTGTACACCGAGGCCGACCTGCCGGCCGATCCCGAGGCGGCGATCGGGCTGCCCGGGCGAGTTCCCGTACACGCGCGGCGTGTACGGGTCGATGTACCGCGGCCGGCTGTGGACGATGCGCCAGTTCGCCGGGTTCGGCGACGCGCGAGGAGACCAACCGGCGCTTCCGCTACCTGCTCGACCACGGCCAGACCGGGCTGTCGACCGCGTTCGACATGCCGTCGCTGATGGGCCACGACTCCGACCACCCGCGCTCGCTGGGCGAGGTCGGCCGCGAGGGGGTGGCGATCGACACGCTCGCGGACATGGAGACGCTGTTCGACGGGATCCCGCTCGACGAGGTGACCGTGTCGATGACGATCAACGCGCCCGGCGGCGATCATGCTCGCGTTCTACGTGGTCGCGGCCGAGCGGCGGGGGATCGGCCCCGAGCAGCTCGGCGGGACGATCCAGACCGACATCCTCAAGGAGTACATCGCCCAGAAGGAGTGGTGCTTCCCGGTCGACCCGGCGATGCGGCTGGTGGCCGACATGATCGAGTGGTGCGCGCGGCAGCATGCCGCGCTGGCATCCGATCTCGATCTCCGGCTACCACATCCGCGAGGCCGGCTCGACCGCGGCCCAGGAGCTGGCGTTCACGCTCAAGGACGGGCTGACCTACGTCGAGCAGGCGGTCGCCCGCGGGCTCGACGTCGACGACTTCGCGCCGCGGCTGTCGTTCTTCTTCAACGCCCACATCGACTTCTTCGAGGAGATCGCCAAGTACCGGGCGGCGCGGCGGATCTGGGCCCGCGAGCTGCGCGACACGTTCGGCGCGCGCGACGAGCGCTCGCTGCTGATGCGCTTCCACACCCAGACCGCGGGCGTGTCGCTGACCGCCCAGCAGCCGCTGAACAACATCGTGCGCACGGCGATCGAGGCGCTGGCCGGCGTGCTCGGCGGCACCCAGTCGCTGCACACCAACAGCTTCGACGAGGCGCTGGCGCTGCCGACCGAGCAGGCGGTGCGGGTCGCGCTGCGCACCCAGCAGATCATCGCCGAGGAGACCGGCGTGGCGAACACGATCGACCCGCTCGGCGGCTCGCTACTTCGTCGAGGCGCTGACCGACCGGCTGGAGGAGCAGGCCTACGAGTACTTCGCCAAGATCGACGAGCTCGGCGGGATGGTCGAGGCGGTCAAGCGCGGCTTCCCGCAGCGCGAGATCGCCGACGCCGCGTTCCGCTACCAGCAGGAGGTCGAGTCCGGGCAGCGGCAGGGTCGTCGGCGTCAACGCCTACACCGAGGGCGACGACGACGCGACGCCGATCCTGCAAGATCGACCCCGCGTTCGAGGCCGCGCCAGATCGCGCCGCGTGCGCGAGGTCCGCGAGCGCCGCGACGGCGCCGCGGCGCACCGCGGCGCTCGAGCGCGCTGGAGAACGCGGCCCGCGACCCGCGGCGAGAACCTGATGCCGCACCTGCTCGAGGCCGCGCGCGCGGAGGCCACCGAGGGGGAGATGGTGCAGGCGCTGCAGGCGCGTGTTCGGGACCTACCGCGAAGCGCCGGCGTTCTAGAGCGCTGCCGCGTACGAATCCGCCGCCGCGGCGACCGATGCGCTCCGGCCCAGATGGCTCCTCCACCGAGAAGAAGATCCGCGTCGTCGTGGCCAAGCCCGGCCTCGACGGCCACGACCGCGGCGCCAAGATCATCGCCCGGGCGCTGCGCGACGCCGGCATGGAGGTGATCTACACCGGCCTGCACCAGACGCCCGAGCAGATCGTCGAGACGGTGATCCAGGAGGACGCCGACGCCGTCGGGCTGTCGATCCTGTCCGGCGCGCACATGACGCTCGTGCCGCGGATCATGGAGCTGCTCGCGCGAGCAGGGGGTCGACGACGTGGTCGTCACGGTCGGGGGCACGATCCCCGCCGACGACGTCGAGGAGCTGAAGGCGCTCGGCGTGGCCGAGGTGTTCACCCCCGGCGCGTCCACCGCAGCAGGCGATCGACTTCATCCGCGGCGCCGTCCGCGCCTAGACCGATGCGCGGACGCCGGTCGGTCGGCACGCGGAACGCCTCACGTACCAGCCACCCGATTGACTCGTCAGTCAACGCGGTACATCTGTCCGTCGTTCACAGGCAATGTCCTAGGAGGCATGCTTGAAGATTTGCGTCCTGGTCAAAGAGGTGCCGGACGCCGCCGTCGAGAAGCGCATCGATCCCTCGACGGGGCGGATGGACCGCTCAGGTGAGAAGAACCTGAACCCCTACGACACGCACGCGATCGAGGCCGCGATGCAGATCCGCGAGGGCGGCGCGGTCGAGGTCGACGAGATCGTCGCCGTGACGATGGGCCCCGAGTCCGCCGTCCGCGCGCTGCACAAGGCCGTCTCGCTCGGCGCCGACCGCTCGGTGCACCTGACCGACGAGGCGCTGGCCGGCTCCGACGTCGCCGCCACCGGCTACGCGCTGTCCAAGGCGCTCGAGAAGGAGTCGCCCGACCTCGTGCTGCTCGGCCAGCAGTCCGACGACGGCGAGTGCTACACGATCGGCGCGGTCGTCGCCGACCACCTGAAGATGCCCTCGCTGACCCAGGTGATCAAGATGGACGTCGACGGACGGCGGCCTGCGCTGCGAGCGCCAGGCCGAGTACGGCTACGACACCGTCCAGGTCGAGCTGCCCGGCCGTGATCTCGGTCGGCGACGCGATCAACGAGCCGCGCTACCCGTCGCTGAAGGCGATCATGGGCGCCAAGAAGAAGCCGCTCGAGACGGTCGGCGCCGGCGACGTCGGGATCGACGCCTCGCTGGTCGGCGAGGAGCGGCTCGCGCGTGCAGTGCGGCGACTTCCACGATCCGCCGGCCAAGGCCGCCGGCCAGATCATCGAGGACGAGGACACCGACGAGACGGTCGAGAAGATCGTCGCCTGGCTCGAGGAAAGGAAGCTGATCTAGATGGCCGACGTCCTGACCTACGTCCTCCACTACGAGGGCGCGTTCAACAAGAACTCGCTCGGCGCCGTGTCCGAGGGCGCGGCGCGCGCCGCGGAGATCGGCGGCGAGTGCCACGCGGTCGTCGTCGGCGGCGACGACCTGACCGACGAGCTGTGCCAGACGCTCGGCGCCTACGGCGCCACGAAGGTGTTCCGCGGCCAAGGGCCCCGAGGGCCTCGCCCAGCCGGTGATCGACGTGATGGCCAAGGTGATCGACGACAACGGCCACGGCTACGCGCTGTTCGGCGGCGGCCTGCTCGGCTTCGAGATCGGCGCCGGCCTGGCCGCGCGCAAGCAGGCCGGGCGTGACGATGGAGGTCACCGCGGTCCGGGCCGAGGACGGCAAGCTCGTCGCCGAGCGCCCGATCCTCCAGGACTCGAAGATCTCCGTCTCCCGCTACCAGGGCGACCTCGGGATCATCATCGGCCGGATCAACGCGTTCGAGATCGCGCCAGGGCGGCGGCGGCTCGGCCGAGGTCGTCGACGTCGACGTCGAGTACTCGCCCTGGTCGAACCAGGCCGAGATGGTCCAGCGCGGCGAGCAGCGCGGCGCCGACGTCGACATCGAGGGCGCCGACATCCTCGTCGCCGGCGGCCGCGGGCTCGGCAAGGCCGAGGGCTTCGAGCTCGCCGAGGCGCTGGCCGAGGCGTTCGGCGGCAACACCGCCGTGGCCGCCACCCGCGCGGTCGTCGACGCCGGCTGGTACCCGTACGCGGCCCAGATCGGCCAGACCGGCAAGACCGTCTCGCCGAAGCTGTACCTGGCGGCCGGCATCTCCGGCGCGATCCAGCACAAGGTCGGGATGCAGTCCTCGGAGAACATCGTCGCGATCAACAAGGACGCGAACGCGCCGATCTTCGAGTTCTCCGACCTCGGGATCGTCGGCGACCTGAACAAGATCCTGCCCAAGCTGACCGACGCGATCAAGGCCAAGAAGGGCGGCTGATCGCCGATGGCCTCGATCAACGGCAACGCCGCGCCCGAGCGAGTTCCCGCCCCCGGTCGACTCCGTCAAGCGAGTTCGTCAAGCGCGAGCTCGACTCCGAGGACGAGCGGATCGACGTCGGCGTCGCGATCGTCGGCGGCGGCACCGCCGGCCTGGCCTGCGCCAACCGGCTGCTGCAGCTGCTCGGCGACGACCCGGAGCTGATGGAGAAGCTGGGCGAGGTGCCCGGTCGCGGTCATCGAGAAGGCCAAGACGTGCGGCGGCCACAACCTGTCGGGCGCGGTGATGCGCCCCGGGCCGCTGCAGGAGCTGTTCCCCGACATGTCCCGCGAGGACTGGCGCAAGGAGCGCTTCGCGTTCGGCGAGGTGACCAAGGAGTCGGTCTACATGCTCACCGGCCCCAAGACCAAGCTCCGGGTCCCGATCCCGGCCGTGCCGAACTTCAAGAACCACGGCAACGAGGTCGTCTCGGTGGCGGCGCTCGCCCGCTACCAGCAGCGCCAGGCCGAGGAGGGCGGCGCCTACGTCCTGACCGAGACCTCGGCCACCCAGCTGATCGTCGAGGACGGCAAGGTCGTCGGCGTGCGCTCGGGCGACAAGGGCCGCGGCAAGGACGGCGAGCCGCTGCGGCAACTTCGAGCCCGGGCACCGACATCAAGGCCCAGGTCACCGTGCTCGCCGAGGGCTGCTGGGGCCACCTCACCGGCGCGGCGATCAAGGAGTTCGACCTCGCCGACGGCCGCGAGCCCCAGGTGTGGGAGCTCGGGGTCAAGGAGGTCTGGAAGGTCAAGAAGCCGCTCGACCGGGTGATCCACACGTTCGTGCAGCCGTGGCCGCTGAAGGTGGCGGCCAAGTACGGGCAGCTCGGCGGCACCTGGATGTACCCGATGAAGGACGAGAAGACCGGCGACGACCTCGTCTCGATCGGCTTCGTCGTCGACCTCAACTACCGCGACGCCACCACCTCGGCCCACGACCTGCTGCAGGCGTTCAAGACGCATCCGCTGGTCAAGGACATCCTCGACGGCGGCGAGCGCGTCGCCTGGGGCGCGAAGGCGCTCCCGGGCGGCGGCTACTGGTCGATGCCGAAGCTGCTCGATGCCCGGCGCGGTGCTCGTCGGCGACGCGGGCGGGATGGTCGACACGGCGGCGCTCAAGGGCGTGCACCACTGCATCAAGTCCGGGATCCTCGCCGCCGAGGCGATCTACCGCATCGCTGAAGACGGGCGAGTCGCTCGAGCCTACGAGGAGGCGGTCGAGGAGTCCTCGATCGGCAAGGAGCTCTACCAGGTGCGCAACACCCGGCAGGCGTTCCAGAAGGGCTTCGTCGTCGGCAGCCTGCTCGCCGGCCCGTCGATCATGTCCAAGGGCAAGGTCCCGCCGGGCCGGCAGGCGTGGCATCGCGACGACGCCGAGCCGATGTTCGTCGGCGACACGAGGGAGCGCTATCCGAAGCCGGACGGCAAGTACATCTTCGACAAGCTCTCCTCGCGTCTACATCTCGGGCAACGCCACCCGCGACGACGCGCCCAACCACATCCGCGTGCACAAGCACGTGCCGCGGGAGATCGCCGAGACGTGGCGCTGGATGTGCCCGGCCGGCGTGTACGAGATCCCCGACGACGCGCCGGACGCCGGGCCCGGTCGACGTGATCGTCAACTACACCAACTGCGTGCAGTGCGGCGCGATCACCGCCAAGGGCGGCCGGCTGACCCCGCCCGAGGGCGGCGACGGGCCGCTGTACCAGCTGACCTGAGCTGCGGTGTGCGCGCCGCGGCGGGCTCGTCGGCCCTCGCAGCGGACTCGTCGGCTCTCGCAGCGGGCTCGTCGGCGCTCGCGGCGGGAAACTTCCGGCTGGCTGAGTTGTTATGGAACTCGTGCGACGTTCCTTCGCCACCTGCGCCGTGATGCTCGCCGCCCTGGCGGCGGCCGCCACCTCGTCCGCGCAGTCGATCGAGGCCCAGCAGTCCCACCTGCGCTCGTTCGTCTGCCAGCGGGCGCTCGACCCCGGCGAGCGGGCGGTCTCGATCACGGCTGTGATGCGGCCGATCACCGGCACGGCGAAGATGCAGATGCGCTTCGAGCTGCATGCGCGCGCCCGCAGCGTGACGGCCAAGCCGGTGTCGATCGCCGGCCGCGGCCTGCGGCACGTGGCTCACCCCGAGCGATCCGACGCTCGGCCAGCGCCCGGGCGACCGGTGGGTCGTCCACCACCCGGTCGTCGACCTCGCCGCGCCCGACCTCTACCGCTTCCGGGTCGCCTTCCGCTGGATCGGCGCCAGCGGCAACGTGCTCGGCTACGATCGTCCGCCGCAGCCGCACCTGCTACCAGCCCGAGCTGCGTGCCGACCTCACGATCCCGGCGCTGAAGATCGTCCCGCTCAGCGCGACCAGCCGGACCGTTACGACGTCGTCGATCGCGCAACCGCGGCGCGCACCGCCGCCGGGCCGTTCAACGTCGCAGCTCGCGATCGGCAGCCCACCGAACCAGCTCACGTACAGCCAGACGGTCACGGAGCTGGCCGCCGCACACGCGCACAGACGGTGCCGTTCACCGGGCCCGCGTGCACGGCCGCCGAGCCGATCACGGTCACCGCCGACCCCGAGCGGCTGGTCGACGACGTCGAACCGCGCGAACAACACGCTGTCGCAGACGTGTCCGGGCACCACGACGGCCAACCGGCCGCCGTCGGCGCTAGCCGCGTCCCGGCGCTAGCCGGACTCGCCGGAACGGCCCGCTAGACTGAGATGACACCATGAAGACCAGCATCCACCCCGAATACGTCGAGGCCCACGTCCGCTGCACGTGCGGCAACGAGTTCATGACCCGCTCGACCCAGTCCGAGATCCACGTCGAGATCTGCTCGGCCTGCCATCCGTTCTACACCGGGCGCCAGAAGCTGGTCGACACCGGCGGCCGCGTCGAGCGCTTCCAGCGCCGCGTGGCCAAGGGCCGCCGCAGCGCGCGCACCACCACCGAGCGCGTAGCGCAGGGCCGCTGATCGTGAGCCGGGGGGCGGCCGGCGAAGCGACCGCCTGACCGCCTCCCGCGACGCCCCGGTCGGCGGCCAGGCCGTGCTCGAGGGCGTGATGATGCGCGGCGTCCGACCTGGGCCGTGGCCGTGCGCAAGCCGATGGAGGAGGCCCGACCGAAGGCCGACGCGCTTGACCGCTGCGGTGCCTCGACCGATCGGCGACATCGCCGTGCAGACGTTCCCGCTCGTCTCGTGGGCGGCGAAGCGGCGCGTCTACCGGCTGCCGGTGATCCGGGGCGTGGTCGCGCTGGCCGAGTCGCTCGGCATCGGGCTGCAAGGCGCTCGGGATCTCGGCCAACGCCCAGCTTCCCGAGGAGGAGCAGGAGATCTCCGGCGGCGTGTGGGCGGGAACGGTCGTCGTCGCGCTCGTGTTCGCGGTCGGGCTGTTCTTCGTCGTCCCGGTCGGGCTCACGAGCCTGATCAAGCACCAGCTCGGCTCCTCGGTGCTGTTCTGGCTCGTCGAGGGCGTGCTGCGGACGTCGATCTTCCTCGGCTACCTGCTGCTGCTCTCGCGGCTGCGGGACCTGCGCCGGGTGTTCGAGTACCACGGCGCCGAGCACAAGGTGATCTCCTGCTACGAGGCCGAGGACGAGCTCGTGCCCGAGCGGGCGACGCTGTACTCGCGGCTGCACCCCCGGTGCGGCACGAGCTTCCTGCTGATCGTGATGATCATGGCGATCTTCGTGTTCGCGCCGATCGGGCTGCCGGCCTGGTGGATCCTCGTGCTGACCCGGATCCTCGGCGTGCCGCTGATCGCCGGGCTGTCGTTCGAGGTGATCAAGTGGGCCGGGCGCAACCGCCGCCGCCGCTGGGTGCAGATCGATCATGTACCCCGGCCTGCAGCTGCAGCGGCTGACCACGCGCGAGCCCGACCTCGACCAGCTCGCGGTGGCGATCGCCGCGCTGGACGCGGTGCTCGCCGTCGAGACGCCGGGCGAGCCTCGCGGCGCCGACATGCTCGGCGTCGAAGTCGTCGCCTGACACCCGTCCTACACTCGCACGACGATGATCGACGACCTCGTCGCCCAGATCGAGGCGCGCTTCGAGGAGCTCGAGGGCGAGCTGTCCGACCCCGCCGTGATCGGCGACCGGGCGAGCGTTCACCGCGCTCAGCCGCGCGTATCGCGAGCTCGAGCCGGCCGCTCGGCTGGCCGTCCGCCTACCGCCGGGCCGCCGACGATCTGCGAGGGCGCGCGCGAGCTGCTCGCCGAGGACGACGACGATCCGGAGCTGCGGGCGCTGCTCGAGTCCTCGCGCGAGCAGATCGAGTCGCTGGGGGAGGAGATCCGCCTGGCGATGGTCGAGCGCGACCCGAACGACGAGAAGAACGTGATCGTCGAGATCCGGCCGGGCGCCGGGCGGCGACGAGGCCGGCGCTGTGGGCGGGCGACCTGTACCGGATGCTCACCCGCTACGCCGAGCGGCGCGGGTTCACGGTCGAGCCGCTGTCGATCGGCGACGGGACCTACACGTTCTCGGTCAAGGGCGACGGCGCCTACTCGGTGTTCAAGTTCGAGGGCGGCACCCACCGCGTCCAGCGGGTCCCGGAGACCGAGTCCCAGGGCCGGATCCACACCTCGACGGCGACCGTCGCGGTGCTCCCCGAGGTCGACGACGTCGAGGTCGAGGTCGACCCCGGCGATCTCCAGATCGACGTCTACCGGAGCTCGGGTCCGGGCGGGCAGTCGGTCAACACGACCGACTCGGCGGTGCGGATCACCCACAAGCCGAGCGGGATCGTCGTCTCGATGCAGGACGAGAAGTCCCAGCTGCAGAACCGCGAGCGCGCGATGCGGGTGCTGCGCGCGCGGCTGTACGAGCGGGCGCTGGCCGAGCAGCAGGCCGAGCTGGCCGCCTCCCGCCAGGCGCAGGTCGGAACGCGGCGAGCGGGCCGAGAAGATCCGCACCTACAACTTCCCGGAGAAGCGGGTCAAGGACCACCGGATCAACCTGCTCGTCCACAACCTCGACGCGATCCTGATGGGCGAGCTCGACGAGCTGACCGCGGCGCTGCAGGACGACGAGAAGCGCCGACGGCTGGCAGGAGAGGGCGGTTGCCTGAGGCCGTCGCGGTGACGCGTGCGCGAGGCGCTCGCGTGCGGCTGCCGGCGCTGCCTCGCGCGGGCGGGGTGCGCGACGCCGCGGCTCGACGCCGAGGTGCTGCTGGCGTTCGTGCTCTCGGGTGGACCGGGCGCGGCTGGTGATCGACGCGCGGCGCCGATCTGTCCGAGGCCGACGCGTCGGCGCTTCGAGGCGCTGGTGGCGCGGCGCGCTGCGCGCGAGCCGGTCGCCTACATCACCGGCGGCGGGAGTTCCGCCGGCTGGCGCTGCACGTCGACCGGCGCGTGCTGATCCCGCGGCCGGAGACCGAGCTGCTGGTCGAGGTCGGCGCTGGCGCTGCCGGCCGGTGCGTCGGTCGTCGACGTCGGGACGGGGAGCGGGGCGGTCGCGCTGGCGCTCAAGGACGAGCGGCCGGATCTGTCCGTGACCGGGATCGACGTGAGCGCCGATGCGCGTGGCGGTGGCGGCGGCGAACGCCGCGGCGCTGGGGCTCGACGTGTCGTTCGTGGTCGGCGGATCTGCTCGACGGCGTGCCGCGGCGTCGACGCGGTGCTGGCGAACCTGCCGTATGTGCGCCGACGGCGACGGCGCTGGCGCCGGAGATCGCCGCGTACGAGCCGGGCCGGGGCGCTGTACGGCGGCGCCGACGGGCTCGACGTCGTCCGCCGGCTGGTCGCGGGATGCTCGACGGCGGTGCCGTTCGCTGGCGCTGGAGATCGGGTGCGGCGCAGGCCGCGGTGGTGGCGCGCTGCTCGCGCGACGCCGGCTTCGGCTCGGTCGCGCGCGAGCGCGACCTGGCCGGGATCGAGCGGGTCGTGGTCGGGCGGCGGTGAGCGGCACGTCGCGGAGGCGTTCGAGCGCTGCATCGTCGGTCGGCGGCGTGGCCGTGTTCCCGGCCGACACCGTCTACGGGCTCGCCTGCGATCCGCGCAACCGGCTCGCGGTCGAGCGGCTGTACCGGCTCAAGCGCCGGCCGCTCGAGCAAGCCCTCGGCGGTGATGTTCTTCGACTGTCGATCTCGCGCTCGAGGCGCTGCCCGAGCTCGGCGAGCAGACACGGCTGGCGGCCGGCGGAGCTGCTGCCCGGCCGGTCTGACGCTGCTGCTGCCCAACCCGGCGGAGCGCTTCCCGCTCGCCTGCGGAGACGATCCGGGGACGCTGGGACTGCGGGTGCCGGTCGTGCCGCGCTGGCCGGGGTGCGCTGGCCGGTGCTCCAGTCGAGCGCCAACCGTCGCCGGCGGCGCCGAGGCCCGGCGCGCTCGAGGAGGTTCCCGAGCCGCTGCGCCGGGCGGCGGACCTGCGTGCTCGACGGCGGCGAGCTGCCCGGCACCGCCTCGACGGTGGTCGACCTGCGCGCGCTACGAGGAGGACGGGGGAGTGGTCGATCGTGCGCGAGGGGGCGGTGCGCGTTCGACGCAGATCGCCGACGCGCTCGAGGCGCAGTTCCACTTCGATCCCGACGCAGCTACCGCGAGATGATCCGCGCCGACATCCCCGTGTACGACGAGCTTCCAGGACGCAGCTGGTCGGCGCGTCGCTGCGCGGGGCGGCGGGCGGGGCGCGGCGGATCCTCGAGCTCGGGACCGGGACGGGGGAGACCGCGCGGCGGCTGCTGCATCGCCACCCCGAGGCGACGCTCGTCGGGATCGACGCCAGCACGGCCGATGCTCGACGCCGCGCGCGCCGCGCTGCCCGCCGAGCGCGTCGAGCTGCGCGCCGGCCGGCTCGAGGAGCCGCTGCCGGCGGGGCCGTTCGACCTCGTCGCCAGCGCGCTGTGCGTCCACCACCTGCGCGGGCGCGGAGAAGGCCGAGCTGTTCGCCCGGGTGCGCCGCCGTGCTCGCACCGGGCGGGCGGTTCGTGCTCGCCGACGTCGTCGTCCCCGACGACCCGGCCGACGCCGACGACCCCGCTCAGCGAGGGCTTCGATCACCCGAGCCCGGTCGCCGAGCAGCTCGAGTGGCTCGACGACGCCGGATTCGACGCGCGCGGTGACGTGGGCGGCCGGCGATCTGGCTGTGATCGCTGCGTCGCTGCCGGCCCTGAGATATCGTTGTGCGCCGCCGCGGCCGCTGATATCGTCGCGCGTCCATGAGCGTCGAGCTGCCGCCCGACTTCTTCAACCGGCCGCTGGCCGAGGTCGACCCCGAGATCGCCGAGGTGCTGGCGCTCGAGCTCGAGCGCCAGCAGCGCACGCTCGAGATGATCGCCTCGGAGAACTTCGTCCCGCTCTCGGTGCTCGAGTGCCAGGGCTCGGTGCTGACGAACAAGTACGCCGAGGGCTATCCCGGCAAGCGCTACTACGGCGGCTGCGAGTACGTCGACATCGCCGAGCAGCTCGCGATCGACCGCGCCAAGGAGCTGTTCGGCGCCGAGCACGCGAACGTCCAGCCCCACTCCGGCGCGCAGGCCAACGCCGCCGTCTACCACGCGCTGATGCAGCCGGGCGACACGCTGATGGGGCTCGAGCTCGCCCACGGCGGCCACCTCACGCACGGGATGAAGATCAACGTCTCCGGCCGGCTGTACGACATCGTCGCCTACCACGTCGACCGCGAGACGAGCCTGATCGACATGGACGAGGTCGAGCGCGCTCGCCCACGAGCGCCGGCCGAAGATGATCCTCGCCGGCTGGTCGGCCTACCCGCGCCAGCTCGACTTCCCGCGCTTCCGCGAGATCGCCGACGCGGTCGGCGCCTACCTGGTCGTCGACATGGCCCACTTCGCCGGGCTCGTGGCCGCCGGGACTGCATCCCTCGCCGGTGCCCCACGCCGACGTGGTCACGACCACGATCCACAAGACGATCGGCGGCGGCCGCGGCGGGATGATCCTGTGCCGCGAGGAGTACGCCAAGAAGATCAACTCGGCCGTGTTCCCCGGCCAGCAGGGCGGCCCGCTCGAGCACATCATCGCCGGCAAGGCCGTGGCGCTGCGGATCGCGCAGTCCGAGGCGTTCCGCGAGCGCCAGCAGCGCACGCTCGACGGCGCCCGCGCGGTCGCCGCCGAGCTGCTCGGCGCCGGCGGCGGCGTCAACGTCCTGACCGGCGGCACCGACGTCCACCTCGTGCTGTGCGACCTGCGCGAGTCCGAGCTCGACGGCCAGCAGGCCGAGGATCGCCTGCACGCGGTCGGGATCACCGTCAACCGCAACGCGGTCCCGTTCGACCCGCGGCCGCCCGGCGGTCTCCTCGGGCCTGCGGATCGGCACGCCGGCGCTCGCCACCCGCGGCGTCCAGCTCGACGACTTCGTCGAGATCGGCAAGATCATCGCCGCCGCGCTCCAGCCCGACGACTTCGAGGGCCGCCGAGCCGAGCTCGCCGAGCGGGCCGGCGCGATCGCCGAGCGCTACCCGCTGTACGCGGGGCTCGGGGCGCCGGCCGCGGTCTGAGCACCCCGTCGCGGCGCGCTGCCCGTCACAAGTTCGTGACGGCTTCGTTGAAATTGAGCATCGAATGAGGTGAGGGGCGGGAGCGCGGGCCGATACTGCCGTCCATGGCCCCGTCCGAGCGTGCACCAGATACCGAATTCGGCGATCCGGGGCGAATTCGGCACCCCGTCCATCAGATCGATGCACCAGCTACCGAACTTGCCGCTTTTCAGCGAATTTGGCAGCCCATGCATCCGCGGGGGACGGGGGAGCTCGCGGTCATGCGGCTCGCCGCGCTCCAGTACTGGGTCATCACGTGGAACCAGCTGATCGCCGCCGGGATCGGCCGGGGATCGATCGCCCGGCGTCTGCAAAACGGTCGCCTGCACGCCCGCTATCGCGGCGTCTACCTGGTGGGCCGGCCAACGCCGGAGCTGCTGCGGTGAGGAGATGGCGGCGGTCCTCCTGCTCGATGGCCATGCCGTTCTCAGCCATCGCAGCGCCGGTTGGCTCTACGGGCTGATCGACCGACCTCGCGCGATCGTCGTGACCGCCGGGCAGATGCCCGCCGCTCCCGCCCCGGTCTGACCATCCACCGCTCAACCACCGCTCACCAGCGCCGACGTCCAGACCCGGAACCGCCTCCCGCTGACCACCCCGGCCAGAACGCTCGTCGACCTGGCCGCCGACTGCACGGACTCAGAGCTCCTCCGGGCCCTCGCCCAGGCCCGGTTCAAGCGCCTCATCACGGACGACCAGGCGCACCAGGCAGCCGAGCAGGCACGCACCCGAAAGGGGTCGCGACGCCTGAGAGCGCTTCTCGCGGCCGGGCCCGCCGAATCCGGCAATGAACGGCGGATGTTCGCAGCTCCTGCGACACGCCGGCCTCCCACTCCCGGTCGCCCAGGCTCCGCTTCACGGCTACCGCGTCGACTTCTTCTGGCCGCAGCACAGGTTGGTCGTCGAGGTCGACTCGTACGACTATCACGGCGACCAGGCCGCGTTCGAGGCCGACCGGGCACGCGATCAGGTGCTCGCGGCCGCCGGGTACCGGGTGATCCGGGTCACCGCGCGCCAGCTCCGCGACGAGCCGCTGAAGGTCGTCGCGCACCTCGCCGCGGCCCTCGCGCACACCGAGATCCCCGCCGCGTAAACACGGCAACCGCCCACCCTGGCATGCTTCGCGGGGACCCATGCGCTACTGGGACGCCGTGTTCGCCTTCCTCGTTGCGATGGCGCTGGCCGCGTTGTTGACTCCGCTCGCGGCTTCGCTGGCGCGGCGGGTCGGGGCGATCGCGATGCCGAGTGAGCGCGGGCTGGCCACGCGGACGACGCCGCTGCTCGGCGGGCTGGCGATCCTGGCCGGGGTCGTCGTGGCGGCGGCGATCTGGATGCCGGGGGAGATCAAGCTGTCCCGGGCGCCGGGCGCGCGGCCGGGGAGCGGGGGGACAGTCGAGGTGTGGGCGATCCTCGCGGGCGCGGGGGTGATCGCGATCGTCGGGGCGATCGACGACGCGCGGGACCTACCGCCGCTGCTCAAGCTGATCGGGCAGATCGCAGCCGCGGTGATCGCCGTGCAGGGCGGGGTCAAGGTGACCGACGTGACGCTCCCGTTCATCGGCGGCCTGTCGTTCCCCAACGCCGGCGGGGCGATCTCGCTGATCTGGCTGGTGGGGCTGATGAACGTGGTCAACTTCTCCGATGGCGTCGACGGGCTGGCCGCGGGGCTGTGCACGATCGACGGCATCGCGTTCTCGGTGATCGCGTTCGACCTGGGCGTCAACGCCGCCGGGGTGCTCGCTGCGCTGACCGCCGGCGCCGCGCTCGGGTTCCTGTTCCACAACTTCCATCCGGCGTCGGTGTTCATGGGCGACTCGGGGTCGAACCTGCTCGGCTACCTGCTCGGGGTGATCGCCGTCGTCGGGTCGCTGAAGACGAACGTGGTCGTCGCGCTCGTCGTGCCGCTGGTCATCCTGGCCGTACCGTTCCTCGACACCGGGTTCGTCGTGGCCAAGCGGCTCAAGTACGGCCGGCGCCCGTGGTCGGCCGACGACAACCACTTCCACCACCGGATGGCCCGGATCGGCTTCAGCCAGCGCAAGACCGTCGCCTACCTGTACGCGTGGACGCTGCTGCTGGCCGCGGTCGCGGTGGCGCTGCGGTTCGTCCCGTACCACGACCACGGCCCGCCGCACCACTATCACCTCGGGTGGGCCCTGTTCATGGCCGTGCTGCTCGTGATCGCGCTGGCCGGCAGCGTGTACCTCGTCTACGTGCTCGAGATCCTCAAGTTCAAGTCGTTCCGCACGATCGAGATCCGCCGCACCGACCCGGCCACCTCCGAGGAGGACATCGACGAGCAGGTGAGCCGGGACATCGAGACCGGCGAGTTCGAGCGCGTGCGGTAGCGCCACTGCGCCGGGCTGACCGCCGCCGCCCGGCCGGACGCCGACCACAGGCTGCTATCTTACGTTTACGTAAGAATCAAATTCACCAGCACGAAGGGGCGTGAACGCTCTGCGGACAGCCGAGGCAGCACCACAAGGACCACAAGCACCAGCGGCACCAGCACCCACCCGAAGCCGGCGGATCGGCGCCGACGCCGAGCACGAGAGTTACAAGTGGTGGGCGCTGTCGTGCACGAGCCTCGGGATGCTGCTGGCCACGATCAACTCGGGCACGCTGATCATCGCCCTGCCGGACCTCGAGCGCAGCCTCAACACGAGCCTGCTCGAGCTGGTGTGGGTGATCCTCGTGTACATGATCGCCTCGACGGTGCTCGTGCTGAGCGCGGGCCGGCTGTCGGATCAGTTCGGCCGTAAGCAGGCGTACATCGGCGGGTTCGTCGTGTTCGCCGCCGCCTCGCTGGGAGCCGGGTTCTCGTCGGGCGGCACCGAGCTGATCCTGTGGCGGATCCTCCAGGGGATCGGCGGGTCGTTCCTGTTCGCGAACTCGGCCGCGATCGTCACCGACGCGTTCCCGCGCGAGCAGCTCGGGCTGGCGATGGGGACGAACACGATGGTGGCCGCCGTCGGCCTGGTCATCGGCCCGGTCCTCGGCGGCGCGCTCGTGCTGATCTCGTGGCACTGGGTGTTCTGGTTCAACGTGCCGTTCGGACTGGCCGGGAGCCTGTGGGCCTACCTCGTGCTGCGCGAGCTGAGCGGCCGCAGCGAGGACACCTCGTTTGACGTGCCGGCACGTTCACGTTCCTGATCGGCCTCACCGGGCTCGTGTTCGGGATCTCCAAGGGCGGGATCTCGGGCTGGGGCTCGCCGGCGGTGATCGGCAGCCTGATCGCCGCGGCCGTGATGCTTCCGCTGTTCGTGCTCGATCGAGCGGCGCCATCGCTCGCCGATGCTCGACCTCACGATCTTCCAGAACCGGATGTTCTCGGCCGCCGCGGCCGCCGCGTTCATCAACGGCCTCGCCCGATTCGCGCTGATGTTCCTGTTCGTCTTCTACTTCCAGGGCGTCCAGGGCAACTCGCCCGTGCTCGCCGGCGTCAAGCTCGCGCCGCTCGCGATCGGGATGCTCATCTCCTCGCCGCTCGCCGGCATCTGGGCCGACCGCCGCGGCTCGCGCGGGATGGCGGTGGCGGGGATGATCGTGACCGCCGTCGGCCTGGCGCTGATGACGACGCTGCAGCGCGACAGCGCCTACCTGGCCAGCGGCGCGTACATGTTCATCGTCGGGATGGGCTCGGGCATGTTCAACTCGCCGAACACTGCCGCGATGATGGGCACCGTCGCCCCGCACCGTCGCGGGATCGCCGCCGGCGCGCGGGTGCTCGTGCAGAACACCGGCGCGGTCATCTCGATCGCGTTTCGTGCTCGCCGATCGTCACCTCCTCGGTCCCGAAGACCGTCCTGTTCCGCGTCTTCTCCGGCCTCGCCAACCACATCTCGAACGCCCAGCTCGACCCGTTCATCTCGAACATGCACACCGCCCTGTGGTGCCTGGCGATCGTGTCGGTCGCTCGGCGCGTTCGTCGCCGCCGCCCGGCCGAAGGCAGGCCGCGGCAGGCAGCGCGCGGGTGGCCCTGTCATGAGCACGACCGCCCCGACGGCTGCTGCGGATCGGCGAGCTCGCCGAGCTGACCGGGACCACCCCGCGGACGATCCGCTACTACGAGGAGATCGGGCTGCTCGCCAGCCGCGGCGGACCGCGCGCAGGGCAAGCACCGCAACTACGCCGAGGCCGACGTCGAGCGGGTCAGGGAGATCGTGCGCCTGCGCGACCTGCTCGGGCTCTCGCTCGAGCAGCTGGCGAAGCTGCTCGAAGCCGAGGCCGCGCGCGCCGAGCTCCGCCGCGAGTATCGCAGGACGACCGAGGACCCGGCGCATCCGCCGGCAGCCTGCTCGAGCAGGCGACCGGCCACATCGCCACCCAGCTCGAGCTGGTGCGCGGCCGCCAGCGCGAGCTCGAGCAGCTCGAGGCCGAGCTGCGTCGAGCCGGCGGCGCCTGATCCGTGAAGAAGCTCGGCCGAGCTCCAGGGATGAAGGCCGCGTGACGGCGTCGATCGCCGGGCGATGGCCGACGCTGTCGGCCGGCCATCTGTTCACCGACATCGCCCAGGGTTCGATCCCGGCGCTGCTGCCGTTCCTGATCTCCAAGGACCACCTCAGCTACGCGGCCGCGTCGGCGCTCGTGCTGGCGGCGACGATCTCGAGCTCGGTGATCCAGCCGCTGTTCGGCCACGTCTCCGACCGGCTCTCGCTGCCGTGGCTGATGCCGCTCGGCCCGGCGCTCGGCGGCCTCGGCGTCGCGCTCAGCCGGCTTCGCCGGAACCTACGCGCTGACGTTCGCCGCGATCGTGCTCAGCGGCATCGGCGTCGCGGCCTTCCACCCCGAGGGCTCGCGGTTCGCCAACTACGTCTCCGGCGACGCGCCGGGCCAGCGGGATGAGCCTGTTCTCGGTCGGCGGCAACGTCGGATTCGCGCTCGGGCCGGTGCTGGTCACGCCGCTGGTGCTCGTGTTCGGGCTGCACGGCACCGCGTTCGTGCTGATCCCGACCTGGGCGATGGCGGCCGTGCTCACCCGCGAGCTGCCGCGGCTCACGGCGTTCCGCACCGACGTCGAGCGGCGGGCGCGTGCGCGCAGGCCGACGAGCGCGAGGCGTGGCGGCCGTTCGCCCTGCTCGCCGGGGTGATCGCGCTGCGCTCGTTCGTCTACTTCGGGCTGGTCACGTTCATCCCGCTCTACTACGTCCACGACCTGCACACGAGCAAGGCGCTCGGCAACGCCGCGCTGGCGGCGATGCTGCTCGGCGGCGCGGTCGGGACGCTGATCGGCGGCCCGCTGGCCGACCGGTTCGGCCGCCGGACGGTACTGATCGGCTCGATGCTGCGTGCTGCCGCCGCTGATCGCCGGGCTGCTGATCTCCGGCCCGGTGCTCGCGATCGTGTTCGCCGCGCTCGCCGGCGCCGCGACGATCGCCACGTTCGCGGTGACGATCGTGATGGGCCAGGAGTTCCTGCCCGGGCCGCCTCGGCGTCTCGGCCGGGGTGACGATCGGCCTCTCGATCGGCCTCGGCGGCGTGGGCGCGCCGCTGCTCGGCCTGCTCGCCGACGCCGCACGGGCTGCGGGCGGTGTTCGAGGTGCTGCTCGTGCTGCCGCTGCTGGCGCTGCGCTCGTGGCCCTGACGCTGCCCGCCGAGTGCCCGCGCTCCGCCAGCGGTGACGGTCAGGTGATTGCCGACCGCCGCCTGACGCGGCAGGAACCCGGCAGCAGCCGACGTAACAAAGCTGCGTGCCGTCGCCGTATGTTGGTCCAGCGAGCTGTCCGCACCGGCGCATGAGCCTCGCAGCGGCCGCCACGCTGCCGACAGCGCACCTCACGCCCGATGATCGACCTGACATCCACCCGCCTGCAACGCTAGCTGCCCCGGCTCGCCGCCGCTGGCCGCGGCGTTCGTCGGGCGTGGTCAACATCGCCTCGGCGCTGACGCCGAACATCCGCTGGCGCGGCCATCTGCTGCTCGACTTCGAGCCGGTCGAGGCGATGCGGCTGTTCCACGCGCTGGCGCTGCCGGCCGGGACCGCGCTGCTGCTCGTCGCGCCGTATCTGCTCAAGCGCCGCCGCCGCGCCTGGCAGGCGGCGATCGTGCTGATGCTCGCGCTCGGCGTGTTCGACCTGCTCAAGGGCCTCGACTTCGAGGAGACGGTGATCACCTGGGCGCACCGCCGCGGTCGCTGATCGCGGGCCGCTCGCGCGTTCCGGGTCCGCCACGACCCGATCACGCTGCGCTCGGCGATCTGGCGGGTCCCGCTGCTCGGCCTCACGGCCTGGCCGTGGCGGCGATCGCGACCTGGGCCTCGCCAGGGCCATCCGTCGTGGTCCTCGGTCGTCGCGCGAGACCGGCGATCTGCTCGCCTGGCAGCGCGGGCCGATCCACTTCCGACCACCATCAGGCGTTCCATCACTCGTTCGCCTGGATCCCGCTGGCGGTGCACCTGATCGAGATCGGGACGCTGCTGGCGATCGCGTACGTCATCTTCCGCCCGCTGGCCGCCCCGCGGGCGCTGCCCGGCCCCGGCGCCCGCGCCGCGGCCGCCCGGCTCGTCCGCGCGCACGGCACCGACACGCTGTCGTTCTTCAAGCTCCGCGAGCGACAAGCACTACTTCTTCAGCGCCGACCGCCGCGCGTTCGTCGGCTACCGGATCGAGAACGGCGTGCTGCTGCTGTCCGGCGACCCGGTCGGGCCCGCCGGACGCGTTCGCCGGCCTGCTCGGCGAGCTGCGGGCGTTCGCCGAGGCGCGCGGGCTGAAGCTCGGCGCGGTCGGCGCGAGCGAGCGGCTGTGCCCGCTGTACGAGGAGCTCGGCCTGCAGACGATCTACCTCGGCGACGAGGCGATCATCGAGCTGCAAGTCCTTCTCGCTCGAGGGCCGGCCGATCCGCAAGGTCCGCCAGTCGGTCACGCCGGCTCGGCAAGGCCGGGTTCACGGCCGAGCTGCACGAGTTCGACGCGCTCGACGCCGGCGACGATCGAGCGAGATCGAGCGCGTGCTCGAGCGCGGCCGCGAGGGCGCCCCGGAGCGCGGCTTCTCGATGGCGATGGACTCGATCCAGCTGCCAGCACAGCGACGAGACGCTCGGTCGTGCTCGCCCGCGACGAGCGACGGCGCGATCCGCGGCGTCCTGCACTTCGTCCCGTGCTACGGCCGCCCCGCGGTGTCGCTGTCGTTCATGCGCCGCGACCCGGCGACGCCGAACGGGCTCACCGAGTTCCTCGTGGTCAAGGCGGTCGAGCTGCTGCGCGAGCGCGGCCTGGAGGAGATGTCGCTCAACTTCGCCGCGTTCGCCAAGTGGATGCACAGCCCCGAGCAGCGCCACGAGCGCTGGCTCGGCAAGCTCGTCGCGCTCGGCAACCCGTTCTTCCAGATCGAGAGCCTGTACCGCTTCAACGCCAAGTTCTTCCCCCGCTGGGAGCCGCGCTACCTCGTCTACGAGGGCGCGTTCGGGCTGCCGCGGGCCGGGATCGCGGCGCTGTGGGCCGAGGGTCAGCTGTGGAAGCCGGCGCTCCGCAGCCGCCGCGGGCGCGCGGCCAGGCCGCCTGCGGCGTCACCGACGCCGCGAAACGCGCCTGACGCGCGCGCTAACCTCCGGTTTCTCAAGACCTCCTTAAGCGGCGGTCGGCCGTGACGCCAGCTGGCGGCGACTTCCAGGCGACGCGTTTCGTCGCCCTGCCGGTAGCCTTCGCGGCCTGCTCCAGACCCCGTGGCCGACGCTTGAGCAGGCATCGACGCGACAGCCGCTCGTAGCACGCATCCCCTGTGGCCGACCGTGCCGCGCATCGCGGATCGGCCTCGAATGCGCGGCGGATCGCCGTGTCGCTAAGCGCTCCCGGCCGTCCCTGAGCGCCCGGTGGCGCTGCTCGCGCTACTTCGACGTCGTGCTGATCGTCGTCGCCGCGCCGATCATGCTCCTGATCGGCGTCTCGGCGACCGGCTACCTCGCCGGCGCCGGCGCCTGGATCGTGCTGCGGGCGTGGGCGTCGGGGTCGAGCGGGCGGCGTCGCGCCGCGACGCCCGCACCGCAGATCAGCCTCCGGCTGGGCTACATGCTCGGCCGCCTGTTCCTGCTGGCGCTGGCCGTGATCCTCGCGCCGCCAGGACGGCCAGGACGCCGGGCTGACCGCGCTCGCCGTGATCGTGTTCGCGCTTCACGGTCCAGCTCGGCATCTCCGCCGCCAACCGCCCGAGGTCGCGATGAGCAACACGCGCAAGCTCCTGCTGGGCGATCGCCGGGTTCTATCTGCTCGGGATCGTCCTGCTGATCGTGATCTTCGGCTTCAGCCACAAGAACAACGAGTTCCAGATCCAGAACGAGTTCAAGCTGATCAACTGGGTCAACCTCGGCGTGTTCAGCATCAACCGGGCGGTGCTGTACCTGTTCCTGGCCGCGATCGCTGACGGTCGGCACGATGGTCTGGATCGCGCGGCCGCATGCAGGCGCGGCCGAACCGGGTGCAGACCGCGGTCGAGGTGCTGTACTCGCTGATGCGCGACAACATCACCCGCGGCAACATGGCCGACTCGATGGCGGCCAAGTGGTTCCCGTTCCTCGGCAGCCCTGTTCCTGTTCATCTGGTACTGCAACCTGATCGGCTACCTGCCGCTGCCGACCAACAGCGAGGAGAAGTTCAACATCTTCGGCGCCCACATCCCGTCGTTCGCGCTGTACGCGGCGACCGCGAACATCTCGGTGCCGCTGGTGCTGGCGCTGGTCGTGTTCGTCGTCGTTCAACTGGGAGGGGATCCGGGCCCAGGGGCCGATCGGCTACGTCAAGAGCCTGATCCCGGCCGGCGTCCACGGGCCGATGCTGCTGCTGATCGGCCCGCTGGAGGTGATCTCGACGTTCATGCGGCTGATCTCGCTGACGGTCCGACTGTTCGCCAACATCCTCGCCGGCCACATGATCATCCTGTTCATGTCCGGCGGCCTGGCCGTGATCCTCGGGCTGCAGCTTCCTCGGCTGGTTCACGCTGCCGGTCGGGATCGCCGTCTACCTGTTCGAGCTCGGCCTGGTGGCGACGCTGCAGGCCTTCATCTTCGCGACCCTGGCCGCCATCTATCTCGGTGGCGCGGTCACTCACCACTAACCACAAAGGAGCTGAGCTCAAGTGCTTACACACCATCCTCTCGTTCGCCGCCTCTTCCGGGGTCGGCGCCGGGCTCGGGATCGGGATCGGCGGCGGTCTCGGCGCCGTCGGCGCCGGCGTCGGCATCGGCATCATCTTCGGCAAGGTGATCGAGGCGGTCACCCGCCAGCCCGAGATGCGCGACGAGATCACCAGCATCCAGTGGCTCGGCTTCGCGCTCACCGAGGCGTGCTTCTTCTACGGCCTCGTCGCGGCCTGATCTCCTACGTGCTCAAGTAGATGGGCGCTCACGTGATCACCGCGGCCTCGAGCGGCTCGTTCCTGATCTCGCCCGAACGTCGGGCTGATGATCTGGACGCTGCTGCTGTTCGGGATCTCGATGTACGTGCTGGCGAAGCTCGCGTTCCCGCGGATCTCCGAGGCGCTCGACCGCCGCCAGCAGGCGATCGAGGACTCGATCGACGCCGCCGAGCGCACGCGCCAGGAGGCCGACGAGCTGCTCGCCGAGTACCGCGAGCGGCTGCAGCGAGGCGCGCGAGCAGGCGCGAGGAGATCGTCGAGCGGGCGCGCAAGGCGGCCGAGGTCCACGAGCGCGACGCCGAGGCAGAGGCCAAGGCCACGCGCGAGCAGCTGATGGAGCAGACCCGGCGCGACATCGAGGCCGAGACGCGCCGCGCGATCGAGGAGATCCGCCGCGAGGTCGCCGACCTGACGGTGCATGGCCACCGAGAAGGTGACCCGCAAGACGCTCACCGAGGAGGATCAGCGGCGCCTGGTCGAGGAGGCGCTCGGCGAGCTCGACTTCAGCCGCGCTGAGCCCGGGAGGCCGAGCGACTAGGCACTGATGGAAGAGATCGCCGAGGTCTACGCGCGGTCGCTGTTCGAGGTCGCCAAGGAGCACGACGTGCTCGACGACGTGCGCGAGCAGCTCGGGCAGTTCGCCGACGCGCTGCAACGAGAACCGCGAGCTGGCGGTGTTCTTCTTCTCGCCCGTACTTCTCGACCGAGGAGAAGAAGGACGGGCTGGAGCGCGGTGATCAGCGGCGCCGAGCCGATCTTCATGAACTTCCTCGAGGCGCTCGATCGAGCGCCACCGGATGCCGGCGATCTTCCGGATCCGCGCGCGCTATCGAGGAGCTGTGGGACGAGGAGCAACCAGCTGCTGCCGGTCGAGGTCACGAGCGCGGTCGAGCTCGACGAGCGACACGATCGAGAGCATCGGCGAGCGGATCGGCGAGCAGACCGGGCGCAAGGTCGAGCTCTCGAGCCAGGTCGACCCGGACATCCTCGGCGGGATCGTGCTGCGCGTCGGCAACTTCATCCTCGACGCCTCGATCCGGAACCGTCTGAACCAACTTCGCAAGCAAGTCGCGCAGGCGTAGCCACGCCGCGCCTGTCAAGGAGCCGCCTCAATGCAGATCAAGCCCGACGAGATCACCTCAATCCTCAAGAGCCGGATCGAAGGCCTCGACACCTCGAGCGCCGACCTGACCGAGGTCGGGACCGTGCTGTCGGTGGCCGACGGCATCTGCCGCATCCACGGGCTCGAGAACTGCATGTCGTTCGAGATGCTCGAGCTGCCGCACGACGTCACCGGGCTGGCGCTGAACCTCGAGTCCGACAACGTCGGCGCGGTGCTGTTCGGCGAGTGGGAGAAGATCGTCGAGGGCGACACCGTCCGGCGCACCAAGCGCCTGCTCGAGATCCCGGTCGGCGAGGAGCTGCTCGGCCGGATCGTCGACCCGCTCGGCAACCCGCTCGACGGCAAGGGCGAGATCAACACCACCGAGACGCGCCCGGCCGAGCACAAGGCCCCCGGCGTCGTCCAGCGCCAGCCGGTGAAGGAGCCGATGCTCACCGGCCTGAAGGCGATCGACTCGATGATCCCGATCGGCCGCGGCCAGCGCGAGCTGATCATCGGCGACCGCCAGACCGGCAAGACCGCGATCGCGATCGACACGATCATCAACAACAAGGACCGCGACCTGATCTGCGTCTACGTCGCGATCGGCCAGCGCAAGTCGACGGTCGTCGCGCTCGCCAAGACGCTCGAGGACGCCGGCGCGCTGGAGAACACGATCATCGTGATGGCGGCGGCCGACGAGGCGGCGCCGATCAAGTTCCTGGCGCCGTACGCGGGCTGCGCGATGGCCGAGTACTTCCTCTACAACGGCAAGGCCGCGCTGGCGATCTACGACGACCTGACCAAGCACGCCTACGCCTACCGGCAGATGTCGCTGCTGCTGCGCCGCCCGCCGGGCCGCGAGGCGTACCCGGGCGACGTCTTCTACCTGCACTCGCGGCTGCTCGAGCGCGCGGTCAAGCTCAACGACGACCTCGGCGGCGGCTCGCTGACCGCGCTGCCGGTGATCGAGACGCAGGCCGGCGACGTCTCGGCCTACATCCCGACCAACGTGATCTCGATCACCGACGGCCAGATCTTCCTCGAGCCGAAGCTGTTCTACTCGGGCGTGCGCCCGGCGATCAACGTCGGCATCTCGGTCTCCCGCGTGGGCGGCAACGCCCAGATCACGCCGATGCGCAAGGTCGCCGGCCGGCTGAAGCTCGAGCTCTCCCAGTACCGCGAGCTCGAGGCGTTCTCGCAGTTCGGCTCCGAGCTCGACCCCGAGACCCAGCGGACGCTGGCCCGCGGCGAGCGGCTGGTCAAGACGCTCAACCAGGCCGAGCGCCACCCGATGCCGGTCGAGGACCAGGTCGTCCAGATCTACGCCGCCACCAACGGCTACCTCGACCGGATCGACGGTCGACAAGGTCGAGCGGTTCCTCGCCGGGCCTGACCGAGTCGGTGCGCGGCAACGAGCCCGAGCTGCTGAAGAAGATCGCCGAGCGGCGACTGGAGCGACGAGACCCAGGCGCAGGTCGACAAGGCGGTCGAGCAGTTCGCCGAGGACTTCGGCTACGACCTCGACGAGGAGGGCCACCCGCTCGAGGACGACGACGAGCCGTCGCGCGACGCAGCGGCGACGCCGAGGCCGAGGACGACCGAGGCGGCGTGAGGCGGCCCGGAGCTGGCGCCAGGACACCCCGATGGCCACCTCTCAGCGCGACGTCCGCAACCGCATCGGCTCGGTCAAGAACATCCAGAAGATCACCCGCGCGATGGAGATGGTCGCCGCCGCGCGGCTGCGCCGCGCCGAGCAGCGGATCGAGGCGCTGCGCCCGTACGCCGAGCGCGATCCGGCGGATGACCCGGCAGGCGGCCGAGGCGGCCGGCAACGTGCCCGCGGCTGCCGATCCTCGCCGAGCACGACCAGGTCAACACGCGTCGGCCTGCTGCTCGTCGCCGGCGACCGCGGGCTGGCCGGCGCGTTCAACTCGAACATCGTCCGCGCCGGCGTCGCGCGCCGGCCGCGAGCACGAGTCCGACGGCGCCGACGCCGTGTACTTCGCCTCCGGCCGGCGGCCGGCGTCGTCGCTGAGCTTCCGCGGGCTCGAGCTCGGCGGACAGCTTCACCGGCTTCACCGACCGCCCGTCCTACGCCGACGCGCGGCGGATCGCCGAGCGCGCTGATGGCGGCCTACATCGACGGGGAGGTCGACCAGGTCGAGATCTTCTACAACGGCTACATCTCGCCGATCTCGCCAGGTGGTCCGCCGCGAGACGCTGCTGCCGCTGCAGCAGGCGACGGTGCTCGAGGAGGACGACGAGGACGGACGAGGACGACGAGCGACGACGCAGCCGCGAGCAGCCGGGCGCTCGTCGAGTACGAGCCCGATCCCGAGGAGATCCTCGAGCGGCTCGTGCCCGACTACGTCGAGATCTCGATCTACCGCGCGCTGCTCGAGTCGACCGCCTCCGAGCACGGCGCGCGGATGACCGCGATGCGCAACGCGTCCGAGAACGCGGGCGAGCTGATCGACGACCTGACGCTCGAGATGAACCGCGCCCGCCAGGCCGAGATCACGCAGGAGATCATGGAAGTCGTCGCCGGGGCCGAAGGCCTCGCCGGCTAGACCGGACCTAGACTGGAGACGACATGTCAGCCACAGCAGAGACTCAGAGCACCGAGCAGGACGCGACCAGCAGAACGTCGGCCGGATCGAGGAGATCCAGGGCGTCGTGATCGAGGCCGTGTTCCCCGACAAGCTGCCCGAGATCAACCACGCGATCACGGTCAAGCGGCCCGAGGCCGCCGCGGCCGAGGAGGACGTCGACATCGCCGCGCGCGAGGACGACGTGGCTGGTCTGCGAGGTGCAGCAGCACCTCGGCGACGACCGCGTCCGCGCGGTGGCGATGGACACCACCGACGGCCTCGCCCGCGGCGACCGAGGTGATCGACACCGGCGCGCCGATCACCGTGCCGGTCGGCCGCGAGACGCTCGGGCGGATCTTCAACCTGCTCGGCGAGCCGATCGACCTGGGCGAGCCGCTCGCCGACGACGTCGAGCGCTGGCCGATCCACCGCGACGCGCCGACCGTCGAGGCGCTGACGCCGACGACCGAGATGTTCGAGACCGGGATCAAGGTCGATCGACCTGCTCGCGCCCTACGCCAAGGGCGGCAAGGTCGGCCTGTTCGGCGGCGCCGGCGTCGGCAAGACCGTGATCATCCAGGAGCTGATCCACAACCTCGCCCAGGAGCACGGCGGCCTGTCGGCGTTCTGCGGCGTCGGCGAGCGCTCGCGCGAGGGCAACGACCTGTGGCTGGAGATGAAGGAGTCGGGCGTCCTCGACAAGACGATGCTCGTCTTCGGCCAGATGAACGAGCCGCCCGGAGCCCGCATGCGCGTCGCGCTGTCCGGGCCTGACGATGGCCGAGTACTTCCGCGACCAGGAGGGCCAGGACGTGCTGCTGTTCATCGACAACATCTTCCGCTTCGTCCAGGCCGGCTCCGAGGTCTCGGCGCTGCTCGGCCGGATGCCCTCGCAGGTCGGCTACCAGCCGACGCTCGAGTCCGAGATGGGCCAGCTCCAGGAGCGGATCACCTCGACCCGCAAGGGCTCGGTCACCTCGATCCAGGCGATCTACGTGCCCGGCCGACGACCTCACCGACCCGGCGCCGGCCTCGGCGTTCGCCCACCTCAACGCGACCACGACGCTGTCGCGGTCGATCGCCGAGAAGGGCATCTACCCGGCCGTCGACCCGCTCGACTCGACCTCGACGATCCTCAAGGCCGAGATCCTCGGCGAGGAGCACTTCAGCGTCGCCAACGAGGTCAAGGAGGTGCTCCAGCGCTACCGCGAGCTGCAGGACATCATCGCGATCCTCGGCATCGACGAGCTCTCCGACGAGGACCGGCGTGACCGTCAACCGGGCGCGCAAGCTCGAGCGCTTCCTCTCGCAGCCGTTCCACGTCGCCGAGCAGTTCACCGGCACGCCGGGCGTGTACGTCCCGATCGCCGAGTCGATCCGCGGCTTCAAGGAGATCCTCGAGGGCAAGCACGACGACCTGCCCGAGCGCGCCTTCTTCATGAAGGGCACGATCGACGAGGTCGTCAAGGAGGCCGAGGGCAGACGAGGCCGAGGACGTCGACGAGGCGAGGACGTCGAGGACGTCGCGAGGACGAGTCCGAGCGCCGACGAGGCTCGAAGCGCTCCGAGGTCCGAGGAGTCCGGCGATGGCGCACGAGAAGTTCCGGTCGAGGTCCTGACCCCCGAGGGCGAGGTGTTCAACGACGAGGTCGAGATGGTCTCGACGCGGACCGCCGTCGGGCTCGATCGGCGTGCTGGCCAACCACGCGCCGGTGCTGGCGATGCTCGATCCCGACCGAGCTGCGGCTGTACAAGACCGAGTCCGAGATCGTCGCGCTTCGCCCAGGCCGAGGGCTACATGCAGGTCGCCGACAACCGCGCGCTGATGCTCGTCGAGGAGGCCCACGCGCCGGAGCGAGCTCGACGTCGCCGACGCTGCGCGACCGCCTGCAGCAGGCCGAGCGCGAGCTCGAGGAGGCCGGCGAGGACACCGAGCGCCGGCGCGTGGCCGAGCGCGACAAGCGCCGCTGCGAGCAGTTCCTGCGAGATCGCCGAGGGATGCCCGGCGCCGCGACGCTCGGCCGCTGGCGATCAGCCTGCGCTCCTATCCTCGGCTGCGGCATGCTCGACGAGCGCGATCCTGGCCGAGCGGCTGATCTCGTACGACACCTCGCGGCCCGAGGAGCTCGTCGCGGCCGCAGGATTTGTCAAGGGCTGGCTCGAATCCCGCGACATCGAGGTGCGCGATCACGAGCACAACGGGCTGCCGGTGCTGGTGGCCGAGGTCGGCGCCGCGCGGCGGCCGAGCGCTGCCGTGCGTGGTCTTCCACGGCCATCTCGACGTCGTGCCCGGGCGCCCCGAGCAGTTCGAGCCGCGGGTCGAGGGCGACCGGCTGATCGGCCGCGGCGCCTACGACATGAAGGGCGGCCTGGCGGCGATGATGTGCGCGCTCAAGGACCTCGAGCGCCAGGACCGGGTCCGCGTGCGGCTCGTGTGCGTGCCCGACGAGGAGTCCGAGGAGCTCGACGAGCGCTCCACCGACGATCGTCGTCCAGCGCGGTCTCGGCGGCGACTTCGCGATCACCGGCGAGCCGACCGACCTGCACATCGGCGTCGAGGCCAAGGGCGTGCTGGTGATGCGGATCGACGTCCACGGCCGCGCCGCGCACAGCTCGACGCCGTGGCTCGGCGACAACGCGGTGCTGAAGGCGATCGACGTGTTCCGGGCGATCGAGTCGCTGCCGTTCACCCGCGAGTCCTCGGAGATGTTCGACCGCCCGTCGATCAACCTCGGGCGGATCGAGCGGCGGCGACGCGCTCAACAAGGTCCCCGACCACTGCACGATGGCCGTCGACGTCCGCTACCTGCCCGGCCAGGACCCCGGCGAGATCCTCGCCCAGGTGCGCGCAGATCCCCGAGATCGACGTCACGCGGACGTTCATCCATCCGCCGGTGACGGTCTCGCGCACCGACCCGTACGTGCGGGCGCTGCGCGATGCCGTGTCGCGCGCTCGCTCCCGATCGGCGAGGTGATGAGCGTCGGGCGCGACGGCGCCTCCGACGCGGCGGCGTTCATCGAGGCCGGGATCCCGGCGGTCGAGTTCGGGCCGGCCGGCGCCGGCCACCACGGCCCCGAGGAGTGGGTGTCGCTGTCCTCGCTGGCGCGCTACCGGCGCGCGCTCGGCGACTTCGTGCGCGCGCTGCCGATGTGGCTCGAGCGAGCGCCGCCGCGCACCGACGCCGGGCTGCGGGCGATCGAGGGAGGGCTGGCGGCGATGAGGCTGATCCCGAACACGCCGCGGCGGGGCGCTGTGGCGGTTCGCGCTCGGCGCCGTGATCGTGATCGCGTTCACGGCCACCACGACCGCCGTGGCCGGACTGCTCCAGTTCAAGCAGCTCGCGGCCGACATCGGCGGCGAACGCCCGCGATCAAGCACGCGAGCGTGACGATCGCCGATCCCGGGCAATCCGCAGACGATGCTGCTGATCGGCTCCGACCACCGCGCCGGCGACGCCGTTCAACGCGGCCAACACGGACACGATGATGCTCGTCCGGCTCGATCCGAACTCCTCGACGATCAACGTGCTCTCGGTCCCGCGTGACCTCAAGGTCCAGATCCCCGAGGCGGGCGGACTCGTCACCGCCAAGATCAACGCCGCCTACTCGGTCGGCGGCCCGAACCTGCTGATCAAGATGCTCAAGCAGCAGGTGTTCCCCGGGCTGCAGGTCAACCACATCGTCGACGTCAACTTCGGCGGCTTCGCGGACGCTGGTCAACGCGATCGGCTGCGTCTACACCGACGTCGACCACCGCTACTACAACAACACCGCGCTACACCGACTACTCGAGCATCGACATCCAGCCCGGCTACCAGAAGCTGTGCGGCGACGTCGACGCGCTGCCGTTCGTGCGCTTCCGCCACACCGACACCGACATCGTCCGCAACGCCCGCCAGCAGGACTTCCTGCGCTGGGCCAAGGACCAGTACGGCGCCAGCCGAGCTGATCGCCAACCGCGACAAGCTGCTGAAGATCTTCGGCGCGCACACCGCAGACCGACCACGACCTGCACACGGTCGACGGGCTGATCAACCTGTTCAACCTCGTCGCGTTCTCGGCCGGCCACACGATCAAGCAGATCCCGTTCCCGGCGATCCTCCTCCCGTGCGGCGCCAGCGCGCCGGCCGGGCCCACTGGCCGGGGTGCCCGCGGCTCCGGCGGCGATCGCCCCGTGCTACGTGACGGCGGTGCCGTCGGCGATGCAGACCGCCTTCCGGCAGTTCATGACCCCGACGCAGGATCCGGCATCGAAGGCCGGCGCGCAGCGCGCCCAGCCATCACGCCAAGGCGCCCCAGTCCGCCCAGGCGGCCGGCCTGACCGCCGACCTCGCCGACGGCAGGACCCAGGCGGCCGCGGTCGGCTCGATCGGGCTGCCGGTGTACTTCCCGCGGCTGATCGTCGACACCTCGCACTACTGCACGAACGCCACCTGCTCGATCGGCCCGGTCGCCAACTCCTACCCGCGCGCCGTACACGATGCGCGACCAGAGCGGCACCGCCTACGCCGGCCTACCGGATGACGCTCGTCGCTGAACGCGCTGCTCGGCCAGTACTACGGCGTCCAGGGCACCGCCTGGCAGAACCCGCCGATCCTCGACAACCCGACCGAGATCCGAAGACCGTGGACGGCAAGCAGCTGCTGCTGTACTTCAACGGCGCACAAGCTCGACGCTGGTCGGCGTGGCGCACGCCGCAGGGCGTCTACTGGATCTCGAACACGCTGACCAGCGACGTCTCGAACACCCAGATGCTCGGGATCGCCGCGTCGCTGACGCCGTCGGCGGCAGGCGCGTCGAACGGCCGCTACGCGCGGACCGCCGTGCCAGGACGGCGACCGGGGCCTCGCTAGCCTCTCCGCGCTCGATGAGCCCGAGACGCGAACCGATCGCCGTGATCGGCACCGGCTACGTCGGCCTGGTCACCGCCGCCGGGTTCGCCGAGCTCGGCAGCGAGGTGTGGTGCGTCGACGTCGACGCCGACAAGATCGCCCGGCTGGAGCGCGGCGAGATCCCGATCTACGAGCCCGGCCTGGCCGAGGCGCGTCGCCCGCAACCGCGAGCGCCTGCACTTCTCCACCGAGCTGGCCCCGGCGCTCGAGCACGCCCGGCTGCTGTTCGTGGCCGTCGGCACGCCGCCGACGTACTCCGGCGACGCCGACCTGTCCGCCGTCAACGCCGTGGTCGAACGCGATGCCCGCCTCCGACCGCCACGCGCTGGTGATGAAGTCGACGGTCCCGGTCGGGACCGGCGCCGCGATCAAGCGCATCTTCAGCGAGCAGGGCAAGTCCGGCTTCGCCTACGTGTCGTGCCCCGAGTTCCTCAAGGAGGGCTCGGCGCTCGAGGACTTCCTCAAGCCCGACCGCGTCGTCGTCGGCGACGAGGGCGACTGGGCCGGCGACGCCGTCGTCGAGCTGTACGCAGCCGCTCGAGCGCGCCGCTCGTCCGCACCGACATCGCGAGCGCCGAGATGATCAAGCTCGCCGCCAACGCGTTTCTGGCCACGAAGATCTCGTTCATCAACGAGATCGCCAACGTGTGCGAGGAGACCGGGGCCGACGTGCTCGAGGTCGCCCAGCGGGATCGGGCTCGACCAGCGGATCGGCAACGCACTTCCTCAAGCCCGGGATCGGGTTCGGCGGCTCCTGCTTCCCCAAGGACGTCTCGGCGCTCAAGCAGCTGGCCGGCAACTCCGGCTACCACTTCCAGCTGCTGAACGCCGTGATCGAGGTCAACGAGCTGCAGAAGCGCCGGGTGATGGGCAAGCTCCAGAAGCATCTCGGCTCGCTGGTCGGGGCTCGAGATCGCGCTGCTCGGCCTGGCGTTCAAGGCCAACACCGACGACATGCGCGAGGCCTCCTCGCTCGTGCTGGCCGCCCGGCTGCAGGCCGACGGCGCCCATGTCCGCGCGTACGACCCGGTGGCCGAGCGACGAGGCGCGCAAGCTGATGGTCGGGCGTCGACTTCGCCGGATCGGCGCTCGGCGCGCTCGACGGCGCCGACGCCTGCGTGCTCGTCACCGAATGGCCCGAGTTCGCCGAGCTCGACTGGGCCGCGGCCGCGGAGCGGATGGCCGGACGGCTCGTGATCGACGGGCGCAACTTCGTCGACCGCGACGCCGTGACCGCGGCCGGCTTCACCTACGAGGGCATCGGCCGGTAGGCCGACCCGCAGGAGCCCGCGGTGCAGGCGCTGATCCTGGCGGGCGGCGAGGGGACCCGGCTGCGACCGCTCACCTCGACGATCCCGAAGCCGGTCGTCCCGCTCGTCGACCGGCCGTTCATCGCCTTCATGATCGAGTGGCTGCGCCGGCCACGGCGTCGACGACGTGATCCTCGGCTGCGGCTTCATGGCCGACGGCGTGCGCCGCGTGCTCGGCGACGGCTCAGCGCTCGGGGTGCGGCTGCGCTACCTCGAGGAGCCCCGCCCGCTCGGCACCGGCGGGGCGCTCAAGTTCGCCGAGGAGCTGCTCGACGAGCGCTTCTTGATGCTCAACGGCGACGTCCTCACCGACATCGACCTGACCGCGCAGCTCGCCCAGCACGAGCGGACCGGCGCGCGCGGGACGCTGGCGCTGGTCGCCGTCGACGACCCGTCCGCCTACGGCCTCGTGCCGCTCGAGGACGACGGCTCGGTGCGGGAGTTCGTCGAGAAGCCGGGGCCCGACCAGATCGACACGAACCTCGTCAACGCCGGCGCCTACATCCTCGAGCGCGACGTGCTCGACCGGATGCCGCCCGGCCGGGACGAACGTCTCGATCGAGCGCGACGTGTTCCCGCAGCTCGTCGGCGCGCGGGCTGTACGGCTATCCGCGCCGACGGCTACTGGCTCGACATCGGGACACCCGAGCGCTACCTGCAGGCGACCTACGACATCCTCGAGGGCAACGTCGACACCGACGATCGGCCGCCGGCTGGCCGCCGCCGGGCTGCGGCTCATGGACGGCGCGACGGTCGCGGGACGGGTGCTGCCGCCGGCGCTCGTCGGCCCCGGCAGGCGGAGGTCGGCGAGCACGCCGTCGTCGGCGGGCGGACGGTGCTCGGGCCGCGGCGTCGTGGTCGGGCCGGGCGCCCACGTCGACGAGCTCGGTCGTGCTCGACGGGCGCGAGCGATCGGGGCCCGCAGCACGATCAGCGCCTCGATCATCGGCCCCGGCGTGACGATCGGCGAGCACTGCCACATCGACGCACGGCGTCGTGATCGGCGAGGGCGCACGTATCGGACCGGACAACGTCCTCACGGCCGGCGCGCGTATCTTCCCCGGGGTGGACCTGCCAGAGGGGGCGATCAAGTTTTGAGCTGCCACGGCCGAGCTGACGCGCGAGTCGGTCGCGGCGATCGACCGCCACCGCCAGCTCGACGACATCGCTCGGCATGCCCGAGCAGCTCCGCGACGCGCTGTGGCGGGTCGAGTCGGCGAATCTCGAGCCGCACGACGCCCCCGGCGGGCTCGTCGTGGCCGGCATGGGAGGGTCGGCGATCGGCGGCCTGCTGGCCCGCGCCGTGCTCGGCGACCGCGCCTCGCGGCCGATCGTGCTCGCTCGCGGCTACGCGCTGCCCGGTTGGACGACGCCGGACACGACCGTCCTGTGCTCGAGCTACTCGGGCAACACCGAGGAGACGCTGGCCGTGTTCGAGGCAGCCGGAGCGCTCGGCGCGCAGCGGATCGTCGCCACCACCGGCGGCAAGCTGGCTGAGCGGCGCGGCGCCGAGTCGGTGCCGGTGGTCCCGATCCCGGGCGGCTTCCAGCCCCGGGCCGCTGTCGCCTACTCGCTCGTGGTGGCGCTCGAGGTGGCCGCGCTGTGCGGCGCCGGGGAGCGGCTGCACGCCGAGATCGACGTCGCCGCCGACCGGGTCCGAGCGGCTCGTCGAGACCTGGGGCCCGGACAGCCCGCCGAATTCGCTCGCCAAGGAGCTCGCCCGCAACCTCCACGGGACGATCCCGCAGATCGCCGGATCCGACCTCACCGCCGCGATCGCGTACCGGTGGAAGACCCAGATCAACGAGAACGCGAAGGTCCCCGCGTTCTGCGCACGAGCTGCCGGAGCTGGATCACAACGAGATCTGCGGCTGGGAGGGCGCCCGCGAGCTCGGCCGGTTCAGCGCCGTGTTCCTCGACGACTCCGACCTGCACCCGCGGATCCGCCAGCGGATCGAGCTCACCCGCGGGCTGATCGCCGGCCACGCGGCCGGGACGCACCGGGTCGAGTCGATCGGCGAGACGCGCACCGAGCGGCTGTTCTCGCTCGTGCTGCTCGGCGATCTCGTGTCGCTGTACCTGGCCGTGCTGCGCAACGTCGACCCCGCCGAGGTGGCGACGCTCGAGGCCCTCAAGAACGCGCTCGCCGGCGGCTGAGACAGGCCCTCGCCAGGAATTAGTTGATCGCGATCCCGCGCTGCTCGTACAGGCGGCGGTCGGCGGCGGCGAGCAGGTCGTTGATCGTGGCGCCGTCGCTCGGATAGCCGGCGGTGCCGATCGTCAGGTCCCAGTCGGAGCGCACGCCGATCTGGGCGCGCCGCGCCTCGACCCCGCTCCGGATCCGCTCGATCACCACCTCGGCGCCCTCGCGCGTCTGCTCGGCGAGCAGCAGGCCCATCTCATCGCCGCCGATTCGCCCGACGACGTCGTCGGCGCGGGCGCAGTCGCGCAGCAGTTCGGCGGCGGCGGTGATCAGGGCGTCGCCAGCCAGATGGCCCTCGGTGTCATTGACCCGCTTGAGTCCGCGCACGTCGACGTACGCGAGCACGAACGGCCGCCCGTAGCGCTTGGACCGGGCGAGCTCGCGCTCGACGGCCTCGATGAAGCCGCGCCGGTTGAGCACCCCGGTGAGCGGGTCGGTGAGGGCGGCGGCAGTGACGCCGGCGAGTTGTCCCGCCTGGCGGCGGACCCGGCGGCCGGCCACGAGCGCGGCGCCGCCCGCGGCAGCTGCGAGCAGCAGCGAGAGCCCCAGCGCGATCCAGACCGCCTCAGGGATGAAGTGCTCGACGCGCTGGACGACGGTGGGCGTGGACGGCAGCGACTTCGTCGCCACCGGGTGGGCGCCGAACTGGCCGTGGTTGTTGCGCCCCGTATGGACGGCGCTGCTGAGCGAGCTGTGCGCGATCGTGCGGTCTCCGTCCGTCGCCGGCGCCGTGCCCGAGCGCGGGGTCCCCACGGCGAGCACGAGCCCGCCGCCGGACAGGGAGGGGAGCGAGGCCACGGCGCGGTTGACGCCGGGCCGGACGGTTGTCGGCTGCGGGGTGCCGGGGCGGCCGGTGGGTGCGGGGGACGTGCCGGTCGGGCCGCTGGGACCGATGCTGGTCGCGGGCGCGGTCGGCTGCGGAGTGACGGGCACGGGGATCGGCGCCGGGGCCGGCGTGGTGGGCCCGGGCTGATCAGTCGCGTGGCAGGCGGGGCACTTTCCGTTGTGACCGCCGGCGTGGCCGTTGTGGTGGGTCGCGCCCTGGCCCGAGGCGGACGGGGGCGTCTTGCCGGCGCCGGCCCCCGGGCTGCCGTGTGCGTGGCCGTGTGAGCCGTGGGCAGGGGGGCCGGGATGGCCGGGGCTGACGTGCCCGGGGCCGCCGTGGCCGGGGCTGACGTGGCCGGGGCCGCCGTGACCGGGGCCGCCGTGACCGGGGCCGCCGTGACCGGGGCCGCCGTGACCGGGGCCGTGCCCGGACGCCGGGGCCGGGACGGGCGTGGGGGCCGGGACGGGCGCGGGGCTCGGGACGCCGTTCCCGCCGCCGTTGCCGTTCCCATGGCCGTTGCCGTGGGCGCTCGGCGGTGGAAGCGCGACGGGAGTGGGGGCGGCCGCGGGAGCGCTGTTCTGAGCACTGCCGTGTCCGCCGTTATGGCCCTGGTTCCCATGGCCCTGGTGGTGGACCGGAGCCTGGGCCGAGGCCGGCACCGCCGCGCAGGCGATAGCCACCGCTGCCATCAGGGCAACGGCGGGTGCGGCGCACGCTCGCCGTCGTCGTTCGGTGGACTGATGCATGTCAGGGAGGACGGATTCCCAGCAACCAGCCTTCCCTCGCAGCTGGACCGTCATGGATGCTATGCCCCGACGGTCCGGATGCGAGGCGCTTCTAGACAAGTGTCGTAGCAGGAATCTGCCGGCTGAGGAGCGCTTCCAAACCTTGACACTGTCGTGGTAATGTTGGCTCGAGATGGAAGGTCTCACGATCCACGAAGCCGCGGAGACGACCGGCTGGTCGGCCCGGATGCTGCGCTATGTCGAGCGCACCGGGCTCGTGATCCCAGCCCGCTCGTCCTCAGGCTACCGCCTGTACGGCGCGGCCGAGCTCCAGCGCCTGCGGACGCTCAAGGAGCTGCTGGCCCAGTTCGGGATCTCGCTCTCGGACGTCGCCTTCGCCTCGCGCCTGGCCACCGATCCGGAGCTGCGCGACACCGTGCAGGGCTGGCTCGAGGCCCAGCCGAGCCGTCCGGACGAGGTCGGCGCCGAGGACTGGCTGCGCTTCGAGCAGGAGAAGCACCAACGGCTGCTCGCCGTGGCGTGAGACACAGACCGGCTGCATCAGACGACAACGAACGTGGAGACACCATGAGCACGACCGCCGACAGACCGACTTCAAGGTCGCCGACCTTGCGCTGGCCGAGTTCGGCCGCAAGGAGATCCGCCTGGCCGAGCACGAGATGCCCGGCCTGATGGCGACCCGCCGCGAGTACGCCGAGTCCCAGCCGCTGGCCGGCGCCCGGATCACCGGATCGCTGCACATGACCGTCCAGACCGCCGTGCTGATCGAGACGCTCGTCGCGCTCGGCGCCGAGGTCCGGTGGGCGTCGTGCAACATCTTCTCGACCCAGGACCACGCCGCGGCCGCGGTCGTCGTCGGCCCGGAGGGCACGCCCGAGGAGCCGCGCGGCGTCCCGGTCTACGCCTGGAAGGGCGAGACGCTCGAGGAGTACTGGTGGTGCACCGAGCAAGCCCTCACCTGGCCGGACGAACTGGATTCCCAGCATCCACCCCCAGCGGCCCGAACATGATCCTCGACGACGGCGGCGACGCCACGCTGCTCGTCCACAAGGGCGCCGAGTTCGAGGCCGCCGGCGCGGTTCCGGATCCCTCGACCGCCGACTCCGAGGAGTTCGCGATCATCCTCTCGGTCCTCCAGCGCTCGCTGTCCGAGGACCCGCAGCGGTGGACGAAGATCGGCGAGGGCATCAAGGGCGTCACCGAGGAGACGACCACCGGCGTCCACCGCCTCTACCAGTTCGCCGAGCGCGGTGAGCTGCTGTTCCCGGCGATCAACGTCAACGACTCGGTGACGAAGTCGAAGTTCGACAACAAGTACGGCTGCCGGCACTCGCTCGATCGACGGGATCAACCGCGCCACCGACGTGCTGATCGGCGGCAAGGTCGCCGTCGTGTGCGGGTTCGGCGACGTCGGCAAGGGCTGCGCCGAGTCGCTGCGCCGGCCAGGGCGCTCGGGTCGTCGTCACCGAGATCGACCCGATCTGCGCGCTCCAGGCCGCGATGGAGGGCTACCAGGTGGCCACGCTCGAGGACGTCATCTCGACCGCGGACATCTTCATCACGGCGACCGGCAACAAGGACGTGATCACCGCCGCGCACATGGCCCAGATGAAGCACCAGGCGATCGTCGGCAACATCGGCCACTTCGACAACGAGATCGACATGGCCGGCCTGACGAAGCTCGCCGGCATCGAGCGGATCAACATCAAGCCGCAGGTCGACGAGTGGGTGTTCCCCGACGGCCACTCGATCATCGTCCTCTCCGAGGGCCGGCTGCTGAACCTCGGCAACGCCACCGGTCACCCGAGCTTCGTGATGTCGAACTCGTTCACCAACCAGGTGATCGCCCAGATCGAGCTGTTCGGCTCGCCGGACTCCTACGACAAGAACGTCTACACGCTGGCCAAGCACCTGGACGAGAAGGTCGCCCGGCTGCACCTCGACGCCCTCGGGGTCAAGCTGACGACGCTCACGCCCTCGCAGGCCGCCTACCTGGGCGTGCCCGCCGACGGGCCGTTCAAGCCCGACCACTACCGGTACTAGGGACCGCTCGCCGGGGATCGCCCGCCGGGTCGCGATGGCGCGCGCGTCGCTTCCCCCGCACGAGATCGCCGACCTGAGCCTCGCCCCCGACGGCGAGGCTCGGATCGGCTGGGCGTCGGAGCAGATGCCGGTGCTCGCCCAGGTGCGCGGGCGATTCGCATCCGAGCGCCCGCTCGACGGCGTTTCGATCGCGGCCTGCCTGCACGTCACGGCCGAGACCGCGAACCTGCTGCTCGCCCTGATCGACGGCGGCGGCCGGGTGGCGCTGTGCTCGGCCAACCCGCTGTCGACGCAGGACGATGTGGCCGCGGCGCTCGTGATCGAGCACGGGGTCGAGGTGCGCGCCTCGCGGGGCGAGGACCTCGACACGTATGCCGCCCACGTCCGCGCGCTGCTGGACGGCGCGCCGCAGGTGACGATCGACGACGGCGCCGACCTGGTGATGACCGCCCACGCGATCGGGTCGCTCGACGGGCTGATCGGCGGCACCGAGGAGACGACGACGGGACTCGTGAGGCTGCGCCGCCTGGAGGAGGAGGGCTCGCTCCGCTGCCCGGTGCTCGCCGTCAACGAGGCGCGGACCGAACGCGCGCTCAACGACCGCCACGGGACCGGCCAGTCTGCGCTCGACGGGATCATCCGCGCCAGTCAACGTGCTGCTCGCCGGCCACACGATGGTCGTCGTCGGCTACGGCTGGGCGGGCCAGGGGATCGCCGAGCGGGCCCGCGGCGCCGGGGCCGCGGTGATCGTGTGCGAGGTCGATCCGCTGCGGGCGCTCGAGGCCCGGATGGCCGGCTACGAGGTGATGCCGGCGCTGCGAGGCGGCCGAGCGCGGCGACATCTTCGTCACCGTGACCGGGTCGCGGCGGGTGCTGCGGGGCGAGCACTTCGTGCGGATGAAGGATGGGGCGCTGCTCGCCAACGCGGGGCACTTCGACGTCGAGCTCGCCCTCGACGAGCTGCGGGCGGTGGCGGTCGGCGGGGTTCGCCAGGTGCGGCCGCTCGTCGAGCAGTACCTGCTGGACGGCGGGCGGCGGCTGAACCTGCTGGCCCGCGGGCGGGTCGTCAACCTGGCCGCCGCCGAGGGACATCCGGCGGCGGTGATGGATGTGTCGTTTGCCCTGCAGGCGCTGTGCGTCGAGGAGCTGGTGCGCAGGGCGGGCGAGCTGGGCCCGGGCGTCCACGCAGTGCCGAGCGCGATCGATGGCGAGGTGGGACGGCTGAAGCTCGCCGCGCTCGGGGTTCAGATCGACGAGCCGACGGCCGAGCAGGAGCACTACCGGGACTCCTGGACCTGAGCGACCGGAACGCCCGCTCGGGGGCAGCCGGCTGCGGTCGGGTGGTCTGACCTTCCCAGCCGTCCCGCCGTTCTGAGACGATCCCGAGATGGCAACTTCATCCCGCGCCGCCCGCGGCGGCATCGACCTCGGAGGCACCAAGATCGAGGCCGTCATCGTCGACTCCCGCAACAAGGTGCTGGGGTCCGCCCGCCATGCCACGCCCGGGAGGGCGGCCCCGGCGGACGTCGACGGCCGAGCTGGCCGAGACCCTGTCGGACGCCGCCGAGGCCGCCGGCATGTCGGTCGGCGACCTCCGTGGGGTGGGCGTCGGGTCGCCGGGCGTGGTCGAGGCCGACGGGACCGTGTCGACCGCGCGGAACCTGCCGGATTGGGAGGGTTCGTATCCGCTCGGGTCCGAGCTCTCGGCCAAGGTCGGCGTGCCCGTGTTCGTCGGCAACGACGTCCAGGTCGCGACGGACGCCGAGTTCAAGCTCGGCGCCGGCAAGCCGTACACATCCGTGCTCGGCGTGTTCTGGGGCACCGGTGTGGGTGGCGGGCTGATCCTCGGCGGCAAGCCCTGGCTCGGCCGCGGCGGCGCCGGCGAGATCGGCCACGTGGTCGTCAACATCGGCGGGCGCAAGTGCGGCTGCGGCCGCCTCGGCTGCATGGAGGCCTACGCCGGCCGCGCCTCGATGGAGGCCCGGGCCCGCAAGCGCGAGGAAAAGGGCCACAAGACCGACCTGTTCAAGCTGATGGAGGAGCAAGACCGTCCGCGCCTCACCAGCTCGATCTGGGCCCACGCCCTCGAGCAAGGGCGACAAGCTCGCGAAGGAGCTGATCGACGACGCGGTCGAGGCCCTCGGCGCCGGCGTCGCGTCCGCCGTGAACGTCCTCGACGTCGAGGCGGTGATCCTCGGTGGCGGCCTCGGGGTCCGCTTCGGCCAGCCGTTCGCGGACCGCCTCCGCGACGCGATGCACCCCCACCTGTTCAACGACCAGAATCCGCCCGACGTGCTCGTCGCCGCCCTCGGCGACCTCGGCGGAGCGATCGGCGCCGCTCTGCTCGCCCTCCGGGCCCGGTCCGCCGGCCAGGCCTCACCCGCGGTGGTCTGACCGGCCGCACGATGCGCCACGAGATCGGCATCTCGCCGGCGCCGCGCTCCCGCTCGTCCCGTTACTGCTGTTCTGGATCAGTGGGGGCTCGCTGACGAACGCCGTCGCGGCCGCCGTCTGGCCCTCAGCGGGGCTCATCGTCGTGGTCGAGGTGGTCGCCGCCGTCCGAGGCGAGCTCAAGGGCGCCGAGTTCCTCAAGCAGGTCGGGATCGGCGCGGTGCTGGGACCGATGGTCGTGGCGTTGAAGGTGCTGCTGCACTGAGTGCAGTCGGTTGTGCGTCAAGGGGCTGCGCGCCGCTCGCGGCCGGCAGGGCGCGTCCGAGGCGCCTGGGTATCTAATGGAAGATGGCCGTGATTCCGCTGTACAAGGCAAGATCTAACTACTAAACGGTGTCACGGCGTCGTGTCACCCACCGGCCGGGCGGCCGAAGGCCTGGGCATCCAACGGGAAAAATAGGCCCGTTAGATACCCAGGCCCCTCGGTGTTCCGCCCGGCGGGTGACATGACGCTGCTCAGAAAGAGTCAGGCCACCTCGAAGCGCTCCGCCCGCTGCGCCTCGCGCTCGGACTCCGTGAGCATCCGCACGAACAGCCAGACGAGCGCGATGCCCATCACGATCGACTGCTCGAGCGCCATCACGCAGGCCCGGCGATGTTCTGGTCCTCGCGGGGGCTGAGGCCCCAGTAGTGGGGGTGGTGGGCGTAGAAGGGGTAGATCGAGTTCGGGCGCGAACGCGAGCACGATCCCGAGGATCCCGACGAGCAGCTTGGTGCTGACCATGTAGAGCGACCGGGCCGAGGCCGCCGAGGCGGCATGCGGCTGCGGATCGGCGAGAGCAGGTGCCACCAGTAGAGCGAGCCGGCGGCGCCGAAGCAGACGTGCTCGAGCGCGTGGATCCACGCGTTGCGCAGCGCCAGGTCGTACATGCGCCGGGATGTGCCACAGCCACATCAGCCCGGCGTAGGCGACGACCGCGAACGCCGGATGCGCGAACAAGCCCGCGCGGCGCTCGATCCGGGTCAGCCGCCGCGTCACCGGGCGCAGCAGGCCCTTGGTCAGCCCGAGGATCAGCAGGATCGGCGCGATGTCGAGCAGCAGGATGTGCTGGACCATGTGCATCAGCATCAGCTGGTCGCCGAGGCCGTCGATCGGCGAGACCAGCGCGGCGAGGATCGCCAGACCAGGCCGCGCGGCGAACAGCGACCAGCCGGCCGACGCCCGGCGGGTGGGGCTCCGCGGGCCCGCGGGCACGGCGCCAGGCCCTGCACGTAGAGCATCGCCAGCGCCAGCACGCCGAGCAGCACGGCGGGCTCGAACGACCAGGAGATTGTCGGCGCCACGAACGGTGATTGTCGCAATCGACAAACGGTTTGCGGAGGACTAGTCTGGAGGGTCAAACGCATGTTCCACTTCCCAGCCAGGAGGTCGGCCGATGCGCATCGAGGTCAAGGGCCGCAACCTGCCCGTCTCCGAGGACCTGAGGGAGCACGTGGCCAAGCGCTTCCGGAAGGTCGTCGCGGCAGGTCTCGGAGCTGGCCGAGCTCGAGGTGGAGGTGTTCGAGGAGCGCAACCCGGCGATCGCCGACTCGCAGGTGGCCGAGGCGACACTGCACCTCAAGGGCGTGACCCTGCGGGCGCGCGACGCCTCGCCCGACCTGCATCCACTCGATCAACATGGTGCAGCGACGAGCTCGCCGTCCAGGTCAAGCGCCACCGGGACAAGCGCCGCAAGCGCCGGAGCCGCGCCGCAGCGCCCAGGCGGCCGCGGCCGACGATCGCGGCACGCCTCCGCCGCCGGTCCCGGGCGAGGTCTCGCCGGTCGCAGACGCGGCGTGACGCTCCGACGGCAAGCCCTCGGCACGGCGAGCTCTCGAACCCTCGCGCAGGGCCGGACGCGGCCGCTGACGGCCCCTGCCACTGCTACGCTAACCACATGTCCTTCCTGGACCGCGCGCTTCGCATGGGCGAGGCGAAGAAGTTCAAGACCTACGAGCAGCGCGTCGGCCGGATCAACGCCTTCGAGCCCGAGCTCGAGCACTACACCGACGCCGAGCTGCGCGAGGCCGCCGACGAGCTGCGCGAGCGCGCGCGCAACGGCGAGAGCCTCGACGATCTGCTGTTCGAGTGCTTCGCGCTCGTGCGCGAGGCGGGCAAGCGCTCGATGGGCATGCGCCACTTCGACGTCCAGCTGATCGGCGGGATGGTCCTCCACGACGGCGCGATCGCCGAGATGAAGACCGGCGAGGGCAAGACGCTGACCGCGACGCTCGCCGTGGTGCTCAACTCGCTCGGCGGCCGCGGCGTCCACGTCGTCACCGTCAACGACTACCTGGCCCGGCGCGACGCGATGTGGATGAAGCCGATCTACGACATGCTCGGCGTCACCGTCGGGCGTGCTGCAGAACATGCAGCCCTACGAGGAGAAGCGCGACGCCTACGCCGCCGACGTCACCTACGGGACGAACTCCGAGTTCGGCTTCGACTACCTGCGCGACAACATGGCGACCTCGCTGGAGGAGAAGGTCCAGCACGGCGGCCGGCCGAAGCCCGAGGAGGGCCAGTCGCCCTACCACACGTTCGCGATCGTCGACGAGGTCGACAACATCCTGATCGACGAGGCGCGGACGCCGCTGATCATCTCCGGCGCGCCCGAGCAGGCCGCCGACCTGTACGCCAAGTTCGCGCGGCTGGCGCCGCAGATGCAGCCCGGCAAGACGCCCGAGGGCATGGACCCGCGGATGAAGAAGGAGTTCGTCGCCGACTTCGACTACGAGTTCGACGAGAAGCACAAGACCGTCGCGGTCACCGAGCAGGGCGTCGCCAAGGCCGAGCGCTTCCTCGGCATCGACCACCTGTACCGGGCCGAGAACGGCCACCTCGTCAACCACCTGATCCAGTCGCTGAAGGCCGAGTCGCTGTACAAGCGCGACGTCGACTACGCGGTGATCGACGGCGAGGTCAAGATCATCGACGAGTTCACCGGCCGCATCCTCGAGGGCCGGCGCTGGTCGGAGGGCCTGCACCAGGCGGTCGAGGCCAAGGAGGGCGTGCGCGTCCAGGAGGAGAACCAGACGCTCGCCACGATCACGCTGCAGAACTACTTCCGCATGTACGACAAGCTCGCGGGCATGACCGGTACGGCGCTCACCGAGGCGACCGAGTTCATGAAGATCTACGAGCTGCCGGTGGTCCAGATCCCGACCAACCGGCCGATGGTCCGCGGCGACCGCAACGATCAGGTCTACAAGACCAAGGACGGCAAGTGGAGCGCGGTGGTCCGGGAGATCGAGGAGCGCCACAAGCAAGGGCCAGCCGGTGCTCGTCGGCACGATCTCGGTCGAGGTCTCCGAGCTCCTCGTCCGAGCAGCTCAAGCGCAAGGGGATCAAGCACACGGTGCTGAACGCCAAGCCCGAGCACGCCGAGCGCGAGGGCGAGACGATCGCCGAGGCGGGCGCGCCCGGCGCGGTCACGATCGCCACCAACATGGCCGGCCGCGGCGTCGACATCAAGCTCGGCGGCAACCCCGAGCACCTCGACCCAGCTCGAGCTGGCCAAGCTCGGGCTGCAGCCCGGGATGCCCGACTACGACGAGCACTACGCGCAAGGTGCTGCCCGAGATCGAGCGCCGCGTCGAGGACGCTGCGCGAGCAGGTGCTCGAGGCCGGCGGCCTGTTCATCCTCGGCACCGAGCGCCACGAGTCGCGCCGGATCGACAACCAGCTCCGCGGCCGCTCCGGCCGCCAGGGCGATCCCGGGCGAGTCGCGCTTCTTCCTCTCCGCCCAGGACGACCTCGTGCGGCTGTTCGCCGGCGAGCGGATCTACAAGATCCTCGACCGCCTCGGCAGCGACCGACGACGAGGGCAACGAGGAGCCGATCGAGGCCGGGATGCTCTCCAAGCAGATCGAGAAGGCGCAGAGGAAGGTCGAGGAGCAGCACTTCCTGCATGCGCAAGCACACGCTCGAGTACGACGACGTGCTCAACCAGCAGCGCGAGGTGATCTACACCTACCGCGACGAGATCCTCGAGGGCCGCGACATGAGCGAGGCCGCGCGCGAGGAGGTCGGCGAGCCTGATCGAGCGCCTGGTCGAGGAGTACACGGCCGGCGACTTCGTCGAGGACTGGGACGTCGACGGCCTGCTGCGCCGGGTCGAGGAGATCTTCACGCCGAGCGCCGGAGATCGCCGAGCATCGACCCGCAGCCGCGTCGACCGCGAGGAGCTCGTCGCGCGCGCTCCAGGAGGAGGCGCTGGCCCAGTACGACCGCCGCGAGCAGGAGCTCGGCGACGGAGCTGATGCGCGCGCTCGAGCGCTTCCTGCTGCTGCAGATCATCGACCAGCGCTGGCGCGAGCACCTGTACGACATGGACTACCTGCGCGAGGGCATCCACCTGCGCGGGTTCGCCCAGATCGAGCCGCTGGTCGCCTACAAGAACGAGGCGTTCGAGCTGTTCCGCGACCTGATGAACAGCATCTGGGGCGACTTCGCCCGGATGATCTTCCACGTCGAGGTCACGGTCGAGGGCGAGAACGGCGGCGCGCCGCCGCCGCCCGCGCCGCGCGTCCGAGCTCGCGCGTCGAGCTCCTCGACCGGCGGAGCCGCAACGTCACCTACTCGGGCGGCGGCGCGGCGCAGCCGAGCGCGCTGGCGATGGCCGCCGCCGGCGGCGGCGCCGGACGCGGCGAGGGCTACGAGCGAGGAGCCGCCGCCGCCGGTCGTCGAGCAGCGGCGCGTCGACGAGAGCCGAGCAGCTCGGCCGCAACGACCCGTGCTGGTGCGGGTCGGGCAAGAAGTTCAAGAAGTGCCACGGGGCGTAGGGTCCACATAGCGCTGCACGCGACTCGCGCGATCGCGCGTCTCCGATGGGCGCATGACGCGACGGCGCGGCGATCCGGAGCAGTTACGCTGAGCCGGCCGGCTGAGCGCCGGACGAGTTCGACGTCGCTGCTGTCGACGTGCCGGACGTGGTCCGGCCGTGATCATGAACTTGATCGCGCTGCTCGCCGGGGCGGCGCAGCGGATACTCGTCCTGACCGATGTACTTCTTGGCCGAGCGCTGTTGATGTGCTCGATCGGCGTCCTCGCGGCTGGCGCTCGGCGTGTCCCGCGGAGCTCCGAGGAAGTGGATACGCGTTGCCTGCCTCGAACACGAGCGATCGGTCGCGCGCGGATCCCGCTCGAGATTGGTCGGCCAGATCCGGCCCGACGGCGCTGTTCACGGCCACGTGCCGCCGTCCTCGAGCACTGATCCACACGATCGTGCTGTGGATCGAACCGTCCCGCGTTGAGCGTCGAGATCGACGGCGTAGTTGGGCTGCGTCGAGCAGTTCGCTGCACTGGTGCATCGGTCGAGCGTTGCCATGCCGCGTACGTACCCGGCGCGCAGTTCGCCGATCCACACCGCTGCTAGGGTGCACGCCGATGGCCACCGCGCCCTCAGAGCCGCTCTCCCAGCGCCTCGCGGCGATCCGCGAGCAGCTCAAGCTGCTCGCGGACTATCTTTGACCCGGCTGCGCTGAGCGAGCGCGCTCGACGGCGCTCGAGGACGGAGATGGGGGAGCCCGGGCTTCTGGGACGACCAGGAGCGGGCGGCGAAGGTCAGCGCCGAGCACGCGCGCGCGAGCCGCAAGCTGGCGGTGTTCCGCGAGCTCGAGCGCGACGTCGACGACCTCGAGCCGCTGGCCGAGCTGGCCGAGGAGGACCCGGAGATCGCCGCCGAGCTCGAGGAGCAGATCGGCGCCGTGCAGGAGCGGCTCGAGCGCGCTCGAGGAGGAGCGGCTGTTCGCCGGCCGCTACGACGCCGGCGACGCGCTGGTCACCGTCAACGCCGGCGCCGGCGGCACCGACGCCCAGGACTGGGCCGAGATGGTGCTGCGGATGGAGATGCGCTGGGCCGAGAAGCGCGGCTTCGAGGTCGAGCTGCTCGAGGCCTCGCCGGGGGAGGAGGCGGGGATCAAGTCGGCGACCTTCCTGGTCAAGGGCGAGAACGCCTACGGCCTCTACGGCAGCGAGAAGGGCGTCCACCGGCTCGTGCGGCTGTCGCCGTTCGACGCCGCCCACCGCCGCCAGACGAGCTTCGCCGGCGTCGAGGTCTCGCCGGTCGTCGAGGACGATCGACGACGTCGAGATCGACGACGACGACCTGCAGATCGACACCTACCGCGCCAGCGGCGCCGGCGGCCAGCACGTCAACAAGACCGACTCGGCGGTGCGGATCACCCACAGGCCGACCGGGATCGTCGTGCAGTGCCAGAACGAGCGCTCGCAGTCCTCGAACAAGGCCGAGGCGATGGCGATGCTGCGCTCGAAGCTGCTCGAGCTCGAGGAGCGCAAGCGCCGCGAGGAGATCGCGCGCGAGAAGGGCGAGGCCCAGGACGTCAACTTCGGCTCGCAGATCCGCTCCTACGTGCTGCACCCGTACACGATGGTCAAGGACCACCGCACCGACTTCGAGATGGGCGACGCCAACCGCGTGCTCGACGGCGACCTCGACGGCTTCGTGCGCGCCTACCTGCTCAAGGCCGCAGCCGGATGAGCACACCGCCGGCCACGGCGAGCCGGCCGCGCCGACCGGCGCAGCCGACCGCGCCGACGCGAGCGCGGCCCGGCGCCGAGCCGTCCCGCGCAGCCGACCGCGCCGTACCTGGAGGCGGTCACCGCCTACGGGTTCCGCGGCTCGACCCGCTTCCACGTCCCCGGCCACAAGGGCGGCGAGGGCGCCGATCCCGGGCTGCGCACCGCGCTCGGGCGAGCGCGCGCTGCTGCTCGACGTGCCCCAGGACATCGAGGGCATCGACGTCGGGCCGTCGCCGACGCCGTACGAGCGCGCCGAGCAGCTGGCCGCCGAGGCCTACGGCGCCGCGCGGACGTGGTTTCTCACCAACGGCGCCACCCAGGGCAACCACGCGCTGTGCCTGGCGCTCGCGCCGCTCGGCCGCGCACGTCGTGATCCAGCGCAACTCGCACGCGAGCCTGATCGACGGGCTCGTGCTGAGCGGCGGCCGGGCGACGTTCGTCGCGCCCGAGTACGACGCCGAGCTCGGGATGGCCCACGGCGTCACGCCGGAGGCGCTCGAGCGAGGCGCTCGCGCGGGCGCCCGGACGCCCGCGCCGCGTTCATCGTCTCGCCGACCTACTACGGGATGGCCGCCGACGTCGCCGGCTGCGCCGAGGTCGCCCACGCGGCCGGGGTGGCGCTGGTCGTCGACAACGCCTGGGGCGCGCACTTCGGCTTTCACCCGTCGCTGCCCGAGTCGCCGCTGCGGCTCGGCGCCGACGCGATGCTCGCCTCGACCCACAAGATCGTCGGCAGCCTCACCCAGTCGGCGATGCTGCTCGTCGGCCACGGCGCGCTGATCGACGCCGACGCCGTCGCCCGCGCCGTGCGGCTCGTCCGCTCGACCAGCCCGAGCTCGCTGCTGATGGCCTCGCTCGACGCCGCCCGCCGCCAGCTCGCCGTCCACGGCGAGGCGCTGCTCGAGCGACGATCGCCGCCTCGACGCGCGTCGCGCGCGGCGATCGACGCGGTGCCGGGCGTGCCGGTCGTCGGCGAGGGCTTCGTCGGCCGGCCGGGCATCGCCGGGTGGGATCCGCTGCGGATCGTGATCGACGTCCGCGGCACCGGCTGCACCGGCTACGAGGTCGCCGCCGCGCTGCGGGCGTCCTACGACATCTACGTCGAGCTGGCCACCCACGCGACGCTCGTGCTCGTGCTCGGGCTCGGCGCAGCCGGTCGAGCCGCTCGAGCGCTTCGCCCACGACTTCGCCGAGACCGTGCGGCGGATCGCGCGCCCCGGCGAGGCGCCCGCGGTCGCTCGCGCCGCCGGCCGCGCTCGAGCAACGAGACCGGTGATCGCGCCGCGCGAGGCGTTCCTCGGCGCGAGCGAGGCGGTGCCGGTCGACGAGGCCGTCGGGCGGATCTCGTGCGAGTCGATCGCCGGCTATCCGCCGGGCGTCCCGGCGCTGCTGCCCGGCGAGCGGGTCACCGCGAGGTGGTCGAGCTACCTGCGCGCGCTGACCGCGGCCGGCGCGCGGCTGCACGGCGCGGCCGACCCGACCTTCGCCAGCGTCCGCGTGCTGGTCGAGGCCCCAAGCGCACGCTGAGCTGCGGGCGGCGCCCGGAGGAACCAGGCGTTCCCCGGGCACCGCCCGCAACGCTGCTACTTGACGACGATCGTGCCGTCCATGAGCGGATGGATCAGGCAGAAGTACGTGTACGTGCCGGGACCGTGAACTTGATCGTGCTCGACGACGGGACCTGCTTCGTCGTCGGATCGCTGTCCAGGCTGCCGTGTTGGCGAATCCGTTGCCGTGCGAGGTTGGGGTCTCCGTCGCCGTGCCCGGCGGATCGCTGGGATACAACGGCCGGCGGCGCGAACTGGGCGAGCCCTGGAAGCTCTTGGCGAGCGGCGCGAGGTACGAGGCGGGCCCGAACGTCGCCGTGTGCGTTTCCCTGCTCTTGGCGACATCCGGAACGTCACCTTCGTCCCCGCGGGCACGGTCAGCGTCCGGGGGAACATCGCGAACAGCTCGGTCCCGCCGCTCGTCGCCAGGCCGAGGTCGACCGTGTCAGCGGGCAGCTTCGCCTTGAGCGCTTTCTTGATCGCCTTCACGTCGCGAGTGACCTGCTTACCTCGGCCGCCGCGTCCTGCGCCGCGGTCGGGATCGATGCGCCGGTCTTCTTGACGACGATGTACCCGACCATGCCGGGGTGACGTCGCAGAAGTACTTGTAGGTGCCCGCCTTGGTGAACTTCACCTTGAGCGGCTTTGCGAGATCAGGCCGCTGTCGAGCCGGGCGGTCCCGTCGTAGGTCTTCGCCTTGCGCGCGAGAACAGCAGCGGGTTGAACCCGAGCGGAGGCACGAGGCCGTTGAACCAGAACGGTTTGCCTGCGGCATCGTTCTGGCCGGTGACCGTCCCGTCCGGGGACCACGAACGGCAGGTCCTCACCCGACTTGCCCGGCAGGTCGATCGTGTGGAAGCCGTGGAGCTTGAACGTCACGCTGTCGCCGACGTTGATCGTCGTGCGCTTGTTGAAGAACGCGTTGATGTCCGGGTTGTACTTCTTGCCGAACTGCTTGAGGTGCGGGATGTACTTCGCCGCGATCTTGTTGACGTTCGGCGGTGGACCCGCGTAGACGGTCTTGGTGCTTGGCGCCGGCGCCGCCAGGCGCCAGCAGGACGCCCGCCACGACGGCAGCGACGATGAGAGATGGACGATTACGCCTCAGATGATTCCCCCTGTTAGGACGAAAGCGCCGCGATCATATCCTCACCCGCAGGCGGACGGCAAGCTGCCTCGGATGCCCCTCTATGCTCGGGGAAATGCCGTCGCTGACGTCGTCTGAGATCGTCGCCCGCGCTCTCGCCGAGGACGTTGGGAGCGGCGATGTGACCACCGCCGCCACGGTCGCCGAGACCGCCCGCGCGCGGGCGCATCATCACCCAGAAGGCGCCCGGGGTCGTGTTCGGACTCGATGTGGCGGAGGAGACATTCGCCGCGCTCGATCCCGGGATCGCGTTCGAGCGCCGGGTCCAGGAGGGGGTGTGGCGCGAGGGCGGCGAGGTGCTCGCGCTCGAGGGGCTGGCCCGGGCGATCCTGACCGGCGAGCGGACGGCGCTCAACTTCCTGCAGCGCCTGTCCGGCGTGGCGACGCTGGCCGCCCGGTGCGTCGCGCGAGGTGGAGGGGACCGGTGCCACGATCCTCGACACCCGCAAGACGACGCCGGGTCTGCGCGAGCTCGAGAAGGCCGCGGTCGCCGCCGGCGGGGCGGCCAACCACCGCGCCGGCCTGTACGACGCGATCCTGATCAAGGAGAACCACGCCGCGCTCGCCGGCGGGGTCGGGGAGGCGGTCCGGCGCGCCCGGGCGGCGGCGCCCCGACCTACCGCTGGAGGTCGAGTGCCGGACGCTCGACGAGGTCGACGAGGCGCTCGCGGCGGGCGCCCCGCGGCTGCTGCTCGACAACATGGACCTGGCCCAGCTGCGCCGCCGCCGCCGCGCACGTGGCCGGCCGCGCGGAGCTCGAGGCGAGCGGCGGCATCACGCTCGAGACGCTCCGGGCGATCGCGAGCACCGGCGTACAATTCATCTCGGTGGGTGCGATCACCCACAGCGCCCCGGCGCTCGACCTCTCCCTCATCCTCCAGCCGCTGTCATGAACTTGCCCATGCTCGGTGCGACCGACGCACCCCTGATGCTGGAGAACATCCCCGCCCTCCAGGACGAGGTCCGGGCGCTCGCGGCCGAGCGCGGCGCGGTGATCCTCGCCCACAACTACCAGCTGCCCGAGATCCAGGACGTGGCCGACTACGTCGGCGACTCGCTCGGGCTCTCCCAGCAGGCCGCCGCGGGCCGACGCGGAGACGATCGTGTTCTGCGGCGTGCACTTCATGGCCGAGACGGCCTCGGTGCTGTGCCCGGAGAAGCGCGTCCTGATCCCGGATCTCGACGCCGGCTGCTCGCTCGCCGACTCGATCACCGCCGAGCAGCTGCGCGAGTGGAAGGCCGGCCACCCCGGTGCGATCGTCGTGATGTACGTGAACACGACGGCCGAGGTCAAGGCGGAGACCGACTACTGCTGCACTTCGGCCAACGCGGTCAAGGTCGTCGAGCACATCGACCGCGAGCACGGGGCGGGTGGGGATGAGGTCGAGATCCTGTTCGGCCCCGACATGTTCCTCGGGGCCTACGTGGAGAGGACGCTGGGCCGCCGGATGCACGTGTGGGACGGCGAGTGCCACGTCCACGCCGGGATCCGGCCCGACGACATCACCGCCGTCCGGGCCGCCCATCCCGGCGCTGACTTCCTCATCCACCCCGAGTGCGGCTGCTCGACGAGCGTCATGGAGTACGTCGCCGCCGGCGACGTCGACGCGACCGGGGTGCACATGCTCTCGACCGGCGGCATGCTCGGATACGCCCGCGAGCACGCAGCCGCCGGCGACCGGGCCACGGCGATCGTGGCGACCGAGACCGGGATGCTCCACCCGCTGCGCGCCGCCGCCCCGGAGATCGACTTCATGGCCGCCAACGAGGCAGCCCACTGCCGGTTCATGAAGATGATCACGCTCCCGAAGCTCCGCGACGCTCTGCGTGACGGAGTCCACGAGGTGAAGGTCCCGGACGCGATCGCCGAGCGGGCCCGGGTCCCGATCGAGCGGATGGTGGCGATCAGCTAGTCCGGAGCCGCGACGGTTGTTCACACGGGGCTGCACCTGGTCGCCCCGTGGCCGAGCGCTTAGACGGTCGCCTCGGCGAGCAGGTCGATCCCGTCACGGACTGTCTCGCGGACCGCGCGCAGGCTCTCCTTCTTGCGCTCGAACTCCGCCGGCGTGTAGCAGTGGACGTCGGCGGGGGCGCCCATCTCGAGCCCATCCCAGAGCGAACCGGCCTGGTAGACGCGCTCGAGCCACGGCATCCCGTCATAGGCCTCGGACACGAGCACGACGACGTACTCGGCCCCGCGCTCGCGCTGCTCGGGCGCCCCGCGCTCGTCCGCCACGCGGGCGCCGCCGAGCAGGGCGGTCTCCATCGGCCAGCGGTCATCGACGCGACTCAGGTAGCTGCTCAGCTCGCGGCGGTTCACCGTCGGGCCATCGTCCACGGCTCGATTGTCGCGCCTTCGCAGGATGGGACGCAACAGTTTATGTGCGCATGAGCGCGTCGACGGTCACAAAACTCGCGCGCTGGTGAACATGTAGCGATGGTCGCCCCTGACCGGCGCTCCGACGAGGCCCTGCTCGGCCGCGCTCACGACGACGAGGACGCGTTCGCCGCCTTCTACCGGCGCTATGAGCGGCCAGTCGTCGGCTTCTTCGTGCGGGCCGTCGGCCGCGGGGATCTGGCCGCCGACCTGACGGCGGAGGTGTTCGCCGAGGCCCTGTCGTCGGCGCCGCGGTTCGATCCCGGGCTCGGCCGGGCGGACGCGTGGCTGTTCGGGATCGCCCGCCACGTGCTCGCGCGCAGCCGCGACCGTGGACGGGTCGAGGATCTCGCCCGCCGTCGCATGGGAATGCCCCCGCTCGGCCTCGACGACGAGATGATCGAGCGGATCGAGCGCGCCGGTGGCGATCGGCCGGTCCTCGAGCTGCTCGCCGGTCTGCCGGCTCCGCAGCGCGATGCGCTGACCGCGCGGGTGATCGAGGAACACGAGTACGGCGCGATCGCCGAGCAGATGCAGTGCTCGGAGAGCGTCGTGCGCAAGCGCGTGAGCCGCGGACTGGCGGCCCTGCGGTCGAAGCTGAAGGAGGGTGCATGAGCCTGCTGATGCCCGAGCTCGAACGCCAGCTCCGTCAGGCGGTGCGCGACCAGTCGGCGGGCACCGCTCGCCCGCGGCGGCGGGCCCGGCTGGGCGGGATCGGCGGGACGTGGATCGCCCTGGCCGCGTCGGCCGCCGTCGTCCTCGCGGTGGTCGGGGTGATCCTCGCCGGCCATGGGACGCGGCCCGGTCGGGCGGGCGCCCCGCCGCATCAGGCGACCGCAGGCCACGCGACCGGGACCGTGCTCGGCAGCGTCTGCGCCCGCTCGCTGGGACGCGCGAACGGCGTCACGCCCGGGTTGCGATCGGTCGCCAGCGGCACTGTCGACGGCCACCGGTGGGCGCTGCGGACGTCCGGCGGACGGCTCGGCGTGACCGCGTTCCAGCACGCCCAGTTCGTCCTCGACGGTGCCCCGTACAACCTCTGCTACGACGGGATCCCGATTCAGCTCATCGACACGAGCCCGCACGGCGTGGCGTTCGGCGTGTTCCACGGCCACGGCACGTTCCAGTTCCAGCTGCCCGCGGGCAGTCCCAGCCCCATCATCCGGCTCCTGCACGACTTCACCATGATCGTCCAGGGACTGCCGCGCTCCGCGTGCGACTACAGCTCGCTGATGATCGAGGAGTCGACGTCCACCTCGAACTCGGCCGCGACGGGTGGCGACACGATCGGATACGGGGGCCCGTGCCGGCCGGGCGCGGCGCGATCCGCGGGATCGGTCTCGAGCGTCCAGCTCGGCCCCGGCAACGCGAACGCGATCGCCGTGGCGCCGCCGGTGGGGCTCTCGCCGGCGCAGCGGGCGCGGTTCCTCGCGGGTCGGACCGTGGCGGCCCAGGCCGGGTGCCTCGCCTGTCACACGATCGGCAACCAGGGCAACAACGGCCCCGGTCCACCGCTCGGCGACATCGGCGACAAGCTGAAGGCGGCGGCGATCCGCAGCACGGTGATCAATCCGAGCGCGCCGATGCCGTCGTTCCGCGCCCTCCCGCGCAAGACGCTGCGAGCGCTCGTCGCGTTCCTGTCGGAGCTCCGCGGTCAGTAGCGCGCCGGCGCAAGGCCCACGCTCCTGCGGCGCGCGTCAGTACCGCGCGATCGCCGCCACCATCTTCCCGATGAGCTGCAGAGAGCGTGAGTTCTCGGGCCCGTCGAGGAACAGCGCGAACGCCAGCACGTGACCGCCGTGCGCGGCGCAGTAGCCGGCCAGGTTCGTGACGTAGTCGAGCGTGCCGGTCTTGGCGATGCAGTGACCCTGCGCCGGCGTCCCCACCGCGATCTGCTGGACCGTACCGCTCTCGCCGACCACCGGCAGCGCCTCGGACAGCAGGCGGCCGACCGCGGAGTGCCAGATCAGACTGAGCAGCTGGACGACCTGGTGGGGGGAGGTGAGGTCCGAGCGCGACAGGCCCGAGCCGTCGACGATCTGAGGGCGGATCCCGTACAGGCCGACGACGCTCGAGATGATCTTCGCCCCGGCGGCGATCGAGCCACCGCCGCCGTAACGCGCGCCGAGCTGCTTGGTCAAGAGCTCCGCGAACAGGTCGTCCGAGGGCACGTCCATCAGCCGCACGAGCACCGACAGCGGCGGCGAGCTGACCTTCGCCAGCAGGCGGGCGCCGCTCGGGGCCACCCCTTCGGATGGCGACGCCTTCGCCTTGACGTGCTGGCTGCGGAGCGTGCGCGCGAGCTGGCGGGCCGCGAACGCCTCGGGCGAGAGCCCGCCGGAGGTCGATCCGTGGTCGTAGGTGAGCGCGCTCAGCTGGCCGCCGAAGTCGGGGAGATCCGGGGCGTAGGCCGTCGACAGGCCGCCGCGGAGCGAGTCGAACAGCGAGGCGTCGCCGATCACCGAGCCGGCCACCCGCCGGATCCCGGCTTGGCGCAGCTGGCCCGCGAGCTCAGCCCCGGTGGGCCCGTACCCGAGCTCCCACGTCCGGTTGAAGGAGCCGTCGCCGAACGTCGGGTCGCCGCCGCCGCGAAGGTACAGGTTCCCCTGCCACACGCCGCCCGCCCCGAGCTGTCCGTCGCCGAGGACCTCGGTCGTGAACCGGTCGTCGGGATCCATCCGGCTGAGCACGGCGACGGTGGTGTACAGCTTCTCGACCGACGCCGGGGGCCTCATCACGCCATCCTGCAGCGCGAACAGCGGCGCCTGAGCCGACAGCTCGTAGACCTCGGCGCCGACATTGGGGCCTGCCAGCTTGAGCTGGCGCCGGATCGTCGAGCGCAGCTGTGCGAGCGCCGGCGGCGTCGTCGGCCGCCTATGGCGGTGCGCGGTCGAGACGGGGCCGCCGGTCGATGCGACCTGGCTGCCCGCGTTCGCGGTGCCCGCGTGGTGCCCGCTGCCCCCGCCGCAGCCGGTCAGCGCCAGACTCAGCGCCAGCAGTCCCGCGAGAGCCGCGCTTCGCGTCAGGCGGACTCCAGCTCCTCCACGGTGTGCGGCCCGACGCACGCGACCGACAGCTCGTCGGCGACGCCGGCCGCGATCTCGCGGACCTGTGCCGTGGTCACCCGGTCGAGCAGCCCGATCGTCTCATCGGGATCGACGCTGTCGCCGTACAGGATCGTCTGCTGGGCGGCGAACCGGGCAACGGCGCCCGTGTTCTCGAACGCGATCGCGCGCGCCCCGGCCGCATACGCCCGCGCGCGCTCGATCTCGGATTCGGTCGGGCCCTCATCGCGGAGCTCGGTCACGATGTCCCGCATCCGCCGGTAGGCCTCGAGCATCTTGCCCGACTCCAGGCCGGCCGACAGCTGCAGGATCGGGACGTCCGCGTAGGCGTGATGAGCCGCGTGGACGGAGTACGCGAGGCCGCGCTGCTCCCGGATCTCGTCGAACAGGCGCGAGCCCATCGAGCCGCCGAGCAGCGTCGCGTAGATCACGAGCGCGGCGCGCTGGGAGCGGTCGTGGACGTCGATCGAGGGGCGATAGGACATCCGCAGGTGGGACTGGTTGGAGTCGCGCTCGCCGACGAGGATCGTCGGTGCGAACGCGGGTACGGGCTCGTAGGGCTCGGGTGCCGGCCTCGCCTCGAAGCGCTCGAACAGCTCCTCGAGCGAGCCGTTGGTCCCGAGGCCATCGAGGTTGCCGACCGCGAACGCGGCGCCCGAGGCGGGGGCCCACCGGCGGGAGCGGAAGGCGACGATCGCCTCGCGCGTGAACGTGTCGCGGATGTGCTCGGTTGTGCCGAGCACGGGCCGCCCGAGCGGGTGCTCGCCGAACGCGGCCTCGTCGATCAGGTGCTCGGCCATCACGGCGGGCTGGTCGTTGGCCCGCGCGATCTCCTGGACGACGACGCCACGCTCGCGGTCGAGCTCCTCCTGGTCGATCCGGGGCCGACCGACGAAGTCCGTGAGCAGGTCGACCGCCTCGGGCGCGCGCTCAGCGCGGGCGGTGATGTGAAAGGCGACGAGATCGTGGCTCGTGTAGGCGTTGAGCACGGCCCCGATGTTCTCGGCCGCCTCATTGACGTCGCGGTAGGTCGGGTACTTCTCGCCGCCCTTGAACACCAGGTGCTCGAGAAAGTGGGCCATCCCGTTCTCCTCCGGGCGCTCGGTGCGAGCGCCGGCGTCGAAGGCCACGAGCAACGTGAGCGAGCGCGCCCCGTCGACCGCGATCCGGAACAGGGGCAGGCCGTTCGAGAGCGTGTTCATCGTGATCGCCGGCATCGCGGCTAAACGGTAGCGGCCCGGGCACCCGGCGCCCTCGTGGTTTCTCGCCTGCAGCCGGTAAATTCCGCGCCTCCGCGACGCCGCCCCACGAATTCCTCCCTCGCGCGAGAGTCTGCAAAGCGCGTTGCAACGCCGTCAACGACGGGACATCGGCGCGACGCGGCCGGTACGCTCGTCCGACCCTATGGCTACCTCATCAGACTCCCAGCAGCGCTCCCGCCGGAGTGCCGCCCCGGCGCCCGCACCGCGCCCGCGCACGATTGCCAGCCCTCCGGGCAGCGGCAACCAGGTGATCGAGTTCCGCGGCGTCTCCAAGCACTACGGGCCCGGCGGCGTCGGCCTCGATCAGGCCACGTTCTCGGTCGACCGCGGCGACTTCGTGTTCCTCGTCGGCTCGACGGGCTCCGGCAAGTCGACGCTGATGAAGCTGCTGATCAAGGAGATCGAGCCGACAGAGGGGACGATCCGGGTGGCCGGGCACGACCTGCACGAGATCCGTCGCAAGCGGATCCCGTACTACCGGCGCAACATCGGCGTGGTATTCCAGGACTTCAAGCTCCTGCCGAGCCGGACCGTCCACGACAACGTCGCGTACGCGCTCCAGGTGACGGGCGGCACGCGCCGGGAGATCCGCGCCAAGGTGCCGGACATCCTGCGCCTCACCGGCCTCTCGACGAAGCTCCACAACTATCCCGACCAGCTGTCCGGCGGCGAGCAGCAGCGCGTGTCGATCGCGCGCGCGTTCGTGAACCACCCGCCGCTGCTGCTGGCCGACGAGCCGACCGGCAACCTCGACCCCGAGACGAGCATCGACATCATGCGGCTGCTCTACCGGATCAACCGCACCGGAACGACCGTGCTCGTCGCCACCCACGATGCGTCGATGGTCGACAAGATGCGCCGCCGGGTGCTCGAGCTCTCGCGAGGCCGAGTCGTGCGCGACGAGGCCACCGGCCTCTACCAGCGGGACGAGACCACCCGCGAGTTCGCACAGCGGCTGCGGGCTCCGGGCGAGCGGCCGCCGGGTATCTGATCGATGCGCCTCGGCTTCTTCCTCAAGGAGGCGATGCGGGCGGTGCGGCGCAATGCGGCCCCCAGCTTCGCCGCGCTTGCCACGGTGCTCGTGACGATGCTCGTGCTCGGCGTGTTCATCCCGATCGTGCAGGCCACGAAGGGCGCCGCCAACAGCGTCCGCGACCGCGTGCTCGTCGACGTGTACATGAGGAGCTCGGCCACTCAGGCGGACGACACCCGGGTCCAGAAGGAGCTGATGGCCGTCCCGCACGTGAGGTCGGTGGAGTTCGTCCCCAAGGCCATCGCGTATGCGCAGCAGTCGAAGGCCGACCCTGCCGCCTACGCGCTCCTGTCCACGAACCCGCTCCCCGACACGTTCCACGTGATCCCCGACAACCCCGGGAACGTGCTGGCGGTGCGCAACGCGCTGACCCCGCCGGCCGGCGGCGCCGGCAGCGGCATGATCGACCCGTCGATCCAGAGCGTGTCGAACAAGAAGAACGACACGAGGAAGATCCTCGAGGTCACGAACCTGGTGACGATCACCGCGGCCGTGCTCACCGTGCTGCTGACGCTCGCCTCTGTGCTGCTGATCGCCAACACGATCCGCCTGTCGCTGTACGCCCGCCGCCGTGAGGTCGAGGTGATGAAGCTCGTCGGGGCCACCGACTGGTTCATCCGCTGGCCGTTCATGATCGAGGGCACGATCGTCGGCGCCCTCGGGGCGTTGCTGGCGATCGCCGTGCTCGGGGTCACAAAGGTCGCGCTGCTCGATCCCCTGGCCAACCACTGGACGCTGATCGCGGCGCCGCGGACGCATCCCGTTCACGGCCCTCATCGCCGTCCTGCTGATCGCCGGCATCGGCGTCTCGGCGGCCGGCTCCGGGCTCTCGCTGCGCCGCTTCCTGCGGGTCTGACCCGCGGGCGGCCGATCGCGGCGGCCTGACCTCCGCCGTCCCACGGGCCGATCCGCGCGTATTTGCACGGGCGCACCGGCGAATTCGCCCGGACAGCAATTGTTAGCGTTCACATCTGTGGGTTTGTGGGTAGACCCGGCCGGTCACCGTTCATCCGCTTGCACCGGCCGGGCAAGCGAGCACCGATCAGGAGGGAGTCATGCACATCGCCTTCCGCAGCAGCAGGAGGCTGCTCGCACTCGTGACCGTCAGCGCGCTGGCGCTCGCAGTTGTGGCGTTCCTCGGGCTGGGCGGCGCGGCCAGCGCCCGCAGCTCGAACGCGGGCCACAAGGCGCACCACCACCACAAGCATCACGGCAGCAGCAAAGTGACGATCACGAGCGTGCCGTGGGGGACCGTCGACGGCCAGCAAGTCAGCCTGTACACGCTGAAGAACGGCCACAAGATGACCGTCAAGATCACCAACTACGGCGGCGTCGTCCAGTCGATCTGGACTCCCGATCGCCGCGGTCGGGTCCGCGACGTCGCGCTCGGCTTCAACAACCTCGACGCCTACGTCTCCGACTTCACCCAGACCGCCGACCATCCGTGGCCGGCTTCGGGCGGGTCGGGCGACACGTACTTCGGCGCGATCATCGGCCGCTACGCGAACCGGATCGCCAACGCCCAATTCACGCTCAACGGCCACACGTACACGCTGCCGGCCAACAACGGACCGAACACGCTGCACGGTGGCGGCAACGCCTACAACACGAAGGTGTGGACAGCCAGCACGAGCACCGCCCCCGGGTCGGCCTCGCTGGCACTCACCTACACCGACCCGAGCGGCTACAACGGCTTCCCGGGCGCGGTGACCAACACCGTCACGTACACGCTGACCAAGGCCAGCGCGCTGAAGATCAGCTACCAGGCCACGACGACGGCCCCGACCGTCGTCAACTTCACCAACCACACGTACTTCAACCTGGCGGGTGAAGGGTCGGGCGACGTCTACGGCCAGCTGCTGAAGATCAACGCGAACACGTTCACGCCGGTCAATCAGAACCTGATCCCGACGGGCGTCTTCGCCCCGGTGGCGGGCACCCCGTTCGACTTCCGCTCGCTCAAGCCGATCGGCCGGAACATCCGCCGCGCAGACATGCCGCAGGGCGACCAGCTGGTCATCGCCCATGGCTACGACCACAACTGGGTGCTCAACGGCTCCGGTATGCGGTTGGCGGCGGTGGCCGAGGATCCGGCCAGTGGCCGCAAGCTGACCACGTTCACGACCGAGCCCGGCGTGCAGGTCTACACCGGCAACTTCCTGGTCGGCGACCTGGTCGGCACGAGCGGCCGGACGTACCGGCAGGGCGACGCCTTCACCCTGGAGACGCAGCACTACCCGGACTCGCCGCACCACATCAACGATCCGAACTGGCCGACGGTCGTGCTGAACCCCGGACAGGTGTTCAACTCGACGACCATCTACAAGTTCTCGACGGTGGGGAAGAGCGGCAAGCACTAGTCCGCTGACGTTTGGGACCACGCCGAAGGATCGATGGGCTAGCCGGGCCGCCGACAGCGGCCCGGCTACCCTCCGGGTAGATGCCCAGATCCCGCCGTGCACGTTCGCCTCGCATCGTCGGCTCGGTGCTGCTCGGTGTCGTCATCCTGCTCGCCGGAATCTGGCTCGGCGGACACCCGAGCTGGCTGCCCTCGTCGCTGCGCAGCGCGTTCACCGACGACTCCAACGGCCGGCTCGTCGATCAGGTCACGGGCATCATCTCCCGCGACTACTACCGCAAGGTCGGCACTAGCGAACTCATCAACAAGGGTCTTGCGGCGGCCGTGGCCAGCCTCAACGATCCCTACTCGCATTACCTCAGTCCGACCGATTACCACCAGTTCCAGACCCAGACGAACCCGCATGTCAGCGGGGTCGGGATCGACGTGGCGGCGACCCCCCGCGGGCTCAAGGTGATCGACGTGTTCCCGGGCACCCCCGCGGCCCAGGCCGGGCTCAAGGCGGGCGACCTGATCGTCGCGGTCGGCGGCACGTCGCTCGTCGGCCGGACCGCCGCCACCGCGACCAACCTGATCACCGGCGACCAGGGCACGCGGGTGACGCTGACCGTGATCAGCTCGGGCAGGCGCCGCGTGCTGTCGCTCAAGCGCGCCAACGTGCTCGTCACCAGCGGCGGCGTCCTCGAGTACCACGGGGTCAAGATCGGCGACGTGCGCCTCACCAGCTTCACCGACGGCTCGGGCGCGGCGCTCAAGGCGCAGGTCCAGAAGGTTCTGAACGGCGGCGCCAAGGCGCTGATCCTCGACCTGCGCGACAACGGCGGCGGCCTCCTCGAGGAGGCGGTCAACGTCGCCAGCATCTTCATCCCCGACGGAACGATCGTCTCGACCGACGGTCGCAACCAGCCCCGGCAGGTGTACACCGCCAAGGGCGGAGCGATCGCGGCCAAGGTCCCGATGGTTGTGCTCGTCGACCGCGGCACGGCCTCGGCCGCGGAGATCGTCACCGGCGCGCTCAAGGACCGGGGCCGCGCCAAGGTGGTCGGAACGCACACGTACGGCAAGGGCGTCTTCCAGGAGATCCAGACCCTGTCCAACGGCGGCGCGCTCGACATCACGGTCGGCGAGTACTTCACGCCCAGCGGGCGCAACCTGGGCGGCGGCGGCGTCAAGGAGGGCGCCGGCATCCCGCCCGACGTGTATGCGCTCGACAACCCGCACACGACCGCCGACGAGGCGCTGGCCGTCGCCGAGCGGACCGTCGCGGCCGAGCTGCGGTGAGCCCGCAGACAGCCGTCACTCCGGGCGCGGCCCGGGTGGCGGTGATCGAGCGGCGGGGGAAATTCCTGGTGGCGGAGCCGTTCTTCGGCACGGGTCCGCGCATGGCGGTGAGCCGCGACCAGCGCGCCGGTGTCGGCGACCTCGTCGTCGTCCGTCCCGGACCGAGCCGCAACGGGCGCGGCGGGCGCGCGGTGATCGCCCGGCGGCTCGGGCGCCCGGATGTGGCGCGCGACGTGATCGAGGCGCTGATGCTCGACCGCGGCCTGCGGCGGGGATTCGACCCGGCGGTCGAGCGCGAGGCGCGCGGGTCGGCTGGTGAGGATGCCGGGGTGTCGCCGGGGCGGCGTGATCTCCGGGACCTGCCGACGTTCACGATCGACCCGGCCACCGCCCGGGACTTCGACGACGCGATCTCCGCAGCCGCGGAGGACGACGGGAGCTGGCGGGTGTGGGTCCACATCGCCGACGTGTCGGCGTTCGTCCCGCCCCGGTCGCTCGTCGATCGCGAGGCGTACCGACGCGGGACGAGCGTCTACGTGCCCGGGGCGGTCGAGCCGATGCTGCCCGAGGAGCTCTCGAACGGCGCCTGCTCGCTCGTGCCCGCTGAGGACCGGCTGGCGGTGACGCTGGAGATGGTGATCCGCGGCGACGAGGTGTCGCGCCCGTCGTTCTACCGCTCGGTGATCCGCAGCGATCAGCGGCTCGTGTACGAGCAGGTCGACGAGATCTTCGCCGGCGCCCGGCGGGCCGAGGACCCGTGGGGGCCGGGCCTGGCCGCCGCCCGCTCGGCCGCGGCGGCCCTCGCGGCGCGACGGGCGGCGCGCGGCGCGCTCGTGCTCGACTCACCCGAGCCGTCGTTCGCCTTCGACGAGGCCGGCAACATCGTGTCCTCGGAGCCCTCGGAGCAGACCGAGTCCCACCGGCTGATCGAGCACCTGATGATCGCCGCCAACGAGCAGGTGGCGGCGCTGCTCGAGGCGCGCCGGGTGCCGGCCCTGTACCGCGTCCACGAGCGGCCCCAGGCGGAGGCCGTCCACCGGCTCGTCGATCAGCTCGCCTCGCTCGGGGTGCCGACCCCTCCCGTGCCCGGCGGGCACCTCACCCCGCAGCAGGCGGCCGACCTGGTGGGCGAGGCCTCGGCGCTCGTCGACGACTGGGTGACCCGGACGGGGCGGGGCAGGCTGGCGCTGACCAGCCTCGTGCTGCGCTCGTTGAAGCAGGCCTACTACGACCCGCGCAACCGCGGCCACGCCGGGCTGCAGTCGCCGCGCTACTGCCACTTCACCTCGCCGATCCGCCGCTACCCGGACCTCGTCTGCCACCGGGCGCTGATCTCGGTCGTGGCCGGCGATGAGCCCGCGCCCGAAGCCTCGTTCGTGGCGGCGGCCGGGCCGTGGTGCTCGGCCCGCGAGCGCGAGGCGATGACGATCGAACGTGACGCCGACGACATCGCCCGGTGCTTCCTGCTCGAGCGGCTGATGTTCGAGGCAGGGCCGGACGCGGCCGAGGAGGGCTTCGACGGCGAGGTGGTGGGGGTGATCGGGGCGGGGGCGTTCGTCGCGTTCGGGCCCGCCTTCGCCTACCAGGGTCTGCTCCCGGTGCGTCGCCTGCGCGGCGACTGGTGGGAGCTGAACGAGCAGTCGACGATGCTCGTCGGCGTGCACGAGGGCGGCGCGCTCCGCCTCGGCGACCCGGTCCGGGTGCGGGTCGGCGGGATCGACACGACCCGAGGTAGGGTGGACCTGCTCCCGGCCTGGGATTGGACCCCGGGCGGCGGGTCAGACTGAGGTTCTGAGGTTCGAGGCTTCGATGGCGAAGGGAAAGAAACGCAAGACGGCCCCCGGGGACGTCGCCACCAACCGGCAGGCATCGCATCGCTTCAATCTGACTGAGCGGTTCGAGTGCGGCCTCGTGCTCACCGGTACCGAAGTCAAGTCCCTGCGCGAGGGCAAGGCCCAGCTCAAGGACGCCTACGCCAGCGTCCGCGACGGCGAGGTGTGGCTGATCGGCGTCTACATCCCGCCCTACGGCCCCGCCTCGCGCGAGAACCACGAGCCCGAGCGCCCGCGCAAGCTGCTCCTGCACCGCAGCGAGATCGAGCGGCTGACCGGGAAGACCCGCGAGCGCGGGCTCACGCTCGTGCCGACCCGGATGTACTTCAGCGGCGCCCGCGCGAAGGTCGAGATCGCACTCGCCCGCGGCAAGGACGTCCACGACAAGCGCGAGTCGATCCGCACGCGCGAGATGGCCCGGGAGGTCCAGCGGGAGCTGCGGGAGGCCCGGCGCTGAGTTCTCCCGCGGCACGGCACGCAATTCTGCGCCCAGCCACCCGGTTGCCGTTGGTATTCGCCAGCCCACACGGGTAGCGTCACCTGCGATGACAATCGGTGCCGCACTCTTCCTCATCGCGATCGGCGCGATCCTGCGCTATGCGGTGACCGCGCACGTCAACGGCTTCGACGTCCAGACCGCGGGCACGGTCCTGCTGGTGATCGGCATCATCGGGCTCGTGATCGGCGTGATCTACGCGTTCTGGTGGCCGGGCCGGGATGCCCGCGACGATCCGGGCTACGTCGACGAGCCGCCGCCGCCGACGCGCCGCTACCGCTGAGCCGCGCTCCGACGCTACGGCGCGCTGCGACGCTACGTCGCTGCGACGCTAAGGCGCTCCGGCGCGACTAGTTGAAGGTGCGCGGCAGGTTGGTGGCGTGCATGCCCACCACGAGCAGCGCGATCAGGCTGATGTAGACCGCCCCGACGAGCAGCCGGTCGAGCGGCTTGACCTTGTAGTACGCCTGCTGCTGCGGGCTCTGGGTCTTGCGCGCCTGCCAGCGCCGGTACGTCTCGTACGCCGCGAACAGCGTGATCAGCAGGATTATCGGGTTGGCGAACACGAACACCAGCGCGATCATCGCCGCCAGGCCCGCGAACCACATCCACGGCGTCATCGCCGCCATCGCCCGGCCACCGTCGAGCGGGACGACGGGCAGCAGGTTGAACAGGTTGAGGAAGAACCCGGTGAACGCCAGCGCGCGCCACAGGTCGTTGCCGGTCGCGTGCCAGATGAGGATGCACGCGGCGGAGCCGATGCTCCCGAGGATCGGGCCGGCGAGGCCGACGCGGGCCTCGGCCAGCGCGTTGTCGCCGAGCGAGCGGGCGCTGATCACCGCGCCGAGGAAGGGGATGAACATCGGCGCGCTCGCCTTGATGCCCTCCCGGCGCAACTGGATCACGTGCCCCATCTCGTGCACGAGCAGGAGCAGGACGAACCCGACCGCGAACGGGAATCCCCACAGCCACGCATACGCGGCGATCGAGACGAACATCGTCCCCGCCGTCGAGAGCAGCTTCAGCTTCGGCAGCAGCAGGAGGATCGACTTCAGCTTCGCGCCGATCGCGATCAGCGCCGCGATCACCGGCCCGAGCCTCCGTTTCAGCCAGCTCGACTTGCGTGGCTCCTCGTACGGCTGCCGGTCCTCGTGGGGTGCCTGCCAGCCCTGGTCGTCGCCCCGCTGCGCCTGCCAGCCGCGGTCGTCGGGAACGTACGGGCGACCGAGCGGATCGGTGTCCTCATCCGGCGGCCGAGTGCGATCCGGCGCCGGCGGCAGTGACAGCCATGGGGTCTTCGGTTCCATCTCTTCCCTTGATTCTCGCAGGCAGGATCGGCGTTCCCGCCGGTCTTAGGATCTTTTTCGGTTCCGCGGCCGCTGATGTTGAGGCCGCGGGCTCGGCTCTCGACACCCGCGCCCCGCGCCCCGCGCCCGCGCGCCGCGTGCCCCACACCCCGCACCGCCCGCCACGCACCGCGCGCCCGCGCCCCCGCCGCCCGCCCCCCCGGTTCCCCGCCGGCCGGGCGCGGTCGCGGCCGGGAGCGGGCGGGCGCCCGCCGCAGCACCCGGGGGCGCCCGGCGGACGCGCCGAGGCCGGCGCAGTGCTTCCCGGCGCGCAGGCGGTTTCTGTGAGCCTGGGTATCTAACGGGCCTATTTTTCCCGTTGGATACCCAGGCCCTTCGGCCTTCCGCCGGCGGCTGATGCGGCGCTATGGCACCGTTTAGTGGTTAATCTTGCTTTACGGCGGATCACGACTGTTTTCCCATTAGATACCCAGGCTCACGGAAATCTCGGCCCCGAACCGCCGAACCGCAGGTGTCGCCATTTCGTCCCACCCCCGCGGACAGACCCACCCTCTTGCGACAGCCTCTATGCGGGGTCAATAGCAACCAGCGCCGGGTCGGCCACGTGTCGGGTGCGGACCCTCGGCCCGTCTATACTCGGACGGGTAGGACCCCCGGGGACGACAGGCTTCGACGTGGTTGATTCGTGGGGGTGGTTGCGAGTCGAGGTTCCGGGTGGCCTCGTAAAACCCCCGGAAAACAATAAGTGCGGACACGCACAATTACAGTCTCGGCCTCGCGGCCTAACAACCGCTAGCCCGATGACTTCTCGGCCTTCGCCCGCCTGCGGCGGAATCACCGGGATCAATTAGCAGGCTCACCCGGTGAGGTCCGCTTCAGCCGATCCGGGGACATCCTTTTGGAGCTGGCCCTCGACAACCCCGCCGGCGTGGCGAGTCGAGGGTGAGATCAGAGCGCCGGCTACGCTCGTAGACGCCATCTTTTGCGCGACCGCGGACGCGGGTTCAATTCCCGCCGTCTCCACCTTGGCAAAGAATTCGAACCGCCCTCCGCATCTGCGGGGGGCGCTTCGGTTAAGGCAAGCGCGTCGATGCTGTGACGGCTTGATACGCGGACATCACGAGTACGCGCGGCACCCTTAGCGGGTTTCTGCAACCTGGATCTGCGCCCACTGTTCTGAAAGAGCAGCCAGACGGAACCTGGAAGAACTCTGGCTAGCTCTCGCGCCAGCGCACACGACGTCGCGCCAGTCGGGTTCCGGGAGCCCATGGGCGTGGACGGAGCGATCGCTCCCCGTGAGCCCGAGCCGCGCGTTAGGGGCAGAAGCGATCGCCGGCCTCATGCTCGCGTCAGTGCAGAGGGCGTGCGCGCTGCGAGTCCACGACGAACCTTGGCGGGGATGAGAGCAGGTCTCGGGCAAGGCTGAGATGGCGGTTGACCACATCGGGGTCCGCGAGGTTGTTGGGGCTGTGATCTGTGCGACGGGGTTGGAATGGATTCCGGCGTGTCTGGGTCTGGTAGAAATGCTCCGCGCGCGGCTGGCACCCTGCTGGAATGTGCGCGCTCACCGCACGAGGAGAAGGCAGATCATGAAGTCACGCATGCGCAGCAGAGCGGCGATCGCGGGGTTCCTGGCCGTAGCGGTCGGTTCGGCGATCGCCGCGTCGAGCGCATCGGCCGTGCTGCAGACGCTGCCGAACGGCCACATCGTGTCGTACCTTCCGACGCGCGCCAAGATGGCGCAGCTGTTTCCGGGTCGAGGCGACCAGATGCTCGGCAACCTGGACTACAACGGCGGGCCGGTGATGCCCGCGAACACCGACTATCTGGTCGCGTGGAGCCCAACGGGGCTGAGCGCATACGGCTCGTCGGAATACATCACGGGGATCGAGCAGTACTGGAAGGACCTCCAGGCCGACAGCGGCAAGCACACCAACGTCGACTCGACCTCGGCGCAATACCGCGACGCGACTGGCGCGTTTGCGCGGTACAAGGTCACGTTCGGCGGCCTGATCCTTGACACGGACCCGTATCCGGCGAGCCAGTGCCCGGCCGCGTCGCCGGTGACCAACTGCCTGACGGACGCCCAACTCCAGGCGGAGGTCCACAAGGTCGCCGCGGCCCACCACATCACGCGCGACCTGTCGCACGAGCTGTTCATCGTCACCCCGCCGCATGTCGAGGGCTGCTTCACGAGCAACCCGGCCTCGAACCCGCCTTATGGCGGCTGCTCGGCCGGCGAGCCCACCGGGTTGGGGGTGTACTGCGCCTACCACCAGGAGACTGCGTCGAAGCCGCTGATGTTCTACTCCGATGACCCCTACGTGACCGGCAACTCGGGCTGCGATAGCGGCAACCATCCGAACGGACCGTCTGACGGCGCGATCGATGGCGGCATGGCCCACGAGCACAACGAGTCGATCACCGATCCAATCCCCAACGATGCCTGGACCCAGGGCTACGGGGGACCCAATTCGACCCACGGCGAGGAGAACGGCGACCTCTGCGCCCACACGTACATTCAACTCGGAACCCACAATGGAGTGCCGTACACCCAGATCATCAACGGCCATTACTACTACTACCAGCCGATGTGGAGCAACGACGGGCACGCGTGCCGGAACAGCCTGACGCTCCCGACCCTGCCCAAGGCGACGTTCACCGCTACAGCCGGCGCCGGCCTGGCGATGAACTTCAACGCAACCGGGTCGGGCCCGTCGATCGCAGACTTCAGCTGGCAGTTCAACGACTCGAGCCCCGGATGCACGGCAACGTGTAACAACACGATCGAGACGACGGCCCCGACGATCTCGCATACGTTCCCGGCCGCCGGCGACTACTCGGTCGGACTGGCGGTGTTCCAGGCCAACGGCACCTCAATGGGCGTCGGCGGGATTGTCGCGACGGGCCACAGCGGGCTCGTGCCGGGGTTTACCGACACGATCAGCGGCCTGACTGCGTCCTTCAAGGGTCTGACCAACATCAGCGAACAGGCTGTCACGAGCTACCTCTGGGAGTTCGGCGACGGCACCGTCGGCACTGGCGCAACGCCCTCGCATACCTACGCGCAGTCCGGCAGCTACAAGGTCACAGTCGTGGAGTTCAGCGGCGTCGGATCCGCGTTCCCCGGCTCCGGGGCGGCGCCGATCTACGCCAAGACGATCACGGTCACGTAACGCTCATCCTCGCTGAATGACGGCCGCCGCTTGCGGCGGCCGTCATTCGCTGCACACGTCGGCGCGCGACGGCAAGAGCCCGGGATGGCCGCCCACGCCGCCAGCGGTCCCGACAGGCTGGAGTTCTCCCGGCAGCCCGGGTAGCGCACAGCCACCGAACGAGGTCCCGCGACCCGACACCGCGACTGCGGGCCAGCCGATCACCCCGTCCGGGACGGTTCTGTTCACCGGCAACAAGACCGACCAGTTCTCGCCCGCGGTATGCATGCTGAGCGGGATCGACGACGCCAGTCGAGTTGCAGCGTGACGTATTCGCCGCAGTCGGGCCCGAACCACCACGTCGTGCAGGCCCACTACCGCGGGGACACGACGCACGCGCCCACCACCGGCGGCACCTCTGTGACCGTCACCGCGCCCGTGACGCCCGCGTGACCCGCTTGATGGATGTTCTGTGAAACGGGCTAGCTCGAGGCGGTCTCGCCCCTGGTCGTCGATCACACCGTCGGCGTGACGGGCGCGGATCTTGCGGCTCATGGCCTTCTCAGCAGACGGCCACACGTCGGCCGTCGACATCAGTCGAGTCGGCCAAGATCCGGCCGCAGATAGCTGACGAAATACCCAAGACTGAGGGGTCTTTCGCGCTCGTCGGACCCGCCGTCTCCACTGAATCTCCTGCCCAGGGCCCGCGAAAAGCGGGCTGACGCAGTTCGTCCTTACCGCCCGTGGTGCACGGCTTCGATGTTGTGACCGTCTGGATCGAGCACGAACGCGCTGTAGTAGCCGTCTGCATATTCCGGCCGCAGTCGGGGCGGTCCGTTGTCGCGCCCCCCAGCCTGGAGCGCGGCTGCATAGAAAGCGTCGACCTGCTCACGTCGGTCCGCCGCGAACGCGACATGAACAGGCGCGCCAGTCCGATACGCGGTGGATATGGCGAAGTCGTCTGCCTCTTCGAGCCCGAAGGCGACCTCCTCGGCACCCTCTCGCCACGGTCCGATCTCGGCAAACCCGAGCGGGGTCAGGGCGTGACGATAGAAATCACGGCTCCGAGTGAGGTGGCTCACTCCGACGCTGACATGATCGACCACCACACGACGCCTCGGCATCGGCAAGACTCTATCCGCGCCCAGGCGTCGGGCGTTGGCGCCGGTCGACGACTCCCGCAACGCGGTTGTGATCACGCGCTGGAGGCGGGTGGCAAGGCGGGTGTGATGGTTCGAGCTGGAGCGGGGCTGAGACAGCTCAGCTCGTCACTTCCAGCGCCTCTCGCAGCGCCGCGACGTCCGCGGCCCCGAACACCACGCGATTGCGGGTGGCGACGTACACGAGCTCGAGGTTGACCCCGGCGCGGGCGATCTTGCGCGTCAGATCGGCCAACACGCCCGGCCGATCGTCGACCTCGACCACGACCACCTCGTGCTCGCGGGTGACCGCCAGATGCGAGATCCCCAACAGGTGCCTTGCCGCCTCCACGTGGGGCACGAGAATGTGAAGCTCGGCCCGCTCGCCCGCACCGAGGCACGTGGCCGCCGCCAGGTTCACGCCCGCATCGCTCACCGCGGCAGCAACACGCGCGAGGGCGCCGGGCGCGTTCTCGACATCGATGACCAAGTCAAACGCCATGACTCGCTGGCTCGCCAGCCTACTCTCCGCCCACCCGGCAACGGAAGAACCGGGGGACTTTGCAGGGGTCTCCGACGCAGTCGGCCGGCAGAGAGCGATGAGTTGGCCTCAGCTGACGATCGCGTGATCCGGGAGGAGCAGGAGTGCAATACCACCAGTTCGTGAAGAGGCTCGATCTGCCCTCAGGGTTCGAGGGCCCGATCCGGCTGAGCTACCAGGACATCGTGGCCGTGGCGATCACACGGGCGCACCTGCACGATGACGTCCGTGGCATCAACGCCAGCATCGAGCTGATCCAGGCCACGCGCGGCGGCGACTGGCCGACCGAGCCGGTCACCGAGGAGTTCAACTTCGTCGACCTCGTCTGGCACGAACAGGAGTTCCGCGAGGGGACCTCATTCACCTACGCCGTCTACCACGACCGCGGCGACTATCTGGGCTGCTGCTACCTGTATCCGATGGGGCGGCGAACCGAGCTCACCGAGGAGCTGCTTGACCACGACGTCGACGTCAGCTGGTGGGTCACCCCCGCCGCCTACGAGCGCGGGTACTACGACAAGCTGTACGCCGCGTTACGGAACTGGCTCGCCACCGAAATGCCGTTCAGCCACCCGTACTACTCAAACATCGCAATCCCGCCTGCGTAGACGCCAAGCCGCTGTCGTGAGGGACGACCGCGGGGCGTCGGTGTCGCTTACTACCGCCGCCGCCCGCCGCCCAGGAACGACTCGACGAACTCCGGGCTCGATGACAGCTCCGCGGGGGACCCCTCCATCTGCAGCCGGCCGCCGCCGAGCACGTAGGTGCGGTCGGAGATCTCGAGCACGGCCCGGGCACGCTGCTCGACGATCAGGACCGAGGCGCCGGTCGCGGCCAGCTGGCGGACATGATCGTGCAGCACGGTGTGGGCGATCATCGGGGCGAGGTTGGCGGTTGGCTCGTCGAGAACGACGAGCGCGGGGGCGAGCATCAGTGCGCGGCCCATCGCGAGCATCTTGCGCTCGCCGCCGCTCAGCTTGCCCGCGCGGCGTCCGACCATCTGGCTGAGCCGCGGGAACACGGACAGCACGTGCACGATGCGCGGCTCGACCTCGCGGGACGGGAGGAGGTAGCCGCCCATCTCGAGGTTCTCGCGGACGGTCAGCGGCGCGAACACGTCGTCGATCTGGGGAACGTAGCCGACGCCGATCCGGGCGATGTTCTCGGGCGCCCAGCCGGTGACGTCGCGGCCGGCGAGGCGCACCGAGCCCGACAGCGTCTCGACCACGCCGACGATGCTCTTCAGCAGGGTGCTCTTGCCGGAGCCGTTGGGACCGACGATCGAGACGATCTCGCCCGCGGCGACGCCGATCGAGACCCCGTGGACGACGGGGCTGCCGTTGTAGCCGGCGGTCAGCTCCTCGGTGCGGAGCTCGATCCCCTCGACGCGGTCCTTGAGCAGCTCGTCGGCGCTGACGGGCTCAACCGACAAGGTATGCCTCCACGACCTCCTCCTTCGCGCGCAGGGCGGCCATCGTGCCCTCGGCGAGTACCTTGCCGTCGGCGAGGACGAACACGGGGTCGCAGAACTCGTCCATGATCGAGAGCTCGTGCTCGACCATGATCACGGTCGTGCCCTCCTCGCACAGGCGCACGAGCTGCATCCCGAGTTGGTGGGCGAGCAGGGGGTGGATCCCGGCCATCGGCTCGTCGAGCAGCAGCACGTCGGGCTCGGCCATCAGCGCGCGCATGAGCTCCACCAGCCTGCGCTGTCCACCGCTCAGGTCGCCGGCATAGCGATCGGCGAGCGCCAGCAGGCCAAAGCGCTCGAGCATCGCCTCGGCGCGCTCGATCGAAGCCCGCTCCTGCGCGCCCCAGTGGCGGCGGCCGCGCATCGCACCGCGGAAGGTCTCGCCGACCTGACCGGGGATCGCGACGACGAGGTTCTCGAGCACCGTCAGCCGCTTGAACTCGCTGGCGAGCTGGAACGTGCGGACGAGGCCCTTGCGCGCGCGGCGGTAGGCGGGGAGCGGGGTGACGTCCTCGCCCCTCAGCAGCACTTCGCCGCTCGTCGCCGGCAGCGTCCCCGCGAGCAGCGCCAGCACCGTCGACTTGCCGGCGCCGTTGGGCCCGATGATGCCGGTCAGGCGCCCGCGGTCAAAGGCCATCGAGACGCCGTCGACGGCGGCCACGCCATGGAACGTGCGGACGAGGTTGCGGCACTCAAGGATCACCTCGCCTGCGGGCGGGTCGGCGGGCGGTTCCAGCCCCCGCGCCGCGGCCAGGACCGCAGCGGGCCCCGCGTGACCGTCGACCGCGTCGGCGTGACCGTCGACCGCCACGGCGTGACCGTCGACCGCGTCCGCCTCAGGAGCGCCGATCGTCGTCTCGCTCGGCAGCGGGCGGGTCGACAGCTTGCGCCGGCGCTCGGGGAGGATCCCCTCCGGCCGGAACCACAGGAACAGCAGGATCAGGCAGCCGATCACGACCCACTGCAGCGCCGGGATGAGGTTCGGGTTGCCGCTGACGGGCGGGATGTAGCGCGTGGCCTCCTCGAACGCCACCGGCACCAGCAGCGCCCCGAGCATCGCGCCGCGGTGGTTGCCGAGACCGCCGATGATCACCGCCGCGAACAGCACGACGGTCTCCGCGTAGCCCCACGCCTGCGGATCCCACAGGTTGATGAAGCCGACGAGCACGCCGCCGGACAGGCCGGCGATCGCCCCTCCGATGATCAGCGAGGAGGTGCGCAGCGAGCGCAGGTTCTTGCCGAGCGAGTCGGCCACGAGGTCGTTGTCGCGCATCGCGCGCAGCGTCCGCCCGAAGGGCGCCTGGGTGATCCGCTGGACGAACCAGTACGTGGCGAGCGCGAGCAGGATCGCGACCGCGCCGTACACCCACTGGTAGGACGCCGACTGCGGGTTGAAGTGGCTCTGCAGCGGCGAGGGCACGAGCGACAGCCCGGCGGCGCCGTTGAACAGGGGCGTGTAGTTGTTGACGAGCAGGTTGAACATCACCGCGGTGACCAGCAGGCCGACGGCGGCGAAGTCGCCGCGCAGCCGCCGTCCGACGATCGAGGCGAACGGGATCGCGAGCAGGCCGCCGACGATCGCCGCCCCGATCCACGGCAGAGGGAACGGGAGGTTCCAGCCGAGGACGTACGTCTGAAAGCCGCCGTTCGCGCTCGAGCTGGGGAGCGACAGCACCCCGGCCGTGTACGCGCCGGCGGCCTGGAAGATGATGAAGCCGAAGTTGGTGACGCCGCCCACGCCGAACTGGGCGCTGAGGCCGAGGCAGGCGATCGCGTCGACGCCGGCGTAGACCAGCAGATTGGTGATGTAGTAGACCAACGGCTCAGGTCCTCCCGGCCTCAGCCCGCGCCCCCAGCAGCCCGGTGGGGCGCACCGCCAACATCGCCAGCAGGATGACGAACGCGATCACGTCCTTGTAATCCGACACGACGATCGCCGCGCTGACCTCGGTCGCCAGCCCGATCACGAGCGCGCCGAGCATCGCCCCGTACGGCTCGCCGGGGCCGCCGAGGAACACGGCGGCGAGGATCAGCACGAGGAACAGGTCGGTGCTGGTGGCGCCGAACGTGCCGGAGTTCATGGCGAACGTGACGCCGGCCAGCCCGCACAGGGCGCCGCTGATCAGCCACGTGAGCATGACCACGCGGCCGGTGCGGATCCCGCAGTTGCGGGCGAGGTCGCGATTCGCGGCAGTCGCCCGCATCGCCTTGCCGAGCTTCGAGTAGCGGATCAGGGCGTGCACGAGTGCCATCACGACGATGCTCAGACCGATGATCACGAGCTGCACGACGGTGAGCTGGATCGACCCGGCACTCACGGTCGCGCCCTGACTCATGTGGTAGGAGACGTTGGTCGCGCCGGCCAGGGCCTGGGTGCCGAACTCGAGGATCAGCGTCATCCCGAGGGAGACGATCACCATCGCGATCGGCGAGCTCCCGCGACGCTGGAACGGCGTGTACACGACGTTGTTGAGGAACACCGACAACAGGGCCCCGGCGGCCACACCCGCGAGCGCCGCGATCCAGATGTTCACGCCGTGCGTGTTGAGCGCATAGGCCGCGTACGCGGCCACGATCATCGCCGCCCCGTAGGCGAGGTTGAGGATGTTCGTGACCGCGAACTGCAGCGTGAACCCCACCGCCGCCAGAGCCAGGACGGCGGCGGTGACGAAGCCGAACCCGACCGAGGCGACGAGGATGCTGCCGACGGCGAGCACGACCCGGGCTCAGAGGCCGAGTGACCGCAGCTGGCTCACCGAGATGTTGCCGGCGACCTTGACCGAGCCGTCGGTTCCGTAGGTGTCGACCTGGAACAGGCCGGCCGAGTCGTGGTAGGCGTCGAAGTTCGTCGGGCCGCCCGGTCCCTCGTAGCGGATCTGCTTGCCCGCCTTGAGCGCGGCGGCGCCCGCGGCGAACGAGTGCACGACGGTCGCGCCGGCCACCCCGTCGCCGATCTTGGTGATCCACGGCGTCCACGTCGTCGGGGAGGTGCTCTTCGCGGCCAGCATCGAGAGGGCGGCCAGGTTGATCCCGTCGTACAGATGCACGGCTCCCGGCGCGGTCAGGTAGGTCGAGAAGTTGCCGGTCTGGCCGACCTTGCCCTTCTCGGCGAACATCGCCTTGGAGAACGCCTGGAACGCGGGACCGCTCGTCTCCGTGACGAGGTTGTCGGCGGAGAAGCCGGAGGCCAGCGTGCTCGCGCCGACGGCGGCCGCGACTGACTTGTACCAGTCCGGGGAGATCGTCGCCGAGGTGCCGATGACCGGCGGGAGCTTGCCACCGCCCAGCTGCTTGACCTCGCTCAGGAACGACGCCTCGCTTGGGCCGAGGGCCTCGGTCAGGATCACGTCGGGCTTGGCCGACACGATCTTGTCCGCCTCGGTCCGGAAGGTCGTGGCGCTCAGATCGAGGGTCTCGTTGGCGACGAGCGTCATGCCCGCCTTCTTGATCGCGGCGATCGCCGGGCCGACGAACGTCTGCGAGCCGATGTCGTTGCCGAATGCCAGCGCGATGCGCTTGTACCCCTTGTTCTGGGCCATCGCGATCATCGCGTAGGACTCCGACAGGTCGGGTGGCACGAGTCGGTAGAAGTCCGGGAACTTGACGTGGTCGAACTCCGACTGACCGGTCATGCAGAACGACACCGTGTGGTTGGCGGTGAAGATCGGCACGACGGATGCGGCCTCGTCGGAGGTGCAGCCGATGATCAGCGTCGGGCTCCCCGACGCGTACATCTGATGGACGGCGGGCACCGCGTCGGCGGGATCGCCGCGGGTGTCGACCGATTTGCAGTTGAGGTGATCGCCGAGCACGCCGCCGGCGGAGTTGATCGCCTGCGTCGCGGCGTCACAGGAGACGAGGTAGGTCGGGCCCAGGGCGCCGTCGGTGCCGGTGAACGGGGCGACGTCGGCGACCGTCAGCGTCGATCCGCCGCCGGAGCCGCCGCCCGATCCGCCACTCGAGCCACCGCCGGATCCGCTGGACGAGCCGCTTCCGCAGCCGGCCGCCGCGAGAGCCAGCGACGCGACGGCGAGGGCCGCAACCCAGGCCCGGCGTGAGCTGCCTGTTGAGCTGCTTGCAGACATGGTTCTCTCCTCTGTGCGCACGAGTGCTGAGCTAGAACGTGGCCTTGTCCGAGACGGGCGGAACCCACGGCCAGTTCGCGTGGTGGTTGCCGTTCTCGGTCACGACCCGGTTGGCGATGCGTCCGACTCCCTCGACGGCGACCTCAAGCACGTCGCCGGGCTGCAGCCAGATCGGCGGCGTGCGCGCGAAGCCGACGCCACCAGGGGTGCCGGTCGCGATCACGTCGCCGGGTCGCAGCGTGGTGAACGACGACACGTACTCGACGCACCGCGGGATGTTGAAGATCATCTGCGCGGTGCTCGCCGACTGCATCACCTCGCCGTTGAGCGTCGTCGTCAGCTGCACGTCGGACGCGTCGAGCTCGTCGGTGGTGACGATCTCCGGGCCGATCGGCATGGTGCCGTCGAAGTTCTTGCCCGGCGTCCACTGGGTGGAGGCACGCTGCCATTCGCGGGCCGTGCCGTCCATCACGATCGTGTATCCGATGATGGCGTCGAGCGCGTCTTCGGCGCGGATGTATCGGCCACCCCGGCCGACGACGAGCCCGAGTTCGCCCTCGAAGTCGAAGCGAGACGTCAATGCCGGGAGCACGAGATCGCCGTACGGCGCGGCCACCGAGTCAGCGCCACGGACGAACACCTCCGGCCACGTCGTCGGCTTGCGCCCTCCCTCGATCGCGTGCTCGACATAGTTGACCCCGAAGCACAGGATCCGGCGGGGCGACGGGACGGCCGGGCCGTATTCGTCGTCGGTCAGCTCACGGCCCTCCTCGTGCGCGGCGTGGCCGACCAATTCGAGCACCGCGGGTCCGCCGGCCAAGACGGCGTCGAGGTCCGCTAGGCGGCTGTCGCCGGTGGCCTCCGCCACGTCGACGTGGCCGCTTCGGCCGCGCACGTGCAGGCGCAGGCCATTCTCCGTGGTCACGGTTGCGAGTCTCACGACTGTGGTCTCTCCTCTCTGCCAACGCGACCGGTCGGAACTCATTGGTTCCGATTAGTCGGATTGGTTGGCAACGTACAACTGCCCAGCGGACAAGTCAATGGGCAACCTGGACGAATGTGAGCGGGCGCGTCGAAGGTAGGATTGGTTGCGCTCGCTTTCGTTTATTTGGCTTTAATGACCACTCCGGCTCCGCCAGCCGATGCCAACCCCGCACGACGACATGGCGCTCTCACCACCCCCCGCCCAGCCTCAGCCGCCGGCATACGGCCGGGACCTCGCGCGGGTGATCCTGTCCCGCTGCAAGGATCCGTCGTTCGCGCCCGGGGGACGACTGCCGAACGAGCGCAGCCTCGCGGCCGAGCTCGGGGTGACGCGGACGCTGGTGCGCCACGCGCTCACCGTGCTCGAGGCCGAGGGCCGGATCTCCCGCGAGGTCGGTCGGGGCACGTTCCTCAGGGCGGGGGCGACCGATGGCGGGGCCGACGGGGCTGGGCAGAGCGTCACCGAGGTGGGACCGGGCGACGTGATGGCCGCACGCCGGCTGATCGAGCCGCAGGTGTTGCCGCTCGTCGTGGCGTGGGCGACCCAGCGCGACTTCGACGAGATGCGCCGGTGCCTGGCGGGCGGCGCCCGAGCGGAAGATGCGGCCGAGTTCGAGGTGTGGGACTTCGCCCTGCACCACGCGATCGTGGCGGCCGGCCGCAACCAGCTGCTGGTGGCGATGTACGGGATGGTCGAGCGGGCCCGCAAGGGAGAGATCTGGGGCAACCTGAAGATGCGCAACGACTCCCGCGAGCGGCGCGAGGCCTACCAGGCCGAGCATGTCCGGCTCGTCGAGGCTCTGTGTGCGCGGGACGCGGCCGAGGCGGTCGCCGCAATGGAGGACCATCTCCAGCACGTGCAGGCGAACCTGCTCGAGACGACGCGCCAGCGCTCCGGCGACTGATCGGCCCCGGCATCATGGGGACGTGGACCCCGCCCTGGACCCGAGCGCGGACGCGACCGCCGACGCGATCGTCACGTTCCTGCGAGACCGGGGCGCCGACGCCACGTCTCACGCCGGCGGGCGCACGCTGCTCGACCACCTGATCGGGACCGCCGCCATCCTGCGCCGCTGGGGCCAGCCGGCGATCCTCCAGCACGCTGCGCTCGTCCACAGCGTGTACGGCACGGAGGCGTTTCACGAGCGGCTCGTCGCACCCACCCGGCGGCACGAGGTTGCAGGGGTCGCGGGAGGGCAGGCCGAGCGGCTCGCCCACCTGTTCTCGGTCACGCCCCGCGGGCCGCTGTTCGCCGGCACCCACCTGTGGGCCCGGGACCTGCCGACCCGGGCGTCGGCGGCCGACGACGCGGCCCTCGGGGAGTCTCTGCTCGGGGGGCCCCCGTCCCGCGACGAGCTCGACGCGCTCGTCCTGCTGCACATGGCCAACCTCGCCGACCAGGCCCAGTCCCCCGACGGATCGCCGGGCCGCTGGCTCACGCGGGTGCGCGACCTCGCTCGCCACCTCGACCCCGAGAGGATCGCGGTGCCGGCGTTCGTGCCCGCGCTCGCCGCGTTCACCGAGGCCGACGAGGCTCGGATCCGCGCTGCCTACCTGGCGGCACTCCGGGCCCCCGTCGAGCAGCGCTCAGGCCGGATGGCGATCGTCGCCGCCGCGTGCCCCGTGCTCGCCGAGCCGTGCGCCTGGCTCGCCCGGCTCGCCCGGGACGCCGGCGACGACGCGGTCGCCACCGCATGGACGGCGCTCGCGCGCCAACGACTCACCGCGCTGGGGACCGCCTGGGACAAGCGGTCCAGCTACGACGAGTGGCTCGCGCTGATCGAGCGGCCACGCGGCGAGGACGCCGCCGGCGGGCGCGCCGAGCCGCCGGCAGCCTGGGACCGGGACCGGGAACGCTTCCTTCGCTACGTCGAGAGCCTCGCCGATGACCCGGCGGGCGGGATCTACCCGGAACTGCCGGCCCAGCCGTGGCTCAATCCGTCGGCGTTCCCGCTCGTCACGTACCTCGAGTCCCGTCACGCGGCGATCCGCGCGGAGATTCTCGCGCTCGACGCGGCGCGCTTCCACCGCGAGAGCGAGCGGATCGGACGGACTGGCGACTGGGACGTCGTGTTCCTCTACGAGCGCGGGCGCCGCCGCGACGACGTGTGCGCCGCGTGCCCGGTGACCGCGCGCGGGATCGACGCGCTCGGTGCCGTGCGGACGATGGCCGGGCTCGTGTACGTCTCGCGGATGCGCGCGGGCACGCACATCAGCGCCCACCACGGGCCGACCAACCTCCGCGTGCGCTGCCACCTGGGGATCAGCGTTCCCGACGGCGACTGCGCGATCCGGGTCGGCGGCGAAACGCGCCATTGGGAGGCGGGGCGCTGCCTGGTGTTCGACGACCACTTCGAGCACGAGGCCTGGAACCACACCGGCGAGGACCGGATCGTGCTGATCGTCGACCTCTGGCACCCGGCGCTGTCGGCACCCGAGGTCGCCCTGCTCGAGGCGCTGCACGGCTACGCCGACCTCCACGCCCGCCGGCTCAGCCGCTACTGGGCCGCGAACGCGGCTGCCGCGGCGGGCCACACCGGCCCGCACCGGCCGCCGGGTGAGACTCAGAACAGCCCGTCGCCGTCCCCGCCGAAGTCCCCGCCGCCGTCGCCGTCCCCGTCTCCGAACAGCCCGCCGTCGCCGTCCCCGTCCCCGTCTCCGAACAGCCCGCCGACGATGTCCCCGCCGATCCCAAGTCCGGCGCCGAGCGCCGATCCCATCAGCAGCGTCGACATCAGACCGCCGCCTCCGAACCCGTTGAAGTAGCCGCCAGCCCACGGCCCGTAGTGGCGCGGCGCGTTCCAGTAGTCGGTGGGGCGTCCGTCGACGGTGACCTGGCGTCCGTGCGGCTGGAAGCCCTCCTTGATCCGCAGTGCGTCGGCCGCGCAGGCCGGGACCGGCCGCTCGCTGCCGCCCGCCGGCGCCCACTGGACATCCTCTGTCGAGGGGCCGTGGCGAGGATCGAAGAAGCACGGTGGCCGCCGCTCAGGGGGCGGGCGGCCTTCGAGCAGCGCGTGCGCGTAGGCCATCGCGTACCGGCCCTCTTCGAGCGTCTCGCTGACCGGCGCCAGGTCCTCCGGCCGCTCGGCGCGGTCGAAGATGTCGCTCGCCCGCTGGTAGGCCTCGAGAGCTTGCTCGTAGCGCTCCTTGGCCTCGGCCGAGCTGTTCGGCATCTGGATGTCGACGTCGAGCGCCCGGATATCCTCGCCGAGCGCGACCAGGTCGTCCTGGGCGGAGGATCGGACCTCTTCCCACTCCCGTTCGTGGCGCGTCTTGTGTCCGAAGAAGGGCACCCGCCGGACACGATAACCATTTACGGCGGCGACTCGGCGCGCGGATGGTTGACGATCGCCACGCCGGCGATCACGACCGCAACTCCGATCGTGGCGCCGACGCCCGGCAGCCGCCCGCGCACGGCCTCGATCACCACCGCGACGGCCGGCACCAGGAACGTCCACGCATACACGCGAGTCGACGGCCACCGGCTGAGCGCGGCATTGAACCCCACGTACACGAGCACCTGACCGCCGAGCACGAGGAACGTGAGCTGGGCGATCAGCGACGGCCTCCCCCAATCGGTCGAGCCGCCCGCCACCACCACGATCGGGATCAGCGGCACGCCGCCCGCCAGGAACTGCGCGGCGGTGATCCCGGGGATGTCGAGGTCGGGCTCGAGCCGGCTGAGGACGCGCATTCCGAGCCCGCCACCGGCCCAGCCGAGCGCGCCGAGCATCGACAGGATGAAGCCGGCGACCAGCCGCGACCCGTGAGCGACGTGGCCGGGCTCCGACAGCACGACGAGCAGTACTCCGGCGAAGCCGGTGACGAGACCCGCGGCGCGCAGCCGCGTGATCGGCTCGGCCAGCACGGCCCGGGCGAGCAGCGCCACGAAGAACGGCGAGGAGTTGAGCAGCACCGCGGCGACCGCCGCTCCCGCGCGATCGGTCCCGACGCTGATGCCGACCTGGGTGAGCGTCGTATTGCCGATCCCGATCCCGAGCGCCCACAGCCACAGCCGCCGCGACCGCGGCAGGCGGCTTCCGATCAGCGGCAGCGCGGCGGTCAGCAGCGCCCCGCCGACGAGCGCCCGCAGGGTCGCAATCATGATCGGGGAGGTGTGGTGGAGCGCCGCGTCTGTCACCGGGTAGACGACGCCCGCCGCGGTCATCGAGACCACGAGGATCAGCGACACCGACAGCCGCTGCGGGGCGGCGGGCTCGGCTGGTGCGCCCACGGGGGAACCCATACCACCCGTGGCCCGGCGCGAGTGTGAAATCCGCCGTCTGAGTCGGACTGGGCCGGCCGTCAGCGTCCGGGCGGGCGGCCGCGTCAGGGCCCGCCGCCCGCGCGCCCCAGTTCCCCGACCGTGGACATCCCCGAGCGCGTCCCGACCCGTGTCGGCCCGGCGCGCCGGGTCGGGCCTGGGTATCCAACGGGCCTATTTGTCCCGTTGGATACCCAGCCTTCGGCCTTTCGCGGGCGGCAGCCGATGCGAGTGACGTCCGTGAGGCGTGGGGACGGGTCTCGGCGTCAACAGCTTTAGCATCGAGGATCGGTGGCGTTGGCCCGCCCGCGCGCCCGGGCCCCGTCGCCCGAGCTGTCGCTCGAGCTCTCGCGCGCCCCGGGTTCCCCGACCGTGGATGTCCCCGCGCGGCGCGTCGCGACCCGTGTCGGCCCGGCGCGTCGGTTGGGCCTGGGTATCTGATGGGAAAATCGCCGCGATCCGCCGTAAAACAAGATTAACCACTAACCGGTGGTACGGCGTCGTGGCACCCGCAGGCCCGAAGGCCAAGGGCCTGGGTATCTGGCGGGAAAAATAGGCCCGTTAGATACCCAGGCCCACAGAAAACGGCTGCGCGCCGCGGAGGACCGCGCCGGCCTCGGCACGCCGCTCCAGCGCCCCCGCGTGCTGCCGCGGGCGCCCGCCGGCCCCCGGCCGCGAGCGCCGCTCCGCCGAGCGCCAACGGGCCTATTTGTCCCGTTGGATACCCAGGCCTTCGGCCTTTCGGCGGGCGGCAGCCGATGCGATTGACGTCCGTGAGGCGTGGGGACCGGCCTAGGCGTCAACAGCTTTGGCATCGAGGATCGGCGGCGTTGGTCCGACCGCGCGCCCGGCGTTGGTCCGCCCGCGCGCCCGGCGTTGGTCGGCCCGCGCGCCCGGCGTTGGTCGGCCCGTGCGCCCGGCCCTCGCCGAGGGGCCTGGGCGGGCAGGCCGCGTCAGGGGCCTGGGCGGGCAGGCCGCGTCAGGGGCCGAGCGGCTCCGGCGGCTTGGGCGTGAACGCGTACTCGATGTCCGGCGCCCACGTCGGGGTTGCGCACATGAGCGACGGTATCGCCCCTGGAGACAGCCCAAGACCGGCTGACGGCGCGCGGCCGGGGTCGGACTCCGGCTGCGGCTAGGACTCGCGGTCGGCGACGGGCACTGGCGCCGCTGCGGCCGGCGCCGGCTGGTGGCGCGGGGAGATGGCGTGGATGTAGGAGGCGACCACCGCGTCGGCGGCCAGCTGGATGCGCCGCCCGGTGTCGGCGGTCTCGAAACGCGCGATCAGGTTGGTCGTGGTCATGGGCGGCTCCTGTCGTCCGAAGTTCGATGCTCGTCGTACTTTATCAATTGTTCGACGGGTGTCGTACTTATCTCGCGGAGGGGTGGGACCGCGGGGGCCGCGGGGGCCGCGGGGCCGCGGGGCGCAGGCGGGCGCTGGGTACGCTGAGCCGATGCCGCCCCTCGATGACACCCGGGTTCTCGTCACCGGCGGCTCGAGCGGCTTGGGTCGGGCGATGGCCGACGCGCTCGCGCAGGCCGGGGCGCGGGTCGCGCTCACGAGCCGCGACGCCGAGCGCGCCCGTGCGACCGCGAACGCGATCGGCGCGGTGGGCGTCAGGCTCGACGTCCGCGACGCCGCGTCGGTCGAGGACGCCGTCGCCGAGACGACCCAGCGCCTGGGCGGGCCGATCGATGTGCTCGTCAACAACGCCGGGATCGGCATGCGCACGGTCAACCCACGGTTCATGACAGAGCCCCAGCCGTTCTGGGACGTGTCCGAGGACGGGTTCCGCGCGGTCGTCGACACAAAGCTGATCGGCACGTTCCTCGTGTCCCGGGCCGTCGTCCCGCGGATGCTCGCGGCCGGCGGCGGGCGGGTGATCTGCATCTCGATGAACGAGCAGACGATGACCCGACGCGGGTTCGTCCCCTACGGCCCGTCGGGCGCCGCCGTCGAGGCGCTCGCTCGGGTGATGGCCGCCGACCTGGCCGGGAGCCCCGTGACGGTCAACATCCTGCTCCCGGGCGGCGCCACCGCGACCGGGATGATCCCGCAGGACGCGCCGGACGAGATCCGCGCGAGCCTGCTCGACCCGGCCGTAATGGGCCCGCCCGTCGTCTGGCTCTGCTCCCCGCAGGCGGCGGGCGTCCACGACCAGCGGATCGTGGCCACGGAGTTCGAGCCCGGCCGGCCGCACGATGAGGTTCGTCGTGCTCGGCGCCGGCGCCATCGGCGGCGTCGCCGGAGCGCGCCTGCACCAGTCGGGCCAGGACGTGCTGCTGATCGCACGGGGCGCGCACGGCGAGGCGATCGCGGCCCGCGGGCTCACGCTCGAGACCCCGGACGAGCGGGTGACGCTCCCGATCCCGGTGGCGGCGACGCCCGCCGAGGCCGGCCTGAGGGCGGACGATGTCGTACTGCTGGCCACCAAGAGCCAGGACACGGCGGCGGCGGTCGAATCGCTGTTGGACGGGGCGTCGGCCGGGACGCCGGTCGTGTGCCTGCAGAACGGGGTCGAGAACGAGCGCGTGGTCGCTCGGCGGTTCGCCGGCGCCTACGCGGCGGTCGTGATGTCGCCGACCGTCCACCTCGAGCCGGGCGTCGTGCTGGCGTACGGCGCGCGGATCGACCGGGCAGATCGACATCGGGCGCTACCCCGCCGGTGTCGATGATCGCTGCGAGGCGATCTGCGCCGCGCTCGCCGGCGCCCGCTTCGAGAGCGAGCCGCGCGCCGACGTGATGCGCTTCAAGTACGCGAAGCTGATCGCCAACCTCGCCAATGCCGTGCAGGTCGTCTGCGCCAACGGCGACGGCGCAGACGAGCTCGTCGAGCGGGCGCGCGACGAGGCACGGGCGGTTCTCACCGCCGCCGGCATCGCCTGGGAGGCCGCCGGCGTCGACGACATCCCCGGCCGCTGGGCGCGCTGGGGCGTCGCGCCGATCGACGGCCGGACGCCGGGCGGGCGGCTCGTCGTGGCAGAGCGTCGTCCGCGGCTCGCCGACGATCGAGACGGACTACCTCAACGGCGAGATCGCCCTCCAGGCCCGCCTGACCGGCACCGAGGCGCCGGTCAACGCGCTGCTGCAGTCGCTGGCCCGGGAGACGATCACCGCGGGTCACGAGCCGGGGTGGCTGACGCCGGCCGAGGTGACTGGCGCGTGCTCAGACGCGTGCCGTGGATGAAGTACCACAGGAAGAACCCGCTGAACACGATCAACAGCGGGCTCACGCGACGGCGGCTGAGCAGCTCGGAGGCGGTGTGCAGGATGATCCCGACGCCGACTCCGTTGGCGATGCTGTAGGTGACCGGCATCACGACGATCGTCGCGAACGTGGCCAGCGGGGAGGTGTTGTCCCAGCGGAGGTCGCGGACGAGGGCGAACATCATCACGCCGACGATCACCAGGGCCTGGGCGGTCGCCTCGGTCGGGATGATCCCGGCGATCGGCGAGATGAACATGCACAGGAGCAGCAGTACGCCGGTGGCGACCGAGGCGAGGCCGGTGCGGGCGCCGGCCGCCACACCGGCATTGCTCTCGATGAAGGTCGTGTTCGACGATGCCGACATCAGGCCGCCGAGCATCGCCGCGAAGCCGTCGATCCCGAGCGCGGTGCGGATCCGGGGCAGCCGGCCCTGATCGTCGAGCAGCCCGGCGTTGCGCCCGACGCTCACCGACGTGCCGACGTTGTCGAACAGGTCGGACATCACGACCGCGAGGATCACGGCCACCGCGCCGCCGCCGAGCGTGCCGAAGTGGAACGAGAAGTGGCTGCCGTCGGCGAGCGAGAGGTCCGGGCTCGTCAGCCAGGCGCTCTTCGGCAGGCGGGCGGTGCCGTCGGTCCAGATCTTGTAGTGGTCGAGTGCGTTGATGATCGTCGCCAGCACGGTGGCGCCGACGATCCCGATCAGCAGCGCGCCGGGCACTCCGCGCTGGTACAGGGTCCAGGTGACGAGCAGCCCGAGCGTGAACACGAGCAGCTTCCAGGTGCCGAGGTGCGCCGCCAGCGTGCCGAGCTCGCCGCCCTGGACGATGAAGCCCGCGTTCTTCAGCCCGACGATCGTGATGAACGCGCCGATCCCGATCCCGATCGCGAGCTTCAGATCGAACGGGATCGCGTCGATGATCCGCTCGCGCAGGCCGAGCACGACGAGCGCGACGATCACCGCGCCGTCGATCACGAAGATCCCCATCATCGCCGACCAGCTCACCTTGTGGGCGGCGACCTCGGCGGCCGCGAACGCGTTCAGCCCGAGGCCCGACGCGAGCGCGAACGGGTAGCGCCCGAACACGCCCATCAGGATCGTCAGCACGCCGCCGGCCAGCGCGGTCACCGCCAGGACCTGGTCGAACTGGAGGCGCACTCCGTGCAGGTCTGGCGTGCCGCTGAGGATCGACGGGTTGACGAACACGATGTAGACGAGCGTCAGGAACGTCGTCACGCCGCCGAGCAGCTCGGCGCGCACGGTCGAGCCGCGGTCGCCGATCTCGAACCAGCGGTCGAGCCGGTCCTGGGTGCCGCCGGGACCCGGCAAACGACTCACCGGCGCCCCGGAGCGGCGGCGACCCGCTGGATCAGGTCGGCCGCCCGCTCGGTGCCGGGCCGGCGGCGCAGGCGCTCGCCGGCCGCCGCCACGCGGGATCGGAGCGCCTCGTCGCCGAGCAGCCGGGCGAGGCCGTCGGCGAGCTCGGCGTCGTCGAACGTGTAGGTCGGCAGCCGGATCCCGTAGCCGGTCTCATGCACGCGCTGGGCGTTGTCGTGCTGGTCCCAGAACACGGGGAGCACGAGCATCGGCTTGCCGAACCACATGCACTCGGTCGTCGTGTTGTTGCCGCCGTGGGTGATCACCGCGTCGACGTGGGGGAGGACCGAGGTCTGCGGGAGGAACTCGGCGCCGGTCATGTTCGGCGCCAGCTCGTACTCGGCGTGCTGGGGGCCCTTGCTGACGATGTAGCGGTACGGGGTCTGGGCGAGCGACTCGACCAGCCGGCGCATCAGCGGCACGTCGGCTGACCCGAGTGACCCGAGGCTGAGGTACACGAGCGGGCGGTCCCCGCCTCCGGCGCCCAGGCCGTCGGCGAGCGGGCTCCACGGCTCGTCGGTCGCGCGCACGCACGTCTCGAGGTTGTGCCACGCGCCGCCGAGCGGCTGCGATCGCGGGTAGTCGAGCTCCGCCGGATACAGCGTGAGGTTGAGCCACTCGGAGGTCGTGGATCATCTCGAGGCCCGGGAGCGGGGGGGCGCCGCGCTCGACGCAGAACCCGGAGAACTCCGCCTGCAGCGCGCCGACCTGCTGCTCGTACTCGGCCGTGAACTCGTCCCACTGGGACGTGTCATCGAGCGGGAGGCCGGAGAACACCGGTGGCAGCGCCGGGTCCTTCACCTCGAGCGGGTTGCAGGAGACGATCCGCACCCACGGGATGCCGCTCGCGAGGATCGCCGGGAACGAGCACACGTTGTCCTCGACGACCACGTCGGGCTCGAGCTCGCCGAAGATCTCCGTCAGCCGCGGATCGACGTACCGGGCGCCGTCGACGAGCGCCTGCCAGGTCGGGGCGATGAAGCTCCCGAGCTGCGCGAGCGTCGACTCGCGGAACACGGGCGCGGTGTCGCGGATGAAGTCCTTCCAGAACTGGCCCGGCGCCTCAGGCTCGTCCGGCACCGGGGCGAGGCGCATCAGCCGCTCCTCGAATCCCTTCGCCTCGAGTGTGCCCGCGAACGACTCCTCGACCACGAACACGACGCGGTCGCCCCGCCGGCGCAGCACGTCGCCGATCCCCACGCAGTTGTTCGTCGGGACCGAAGGCGCCCTCGGGAAAGAACACGATCGTGCTGATGGGCGCAGAGCCTATTGACGGTGCCCTTAAGGCTGTACACATCGCTCTCCATGCTGCGGCTGTTGCAACGGATCGCGATCGACATCTCTCCGCTGCGCGCCTCGCGCGAGTACCGGCTGATCACGCTCGGCCAGATCGTGTCCAACCTCGGCACGCAGGCTGCGCTGGTGGCGCTGCCCTACCAGATCTTCGTGCTGTCGCATTCGGCCGCGCTCGTCGGGCTGCTCGGGGCGTTCGAGCTCGGGCCGATGGCAGTCGTGTCGCTGCTCGGGGGCGCGCTCAACGACCGGATGGATCGTCGCCGGCTGCTGGCGCTCGCGCAGGCCGGGGTGATCGCGCGCCGCCGCCGCGCTCGCCGCCGTGTCGCTGGCCGGGCACCCGCCCGTGCTCGTCGTGCTCGTGCTGGGCGGGCTGCTCGCCGGGAGCGTCTCGCTCGACACGGTCACCCGCACGGCGATCCTGCCGGCGACGCTCGCGCCGGATCAGCTCAGCACCGGCCTCGCGCTCAACTACGGCCTGTACCAGGCGACCGGGATCATCGGGCCGGCCTTCGGCGGGCTGATCATCGCCGCGAGCAGCCCGGGCGTCGCCTACGTGCTCGACGCGGCGACGTGCCTGGCGATGCTGTGGGCGGCGCTGGCGGTCGGGCCGCACCCGCCGAGCGGCGCCGACGCGGCGATCTCGATCCGCCGTTCGATCGCTCGAGGGCCTGCGATTCGTGCGCTCGAGCAACGCGCTGTCGGGCAGCTTCGCGATCGACCTCGTGGCGATGACGTTCGGATGGCCGCGGTCGCTGTTCGCGGTGCTGTCGCTGACCGTCTACCACTCGGGCGCCGGCGGCACCGGCCTGCTCTACGCGGCGCTGGCGGCCGGCGGGACGCTCGCGATCCTCACCTCAGGCTGGCTGTCGGGTGCGCGCCGCCTCGGGCGGGTCGTGATCGTCGGCCGTCGCCGCGTGGGGGGTGGCGATCGCCGGGATGGGCCTCGTGCGGAGCATCGCCCCGGCGATCGTGCTGCTGTGCGTGGCCGGCTACGCGGACGGCGTCAGCGCGTTCTGCCGATCGGTCGATCAACCAGACGGTCACCCCAGACGCGATGCGCGGGCGGATGAGCTCGGTCTTCAGCCTCGTGGTGACGAGCGGGCCGCGGCTCGGCGACATCGAGTCCGGGCTCGTGGCGGGCGCGACCTCCGCGGCGACGTCGGTGGCCACCGGCGGGCTCGCGTGCGTGGCCGGCGTCGGGGCCGTGCTGCTCGCCTTCCCGGCGCTCGCCGCCTTCGACAGCGCAGACGGCGCGCGAGGGCTCGCACAGGAGACCTGAGCGGCGCGCGCTCGAGCGCTCAGGCCTCGTTGGCGTACGTTCCCACGAGACGCGCCTGCTCGATCACGTGGTCCTCGATCTGGGCGAGCAGCCTGTCGCGGTCGAGGCCGGGCTCGAGCTCGAGGTCCTCGTCGAGCGCGTACACCCAGAAGTAGTAGTGGTGCGGCCCGTGGTTCGGCGGCGGGGCCGGGCCGTTGTAACCCGTCTTCCCGAACGAGTTCCGGCCCTCGGTGACCTCGCCGCCGCCCTCCGGCAGGCCGGTGGCGTCGCCGGGGATGCCGTATGCCACCCAGTGGGTGAACCCCTGGACGAGCGGCGCGTCCGGGTCGTGGACGACGACCGCGAACGCCTTGGTGCCGTCGGGGACGCCGGTCCATTCGAGCGCCGGCGCGACGTCCTCGCCGTCGCCGGCGTGGCGTGGCGGGATGCGCTTGTGGTTGTCGAACGCGCTGCTGCGGACCTTCAGGTCTGCGACGTTGAGCTTCTGTGCCATGGCGTTGGCCCTACCCGGATCCGGGGCGGGCAATCGGCGAAAGCGGAGTAACGTCCCGCGCTCCAGTGTCCGGTCCTGGCCTCACCGTCCGGGTCGCTGTGGCCGCCGCGGTGGCGGCGGCCGCCGGGTCGGGCTGTGCCGGGAGCAGCGGCGTTTCGTCGTCCGGGACCGTCCCTCGAGCGACGCGCGCCGCGCCGCAGCACCGGCCGCGGCACGGGACTCACGCAGGAATGCGGGCGCGCGGGCGCCGTGGACCGGCGCACAAGCCGTCGATTCTCGAGCCCGCCGGCGACATCCCCGAGCGCGCTCCGCACCGCGTCGAAGCGCGGATCCACCCGCGACCCCGGCACGCTCCCGCAGACGAACGTCGTCCCGAGCGCCGATCGCGCATTCCACGCGGAGATGCGCGACCTGTGGCGCGGCGTCGCCGCCGACTCCGTCCGCCGGGCCCGGCCCGCGTTCTTCCCCGAGGCGGCGTACGCGCAGCTCAAGGCGATCGCCGACCCGGCCTCGGACTTCCAATACCGGCTGCTGGGCGACTATGCGCTCGATCTGGCCGCCGCCCACGCCCTGCTCGGGTCCGGCGCGGCCGGGGCGCGGCTGGTCGGGGTCGACGTTCCGTCCGGGTTCGCGCGCTGGATCCCGCCGGGCGTGTGTTACAACCGCGTCGGCTACTACGAGCTCCCGAACGCGCGGGTCGTGTACCGCGAGGGCGGGGAGGAGCGCTCGTTCGGGATCGCCTCGCTGATCTCCTGGCGCGCGCGGTGGTACGTGGTCCACCTGGGCGCGGTGAGCCGCCCGTCGGCGACCGGGATCGTCGATGACCCCGCGGCCGGACCGGGCACGTCGGCCCCGTCATCGACCTGCTGAGCCCGGCCGGGCGCCGGGGTCAGCGCACTGGCACGAGCCGCCGCGCGACCGACACCCGTCCTCCGCGCACCGCCTCGACCGTGAGCACGTACAGCCCCGGGAGCAGCGGGTGCCGGAGCGGCGCGAAGGTGTCGAGCCCGGCGCGTCCGCGTCCGACGAACCTCGAAGCGACCCTGTTGCCGCGGAACAGCCGCACGATCACCCGGGCGGGGCGGTCGAGCGCCAGCCGCAGCCGCGCGGCCGAACCGCCCCGGGGGTCGAGCAGCAGCACGCCGTCGATCCGCGGCGGCCGCTGGGCGGGCGGCACGAGCGCACGCTCGACCGGCGGCCATGCGGTCGTCAGCCGCACGCCGTTGGGGCCGGCGATCGCCGTGTAGCCGGGGAGGAAGCGGATCCGCAGCCGGCGGCTGTAGCGCACGAATCCGTGGCCGGTGATCGCGTGGACCTCGAGCGGCGCCGACACCGAGGCGCGGCCGGCGGTGAACGCCGCGCCGTGGACGCCGATCGACCCGCCCGACCCGAGCGCGATCGCGAACGTGTGGTGCCGGCTCGGCGCCGCCCCCCAGATCTCCCCGGAGCCGACCGTCAGCCGGTCGCCGGCCGGACCGAGGCCGAGGTCGCCGATCTCTCCCGAGGCCCCGAGCCGGATCCGGCCGCCGTCGTTCAGCGCCACCGTGAGGAGCCCGCCGGGACCGGTCGACAGCGATTCGCCCCGGCATACCGGCGTGCCGAGTGGCGGCGCAGGGCCGGCCGACTCGACGACGGTCCCGATCGCATCCCCGGCGGTGCACGGGGGCGTCGCAGCACCGACAGCGCCAGCAGCACCTGCGGCACCGGCAGCACCTGCGCCGACCAGCGCGCCGGCAATGAGCGCGGCGGACCACGGTCGTGTGCGCAGACGATGGTGTCGCATCTCAAGATCCCTGCGTGGCATACACGCCACACGTCCACGTGGCGCTCCCCGGCGGGGGCCGCGAGGATACACACAGCTCCTGAGGAGCCGATAAGCCGGACCGGACAGCGTGCGAGACTCCGGTACATGAGCCGTCGTGGGTGGCTGGCGTTCGCCGCGAACAGCGTGATCTGGGGCGTGCCCTACCTGTTCATCCGGATCGCCGTCAAGGGCGGGATGACCCCGCCGATGCTCGCGTGGGCGCGGGTGACGCTGGCGGCGATCGTGCTCATCGGGCTCGCGTGGCGGGCGGGCACGCTGCACACGCTCAAGGGGCGGTGGCGGTGGCTGATCGCGTACGCGGTGGCCGAGGTGTCGATTCCGTTTCCGCTGATCGCCGCCGGCGAGGAGCACGTGTCCTCGTCGCTGGCCGCGATCGTGATCGCCGCGGTGCCGTTGATCGGTGCGGTGCTCGCGTTCCGCTTCGACCCCGACGAGCGGCCGACCCCGACCCGGGCGCTCGGGCTGATGATCGGATTCGGCGGGGTGATCGCGCTGGTCGGGATCGACGTCGCCGGGCGCACCGACGCGCTCCTCGGGACGGCGGCGATCCTGCTCGCCGCGGTCGGCTACGCGATCGGCCCGATGGTGATCAAGCACGGCCTGGCCGGACTCGACCCGCGCGCCCCGCTCGGCGTCGGGCTGGCGATCGCGTCGGTGATCCTCGCCCCGTTCGCCGCGCTCGACCCGCCGCGCACGACGCCCACCGCCGGCGCGATCGCGTGCGTGATCGTGCTCGGGCTCGTGTGCACCGCCGCCGCGTTCGTGATCTTCACCGTCCTGATCCGCGAGGCGGGCACTAGCCGGGCGACCGTGATCACGTACGTCAATCCGGTCGTCGCCGTCGCGCTCGGCGTGACGCTGCTCGGCGAGCGCCCCGGCGCGGGCGCGGTGGCGGGGCTGCTGCTGATCCTCGCCGGCTCGTGGCTCTCGACCGGCGGCAGGCTGCCGCCGTCGCTGCATCCGCTGTTCCGCGGGCCCCGCCGCCGACGGCGGAGCTCGCGCCGGCGCCCACCGGGTCACCAGCGAGGCGAGCTGCCCGTGACCCGCCTGCTGACCACCCTCGTGCTCAGCGTGGCGGCCGCGTTCACCGGCCTGACGGTGCCCGCGGGCGCGACGGTCAGCCCCGCCTGGACGACCTACGACCACGACCTCGGCCGAGTCCGGCATCGACCCCGACAGCACGTCGCCGCTGCGGCCCACGCAGGCGTGGCAGACGAGCGCCCCGCTCGACGGCGACGTTTACGGGCAGCCGCTCGTCTACGGCACCGACGTGTACGTCGCGACCGAGAACAACTCGATCTACGCGCTCGATGCCGCCACCGGCCGGATCGTCTGGCACGAGAACGCCGGCACGCCGGTCCCGGAGGTCTCGACCTCCGGGTGCGGCGACATCGGCACGGTCGGGATCACCGGGACGCCGGTGATCGACCCGGCCACGAACGGGATCTACGCGGTGGCCGAGACCTGGGACGGCTCGAACCGGTCCTCGATCCACCACCGCCTCGTCGGCTACGACGTCATCACCGGCGCGCCCGCCCAGGGGCTGCCGGTGGCCGTCGACCCGCCCGGCGCGGACCCGGCCGAGTTGCTGCAGCGCCCCGGGCTGGCAATCGACGACGGCCAGGTGGTGTTCGGCTACGGCGGCCACGCCGGCGACTGCGGCAGCTACCACGGCTGGGTCGTCGCGCAGCCGGAGACCGGCGCCGGCCCGCTGCGGAGCTTCGAGGCCGATCCGCACAGCCTGCGCGGGGCCGTGTGGGGATCGGGCACCGGGCTGCCGGTCGATCCGTTCGGCGACGTGTACGCGGCCACGGGCAACGGCTCCGGGATCGGCGTACGACCTGCAGGAGTCGGTGGTCAGGCTCGGGCCGAGCATGTCGCTGCTCGACAACTGGGCGCCGGTCGGACTGGCACGAGCCTCGACGACACCGACGCCGACATCGGCTCCAGCGAGCCGGTGTTCCTCCCCACAGGCCTGCTGTTCGAGATCGGCAAGCAGGGGGTCGGCTACCTGCTGTCCGCGCGCGAGCCTCGGTCACGGTCCGAGCGCCCCGGTGTTCGCGGCGCAGGTGTGCGGCGGCGGCCTTCGGCGGCGGGATCTACGCCTCGGGGGTCATCTATGTCGCCTGCACCGACGGCCTGCACGCGCTGTCGCTCAACACGGCGACGCGCAGCTTCGCGCCGCTGCCCGGCTTCAGCGCCCCGTCGGCCGGAATCGGGCCTCCGATCATGGCCGGCGGCCTCGTGTGGTCGACCAACTGGCACAACGGGATCCTGTACGGAGTCAACCCGGCGACCGGCGCCACCGTGTTCTCGGACACGCTGCTCTCGTTCGACCACTTCGCCTCGCCGAGCGCCGGCGGCGGCCGCCTGTTCGTCGCCGCACGGCAACCAGGTGGCGGCGTTCACGATCGGCAAGCTGACGCCCGTCGTCCCGCCGACGCCGATCCCCACGCGGCCGATCCCGCCCTCGTGGCCGGGTCCACCCGGCCAAGTCCCGCCGCACGGGTGTCGCTGATCACCGTTCATGCGCGCGCGGGCCGCCTCACGCTGACGGTGTCCGTGGCCTCCACGCTCACCGTGACCGTCGACCGGCGCGCCGCGGGGCGCCTGATCCGCAAGCGCGCGTTCAGGTTCTCGGTTCGCGCCGGCGCGAACGTGCTCCATCTGCGCCTGCACGGCCTGCGGCCCGGCCGCTACACGGCGCTCATCGCCGCGCGCGACAGCGACGGGGCGGTCTCAGGCACACATCGCGCGCTGTTCCGGATCCTCCGCCGGAACCGTTGAGCGCCGAAATCTCGGCTATGCTCGAAGAGCGCCGCGCGGTCGCTTTCGTGGGGGAGTGGTGCGCACAACGACCCGACACATCTCGGGCCACCGCCAACCAGGAGAATCATTGGCCCCGCTAGCCCCCACAGAGCCCCCGCCGACGACGGTCGAGCAGCCATCTGCCGAGCCGGTCGGGATGACGCGCCCCGTTGCGATGCCGGTCGCCGACCGGATCGCGAGCGGCATCGTCACCGCCGCGCCCCGGTCATGCTCGCGATCGGCATGTGGTTCGGCTGGACGGGCAACCTGCTGGGCTGGGAGGACCTGCTGATCCTCGCTCTCAGCTATGCCGTGATCGGCACCGGAATCACCGTCGGGTTCCATCGCCTGCTGACGCACCGCAGCTTCAAGTGCCACCGGCTCACGCGGGCCGCGTTCGCCGCGCTCGGCTCGGCGGCCGCCGAGGGCCCGGTGATCGACTGGGTGGCCACGCACCGCAAGCACCACCAGTTCTCCGACGACCACGGTGACCCGCACACGCCGCACGGCCACGGCTCCGGCTGGCTCGGCGCGCTGCGCGGACTCGCTCACGCCCACCTCGGGTGGGTGTTCTCCGACATGGAGGTGGCCGAGGAGCGCCGCTACGCCAAGGATCTCCTCGCCGATCCGATGATCAAGTTCGTCAACGACACGTTCGTGCTGTGGGTGATCGTCGGGCTGGCCGCGGTGTTCGGCCTCGGCGTGCTGCTCACGGGCAGCGTCAAGGGCGGCCTCACCGGGCTCCTGTGGGGCGGCGCGGCGCGGATCTTCCTCATGCACCACGCGACGTTCAGCATCAACTCCCTGTGCCACTTCTTCGGCAAGCAGGCGTACGACACCGGCGACGAGTCGCGCAATCTCGCCTGGCTGGCGATCCCGACCTGGGGCGAGGCATGGCACAACAACCACCACGCCTTCCCGACGAGCTACCGCCACGGGATGAAGCGCTGGCAGCTCGACCCGTCGGCGGGAATCATCCGGCTGCTCGAGATCGCGGGCCTGGCCTGGGACGTCGTCCGCGTGGACCCCGACCGCCGCCCGCGCAAGATGCTCGCCGTCGCCGAGCCGTGAGCGCGTGCTGAGCCGCACCCAGCCGCTTCGGCGCGAGCTCGAGACCGCCCTCCCCGAGCGCCCGTTCTCCGTCCGGTTCTGGGACGGGTCGGTGCTCCGCGCCACCACCGACGCCGCCCCGACCTTCACGATCAGCTCGCCGGTCGCGCTCGCCCACGTGCTGCGCGCCCCCAGCGAGCTCGGCCTCGGCCGGGCGTACGCGGCCGGGCTGATCGAGGTCGATGACCTCGACGCGGCGCTGCGCATCGTCGACACGCTCGAGCCGCCGGAGATCGGGCTCGCCCAGCAGGCCCGGCTGTTCGCCGCGCTCGCCCGGGCGACGGGGATCGTCCGCCCGCCGCGGCCACCGGCCACCGAGCTGCGCCTGCGCGGGCAGCGCCACACGATCGCGCGCGACCGCCGGGCGGTCCGCCACCACTACGACGCCGGCAACGCGTTCTTCGCGCTGTTCCTCGACGAGACGATGACGTACAGCTGCGCCGTGTTCTCGCGCGGCGCGACGACCCTCGAGGAAGCCCAGGACGCCAAGCGCGAGCTCGTCTGCACGAAGCTGGACCTCCAGCCCGGCGAGCGCGTGCTCGACGTCGGCTGCGGGTGGGGGAGCTTCGCGATCCACGCCGCCGGCCGCCACGGGGCCCGGGTGCTCGGCGTGACGCTGTCCGAGCCGCAGGCCCAGCTCGCGCGAGAGCGCGCCGAGGCCGCCGGCGTCGCCGACCTGGTCGAGTTCCGGGTCGCCGACTACCGCGAGATCTCGGAGTCGTCGTTCGACGCGATCGTGTCGATCGGGATGGTCGAGCACGTGGGGGAGGAGCGGATCGACCTGTACGCCCGCACCCTGTCCGGCCTGCTGCGCCCCGGTGGCCGGCTCCTCAACCACGGGATCGCCAAGCTCAAGGACTTCGACACCAAGGACGAGGGCGCGTTCTCGGAGCGGTTCGTGTTCCCTGACGGCGTGCCGCTGCCGCTGTCGCGGATCGCGCAGGCACTCGAGCGGGCCGACTTCGCGATCAACCACGTCGAGGGCCTGCCCGAGGACTACGCGGAGACGCTGCGCCACTGGATCCAGCGTTACGAGGACCGCTACGACGAGGCGGTCCGCCTGGCCGGGGAGGAGCGCGCCCGGGTCTGGAAGCTGTACCTGCGCGCCGCCCGGCTCGGGTTCGTCACCGGCTGGGCGTCGATCTACCAGGTCCGCGCGGTCAAGCCGGCCGCCTGACGGCCGTCGCGGCAGGGGTCGCGCACGTGTGCACCGTCGCACCGGGAGGTGCCACGGGTGGATGCGCGGGTGGTCTGTGCCGGCGCGGCGGCCGGCGAGCCTTTTCGTTACACGCTGCCACCGCCGATCGGACGGTGTGACGTTAAGGCTCGTGAGCGACCCTGGCGTTACGTCGATCGGGGTCCGGTGGCACCGCGTGACGTTAAGGCTCGCCAGGCTGGCGCTCGTGACCCCGCTCCCCAGCCGCCGTTTCAAAACGCCGAGGCCGTGTCCCCGCACGCCACGGACGCCGCACACCGCGGTGGCCCGCCCCCCGCAAGGGCTACCACGAGCTAACCGACGGCGCGCAGCCCCTCGTCGGCCGCGGCCTCCAGCGCGATCCCCCGCGCCGGCACCGGCGAGGACTGGATGATCGAGGTCGTCGTCTGCCCGTAGGCGGCGATCTGGTCGATCACCTCCTCGAGGTGGATCACCGACCGCACATGCGCGGTGACGAGGAAGCAGTCCTCGCCCGTGATCCGGTGGCATTCCACCACCTCGGCCAGACGCTGGGTCACCTCCGCGGCCTTGCGCAGCTCGCGCGGCGCCGGGCGGACCCGGATCACCGCGCTGAGCGGGAAGCCGACGGCGGCGGGGTCGATGTCGGCGCGGTAGCCCCGGATCACGCCGTGCTGCTCGAGGCGCTCGATCCGCTCCGCCACCGCGGGCGCCGACAGCCCCACGCGGCGGCCCAGCTCGGCCAGTGACAGCCGGGCATCGGCCTGCAGTTCCTTCAGCAACGATTGATTGGCCTGATCGAGTAAAGGCCGTGGATTCGTAGGCATATAACACAGACTACCGTCGAATGGCCATGTACGCGAGGGACGATCCGGGCGACGATGCCGGCGTGCCGCCGCAGGCGTACTTCATCGTCAGCGCCCTGTTCCACTACCTCGGCCCGTCATTCGCCGTGCTTCTGTTCGCGCGGCTGAACGTGCTCGGCGTGGCGTGGCTGCGGATCGCCTCGGCCGCGGTGATCTTCGCCGTGTGGCGGGCGCCGTGGGGCGTGCTGCCGGCCGCCGGCACGCCCGCGCGGCGCACGCTGCTCGCCTGGGGCGGGGTGCTGGCCGCGATGAACTGCTGCTTCTACGAGGCGATCGACCGGCTGCCGCTGGGGACCGTGGCGGCAATCGAGTTCGTGCCGGTGATCGGGCTCGCGGCGCTCGGCGCGCGCACGCCGCGCAATGTCGCAGCGCTGGCGATGGCGGTCGCCGGCGTGTACCTGCTCGTGCATCCGCGGCTGGCGATCGAGCCGCTGGGGTTGGCGTTCGCGGCCGCGAACGCGGTCCTGTTCGCGGCGTACATCGTGCTCGCCCACCGCATCGCCCGGGACGGGACGGTGAGCGGCATCGACGGCCTCGCCGCGGCGATGCTGATCGCCGCGGTGGCCGTGACGCCGGTGGCGGGCTGGGCGGCGACGCGGGCGTTCACCGACCCGGTCGCGCTGCTGTCCGGGATCGGTGTCGGCGTGTCCTCGTCGGTGATCCCGTACGTGACCGACCAGCTGGCAATGGCCCGCCTGGCGCGGGCGACGTACTCGCTGATGGTCTCGCTGCTGCCCGCCGCCGCCACCGTCGTGGGGCTCGTGGTGCTCGCGCAGGTGCCGAGCGTGACGGAGGCGCTTGGCGTTGCGTGCGTGATTGCTGGGGTGGCGATGCACCGCGCGTCGCCGGCCTGACCCGATCGCTTTGCCCCGCCTTACCGAGTGGAGTAAGGTCGATCCCCGAGGACCTGCGGCGACGCAGAGGACAAGGCTCCGGAACCAGAGGAGGAGAGAGAGGCATGAGCAGTTCCGTATCGGTGCGCCTCAACGTCAATGGCACAGAGCATCACCTCGAGGTGGAGCCGCGGCTGTTGCTCGTGCACGCGCTCCGCGACAATCTGGGCCTGACCGGGACCCACGTCGGTTGCGACACTTCCAACTGCGGCGCCTGCACGGTGCACATCGACGGTCGTGCGGTCAAGTCGTGCACGGTCCTCGCGGTCCAGGCCGACGGGGCTGAGGTGACGACGATCGAGGGGATGGGAACCGAGGACCGGCTGCATCCGCTCCAGGAGGCATTCTGGAACGACCACGGACTGCAGTGCGGGTACTGCACGCCGGGCATGATCATGGCGGCCGCCGGGCTGCTGGCCGACAACCCGAATCCGACCGAGGAAGAGGTCCGCCACGGGCTCGAGGGCAACCTCTGCCGCTGCACCGGCTACCACAACATCGTCAAGGCGGTGCTCGACGCGGCCAAGGCGAAGTCGGCCACGATCTCGGAGGCGCGGGCATGAGCGTCACCGAAGCGCCATCCAACGGCGGCGCCCACGTCGGCCGCTCGCTCAGGCGCAAGGAGGACCCGCGCCTGATCACCGGCCGGGCCCGCTACGTCGACGACATCTCGCTTCCCACCACGCTGTGGTGCGCGTTCGTGCGCTCGCCCGAGGCGCACGCGAAGATCGTCTCGATCGACGCCTCGGGTGCCAAGGAGCACCCGGGCGTCCACGCCGTGTTCACCGGCGAGGACCTCACGGACCTGGCCGGCCCGCTGCCGATGGCCTGGGTCCCGCCCGACACCGAGGTGAACAACCCCGAGCACTGGCCGCTCGCCAGGGGCGAGGTCCGGCACGTCGGAGATCCGGTCGCGGTCGTGATCGGCGACGATCGCTACGGGGTCGTCGACGCCGCCGAGCTGGTGGCCGTCGAGTACGACCCACTGCCGGTCATCACCAATCCGGAGCGGGCGCTCGAGGGCGGCCCGTTCGTCCACGAGGAGCTCGGCACCAACAAGACGCACGAGTGGTCGCTCGGCGGCGGCGATCTTGAGGCCGGCTTCAGCGCCGCCGATGTGATCGTCGAGCGCCGCGTGGTCAATCACCGGACCGCGGGCGCGCCGATCGAGCCCCGAGGCGTGCTCGCCGACTACCGGGCCGGCTCGCTCACCGTCTGGACGTCGACCCAGGTTCCGCACTTCGTCCGCCTGTTCCTCGCATTGCTGCTCAACATGAGCGAGGAGCGCGTGCGCGTGGTGGCCCCCGAGGTCGGCGGCGGCTTCGGCGCCAAGCTCCAGATGACCGGCGAGGAGGTCCTGTGCGCGTGGGCGTCTCGCAAGCTCGGCCACCCGGTGAAGTGGATCGAGACCCGCTCCGAGAACATGGCCACGACCCACCAGGGCCGCGACCAGATCGCGTACACGAAGATGGGGCTGAAGAACGACGGCACGATCACCGCGTTCCACGTGAAGATCATCGCCGACTTCGGCGCCTACAACATGCTGCTGACGCCGACGATCCCGGCGCTCGGGGCGTTCGTGATGAGCGGCGTGTACAAGATGCCGGCGCTGCAGACCGACATCGTCGGGGTGTTCACGAACAAGTGCCCGACCGACGCGATCAGAGGCGCCGGCCGCCCCGAGGCCACCCACATGATCGAGGTGACGCTCGACCAGGCGGCCGCCGAGCTGGGGATGGACCCGCTCGAGATCCGGCGTAAGAACTTCATCCCCAAGGAGGACTTCCCGGCCGAGCTCCCGATCGGCGTCGTGTACGACTCCGGCGACTACCACAAGGCGCTCGACAAGCTGCTCGAGCACGTCGACGTCGCCGCGTTCCGCTCCGAGCAGGAGGAGCTGCGGTCCCAGGGCATCTACCGCGGGCTCGGGTTCTGCACCTACACCGAGATCTGTGGCCTGGCCCCCACCCGGGTCGTCGGCCCCGAGGGCTTCGGCAACCAGGCCGGCTTCTGGGAGTCGGCGATGGTCCGCGTCCACAACACGGGCGCCGTCACCGCGTACACCGGCTCCTCGCCGCACGGACAAGGTCACGAGACCTCGTTCGCTCAGATCGTGGCCGATCGGCTCGGCGTCGATCCGGCCGTCGTGGAGATCGTCCACGGCGACACCGGAACCGGCCCGGAGGGCCGCAACACGTACGGTTCGCGGTCGCTCGCCGTCGGCGGTGAGTCGCTCGCCCGGTGCGCCGTCAAGATCCAGGAGAAGGCGAAGGCGATCGTCGCGCACAAGCTCGAGGCCGCCCCCGAGGACATCGAGGTGACCGATGGCAAGTTCGCGGTCAAGGGCTCGCCCGACAAGGGCATGACGCTGGCCGAGGTGGCCGGCGCCGCCTACCTCAACCAAGTGCCCGACGGCATGGAGCCCGGGCTGGAGGCGACCACGTTCTGGGAGCCGGAGAACTTCGTGTTCCCGTTCGGCGCCCACGCCGCCGTCGTCGACCTCGATCCGGAGACGGGCAAGATCAAGCTGCTGCGCTACGTCGCCGTCGACGATTGCGGCAACGCGATCAACCCGCTGCTGATCGACGGTCAGGTGCACGGCGGCGTCGCCCATGCGATCGGCCAAGCGCTGTACGAGCGCGTCCACTACGACGAGGAGGGCCAGCTCGTCACCGGCACGTTCGTCGACTATGCGCTGCCGACGGCCGCGGAGCTCCCGAGCTTCGAGACCGACCGCACCGTGACCCCGTCGCCGGTCAACTCGATGGGCGTCAAGGGCGTGGGCGAGGCCGGGACGATCGCGGGCAGCGCCACGGTGACGAACGCCGTGATCGACGCCCTGCGCCCGCTCGGCGTCACGTACATCAACATGCCGCTCACCCCGATGCGCGTGTGGGAGGCGATCCAGGAGGCCAAAGGAGGTGTGTCGGCATGATCCCCGCTGAGTTCGACTACGCCGCGCCCGAGTCGCTCGAGGAGGCGATTCGGATGCTCCACGACAACGGCGAGGATGCCAAGCTGCTCGCCGGCGGGCACTCGCTGATCCCGCTGATGAAGCTCCGGCTGGCGGCTCCGTCGCTGCTCGTCGACATGCGCAAGATCCCCGGGCTGCACGGGATCCAGCGCGAGGACGGCAAGGTCCGGATCGGCGCGCTGACTCCGCACGCCGACGTCGAGCACACGCCCGAGCTCGGGGTGTGGGCCCGGGTGGCGGGTACGATCGCCGATCCCCAGGTGCGCAACCGCGGGACGATCGGGGGCTCCCTCGCGCACGGTGACCCGGCCTCCGACCTCCCGGCGATCCTCCTCATCTCCGAAGGCACGGTGACGGTCACCGGCCGCACCGGGCAGCGTCAGATCGCGGCGGCCGAGCTGTTCCAGGACTACCTCGAGACGTCGATCGAGCACGGCGAGGTGCTCACCGAGATCCACACCCCCGCGTTCGAGGGCTGGGGCTTCGGCTATGAGAAGTTCAACCGCCGCAGCGAGGACTGGGCGATGGTCGCCGTGTCGGCGCTCGTGAAGAAGAGCGGCGACGATTGCGAGGACGTCCGGGTCGGGCTCACGAACATGGCCTCGGTGCCGCTGCGCGCCGGCGCAGTCGAAGAGGCTCTGCGGGGCAAGCCGCTGACGGCCGAGAACATCGCCACCGCCGCCGAGAACGCCGCCGAGGGGACCGATCCCCCGGCTGATCTCAACGCCACCAGTGAGTACAAGCGCCATCTCGCGCGCGTGCTCTGCCGGCGGGCGCTGACGGAGGCCGCGGGACTGTCGTGACGGCCCAGAGGGCGCAGCGCTGAAGGGCATCGAGTCCGTCGAGGCGGCGAGCGCCGCGCTCGCCGCCGAGGGCTACCTGGCGGACCGGGCGCTGGCGCTGGCCGTATATCTCGCCATCACCCTCGAGCAGCCGCTGCTGCTCGAGGGCGAGGCGGGGGTCGGGAAGACCGAGGTGGCTCGGGCGCTGGCCAGCGCCACGGGCTCCCGGCTGATCCGCCTGCAGTGCCACGAGGGGATCGACCTGCACCACGCCGTCTACGACTGGGACTACCCGCGCCAGCTGCTCGCGCTCCGGGCTGCCGAGGGCGGTGTCGACGAGGGCCAGCTGTTCTCGGAGCGGTTCCTGCTGCGCCGCCCGCTGCTCGATGCGCTCGAGCCCGGCACCCACCAGGACGTCGTCCTGCTGATCGATGAGATCGACCGCGCCGACGACGAGTTCGAGGCGTTCCTGCTCGAGTTCCTGTCGGACTTTGCGGTGACGATCCCCGAGCTCGGCACGGTGACGGCCGCCCGGCGCCCGGTCGTGCTGCTCACCTCGAACCGCACCCGCGAGCTGCACGACGCGCTCAAGCGGCGCTGCCTGTACCACTGGATCGACTATCCCGATCCCGAGCGCGAGCGCGAGATCGTCCACGCCCGCGTCCCGGGCGTGCCCGAGGCCGTCGCGGCCCGCGTCGTCACCGCGATCCGGCGGCTGCGCGAGCAGGGCGACCTGTACAAGCTGCCGGGCGTGGGGGAGACGCTCACCTGGGCTCAGGCGCTGCTGGCGATCGGCCCGGACGCCGACCTCGACGAGACCCTCGGCGTCGCGCTCAAGGTCTACGAGGACATCGTGCGGGTGCGCCAGCGGAAGGTGCTGGAGGGTGTCTGAGCCGGTCGTGGCGAGCCTGAGCGCGCTGGCCGCGGAGCTCCGCGCGCAGGGGTCGCTCGTGGGCGTCGGCGAGCTGCTCGCCGCCCACCGCGCGCTGGCCGCCGTCGACTGCGCCTCGCGCCAGGACGCCCGGCTCGCGCTCCGGGCGGCGATGTGCTCCCGCCGCGCCGACATCGAGCGGTTCGAGCACGCGTTCGTCGCCGTGTTCGGGGACGAGCACGCACCCGGCCGCCAGCGGGCGCTCGACGAGCTCGGCGAGATCGTCAAGGAGGTGCTCCCGCGGGTGGCGGTCCCGAGCCCCGCGAGCGCGCCGCCGCCGGCCGAGTCAGCGGGCGAGCCGTCTCGGGTCCCGGCCGCCTGGAGCGAGGTCGAGATCCTCCGCACCAAGGACTTCGCCGAGTACACCGACGCCGAGATGGCGATCGCCCGGGTGCTGATCGAGCGCCTCGCCCAGCGCGGTCCGACCCGGTTGTCCCGACGTACCCGGCCGCACCGCCGCCGAGGGCACGCGCCCGACCTGCGGCGGATGGTGCGGGCGTCGCTGCGGACGGCCGGGGAGCCGATCGAGCGGCATCGCAAGGCGCCGACGCTGCGCCCCCGCCCGCTCGTGCTCGTGATCGACGTATCCGGCTCGATGTCGCCGTACGCGCGGATGCTGCTGCAGTACGTGCACGCGTGCGTGGCCGCCCGCGGGCGGGTCGAGGCGTTTGCGTTCGGGACCCGCCTCACCCGGATCACCAACGAGCTCGCGGGCCGCGACCACGACCGAGCGCTCGAGCGCGCCGCCGCCTCGGTCGTCGACTTCGCCGGCGGAACGCGGATCGGGGCGGCGCTCGCCGAGCTCAACCGCGTCCACGGCCGCAGGCTCGGGCGCGGCTCGGTCGTCGTGATCCTGTCCGACGGCTGGGACCGGGGCGATCCCGACGAGCTCGATGCCGAGATGGCGCGCCTGCGGCGCAGCGCGCACCGCCTCGTGTGGCTCAACCCGCTCGCCGCGCACCCCGACTACGAGCCGCTGACCCGGGGGATGCGCGCCGCCGTTCCCCACACCGATGAGCTACTCGCGGGCAATTCGCTTCAATCATTGGAGCAACTCGCTGAGATATTGGAGGAGATGTGAAAGACGTATTGCCCGAGGTGTTCAACTGGTCCGAGCGCGGCGACCGGGTGGCGCTGGCGACGGTGGTCGACACTCAGCGCTCAGCGCCGCGCCCGGCGGGCTCGAAGATGGCCGTCAACGACCGCGGCGAGCTGATCGGCGGGGTGTCCGGCGGCTGCGTCGAGGGCGCGGTCGTGGAGCTCGCCGAGGAGATCATCGCCGGCGGGCCGCCCCGGCTCGTCCACTACGGGATTGCCGACTCCGAGGCGTGGGACGTCGGGCTGCCGTGCGGTGGCGAGATCGACGTGTGGATCCAGGCCTACGACTCCAAGCGGTTCACCGAGATCGCCGCCACCGGCGGCCGCGCCGCCGAGGTGACGCTGCTCGAGGGCTCCCGTCCGGGCGCAAAGCTGCTCGTCGAGGCCGACGGCGCCCGGTCTGGCTCGCTCGGCGCTCCCGAGCTCGACGACGAGGCTGCTGAGGCGGCGTCCGAGCTGATCTGGGCCGAGCGCTCCGAGCGCCGGGGCCCGTTCTTCATCGACGTCGTGTCGCCCGCGCCGCGGCTGATCATGTTCGGCGCCGTCGACATCGCCTCGGCGCTGGCGACGCTGGCCGGCGACGCCGGCTGGCGGCCGTACCTCGTCGACCCCCGCGCGCGGTTCGCGACCCAGGACCGCTTCCCGGACGCCGAGGAGGTCGTGGTCGCGTGGCCGGAGGAGGCGTTCGCCAAGCTCGGCGGGATCGACCCGGCCACCTCGATCGTCGTCCTCACCCACGACCCGAAGCTGGACGACGCCGCGCTGATGATCGCGCTGCGCTCCGAAGCCCGGTTCATCGGGGCGATGGGCTCGCGCCGGGCCCAGGAGAGCCGCCGCGAGCGGCTCGTCGAGGCGGGAATCACCGACGAGGAGCTGGGCGGCTGTCCGCCCCGCTCGGGCTCGACCTCGGCGCCGTCGACCGCCGAGGAGACGGCGCTGTCGATCCTCGCCGAGGTGGTGGCCGCGCGCCACGGTCGCGACGGGGGCCGGCTGGCCCACTCCAAGGGACGCATCCACAAGGTGCCCGCCGCGGGATGATCGCCGGCCTCATCCTCGCCGCCGGCGCCGGCACCCGCTTCGGCGGCTCCGGCGAGCGGTCGAAGCTGCTGGCCGAGCTCGACGGCCGCCCGCTGGTCGAGCACGCGATCCGGGTCGCGTGCGCGGTGACCGAGCTCGAACGCGTCGTGGTCGTGCTCGGCTGCCGCGCGGATGAGCTGCGCGCACGGGTCGACTTCGGCCGGGCCGAGGCGGTCGAGTGCCCCGACTGGGAGCGGGGCCAGTCGGCGTCGCTGCGCTGCGGCGTCGAGGCGCTGGAGGGAGCCCGAAGGTGTTGGTGCTGCTGGGCGACTCGCCGTTCGTGACGCCGGCGGTGTGCAGCGGCTGCTCGGCGCGCCCGGCGGCGCCCGGGCGGTATACGAGGGCCGGCCGGGTCATCCGGTCGTGCTGGGCCCCGATCAGCTGGCCGCGGTGCGCTCGTTGGCGGGCGACGAGGGCGCGCGCGGGCTGCTGCGCGGTGGCCCGGAGATCGAGTGCTCGGACCTCAGCTCCGGGCGTGATGTCGACACCCATGAAGACCTGGAGGCGATGCGCAGTGAAGCTAGAGCAGTCCTTTGAAGTCGCGGCGCCGATCGAGCGCGTGTGGGATGCGCTGATCGACGTCGAGCACGTCGCCCCGTGCCTGCCCGGCGCCGCCGTCACCGGCCGCAACGACGACGGCACCTACAACGGCACGATCACGATCAAGATCGGCCCGACGACGGCCAACTACGCCGGCAAGCTCGAGATGAGGGACATCGACGAGGCCGCCCGCTCGACGACGATGTACGCCAACGGCACCGACAAGCGCGGCCAGGGCGGCGCGACCGCAACGATCGACTCGGTGCTCAAGGAGGAGAACGGCGTCACCCGCGTCGAGGTGGTCACCGACTACCACATCACCGGCCGGCTGGCCCGGTTCGGGCGCGGCGGGATGATCGAGGACGTCTCCAAGCGGCTGCTGCGCGAGTTCGCCGAGCGCCTGCAGGAGTCGATCGTGGTTGGGGGCGACGCCGTTGCCGGCGATGCTGCTGCCGGCGGCGACGCTGCTGCCGGCGACGCCCCGGGCGCCGACGCGCCTCGCGCCGCCGCGCCCTCGCCGACGCCCCGGTGCCGACGCCCCGCGGCCGCCGCCCCGGCCGCCGACGCCCCGGCCGCCGACGACAACGGATCCGGCCGGCCGCCGCCGCCCCACAGGCCGCCCCGCCGCCTCCCCCGCGTCAGCCGATCGAGCCCGCCGAGCCGATCCAGGGCCTGTCGCTGGCCGGCGGCGTGCTACGTCGACCGGCTCAAGAGCAACCCGGTGCCGTTGATCGTCGGGTTCCTGCTCGCGCTGCTCCTGTTCCGCCGGCGCTGGAGCCGGTGAGCGCCCAGGCGGACAGGCGCCGAGCGGTTCCTCGCCCTGCACCGGGGCGACGGACCGCTCCTGATGCCGAACGCCTGGGATGCCGGGTCGGCCAAGGTGCTCGCGTCGCTCGGGTTCGAGGCGCTGGCCACGACGAGCAGCGGGCACGCGGCGACGCTCGGGCGGCTCGACGGCGGCGTCAGCCGCGAGGAGGCGGTCGAGCACGCGACGGCGCTCGCGGCGGCCGTCGACGTGCCGGTGTCGGCCGATTTCGAGAACGGGTTCGCCGACGAGCCCGCCGGGGTCGCCGACACCGTTGGGATGGCGCTCGTGGCCGGCCTCGCGGGCTGCTCGGTCGAGGACTACACCGGCGACGACGGCAACCCGATCTACGACCGTCCCTGGCCGCCGAGCGCGTGGCGGCCGCGGCCGAGCGGCGCCCACGCCGGCAACGTGCACCTCGTGCTCACCGCGCGGGCCGAGAACCTGATCCGCGGCCGCGACGACCTCGAGGACACGATCGCGCGGCTCGTCGCCTACGAGGAGGCCGGCGCCGACGTGCTGTTCGCGCCCGGGCTCGCCACCGACCAGCAGATCCGGGCCGTGATCGAGGCGGTGCGGCTGCCGCTCAACGTGCTGGCGCGGCCCGGCCTCCCTCGATCCCCGAGCTGGCCGAGCTCGGCGTCGCCCGCGTGTCGGTCGGCGGCGCGTTCGCGTTTGCTGCGCTCGCAGCCCTCGTCACGGCAGCCGAGGAGCTCCGCGAACGCGGCACGTACGGGTTCTGGGAGCGCACGGCGGTGGGCGCCCGGGCCGCGCGCTCCGCGTTCTCATAGCCGCGCAGGGCGCGTCCGCGGTCCCGCCCTGCCCACCGTCAGTGCATCGCCGGGGCAAAGCTGATCCCCACGATCAGGCCCTCGGGCGACTGCACCCGCGCGACCGTCTGCCCCCACGGCTCCGTGCGTGCGGGGTGCAGCAGCGCGTACCCGGCTGCCTGCAGCTCCTCCGCGGCGGCCTGGACCGCATCGGGGTCGTCGACGTCGAACTCGACGCCGGCCTGAGGCACGGGCCGGTCGGCGGGCCACTCGGTCGTGCCGAAGCACGCCTCGGCGGCCTCCGACAGCGGCCACACGCCGAAGTGCTTGACCCCGTCGATCCGCTCGGAATGGAAGTACTCCGAGCCGCCCTCCGCCGTCAGCGGCAGGCCGAGCGTGTCCACGTACAGCCTGCGGCTGGCGGGCGGGTCGGGGGCGATCACCGCGACGCCGGTCATGAATGCGAGCTTCATCTGGTCTCCTTTTTGCGACGATGTCACCACACACCATGGCCACCGTCGTGAACGGAACGGACACCTACCGCGAGTTCCTGCCGCCGGCCGCCCTGCGCGGGACTGTCGCCTGCCTGTGGGCGCGCCGCGGCGACGGCGCGCCGGTCCGCGTGCTCCCCGACACCTGCTCGGACATCGTCTGGTGTCCGGGCGCGGCGCCGATCGTGGCCGGCCCCGATACGAGCGCGTGGCTGTCCCCGACGCGCCCGGGTGAGCTGATGGTCGGCGCGCGGATGCTCCCGGGCGCCGGCGGGGCGGTGCTCGGCGTGCCGCTGTCATTGCTGCGCAATCAGCGCATCGCCGGCTCCGAGCTCGCCCTGGGCCGGCCGCCGGAGGGCGAGCCGCCGCTGGTGGCCCTGATCGCGTTCGTCGAACGGCTCCTCGCCCGCAGCGGCGACGGGCCAGACCGAGCCGTCCAGGCCGCGGCCGTCCGGCTGCTCGACCCGGCCACCCGCGTCGACTCCCTCGCCACCGAGCTCGGCTTCAGCGACCGCCAGCTCCGCCGCCGGTTCCTGTCCGCCGTCGGATACGGCCCGAAGATGCTTCAGCGCGTGCTCCGCCTGCGCCGGTTCCTGGCCGAGGCCGACCTCGACCTCGCCGCCGCTGCCGCCGACGCCGGCTACGCGGACCAACCGCACCTGAGCCGGGAGTGCCGGGCACTGACGGGCCTCAGCCCGAGCGAGCTGCGTCAGGACCGGTCGGGCCACAGCGCGCCGTCGGCGGCCGCGCCCTGCTCGATCTGCTCGAGGGTCTCGTCCATCCGCCGGTCGGCGACCATCGCCTCCAGCGCCTCGGCGACCGTCGGCGCCCACACGCGCCGGACGACGGCGGGGTGGCCGTGGGCGTCCGACAGCTCGGTCCAGTCGAGCGCGACCTGAGCCAGCGGCGTCGGCTCGTGCTCGTGACGCGGCGGCCCGGCGGTCTGGTACAGGGTGATCTGGGCGTGCCAGCCGTGGGGGCACAGTTCGCTCATCAGCGCCCGCGCGCGGGCCTCCGCGCCGGCGGCGGCCTTCCGCCGGCGCCGCGCGCTGCGCGAGGAGCGCCACGAGCGCCAGGAGCGCGGGGTGAGCACGTGCACCGCGCTCCAACTTACCCGCTGGGCGGCGCGCGTCAAGGCACAGATCAGCCGGTGTAGAGCCGCGCGAGCAGACTCTCCATGGCGGGAGCCGTCTGGAGGTCCCCGGGGCAGCACGTCGGCCCGTTGACGGCGCTGATCCCGATCTCGATGTGGGGCCCCGAGGACAGCCCGACGATCCCGCAGCCAACCTCGGCGATCGGCTGTCCGGCTTGCACGACCGAGCCGACCGGGACGAGCGCGGGCGCCGCGTGCCCGTAGTAGATGTAGCGACCGCGCAGCGGCCCGGCGGCCACCCGCAGCACCGGGGCGTAGGGCCCGAAGCCGGAGATCCCCTCCTTGACGATCACGCCGTCCGTGACGGCCACCTCGACCGCCGCCGACCCGCAGGCGGCGCCCTTGGTCGAGATGTCGACACCTTGGTCGGGTGACCAGGTGCTGGGCGGCTCGACCACCGATTGCGGCTCGATCGGGAATACGAACCCCTGCCCGGTCCCGAGTGAGTTGAGCTCGCTGACGATCTTCAGCTCGCGCTTGACCTCGGCCAGCGACTGCGCGTGCGCCGAGGGATCGCCGACGGGAGCGGTGCCGCCGCCCACGACGTCGCCCCCGCCCGTGGCGCCGACGGTCGGCTCGATCGCCTGCGGGTGGGCCTTGAGCGTCGTCGTGGGGCCAGTCCCCGAGCCGCCCGAGCCCCCGGAGCCGGCGGTGCCTGTCTGGCTGGACCCGCAGCCCGCGACCGACAGCCCCAGAACGAGCGCCACTGTCCAGGCCAACCGCATCGGCTCAGTTCAGCACACACCGGCCGCGGGCGAGTCACGCGGCGCGATGGGAGGGGGCGATCAGGCGGCCGCGATGGGCGGGGCGGTCACGCGGCGCGATGGGGGGCGGTTACGCGGCGGCGCGCAGCGTGCCGAGCGGCGGCCGCTCGACCGGCTGGTCGCCGAGCACTCGCGGGCCATCCTCGTCCAGGGCCAGGAACGAGGCCGGCAGCGGACCGCGGAGCCGTCCCTCGCGCTCCAGCCGCGAGGCGACCGCGCCGAGCACCGCGTAGGCCATCGGCCCGAGCTCGCGCAGCGGCTGATGGGCGTTCTGGCGCACGTCGAGGTCGACCTGGGCGAGCCCGTCGAGGCCGACCGCGGCGTAGGCGTCGAGCAGCAGCGCGATGTCGACGCCGTAGCCGGTCACGAACGGCAGCCGCTCGAGCAGCTCGCGCCGGGCCGCGATCTCGCCCGCCAGCGGCTGCTCGATCGCGGCCAGCTCGGGATAGAACAGGTTCAGCAGCGGCCGCGCGGTCAGCTCGGTCACGCGGCCGCCGCCGTCCGGCAGCGTCAGCTCGCCGACCCGGAACGGGCGGCGGTAGAAGCCCTTGACGAACGCGATCCGCGGGTCGCACAGCAGCGGGCCGATCAGGCCGCAGGCGAAATGGGGGCCGAACTGCCTCGGAGTCGGCGTCGAGGAAGCAGACGACCTCGCCGCGTCAGGACGCGGGAGCGCCCGCCACATCGCGTCGCCCTTGCCGAGCACCGGGCCGAGCTCGGGCAGCAGCTGCTCCTGGTCGTGGACCTCGGCGCCGAGCCCGCGGGCGATCTCGGCGGTGCCGTCGGTCGAGTTGTCGACGACGACGATCTGATCGATCAGCCCGCGCTCGCGCAGCGGCATCAGCTGCTCGAGGATCGGGCCGATCGTCGCGCGCCTCGTCGCGCGCCGGGCAGGCACACGGACACCGTGTCGGCTTGCTCGGCGGCGAGCCGCTCGACGCGGAAAGTCGGCGTGGTCGAACGTGTTGCTCCGATACCAGGACCGGGCGCGGAGGACATCGAGCCCAGAGGATGACAGGACGGCGCTCCGGGCCCGCAGCCGGCCGCCGGGGCCACCGGCCGGCCCTCGCGCGCCGGCGCGACGCCGGGCTCAGCCGTTCTCAGCGAGGCGTTCAGCAGCCGCCTCGGCTGCGCAGCGCCCGCAGTGCGTCGCCGAAGCTCCGTGAGCGCGGCGGCGCTGCCTCGTGGTCGTAGCCCACGCGGCGCAGCTCGAGCGTCCCGTCGTCGGCCACGAGCGCGTAGGCCGCCCGGTGATCGCCGTCGAGAGGCAGGCCGACGCAGCCGGGATTGACCAGCTCGACGCCCATCCGCGCGCGCGCGGCGGAACTGGAGGTGCGTGTGCCCGAACACGACCCGCCGCTCGGTCGCGCCGCCGAGCAGCTCGTCGTCGCCGGTGCTGGCGTCCGGGAGGAACGAGCGCAGGTCCGAGACGGGCGAGGCGTGGCAGTAGCGGATGCCGTCGACCACGGTGTCCGCCGGCAGCGCGCCCGAGCTCCGCCGACCGTCTGCGGCGCCGAGCGCCTCGCGGCAGTCGGCGACCGCGCCGCTGCACGACCTCGTCGGCTCGTCGCTGCTCGGGTCCGCGCACCAGCGGTCGACGTTGCCGCGGATCCAGGTCGCGTCGCGCAGCTGCGCGCAGGGCGGCGACGGTCTCGGCGGGCCATGGCCCGAACAGGGCGTAGTCGCCGCCGAGCAGGAACCGGTCGGCCCCGGCGTCGCGGGCGTCGGCGAGCACCGCCTCGAGCGCCGGGAGGTTCCCGTGCACGTCGTAGAGCAGGGCGAGCGGTCACAGCCTCAGTAATACCATCGCAGCCGTGGAGGTGCACGGCCCGACGCTCGACGCTGCGCTATCGCCACGCCAGCGCCGACGCCGCGGCGCTGTTCGAGCTCGGCTCCGACCCCGAGGTCACGCGCTTCTTCTCGTGGGGGCCGTACACGTCGATCGAGGAGCCGCCGGCGTACATCGCCGGCCTGGCCGGCGAGCGCGAGCGCGGCGAGCGGCTCGACTTCCTGATCGTCGATCGCCGACCGCGGCCCGATCGGCGTGACCGGGCTGTCGGAGCTCAGCCGCCGCGACCGCCGGGCGGTCGTCGGGACATGGCTCGGCCGCGCGCACTGGGGATCGGGCGCGAACGCCGAGTCCAAGGCGCTGATCGCCCACCTGGCGTTCGAGCGGCTCGGGCTCGAGCGGCTCGGCGCATACGCCGACCTCGACAATCCCCGCTCGCAGGCCGCGCTGGCCCGGCTCGGATTCATGCGCGAGGGCGTCCTGCGCCGCTGGCACCGCCACGGCGAGCGGGTCCACGACGTGATCGTCGTACTCGCTGGCTGAAGCACGAGTGGGAGGGCTCGCCGCTCGCGCCGTCGCCGTCGAGGTGAGCGGAGGCCCGCCGCGGCATTCGTAGCCGCCGGCGAGCGGGCTGCGGTCCGCCTCAGCTCCGCCGCTGCTCCCAGCTGAAGCCGCGGACCGCCAGCCAGATCCCGAGCGCCGCCCAGACGGCGATCACGCCCAGGTCGCTGACGTTGGTGCCGACAGCGAGGTGCCCTTGACGATCGCGCCCGAGAGGCCGTGGATCAGGGGATACAGCGGCAGCGCCTCGCGCGATCGTGCGCAGGAACGCGGGCGCGCTGCGGGAGTCGAAGACATACGAACGACACGAACACGACGGGCAGGAACACCGCGTTGACGTAGGCGGCGGTCGACTCGAAGTTGGGGATCGCGTGCGCGAACGCCACGCCCAGCGCCGCGAAGCACACGACACCCGGCGACGACGAACACGAGCAGCTCGAGCCAGTCGCGTCGGCCAGCCGATCCCGAAGAACACGCGGCCGGCGACCACGACGATCACGATCTGCAGCGCGGTGTTGGTGACCGCGTTGCCGGCGACCCCGCCGAAGTAGGAGATCGCTCGGCAGCGGCGTGCCGCGGATCCGCTTGAGCACGCCGCGCTCGCGCAGGAACACGATGTTGTAGGAGAGCGCCGTGAACGTCGTCGACATCACGCTCATCCCGGCGATCGACGGCACGAGCTTGTTCAGCTGGTGCTGGTTGCCGCTGAGGATGATGCCGCCGGCGACGAGGAACAGCAGCGGCAGCAGGAAGTTGAAGAAGGCCGCGCTCGGGTTGCGCCAGAACAGGCGCCGCTCGAGCCGGTACTGACGCCATGCCAGCGGTCAGCGTGTCAGCCATGCTCGTCCGGCTCCGCGGTGAGCTCCAGGTACACGTCCTCGAGCGTCGGCCGGGTGACCGTCAGGCCCTCGAGCCGCTCGCCGCGCGCGAGCGCCGCGCCGGTCAGCTCGTGCAGCAGGCTCGTCGGGTCGTCCGTCTCGCGGTCGACGACGGCCGCCGTCGCCGTTTCGGTACACGATCCGGTACGGCGCCTCGCCGCCGGCGGCCCCGAGCGAGCCCGGCGCGCCCTCGACGATGATCCGGCCGTCCTTGATGATCGCCACGCGGTCGGCGAGCGCCTGGGCCTCGTCGAGGTAGTGGGTGGTGAGCAGGATCGTCTTGCCGAGCTTCTTGAGCGAGCGGATCGTCTCCCAGGCGTTGCGCCGCGCGGCCGGGTCGAATCCGGTCGTCGGCTCGTCGAGGAAGATCAGCTCGGGATCGCCGACCAGCGCGAGCGCGAGGTCGAGCCGGCGCAGCTGCCCGCCCGACAGCGTCCGCACGGCGGCGTCCTCCTTGCCCTCGAGCCCGGTCAGGGAGATGACCTCGGACACCGAGCGCGGCTGGGGGTACATGGCGCCGAAGTGCTCCACCGCCTCGCGGACCCGGATGTGCCGGTACAGGCCGGTGCTCTGGAGCACGATCCCGACGCGAGCACGGAGCGCCCGCGCGCGCTCGCCCGGATCCATCCCCAGCACGCTCACGTCGCCGGCGGTCCGCTTCCGGTAGCCCTCGAGGATCTCGACCGTCGTCGTCTTGCCGGCGCCGTTGGGCCCGAGGAGCCCGAACACCTCGCCGCGGTGCACATCGAAGTCGATGCCCCGCACGGCCTCGAAATCTCCGTAGCGCTTGCGCAGTCCGCGCACCTCGATCGCTGCATCGGACACAGCCTGATCATGCCAGCGCCTGGAGAAGGGGTAATTTGCGAGGCGGTATGAGGCTGGTGCTGAGGCTCCCGGCGTTCCGGCGCCTGCTCGCGGCGTACACGCTGAACGAGCTCGCATGGCCGATCGGCACCGTGGCTCTGGCCGTGCTCGTGTACCGCCGCACCGGCAGCGCCATGGGCGCGATGGCCTACTTCCTGGCTGCCCAGTTCGTCCCCGCGCTGATCGCGCCGCTGCTCGTCGGGCGCGTCGACCGGCTCGCCGCGCGCGCGGTGCTGCCGGTCCTGTACGCGTTCGAGGCGATCGCGTTCCTGCTGCTGGGGATGCTCTCTTCGCCGTTCGCGCTCGCCCCCGTGCTGATCCTCACCGTTGCCGACGGGGTGGCCGCCCTCACCGCCCGCTCGATCGCCCGCGCCACGACGGCGGCCGTAACGAGCCCGGCCGGCCTGCTGCGCGAGGGCAACGCGCTCGCCAACGCGACGTTCTCCGTCTGCTTTCTGACCGGCCCCGCGATCGGCGGCGTGGTCGTGGCCACCGGCGGAACCGCGCTCGCTCTGTACCTCAACAGCGGCCTGTTCGCGGTCGTCGCGGTGCTCATCCTGTCCGCCCCCGGGCTGCCGCTCGGGGAGCCGCATGAGGGCGGCGTCACAGCCCGGCTGCGCGAGGCCTTGAGCCTCGCCCGCCGCGAGCCGCGGATTCGGACCCTGCTCCAGGTTCAGGGGATGGCCGTGCTCGTGTTCACGATGTCGATCCCGGTCGAGATCGTGCTGGTGCAACATTCGTTGCATGCCGGGGCCGGCGGCTACGGCGTTCTCGTGTCCGCCTGGGGGGCCGGCTCGCTGGCGGGCAGCGCCGATCTACGCGCGCTGGCGCGGGATCCCGCCGCGGACGCTGATCGCGGTCGGCGCCGCGCTGCTTGCCGCCGGGTTCGTGCTGATGGCCGCCGCCTGGTCGCTCGCCGTCGTGATCGCCGGCTCGGCGCTGGCCGGGGTCGGCAACGGGATCGAGGCGGTCGCCGCCCGGACGGCGCTGCAGGAGGAGGTGGAGCAGGAGTGGATGGCGCTGATCATGAGCCTCAACGAGTCGCTGTTCACGGCCGCGCCGGGGCTCGGGATCCTGCTCGGCGGGGCGCTGGCCGCGATCGCCGGCCCGCGCTTCGCGCTGGCCGTGGCGGCCGGCGGTTCGCTGGCGATCGTCGGCGCTCGTGTGGGCGCTGCTGCCGCGCCGGGGATCGCAGGTGATCCCCGGTGGACCGGTGTTCGCCGGGGCCTCGCATCGCCCCGATCGCGAGCGCACCGGGGCGCCCCAGCGGTAATTGCATCGAGGCTGTAAGTTTGGTCGGGTGACCGCGTGACCGTGCGCCGCGCATGCATCGACATCGGCTCGAACACGACGCGGCTGCTCGTCGCCGAGTGCGGCGAGGACGAGTTGCTCGAGGTCCACCAGGAGCGCGCATTCACGCGGATCGGGCGGGCGCTCCTGCCCGACGGGCGGATCGCGCAGGAGAAGATCGACGAGGTCGTGACCGTCGTCGTCGCCCAGCTGCAAAGCGCCGTCGAGCTCGGGGCCCGGGACGCCCACGGCGTGGCCACGGCGGCGATCCGCCGGGCGCCGAACGGGACCGCACTGATCGCGGCGATCACCGACCGCACGGGCTCAAGGTCCGAATCCTGTCCGGCGAGGAGGAGGCGCGGCTGGCCTTCGTCGGCGCCGCCCGCACGCTCGGCCACGTGCCGGGCGGCGACCTCGGCGTGGTCGACGTCGGCGGGGGATCCTCGGAGCTGGTGGTGGGGGTCGCGCCCGACCAGGTCCGCTGGTGCACGTCGTTCGGGGTCGGCTCCGGCGACCTCACGGCGCAGGTCCTGCGCTCCGACCCGCCGTCGTCCGAGGAGCTCGCGCGGGCTCGGGCCCAGCTGGCCGATGCGGTGGCCGGGATCGATGTCCCGCACCCGGCCGAGGCGGTCGCCGTCGGCGGCAGCGCGGCCTCGCTGCGGCGCCTCGCCGGCCCGGTGCTCGACGCGACCGCGTTCCGCCGCGCGCTCGGGCTGCTGTCCGGTGAGAACGCCGCCGAGGTCGCGCGCCGATTCGCGCTCGACATCGAGCGCGTGCGGCTGCTCCCGGCCGGGCTGCTGATCCTGCAGGCGGCCTCGGAGCTGTTCGGGGCCTCGCTGCAGATCGCGCGCGGCGGCGTCCGCGAGGGCGTGCTGCTGGAGGCCGGCGCGTGAGCGCGGTGGAGGGGCCGGGCGGGGTGGAGGGGCCGGGCGGGGTGGAGGGACTGCGCGACGGGGTGGTGGAGCCGGGCGGGGCGGGCGGAGGACTCGGACGGAGTGGTGGAGCCGGACGGCGCGGAGCCGCCCGAGCGCGGCACGCCACCGCAGACCCCACGCGAGGCGATCGCCGATGTCCGCGTGCGGGCGCCGACCCGCGGCAACCGCCGGCTCGAGACGTTGCTGGAGGCGGTCAACGCCGACGACCAGGTCAAGGCCTGGTGGCATGTCTCGGCGGTCAACGCGACCCGCCGGCTGGGGATGTCCGACCACTCCTGGGTCCACATCCAGATCGTGCTCAACATCGGGCTGCGGCTCGCCCGGCTGCTGTTCCGCCGCGGCGTGACGCCCGCGATCGTGGCCGACTACGGGATGACCGAGCGCGACGCCGAGGTCGTGATCGCCGCCGGCTGCCTGCTGCACTGCGTGGGGATGTCGATCCACCGCGACGATCACGAGCGCTACAGCCTGTTCCTCACCGCCGACAAGCTCGGCTCGCTGCTGGCCGGCGCCTACGAGGAGCCCGAGCGGACGGTGATCGTGTCCGAGGCGCTGCACGCGATCATCGGCCACCGCCGCAACGGGGCGCCGTTCACGGTCGAGGCGGGGATCGTGCGGGTCGCCGACGCGCTCGACATGGCCCGCGGCCGCTCGCGGGTCCCGTTCGAGGCCGGCCACCAGAACATCCACTCGCTGTCGGCCTACGCGATCGAGGAGGTCAAGATCTCGCCCGGGGAGGACCGGGCGGTGCGGGTCGAGATCGCGATGTCGAACAGCGCCGGGATCTTCCAGGTCGACGAGCTGCTGGCCACGAAGCTGCGCGGCTCCGGGCTCGAGCAGCACATCGAGGTGATCGCCCGGATCGAGGCCGAGCACGAGCAGCGGCTGCTCCCGGTGTTCCGGATCTGATGCCGCCGCCCCTGCGGAAGCTGGCGTCCCGCGTGCGGGTCGAGCTCCGCTACCTGGCCGGCCTGCGCGGGCTGCCGTCCCGGGTGGCGCTGTTCATGCTCCGGGCCCGGGTCGTGGCCCTCCGCGCAGGTGATCCGTTCAGCCTCAGCTCGGCCACCCGGCCGCGCAACCTGGCGCTGCTGCTCCAGCTGGCCCGCGGGCGCCGGAGGGTGGTCGAGCTCGGGACCGGCACCGGATGGACGGCGCTCGCGCTCGCTCTCGACGACCCCGGCCGCCAGGTCACCACGTTCGACACCACCGTGCGCGAGCAGCGCCGCCGCTACGCGGCTTTGGCCGGGGCGGCGGCCGACCGGGTCACGTTCGTCGACGAGGCCGGCATCAGCGGCCCGCGTGACGGGCGCGCTGTCGAGCTCCTGTACATCGACAGCTCGCACGAGCGCCAGCCGACGGTCGACGAGTTCGCGGTCTGGCATCCGGTGCTGGCCCCCGGGGCGGCCGTGGTGTTCGACGACTACGATCATCCCGTGTATCCCGGGGTGCGCGAGGCCGTGGCCGAGCTCGGACTGGTCGGCGAGCAACGGGGCACGCTCTTCGTATGGGTCAAGCCGAGCTCCTGATCGCCGGGCTGCTGGTGGCCGTCGCCGGCCTCGGCGCGCTCGCCCGCCAGATGCGGATCCCGTATCCGATCGTGCTCGTGCTCGGCGGCGCCGCGTTCGGCTTCGTCCCCGGATTCCCGGCCTTCAAGCTCAACCCGAGCGTCGTGCTCGTCGTGTTCCTGCCCCCGCTCGTATACGGCGCCGCGTTCTTCACCGATCTCGGGTACATCCGGCGCAATGTCCGCACCGTGGGGCTCACCGCGGTCGGCCTGGTGCTGGCCACGATGGTCGCCGTCGCCGTCGTGGCGCACGCCGTGATCGGGGGCCTCTCCTGGGCCGGTGCGTTCGCGCTCGGGGCGATCGTGTCGCCCACCGACCCGCTCGCCGGGGCCAGCATCATGCGCCGGCTGGAGTCGCCGCGGCTGCCGGTGAGCGCGGTCGAGGCGGAGGGCCTGTTCAACGACGCCACGGCGCTGGTGGCCTACAAGATCGCTGTGGGAGCGGTGATCGGCTCGAGCTTCTCGATACTGAGCGCCGGCGGCCAGTTCCTGGCGGGGGCCGCCGGCGGGATTGCGATCGGGCTCGCCGTCGGCTGGGTGATCGCGCAGATCCGGGCCCGGACCGAGGACATCCAGATCAGCATCACGATCTCGCTGCTGAGCGGGTACGCGGCGTTCATCCCGGCCGACCTGGTCGGAGCCTCGGGCGTGCTGGCGGCGGTCACCACCGGGATCTACATGGGGATCAAGGGCCCGTCGGTGATCCCGGCCCGGATCCGCCTGCAGGGCCTGTTCGTATGGCAGATGCTCGACTACATCATCAACGCGAGCCTGTTCGTGCTCGTCGGGCTGCAGCTGCGGACGGTGGTCGGGGAGCTCCGCGCGTACTCGGCCGCGCGGCTGGCGGTCTACGCCGCCGCAGTGAGCGGCAGTCGTGATCATCGTGCGCCTGATCTGGTTCGCGGTCACGCCGCACATCATCCGAGCGCTCGACCGCCGGCCCAGCCAGCGCTCACGGCGCGTCGGCTGGCGGATCCGGGCCGTGGTGGCCTGGTCAGGCACCCGTGGGGCGGTGTCGCTGGCCGCGGCGCTCGCGCTGCCGCTGCACACCCACGCCGGGCATCCGTTCCCGCAGCGCAACCTGATCATCTTCCTCACCTTCGGGGTCATCTTCTCCACGCTCGTGATCCAGGGCCTGTCGCTGCCCACCGTGATCCATCGTCTGGGGGTGACCCGCGACGGCAGCGAAGACCAGGAAGAGCTCCGGGCGCGGCTGATGGCGGCCAAGGCGGCGCTGCAGCAGCTCGACGACCTCTCGCACGAGGACTGGACCCGCGAGGACACGATCGACCGGATGCGACGGATGTACGAGTACCGCAAGCGGCGATTCGCAGCCAGGGCGGGGAAGATCGAGGACGACGGCTACGAGGACCGCTCACTCGCCTACCAGCAGGTCGTGCAGAGCGTCCTCGCCGCCCAACGCGATGCGCTCGTGCGGCTGCGCAACAGCGGCGAGATCTCCAACGAGACGATGAACGACGTGATCCGCGAGCTCGACCTCGAGGAGTCGCGACTCGAGATCTAGGCCCCGGGGGTGGCTACCAGCCGCCGCGCCAGTCGGCGTTCGCGGCGCGGCGCTTGGCGGCGTCCATCCGGGCGTGCTTGCGCTTGTCCAGCTGCCACTGGATCAGGGAGAGCACCAGGATCACCGTGGGGAAGAAGATGATCACGACGAACATCGCGTCGGTGATCGACTTGTCGGTCGTCTCGCCATACCAGCCCTGGCCGCCGTCCTGACGCGCGAACGCGTCGGGCGCGAACGTCAGCAGGGTCAGCGCGAACAGCGTGAACGCCGTGATGATCCGGGAGCGCCGCATCCGGCCCCGAAGCGTACCGGATGCCCGGGCCGCAGTCACCGCCGCGAGCGAGCTGAGCTCGCCCGGATCAGGCCACGGTGACGGCGTCGCGCGGGCCGACCGCGGCCAGCGCCCGCAGCAGCTCCGGGTTGTAGCGCCCGACCTGGGAGACGACCTGGAGGTGGTCGATCTCGGCCTCGAACACCCGCGCGCCCAGCGCGTCGGCCAGCTCGCGCTGCTTGCTCGGCGCGACGGCGGTGTCGCGGCTCGTCAGGACGACCGCGGCGGGGACATCGATGGTTCCCAGCCACGGACGCGAGTCGAACCGGCCGAGCTCGCGGCCGGCCTCGGCGATGTCGGTGGCGCTGTGGCGCATCAGCTCCGAGCGCAGCCACACCGTGGCGCGGGTCTCCGGCAGTCCGAGCCGGCGCAGCCCGGCCCGGAACGCAAACGACGGGGCCAGCGCCAGGATCAACCCGAGCGCGCCCATCGTCCGCCAGTAGCGGCGGGACTCGCGCTCCTGCCAGTGCTGGGCGGTGCCGCTCAGCACGAGGCCGGACACGACGTCGCGATGATCGCGCGCGACGAGCTGGGCGACGGCGCCGCCCATCGAGTAGCCGACGACGATGGCCGGGGCCAGGTCGAGCTGGCGCAGGACGGCGCCGGCGTCGGCGGCGCAGTCGGTGAGCCGGAACGGCACGAGCGCCCGCAGTCCGCGTCCGTGCCCGCGGTGGTCCATCGCGAGCACGCGGTAGCCGGCGTCAGCGATGGCGCCGTACGCACCGGACCAGTTGAGGTCGGCGCTCGCCATCCAGCCGTGCAGCAGCATCACCGGCGGGCCGTCGCCACCGGTGTCGCGCAGGAAGAACTCACCGCGGCCCTCGACGGTGACCGTTCGGGCGGGCGGCAGCGCCACGGGAGGGACGGGCGGCCAGGCCGGGCGGGTCGGCATCGGCGGCACTCTACCCGGCGGCGGGCCATCCGCTTCCTACCATCTGGAGCGATGGCCGTCGTGATCGCCTCCGACCTCGGCAAGGACATTGCCGGGGAGCCCCTCCTGCGCGGGATCTCGTTCAAGCTCGAGCGCCGCGACCGGATGACCCTGTCCGGGCGCAACGGCGCGGGCAAGACGACCCTGCTGCGGATGCTGTCCGGCGAGGCGTCGGTCGACTCCGGCGAGCTCGTCTTCGCCAAGGACGTCAAGGTCGCGCTGCACGACCAGCGCCCGCCGCGCCGGCGGACGATCACGCTGCGCGACTACGTCCTGTCCGGCGCCCCCGAGCTGGTCGCACTCGAGCAGCGGCTGGCCGCGCTCGAGCAGCAGATGGCCGGCGGCGCCCACGACGCGGGCACGCTGAGCCGCTACGCGGAGGTCCAGGCGAGGCTCGAGCACGCCGGCGGGTACCGCTGGCGCGACCGGGCGCTGGCCACGCTGCACGGCCTCGGCTTCCGCGACGACGCCGACCTCGACCGCTCGCTCGACACCTTCTCCGGCGGCGAGCTGACCCGCGCCTCGCTGGCCCGGGCGCTGGCCGGCGACCCCGACCTGCTGCTGCTCGACGAGCCCACCAACCATCTCGACATCGCCTCGCTCGAATGGCTCGAGCAGCACCTGGTGGCACTCGACGCCGCCGTCGTGCTCGTTGCCCACGACCGCTGGTTCCTGGAGGCGGTCGGAACCTCGGTGCTCGAGCTCGAGGGGGCACACAGCCCGGAAGGCTGGGTCCGGGGGCGGTTCTTCGCCGGCCCCTGGCACGCGTGGCGCAAGGAGAAGGCGGCCCGGGAGCTGGCCCTGGGGCGCGCGATCGAGCGCCAGCAGGCCGAGATCGACCGGCTCGAGCGGTTCGTCACCCGGTTCCGGGCCGGGACGCGCGCCCGCCAGGCCCAGTCGCGGGCGAAGAAGCTGTCGAAGATGGAGCGGCTGAACCGCGCGCCGGCCGACGGCGCCTCGCTCGAGTTCGCGTTCAAGCCGCCGGAGCGCACCGGACGTGTCGTGTTCGAGCTCGAGGACGGCCGCATCACGGTGCCCGGTCGCGTGCTGATCGACCGGGCCGAGCTGTGGCTCGAGCGCGGCGAGCACGTGTCCCTGGTGGGCGCCAACGGGACCGGCAAGACGACGCTGATCGACACGCTCGCCGGCCGTCGCGAGCTCGAGGCAGGCAAGCTGCGCACCGGCCACAACGTCAAGCTCGGCTACCTCTCCCAGCACACCGACGAGCTGAACGTGGGGACGAGCCGCACCGTGCTCGAGGCGACGACCCGGGCAACCGGGCTGACCCCGAACAAGGCGCGGGCGCTCCTCGGCCGGTTCATGTTCTCCGGCGAGGAGGCCGAGAAGCCGCTCGACGGGCTCTCCGGCGGCGAGCGCCGGCGGCTGTCGCTGGCGATCCTCGTCCACTCCGGCGCCAACGTCCTGATCCTCGACGAGCCGACGAACCATCTGGACCTCGAGAGCCGGGAGGCGCTCGAGGCCGCCCTGCAGGCGTTCGAGGGCTCGCTGCTGCTCGTCTCCCACGACCGGGCGCTGCTCGACGCGGTCGGGAGCCGCACGGTGGCGGTCGAGGACGGCATCCTGCGCAGCTACGTCGGCGGCTGGCCCGAGTACGTCCGGGTCCGCGAGGAGCGCGCGGCGGCCCCCAAGCCGTCGGCCCAGCCCGCCGGCGAGCCACCGCGTCGTCGAAGCCGTCGGCGGCGCCGAAGGCGAAGCGCAACGCGAACCGCGCTCCGGCGCGCCAGCCGGCCGACACGGGCCGGCTGGAGCGCGAGATCGAGGTGGCCGAGGCGGCGCTGCGGGCCGTCGAGGACGAGCTCGCCGATCCCGCCGCGTGGGCCACCCCGAAGAAGAGCGCGGCCTCGACCGCACGCCACGAGCAGGCCAAGCGGGCCGTCGAGCAGCTGTACGCCCAGTGGGAGCAGGTCGCCGGATAGGATTCCGCGCCCCGGGCGGCCGGCGGCGTACCCTTTCTTCTAGATGCGCATCAGCAGCAACGCCCGCAACATCATCATCATCCTCCTGCTGGCCCTCGCGGTCGCCGTCCTCCCGGGCGGCGGGACCGGCGCCCGCGCCGCGATCCAGGCGATCTCGCTGCTGTTCCTCGGGTCGCTCGGCTGGTTCGCCTCGATCATGTACCGCCAGCACCGCTCAGAGCTGTACGGCCTCGGCGACCACCGCCGGGTCGCCCTGTACGTCGCCCTCGGCGTCGCCGCCCTCACGTTCACGGCCACCTCACGGCTGTGGGCCACGCCGACCGGCGAGCTCGCCTGGTTCGTGCTGATCGTCGGGGCCGCCTACACGGTGTTCACCGTGCTGTGGTCCTCGCGGCGGTACTGAGATCCTTCAGGCGCTCAGACGACGGCGGCCACCGGTGCCAGCGACACCGGGATCCCGTTGAGCACGGCGTTGCCCGACAGCGGGTCGAGCAGCAGCTCGTCGGCGAGGATGTTGCTGTTCGTGCCCGGCTGACCGGCGGCCACCGCGAGCCGGCTGCCGTCGGCGTCATGGCCCCATCCGTGGGGAAGGCTGACCACGCCCGGCATGATCGCGTCGGTCACCTCGACCGGCGCGACCACGGTCCCCGTGCGGGAGCGGAGCTCGGCCGGCTCGCCGTCGCGGAGCGCGAGCCGCTCGGCGTCGGCGGGGTGGACGTGCAGCGTGCAGCGCGGCTTGCCCCTCACCAGCACCGGCAGGTTGTGCATCCACGAGTTGTTCGAGCGCAGCTGGCGGCGGCCGATCAGCACGAGCTCGCCGTCGCCGCCCGGCCGCGGGGCGCTGAGCGAAGCGCGCAGCCGCTCGACGTCGGCGACGATCGGCGCCGGCGCCAGCTCGATCTTCCCGCTCGCCGTCCGCAGCGCGTCCGGCAGGCGCGGCTGCAGCGGGCCGAGGTCGATGCCGTGCGGGGCGGCCTCGAGGTCGGCGCAGCGACAGCGCGGTAGGGGCCGGTCCGGAGCATGAAGTCGAGCAGCCGCTCGGGACCGACTCGCGGCTGTAGCTCTGCGAGCAGCTCGTCGACCTCCCGGCCGGCGACGGGCGACTCCGGAGTGGCGACCTCGCGGCCGATCAGCACCCGGGCGATCTGCTCGTCGAGCATCGCCACGTCGGCGTCCGGGCCCATCCCGGCGGCGACCGCGCCGAGGCGCAGCAGCGTGACCCACTCGTCCGGAAGACCGGGCTCGGGCGGCAGCGTCGGCGGCGAGTAGTTGGCCACGTTGCGGACCGCGAACAGGTACAGCGCCAGGTCGTAGTGCGAGCGGCGAAGCGGCGAAGGGGAGGGGAGGATCACGTCGGCGTGCCTGGTGGTCTCGTTGACGTAGATGTCGAGCGAGACCATGAACTCGAGCGAGCCGAGCGCGGCGTCGAGCCGCGCGCTGTTCGGGGTCGACAGCGACCGGGTTGCCCGCCACCGTGATCAGCGCCCGTACCTGGCCCTCGCCCGGGGTGTCGATCTCCTCCGACAGGCACGCGACGGGCAGCTCGCCGAACACCTCGCCGAGCTCGCGCACGCGGCTGGTCCAGCGGCCGAACCGGGCGCCGCGGCCGCGGCCGGGCGTGCCGGCGGCGTTCGAGTGGCCGGCGGCGCCGAGCGGGAACATCGCACCGCCCTCGCGGTCGAGGTTGCCGGTGAGCACGTTGAGGACGTCGACCAGCCAGCTGGCGAGCGTCCCGTACTCCTGCGTGGTCGTGCCGATCCGGCCGTACACGGCCGCTGCGGGAGCCGCGGCGAGCTCGCGGGCGATCCGGCGGATGTCCGCCGCCGGGATCCCGCAGACCTCGGCGACGTCCTCGGGGGTGAACGGCGTGGCCAGCTCCCGGACCTCGTCGAGGCCGTCGGACATGTCGGTGAGCCGCTCGCCGGGATCGGCCAGCCCCTCCTCGAAGAGCACGTGGACGAGCGCGAACAGCAGGTGGGCGTCGGTGCCGGGCCGGATGAAGTGGTGCTCGTCGGCCTCCTCGGCGGTCCGGCTGCGGCGCGGGTCGATGACGACGAGCTTGCCGCCCCGGGCCCGGAGCGCCCGCAGCCGGCCGCGCACGTCGGGCGCCGTCATCAGGCTGCCGTTCGAGGCGAGCGGGTTGGCGCCGAGCAGCAGCAGATGGTCGGTGCGGTCGAGGTCGGGCACCGCCACCGTCGTCCCGGTCCCGAACATCAGCGCGCTCGCCATCTGCTTGGGGAACTGGTCGACCGTGCTCGCCGAATACAGGTTCCGCGTCCCGAGCATCTTCGCCAGCGCCCGGACGTACAGCAGGCTGTCGAGCACGTGGGCGTTCGGGTTGCCCAGGTACAGCGCCACCGCGTTGCGATCCGCGGCCAGGATCGGCGGCAGCCGCTCGTCGATCAGCGCGAACGCCTCGCCCCAGCTCACCTCGCGGAACGTCCCGTCGGGCCGGCGGACGAGCGGGGTCCTGACCCGGTCGGGGTCGGCGTGCAGCTCCTTGAGCGCGTAGCCCTTCGGGCATATGAACCCATGGCTGAACACGTCCTCGCGGTCGCCCCGGATCGCCACCACCTCGTCCCCGGCCAGCGTCAGCTCGAGCCCGCAGGTCGCCTCGCACAGAGGGCAGGTGCGGATCGCGGTCCGCGGAGGGTGGCCGTTGCCGGTGGCGGTCATCGAGGCCCGGAGGTTACCCTTCCGGACGCGTGACCACCGAGCAACGAGAGGTGACCGCCGACTGGATGATCGTCACCGGCGCGGTCGTCCTGTTCGTGTCGCTGTTCCTCACCTGGAGCCACCAGTTCTCGCGGCCGTTCCTCGTGCTGTTCGGCGACTCGGCCGCGATCCGGGGAATCCCGCACGATCCCACCGCCTGGCAGGTCTACTCGATCGCCGACGTGCTGCTCGCGGCGCTCGCTGCCGGCTTTGTCACCGTCGCCCTGATCGGCACCCGCGGGCCCCGGTTCGCGGCGCTGCTGGCGGCGATCGTCGGGCTCGGGTTCACGCTGCACGCGCTCGGCAGCCCGCCCACGAACGGGGCCAACATCTTCAACCCGTCGCTCAGCGTCCCCAGCTACGTCTCCAACGGGCCGGCGGCCGGGGCGGGGGAGACGGTCGCCCTGGTCGGCCTGTTCATGGCGATCGGTGGGCTCGTGCTGTCGTTCACGGCCGACTGACGGCGCCTCCGCGGGACGGTCGCCGGTGATCACCGGGGCGTCGCCGCTTATCGGCGTGCGCGCGCGGGTGCGCGGGGTCGGGGCGTGCATGGCGTGCCGAACTGCGCGGATCGCGTCAACTCCGGCACGTGGTGCATCAGATCGGTGCACGAGATGCCGAACTTGGCGGCGTGGGGTGAGTTCGGCAGCTGGTGCAGGCTGGGTTGGCGGGGATCTCGCTGGGCGCAGTCCTATCCTCGGAGGCGATGTCGATCACCCCCGCCGACCGCCGCCGCGAGCTCCCCGACGAGCCTGGCGTGTACCTGTTCCGCACCGAGCGGGGGAAGGTCCTGTACGTCGGCAAGGCCAAGTCGATCCGCAAGCGCGTGGCCTCGCACTTCACCAACCCGAGCACCCGCGCGGGGCGGGATCTCCTGCCGATGATCGACCACATCGAGGCGCTCGTCGTCCACACCGAGGCCGAGGCGCTGCTGGCCGAGCAGAACTTCATCAAGCAGTACAAGCCGCGGTTCAACATCCGCCTGCGCGACGACAAGTCGTACCCGTACATCGCGATCTCGCTCGACGAGGACTTCCCCCGCGTGTACTTCACCCGCGAGCGCCACCGCCGCGACCGCGCCTACTTCGGCCCGTTCAGCAACGCCAAGCGCGTGCGCTCGACGCTCGAGGTGCTCGGCAAGGTGTTCATGTTCCGCTCCTGCGACGGCCCCGAGCCCGGCCGGCGCAGCGGCTCGCCGTGCCTCGACTACTACATCAAGCGCTGCGAGGCCCCGTGCGTCGGCTACGTCGACAGGGACGGCTACCGCGAGGGGATCGACGGCGTGATCGCGTTTCTGTCCGGCCGCTACCGCGAGATCGAGCGCAAGCTCGACTACGAGATGCGTCTCGCCTCGGCTGAGCAGCGCTTCGAGGACGCCGCCCGGGAGCGCAACCGGCTGCGGGCCGTGCGCTCCCTGCTCGAGCGCCAGCGGGTGGCCAACGACTCGGTCGGGACGCTCGACGCGATCGCGATCGCCGTCGCGGACGGGACGGCCAACGCGCAGGTGTTCCAGGTCCGCGACGGCGTGCTCTCCGACCGCCAGAGCTTCTACCTCGACAACGAGGCCGAGCGGCGGGATCGCCGAGGTCGCCGAGGCGTTCATCCTCCAGTACTACTCGAGCGCGATGATGGTCCCGCCCGCTGCTCGTCGTCCAGCGGGAATTGGGAATCCCACCCAGCCCCTCGCCGGCGCTGGCCGAGGCGCTCAGCGATCGCCGCGGGGCGGCGGTCGAGATCCGGGCGGCCGAGCGGGGCGACAAGCGGCGGATCCTCGAGCTGGCCGAGCGCAACGCCAAGCTGGCGCTCGACCAGGAGCAGCTGCGCTCCGAGCGCCGCCGCCAGCAGCGGGTCGAGGCGCTCGACGGGCTCCAGGCCGCGCTCGGGCTCGACACGATCCCGCTGCGGATCGAGTGCTTCGACATCTCGACGCTGATGGGGACGAACACCGTCGCCTCGATGGTGGTGTTCGAGGGCGGGGCGCCGAAGAAGTCCGACTACCGGCGGTTCAGGGTGTTCGGCGACGCGAATGGCAACGGCGACGCGGGTAGTCCGGGGACGATCGGGCAGCCGGACGATTTCGCCGCCATGGAGGAGGTTCTCGGCCGCCGGCTGCGCCGCTACGAGCGCCAGCGCGACATCTCCCCGCACGACAAGGAGTACGACGCCAGCTTCGCCGCGATCCCCAACGTGGTCGTGATCGACGGCGGCAAGGGCCAGCTGTCCGCCGGCCTGCGGGCGCTGCAGGGCTTTCGCGACCGCGGCGTGGTCGTGATCTCGCTGGCCAAGCGGATCGAGGAGGTGTTCATCCCCGGCCGCGACGCGCCGCTGCTGCTCGCCCACGACACGCCGGAGCTGCAGCTCCTCCAACGCGTCCGCGACGAGGCCCACCGGTTCGCGATCACCCACCACCGGATCCGCCGCGACCGTGCGATGACCGCCTCGATCCTCGACGACCTCCCCGGCGTCGGGCCGGCCCGCAAGCGTGCGCTGCTCAACCACTTCGGCTCTCCCGACGCGATCCTCGCCGCCAGCCGCGAGGAGCTCGAGTCCGTGCCCGGGATCTCCGGGAAACTCGCCCGCGATGTCTACCGCGAGATGCACAAGGCCGGCGTCTGAGCCTGTCGCGCGCGAGGACCGCGCGTGGCGGGTGCGGACCGGTGACTACTGCGTGAGGACCGCGGCGCTGCCGGCCGGCAGCGAGACCGTGTAGGTCCCGCCGGACGGGCTCACCGTCGTCGGCTGCGGGTTGCCCGGGAGCGTGCCGGTGGTCGTGCTCGGGCCGAACGACTCGCCGTCGAAGCTGACGCCCGACGTGGCGTCGACGCTGGGGGCGGTGAGCTGCTGCAGCCGGGCCGGCGCCGTGTCGGTGGGGAGCGCAGCCTGGACGTCGACCGGGGTGGCCGCGTCCTTGTTGATCAGCACGACGCGGGTGTGGCCGTCGGGCGCCGCGGTCGCCCACACCTTCACCGGGCCCGAGGCGACGTTGACCGGGAGCTGCCGTGCGCCGGGCGGGAACGCCTGGGCGAACACGTAGGCGCCGTAGTACTCGGGCGACACGGCCCCGCTCCACGTGGGGCCGTCGTGCGTGAAGCTGAACAGCTGGTAGCCGGCGCCGGGGAGGGTGTGGAGGTTGACTCCGTCGACGCCGACCGAGGCGAGGTTGAACAGCGTGTCGAGCACCCACAGCGCGGACGCGAACGTGTCGCTGACCCCGAACCGGCCTGAGCTCGACACCGAGTTCATCTCGTCGACGCGGAACGCGAGCTTGCGTGCGTGGGCCTGGCTCGCGTACGGCGCCACCTGCTGGGCGAGTCCGGCCGACGACGCGTCGCTGAGGAGGTTCGGGATCGATGGGAAGGTCGGATCGGTCGGGTTGGTGGTCGTGCCGTGCAGCGGATAGCGGTGGACGGTCACCGTCTTCACGCGCGGCTCGGATTTGAGGAACGCCGCCGAGCTGGTTCATCCACGTCAGGCGCGAGAACGACGGGCCGACGAGCGGCAGCGCCGGCAGCGCCGCCCGCCACCTGCGCGAAGTCCTTCATGTAGCCGGGCATCGAGTAGTTGCGGCCCCGGGAGTAGCACGACGTGGTTGAGGCGATCGCGGTACCAGGCGAAGACGCCGTACAGGTCGGGCTCGTTGCCGATCTCGAGCGCCGAGACGTTCGAGCGGCCGATCCCCTGCAGCAGCGCCTGGGCCTCGTCGGTGGCCAGCGCCGGCCGGGCGGTGGCGAGGTTGATCCCGAGGATCAGCTTGGCGCCGGTGTCGACCGCGAGCGCGTGTGTCGTGCGCAGCCAGCCCTTGCCGAGGTTGTAGGAGACGCCGCCGGGCCGGACGTAGCCGCGGACCGGCCACCACGTCCAGTCGGTGCTGTCGCCGCCGATCCGCAGCACCGGCGACTGACCGGGCGCGAGGCCCTGAGCAGCGCGACGAGCACCGGGTTGACCGTCCGCGGATCCCGGCCCGTGTAGGCGTGGACGGCCTTGTACTCCATCGAGACGCCGACGAATCCGGACGGCATCGTCCGCCCGATCGGGGTGCTCCCGACGGTCGCCGACAGCGATGCGGTGCCGCCGGGGAGGACGCCGCCGGGCACCGTTCCGCCGGAGGCCGCTCCGCCCGAGGCCCCGCCCGGGGGCGCACCGCCCGCCGCCGGCTGGGCCTGCGTGATCACCACCAGCAGGACGGCGGCCAGGACGGCCAGGACGGCCAGCGGAACTCGGAGGTGCGACCGCATGCGCATGCGCAGGCTCTCCACGCCCGCATCGTGCCACATGCCCGGTGACGGCCGCGCGCGCCTCGGCAGGCCGCCCGTCCGCGTGAACCGTCAAGCTGTGAGGATGGAACGATCCTCGACCACGTCCCGTCAGGCGCCGGTCGAGTCCGATCGGGAGCAGGGCGTTCTCGGCGCTCACCGACCTCGTCGTGATCACCGGGTTCTCCGGGGCCGGCAAGTCGACGGCGATGGCCGCGTTCGAGGACGAGGGCTACTTCTGCGTCGACAACCTGCCCGCGGAGATGATTCGCTCGCTCGTGGACCTGTTCCGTCACGAGGGCTCGAAGGTGGCCCGCGCGGCGGTCGTCTCGGACGTGCGCGGCGGTAGCTACTTCGAGGGTCTGGCGGCGATGCTCGACGATCTGCGCCCGACCGGGGTCAAGCTCCGGGTGCTGTTCCTCGAGGCCGACGAGCAGACGCTGCTGACCCGCTACAAGGAGACCCGCCGCCGCCATCCGCTCACCCCGAGCGGCAGCGTGGCCGAGGGAATCGACCGCGAGCGGGAACTGCTGGCCCCGATGCGCGAGCGGGCCGACGTGGTGATCGACACCGGCGGGCTGACCGCGGCGATGCTCCGTCGCAAGCTGGCCGACGAGTTGCTCCCGGCGCGGCGCTTCGGGCGGCTGGCCGTGACGGTCGAGAGCTTCGGGTTCAAGCACGGTCCGGTGCGCGACCCCGACCTGATGCTCGACGTGCGGTTCCTGCCCAACCCGCACTACGAGCCCGACCTGCGGCCGCTCACCGGCCGGGACCCGCGGATCGTCGCGTTCATCAACCGCGACGGCGAGCTCGACCGTTTCTACGAGCGGCTCGAGCCGCTGCTCGACTACCTGCTGCCCCAGTACCTGGAGGAGGGCAAGGCCCACCTCGTCGTGGCGATCGGGTGCACCGGCGGGCGGCACCGCTCGGTGGCGATCGCCGAGCATCTGGCCGAGCGCTACGCGGGCGGCGACGACTACCTGGTCGAGATCGTCCACCGCGACGTGAACCCGTCCGGCGTGATCGACCACGTCGGCTTCGAGGTCACCGACCTGGACCGATCGGTGGGCTTCTACGACGCGGTGTTCTATGCGCTCGGCGCCCGCCGGATGCTCGAGTCCGAGCACGCGGTGGCATATGGGATCAACGGGCCGCTCGTGTGGATCGTCGTCCGGGGCCGGCCGCCGGGCCCCGGTTATGGTCACCTCGCGCTGCAGGCGGCGGGGAGGGCCGCGGTCGACGCTGCCCATGCGGCCGGGCTGGCGGGCGGCGGCACCGACGACGGCGCGCCCGGCCCGCGGCCGCAGTACGGCAGCCGTTACTACGCCGCGTACATGCGGGATCCGGACGGGCTCCGCGTCGAGGTGGTGTCGCGCTGACCGGACCCGCTGCGGGTAGCGGCGGCGGCTGTTCGGTAGATTCGGGACCGTCGATGGCCGCCCAGCGCCGTCGGTCGTCCACCGTGATCGACCGTGGTGTCCACGCCTGGTGGCACGCCACAGAAATGGGGAGTTCTGAGAATGTCGGTACGCGTCGGTATCAACGGCTTCGGGCGGATCGGCCGCAATGTGTTCCGGGCCGCCTACGAGAGCGGCGCGGAAATCGAGTGGCTGGCGGTCAACGACCTCGTCGACCCGAAGACGATCGCTCACCTGCTCAAGTACGACTCGAACTACGGCCCGTTCCCCGGCGAGGTCGAGGCGACTGACACCGGGTTCAAGGTCGACGGCAAGGAGATCCGCGTGCTCGCCGAGCGCGACCCGGCCGCGCTGCCGTGGGGCGATCTCGGCGCTGAGGTGGTGATCGAGTCGACCGGCCTGTTCACCGACCGCGAGAACGCCGCCAAGCATCTCGACGCGGGCGCCAAGAAGGTCGTCATCTCCGCGCCGGCCACCAACCCCGACGCGACCGTCGCCCTCGGGCGTCAACTTCGATGAGGTGTACGACCGAGGCCAGCCACCACGTGATCTCGAACGCCTCGTGCACCACGAACTGCCTGGCCCCGGTGGCCAAGGTGCTGCACGACACGATCGGGATCAAGCACGGGCTGATGACGACGATTCACGCGTACACGGCCGACCAGCGCCTCCAGGACATGCCCCACCGCGACCTGCGCCGCGCCCGGGCGGCGGCGGTCAACCTGATTCCCGCCTCGACCGGCGCGGCCAAGGCGATCGGCCTCGTGATCCCCGAGCTCAACGGCAAGCTGCACGGCTTCGCCGTTCGCGCGCCGGTGCCGACCGGGAGCCTCGTCGACCTCACGGTCGAGGCGAGCCGCGAGACGAGCGTGGAGGAGATCAACGAGGCCATGAAAGCCGCCGCCGAGGGCCCGATGGCGGGGATTCTCCGCTACACCGAGGACCCGATCGTGTCCCGCGACATCGTCGGCGACCCCGCCTCGTCGATCTTCGACTCCCAGCTCACCTCGGTGATGGACGGGACGATGGTCAAGGTCGTGTCCTGGTACGACAACGAGTGGGGGTACTCGAACCGGGTCGCCGAGCTCGTCCAGAAGCTGTAGTGATCGCGCGTATGTGCCTGAGGGGCCACTCGTGAAGACCCTCGCAGACCTTGGGGACCTGAACGGCAGGCGGGTCCTCGTCCGCGTCGACTTCAACGTCCCGCTCAAGGACGGCGTCGTCGCCGACGACACCAGGATCCGGGCGGCGCTGCCGACGATCGAGCAGCTCCGCGAGCGCGGGGCGCGGCTGGTCCTCGTCTCGCACCTCGGCCGCCCCAAGGACCGCGAGCCCGAGTTCTCGCTGCGCCCGGCCGCCGACCGGCTGGCCGAGCTGACCGGCGCCGACGTCACGCTCGCCCCGGGCGTGGTCGGCGACGAGGTCCGCGCCTACGCCGAGAACCTCCATCCCGGCGACATCCTGATGCTCGAGAACGTCCGCTACGAGCCGGGGGAGACGAAGAACGACCCGGATCTGGCGGCCGAGCTCGCGTCGCTGGCCGACGTGTACGTCAACGACGCGTTCGGGAGCGCCCACCGCGCCCACGCCTCCACCGAGGGCGTGGCGCGGCTTGTCCCCGAGCACGCGGCCGGCCTGCTGCTCGAGCGCGAGGTGAAGACGCTCACCGGTCTGCTCGAGTCTCCCCAGCGGCCGCTCGTGGCGGTGCTCGGCGGGGCCAAGGTGAGCGACAAGCTCGCGGTGATCGAGCGGTTCCTGCAGATCGCCGACACGATCCTGATCGGCGGCGCGATGTGCTTCCCGTTCTTCGCCTCCCAGGGGCACGCGATCGGCGACTCGCTGTGCGCGCCGGAGGACGTGGAGCTCGCGTCGCGGCTGCTCGAGGCGGCGGGGCCGGCGGGCGCCGACTTCGAGCTCCCGCGCGACCTGGTGATCGCCGATCGGTTCGCCGCCGACGCGGCGTCGAAGACGATCGACGGCGTCGACGTCCCCGACGGGTGGATGGGTCTCGACGTCGGAGCGGCGACCGCTGCCGCGTACGCGGATCGCGTGGCCCGGGCCGGCACCGCCTTCTGGAACGGGCCGATGGGCGCCTTCGAGATGGAGCCGTTCGCGGCCGGGACCCGGGCGGTGGCCGAGGCGTTCGCCGCGGCGTCCGGCGCCACGGTCGTCGGCGGGGGCGACTCGGCTGCGGCGCTGCAGCAGTTCGGACTGGCGGATAAGGTCACGCATCTGTCGACCGGCGGTGGCGCGTCGCTCGAGTTGATCGAAGGCAAGACCCTGCCTGGGGTGGAGGCACTGTCATGAGCAGCCGGGTCCCGCTGGTCGCGGGGAACTGGAAGATGTACAAGACGATCGCCGAGGCCGAGGAGTTCATCCAGGCCCTGCTCCCGCGCGTCTCGGATGCCGACGGCGTCGAGGTCGGCATCTGCCCGCCATTCCTCGCCCTGCAGGCGATGATCGACTCGACCCGCGGCTCTCGCGTCCAGGTCTACGCGCAGAACATGCACCAGGCCCAGGAGGGCGCGTTCACCGGCGAGGTGTCGCCGGGGATGCTCACCGAGATCGGGATCCACGGCGTCGTGCTCGGCCACTCCGAGCGCCGACAGCACTTCAACGAGACCGACAAGGCGCTCCAGCTCAAGGTCCCGGCAGCGTTCGCCGCCGGCCTCCAGCCGATCCTGTGCGTCGGCGAGACCGAGGAGGAGCGCGAGCGCGGCGACACCGAGCGCAAGCTCCGCCATCAGGTCCAGGAGGGCCTCGCCAAGCTCGAGACCGAGCGACTCGGCGAGGTGGTGATCGCGTACGAGCCGATCTGGGCGATCGGCACCGGCCTCGTGGCCACGCCCGACCAGGCCCAGGAAGCGATCGCGTTCATCCGTGCGCTCGTGGCCGACCGCTCGCGCGAGCAGGCCGAGCGCGCGCGCGTCCTGTACGGCGGCAGCGTCAAGCCCGACAACGCGACCGAGCTGCTGGCTCTGCCCGACGTCGACGGCGCCCTGGTCGGCGGGGCGAGCCTCGAGGCCGAGTCGTTCGCTGCGATCGTCGCGGCGGCGGGCTGATGGCCCTGCCCGGCGGCGCCTCGTCGTTGCCCGCGCCGTGCGCGGCGCTGATCATCCTCGACGGCTGGGGGATCGCGCCCGACGGGCCCGGGAACGCGGTGTCGCTCGCCTCGACGCCTGTGTTCGACGAGCTGTGGTCCTCGTACCCGACGACGCAGCTCGAGGCGTCCGGCCGGGCGGTCGGGCTCCCCGACGGGCAGATGGGCAACTCCGAGGTCGGCCATCTCAACCTCGGCGCCGGCGCCGTCGTGATGCAGGACCTGACCCGGATCGACCTGGCGGTCGAGAACGGCGAGCTGGCGTCCAACGAGGTGCTGCGGGAGGCGTTCTCGGGGGCCGAGCGCGTCCACCTGATCGGGCTCGTGTCCGATGGCGGCGTTCATTCCGGGTGGACGCACATCGAGGCGCTGATCCGGCTGGGGGCGGAGCTGTCGGTGCCGGATCTCGTCCTGCACGCGTTCACCGACGGGCGCGACACGTCGCCCACCGGGGGCGCCGGGTATCTGGAGACGGTCGAGGGGTGGATGGCCGATGCGGGCGCCGGCCGGGTTGGCTCGGTCGTCGGGCGCTACTACGCGATGGACAGGGACAAGCGCTGGGACCGGATCCAATTGGCCTACGACCTGCTCGTCCACGGCCGCGCCTCCGAGCATGCCGCCTCCGGCGCCGAAGCCGCGCGGAGCGCCTACGAGCGCGACGAGACGGACGAGTTCATCAAGCCCGTGCTGGTGGGCGACGAGGCGCGGATCCGCGCGGGCGACTCGGTCGTGGGGATCAACTTCCGGCCCGACCGGATGCGCGAGATCACCCGCGCGCTGGCCGAGCCCGGCTTCGACGAGATCGACCGCGGCGGGGCCGAGCCGGTCGAGCGCTACACGATGATGACCCAGTACGAGGAGGGCTGGCCGTACCCGATCGCCTTCCCGCCCCAGCATCCCGCGGTGACGATGTCGGCCGTGATCGCCGGCGAGCACGCCAAGCAGCTGCACGTCGCCGAGACCGAGAAGTACCCCCACGTGACGTACTTCTTCAACGGGGGCGAGGAGCAGGCCTACGAGGGCGAGCGACGCGAGCTCGTCCCCTCGCCCCGCGACGTCCCGACCTACGACCACAAGCCCCAGATGAGCGCCCGCGAGGCCGCCGACGCGTTCGTGTCCGCCTGGCAGGCCGACTCGCCCCGGTTCGGGATCATCAACTTCGCCAACGCCGACATGGTCGGGCACACCGGGGTGATCCCGGCCGCCGTCACCGCGATCGAGACCGTCGATTCGTGTCTTGCCTCGGTGGTGGAGGCGGTCCACGCCTCCGGCGGCGCCTGCCTGATCACCGCCGACCACGGCAACGCCGACAACATGCTCGAGCCCGACGGGAGCCCGAACACGGCCCATTCGCTCAACCCGGTCCCGGTGATCGTCACCGTGCAGGGGGTCTCGCTGCGGTCGGGCGGGGTGCTGGCCGACGTGTCTCCGACGCTGCTGGGGATGCTGGGGATCGACCAGCCGGTGGCGATGACGGGGCGGTCGTTGATCTCGCCGTAGGCGGTGTGTAGTGGCGCGGTGGCGCCGCGTTGCGGCGCGGCGTGCGTGGCCCCGCCTCGCGTCGCCTCGCCGCGCGTGCACCAGCTACCGAATTCGACTATTCGCGCCGAGTTCGGTGCCCCGTGCATCAGATTGATGCTTCAGATGCCGAATTCGGCGAAATCCGGCGAGTTTGGCATTCCGTGCACCGCGATGGAGACACGATGACTCGCCTGGGCCGGCACCTGCGCCGGGGCGGGGACCCCGCTGGGCGCGCCAGAGGCACCGCCTCGCTCCCGCCTAAAACTTGACAACGCTAGACTTAGATTTCATAATGGTCTTGCAGTCACGAGATCTTTCCCAGGAGGTACAACGAGATGGCATTGATTCGATGGGAGCCGGTCCGAGAGCTGAACACGATTCAGCACGAGATGAACCGGCTGTTCAACACGCTGTTCGACTCGCCGACTACGACCCGCGACGGTGGCAGCGGCAACGGGTGGACCCCGCGCCGGTGGATCCCGGCGATGGACCTGGTCGACGGCGGTCAGGAGTTCGTCCTGCGCGCAGACCTGCCGGGCGTCACAGAGGACGACGTGAAGATCGAGCTCGAGGAGAACGTCCTGACGATCTCCGGCGAGCGCAAGTCCGAGCGCGACGAGCGCAAGGAGGGCTACTACCGGGTCGAGCGTTCGTCCGGGTCGTTCTCCCGGTCACTGACGCTGCCGGAGGGCGTCGACGCCGAGGCGATCGCCGCCAGCTTCGAGAACGGCGTGCTCGAGGTGCGGATCCCGAAGCCCGAGTCGCCGTCGCCCCGCAAGGTGGCAATCACCGTAGGCGGCACGCAGCCGAAGGCGATCGAGGGCTCCGAGACCTCCGACGCGGCGTAGTTCTCAGCTCCGCTGTTCGCTTCGCTGCGGGGGCCGGGCCGCGTTCGCGGTCCGGCCCCACGGCGTGGCGGGCGAGGCGCCCGGCACCGGCCTCCGTCGACGGTGAGAAGGCGATCGTCAGCCACACCGTCTTGCCGGCGCCCGACCGCTTCTCGACCCCCCAGGCGTCGGCCAGCATCGACACGATCCGCAGCCCCCGACCGGTGGGATCGTCGGGCCCGGGAGAGCGCATCGTCGGCCGGCCGCCGGCTGAGTCGGTTACCTCGATCCGGATCTCCTCGGCGTTGGCGGCCTGACGGGAGGTGATCACGACGCGAAACCCCGTCCCGCCATGGCGGACGCTGTTGGTAGTGAGCTCGGAGACCATCAGCTCGACCGCGTTGACGACCTCGGCCGGCGCGGCGCGGAGGGCGCCGACGGCGAACCGGCGCGCGGCGCTGATCGACAGCGGGTCATACGGGAAGCTGCGCGTCCGCTTCATCACTCAGACCTCAGGGTGTTGTCCAGGCCCATCGCCTCGATCACCCGCGCGAGCAGCGGCGAGGCGCCGCGGACCCGCAGATCCCCCACGAGGTTGGCCCATCGGACCCACAGGGCGATCGCCGAGCTGTCGGCGAACCGCAACTCGTCGACCTCCAGGATCAGCCGCCGTGGCTCTCGCTCCATGATCGGCGCGACCGCAGCTGCGAGCGAATCGACGTTCCCGATGTCGAGCTCGCCCCGGATCGTCACGGCGACGCCGCCGTCGACGTCGGCGATGGCGAAGCTCATCGGGGGAGGGGTCGCCCCGTCTAGCTCGTCCATCGCACACCCACCAGCGCGCTGTCGTCCTCGGAGTGTTCGTCGTGGAGGTCGGCGGCCAGGTCAGTGAGGAACCCGGGCAGCGATCCGTTGCGGGAGAGCGCGGCGCTGCGCAGGCGCTCGAGACCCTGGTCGAGATGCTCTCCCCGGCGCTCGACCAGCCCGTCGGTGAAGGCCAGCAGCTTCGCCGCCGGCGGCACCGAGAAGCTCGTTGCCGTGTAGGTCACGTCCGACTCGACGCCGATCGGCAGTCCGATCGCGCTCCTCAGGTACTCGCCATGGCCGTTCGTGATCAACAGCGGCGGCAGGTGCCCGGCGCTGCAGATCGTGACATCCCGGCGGTCGACCGAGACGAGCAGGCAGAGGACGGTGGCGATCTGTCCACTCTCGCCGACGTCGAGCAGCTTCGACAGCTTGGTCAGGATCTGCTCGGGCGCATCTCCCTGCGCCGCGTACGCGTGGATCGCGTAGCGCAGCGCGGCCATCGTCGTCGCCGCGCGCAGTCCTCGTCCGGCCACGTCCCCAACCACCATCAGCAGCCGGCGGTCGGCCAGCACGATCAGGTCATACCAGTCGCCGCCGATCTCCATCCCCGGCTCCCCGGCGGTGTAGACGGCGCCGGTCTCGATCCCGCCGATCTGCGGCAGCTTCTCGGGCAGCAGCGCGTGCTGGAGGGTCTTCGCAATCCCCCGCTGCTCCGCGTACAGCCGCCGGTTCTCGCTCGCTGTCGTCTCCAGTGTGGCCGCGAGCGACTCGGCGCTGCGGCGCCGCTCGATCAAGCGCTGAGCGACCACGGCCGAGGCGACGGCGAGCAGCACCCCGACCACCGCGATGATCCACGACAGCCGTTCGGGAAGGCTGCCGGACAGGGAGCCCACGGGGCTCATGACGAGGGTCAATGCTTTGTCTCCGAAGGGGACGGTCACCGATGCCGTCCGGCCGCCCAGGGGCGTGTGGCCGGTGCTGGTCAGCAGCAGGTTCTGCGGCGCCGGTCTGCTGCCCAGGTAGAGCGCGTAGTTGAGCCCGGTGAAGGCGGAGTTGCGGCTGATCTTCGAGCGCTGACTCGTCGGGATCGTCCGCTCGCCGTACACCGCGAAGCGCCCGCCGGCTCCCGGGGTGACGAACGCATAGCCGAGCCGCCGGCTGGGGGGCGAGAGCAAGCCGACGACGCTGAGAGTGGGGCCCCGGCCCGCGCGGGCGAACAGCTTCCCAGCGGCGTCCGGGGCCAGCTTGGGCGCGATGCCGAGCGTCGTCACCGGTCCGCGGTTCTCTGCCGCCAGGCGCCACATCGATGCCGAGACGAGCAGCGACTGGCTGCCCGATCCGACATAGGGAGCCATGAACGCCTTGAACTTCGTGATGCTCCCGTCGGTCGCATCGGCGAGCTCCGAGGCGGAGGCGAGCGTGGTCTGGATGCTCGGCAGCACGGCCCCCAGCACCGAGCCGGCGTCGCGGACCCGAAGCTTGAGCAGGCGCGTCTCGTTGCGGGAGAACACCGACTGTGAGAGGGCCGCCAGCACTCCGGTGATGACCAGGACGACAACCAGCACGGTCAGCGGCAATGCGCGATCCGAGCGTGCGGGCAGCGCGCGTCGATCCGACGCATCATCGCGCTGCACCAGAACAGGCCGGCCCCGCATGCGGCAGCAAAGGTACAGGCCCGGCGGGCCGGAAGCGAACCCATAGGATTGAGCGCGGGCGTGGCTCGGTCGCGTCACTGAGACGTCGTGTTCACGATCCGGACCCGCTCACTCGATACCCGCGCCCGCACCGGCGTTCTGCATCTCGCCCACGGCGACGTCCGCACGCCGGCCTTCGTGCCGCTCGCCACGCGCGGTGCGGTCAAGACGCTCGAGCCGCGCGACGTCGCCGCGCTCGGCTACGAGATGGTCCTCGGCAACACGTTCCACCTGTTCCTGGCGCCCGGGCCCGACCTCGTGCAGGAACAGGGTGGGCTCAACGCGTTCATGCGCTGGCCGGGCCCGATCATCACCGACTCGGGCGGCTTTCAGGTGTTCTCGATGGGCCACGGCGGCGTCGCCGATGAGATCAAGGGTCGCGGCCGGCCGACCGGCGCCTCGAACGGGGCGATCCTGTCGATCGAGGAGGAGGGCGTTCGGTTCCGCTCCTACCTCGACGGCTCCGCACAGTTCCTCGGCCCGGAGACGTCTATGGCGGTCCAGGCCGCGCTCCACTCGGATATCGCGCTCGCGTTCGACGAGTGCACGCCGTTCCACGCCGGCCGCGACTACACCGCGCGCTCGACGGAGCGCACCCACCGCTGGCTCGCCCGCTGCCTTGCCTGGCACGAGCAGCACGGACCGAAGGACCAAGCCGTGTACGGGATCATCCAGGGCGGGATCGAGCGCGACCTCCGCATCGAGTCGGCGGCCACCGTGGCAGCGGCCGGCACCCAGGGAATCGCGATCGGCGGCACGCTCGGCCAGGACAAGCAGCAGATGTACGAGGTCGTCGGCTGGACGACGGCCGAGCTCGACCGCCTCGCCGCGGACAGGCCCCGGCACCTGCTCGGGATCGGCGACATCGACGACCTGATCGCCGGGGTCGAGCTCGGGATCGACACGTTCGATTGTGCGATGCCCACCCGGCTCGGCCGCCACGGCGTCGCGCTCGTCCCCGACCTTGAGACACGCAACCGGCTCGACCTCCACAAGTCACGCCATAAGCACAGCCCCGAGCCGATCCTCGACGGGTGCCCGTGCCCCGCCTGCGCGGGCGGGTTCAGCCGCGCCTATCTCCACTACCTGCTCAAGGCCAAGGAGTTGACCGCGCTGCGGCTTGTCACCCAGCACAACCTCGGCTACATCGCAAGGCTGATGGAGGACCTCCGCCGGGCGATCGACGGGCACGCACTGCCGCAGACCGCCGAGCGGATCCGGGCCGGCGCGGCCCCGCAGGCCCGCGCGGCACCGCGGGCTACTTGGTGTACTGGTTGACCAGGTCGCGGAAGCTGTTGATCGCATGCTGGGCGTCGGCTCCGACGACCTTGCGGAAGTGCACCATCGTGTTGGAGGTGCCCGTGGCGATCACCACGGCGACCGCGACCGCCGCGACGAACACGAACAGCAGCAGCAGGAACACCATGAACCGGCGCATGGCCCGGCCGCGGCGGCGGGGCGGGGCCTCGCGGGGGACGGCCCGGGGCGAGCGGCCGGCCGGCGCGGGCTGACGGCGGCGCGGGGGCGCCGGGATCGGCTCGAGCTGGCGCGACGAGCGCCCACGGGGCGCCGCGTCCAGCCGGGTGGCGGCCGTCGCATCGCCGGTCAGCGGCTCCCCGGCGCCAGGGGCGCGGCCGGGCAGCACGTTCGTGGCGGCGCCGGTGCCGAGATGGGCGGTGGGCGCGGTGGCGCCGACCGGCGCGAGGCCGTTGAGACCGTTGCGCAGGGTCTCGCCGAACAGGATCGCGTCGCGCGGGCGCCCCTCCTGGTCGATCGACAGCGCCATCGCCACCGCCTGAGCCAGCTCGCGGTTGACGCCGGGATTGAGCTCGTTGAGCGGGGTCGGCGATTCGCGCTGCTGGCGCAGGGCGAGCTCGGACAGCGAGGCGGCCTCGTACGGGAGCCGGCCGGACAGCAGCTGGTAGGTGACGACGCCGAGCGAGTAGATGTCCGCCCGCGGGCCGGCCTCCTCGCCCCGCGCCTGCTCAGGGGCGAGGTAGGCGGCGGTGCCGAGCACCGACCCGACCTGGGTGATGCTCGACTGATCGACGGCGCGGGCGATCCCGAAGTCGGCCAGCTTGACGTTCTGGGTCTCGGAGACGAGGAGGTTGCCGGGCTTGACGTCGCGGTGGACGACGCCGTTGCGATGGGCGTAGTCGAGCCCGCGGCACGACTGGCTGACGATGTCGATCGCCTCGTCGACGTCGAGGTGGCCGCGGTCGCGCAGGAGTTCGGCGCACGAATGGCCGGGCACGTGCTCCATCACGATGAAGTGCTGGTGGTGGGGTCTCGTCGAAGCCGAAGTCGAACACCTGGACGATGTTCGGGTGCACGAGCCGGGCGGCCGCCAGCGCCTCGCGGCGGAAGCGGGAGACGAACGTGGGGTCGTCGGCGAGGTGCTCGGCGAGCAGCTTGAGCGCCACATAGCGCTCGAGGCGCTGGTCGAAGGCGAGATGCACGGTCGACATGCCGCCGACGCCGAGCCGTCCCTCGACCCGGTAGCGCCCTGCGATCGTTCTGGTGTTCATCTGTCAGTCAACCGCCGTTTCCACTGCGGCGCCGCCGGAGCCGCCGCCTCCCCCTCCGCCGAGCCCGGCTCCCCCAGTGCCAGTAGTAGTACCCGGGGTGGTCGTGCTGGTTGCAGGCGTGGTCGACGTCGACGGGGTCGTCGGGGTCGTGCTGGTCGATGGCGTGGTGGTCGATGTCGAGGGCGTCGTCGTCGTGGTCGTCGAGGGCGTGGTCGTCGATTGGTGGTCGACTTGGTGGTCGACTTGGTGGTCGAGCTCGAAGTGGTGCTCGTCGGCGCCGAGGCGGTCGAGCTGCGCGGCGGGTTGTGGCAGTCGCGGGCGGCCAGCCGGCCGACGGTGCTGACGCCCTGCTTGAGGTTGGACCGAAGCGTCGGGCTGACCGTGACGCCGGCAGGTTGTTGATCGCGTTGTCGAGGCCGACGACGGAGCTCGAGGCCGCCCCGCACTGGCCCGAGGCGACGGCCGACGAGACCGCGTCGAGCTGGCTGTTCAGCCCCGAGGACTGGCCGCTTGTGAGCAGGCCGGAGCCGCCGCCGCAGGCGACGAGCAGAGAGGTGGCGAAGCCGAGTCCGCCGGCCAGGAGTGCGCGAGGGGCGTGGCCCATCCGCGGTGCCACTTTAGAGATCTGGCCCGTTGCGTTCCCGTTAGGCGGCGCATCGGGGCTCATTGCCCGTACATCAGGCGATCCGCGAGGGAATCGGGCAGCCGGGCCGCCCTGATCGCCGCCGCTGCACCGGTGATGTCGTAGTCCTCTCGGCGGTATAGGGCCCGCCAGGCATCGGTGTCGAGCTCGAGCCACGCGGCCCGCGGGTCCCCGTCGCGGGGCTGGCCGACGCTGCCCGGGTTGATCAGCCACTCGCCCGAGGCGATATCGAGGTCGCTGTCCGCGGGGCGGGTCTCCCCGGTGGCCGCCGACCCGTGCATCCGCGAGAACGAGAGCGCGACATGCGAGTGGCCGATCAGGCACACCCGGTGGGTCTGGACGTCGAGGCACAGCTCGGCCTGCAGCGGCGAGAGGACGTACTCCCACACCGGGTCGCGCGGGCTCGCGTGGTAGAGGCCGACCTCCTCGTCGAGGTTCGACGGCTCGAGCGACCGCAGGAACTCGAGCGTCGCGTCGGCGATCGTGTCCCGCGTCCACTCGGCCGCGAGCGCCGCGCCCCGCGAGAACTGCTCGAGCGGCAGCGCGCCGCACACCCCGAGGTCGTGGTTGCCGGCCAGGCACGATCGCCGCGTGGGCCCGTGCCAGCTCAACGCACGCGTCGGGATCCGCGCCATATCCGACGAGATCTCCAAGGCACCAGATTTCTTCACAGCTGGAGTCGGCGATCGCGTCCAGCACCGATTCGAACGCGTGGCGATTGCCGTGGATGTCGGAGACGATGGCGATCCGCACGGCTACAGTCTCGCTGGTGAGTAGGCGGAAGGGCAATCCCGTAGCGTCGCCTGTTCTGCTCGCGCTGGGCACCGCCGAGCTCGGGGCGCGCCTGCTGACGCCTCGGGAGACCGTGCTCCAGCCGGCGCGCGTCGAGCTCACGAGCCACTTCAGCCCGGCCGAGATCGAGCGCGGACGGCGATTCGCCCGTCCCCAGCGCGCGCTCGCGATCGTCCAGGCCGGGATCGGCGTGACGGCGATGGCGGCGCTGACGAGGATCGCACCGCGGCTCGCCGAGCGGCTCCCGCAGGCGCCCGCGGTGGCCGGTGCGGCCGCCGGCGCCGGGCTGTCGCTGGCGCTGACGATGCCGTCGCTGCCGATCGCGGCGATCGCGCGCAGGCGCGCGATCGGGGTCGGCCTGATCACCCAGTCGTGGCGCGGCTGGTCGCTCGACCTGCTCAAGGCGTCGGCGATCCAGACCGCGTTCGCGGCCGCCGCGGGCGGCGCCGCGGTGACGATCACACGGCGTTACCCGCGCGACTGGTGGGCGCCTGCGGCCGCCGGCTCGGTGCTGTTCGGCGGGGTGCTGGCCGCGCTCGCTCCGGTCGTGCTCGACCCGGTGTTCAACGACTTCACGCCGCTGCCCGAGGGCGAGACGCGCTCCGACGTGCTCGAGCTGGCCGCGGCCGCCGGGGTCGGCGTGGGGGAGGTCTACTCGGTCGACGCGAGCCGCCGCACGACCGCGGCCAACGCCTACGTCACGGGCCTCGGCCCCACGAAGCGGGTGGTCCTGTTCGACACCCTGCTCGACCGCTACACCCGCGACGAGGTCCGGGTCGTGGTCGCCCACGAGCTCGCCCACGTCCGCCACCGCGACGTGCCCCGGGGAGTGCTGTACGCCGCGCTGATCGCGGCGCCCACCGCCCGTGCGGTCCAGCGCGTGAGCTGGGCGCTGTCGTCCGAGCGCGGGACCGCATCGGCGCTGCCGGCGCTGGCCCTGTCCGGCGCGCTCGTGATGACCCCGGTCGGGATCATCGGCAACCGGATGTCGCGGACGATCGAGCGCCGCGCCGACCAGTTCTCGCTGCAGCTCGCGCGGGCGCCCGAGGCGTTCGTCTCGTTCGAGCGCGCGATCGCGCTGCAGAACGTGGCCGATCTGGAGCCGCCGCGGTGGGTCACGGCGCGTTCTGTCGACGCACCCCTCAACCGAGGAGCGCATCGGCATGGCCCTCAGCTACGCCAACCTCAGTAAATGACGGTGCCCGCCCCTAACCGTCGTCGTCGGCGTCGTCGCGCTCGAACTCGGGGAGGTTCTTGATCCCCTCCCGCGTGTTCCACTTCGAGTAGTTGTCCTGCATCGCCTCGATCAGCTCGCGCATGAACTTCGGCGAGAGGTTGATCCGGGAGACGACGACGCCGGGGACCTCGTCGTCCTCGACCTCGTGGTCGACGCGCGCGAAGGTGATCGTGAACTCGTAGTCGGAGTGGCTGACGTTGGCGAAATTCGCGTACACGCCGGCCATGATCTCCGGCGAGAAGTGGATGTTGATGTGGCGCTCGGGCGTGTTGGGATCGTCCATATCCACCTAGTATCCCAGCATCGTGCGGATCGTAGTGCTCGCAGTGGGTCGGCTCCGGCCGCCGTACGCCGACGACGTGCAGCACTACAAGAAGCTGCTGGCGGGCCACACGCGGCTCGAGCTCGTCGAGGTGCGGGAGGACGAACAGGTCGGCCGCCGCCTGCCGGACCGGGCGTTCGTGTCGCTGCTGCACCAGGACGGGGAGGCGATGGACTCGATCCAGTTCAGCCGGTTCCTCGAGGATCGGCGCCGAAGCGGGCGCGACCTGTGCTTCGTGATCGGCGGCCCGTTCGGGCTCCACCTCGACCAGGTCGATCACCGGTTCTCGCTCAGCCCGATGACGCTCCCGCACCAGCTCGCGCGGGTGATGCTGCTCGAACAGCTCTACCGCGGGCACAAGATCCTGGCCCGCGAGCCCTACCACTACTGAGCCGACCCTCGCAGGTACGCTCTGGCGGATGGCTCAGAACGGCCCGATCCAGGACCTGATCGCGGCCGTCCGGTCGGCGTCCACCGCCGTCCGCGGCGGCGGCGAGCTCCCATCCGTGCGCGTCGAGCGGCCCAAGCGGGCCGGCCTCGGCGACTACTCGACGAACGCCGCGATGCTGCTCGCGCCGTCGCTCGATGCCCCGCCCCGGGTCATCGCGGAGCGGCTCGGAGCCGAGCTGACGACGATCCTCGGCGACCAGCTCGAGCGGGCCGAGGTCGCGGGGCCCGGCTTCCTCAACCTCGTGCTGTCCGACGGCTGGCACCGCCGGGCGCTTCGCTCCATGCTCGCGGCCGGCGAGCGGTTCGGCGGCGGCGGCGCGGACCCGGCCGAGCGCGTCCTGATCGAGTTCGTGTCGGCCAACCCGACCGGCCCGGTGGTCGCGGCGAGCGGGCGCCACGCGGCGTACGGCGATGCGCTGGCCCGGATCCTCGAGCACCACGGGCACACCGTCTCGCGCGAGTACTTCGTCAACGACGCCGGCAACCAGGTCCGGCTGCTCGGCCTGTCCGTCCAGGCCCGGGCCCGGGGCGACGCGGTCCCCGAGGGCGGCTACCAGGGCCAGTACATCGGCGAGCTGGCGGAGCAGATCCCCGGCGCGCGCGACGGCGACCCGGACGCGGTGGCCCGCGAGGCGGTCGACCTGCTGCTGGTCCAGATCCGGGCCACGCTCGAGCGCTACGGCGTCCACTACGACACGTTCTTCAGCGAGCGCACGCTGCACGACGGCTCTCCGAACCAGGTCGAGCGGGCGCTCGAGGCGATCTCCGAGCACCTGTACCGCTCCGAGGGCGCAACGTGGCTGCGGACGACGACGTTCGGCGACGACAAGGACCGGGTGGTGGTCCGCACCGGCGGCGAGCCGACATACCTGGCCGCCGACGTCGCCTACATCCAGAACAAGCTCGAGCGCGGGTTCCAGCGTCAGCTGATCCCGGTCGGGTCCGACCACACCGCCTACGCGCGGGAGCTCAAGGCGGCGATGGCGGCGCTCGGCGCCGACCCGGACCGGATCGACGCGCCGATCATCCAGTTCGTGCACCTCGTCGACGGCGACCAGACGCTCGCGATGTCCAAGCGCCGGGGCGACTTCGTGACGCTCGACGAGCTGCTCGACGCGATCGGCGTCGACGCCACCCGGTTCTTCATGCTCCAGCGCTCGCAGGACCGGACGCTCGAGCTCAACGTCAAGCTGGCCCGGTCGGAGTCTGCCGAGAACCCGGTCTACTACGTCCAGTACGCGCACGCCCGGATCGTCTCGATGCTCGGCCGGGTCGGTGAGCAGCCGGTGGCGGCCGCGCTGGCCGACGGCGCCGACTGGGGCGAGGCCGAGCTGCACGCATCCGAGCGCGGACTGGTCAAGAAGCTGGCTGCGCTGCCTGACGAGATCGAGGAGGCGGCGGTGCGCCGGGCACCGCACCGGATCGCCGCGTACGCGCTCGAGCTGGCCCAGGACTTCACCGCGTTCTACCGGGACTGCCCGGTCGTGAACGCCGAGCCCGCCGGGGTCAAGTCGTTCCGGGTCGCGCTGTGCGTCGCCTCGAAGCGGACGATCGCGCTGTCGCTGTCGCTGCTCGGGGTGAGCGCGCCGGAGTCGATGTAGCCGCGGCCGCGGTCAGGGGCGCCGGGCCAGGTCCTCGTCGAGGCGCCGCGCGTCCTCGGCGCGGAGCTCTGCCCCGGCGGGGACGAACTCGCCCGCGCGTCCGGCCCGCGCCTCACGCGCGCGCCGGCGCCACTTCGGCAGCGTCACCGCCAGGATCGCCACGCCGACCAGGACGAGCGCGGGGGGGAGGATGTAGACGGTGAGGTTGAACCCGCTGGCCGGGGGCTTGCCGAGCACCGCGGTGCCGTACTGGCCGACGAGCGCGCGCTCGATCTGGGACTTCGTCAGTCCCTGCGCGATCAGCCCCCGGATGTAGTCGCGCTCCGCGTACGCCTGGGGCGACTCGGCCACGGCCAGCGGCTCCTTGCACGACACGCACATCACGTCGTTCTCGATGTCGCTGAGCGATGCCCGCGGGGCGACGGCGGCGGCAGCGCCCGCGGTGAGGCCGGCGAGCGCCAGGCAGCCGGCGCAGATGGCGATCAGGCGCCTCACGCCTTCTGCCCGATCAGCCGGCTGAGCGTCTGCTGCAACCAGTCGCCGGTGAGCTGGTAGCGGCGGATGGCAGCGATCCGGCCGGTGCGATCGATCACGAACGTCTCCGGGACCGCGTCGGTACCAAGGCCAAGCACGTAGTTGTCACTCACGTCGCGGACCACCGGGTAGGTGATGTGGTGGGCGCGGACGAAGCTCTCGGAATCGGTCGAGTTGTCGAGGTAGGTGACCCCGAGCACGGTGCCGTCGTGGCCGGCGAGCTGATGCTGGGCGCGCTCCAGGATCGGGGCCTCGGCCTTGCACGGAGGGCACCAGGACGCGAACACGTTGAGCACGACGAGCTTGCCGCGCAGGTCGGCCACGCTCTCGCTGCCGGGAGCCCCGACGCGGGGGAGGGCCTGGTGCGCGTTGGGGATGGGCGGGCGGATCCCGTTGGCCAGCGAGGCGTCGAGCGAGCTGCTCGTTCCCTGATCGGCGACGCCGAACACGAGCAGTGCGATCAGCAGGGCAGCCGCGCCGACGACGAGAGACGGGAGGATCAGACGCCGCACCGGCCAAGAGTAGTACCCGGCCGTCGCCGGCCCGGCGGCAGCGGCGCGAGGGGGCTGGGCGCATGTCTAAGCTCGCGCGATCTCGCACCTCGACTCACATCCGTCCGGTCCGGGTGCAAGCCGACGCCGGCTCGCCGTCGGCCTCGCGTTGGCCCTCGCGCTCGCGGCCGTCGCCGTCGTGGTGATCCTGAGCGGCGGGGGCGGACACGACGGGATCAGGCCGCTGCCGGGCAACCTCCCGCGGATCTCGCAGACGCCGCCCGGCTGTCCCGGCGGCGACTGCCAACCGACCGGGATCCACAAGATCCAGCACGTCGTGATCATCATGCAGGAGAACCGGTCGTTCGACTCCTACTTCGGGACGTACCCGGGCGCGGATGGGATCCCGATGCGGAACGGGGTGCCGATCGCGTGCCTGCCCGACCCGGCCGCCGGCCACTGCGTGCGCCCGTTCCACGACCGCTCGAATCGGAACTCGGGCGGGCCCCACGGGTTCGACAACTCCGCCGCGGACATCGACGGCGGGCGGATGGACGAATTCGTGGCGCAGGCCGAGCACGTCGGGGTGTGCGCGGCCAACGACCCGACGTGCGGGAACCGCTGCCTGCCGGGGGAGCAGGCATGCACCGACGTGATGGGCTACCACGACGCGGGGGAGATCCCGAACTACTGGCGCTATGCGCACGACTACGTGCTCCAGGACCACATGTTCGAGCCGGTGAGCTCGTGGAGCCTCCCGGCCCACCTGTACGAGGTCTCCGCCTGGTCGGCACTGTGCCCGTTGCCATCGCGCGGCGACTGCGCCAACGACCCGGCGACCTCGGCGCTGCCGCACGACTTCGGCACCCGGGCAGATCGGCTCGCGCGCGCCAACCAGCCGGGCCCGTTCTACGAGTGGACCGACCTCACCTACCTGCTGCACCGGTTCGGGGTGACGTGGGGCTACTACGTGATGACCGGGCGCGAGCCGGACTGCGAGAACTCACAGGCGATCACGTGTCCGTACGTGGCCCAGTCGGCCGGCACCCCCGGGATCTGGAATCCGCTGCCGCACTTCGCCGACGTCCGCGACGACCACCAGCTCCAGAACATCCAGCCGCTGGCCAACTTCGAGGCAGCCGCGCAGGCCGGCCAGCTCCCCGCGGTCAGCTGGATCGTCCCCAACGACCGGGTCTCCGAGCACCCGCCGGCGCTGATCACCACCGGCCAGTCATACGTCACGAGCATGATCAACACGATCATGCGCAGCCCGGACTGGAACACAACCGCGATCTTCCTCACATGGGACGACTGGGGCGGCTTCTACGACCACGTCGTGCCGCCGCGCGTCGATCAGAACGGCTACGGCCTGCGGGTGCCGGGGCTCGTGATCAGCCCGTACGCGCGGCACGGCTACATCGACCACCAGGTGCTGAGCCACGATGCCTATCTGAAGTTCATCGAGGACGACTTCCTCAGCGGCCAGCGGCTCGACCCGCGCACCGACGGCCGTCCCGACGGGCGCCCCGACGTCCGTGAGTCGCTGCCGATCCTCGGCGACCTGGCCGCCGACTTCGACTTCCGCCAGTCGCCGCAGCCGGGCGTGCTGCTGCCGGTCAACCCGCCGACCGACGTCACCTGCCAGCCGGCGTCGCAGGTCGGTTCGAGTGTGGGCCGCGCGGGTGCGGCCGGCGCACGGGGCGGGCAGGCCGCCGGCCGTCGGGCGCGCCGCCGCCATCGCCGCCGCCATCGCCATCGGGTCTTGCGTCTGGAGCGTCGCCGCCGGCGGGTCGGGATCTGCTGAGGGGGTCAGCGCGGCGTCGCGATGCGCCGCAGCTGGGAGGCCCGCTGCGGGCAGGCGGGGGACGCCGTGCTCCCGACCGCGGCGGCGGCGCCCACCGGTCCCGGTGACAGCGCCTCGCCCGACGTCACGAACCGTACGCACGGGACGGCCGAGCACCGTGATGACAGGGTGGCGACCGGGCAGCTGTAGCCCTGGTCGGGCGGTGTCAGCGGCGGGGCGAGCGCCCGCGGCGGGGTGATCGCCCGCGCGCGGCCGGCGTGGCGGCGGATCACGGGCATGCCGGGCAGCGCCGTTCGCACGGTCGGCAGGAACCGGTGCATCTGCCGGCTGAGCGTGTGCGCGGCCGGGGACGGCGTGGCGGGCCCCCGAGCCGGCTGGCCGGCGGCCCCCGAGATGACCACGGCCGAGATGAAGGCGGCGAGCGCCGCGGACACGGCGACGATCCGGCGCATGACGGCCATCATCCCAGGCCTACCCGGACGCTGCGCAGCTATATGGCTCGGTCTAAGCTGGAGCGATGGCCACTGATACGAAGGTTCAGATTGAGCGCGACCGCGTCCAGGAGCTGATCGAGCGCGAGTCACGCGCGCTCGACGAGCGGACGCGCGACTCCGCAGCCATGTACCGGCGAGCGCGCGAGTCCCTGAGCGGCGGCGTGGCGTCCTCCTACCAGTCCCGCGACCCGTGGCCGATCTACCTCACGACCGGCGAGGGCCCGATCGTCAACGACGTCGATGGCAACCGGATGTGGGATTTCCACAACGGCTTCGGCTCGATGGTCCAGGGCCACGCGCACCCGGCGATCGTCCGAGCGGTCAGCGAGCGCGTGGCGCTCGGGACGCACTTCGCCGCCACCACCGAGGACGGCGTGATCGTGGCCGAGGAGCTCAAGCGGCGCTGGGGCCTGCCGCAGTGGCGGTTCGTCAACTCCGGCTCGGAGGCGACGATGGACGCGATCCGGATCGCCCGCGGGCTGACCGGCCGCGAGACGATTGATGAAGATCTTCGGCTCCTACCACGGCCACCACGACGCGGTGATGGTCTCGATCGGCGTCGAGTACGACCGAAGATCGGCGACCGCGAGAACTACGAGTCGCTCCCCTACGGCGCGGGGATCCCGGCTGCCGTGGCCGAGCTGACGGTCCCGGTGCCGTTCAACGACGCCGGCGCGATGGAGCGCCGGATCGAGCGTCTCGACGCCGAGGGCCGGAAGCCCGCGTGCGTGATCATGGAGGCGGCGATGATGAACCTCGGCGTCGTCCTCCCGGAGGAGGGCTACCTCGAGGAGGTCCGCGAGATCACCCGCCGCCACGGGATCGTGCTCATCTTCGACGAGGTCAAGACCGGCCTCGCGATCGCCGCCGGCGGCGCGACCGAGCGCTTCGGCGTCCAGCCCGACATGGTGACCCTGGCCAAGACCCTCGGCGGCGGCCTCCCGGCGGGCGCGATCGGCGGCACCGAGGAGATCATGCGGGTGGTCGAGGACGGGACCGTCTACCAGGTCGGCACCTACAACGGGAACCCGCTGACGATGGCGGCTGCCCGGGCCAGCCTCGAGGAGGTCATGACCCCCGAGGCGTACGCCCACCTCGACGATCTCAACGACCGGATCGTGTCCGGATGCCAGGGCGTGATCGAGCGCTACAACCTCCCCGGCTACGCCGTCGGGATCGGCGCCAAGGGCTGCGTCACGTTCTCGCCGACGAAGATCGTCGACTACGAGTCGTTCAAGGCCAACCAGGACGTCGACGTGACCGAGCTCGCGTGGCTCTACAACATGAACCGCGGGATCTTCATGACCCCGGGGCGCGAGGAGGAGTGGACCCTGTCGGTCACGCACACCCACGAGGCGATCGACGCCTACGTGGCGGCGTTCGACGACATGGCCCGCGAGCTCACCAGCTGACGGGCCTGGTGAATCTCGTCGCGGACGTGACATTTCTTTCACACGCCTGCCGGCGCAGTCGATAGCGTTGGCCCCGGCGAGTGGCGGACTCGTCCGAGGGTGACGGCAAGGTAACGGAGGGGCAAAATGCACTGGGGTCGGCGGACGTTCTGGCTATCCGTGTGCGCACTGTGGGGCGCGGCGTTGATCACATCTCCGGCCGACGCCACGACGCTGCTGTCATCGTGCACCGAGAGCGCGCTGAAGGCCGCCGTTCAGGCGGGCGGCACCGTTCAGTACGCCAATGACTGCTCTGTTGCGTTCACGTCGACACTGGCGTTGACGAACCGGACCCTCGACCTCGAGTCGGGAGGTCATTCGGTCACCTTCGACGGACAGGGCAAGGTGCGCCTGATGACGATCACCGGCGGTCAGGTGACGATCGGCGGGATCGCCTTCCGCAACGGGATCGCCCAGGGCGCTGACGGCAAGCCGGGCACGGTCACCGGAACCTCGAGCACGACGGGCAAGCCGGGAGCGGTTGGGCGGGGCGGTGCACTGTGGATCGAGTCCGGTTCGGTGACTCTCAACAGCGACGCGTTCACGTCCGACACGGCCACCGGTGGCGCCGGTGGAGCGGGTGCGGCCGGGGTCGCGGGCCAGCCGGGGGTCAGCGCCGGGGACGAAACCGGCCAGGATGGGAAGCAGGGCACCGCTGGTCGAGCCGCCACCGCGGGCGGAGCCGGCGGGCTGGGGGCAGGGGGAGCGGTGTACAACGCCGGTTCGCTCGTCGTCAGCGGCGGGTCGTTCAGCAGCGACACCGCGACCGGCGGGCCCGGAGGCGCTGGCGGTGACTCGACCTTCGCCTCCGGGGGCGCCGGCGGGAACGGCGGAAGCGGGCTGCGCGGGACGGACGGCGTCACTCCGCCCGGAGACGCGTCGACGGGCACCCAGGGCACAGCCGGTGGCGCGGGCGGCAAGGGCGCGGACGGGCTGAACGGGGCGGACGGCGGCGCCGGGGGGCTCGGCGGCCCGGCAGAGGGAGGAGCGATCTTCAATGCCGGCAGCCTCGCCGTCAGCGGCGGCACCTCATTCGGTGGCGATCGGACCACCGGAGGAGGCGGCGGGGCAGGTGGTATCGGCGGTCCAGGTGGCGCCGGCGGCGCCGGCGGCGATGGTGGCCGCGGAGGCAGCGGTGGCCGCGGGGGCGATTCCAACGATGGCACCGGCGGACCGGGAGGACCCGGGCAGCCGGGTGGCTCAGGCAATCTCGGCGGGAAGGGCGGCCCGGGCGGAAAGGGCGGTCACGGAGGAGCCGGCGGGCTGGCCGAAGGGGGCGCGGTGGCCACGAAGGCGGCCGCGACGATCGCCGGAGCGCAGTTCGGTGCCTGCCAGGCCGTCGGAGGCACCGGTGGCTCCGGTGCGCGGGGCGGCGCAGGCGGCGTCGGTGGTTCCGGCGGATATGCGGGCAACGGCGGGAGCGGGGGCAGCGGCGGCGCCTCGACGGGCTCCGGCGACCTGGGCGGGCCTGCGGGCCCAGCGGCCAGTCCCGGCGTGGCCGGGAATCCGGGCCCGGCAGGCAGCCCTGGGAGCACCGGCGCCGGCGGAGCCGGCGGGCTGTCGCACGGCGGTGGCATCTGGCACGGCATCGCAGGGGTGCTGACGCTGTCCGGAGACTCGTTCGGCTCCGATGACGCCCTCGGCGGCGCGGGCACGGGCGTGGGCACCGCTTCCGTCGGCAGCTACGGCGGGCTTGGCGGTGGAGGAGGCTACGGCGGCAGTGGAGGAGACGGGGGCCCCGGGCCGGGCGGGAGGAACACCGGCACGTCGGGTCTGCCCGGGTCGCCGGCGTCCGATTCGCTCCCCTCGTCGGGCGGAGCGGTCGGAGGCGCGGCAGGCGCCGGCGGCGCGGCCAGCGGCGGCGGTGTGTATGACGCAGCCGGTCTGAGCATCGATACGGCGAGCTTCTCGAGCGACCAGGCGGTGGGCGGCGCCGGCGCGATCGGCGGCTCGGGCGGGAACGGCGGCGCGAGCCGTCCCGGCAACGGTGGCGGCAGCGGCGGTAACGGCGGGGTGCCCGCCGGAGTGGGAGCGCCCGGCGGCAACGGCGGCAGTGCCGGCACGGCCGGCAATGGCGGAGCCGGAGGCAAGGCGGGCAAGGGCGGCGCGGCCGCGGGCGGCGCGGCCTACGCGACCGCGTCGGTGACCCGTGGCTCTGGCGTCACCTTCAGCTCCGACGTGCTGACCGCGGGCCTGGGTGGGTCGACCAGTTGCAACGGACACACGCGCGGCGGGTGCGGCGGTCTAGGAGGCGCTGCCGGGACCGGCGGATCCGGAGGATTGGGCGGGGCCAACGGGGACGGGTCGCCTCCCGCGCCGAACGGACAGCCGGGACAGGGAAAGCCGGCGGGCAACGCCGGCGTCGACGCGGCCGCGGGAGCCCCCGGCGCGGCGACCTTCCCAGACGCCAACTTCTGAGGTCGGGGGTCGCGCAGGGCGGCGGGCCGCCGCGCGGTCGGGCCCCGGCGCGGTGGTCCGGCGGCCCGGCCCGCGGCCCGCCCGCAGGCGCCCAACGGCGTCCGAGTACCCATGAGGTACCAGCTGGTACCTTTCAGGTATGGCGGCCTCACTGGTTGGCGCCCACCCCTCGGTTCAGCCCCACCTCGGCAGCGTCACCGAGCGCCAGCGCGCGCGGATGCTCGACGCGATCACCTCGGTCGTCGCCGACCGGGGCTACGTCGCCGCGACCGTGGCCGACATCGTCCGCAGCGCCCGCGTGTCGCGCCGGACCTTCTACGAGCAGTTCGCCTCCAAGGAGGAGTGCTTTCTCGAGTCCTACCGGTACGGGATCGAGGTGCTCGTCGAGCGGATCACGAGCGCGGCGCGGGAAGCCGCTCCCGAGGGCTGGCACGCCGAACTCCACGCCGGGGTCGGCGCCTATCTGCAGGTGCTCGCCTCCGAGCCCCGGTTCGCCCGCACCCACATGCTCGAGCTGCACGCCGCCGGCGCCCGGGCCCAGAGCGCGCGTGACGACGCGCTGCGCCGGTTCGCCGCCATGTACCGCCGGACGTTCGAGGCCGCCGCGCGGGAGCGTCCCGGCCTCGCGGTGCCGTCCGACGAGTCCCTCTTCATCCTCGCCGCGGGCGTCGACCAGCTGGTCTGCGCGCGGGTGCGCGAGGCGCCGCTCGAGCGGCTGCCCGAGCTCGAGGATGCGATCGTCCACGCCGCGGAGGCGCTGCTCGAGGGTGCCGCCGCCGCCACTGTCAACGACAACGGGAGTGCCTGATGGATCTGACCTTCTCAGACAAGGAGATCGCGTTCCGCGACGAGCTGCGGGAGTGGCTCGAGTCCAACCCGCCGTCCGAGCCACCGACCGACGCCGGCGAGGGTGCGGTCCACCGGTGGCGGCGCGACTGGCAGCGCCAGCTGTACGACGGCGGCTGGGCGGCGCCGAGCTGGCCAGCCGAGTTCGGCGGGCGGGGAGCGACGCTGACCGAGTCGGCGATCTACTTCGAGGAGCTCGGCCGCGCGCGGGCGCCGATGGCCGCCAACGTGCTGGGCATCCTGCTCGGCGGCCCGACGCTGATGGTGTGGGGCACAGAGGAGCAGAAGGAGCGCTACCTGCCCCCGATCCTGTCCGGCGAGGAGATCTGGTGCCAGGGGTTCTCCGAGCCCGACGCCGGCTCTGACCTCGCGTCGCTCAAGACCCGCGCGGTCAAGGACGGGGACGAGTGGGTGGTGACGGGTCAGAAGGTGTGGACCTCGGGCGCCCAGTACTCGAAGTGGTGCATGCTCGTCGCGCGCTCGGAGACCGGGCTCGCGAAGAAGCACCAGGGGCTCACGTACTTCCTGATGGATATGGACCAGGACGCCGTCCAGGTCCGGCCGCTGCGCCAGATCACCGGCGAGTCGGAGTTCAACGAACTGTTCATCGAGGAGGCGCGGATTCCCGACGCGAACGTCGTCGGCGGCGTCGGCAACGGCTGGAAGGTCGCGCTGACCACGCTGATGAACGAGCGCGCCGGGCTGGGGTTCGCCCTCCAGGTGCGGCTGCGGCACCTGCTGGACGACCTGTTCGCGGTGGCCGGCGAGCGGGGCCTGCTGGAGGACGGGCTGTACGCCGACGCGCTCGCCGAGCTGCACACGCGCACCGAGACGATCCGCCTGCTGGCCTGGAAAGGACTCACCGACGCCGAGCGCTACGGACAGCCCGGCCCCGAGGGCTCGCTCGTCAAATGGCTGTGGTCGGACACGAACCAGCGGCTCACCCAGCTGGCCGCCGACATCATCGGCTCCGAGGCGCTCACCCGCGAGTCGCCCTGGAGCTACGAGATCCTGCGCGCGCGCGGGAACACGATCGAGGGCGGCACCACGGAGATCCTGAAGAACATCGTCGCCGAGCGCGTGCTCGGACTGCCGCGCATGGGCGCGGCGGCATAGAGAGGAGGCAGCTATGGATTTCGGACTCACAGACGACCAGCGGGAGATCCAGCGCACCGCCCGTGAGCTGCTGACGGCGCGCTCAACCCCCGAGCGCGTCCGCGAGCACGGCGAGGCCGGCCGCGAGGACGATCAGCTGTGGCGGGAGCTCGCCGACCTCGGCTGGCTTGGGATTGCGCTCCCCGAGGAGTACGGGGGCCAGGATCTCGGCCACGTGGCGCTTTCGATCCTGTGCGAGGAGCTCGGGCGAGCGGTGGCGCCGGTGTCGTTCCTGCCGACGGTCCTGGCGTCGACGTTCATCGCTGCTGCCGGTTCGGACGAGCAGCGCTCGCGCTGGCTGCCCGGCCTGGCCTCGGGTGAGCTGCGCGGCGCAGCCGGCGGTCCCGGGGCGATTCCCGGCGCGGCCGGGGCGGACGTCGTGGTCGTGATCGCCGACGGGGTCGCGCGCCTGCATGCGGGCGGCCTCGAGCCGGTCGACTCGATCGACCCTTCTCGGCCCGCCGGACGGATCGACGCGGTCGACGGTGAGGACCTCCCCGGGGCGGTGGCGGCGGGAGTCGACCGGGCGCTGGTGGCGATCGCCGCCGAGCTCGTCGGAATCTGCGACCGCGCGCTTGCGATGACCGTCCAGTACGTCGGCGAGCGCAAGCAGTTCGGCACCCCGGTCGGCGCCTTCCAGGCCGTCTCGCACCGGTGCGCGGAGATGCTGCTGGCCACCGAGCGCTCGCGCTCGGCTGTCGCCTACGCGTCCTGGGCGGCCGACGCCGATCCGGACGGCCTGCCCGAGGCTGCCGCGATGGCCAAGGCGATCGCCTCCGACGCCGGCCGCGAGGTGACCGCGAGCGCGATCCAGAACCACGGCGGGATCGGGTTCACCTGGGAGGCCGACGTCCACTGGCTGTACAAGCGCGCCCAGGTCGACGCGCTGCTGCTCGGCAGCGGCAAGGAGCACCGCGCCAGGCTGGCCCGGTTGGTGGGGGCGCGGATCGCCGGCGCCGGCGTGATCTGAGTCTCCGGGCTGTCCGTTCGCGCCGGCGCCCCCGCCGCAGCTGTGGCGGGGGGGCGTGCATGAGGCCGGCGCGGTCCTCCCCGGCGCGCAGCCGTTTTCTGTGAGCCTGGGTATCTAACGGGCCTATTTTTCCCGTTGGATACCCAGGCCCTTGGCCTTCCGGCCGGCGGGTGACATGACGCTGTGACACCGCTTAGTGGTTAATCCCGCTTTACAGCGGATCACGGCTATTTCCCATCCGTTAGCCAGGCTTGGGCGACCGGCTACGTGAGCTGCCAGAACGGCCCGGTCAGGCCGGCCTCATCGAGCACGGCCTGCGACGCGGCCGGTGAGCGCGGGCGCCAATCGGGGTCGAGGCGGTCGCCGTACCAGGCGGCCGCCAGCGCGGCGAGCTGGGCGAGCGGGACGATCGCCCCGGGCTCGCGGCCCTGGGCCGAGCACCATGAGTGAACTGCCTCCTCCGACCGGAAGAGCATCATGGTCGCTCAGGTGAATCCGATGTCGTCCCACCAGTGGCGGGCCGGGACGAGCACGTGAAAGACGGCTTCGCCGGGCGGACGCACGCCGGACTCGCCGCCCGGACACCCGCCGGCCGCCGACACAGTGATGCCGCCGCTCGTCACCCGGGCGTCCTGAAGGCCGAGGCAGGCCGTGATCCCGAACCCGTCCCAGGCGCAGTTCCCCCACCACGTCCGGCCGTCCGCGTCGACCCGGGTGCCGCGACGGTGGGCGGCGAACGGGTGCGCCATCTCGATCTGGCCGTCTGCGCCGAGGACGATCACGTGGCGGTCGGCGAGGAACCGGCGCTCGGGCGAGTCGGGTAGCAGCGGCGGCATCCCGGTGGCCGCGAAGGCCTCGAAGACGGCGCGTCGCACGGCCAGCGCGGCGGACGTGAAGGGAGCGTCGCCGGGCGTCATGGGAGCGTCGTGTTGGGGATATCGCCCGCTCGCCAGCAGGACGCGCCGCCGGCAGCGCGCGAGCCGTGCGAGCTCGCGGTGCAGCCGGGCGAGCTGCGTGACGCTCAGCGAGCCGGCCAGGTTGTGCAGCTCGAACGGGTCGTTGCGCAGGTCGTAGAACTCGCGCTCGCCGTCGCGGTACTCGACGTACAGGAACGTGCGCGTGCGCATCGCCCGGTAGGTGGTGGGGTTGCCGCTGGCGGGTGACTGGAAGTCGGGGTCGAGCGGGTTCTGATTGGGGCCGCGGTGCTCGACCAGGATCGCGTTACGCCACCCGGAAGTGCTGGCGCCGTGGAGTAGGCCGAGCAGGCTGTGGCCGTCGCCGCTCGGCATCGAGGTGCCGGCCATCGCTGCAAACGTCTTCGCCAGATCGACGTTCTGGACCATCGCCGAGCTGACCCGGTCGGGCCGGATCCCCGGGCCCGCGATCAGCAGCGGGACGTGGATGTCGGTGTCGAATGCCGTCATCTTGCCCGGCAAGAGCCGGTATTGCGCCGGTATGTAGGCCATTGTCGGAGCTGAACACAAAGTACGTGTTGTGGGTCAGGTTGTGGTTGGCGACGGCGTGCTCGATCGACCCGATCATCGTGTCGACGGCCTGGACCGACTCGACCCGGAGGCGGAACGCGTGGTCGATCTGCGTGATCCGGGCGGGTGTGAGCGGTGGCCGGCGGGCGAGCCAATGCGGGGCATGAGAGGGGAGCACGTCGAAGTTCGGCGGCCGGGGCGCCCGCAGTCCGGGGAACGTGCCGAGGTCGCGCGGCGCCGGCGTGTACGGGTGGTGGGGAGCGAACGTGGCGAGCTCGAGGAAGAACGGGAACCCCGAGTGGATCGTGTGATAGACGAATTCCGTGCCCTTGGCGGCGAGCACGTCAGTGAGGTAGTCGGCCGGCTGGTGACCGTAGTGGTGCAGGGCTCCGTTCTCGTTGAGCGTGTAGTTGAACTCGGGGTAGCCGAGACCCGCCACGTCCCATTCGTTGAAGCCGGGCGGCTCGTAGGACAGGGGAAGGCCGGCCGGGATCGCGCGCTTCTGCAGGTAGCCGTTGAGGTACTTGCCCATCATCGCCGTGACATAGCCCGCACGCTGGAGCTGGACCGGGAACGACTGGCGCTCCTCGCCGCGCAGGTGGAACAGGCGGAACCCGCCGTGGGCGCCGAGGTTCTCCACGATCTTCGTGTTGTGCGGGAAGTCGCCGGTGAAGATCGACGCCCGCGAGGGGCAGCACAGCGAGTCCGAGACGAAGTAATTCGAGAACGTCATCCCCTCCTGCTCCAGCGCCGCCACGTGCGGCATGTATCGCAGGAGGTCCATCGAGAGGTCGTCGGTGAGCACGAACACGATGTTCGGCCGCTTCGACGGCGGCTTGGCCGGCGTCGGTTGCTGGCCGCCTCCGCCGCCACCGCCCAGCACCCGCACCGCCGCCAGCACCAGCCCGGCGATCACCACCACGGCGATCACCAGGTGGCTGAGCCCGAATCGCCGTGGACTCGAGCGAGTCCGCTCCGGAGGCCGTCCGCGCAAGCCGGCCGTTACTTGGCGGGCAGCGAGCGCGCGTAGGAGACGCCGCGGCCGACCCAGCGCTGCAGCTCGCGCTTGGTCGTCACGCCCTCGGGCGCGACCCGCAGCCAGCCCTGCATGGCCCGGCCGCGCATCACGAACTCCTCGGCGTGCGGCTTCTCCAGCAACGCATCCGTCTGCTCGGGGTCGACCCGGAGCAGGAGACCGCCCTGCCCGCTCGCGCTGACCGACATGTTGCCGTTGATCAGGAAGGCAAGCCCGCCGAACATCTTCTTCTCGGTCAGCCCCTGCTCGCCGGCCACGAGCTCGCGGATCCGGGCCGCCAAGTCTTCGTCGTAGGCCACGTGCCCATTATCTCCAACGCTTCCTTAACGGAGCCTCTACGGTGTGGCCGTGGACGAGGTCCCGATCCGCGGGGAGATGATCCGGCTCGGCCAGCTGCTCAAGCTCGCCGGCGTGATCGACACCGGCGCCGGCGTGAAGGCGCTGCTCGGCGAGGGCGGGGTGAGTGTCAACGGCGAGGTCGAGACGCGGCGCGGGCGCCAGCTGTTCGATGGGGACGTCGTGAGCGTGGGCGACGTCGGGCTGCGGGTGAGCGCGGCTGGCGGCGCCGATCCTCGATGAGGGCAACACGGGCGACCGGCCATGGGGCGACTCCGACGAGCTGCATCGGTCAGTCCTGCGACGCCCGTCGCCGGTGGGCCCTGCGTATGCCCACGGGGCGTTCCCGTGCTGCCGCGAACAGCGAAGCCAGGTCCTGCTCCATGTAGTAGTCGGTGCCGCCGTCGGGGCGGCCCTCTGTGGCGATCGGCAGGACGCGGCCCAGGTGGCGGCAGTAACGGCCAGGCCAGGCGAGGATGCCGGCGACGCCGTGGGCGCCCTTCTGGAGCTCGAGGCGGTGCGCGATCTCCTCGCCGCCGAACCGTTCGCCTGGGGCGTCGATCAGAAGATCAAACAGCTGCCGGGCCGGTTCGGCCAGCTTGCTGTACAGCCAGGAGGCCTGGTCGGCATCGTCTGCCGACCAGGCCCGTGCCTCGCGGTGGTGACGCTGCCCGCGCGGGCCGTGTCCTCCGCGTCCCCCGAACGGGGGAGGGGTCCCAGGCTCCGCGCCCAGGAAGGCGGCGAACCAGGCGTAGAACTCCGGTACGCGCTCTTCCGGGACGGCGACTGTGACCTGCTTGTCGGCCATCAGACCTCGGTGGTCTCGGCCGGCTCGGTGGTCGCCTGCTCCTCGCGGGCGGCCTCGCGATGTCCGCACTGGCCGTGGTGGCCCCGGTGGCCACCGCGATGCGGCCGGCCGTACCCGCGACCCCGACCCCGGCCGCGGCGGCCGGCGAGGAATCGGGCGAAGAACGCGTGGAACTCGGCCACCCGATCCTCAGGGACATCGACGGTGATCTGCTTGTCGTTGGGTGTGGAAGTGGAAATCGGATCCATCTTGAAGCTCCTTGTGGTTTGCTTGCAGATGAGAGCATAACACAAGTAAATACTTAAGTAAAGGGGGCCCGAGGCTGTGAGCGCGTGGTGACGGCGATCGCGGCGGCGCGCCGAGGTGACGCCAGGCCCGAGCTCGGGCGTGTTGCCGGCACGCTCGGCGGCCCTCGTCGGATCGCGCTCGGAGGACCGAATCGCCGTATGCGATAATTGTGTAGGCAACTACCCGTATGGGTAGCCGCAAGGGGAGGCCGGCCACTCGGCTGCCTCGCCACGCACTGCACTCCACGAACGACGACGGGAGAGAGATGAAGATCGCTCGCTTACTACTGCGTCTGATCGTCGGCGGCCTATTCTTCGGACACGGGACGCAGAAGCTGTTCGGCTGGTTCGGCGGCGGCGGGATCGATGCGACGGCAGGGATGTTCGACCAGCTCGGGATGCGCCCGGGTCGCCGGAACGCCTATGCGGCAGGCGCCGCTGAGGCCGGCGGCGGCGCGGCGATCGCCCTCGGCCTGGCCACGCCCCTGGCCGCGTCGGCGCTCACCGCGACGATGCTGACCGCGGTCAACCGCGTCCACCTCAAGAACGGCCCGTGGGTGACCAAGGGCGGCTACGAGTACAACATCGTGCTGATCGCCGCCGTTCTCGCCCTCGCCGAGACCGGTCCCGGCAAGGTGTCGCTGGATGCGGCGCTCGGGATCGAGAAGGAGGGTCCGGGCTGGGCCCTGGCCGCGCTTGCGGGTGGCATCGTCGGCGCCGTCGGCGCCCACATCGCCGCCGAGGCTCATTCGGCTCCGGAGCCGCCCCCGGCTCCGCCCGCGACCGAGCAGACCAATCCGGTCGACGAGCCCGCGAGCGTCTAGACAATCCGCCTTCCCGCCCGGTGCCGACGTCGGTTGCCGGGCGGGTCAGGTGCGGGGCACTGCACGGGTCAGCTGCGGGCGCGTGCCCGGGTCAGCTGGGGGGCCCTGCACCGATTAGCTGCGGGTCCTGCCCTCCCGGAGCATCTGCAGCGCCTGGGTGACCCGTCGCTCACGCGTCTCGTCGCGTTTGGCCTCGTCGATCCAGCGCGCGTACTCCTTGCGGTGAGTGAAGGCGAGCCGCTCGTACGCGGCGGCCGCCTCGGGATCGCCGTCGAGGGCGGCGCGGAGGGCGGCTGGGATCTCGACCTCGCGGGGCTCGCTGTCGAGCTCCACCGACGCCTGCACGGTGTCACCGGCCTCGACCCCCGCGCCCTCGCGCACCTCGCGGTTGAGACCGAGCAGGAACTCGCCGCGCATCCGGGTGACCGTGGTCCGCCAGGTGTAGCCGTTGACCGTGGCCTGGACCGGGAATCGCTTCGCTCCCTCGCCGATCGCCTCCACCTGCGCGTCATCGAGGACGATCGCGGCGGCGGGTCCGCGCTTGGCGAGCGTCACCTCGAACCTGAGCGAGCCCATGGCCGGTGATTGTCGCACCGGCACGAGCCCCTGGGTCGCGGGCCGCCGGGGCGAGCCGGTGGTCAGGGCGCAAGTTCTCCCCCCGCGCGAAACCTTCGGGGCCGGAGCTCGGCCGCGGGTGGCCTCGGCATCTTCGGGATCGGTGCCGACGGGACCAGCATCAGCCAGGTCCCAGGCCTCGCGTGGATGCCCGGGTCGCTGCTCTCGACCGGGACGGTCGCCCCTGCCACAGCGGCGACGTTCTCGCGCGGCGGACGCTGGCTCGCGCTCGCCGAGGGCTCGGCGGTATCGCTGTTCGGCGTTCACTGAGCCAGCCGCATCCCGGGGCGTAGACTCGGGTGCCTCCGCAGCCGATGCCGAGCCCGACCGACATCCGCCCGCCGTTCACGGCCGCGACCGCGGCCGCCAAGGTGCAGGCCGCCGAGGACGCCTGGAACACGCGTGACCCGGACCGCGTCGTGCTCGCCTATACCGAGGACTCGGAGTGGCGCAACCGCAACGAGTTCATCAGCGGCCGCGACGAGATCCGGGCGTTCCTGCGGCGCAAGTGGGACCGCGAGCACGGCTACCGGCTGAAGAAGACGCTGTGGACGTTCGGGGAGAATAGGATCGCGGTGCGGTTCGAGTACGAGAGCTATGACGACGACGGTCAGTGGTGGCGCTCGTACGGGAACGAGAACTGGGAGTTCGACGACAGCGGATTGATGGCCAAGCGCTTCGCGTCGATCAACGACCTCAAGATCGACGCATCCGAGCGGCGGATCGCGGTCGAAGAACGGGAGTGAGCGGATGAGCAGCGAGAGGATCACAGGCACGCTGGCGGCCGCCGTGACGCCGCTGCGCGACGGCGGTGCGCGGCTCGACGAGGACGCGTTCGGCCCGCTGCTCGAGTTCTATGCGGCCTCCGGCCTCGACGGCCTGCTCGTGCTCGGGACCACCGGCGAGGGCATCCTGCTGACCGCCGAGGAACGGCGCCGGACCGCCGAGCTGACGATCGCGGGCGACCTACCGGTCATCGTCCACTGCGGCGCCCAGACGACCGCGGAGACGAGTGCGCTCGCCGACCATGCGGCGCAAGCCGGTGCGGCCGGGGTCGCGGTGATCGCCCCGCCGTACTTCGCGTTCGAGGACGACGAGCTGCTCGAGCACTTCGCGGCAGCCGCGGAGGCGTGTGCGCCGCTGCCGTTCTACGCATACGAGTACGCCGAGCGCAGCGGCTACGCCGTGCCGGTGAGCGTGATCGAGCAGCTCCGTGAGCGCGCCGCCAACATGGCCGGGATGAAGGTGTCCGACGCGCCGTTCGACGTGGTCGAGCCATATCTGGCCACCGGTCTCGACGTGTTCATCGGGGCCGAGTCCGTGATCCCGCGCGGCCTGCGGGCCGGGGCGGTCGGCTCGGTGTCAGGCGTGGCCGGTGCGTTCCCCGAGGCAGTCGCGGCGCTCGTGCATGAGCCGACCGACGTGCGTGCGCGGCTCGTGGACTCGCTGCGCAGCGTCCTGGCCGCGCGACCGTTCCAGGCGTCGGTGAAGGCGGCGCTCGGGTTGCGCGGGGTGCCGGTCGGGCCGGACGTGAGGGCCCCGCTGCGGGCGCTCGGTCCGGAGGCCGCGAACCGGCTCGAGTCCGAGCTCACGGACCTCGTCGGCACGCTGGCGCGCCCCGTCGGCGTCTGACTCGAACCCCAAGAACCTAGCTCGGCCGGTCGCTGCGCCGCCGGCGCGGGTACCCGTCCGCCACCGCGTGCAGCCGGGCGGGTGCGGGCTCGCCGGGCGCCTTGCGCTTGTTCGGCTCGAGGTCGGGCGGGCGCATCCGCCGCGGGATGACGTCACCGTGGCGAAGCGCCGCGTTGCGCAGCTGGCGGGCGGGCACGGCCGGCACCTCGAGCGCCTCGGCCGCGGCCAGGACCCGGTGGCGCTTGCCCCCGCGCGAGAACGGCAGCGCGAGTGCCACAACGATCGCGCGCTCGGCTCGCATCCCGTGGGCGTGGAGCTCGATCTGGCCCCACAGCGCCACCGCGCCGCCGACCAGGTCGGAGGTGAACGCCGACGCCCCGCGCGGGGCCGGGTCATACCAGGCGTAGATCCCACACGTGCACCCGTTGGCGGGGGCGGGATGGTCGGCGTCGTCGCAGTGCGCGATGCGGACGCCGGCCTCCCAGTGCTCGGCGGCGCGCAGCGACCACAGCTCCGATCCGCGCAACCGCCATTGGCGAAAGCCGATGACGGCGGTGATCAGATCCGGGGCCGCCTCCATCGGTGCGCGTGGCCTAGCGGGCCGGTTCGCGCGGGGGCTCTGGCTCGCGCGGACGGTCGGGCTCCTGCCGGCGCTCGCGCTGCGGGTCGGCTCGGGCTCGACGCGGCGGGGCGGGACGGGCACCTGCAACGGCTCGACCCGGATCGTCCGCGAGGGCCCGTCGAGCGATCCGGCCAACCCGCGGCCGGCGGGACGTTCTGGCGGGTTCGGGGCCGGGCGTGGCATCGCTGTGATCCATCGTACCGCTCGGCCATTGCCGCCCCGCGGCGGTGCTGCCATGGCCCCGGCGAGTCGACCGCCGGCTCCTCGCCCCGTAGCGGGCGGGCAGCGCTGGACTCCGGCTGCGAACACCCGCCACTAGGATCGCCCGGGTGGACGCGTCGCTCAACCCCGCCCTGGCCGAGGCCCGGTTCTGTGCTCGCTGCGGCCGGCCGGCGGACGTCGAGTTCCCGCGCCGGATCGTCTGCCCGCACTGCGGCTACGCGGCCTACTCGAACCCCAACCCCGTCGCCGGGGCGATCCCGATCGACGAGGACGGACGGGTGGTCCTGCTCCGGCGCGGGTTCGATCCGGCCAAGGGTCGGTGGGTGTTCCCAGGCGGGTTCGTCGATCTCGGCGAGTCAGTCGAGGACGCTGCCCGCCGCGAGGCGGACGAGGAGCTGCGGATGGCGATCGAGATCGGCCCGCTGGTCGGGGTCTACTCCCGTCCCGACGACCGCGTGGTGCTGATCGTGTACCTGGCCCACGCCGGCGGCGAGGCGAGCACGACGCCCGAGGCGACCGAGGTGCGCCGCTTCGCCCGCGACGAGATCCCCTGGGACGAGCTCGCGTTCTGGTCGACGACGCTCGCGCTGCGCGACGCCCTCGCGCTGCTCGGCTGAGCGGGCTGGCTCAGAATGCGGGCGGTGAGCGATCAACGCTGGAACGTGGCCGACTCGCCGGTGGCCGCCGTGCTCGAATGGTGGACCCGGAACGCGCGGCCGCTGCCGTGGCGCTCGAGCCGCGACGTGTACGCGGTGTGGGTCTCGGAGGTGATGTCCGCGCAGACCACGATCGGGCGCTCGGCCGCGGCGTGGGTGCGATGGATGGAGCGCTGGCCGACAGTCGAGGCGCTGGCCGCCGCGTCGCTGGCCGACGTGCTCGCGCAGTGGCAGGGCCTCGGGTATCCACGCCGGGCGCGCGATCTGCACCGCTCGGCCCGGATCGTCGCCGCATCGGGGTGGCCGGAGGACCTGACCGAACTCCCCGGCGTCGGGGCGTACGTTGCCTCCGCGGTGCGCTGCTTCGCGCTCGAGGAGCCCGTGCTTCCGCTCGACGTCAACGTCCGCCGCGTGCTGGGACGCCGGTTCCCGGGCGGGATCGACACCACCGGCGACCCGTGGCGCGCAGGGCAGGCGCTGATGGAGTTCGGCCAGCGCATCTGCAGCGCGCGGCCGCGCTGCGGCGAGTGCCCCGTCCGGGCGGGCTGCCCGGGGCCCGCGGGCGCGGACGAGCCCGCGCGGCGTCCGAAGCCGTTTCAGGGGAGCCTCCGCCAGCGCCGGGGGCTGCTGCTCGCGACCGTGCTCCGGTCCGGCTCGGTGACCGTCGCGCACGCCGACCGCGAAGCAGCGGCCGGGCTGGCCGCCGACGGCCTCGCGGCTCTCTCCGGCGGCCGGCTGTTCCCGCCGTCCGAGTCCCTGCAGACGTGACCGCCCGGGCGCCCAGCGCCGACCGGTTGCGCCTGTTCCTCACCCGCAGCCGCCCGTACCTGCGGGCCCGCGATCGCATCCTCCGAGCCGGCCGGCGCACCTACTGGGTGGTCCGCGAGGACCTGGCCCGGCGCTACCTGTCGGGCCAGGGTATCGAGATCGGGGCGATGACCCAGCCGCTCCGTGTCCCGCCCGGCGTCAGCGTCCGCTACGTGGATCGGATGACGCGTGAGGAGCTGATCCGCACCGAGGGCCCACAGCTCGCCGAGGCCGGGATCGACCCCGCCGATCTGGCCCCGGTCGATGTCGTCGCCGGCGCGCCGGAGCTTGAGCCGTTCGCCGACGGGTCGCTCGACTTCGTGATCGCCAACCACGTGCTCGAGCACCTCGAGGATCCGATCGATGGTCTCACCGGGCTGATCCGCGTGATCCGGCCCGGCGGGGTGCTGTTCCTCGTGCTGCCGGACCCGCGCCATACGTTCGACCGTCGCCGCGCGCGGACGACCGTCGAGCACGTCGTTCGCGACCACGAGGGCGGCCCCGAGTCCTCGCGTCGCGAGCACTACCTCGAGTGGGCCCGGGACATCGAGGACGTCCCCCCCGACCGCGTGCAGGCGCGCGTCGAGGAGTTCGCCGCCCAGGACGCCCGCCACCACTTCCACGTGTGGGAGCTGCGCGACTTCCTCGCGCTGCTGCTGGCCGTCCCGCTGCCGGCCGAGATCATCCACGCCCAGGCGTACCTGAATGAGTACGCGGTGATCCTCAGGCGGACCGGGCCGGCGTGACCGTGAGTACCAGGCGAGACGGGCGTGCCACGTCGTGGTGCAGCACGTTGCGGGCGATCACGCCCTCAGCCTGCACCGTCTGATCGCCTGACGTCCCGAGGTTGACGGCGAACTTCGGGTGAGCTGAGGAGGCGATCTCGAGCCGGATCCGGTGTCCGGGCAGGAACCGCTGGGCGGTGTCCCACAGCGCGATCTCGGCCTCGTAGACCGTGTCCGGCTCGACTGGCAGAGCGTGCTCATGGCCGTCGCGGTAGCGCAGCCGCACGAGCCCGTCGCACAGGCGCTGCGCGAACCCGCCCGGATGCAGGTCGATCAGCTTGGCGGTCACGTCGGCGTCCTGCGCCGAGGTGGACACGTGGGCGACGACCCGGACCGCGCCGATCGCGTCGAGCGGCTCGGTCAGCGCCTCGCTCGTGTAGACGAGCACATCGCCGCGGGTCTCGACTCCGGCGTAGTCGTCGGGGCCGCCGATCTGAGCCGACGAGGCCGGGGTGACGAACGGCACCGGTCGGTCGGGATCGTGCAGCCACTCGTCAGCGGGGGTCCCGCCCGGGGGCGGATGCGCGAGCAGCCGGCCGTCGCCGAAGCGCGAGTTCGCGCGGCCGTCGCTGTCCAGATACAGGACGTGCTCGATGCTGCCGGGCGGGGGCCAGCCGTCCAGGTCGAGCCAGCGGTTCTCGGCCATCAGGAACACGCGCGCGGGAGGCGGGGCCGGATCGGGCGTGACGCCGCGGACCATCTCGTCGAGGAAGGCGGCCATCGCCCCCTCCATGTCGATCACCGCCTCGGGCCCGAAGTCGATGTCGCCGAGCGCGCGCGCCGGCGTTGACCTCGTGGCCCCACGGCCCCATCAGCAGTCGCTGGCCAGGGCGCCCGGCGGCGGTCATCGCGGCGAAGTTCGCGGGCGTCCCGATCTCCTCGTCGTCGTACCAGCCGGAGACGTGCAGCACCGGGACGTCGACCTCGCCGACCCGGTCCTGGTAGCGGATCGCCTGCCAGTAGGCGTCGAGCGTCTGGTGGCGACAGTCCTCGCGCCAGCCCTCGGATCGGAAGCCGGCGGCCTCGTCGAGGTCGCGCAGCGGTCGGTGCCTGTACACGGCCATCCAGTCCACGGCGTCGGTGTACTGGAGCGTCCGCCCGTCGGTCATCCGGTACCAGTGGACGTGCATCGGCCCGGGAACGCCCGTCGGATCCTCGACGAACGGGTCCGATGGGGTCACCATCACGATCATCGCCGCCAGCGCCGGCGGGTGATGCAGCGCCGTCAGCCATTGGATCCGGCCCGGGTAGCTGCCTCCGAAGGTGGCCACCTGCCCGTTGCACCAGTCCTGGGCGGCGGTCCAGGCGATCACGTCGACGCCGTCGAGGCCGTCGTTGCGATACGGGTCGAACTCCCCCTCGGAGTCCCCGCGGCCGCGCACGTCGACCCACACGGCGCTGTACCCGGCGCGGGCAAATCCGTCGGCGCGGGCCGCCGCGCGCTCGCCCGTGCGCCCATACGGGGTGCGCATCACAACGGCCGGCGCGGGGCGGTCGGCGGCGAGCACGAGATCGGCGGCCAGCGTGATCCCGTCGCGCATCGGGATCCGCAGGTTGAAGCGGCGCGTGAGCGGCTGATCGGGGAAGGCCGGCACGGGTGCCAACGCTACTCGGGCGCCGCCGGCGACGGGCTGTCAATTCAAGTGGCGCAGCTGGGGCCACAGCACCGTCCAGGCGGCCGCCGGGCGGCACAGCATCACCGGCAGCCCCTGCTCCTGGTTGCTGAGGCCGACGCGGTCGTCGACGACCGCGAGCGTCCGGCAGCCGGTGAACTCCGGGCGCAGCGTCGCGGGGGCCATCGTCGCCGACCACGAGCGCCAGCGTGTCGGTGGCCGGCGGCCGGCCCCACTCGCTGAAGCCGTTGTGCCCGCTGTACGGGCGAGGCAGCCCGTGCGCAGAGCCGAGCAGCTCGACCGCACCCGCCTCGCCGTAGTTCGAGGTGAAGATCGCGGTGTGGCTCCGCTGACCCGCCGGGATCCGCCGCCACGCGGCCGGACACCGTTGCGACGAATCGCGGCCAGCCGACCATCTCGCCCTGAGCCGGGTTGACCGCCATCACGACGCTGCCCTGGAGGCTGCGCTCGGGGAGCAGCGGCAGCGCGATCACCGCGCCGACGGCAGCGCTCAGCACAAGCGCGGCGATCAGCAGGCGGCCGTTGCGGCGAGAGCTCGTTGTCCACTCGGCGGTCGGGATCGCGCCGAGGCCGAGCAGCAGGGGGTACAGACTGGCCAGGTAGTAGGCATGGCCGTTGCCGGCGAGGTACAGGACCCCCATCGCTGCGTACGTGATCGGGACGAACCGCAGGCAGCGCCATTCCGGCCGGCGGAAGGGCGCCCGCAGACCGGCGATCCACACCGGGACGAGCAGAGGGCTGACCATCACGAGCTGGAACGGGAGGAACCCGGCCCGCCCGCCCTCCTGGGAGCCGGCGATGTTGTGCGCCACCGTGACCTGCGGCCAGCCGTGCTGCTGCTGCCAGATCAGGTACGGCGCGGCCAGCAGCACCGCGGCGAGCGCCCCGCTCGCGGCCCACCGTGAGCGCAACACTCCTCGCGGGCCTGTGGCCAGCAGCGTCACGACCAGCACCGCGGCCACCAGCCCGACCTGCGGCTTGGCCTCGATCCCCAGCCCGACGACCACTCCGGCGGCCAGCAGCGACGGGCCGCTGCTGCGAATGACCGCCCGCACGGCGAGCCAGCCGAGCAGCCGTCGTGCTCAGTAGATCCGGGTCGTCGTGCTCACCATGTGGCTGATCGCCAGCGCGAATCCCGAGCAGGCAGTGCAAGCGGCGGCGATCAGCTGGGCGCGGGGGCTGCCGCCGACCTCGCGGGCGATCAGCGAGGCGAGCACCGTCGTCGCGGCCGCGACGAGCGCCGACGGGGTCCGGAGCACGAGCAGCGAGCCGGGGGCGATCGCGTTCATCGCCCACGACAGCAGCGGCACGAGCGGCGGCTGGTCGGGGTAGCCGAACGCTGGGTGGCCGCCCGCGACGATGAAGTACAGCTCGTCGCGGTGGTAGCCGTACCGGGTGCTCGTGGCCAGCAGCACGATGAGCTGCACCACGGCCACAGCCCCGACCCACAGGTGCACATGGCCGCCGTCTCGGGTCCGGCGCGTGCGGACGGGAGGGGCGGCGGGCAACGGAGGGTCGGTGACGATCAGCATGCATCACAGACTGAACCGGGCCGACCGCCCTGACCAGCCGGGAGGCCGGAGTCCTATGAGGTACCGCTAGCCGGTAGTGAGAGACATCGCAGTCGGCCCGGCGAACCGGTCAGCGAACAACACACGCGTAACACTCACGCTGATATGTTGCCGCCGCCGGCGGGGAGAAAATCGAGGGGCTCGCCCGGCGGACGACAACTGTGGGGCTCGGGCCACGACGGCACGGACGCCCTGTGGTGGCATCATCCCCTCGGCGACCAAAGGAAGGTGCCCGGTCCATGAGATCTCTGAGAGCGGCAGGTCTCGGAACTCTGCTCAGCTGCGCGGCGTTCGTCACGCTGCTCGCGGTGCCCGCTGGTGCCGCAGCCGCCAGCCACCCGCGGATGGTGGGCGTGCCCGAGACAACGGCGGCGACGTCCGACTCGACGTCCACCCATTGCTACGGGTACTTCCCGATCACCGGCGACAACTCGTACGCGAACGACTGCTACGGGCACGACGAGCCCGAGATCGACCCGATCTCGAACGTCAATGGAACCGGCAAGGACATCACCTGGACGATCAAGCTCCCGACGAGCTCGTCCACCCGGCCACTGCTCGACCTGGGTCCAACATTCTGGCTGAGCGCCGGCCTCGCCGACAAGTACAGCGTCCGCGACCGGGTGTTCAGCGAGCTGCAGTTCTATCCGGACAGCAGCCTCCTGCCGCAGCAGGGGAACAACATCAACACGGCGTGCTCGCCGCTCGGATTCAACGTACAGCCAGATCCAGGCACCTGGTCAGTGTGTGACTTCACGTGGGGCCTGTACGGCACCGCGCCGGCCAACTGGCAGGAGACCCCAGCGTACGTCGGGGTGCTCGATCGCAAGTCAAATCCGAACGAGCCGCTGTATTTGCACAGTGGGGATGTGGTTCAGGTACACATCTTCAACAGCCACGACGCGAACAACGACGCCGAGCAGACGATCACCGACGAGACCACCGGCCAGACGGGCTCGCTGATCATGAACAGCAACTCGACCACCGGCGCCGGCTCGGCCGCCAATCCGAACAAGGGTGACGGCCCGCTGGTGCTGCCGTACGCGGCGAACACGACGAAGACGCCGTTCCCGTGGGGCGTCGTGATCGACACGCCGTTCGGGTTCTCGTGGGAGATCGGTCACTCGAACTTCTACACCCACCCGGACCAGGCCGAGTGCGTCCCCGGACAGTGGGACTGCTTCTCCTATGACACGACGTCGGACGGTTGGGGAGCGATCAAGCCCCTGCAGATCCAGTCGGTGACGTTCAACGTCAAAGGCACGACGCTCCAGCCTCAAAGCTGGGGCACGGTCGACAGCCAGGGCGGCGCGGCCGAGGACCAGGCCTGGTGCGGGAGCTACAACGAGCCGGGCTCGACCACCTGCACGTTCCCCTGGTACACGTACAACCCGGGCGCGAACGCGGTCCTGTTCGGGAACACGTATCCCGGCACCCCGGCGAAGTACACGTGGGGCGGCGCCCTGAAGCAATACGACCAGGTGCAGAACTGCAACGGTCCGCTGACCGCGCAGTACGGCTTCACCAACTACTGCAACAGGCCACTCAACCCGTCGCCGCCGATCCCCTGATCGAAGGCTGATGGAGCTGCGGACGGGCGGCCCGGGATCCCCGGGCCGCCCGTGCCGCGGTCTCCACACCGCCCGCGGCACAGCGCGTTGCGCCGGCGGACATCGGGCGGCGTCGGGGATCCCGGGGCGAGGAGCTACGATCGAGATGACCCCTCGATACACAGGACACTGAAATGACACACCACGAGCGACACGAAATGGGGATGACCACCGACCTGCGGCGCTGGTCCAGCGAGCCCATCCTCGGCGACTGGATCCCCCAACTCCTGACCAACCTCCGCGCTCAGCGCGCCCGCCGTCACGCGCGGCGAGGCACGGTCGTCTCCGCGGACCAGGCCGCGGCACGCAGTTCGGCGGGCCCCGCCCGGCGCGAGCTCTAACCCGGCCCTCATCAGGCGCTCAGCACCGGCGAGTCGTAAGGTTCGCCGCGGTGTTCTTGGCGGTGAGACTGGAGCGGGCGGACCGCCGGGTGTAGGGGCGGTCGCAGCGATGGCTGACCTGCTCGGCGCCGGCGGCTTCCAGGGCGGCTCCCAGGCCGGGCGCCTGCGCGAGCGGATCGGGGCGGGGGAGATGGTGCTCGCCCCGGGCTGCTACGACGCGCTCGGCGCGCGGCTCATCGAGGAGGCGGGCTTTCCCGCCGTGTACATGACCGGCTTCGGGAGCGCCGCCTCGCTGCTCGGGCGCCCCGACGTCGGGCTGCTGACGCTGCCGGAGATGGTCGACAACGCGCGCCGGATCGCGCAGGCCGTCGACGTTCCGGTGATCGCCGACGCCGACACCGGCTACGGGAACCCGATCAACGTGATCCGCACCGTCCGCGAGTACGAGGCCGCCGGGGTGGCCGCGATCCACCTCGAGGACCAGGTGATGCCAAAGCGCTGCGGCCACATGGAGGGCAAGCAGCTGATCCCGGCCGGTGAGATGGTCGCCAAGGTCCAGGCCGCGGTCGCGGCCCGGCGCGCGCCCGGAGTTCCTGATCATCGCCCGCACCGACGCGCGCGCGGTCGAGGGCCTCGACGCCGCGCTCGCGCGAGCTCGGCGCTACCGGGACGCGGGCGCCGATGCGCTGTTCGTCGAGGCGCCCGAGTCGACGGCCGAGATCGAGGCGATCGCGGCCGCGTTTCCCGACGTGCCGCTGCTGTTCAACTACGCCGAGGGCGGCAAGACACCGGCGGTGACCCATGCGTTCCTGCGCGAGCTCCGGTTCAGCCTCGTGATCTTCCCGCTCAGCATCCTGCTCACCGCGACCTCTGCGATCCGCGCCGTCCTGGCCGAGATCCGGGCGAAGGGCTCCGTCGTCGACGTGGTCGCGTCGATGCCCGGGTTCGCCGACTTCCTCGCCTTCATCGGATTGGACGAGATCCGCCAGCTGGAAGCGCGGTTCGCAGAACAGATATCACCCTAGGAAGGAGTTCAGACGTGGCCGACGTGTTCGAGAAGGCAAGCGTCTCCAGCGAGCTCGCGCAGCGCGTGATCGCGGCGGCGGAGGCCAAGGCGGGGGAGATCGGTGTGCAGATGGTGATCGCCGTCTGCGACGAGTCCGGAGTGCTCAAGGCATTTAGCCGGATGGATGGCGCCGCCCTGCTGAGCGTCCAGATCGCCCAGGACAAGGCGTACACCGCGGTGGGGTTCGGGATGCCGACGAGCGGCTGGCACGACTTCATCAAGGACGATCCGCCGCTGCGCGACGGCGCCGTCGCCGGCATTGACCGGCTGGTGATCTTCGGCGGCGGCTTCCCGATCTCGATCGACGACCGGATCGTCGGCGCGATCGGCGTGAGCGGTGGCCACTACACGCAGGACATGGAGGTCGCCGAGGCCGGGCTCGGCGCGATCGGCTGAGCTCACCCCGCGGACGTGGATCGGCACGCCCGCTCGGCGCACGTGGTCCGCGTCAATCGCCCCGCCGTCCGGGCGATCAGGCGGCGGGCAATCGGACGGTGAACCGCGCGCCGCGATCGCTCGGCTCGAGGTGGACCTCACCCCCGGCGCTGGTGGCCAGCCGACGGCACAGGGCGAGGCCGAGCCCGGCTCCGCTCGTGCTCAGCTCGGTCCGGGATCCCAACGCGGGCCCTCGGCAGCCGGGCGCGAAGACCGCCTCCTGGTCCCGCGCGGGCACGCCCGGTCCGTCGTCCTCGACGGTCAGGCGGACGGCGTCGTCCTCGCGGCGCACATGGATCGTGACGGCCGTGGCGGCGTGACGGACGGCGTTCTCGACCAGCGGTGACAGGATCCGCTCCACGAGCCGCGGTTCCGCGGCCACGAGGGCGGCGCCATCGGTGTCGACGCGGAGGGTCAGGGCACCGGCGGCTGCGAGACTGCGGGCATCGTCGACGGCCGCACGGGCGCAGGCCACGGCGTCGGTCCGGACGCGGTGCGGGGAGACCTGGGCGCGGACCGCCGCCATCAGCGCGTCGAGCGTGGCTCGCAGTCGCTGCGCACTGTCGAGGATTCGGTCGAGGGTCTCGTCCTGAACGCCGTAACGCTGCGCCGACTGGGCTTCCGCGATCAGCTGGGCGAGCGGCGTACGCAGCTCGTGCGAGATCTCGGCCGATACGCGCTGCTCGTGGCGGAGGCTGGCGCCGAGCCGCTCGAGCAGTCCGTTGAGCGTCTCCGACAGCAGCGCGATCTCGTCTCGCGCCTCGCCGGGCGTGAAGCGCCGGGTGAGATCGTGCTCGCTCCATTCGGAGGCCTGACGGGTCATCGTCGCGACCGGCGCGAGTGCCCGCTCGATCAGCCAGCGCGCCGCGGCGATCACCAGCAGAAGCACGGCCGCGGCGAGGATCGCCGAACCGATCAGAGCGGTGTGGCGCGTCTGGTCATAGGCGCCCAGGTTGACCCCGACCACGACCGCGCCGACGGGATGGCCCTGGCCGACCGCGGCCGCGTAGAGGCGGGTGCTGGTGCTCGGGACATCGGCGAACCGCGGCGGCTGTTGCGCCAGGCGGACGGCGGCTCGGTCGTTCGCAGGCGGGGTCTGCGGGCGCTCGAGGACGCTCCGCCCCTCGAACACCCACACCGCGAGGTCAGGGTTCCGGCCGTCGGAGGCCTCCGCCAGCCGGATGTGGCCGTGGACCACCTGCAGGGCGCTGATCTGCGCGCCGGCACGTGCCCGCGCAAGGTCGTTGGCCTCGCTGTTCAGGCGCGCCGCGAGCACGACGTTGAAGGCGAGAACGAGTCCGGCCAGGGCGACCACCACGCCCGCGATCACGGAGGCCAGCAGCCGGGTCCGGAGGCTGGCCGCGCGCCAGAGGCTCGCCGCTCGCCACAGGCTCGCCGCGCGCCACACGGTCGCCCGCGTTCTCATGCCAGCAGTCGGTAGCCGACGCCGTGCTGCGTCATGATCGTCGGCGCCTCGGGCAGCGCAGCGAGCTTGCGCCGGATTCGCGCGATGTACACATCGAGCGTGTTCTCCTGGACGATCGCCCCATGCGGCCAGGCGGCGCCGATCAGCTCACTGCGCGCGAGAGCCTTCCCGGGACGGCCGGCGAGCGCCGCCAGGAGACGGAACTCGGTCGGCGTGAGTGGTACGCACCTCGCCGCGGCTCGAGACCGTGTGCTCGGCGGGATCGAGCGCGAGGCCCAGCTCGGTGGATCTCCCTGGGATCGCGCAGGCCGCGCCGCACCAGCGCCCGCACGCGGGCCACGATCTCCTCGATGTCGAACGGCTTGGTGACGTAGTCGTCGCCGCCGGCGGTGAACCCGCTGAGCCGGTCGCTGAGCGCGTGCACGCGCCGTGAGGAACAGCACCGGCGCCGTCACACCGCTGCGCGCGGAGCGCCTGGCACACCATCGCGCCCGTCGGCGTCAGGCAGGCCGATGTCGATGATCAACGCGTCGGGCGTGCCGTGCTCGCCAACGTACACCAGCGCGTCCGCACCGCACGCCACGCCGCGGGCGCCGAGCCCCTCGGCTCGCATCGCTCTCACGAGGACGTCGCGCAGGCCGGAGTCGTCCTCCACGATCAGAAGCTGCGCCTGCGTCACGAAGCCAGTATCGCGTGATCGCGGGCCCGCGTGCCAGCCGGCGTTCAGGAGAAAGTCAGGTCGGACCGCCAGCCTGCCCGCCATGCACGCTGCACACCTGCTCCGGTTCGTGGGACCGGTTCTCGCCGCCGCCCTCGTCGGTGGGTGCGGATCGTCCCCGCATGCATCCTCGCGTGCCGCGGCGGGCTCTGGCGCCTCGGCTCCAGGCGCTTCCACCGCGAGCGCACCGGCCCAACCCGGGGCGCTGTCGGCCGACGCCACCTCGGCGGCGACCGGCGACATCCCCGACAACCAGGTGTTTCTCATGTTTGCCGCCCGCCAGGCCGGCTTCGCGATGAAGTACCCAGAGGGGCTGGACGCCAAATCGCGGGCGGGGAGCGCAATCACCTTCAAGGACAAGAACAACCTCGTCCGGGTCCTCGTCGACAGCGCGGCGTGAGCGCCGACGATGTCGCTCGGTCTCGGCCCAGCTGCGCCGCACTCAAGCGCTCGAGCCCGACCCTCACGTTCACGACCCCTACGCCCCGTGAACGCTCGGCGCGGGCGCTGCGATCCGCGCTCCGGTACACGACCGAGACGGCGCCGAACCCGGTCACGGGGCGAGCGCGTGAGGCTGATCGTCGATCGCTATGAGCTGGCACACGGCGGGCCGCGTGGCCGTCGTCGATCTCGGAACGCCGGCCGGAGTCGACAACGTCGACGCCTACCGGAAGATGATCCAGAGCTTCCGCTGGCGATGAGCCGCGTACAGGAGCCTGTGGCGCGAGCCCGAGCGAACCGCCGAGGACCCGGTCCCACGCCGGCGCTACGATTTCCGCGACGTGTTCAAGATCTTCCGCTACGGGCCCGGTTGAGACCGTCGCGCTTCGCGGACTCTTCGCTGCGCATCGAGACCGGCGAGCTGGTCGCGGTGCTCGGACCCTCGGGCTGCGGGAAGAGCACGATGCTGCGCGCTCGCCGCCGCGCTCGATGAGCCGTCGGCCGGCGAGATCCATGTCGGCACCTCACTTGCTGCAGCGGCTCGGTGAAGCCGAGCTGGCCGCCTATCGCGCCCGTGACGCTCGCGCTCGTGTTCCAGAGCGAGAACCTGTGGCCGGCGCTGTCGGCCCGGGAGAACGTCGCAGTGGCCCTACGCCTCGCCGGCCATCCGGAGCCCCGCCATGGCCGCGGATGCCGCGCTCGAGCGCTTTCGGCCTCGGCGAGCGAGGTGGGCACCGGGCCGGCGCCCTGTCGGGCGGGGAGCAGCAGCGTGTGGCGATCGCACGCCGCTCACGCGCGTAGCGCCTCGCTCGTGCTCGCCGACGAACCGACGGGCGAGCTCGACACTCGACAACGAAGGGCTCGTCCTCGACGCCCTCACCGCAGCTGAGCGGCGAGGGCGGGAGCACCGTGGATCGTCGTGACGCATTCTTCGCGGGTCGCCGGCGCCGCCGACCGGGTCGTCGAGATCCGCGACGGCAGGGTGCTCGCGTGAGCACGCTCGCCACGCGCCCGGTGCTCGCGGCGTGCCACGGGGTCACGGTCGTGCACGGAGACGGGCCCGGGGGTCGTCACCGCCCTCGCCGGCGTCGACTTCCAACGTGGCTGAGGGCGAGCGCGTGGGGCTACTACGGCCCGTCAGGATCGGGGAAGACGACCCTGCTGCACCTGCTCGGCGGGCTGATCGTCCCGTCAGACGGTGACGGTCACCTGGCGTGAGCGCGCGCTCTCGACGCTCGATGCGGCGAGCCGCAGGCCGCGCCCGCTCGCGGGGGATCGCGTTCGTCTTCCAGGCCGCCAACTTGCTACCGACCTTCACGGCGTGGGAGAACGTCGCGTTCGCGGCGAGCGGGCGGCTGAAGGGACAGGAAGACGACCCGGCTGAGCTGCTGGCGCTCGTCGGCCTGGCCGCCAAGCTCGACGCGCTCCCGGCCGAGCTGTCCGGCGGCGAGGCACAGCGGGTAGCGATCGCGCGGGCGCTCGCCCAGCGTCCCGCGCTGCTGCTGTGCGACGAGCCAACCGGGCGCCTCGACTCCGACACCGGCGCGCGGGTGCTCGATCTGATCGATGCCCTGCAGGCCGAGTACGGCTTCGCACAGGTCACGGCGACCCACGACCCGGATGTGGCCGCGCGCCACGACCGCGCGGTCGGTCTGGCGAGACGGACGGATCGTATATGGACGAGTCGGCATGAGTGGGTGCGATCCGGCTTTCGCTGGCCGGTCTGGTCCGCGCACCCGGCCGGACCGCCGTCCGCGTCGTGGTGCTGGCGGCTTCGGTGGCCCTGCTAGGGCTCGATGCTGTTGTTCGTCGGCCATTCCCTGCGCACGATGACCGGGTCGGCGATCCGCAGCGTGCCGCTCGATTGGCAGGGCCCGGTAGGCGTCGTACGGACAGGCGCGCCGGGTCGCCTCCGCGGTGGCCGCGCAGCCCGGGATCGCCCAGTCCTCCGCGGCGGCGACGGCCCCGTTCGCCGGGGTCAGCCACATCGCGGGTGGGCGCACCACACGAGCGCAGGATCGGGCGCGATCCTCGCCGTCCCGCCAGGCTACATGACGCGCACATCCACACCTACCGGATGCTCCAGGGGGCCCCGCGACCTGGTCAGATCGTGCTCGACCAGCAGCTGGCCGCCACGCTCCAGGCCCGGATCGGGGACACCGTCAGGCTAGACGCCGCGTGCCGGGGCTCGACTGCTCGGCTTCCAAGTGTCCGGCATCGGACTGATCACGGCCCCTGACGTGGTCTTCCAGCCGCTCAACCCGCTGCTGGGACCGGCGCCGGCGCAGCCGCCGGCCAACGCCGCGATCCTCCCCCTCGACAGCTTCGCTCGCACCGTCGCGCCGGAGTTGCCGTCGATCGCGGCGGGGGCCGGTGGCGCCTCGCCGTTCCCGGCGCCCAGTCCGGGGTCCAATGGCAGGTGCAGGCGCAGGTCGTCCCTGCCGGGCTCGGCGAGCACGCCCGGGCAGGCGTTCACGCTGGCGGGGCAGGTGCTCCACCGCGTGGAGCGATCGATTCCGGGACAGGTGCAGTTCGTCGACAACCTCTCCGACCAGCTCAACACCGCCGCCGGTGACGCGCTGTACGCGGAGACCCTGTACGTGATGCTCGCCGTGCCGGGCGCGCTGATCGCGCTCGGGATCGCATACCTCGCGGCGCTCGGCACCGTCGACCGCGACCGGCGTGACCTCGCCCTGCTCCGGGCGCGCGGCGCGACCCGCCGTGATCTGCTCGGCGTGGCCGCGGTCGAGAGCTTCGTTGATCGGCACTGGTCGCGGGCCTGATCGGAGCCGGACTTGCGCTCGGCGCTATGCGACTGATCGATCACCGGCGGCCTTGGCCTGACCGGCAGCGCGGGTCGCCGTCGCCGTGCTCGCCTGCGTGGCGCTTGCGATCGCGGGAGCGCTCGCCGCGCGCATCGGGGCGACTGCATCCGTGTGGCGCGGGTCGCGTGACCGAGGGGCGGCGCAGCCTGCGCCGGGATCGGCACGCCGCTGTGGCAGCGGCTGTATCTGGATCTGCTCGCGCTCGCGGTGAGCGGGCTCATCTACTGGCTGACCGCGAGCACCGGCTTCTCGGCCGTCGTCAACCCGGATTCGAACCCCACCCTCTCGCTGTCGATCTACATGTTCTTCGCGCCCGCTCTGCTGTGGCTCGGCGCGACCCTTCTGCTCGTCCGTCTCCGGGGCGGGGTGCTCGCCTGGTTCGCCGCTCGCGCCGCGGGGCGGCGGGTTGACACGGCGCGCGGATTCGTGCTGGCCAGCGCGGGGCGCCGGGGCGCGGCGATCAACCGTGGCCTGATCGTCGTCGGGTTGCTGCTCGCGTTCGGCGTCAACCTCGGGATCTTCACCGCCACCTACGACCAGCAGGCCAACGTCGATGCCGAGCTCACCCTCGGGGCCGACGTCGTCGCCGCGGCGCCGCCGGGGGTGACCGCGGGACACAACCTGCAGGCGAAGATCGCCGCGGTGCCGGGCGTGCAGGGCACGAGCCCGGTCGATCATTCCTACGCCTACGTGGGGCCCGACCTCCAGGACACGTTCGGGGTGGACGCCCGAACGCTAAGGGGGTGCGACCACGCTGCGCGACTCGTACTTCCTCGGCGCCGGCGCCCGGCTGACGCTCGCGCGTCTGGCGGCCAGGCCGGATGGGATCCTCGTCTCCAAGGAGACGATCGCCGACTATCAGCTCCGGATCGGCGATCTGCTCAACCTGCGCGTCCTCGATCATGCCACCGGGCGCTTCCGCACCGTCGCGTTCCACGTCGCCGGCATCGTGCAGGAGTTCCCCTCGGCTCCGCGCGACTCGTTCATGGTCGCCAACCTGAGCTATCTGCAGGCCGTCGACCACGCCGGCGGCCCGAACGTCGTGTTCGCGAAGAGCTCGAAGTCCCGCGGCGACTGCCCAGCGAGTCGCTGCGGCGACGCGGACGGACGGGACGATTGTCAAGAACATCGACCAGCAGGCGCAGCAGACCGTCAGCTCGATCACCACCGTCGATCTGCGTGGGATCAGCCGCATCGAGGAGGCGTTCACGATCGTGCTCGCCGCGGCGGCCATGGGCCTGTTCGTTGCGCTGGCGGTCATCGAACGCCGGCAGGAGTTCGCGACGATGGCCGCGCTCGGAGCCAGCCTGGGCTCGATCCGCGCGTTCGTCGTCGAGCGAGGCCGCGCTCGTGCTCGTTGCCGCGCTCGTGCTGGCGATCGGCCTCGGGACGCTGCTTGCGCTGATGCTCGTGGCCATGCTCCAGCACGTGTTCGACCCGCCTCCCGACGCGCTCGCCGTTCCCTGGGCCTACCTGGGCGAGCTGGCCGGCGCGGCTGTGGCGACAGCGGCGCTCGCGATCGGGCTGAGCTCACTGCGCCTGCGGCGCCTGCCGCTTGGGCAGCTCCTGAGTGAGCAATAGGTCGATCCCGCGTATCGTCCCGGCGGTGGGGAGCATGCTCCTGAATCTGTGGACGCACATGTCGGGCGCGGGATGACCGGCGACGCGCTCGCCTTCCGCCGGGTGTCGAGGCACGGGCAGACGTTCGTCTACCGGGATTCGGGCCACGGGCCGTTGGTGCTGCTGCTGCACGGGTTCCCTGACACGCCCAACGGCTGGACCGGGACGGCGGCCGCGCTCAACGCCGCCGGGTATCGCACGGTCGTGCCATACCTGCGGGGATATCACGCCGACACGATCGTGCCCGGGCGCGGCTACGGGCGCGAGGAGATCGCCGAGGACCCGATCCGGCTGCTCGACGCGCTGGGGGAGCAGACTGCGGTGATCGTCGGTCACGACTGGGGTGCTGCTGTGACCTACGGTGCGGCGACGCTCGCGCCCGAGCGAGTGCGCGCGGTGTGTGCGGTCGCGATTCCCCACCCCAGCACCCTCAAGCCGACGCCGTCGCTGCTATGGGGTGGGCGCCATTTCCTCACCCTGCGCGTGCCGACCGGGGCATGGCTCACCCGCCGGGCGGACTACGCGTACCTGGACACGCTGATGCGCCGCTGGGCGCCAGGCTGGACCGGGAGCGACCGCGACGCCACCCTGCGGGACGTCAAGTCGGCGTTCTCGGAGCCCAAGGTCCTGGACGCTGCGCTCGCCTATTACCGCGCGCAGCGCCCGGGCGGGTCGCCGCGCCTCACGCAACCGGCGTTGATCGTTGGGGGTACCACCGACATCGTGCCCCCGTCGCTGTTCCATCAGACGCCGGAGCACTGCGACGGGCCGTGCGAGGTGCTGATCGTCGAGGGCGCCGGGCACTGGCCGCACCGCGAGAACGCGCCGGTGTTCGAGCAGCGGCTCACGGCGTTCCTGAACGGGCTCGACTGATCCGGGTCGGGGCGTCCCCGACCCTGCAGGGTTGCGGCGGCTCGACAGAGCGAAGAGGATGCGCTGGCTGTAGGCGAGGCCGACACGTGAGTCGAGGAGGAGGAACCGGTGGCCCGTAAGGTGCTGATCAATCTGGCGACGGGGCTCGAAGATCCGGAGCGCGTCACGGTCGCGTTCCTGGTCGGAGGAGCCGCTGTACAGAGGGGCGAGACGGTCGGGATGTGGTTGACCAAGGAGGCCGTCAGGCTCGCGCTCCCCGGCCAGGCCGAGGGTGTCGCGTGCGACGGGTGCCCTCCGCTCGAGCGATTGTTCGAGCAGTACGCGGACGGGGGCGGCGAGCTGCTGGTCTGTCCGATCTGCTTCAACGCTCGCCAGCTCGACGAGGGGGCGCTGGTCGCCAACGCGAGCATTGCCGGCGCGACCCCCATGCTCGAATGGATCGGAGACGACGATGCAGCCATCTTCAGCTACTGACCTCCGCCAATGGTTCGACGAGTCGCCGATCTCACCGCACAGCTCATCGCGATCGACTCCGTCAACCCATCGCTGGTGCCCGGCGGCGCGGGCGAAGCCGAGATCGCGGCGTTCATCGCCCGGTGGGCCGGCGAGCAGGGGCTCCAGGCGCGGGTGCTCGAAGAGACGCCGGGGCGCCCATCGGTCCTCGTCACCGCCCGAGGGAGTGGCGGCGGTCGCACGCTGCTGCTGTGCGGGCACATCGACACCGTCAACGTCGAGGGGATGGACCACCCACACGTCGGGCGTCGTGACGGTGACCGGCTCTACGGGCGGGGCGCGTATGACATGAAGGCCGGCGTCGCGGCGGCGCTGATCGCGGCCGGCGAGGCGGCCGGGATGGGGCTGGGGGGCGACGTCGTCGTCGCGTGCGTCGCCGACGAGGAGCGTGGGTCGCTGGGGGTGCAGGAGGCGCTGCGCCACATCCGCGCGGACGCGGCAATCGTGACCGAGCCGACCGAGCTCGAGGTCACGGTCGCGCACAAGGGGTTCGTGTGGGCGGAGATCGAAGTGGCGGGCGTCGCCGCGCACGGCTCGCGTCCGCACCTCGGCGTCGACGCGATCGTCAGGGCGGCGCCAGTCCTCGCCGGCATCGGCGCGCTCGACGCCCGCCTGAGCGCCGAGACCCCGCATCCGCTGCTCGGGCGCGGGTCGGTCCACGCCGGCACGATCAGCGGGGGTATCGAGCCGTCCTCGTACCCGGGTCGATGCACAGTCAGCGTCGAGCGGCGCACGCTGCCCGGCGAGACCGAGTCGACCTTCGCCGCCGAGCTCGAGCGGCTGCTGGAGGATGCGCGCCTCGGGGATCCCTCCCTTGACGCATCGTTCACGACCACGCTGGTCCGCGAGCCGTTCACCGTCGACCCCGAGCACGAGATCGTTCGCACCACCCGTCAGTGCGCCGCGCGCGTCCTCGGCAGCGAGCCGCCGGTCGCGGGCGCGAGTTACTGGGCCGACGCCGCCTTCATCGCCGCCGCCGGGATCCCGACCGTCATGTTCGGCCCGGCGGGGGAGGGTGCCCACGCGCTCGAGGAATGGGTCAGCGTCGCCTCGGCCGACGCGGTCGCGCGAACGCTGGTGGAGGCGGCCGCGAGGCTGTGCCGGTGAGCGTTTTCGTCAATCCCGCCGTCGACCCCGGCCAGGTCGCGCCTGCCTCCGATGCCGCGCTTGGTTTCCACCGCGCGCTGCCTGGCTACGCTCCCACACGGCTGCACGAGCTCGGTCGCGTCCGCCTCAAGGACGAGTCCAACCGCTTCGGCCTACCCGCGTTCAAGGTGCTCGGCTGCAGCTGGGCGGTGGAGCAAGCGCTGGAGGCGGAGCCGGAGACGCACACGCTCGTTGCGGCGAGCGCCGGCAACCATGGCCGCGCCGTCGCCCGTGTCGCCCGGGACCGCGGTCTCGCTGCCCGCATCTATCTCCCGGCCCGCGCCGTTACGGCGCGCCGGGAGGCAATCGCGTCCGAGGGCGCGGAGGTGGTTGTGCTTAACGGCGACTACGAAGATGCTGTCCGCGCCGCCGCGCAGGATGGTCTCGAGCCTGGCGTCGTGGAGCTCGCCGACGTCGGCGTCGGAGGCGCGGCGAGCTGGGTCATCGACGGCTATGCGACGCTGTTCGCCGAGCTCCCGTCGGGGGTGGACACGATCCTCGTCCCGGCCGGCGTCGGCTCGCTGGCCGCGGCCGCCGCCCGGTACGGCGCGGCGAACGAGGCGCGCATCATCGCCATCGAGCCGGAAACGGCGGCATGCGTCACGGCCTCGCTCCGCGCCGGCCGGCCGGTGACCGTCGAGACCCGTGGCACGTCCATGGCCGGCCTCGACTGCGGCGAAGTCTCGGCGGCCGCCTGGCCCGATCTGCGGCACGGCGTCCATGCCACCGTGACGGTGACGGACGCCGAGGTCCACCACGCGATGCGCGACCTCGCGGCAGCCGGCCACGCGATCGGCGACTGCGGTGCCGCGCCCCTTGCCGCGCTCAAGCATCTCGGCGAGGGACTGCTCGGCGATGACGTCGTCCTGGTCGCCACCGAGGGCGTGACGGACCCGGAGGCGTACCGTCGCGCGGTGCAGGCGGGGTGACCAGCGTCGCGCGGCCGTCGCCGGGATCGCCCGCGGCCGTCGTCGGGGTCGCCCCGGACAGCCGCCGGCCCCACCTGGTTGCTGTTGTCGTCGGTATGCGGGGTCAATAGCAACCACCCCCCTCGTTGGCCGCCGTTCGCCCCGCGCCGGCCGGGCGTGATGGCGGGCGCCTACGGGTCGCGATCGCCCCGGGCCCGACCCGCTCCCGCCGGTGAGTACGATTTGTAGACAGGCCATTTCACCGCTTGTGCGAAGCGACTTCGCGCAGAGCACCGTCGGCTGACGCGCCGTACGGCGACCCTCACGGACAGTTTCGTCCCCAGCGACGAGAAGACCGCACCCAATCCACGCGATCAGACGCCGCAACCGGCGGTTCCTGGTCCTGGGACTGCCCGTTTGAAAGGACACCGTATGCCCCTCTTCTTCTTCACCGTCGAGCAGCAGGAACGCGCGATTGTCGAGCGGTTCGGCAAGTTCGTGCGGGTCGCCGGCCCCGGCCTTCAGCGCAAATCGCCGTTTGTCGAGAAGGTCGCCGGCCGGATGACCTTGCAGGTCGAGCAGCTCAACGCGGACATCGAGACCAAGACCCAGGACAACGTGTTCGTGGTGGTCAAGCTGGCGATCCAGTACATGGTCGGAGCCGAGCCGGAGAAGGTCAAGGATGCCTTTTACAAGCTCGACGACCCCGAGGTCCAGATGAAGTCCTACGCCTTCGACGTCGTCCGCTCGCACATCCCGACGATGGACCTCGACGAGGCTTACGCCGACGCCGACACGATCGCCAAGCACATCCAGGACACCCTGCAGACGCAGATGGCCGACTACGGCTACGAGATCATCAAGGCGCTGATCACCAACATCGAGCCCGACCAGCGCGTCAAGGACGCGATGAACAACATCAATGCGGCCCGCCGAAACCAGGAGGCCGCGACAGCCCAGGGCGAAGGCGACAAGACCCTCCGGATCAAGAAGGCCGAGGCGGAGTCGGCGTCGATGCGACTGCACGGAGAGGGCGTGGCGGCGGAGCGCAAGGCGATCGCCGAAGGGCTCAAAGACTCCCTGGCGGTTCTCGCTGACGATGTCGGCATCGACCCCAAGGAGGCGATGGGGCTGGTTGCGCTGACGCAGTACATGGACACGCTCCGGTCGGTGGGGGAGAACGGCAACATGACCACACTCCTGCTGCCCCATTCCCCGGCGGCGGTCGGATCGCTCATGGAGCAGATCCAGCAGGGCATGCTCACCGGCAACCTCGCCTCCGACGCCGCGCAGAGCGGGAACGGCACCCGCCGCGCCGCAGGCACGGCCGCCGGGCGCGAGCTGACCGGCGCGGAGCGGCTTGGAGGTCTGGCGATGACCGACGGCAGCCGGGACATGCTCGCCTTCCTGGGAGTCGCGCCCGACCCCCGGCTGCTCGATCACGATGTGGTCAATCTCCCTGGCGCGGAGCAGCGCAGAGAGCCGCCCGTGTCCACCGAGAGGCACGAGCGGCTCGTCGCTGCCGGATCCGTACTGACGGGCGTGAGCCTGATCGGAGGGGTGGCACTGCTGCTGTACGCCGGCGGGCGACTCCTGTTTGACGGCGGCGGCGCGTTCGACGCCGTCCTCGCCGCGATCGGCCTCCTGCTCGCGGCCACGCACTGGGGATGGGTGCACCTCGCTGAGTACGCCGGCCTCACCATCGACGCACGCCAAGCGCACGAGATCGAGGCCGACCGGAGGCAGTGGCTCGCCACGATCGAGCCCTACCCGCGCTTCAGCGTCGGGACCTCTGTCGGCGACGACGGCACGACGCGCGTTCAGCGTTTCCTACACCGGCCGGTTCTCACCGACCGGAACACGTTCACCTTCGTCCGGGAGAGTGTCATCGAACACGTCCACGACGCCGACGCGCCAGCCGAGGTAATCGCCGCGGACGTCGAGACGATGCGCCGCCAGGCCCGCCTGCAAACGGATCGCACGCGCGAGCTGTGGGAGGCCGCCTCGAGCGCCTACTCCGCCGCCCTGCTCAGCGCTCACGACGACCAGGAGCGACTGGCGGCGCAGCGGGCCGCGGCTCTCGCGTTGTCCGAGCACATCAACGCCTCGTTGCTCGAAGCGCCACTGGTCGAATAGCGCCCCCTACGGCAGTCTGGATTCGGGCTATCGCTAGGTCGCCGAGTGGGCCTTCGGGTACTCGGCCGGCCTCGAGTTCTGTCTCGGCGGCAGCTCAGTCGTGAGTGGTGCGTGCTCCTGACGTGCGATCTCGAGCGCCTGGTCGAGCCCGCGGCTGGCGACCAGCTCGACCAATCTCTGCACGATCATCCGTGCTGGAAGGACCGCGGCTATCCAGGCCGGAGCCACCACCCGACGTGAACGGTTGAGGATGCCGCGTTCGATCGCGTCGATTCCCACCTCCAGCGGCGTGACGCGATTCCAAGGTCCGTGGCCGCGGTTGAGACGCTGGGCGGCTTTGGTGCCGAACCCTCGGCTCGTCATGTCCGTGTCGAGCTCCCCGAAGTACGCGACACCGACCCGGGCTCCCGTCGAGGCAAGTTCGATCCGCAGGGCGTCGCCGAGCGCCTCGACTCCCGCCTTCGCTGCGCTGTAGGCCCCGAGCAGCGGAGGATGCACAGCCGCGGCCAGCGAGGAGATCGCCAGTGCATATCCCCGCTCGTGCGCAATGTACGGGGCGGCGGCCCGGAGGGTGTAATACACGCCGAGGAGATTGACCTCGAGTGTGCGCTCGAACACCTCTGGGTCCCCGCCCACCACGGGCAGCTGCGCGGCCACGCCGGCGTTCGCGATCACCACGTCGAGTCCACCGAGGTGCTCGACCGCCGCGTGAACCGCGCGTTCGACCTGCTCTCGGTCGCGCACATCGCATTCGAGCGCGAGTGCGTCGCCGCACTCGGCGGCGATCTCGCGCAGCAGCTCGGGTTCGATGCCCGCGAGGGCGAGGCGCGCACCGCGGGCATGCAACCGCCTGGCGGTGGCCGCGCCGATCCCCCGGGCTGCGCCGGTGATCAGCACGCGGCGCCCGGAAAGGGCGCCGGCGCCGGCCGGCGCGACGGCGGCGCTCGGATCGGCCTGGACCCGCAGGCTCGCCAACGTCATCGCGAGCATCTCATAGTGGCCGACGAGCAGGCACAGCTCGATCAGCTCCGGCTCGCTGAGGTCCGAGCGCAGCTCGCTCCACAGCTCGTCAGAGATCTCACGAGCGTCATGCAGCTCGTCCGCGGCTCGCAGCAGCAACGACTGGCGCACACTCCAGCCATCTGCCGGGGATCCCGCGCGGATCCGCTCTATCTCCTCGGCGCTCAACCCGGCCGCCCGGCCGAGCCGCGCGTGGTGGTGCCACTCGTAGTCGCAGCCGCTGTTGTGCGCGACGCGGAGGATCACGATCTCGGTGTCCGCGCGGGGCAGCGATCCGCCCGGCATCAGCCCGCTGGCGAAGATCAGCCAGCGCCGGAACAACGAGCGCTGTCGCGCCAGCGTGGTGAACACGTTCGGCGCCCGGCTCGTCCCGGCCGCGCGCGCGATCAGGCTGACGATCAGCGCGTTGAGGCGACCGATCTCGGCTCGGCTGCCCGGTGCGATCCGCGGCTCGGGTTCCTTCATGCGGAGCGGGAGCCTAACGCCTTCCCCGAGCAGGTACTCCTGCACGGTGTCCGACGGTCCGCGCGCGTGCGCCGCGCGGAGGAGAACTGTCTGTGATCGGTGCGAACATCGGCGTATGGCGGCATGGCAGGACGTCGAACAGGCGGAGCCGGAGTTCGCGCAGCGCGTACAGGCGCTGTTCGACGCTCACAGACACAAGACAATTGCCACCTTGCGGGCCGATGGGTCGCCGCGGATCTCCGGGATCGAGGCGGTCTTCCAGGACGGCCAACTGGCGTTTGGCTCGATGCCGAACGCTCGCAAGGGCGCGGATCTCCGTCGGGATCCGCGGTTCGCTCTGCACAGCGCCACGGTCGACCCCGTCGAGGGCTCGGAGGCGCAGTGGCCGGGCGAGGCGAAGATCTCGGGTCGGGCGATCGCTGCCGGACCGATCACCGAAGCGCCGGATAGCGAACGCTTCCACGCCGACATCGCCGAGGTCGTGCACACACATCTCAACGAGGAGGCCACGATGCTCGTCGTCGAGTGGTGGACGCCGACACACGGGCTACGAAGGATCGAGCGCGAGTGACCCCCGAGCTCCCGGTTCTTCCGTTGCCGGGTGGGCGGAGAGTAGGCTGGCGAGCCAGCGAGTCATGGCGTTTGACTTGGTCATCGATGTCGAGAACGCGCCCGGCGCCCTCGCGCGTGTTGCTGCCGCGGTGAGCGATGCGGGCGTGAACCTGGCGGCGGCCACGTGCCTCGGTGCGGGCGAGCGGGCCGAGCTTCACATTCTCGTGCCCCACGTGGAGGCGGCAAGGCACCTGTTGGGGATCTCGCATCTGGCGGTCACCCGCGAGCACGAGGTGGTCGTGGTCGAGGTCGACGATCGGCCGGGCGTGTTGGCCGATCTGACGCGCAAGATCGCCCGCGCCGGGGTCAACCTCGAGCTCGTGTACGTCGCCACCCGCAATCGCGTGGTGTTCGGGGCCGCGGACGTCGCGGCGCTGCGAGAGGCGCTGGAAGTGACGAGCTGAGCTGTCTCAGCCCCGCTCCAGCTCGAACCATCACACCCGCCTTGCCACCCGCGTCCATGAGCACCGGCTAGCGTCCTGGGTGTGGAGTTCAGCCGCGAGCTGCGCAACGACGTCTTGGCCGGTGACATCACGCTCTCGGTCCGACTGTGGACGCGACCGCGAGTCAAGCAGGGCGGTCGCTACCGGGTCGGCCCGGGTGAGATCGAGATCGACGCGATCGAGCTTCTTCCGTTCGCGGCGATCACCCGGGAAGACGTCCGACGCGCTGGGGAGCCCGACCGCGAGACGCTGCGTCAGCGCGCCGCGCACGCCGGGCCGATCGACGAGGACACACTCGTCTATCGGATCGAGTTCCACCCATCGATGAGGTGACGCCTTCACGTGACGGCTGCGGCGTTCCGCCGCTCGTGCGCACCGCCGCGATCGGGCCGGCACGCCGCCTCACATGACGCTCTCGACGGACTCGCCGGCGCGCGCCCAAGCCCGGCGAGTCGTGGCGGGATGGGGCACAATGCCGCGCGTGAGGATTGGTGCTGTGCGCTGCGCGGTGATCGTGATCTGTGCGACCGTCAGCCTACCCGGGAGTGAGCGCTGCCCGGACGGTGCCGGCGAGCCTCTCGGTGGCGTCGGAGCCCGTCAGCCGACCCATTCCGAGCGACTTCTTGGGCATGGCGTTCGAGTACGGTTCGGTTCCGGCGTGGGTGGGTCCCGACGCGGCGAGGCCCAACCCGGTGCTTGTCCAGCTGATCCGCAATCTGGATTCGAGCGGCCGGCCGATGATCCGTATCGGCGGTCTCAGCACCGACCGTTCGTGGTGGCCCGTGGCAGGGATGGCGCGGCCGCGGGGCGTGACCTACGCCCTCGGTCCCGGCTGGGCGCGGTCCGTGGCGGGGCTGGCCCGCGCCGTGGACGCCCGGTTGGTGCTGGGCATCAACCTGGAGGCTGACAGCACGCGGCTGGCGCGAACGGAGGCCGAGCAGTTCCTGGCGACGGTCGGGCGGCGTTATGTCAGCGCGCTGGACATCGGCAACGAGCCGCCGCTGTATGACAGCGTGCCCTGGTACCGGATCAAGGACGGGAAGCCCATTCCGTGGTACGGGGACGGGGGGAGCGAGGTGTTCAGTCGGGGGCTGAGCTGGGGCCCGCGCGCGTTCGTCTCCGACTACGCGCGGATCCTGGCCGCGCTCCCAAGCGTTCCGATCGCCGGTCCCGACACCCAACAGCCGTCCTGGTTTGCCGCCTACCGGCGTTTTCTCTCGCCGCACTCGCAGGTGCGGACGCTCGTCTCACATGGTTACGGGCTCAACAGTTGCGTCAAGCGCCCGGCGTCGGCAGCGTATCCGTCCATCGCGCACTTGCTCAGCGACTACGCGCTGCACGACCTGCTCGGGCAGCTGACTCCCTACATCGGCCTCGCCCATCGCAACCGCGCGGCGTTCCGGATCGATGAGATGGGCTCGGTCACGTGCAACGGCCGGTGGGGCGTGAGCAACACAATGGCCTCCGCGCTGTGGGCGGCGGCGGCGCTGTTCTCGGTCGCCCGCGACGGTGTCGACGGCGTGAATCTCCACAGCTATCCGGGCCTCCCGAATGCCCTGTTCGACTTCAGCCACTCATCGGGCCATTGGACGGCAGCCGTACACCCGATCTACTACGGCGCCCTGCTGTTCTCGCGAGCCGCGCCGGCCGGGTCACGGTTGTTGCGGGTGACCTTGCGCGGACCGTCGTCGCTGCACGCCTGGGCGAGCGCCGGGCCTGAAGGCGTCGCGGCACGTGGTGGTGGTCAACGAGAGCACCAGCGAGCAGCGCCGGCGTCATCGGTAAGCGGGCTGAGCGGCGGAACCGCACGGCTGCAGCGGCTCACCGCGCCGAGCGCGGCGGCGACGAGCCGGATCACCCTCGGCGGGCGCAGCTTCGGCCCGGCCACCGGCACCGGGCGGTTGGGGCCACCGGTGCGGGATGCAGATCGCCGCGCACCATGGTGCGTATCGGGTCACGGTGCCTGCTGCCAGTGCGGTTGTGCTCACCATCTCCGCCGGCCGGTGACGGCCGTCGCGTGGAGCGCCGAGAACCTGTCATCGAGAGGTCCTTCCGGTCACCGACTCATCCCCGCCGTGACGAAATCTTTGAAAGTTCACGATGAGATCGTCGCTGTGCGGCAGTCTTCACGGACATGACCAATCCAACGCAGTCCCCCACCACCGTTTCGAACATCGGCGTCGCGATGTTCACCATCGCCGACCAGGATGCGGCCATCGCCTACTACACGCAGACCCTTGGCTGGGAGCTGCGCTCAGATGTCGCATTCGGCGACGAGGGCGGCAACCGCTGGGTCGAGGTCGCGCCGCCTGGCTCGAGCGCTCGTCTCGCTCTCAACCCGCCGATGGGCGAATGGCAGCCGGGTGGCAGCGCGATCGGAGTCGAGACCCCGGATGTCAACGCCGAGTATGCCCGCGTCACGGCAATCGACGGTGTGACCACCACCGAGCCGATGGGCGGCCAGGGCTCGGTCCCGCGGATGTTCTCGATCGTCGATCCGGACGGCAACCACATCTGGGTCGCTCAGGCAGCCGCCGAGCGATGACGTCTCCGCCACGGCTCGAGATAGCGTCGTGCTGGTCGCCCTCGGGAGCGAATGAGCCGGCTGCTCGCCGGGACCCAATCGTCGAGTGCGGCCGAGTGTCGGAGCGATGTCGTCTGTCAGGCTGTAGAGGTGGAGTTGGGACAGATTGGCGTGTGGAGCAGCTATCGGCCGTTCGGCGCCGAACGGGCCGGCGAAGCGGCCAAGCTCGCTGAGCAGCTCGGGTATGGCGCCTGGTGGGTGGGCGGGTCTCCGCATGTGCCCGACATCCGCCCGGTCCTCGAGGCGACCTCGACGCTCGTTGCCGCCACCGGCATCCTCAACGTTTGGATCAACGACCCGGCCGAGACGGCCGCGGCGGACGCGGCCCTCCGTGGCGAGTTCCCCGGGAGGTTCATGCTCGGCATCGGGATCGGCCACCCCGAGGCGACCAGCGACTACCACCGCCCGTTGGCGACCATGCGCGCGTTCCTCGACGGCCTCGACGCGTCGCCCGCTACGCCGCCCGTCACGGAGCGCTGCCTGGCCGGGCTGGGCCCGAAGATGCTTGACCTCGCCGGCGAGCGCACGGCAGGCGCCCACACCTACTTTGTGCCGGTCGAGCACACGCGGTTCGCCCGGGAGCGACTCGGTTCGGGCAAGCTCGTCGCGGTCGAGCTGGCGTGCGTGATCGACACCGATCCGGTGCGCGCCAGGGCCGTCGCCCGCGACTACGCGAAGCTATATCTCGCGCTGCGCAATTACACGCAGAACCTGCTCCGGTTCGGCCTCAGCGAGGCCGACATCGCCCACGGTGGCTCTGACCGGCTGATCGACGCCATCGTCCCCCACGGCAGCCCGGACCAGATCGCCGAGGTTGTCCGTGCGCACCTCGACGCTGGCGCCGACCACGTCTGCCTGCAGCCGCTGGGCGAGCAGGGCATCCCGCGCCAGTCGTGGACCGACCTGTCCAAAGCCGTAGTGGTCGGTTCGTAAGTACGGCGACACCGAGAGGTGCCACTGGTGGATGCCGGGTTCGAGGGGAGGCCGTAGACCTTCCGCGTGCGCTCCATGATTCCGCCGGGGACCTGCGAAGCGGACGACGGGGCTCGAACCCGCGACCTTCGGCTTGGGAAGCCGACGCTCTACCAACTGAGCTACGTCCGCGCGGCCAGAGATTCTAGGCGTGGAACGAGGACGCCGTGGGCGCGGCAGCTCCCCGTGCTCGCGCCGGATTCGTCGAGCTATGCGGGGTCATGGCCTCGATGATCTCGTCACTCGTGCCCTGACGCACTCGAGCGCGAAGCGGTCGGCGGGTCGTGATCAAAAACTGGGTCAATAGACCCAGTTTTCGATCACGGCACCCGGGCGGGGTTAGTCGCGGACGGTGTCGGAGGGCGCGGTGCGGTCGTGGACGGCGGTCCGGCCGGAGTCGTCCGCCACGGTGCGGTCGTCGCCGGGCTCGCCGCGCGGGCGGTCCACGACGCCGGTCCGGTCATCGCCGGTCCCGCGTTCGCCCGCCGCCTCATGCCGATCGTGCTCGTGCTCCGCCGCAGCGCCGACGGCGCCGCCGGCAGCCGCTGCACCGACGCCGCTGTGGCGACGCCCAGCCGCATCGCGGTCGGCGACAGCGGTTCGGTCCTCGGCGACGCGACGGTCGTCAGCCACCGGCTGGTCGACGAGCACCTCGCGCCTACGCCGCGGGACCAGGGTGTTCACCAACAGGATCACGGCGCACACTCCCCAGGCGAGTTCGGTGAGGTGGTTGGCGGCGGCGAGGCCGAGGACGTTGCCGCTGATCAGGGCGATCACGGCGGCAGCGCCGAGGGCGACGCCGACGATCAGGCTCATCGTCTTGGCGAGCAAGTGCTGCGCGGCTCCGAACAGGAGCAGACCGCCGGCGGCGGCGGTGAGCATGCCGGTCCAGCCGTTGGCGCCGAAGATGCCGAGGAAGACCTTGCTGTGGATCGGGGCGTGGCCGTTCGGGAAGTTCGAGAGCTGGGGGAAGAAGTGCTCCTTGTACAGGAAGTAGAGCCCGGCGACGAGCAGGATCGTCCCAAGGATCAAGGCCGGGCCCCGGGCCAGGCTGGCCCCCTTCTCGGTTCTCGTGCGGGCGCGGCTCGGTGCGGCGGTAACAGCCATACAGCCTCCTCGTGGTCATCCGAATGCTGTCCGATCCCGCTCGACGTGAAACCGGGACGGTTCGTGCTCAGACATCGGAATCCGGTGCGCTGCCGGAGCTGAGCGACGCGTACCCGGTCCCGAATTCGTCGATCGCGGTGCTGTCCAAAGCTCGCGATTCGTGCTCGCGGCGGCCAGGCCATATAGTCGCCGGAGGCGAGAAGGAGAGAGAGATGCGGCAGCTGACAGGACTGGACGCGCAGTTCCTGGCGCTCGAATCGGGCCGCCAGACGGGGCATGTCGGTGCGCTGGCGGTGCTCGACCCGAGCACGCGCCCGAATGGCCGGATGGAGCTCGCCGATCTGCACAACATGATCTCCGAGCGTCTGCCACTGCTCCCGCCATTCCGCTGGCGCCTGAAGGAGCTGCCGCTCGGGCTCGACTACCCCTACTGGGTCGACGACCCGGACTTCGATCTCGAGTACCACGTCAGGGAGATCGCGCTCGCGCCGCCTGCGACCGACGACAAGCTCGCCGAGCAGGTGGCGCGGATCTTCGCCCGGCCGCTCGACCGGGCGCGGCCGCTGTGGGAGGCGTACCTGATCCACGGGCTCCAGGACGGCAACGTCGCCCTGCTGACGAAGATCCACCATTCGGCCGTCGACGGGATATCGGGCGCCGAGATCCTCACCGTGCTGCTCGACCTCACGCCCGAGGGACGCGAGCTGCCGCAGCGCCAGTGCCGGCGCCCGACGCGCGAGCCCGGCGAGCTGGAGATGCTCGCGCGCGGCCTGTTCGGCGCCCCGCGCTACGTCGGGCGGGTGTTGAAGGCGCTGCCCTCGACCGTCGCCAACCTCGAGGACACGCCGATCCTCAGCGACCTCCCCGGCGCGAAGATCGTGGGGCGCACGACTGAGACGGTCACGCGCCGGCTGCGGCGCCGGCCGTCGCGGGTGCTGCAGCGGACCGACCTCTCGCCGCCGCGCACGACGTTCAACGGCCGGGTCTCACCGCACCGGCGGTTCGCCTTCGGGCAGCTCTCGCTTCAGGACGTCAAGACGGTCAAGTCCGCCTACGGCTACACGGTCAACGACGTCGTCGTGGCGCTGTGCGCGGGGGCGGTGCGGAGGTGGCTGATCGCCCACGACGAGCTGCCCGACGGTCCGCTCGTGACCCAGGTGCCGGTGTCGGTCCGCAGCGACGACGAGCGCGGCACGTTCGGCAACCGGATCGGGATGCTGAGCGTGCCGCTGTACACGAACGAGGCCGATCCGGTCGAGCGGCTGCGGCTCACGCACGAGGCGATGCAGATGGCCAAGGAGCGTGCACAAGGCGCTGCCGGCCGACCTGCTGCTCGACGCGACCCAGTTCATCCCGCCGGCCGTGTTCGCGCAGGCCTCGCGGATCTCGTTCTCGCTCGCGGCCACCCGTCGCCCGGTGTGGAACCTCGTCGTCTCGAACGTGCCCGGGCCGCAGTTCCCGCTGTACTGCGCGGGCGCGCAGATGGTCGCGCACTATCCGGTCTCGGTGATCACCGACGGCATGGGCCTGAACATCACCGTGATGAGCTACTGCGGTCACCTCGACTTCGGGATCGTCGCCGACCGCGAGCAGATGCCCGACGTGTGGAAGCTGATCGGATGGCTGCACGAGGCGCTCGATGAGCTGATGCCGGACGGCCGAGAGCGGCGTCGAGACGCCGACGCGCCAGCGTCGGACGACGCCGGCTGCCGCCGAGCCGTCTAACGGATGATCCGGAACACGCCCCGCATGAACGGGTGGATCCGGCAGTAGAACGTGTAGGTCCCAGGCTTCAGGCTGGTCGGCGTGTTCCAGCTCAGCCGGCCGACCGCCGGCGTGCCGATCCCCGAGCTGCCCCGAGTCGTAGCGCCCGCCGCCGTTGGCGAGCGGATACGAGATCCCGGTGTTGAGCCCGCACGGGTACTTGCAGGAGGTGACGCTGTGGAAGATCGAGGCGCACGTAGCAGCGGGTTCGGCGTGAGCAGGTTGAGCGATCCGGTGTCCAGGACAGGGCGTCGTCGTTGACGAACGTCAGCGACTGGCCCTTGCGGATGGTCGGCTCGCAGCGGCTGGCGCCGGTGGAGCTGAAGTCGCCGGGGGTGTACTGGAAGCCGGCGATCACGACCTTGTGCGTGAAGCACGTCTTGAACTTCGTGAGGTTGACGCCGAGCGAGACGCGCGCCGCCGTGGTGGTCGTTCTCGGCCAGGTGGCCGTGGGTCACGTGGCCGCTCTGGTCGAGCCTGTGGTCGAACGGGTCGACGCCGCTGGTGTCGTCCCACGCCTCCCACACGACCATGATCCCCATCGACTCGTACCAGGACGCGCGGCGTGGTCTCGTAGGTCGTGCTGATCCGCAGCTGATCGCCGGCGTTGACCCGCGCGCGCCAGTCCGGCGCGGTCGCCTTCATCGCCATGTCCCAGGAGATCGGGCCCGCGCTTGTCCCAGTAATGGGCGTAGGAGCGGAACAGCCGCACCGAGTGGGGGACGGGGCCCGCGGAGCGCGCCGTGGCTGCGGGTGGGCATCCGGGCGGATCGCGTCGAGCTCGTCGTACAGGCCGCCGGGATGGACGTGGCCGGCTGTGCCGATCAGCGTCCCCGGGTGGTCGACCGTGAACATGTTGCAGCGGCGGGCCCGAGCCGTACGGGTCTTGCGCCATGTCCGGGAAGGTGAACATGCCGTGACGGCCGCTGTGGCGGTGGACGTCGAACACGGGATAGATGTGGTGGGACTCGACGTCCATCCAGATCGGGTGGACGGGCTTGATTCCCGCCGCCGCGGGCGAGTTGGCCGGGACGAAGTCGATGTCGTAGGTGATGTAGACCTTGGCTGCGCGGCGAGGTCAGGTTGTGGATCATGTAGTTGAGGACCCAGAAGTCCTTGGCGCCGATCGGATACCCGTAGCCCTTGGGAAGCTGGTAGATCGTCTTCTCCTCGCCCGCGGCCATGAACGGGATAGAAGCCCGCCGGCGTGCCGTTGCCCTCGCCGGCGCCGTCGGCGCCGTTGCTGAGCCAGACGCCGTGGTGGAGGTGGATGACGTCGACGCGGGGGATCGCGCCGCAGCAGTTGCCGTCCGGCTTGGCGTAGTGGAGGTTCGGCGCCAACCGGACCATGTAGCCGTCCTCGGTCGGCTTCGGGACCTGGTTGGTGTCGAGCAGGATCAGGTTCGCGCCGGGCGTGATCTTGTACGGGCCGGCGCGCGAAGTGCAGATGCTGGACGCCGGCGGGAACGGAGCCCGCGGCCAGCGCGGTGGCCGACATCGACAGCGCGCCCACGAGCACGCCACGGCGACCACGACCATCCTGATCTGCTTCAACCGGTCCACCCTCTCCGTGCGCCTCCGAGAACCCATTGAAGCACGCGGCTGCGATCGGGAGCGCTGGGGCGCGCGACGTCGTCGCCGCCGGGGGTCGCGCCGCCCGGTGTCCGGCGAGCAGGGGCAACCTCCGTCGCCATCGGCGACGGTCGCTCGCCTCCCCAGATGTCTCAGGGCCCGGCCGGTTACCAGGCCTGCGTGTCGCCGCAGTGCGGGCAATGCACCGAGGTCGACACCGGGGCTTCGAACACGAAGCCGCACTGGCAGGAGTACATCGCCGGGTCGTTGGTCAGCGCTGCGTTGCTCGGCGCCTCGCCGCGTCTCGGCGGGCTCGGGCGCAGGCGTGCGCGTAACGACGCTCAGGTGCCCCTCGACGTGGTGGGATGGACCTTGCCGGGTGCGCCGGGTCCTCTCGCCTCGTTTTGATCGAACTAACACGTTCATGACAGATAACGGTCTGCGATGGATTGGTTTCGCGTCGAGCCAAAAATTCCTCGCCGCTAACACGACGCTAATCGCTGCGGGCGCCGTTTGCTGGCGAAATACCGCACCACCTGCGGTCCTGGCGCCGCGATGGTGGGTCCGGCGCCGGGATGGTCGGGTCTGGCGCCGGACGGCGGGGCCTGGCCTCGTACAATCCGGCGGCGATGGACCCGAGCCGAAAGCGCGCGATCCGCCTGACGGTCGCCCTCACCGCCGCCGTGCTGCTGGCGTCGGCGCTCGTCTACACGAGCTTCACCGCCGGCCGCGACGAGCTGACCGCCTCGCAGCTGCTGCAGCGGGCCAAGCCGGGCCGTTCCTACATCCTCGCCGGCACGGTGCTGGCCGGCTCGGTCCGCCACGAGGGCGACTGCGCTCCTGTTCCGCGGTCCGCGATCCGAAGCTGAGGGTCTCGGTGCCCGTCCGCTACACCGGGATCGTGCCCGACCCGTTCGCCGCCGGCCGCGGCGTGCTCGTCACCGTCCACGAGCGGCGCGGCGCGACCTACGTCGGCGAGCAGGACTCGCTGACCACGAAGTGCCCGTCCAAGTACCAGGCCGCGAAGGCGACCTACTAGCTGATGGCCCCTCACGCAGACATGGCCGAGGGAACCGCTGACATGGCGCTGGTCGGCCGGGCTCTGCTGATCCTCGGGCTGCTCGTCGCCCTGTACGGGATCGGCGCCTCGCTGTACGGCGCGATCACGCGGCGCAGCGGCCTGGGCGGACTCGGGCCGGCGCGCGGTGTACGCGCTGGCCGGCCTGATGACGATCGCGTTCGCGATCCTCGAGGTCGCGTTCCTGCGCTCGGACTTCAGCTTCAACGTCGTCGCCGAGCCACTCCTCGACGACGACGCCGACGTTCTACAAGGCGGCCGCGGCGTGGTCCTCGCAGGAGGGATCGCTGCTGCTGTGGGTGTGGCTGCTGTCGATGTGGTCGAGCCTCGTCCTGTTCCTCACGCGCAGGCGCGTCCGCGAGATCGCCCGGTACGCGACCGCGGTGCTGCTCGGGTTCGGCGCGTTCTTCACCTCGATGACGATGTTCTTCGCGAACCCGTTCGCCACCACCGGCAACCCGCCGACCGAGGGCGCGGGCCTCGATCCGCTGCTCCTGCACCCGAGCATGATGATCCACCCGCCGATGCTGTACTCGGGGTACACGCTGCTGACGATCCCGTTCGCGTTCGCGATCGGCGCCCTGATCACCGGCCGGCTCGGCTCGGACTGGATCGCGGTCACGCGGCGGTTCGCGCTCGCGGCCTGGCTGTTCCTCGGGATCGGGATCCTGCTCGGCGCGCGGTGGTCGTACACCGAGCTCGGCTGGGGCGGCTACTGGGCGTGGGATCCGGTCGAGAACGCCGCGCTGATGCCGTGGCTGTGCACGACCGCCTTCATCCACTCGATCATGATCCAGGAGAAGCGGGGGATGCTGAAGGTATGGAACGCCTCGCTGATCCTGGCCAGCGGCACGCTCGCCGTGCTCGGCACGTTCCTCGTGCGCTCCGGGATCCTCAGCTCGATCCACGCGTTCGGCGCCTCGACGCTCGGCGTCCCGTTCGTGCTGCTGATCGCGGCGATGGTGGCGGCCTCGATCGGGCTCGTCGTGTACCGCCGCGAGGCGCTGCGCTCCGAGGCGCAGCTCGACTCACTGCTCTCGCGCGAGGCCGTGTTCCTGTTCCAGAACCTGGTGCTCGTCGCGATGGTGTTCGTGATCTTCTGGGTCACATTCTTCCCGCTCATCTCCGAGGCCGTGACCGGGACCAAGGTCTCGGTCGGGCCGCCGGCATTCCGGCCGTTCATCGTCCCGCTCGCGCTGATCCTCGTGCTGCTGTCCGGGATCGGCCCGCTGATCGCGTGGCGACGGGTGACCGTCGCCAACCTGCGGCGGAACTTCACGCTCCCGGTGATCGCCGGTCTCGTCACGCTCGCGGCGCTGATCGCCGCCGGTGGGGTCGCGCGCACGGCCGTTCGCGCTCGTGATGTTCTCGCTCGGCGCGTTCGTGGTCGCCTCGGTCGTCCAGGAGTTCTGGCGCGGCGTCGGCGCCCGCCGGGCGATGACCCGGGACGCGCCGCCGGTCGCGCTCGCCCAGCTCGTGCGCCGCAACCGGCGCCGCTACGGCGGATACATCGTGCACGCCGGGCTCGCGGTGCTGCTTGTCGGCGTCGCCGCCTCCTCGTCGTTCCAGCACTCCCACGACGTTCTGCTGAAGCCCGGGCAGAGCGTCGCCGTGGACGGCTACAACGTCCGCTACGCGCGCCCGACCGCGGCTGCGACCCCGGCCAAGCTCTCGTTCGGGGCCGTGCTCGACGTCACCAAGGGCGGCAAGCACGTGACCACGCTGACCACGAGCCGCGGCTTCTATCCCTCCCAGGACGCGTCGCTCGGCGAGATCGGCCGCTTCTTCAACGGCCAGGCCGACAGCAACGTCGGGCTGCGGGCGGGGCTGACCCGCGACATCTGGGCCGCGGTCAACCCCGACCTCACTCCGCTCCAGGGGCTGATCAACCAGGGCAACCGGGTGTTCGCGGCCGCAACCCAGCAGGCGATGTCGAAGATCGCCTCGCTGCCCGTGTCCCGGGCCAAGCAGGAGCTGGCGCCGCTCTGGCAGGCGCGCGACCAGGCGATCAACGGTCTGGCGTCGCGGTTCGTCACGCCACCCGTGGGCGATCGAGTTCAAGCGTCATCGTCTCGCCGCTCGTCACCTGGATCTGGCTCGGCGCGATGATCATCGCGATCGGCGGCCTGATCGCCCTGTGGCCGGTGCCGGCGCTCGCCCGCGGGCGGCGCTCGAGTGTGCCTGCGGTGCGCCGCGCCCGCCCGCCCGGCCGTGGCGGCCCGCGAGTTGGTGTAGGGGAAGCCGGGTGGAGTTCCTGATCGTCCTGGCGATCCTGCTCGATCGTGGCGTCGTTCGTCACCGCGCCGCTGCGGCGAGCGGGGATCCTCGGCACGCGCGGGACGGTGGGCCGCGCCGGCACGCGCGGCGCCCTCGCCCCGGCGAGGGCGCCGATCCGGACGCCGCGCGCGGGATGGTCGCGGCCGATGACCTCGCCGCCCGCGAGGCTCAGCGGGCGCTGGCCGAGCTCGACGCGGCCCGGGACGCCAAGTACCGCGAGATCCGCGACGCCGAGCTCGACTACCGGACCGGCAAGCTGTCGGATGAGGACTACGGCCAGCTCGACCGGAGCCTGCGGGCCGAGGCGATCGAGATCCTCCACCAGCTTGACGCGCACTGCAGCGGGCCTCAGCTACCATCGGCGAGCGATGACGACGATCCTCAACATCGTCCAGGTGTTCCTTTGCGTGGTGCTGATCTTCCTGATCCTGATGCACTCGGGCAAGGACGCCGGGCTGTCCGGAGCGTTCGGTGTCGGCACAGGCGCGGGTCCGTTCGGCGGCGGCTCGCTCGTCGAGCGCAACCTGAACCGCTGGACGATCGGGTTCGCGATCGTGTTCACGATCAACACGATCGTCCTGATCAAGATCTCCTGACCGCGCCCGGCCGGGCGGATCAGACCTGGTCCGCCTAGCCCGTCGACGAGCCGCAGCGGGCCCGACGCGCCGATACCATCGGCCCTGATGGTTCTGCGACGGGCGTGGATGCGGCGGCTGCGCGCGGCGGGGGCAACGGCCCTGCTGGCACCGGGCGCCGTGATGACCTCGATCCTGGCGCTCGTCCTCGCCGGCCTGCTCGCCGGGTGCGGGGGCACGGCGCACCCCCGGCCGTCGCAGGTCGCTACCGCCTCGCGGACGGCAGCCGCCGCAACCGCCCGGGCGGCCGTCACGCAGGTCGCCGACGGGGACTGGACCCGGTTCGACTATGACGCCGCGCGCAGCGGCGTCGGCCCGGCCGACACCGGGATCGCCGCCGGCGACATCGGCCGGCTCCAGACCCGCATGGTGCACATCACCGGCGTGGCTGACTCTTCAGCCGTCGAGCTGCACGCGGTCAGGGTCGCGCGGCCGCCGGCGCGACGTGGCGATCCTCACCACCACCTACGGCCGGACGTTCGCGATCGATCCCGGCAGCGGGCGCACGCTGTGGCACTACGTCCCTCGCGACATCGGCTCCTACCAGGGCAGCACGCAGGTCACGACCGCGAGCCCGGTGCTCGACCCGGACCGCCGGTTCGTGTACGCCGCCACGCCCCGACGGCCTGATCCACAAGCTGTCGGTCGCCAATGGCCACGAGGTGCGCTCCGGACGCTGGCCGGCGCGGGTGACCGCCGACCCCCGCCGGGAGAAGATCGGCGGGGCGCTCAACCTCAGCGGCCGCTACGTGATCGCGGTGACCGGCGGCTACTACGGCGACGCCCCGGTCTACCAGGGCCACGTGGCGCTGATCGACCGCCGCAGCGGCCGGGTCGCCCACGTGTGGAACTCGCTGTGCTCGAACCGCCACCGCCTGATCAGACCGCCGAGCTCCTGCCCGGCCAGCGACTCCGCGATCTGGGCGCGGGCGGGCGCGGTCGTCGAGCCGGGCAGCGGGCGGCTGCTGGTGGCCACCGGCAACGGCCCGTTGAACGGCTCGACGGACTGGGGCGACAGCGTGCTCGAGCTGTCTTCCGACGCGCGGCACCTGCTCCAGAGCTGGACCCCGACCGACCAGGCCCGCCTCAACGCCGGCGATCTCGACCTCGGCAGCACCGCCCCGGCGCTGCTGCCGCCCAGTGGCGGACGCCGGCTCGCCGTCCAGGGCGGCAAGGACGGCCACCTGTACCTGCTCGATCTCGCCCGGCTCAACGGCAGCCCGCAGCGCCGGCGCACCGGCTCGGGGGCGAGCTGCAGACGATCGCGTCGCCGAACGCCGGCGAGGTGCTGACGACGCCGGCCGTGTGGTCCGGGAGCGGGATGACATATGTGTTCGTGGCGAACGAGGGCAGCACGTACGCGTACACCGTCAGCGGCGGCCAGCTCAAGCGAGGCCTGGCACGCGGTCCAGGCGGGGACGAGCCCGGTCGTGGCCGGTGGCCTGCTGTACGTGTACGACATGTTCAGCGGCGCAGTGAACGTCTACAACCCCGCCACCGGCGCGCACATCGGCACCCTGAATGCCGCCAAGGGGCACTGGAGCAGTCCGATCGTCATCGGAGGCCGGGTGATCCTGCCCACCGGTGGCAGCACGAACGACAACGCGAGCAGCAGCACCGTGTACATCTTCCATCTGCCCGGCCGCTGACCGGTTCCGTCCAGGTGCGCGCGCCTGGTAGGGTCGCGGCGGCGTCGGAGGCAGCGCACCGGTCAAGGAGGGAGCACGTGGAAGGTCAGCGTTCAGATGCCGGGATCACCCGCCGCCAGGCACTGCGAGACATCGGCCTCGCCGGTCTCGGCGCCGCCGGGCTCGGACTCGGTGCCGAGGATCTCATCGGCCAGGCTCTGGCCGCCGCTCCCCGAGGGCCTGCATCGCTCGGAGGATATCGAGCACGTCGTCATCCTCATGCAGGAGAACCGCTCCTTCGACCACTACTTCGGCACCTACGCGGGCGTGCGCGGGTTCGGCGACAAGCGCGGGCTGGCCACGTTCCATCAGCGGGGCCTCGACGGCCGGACCGTGCTTCCGTGGCACCTCACCTCCGGCTGCATCCCGGACGTGAGCCACCGCTGGACGACGCAGCACAAGTCCTGGAACGGCGGGCGATGAACCGGTTCGTCACCTCCCGGATCGCGCATCAACGGGGCGGACGTCGCTCCCGAGACGATGGGCTACTACACCGCCGAGGACCTGCCCCTGTACTACGCGCTCGCGAACGCGTTCACGCTGTGCGACGGCTATCACTGCTCGGTGATCGGCCCAACCGACCCGAACCGGCTGATGTCGATGACGGCCACGATCGACCCGGACGGGCGCGCCGGCGGCCCGCAGGTGGAGACGCACACCGACCGCGATCTGCGCGCCAACCGGTTCAGCTGGACGACGATGCCCGAGCGCCTCCAGGCCAAGGGCGTGAGCTGGAAGATGTACACGGCGGCCTCGGGCGGCGATCTCGACAACGTACTCACGTACTTCAAGGCGTACAACGTTCCCGGTGCGCTCGCCGACCGGGGTGTGAAGCCGGTCTATCCCGACGACTTCCTCGCCGACCTGGCCGCCGACCGGCTGCCGCGCGTGTCGTGGCTCTTGGCCAACGTGCTCGACACCGACCACCCAGGCTTCTCAACCCCGCTGTCCGGCGAGATCGTTGCCCGGCAGATCGTCGAGGCGCTCGTCGCGCACCCGAAGGTATGGCGGAAGACCGCGATGTTCCTCACCTGGGACGAGAACGGCGGCCTGTTCGACCACGTGCCGCCCGTCACCGCCCCGCACGGCACGCCCGGAGAGTGGCTCACGGTCGTCGAAGCTCCCGCACTGGCCGGCAGGGGATCCGCGGCCCGATCGGGCTCGGCTTCCGGGTGCCGATGCTCGTGATCTCGCCGTTCTCGCGAGGCGGACTCGTGTGCTCGGACCGGTTCGACCACACCTCGACGCTGCGGTTCCTCGAGACCCGGTTCGGCGTCCGCGTGCCGAACCTGAGCGACTGGCGCCGGCGTCGCACCGGCGACCTCACGAGTGCGTTCAACTTCGCGGCCCGGCCTCGCACGAGCCTGCCACGGCTGCCGAGCACTCCCGCCGCCGCGCCGGGCTGCTTCGGACCGCCGCCCCTGGCGGTCGAGCAGCATGGCCTCCCGAAGCAGCAGAAGGGCACCCGCAAGCGCCCGAGTGGCATCGTCAGCCGGCCACCGCCACAGCGGCCACCGCTGAGCCGGCTTCCCGGCCGTCCGCAGCGGAGCCAGCGGTGCGCACCCCCTCGTTCGAGATCGAAATCGCCAGCGTCCGCGCCGGGATCAGACTCACCGTCCGCGGGGAGATCGACGCCGACAGCGTGCGGCGGCTGGAGCGCGCGCGGGCAGAGGTGCTCGCCGATCCGCCCGAGTGGCTGCTGATCGACCTGCGCGCGGTCGGATTCATCGACTCCTCGGGCCTGAAGTTCCTGATCGAGACGTTCGAGCTCTCTCAGCAGGGCGATTGGAGCCTGCAGCTGCTGAAGCCGCCGGCGAGCGCGATGCGCGTGTTCACGATCACGGGCACCGACCGGCTGCTGCCGTTCAGCGAGGAGGCAGCGGAGTGAGCTGCGCGATCAGCGCGGTGACGTCGTCGGGCAGTCGGGCGTCGGCGGGCAGCACCGCGTGAAGGATGTGCTCGCACAGCGCCTCGGGCTCGTCCGGCCCGGCCAGCGCGGCTACCTCGAGCCGGTCGAGCCCGGCATCGAGTGACTCGCCGCGGCGCTCCACGAGCCCGTCGGTATAGAGGATCAGCAGGTCGCCGGCGCCTACCTCGCGCGTGAACGTGCGGAATGTCGCGTCCTCGACGCCGATCAGCCCGTCGCCGGCCTGGAGGTAGCTCGCGTCGCCGGCCGCCGTGCGCAGCAGCGACGGCGGATGGCCCGCGGACGCCCACGCGAGCGTGCCCGCGTGGGGGTCGATGACGACGTAGACGACCGTGAACAATTCGGTCGCCTCTTGGCTCAGCTGGTAGCGCCCGAGCCGGGTGAGCACCTGCCCCGGCTCATCTCGGCCCTCGTCCATCAGCGCGAACGCGCGCGTCACCGTGCGCAGCTGACCCATCGCCGAGGCGGCCGGGATGCTCCTCCCGGCGACGTCGCCGAGCACGACGCCGAGCCGCCCGCCCGGCAGCGCGAACGCGTCGTACCAGTCGCCGCCGACCTCGGCGCCGAGCCCCGCCGCCTCGTAGTGGACGGCGAGCGTCACGCCGTCGACTGCCGGAACCGTCCTCGGCAGCAGCCCGCGCTGGAGGATCACCGCGATCCGGTGCTCCTGCTCGTGGAGCTGGGCCCGTCCGATCGCCAGCGCGGTGCGGTCTGAGGCGGCGCGCAGGAGTGAGCGCTCGGCCGGCGTGAGCTCCCGGTCGGCCCGGGCGATCCGCAGCACGCCGACGCTCGAGCGCTCGATCAGGAGCGGCTCCTCGTACAGGCCGGCCTCCGCCAGCGGCGGCTCCTCGGCGCCGAGCAGGCGGGCCTCGTGGCCGGCGATCGCGCGCGCTCGCAGCGGCTCGCCGTCACCGTGGACCTCGACCTCGGCCGTGTCGGCCTCGAACAGCTCGGCCAGTCGCCCCGCGAACTCCGGCAACAGCTCGTCGACTCGCAGCGTCTCGGTGGCGCTGATCAGTGCCTGGAGCTTCTCGAGCCGGTCGGTCATCGCCTCCGCGTGCGCCCGCGCGGCCTGCTCGAGGAGCAGTTCGGCCCGTGCCTCCTCGGCCCGCCGGCGGACGCTGAGGTCGACCCACTGGGCGAGCAGCAGCCCCGCGGCTTGGTCGCTCGACTCGATCGCCGAGGCGACGATGCCGGCCCATACCGCGGCTCCGCCACCGGTCACGAGCCGGAGGTCGGCGGCGGCGGTCTCCGCCTCCGGCCCGTCCTCGCCGGACGGGGTGATGCGGTCGAGCGCGGCGGACAGCAGCGGGCGGTCCTGCTCGTGGCACAGGTCGGCGATCGACGTGCCCTGGAGCGCGTCGGGGCTGCTGCCGACCATCCGCGCGAAGGCCGGATTCGCGCGCACGATCCGGCGCTCTGAGTCGAGCACGGTCTTGCCGATCGGGGCGGCGTCGAAGGCGCCGCGCAGGAACGCTTCGGAGCGCTTGAGCGCCCGCCGGCTGGACTCGAGCTCGGCGAACACCGCGACCTTCGAGCGCAACAGCTCCGCTTCGAACGGCTTCAGCACGTAGTCGACGGCGCCGACGCCGTAGCCCCGGATGATGTCGCGGATCTCGTCGCGGGCCGCGGTGAGGAACACAATCGGGATGTCGCGCGTGCGATCGCGGCCCTTGATCAGCTGAGCCGTCTCGATCCCGTCGAGACCGGGCATCCGGACGTCGAGCAGGATCAGGGCAAAGTCCTCCTCGAGCAGCAGGCGCAGCGCCTCGCCGCCCGAGCTGGCAGTGCGCACCGGGTAGCCCAGCGGCTCGAGCACCGCCTCCAGGGCCCGCAGGTTCTCGGGCACGTCGTCCACGGCGAGGATCGGCAGCGCTTCGACAGCGGTCAGCCCGCCGACGCTGTCATGCCCGGCGACGGGCTCGAGCTCACGGCTGTGTGGCGGTTTCAGCGTGGGACTCAGGCGTCCAGCCACATCCGCATCATCGAGAGCAGATGGTCGAGGTCAACGGGCTTCGTGATGTAGTCCGAGGCGCCTGCGTCGATCGCCTTCTCGCGGTCGCCCTTCATCGCCTTGGCCGTCAGCGAGATGATGGGCAGATGCTCGAATCGGGCGGTTGATCGAATCGCGCGCGCCGTCTCGTAGCCGTCCATCTCCGGCATCATGATGTCGAGCAGGATGAGATCGGTGTTCGGGTGCTGGTGCAGTCGCTCGATCCCCTCGCGGCCGTTCTCAGCGAACACGACCTTCATCCCGCGCTGCTCGAGCGTCGACGTGAGCGCGAACACGTTGCGGATGTCGTCGTCGATGACGAGCACCTTCTTGCCCTGCAGCGGGGCGTCGCCGGTCCGCAGCCGTCCGAGCAGCTTGCGGGTCGCGCTCGGCAGCGTCGCCTCGACGCGGTGCATGAACAGGGCGGAGCGGTCGGCCAGCCGCTCGGGTGAGTCGGCCACGGTGATCACCGCCGACTTGGCCAGCGCGTCGAGCCGCGCCCGATCGGTCCGGCTCAGCGGCGCCTCGAGGTAGGCGATCACCGGCAGCTCGCGGGCGACGTCGTCGGTGGCCACCTCGTGCAGCAGCGCCACCGCCCCGGCCCGGTCCACGCCGACCATCACCACCGCCAGGTCGAAGCTGCCCGCCGCGCAGCGCCGCCAGCGCGTCGCCCGGAGCGAACCGCTCGAGCTCGACGTCGTCGCCGGTGAGCAGCTCGGCGATCTCATCGTCGACGTGTTCACTGCCGGCGATCAGCGCGATCCGTCGCTGGGGCACCTGGCCGAGGCGCTCGAGCCGCTCGATCGCGGCCTCCAGCACGGCGGTGTCTGCCCCCTCGTCGACGAACACCGCGGCGCCCGCCCGGAGCGCAGCGATGCGCCCCGCCGGGTCGCTCAGCAGGGCCACCGGCAGGTGCCTGGTGTCGGGGTGCTTCTTCAGCTGCCCGAGCGCCGACTCCGCCCGGGCGATCTCGGTGGACAGGAGCACGGCCTGAGGCCGGTGCTCGCGGGCCAGCCCGAGTGCGGCCGTGGGACGCCGGGCGACGATCGCCCTGGCGCCTCGGAGATGGATCGCCTCGACGGTCTGGCGTGCCCGGTCGGCGTCGGGATCGATCACGAGCACGACCCGGTCGTCGGCTTCGAGCCCTGCCTCCTCGGCGCCATCGGTGAGGACAGGCAGCTCCGGCGGGGTGATCTCCCGCAGCGCCGTGGGGTCCTCGTCGACGCTCGCCGACGCGTCGAGCAGGCGCTCGCTGAGCGGCAGGAACAGCGAGAAGCGGCTGCCCTCGCCGAGCTCTGAGTCGACGTGGATCTCGCCGCCCAGCAGCCGGGCGATCTCGCGGGAGATGGACAGGCCGAGACCGGTGCCGCCGTACTTGCGGGAGGTGGTCCCGTCGGCCTGCTGGAACGCCTCGAAGATGGCCCCGAGCTTGTCATCGGGGATCCCCACGCCCGTGTCCGTCACCGAGAACGCGATCACGGTCTCGGCGCTTCGCAGGTTGTCGTTGAAGAAGCTCTCGCCGGGGGCCGGGCGTCCGATCGACAGCGTGACGCCGCCCTCGTGGGTGAACTTGAACGCGTTCGAGAGCAGGTTCTTGAGGATCTGGTTGAGCCGCTGCTCGTCGGAGACGATCGACGCGGGGAGACTCGGGTCGATCTCGACCGCCAACGAGAGCTGGTTCTGGGCGGCCACCTCGCGGAACGCCCGCTCGGCGTCCTCGAGGATGTCCGACAAGGCGACCGGGGCCAGGTCAACCTCCATACGCCCGGCCTCCACCTTGGACAAGTCGAGGATGTCGTTGATCAGCGACAGCAGGTCGTTGCCCGCAGAGTGGATCGTCTGCGCGAACTCGACCTGGCGCCCGGACAGCGAGCCGTCCTCGTTCTCGCCGAGCAGGCGGGAGAGGATCAGCATCGAGTTCAGCGGCGTGCGCAGCTCGTGCGACATGTTGGCCAGGAACTCCGACTTGTACTTGGAGGAGAGCGCGAGCTGGGCCGCCTTGTCCTCGAGGCCGCGCCGGGCGAGCTCGATCTCCTCGTTCTTGATCTCGATGTCGCGGTTCTGCTCGGACAGCTGGCGGGCCTTCTCCTGCAGCTCGTCGTTCGTCTCGCGGAGTTCCTCCGACTGCTTCTGGAGCTCCTGCGTCAGGCCCTGCGACTGGGACAGAAGCTCCTCCGTGCGCATGTTCGCGCGGATCGTGTTGATGACGACGCCGATCGTCTCGGTGATCCGGTCGAGGAAGTCGCGGTGGGAGGGGGAGAAGGGGTGAATCGATGCGAGCTCGATCACGCCCAGCACCATGTCCTCGAACAGCACCGGCAGCACGAGGATGTCGGCCGGCGAGGTGTCGCCGAGCCCCGAGCCGACCTTGATGTAGCCCGCGGGGACATTGCTGAGCGCGATCGGCTTGCGGTCGAGGGCGGCCTGCCCCACGAGGCTCTCGCCGATGTCGAACCGCGCCCGCAGCTCGCTGCGCCGCGGGGTGAAGCCGTACGCGGCCGCGAGCACGAGCACCGAGGTGCTGAGGTCCTCGCTCACCTCGGCCAGGAAGAACGCGCCGTGTTGCGCGTTCACGGTCGGCGTCACCTCGCTCATGATCAGCTGCGTGACCGCCGCGAGGTCCCGCTGGCCCTGGAGCATGCCCGAGATGCTCGCCAGGTTCGTGTTCAGCCAGTCCTGCGCGGCGTTGCGATCGGTCGTCTCGCGCAGGTTGGCGATCATCTGGTTGATGTTGTCCTTGAGCTCGGCCACCTCGCCCTGTGCCTCGACCGAGATCGACCGCGTCAGGTCGCCCTGGGTCACGGCGGTGGACACCTCGGCGATCGCGCGGACCTGGGTGGTCAGGTTGCCGGCCAGCTGGTTGACGTTCTCGGTCAGCCGCCGCCAGGTTCCGGACACCCCCTCAACCTCGGCCTGGCCACCGAGCTTGCCCTCGGTGCCGACCTCGCGGGCCACGCGGGTCACCTCGGCCGCGAAGCTCGACAGCTGGGCCACCATCCGGTTCAGCGTCTGCTTGAGCTCGAGGATCTCGCCGCGGGCGTCCACGGTGATGGTCTGGGTCAGGTCGCCGTTGGCCACCGCGGTCGCCACCTGAGCGATGTTGCGCACCTGATCGGTCAGGTTGCGGGCCATGAAGTTGACGTTGTCGGTCAGGTCCTTCCACGTGCCGGCCACGCCGGGCACCTGCGCCTGGCCGCCGAGGATGCCCTCGGTGCCGACCTCGCCGGCCACGCGGGTCACCTCGGCCGCGAACGAGCGAAGCTGCTCGACCATCCGGTTGATCGTCTCGGCCAGCGCGGCGACCTCGCCCTTGGCGGCAACGTCGATCTTGCGGCTCAGGTCGCCGTTCGCCACCGCGGTGGTCACTGTGGCGATGCTTCGCACCTGGGTGGTCAGGTTCGAGGCCATCAGGTTCACGTTCTCGGTCAGGCCCTTCCACGTCCCGGACACGTCGGCGACCTCGGCCTGGCCGCCGAGCATCCCCTCGGTGCCGACCTCGCGGGCCACGCGGGTCACCTCGGCCGCGAACGAGCGCAGCTGGTCGACCATCGTGTTGATCGTGTCCTTCAGCTCGAGGATCTCTCCGCGCGCGTCGACGGTGATCTTCTTCGACAGGTCGCCCTGGGCCACGGCCGTGGTCACCTGGGCGATGTTGCGCACCTGGTCGGTCAGGTTCGAAGCCATGAAGTTCACGTTCTGCGTCAGGCCCTTCCAGGTGCCCGAGACACCCTCCACCTCGGCCTGGCCGCCCAGCTTGCCCTCGGTGCCGACCTCGCGGGCGACGCGCGTCACCTCGTCGGCGAATGCGGACAGCTGGTCGACCATCGTGTTGACGGTCCGCTTCAGCTCGAGCACCTCGCCCTTCACGTCCACGGTGATCTTCTGAGAGAGGTCGCCGTTAGCGACCGCCGTGGTCACCTGGGCGATGTTGCGCACCTGGTCGGTCAGGTTGCGGGCCATGAAGTTGACCGAGTCGGTGAGGTCCTTCCAGGTCCCGGCGACGCCCGGCACGTCGGCCTGGCCCCCGAGGATGCCCTCGGTGCCGACCTCGCGGGCGACGCGGGTCACCTGGGCGGCGAACGCGGACAGCTGGTCGACCATCGTGTTCACCGTGTTCTTCAGCTCGAGGATCTCTCCGCGCGCGTCCACGGTGATCTTCCTCGACAGGTCGCCGTTGGCGACGGCGGTCGTCACGTCGGCGATGTTGCGGACCTGGCCGGTCAGGTTCGAGGCCATGAAGTTGACGTTGTCCGTCAGGTCCTTCCACGTGCCGGCCACGCCGGCCACCTCGGCCTGGCCGCCGAGGATGCCCTCGGTGCCGACCTCGCGCGCGACGCGGGTCACCTCGGCCGCGAACGAGCGCAGCTGGTCGACCATCGTGTTGATCGTGTTCTTCAGCTCCAGGATCTCGCCCTTCACGTCGACCGTGATCTCCTGGGACAGGTCGCCGTTGGCGACCGCCGTGGTCACCTGGGCGATGTTGCGCACCTGGTCGGTCAGGTTCGAGGCCATGAAGTTGACCGAGTCGGTCAGGTCCTTCCACGTGCCGGCCACACCTGGCACCTTGGCCTGGCCGCCCAGCTTGCCGTCGGTGCCGACCTCGCGGGCCACGCGCGTCACCTCGTCGGCGAAGCTCGAGAGCTGGTCGACCATCGAGTTCACCGTCGTGCCGATCCGGGCGAACTCGCCCTTCACCGGCCGGCCCTCGATCTCCAGCGCCATCTTCTGGCTCAGGTCGCCCTCGGCCACGGCCACGATCACGCGCGCCACCTCGGTGGTGGGGCGGACCAGGTCGTCGATCAGTCCGTTCAGCGAGTCGACCGTCGTCTCCCAGCCGCCGGCCGCGTCGCGCAGGCGGGCGCGCTCGGTCATCCGGCCATCCCGGCCGATGATCTGGCCGATCCGCACGAGCTCCGCCTCCAGCGCCGCATTGCGCGCCACCAGCTGGTTGAACGCGGCCTCCACCCGTCCGAGCTCGCCCCGCCGCCGCGCGGGCAGGCGTACCGAGAAGTCGCCCGCCGCAGCGGCGCTCAGCGCCTCCTCGATCCGGCGCAGCGCCTCGTCATGATCACGCTCCGCCTTGGAGCCATTGCGACCACTGGTCGTATGGCCGTTCGCCTGAGCCGCCCCCTCGGGCGCCGGGTGCTGCCGGGTAACCGACTTCGCCATATATCTTGCCCTCAGATCGTTTGGGTTGCTCCTCGGCGTGACGCCGTTGCCCCGTATTAAGCCACGCGCAGATACCCACCTGCGGCGGTCCCCAAACATTTCCGCATCGTCCCAACGTCCTAGGACCAATTACGCCTGGTAATCGGGAGCGCGTCGTCGCACCATCAACGAGCATGTCGGCGAATCCAAGGAGGTCCTCGATGACCACTCTGATCACTGCATCCCAGGCCATCACCGACGAGGTCACATCCTGGCCGGGCGTCGAGTCCGGCTGGGGCCGCCGCGGCGAATTCGCGTTCAAGCTCCGCGGCCGCGAGATCGGCCACCTCCACGGCGACCACGCCGCCCACTTCTTCTTCCCCCGCGAGGTCTGGGCCGCCCTGTTCGACGAGGGCCGGATCGTCCACCACCCCGTCTTCCCCGACCGCGAAGGCCCCGCCGCACGGCGCATCCTCGCCGACGAGGACGTCCGCGACGTGATCGCGATGATGCGGATGAACTACGAGCGGATCCGGGATCGATAGCGCCGGGGGCCTCGCGCCGGGGGCCTCGCCCACGGCGGCGTGTCGCGCCCGCCGCGGTCTCGCGCTCCCCGCAGGTTTGCCACCTCCTGGGGAGGACGCGCCGGTCGGGCCTGGTCCCCGCCGGCCGAGGCGCGTCGGTCGGGGCCGCGTATCTGATGGGCGGCGGCCGTGATCCGCTGTAAGGCGAGATCAACCACTAAACAGTGTCACGGCGTCGTGTCACCCGGCGGCGGAGGGCCAAGGGCCTGGGTATCCAACGGGAAAAATAGGCCCGTTAGATACCCAGGCTCACAGAAACCGGGCCGATCCGACCCTCCACAGCCGATGCCGTTGGCGCCGAGGCCCGTCCGCCACGCCACTGGGAGCGACCGAGGCGCCGCAGCCAACCCGAGCCGCATGGCGCCCGCAACCCACCGGGGGCGTGAGCGCCCCGCCGCCACCGAGCCGCGTGAGCGCCCGCAGCCACCCGCCGCGTCAGCGCGCAGCCCCCGAGTCAGCGCCCGGCGGCGACCCGCCGGGCGATCTCGTGCATGTCCGCGACCCGGACCAGCTTGACCCGCGGCCGTCCAAGTGGCTCGCCGAGCCCGGTCTCGTGCATGTCGATGCGCTGCCAGCCGTCCCAGGTGACGGCGGTGGGGACTTTGGCCTGGATCCAGGCGAGGATCTCATCGCCGGAGACGTCGACCGATGGCGAGTTGAGCACGCCGCGCGCTGCGTCGGCCGAGATCGCCGCGACCGTGTCAGTCGCGCACTTCTTGTTCGTGCCGATCACACCGCTGGGGCCGCGCTTGATCCAGCCGACGACGTACTCGCCTACGCGGAGCTCGCCTGAGTCGTCGGTGACGCGGCCGTCGACGTTGCGGATCAGCCCGGCGCGCTCGTCGAAGGGAACGCCCGGGATCGGGACCCCGCGGTAGCCGATCGAGCGCAGGACGAGCCCGCACTCGAGCGTCTCCTCCTGGCCGGTCGGCACCGCGGCCAGCCGGCCGTCACGATCCTCGATCCGGTTGACCGAGATGCGCATGCCCTCCACCCGGTGGCTCCCGAGCAGCTCCAGCGGCGAGCGCAGGAACCGCAGCACGACGCGGTGCGACTTACCCTCGGGCGGGGTGGCGGAGTAACGCGACAGGATCTCCACATTGCGCCGGTTGGTCCCGCTCGCGGCATCGCTCTGCAGCCAGGCTGCGCTCGCCGGATCGAGCTCCATGTCGGCCGGGTCAACGACGACGTCGGCGCGATGCAGCTCGCCGAGCTCCAGTAACTCCGGGTTCGTGAACGCGGCCTGCGCGGGCCCGCGGCGGCCGAGCAGGACGACCTCGCGGACCGAGGCGTTCAGCAGCGAGTCGATCGCGTGGTCGGCCGTGTCGGTGACAGCGAGCTCGTCGGGATCGAGAACGAGCATCCGGGCGACGTCGATCGCGACGTTGCCGTTGCCGATCACGACCGCCCGCTCGCAGCTGAGGTCGAACTCGCGGTCCGCGTGGTCGGGGTGGCCGTTGTACCAGGCGACGAACTCCGTGGCCGGGTGCGAGCCGGGCAGGTCCTCGCCGCCGATCCCCAGGCGGTTGTCGGCGCTCGTGCCGACCGCGTAGACGACCGCGTGATAGCGCTCGAGCAGCTCGGCCTGGGTGATGTCGGCGCCGACCTCGATCCCGCCGAAGAACCGGAAGCTCTCGTGCTTGGCCGTCTTGTCGAACGCCCGAGTGACGGTCTTGATCTTGGGATGGTCGGGCGCGACGCCGGAGCGCACGAGGCCGAACGGCGTGGGGAGGAGGTCGTAGAGATCGACCTCGAACCCCTCCTTGAGGAGGAACGAGCAGGTGTAGAACCCGGCGGGGCCGGAGCCGATGACCGCGGTGCGATAGGTCATGCCCTCACTTTAGAACGGGGTGCCGGGGTGGCCGGGCGGGCCCAGACCGCCGCGGCGGTTGGCGCCGGGCGGTGAGCCGTGGGCGACCGGGGTGGGCGGGCCCGCCGCCGGCCCGCCGGCCCACGTCCAGCTCAGACCGCCGAGACAGCAGCGTTCCGCACGCTCTCATCCACGCCGACGCCGACGTCCCCCTCCTCGTGGACGATCAGCACCGGGATCCGGCAGTGGTTGAGGATGAAGTGGCTGACGCTGCCGAGCAGCTGGGCACTGACGGCGCCGCGGCCGCGGGAGCCCATCACGAGCAGGTCGTGATGGCCCTCCTCGACCTGCTTGAGCAGCGCCTTGCGGATCGGCTCCTGGGTGATGATCGAGGTCACCGGGATGTCGGCGGGCACGCGGGCGAGCGCGTGGCGCAGGATGTCCTTGGACTCGCGTTCGAGATCGGCGGCCAGGGTCTCCAGGGCCGCCGCGTTGGCGGGCGTGTAGATCCAGTTGGCCGCAGAGGGAATCGCCGTGATCACCGTGAGGCGGGCGTTGGAACCGGAGGCGATGTCGATCGCTTCGGTGAGGGCTCGGTCGGAATGGGACGAGCCGTCAATGCTGACGAGGATGTTCCTGAACATCGCGTCACCTCGCACGAGGCTGGAATTAGTTGGCTAGCCAAATATTAGCAAGCTGTTAGTGTCTGTGGGGACATGACTTCAGATTTCCGCCGGGGCATGGCTTCGGTCCCCGTCCAGATGAGCGCCGTCGTCACCGGCGGCGGAACCGACGCGTTTCTCACCGGGTTCGACGCGCTCGCGCAGGCGGTTCGCCGGGCCCGGGGGACGACGCCGCCGGCTGGCGGCGGGCTCACGCTGTCACAGCACGCCCTCCTGCGCGGCTTGGCCGGACGCGACGATGCGCGCGTGCGCGAGCTGGCCGACGAGGCCGGGATCACCGCCTCGACCGCGACCCGGATCCTTGACGCGCTGGAGCGCCGCGGGGTCGTCGAGCGTTCGCGCTGCGATCACGACCGGCGCGCCGTCACCGTCACCCTGACCAGCCACGGACTGCAGCTGCTGCGGGTCCACGACGCCTGGCGCCGCGCGCGCCAGCGGAGCTTCTTCGCCGAGTTGCCGGCCGCCGAGCGCGAACTGGCCCCCGACCTGCTGCTGCGCCTCGCGGACCTGATCGACGAGCTGGCCACGGGCCCCGGGACTGAGCCGACCGCGGAGGCCGACGCTGAGCCGGCGGCGGCACCCGGCGCTGAGCGGTGACCGACACGATCACGCTCACCTCGCCCGACGAGGGGACCGTCGCCGAGCTGGTGCCGGACCTCAACCTGCTCGTGAGCTCTCTCGCGATCGCCGGGACCGAGCTGCTCGACCCCACGCACGGCCTCGGCGCCTACGAGGAGCGAGGCGCCACGATGGGGATCCCGCTGCTGTATCCGTGGGCCAACCGGCTCGAGCGGTTCGGGTACGAGGCGGCCGGCAAGCGGGTGGAGCTGGCTGACGACGCGCCGGTCCCGACCGACCCCAACGGCCTGCCGATCCACGGCGTGCAGCCGCGACTGTTGCGGTGGACCGTGGACACGGCCGGTCCCGGCACGGTGACGGCCCGCCTGACCTGGAGCACCCGAGAGCTGCTCGAGCTGTTCCCGTTCGAGCACGAGCTCAGCTCGACCGTCACCGTCCAGGACGGTGGGCTGAGCATCGCCACCACGCTGCGGGCCACCGGCGCTGACAGCGTGCCGGTCTCGTTCGGCTACCACCCTTACCTGCGGCCGGCGGCCGGCCACCGGCAGGAGTGGGACGTGAGCCTCGGGGCGCGACGGCACCTCGAGCTCGACGACCGGATGCTCCCGACCGGGGCCGGCGAGCCGCTCGCGACACCCGAGTTCACGCTCGCCGAGGTCAGCCTCGATGACGCATACGACGGGGTCGAGCCCGGCGCCCGGTTCGCGGCGACGGCGGGAGCCGACGGTGTGCGGAGCGGGGTGGAGGTCCGGTTCGAACGGGGCTTCCCGTACGCCCAGGTGTACGCGCCGCCCGCCAAGGAGTTCATCTGCTTCGAGCCGATGACCGCCCCGGGCAACGCGCTGTGCAGCGGCCGGGGGCTCACCGTGGTGGCGCCGGGCGAGAGCTACCAGGCCGAGTTCTCGCTGAGCGTCACGCTGCCGTAGCGGCCCCACGGCGGCCCCACGGCGGCCGCGCGGGCCGAGCGGCCCACGGACGATCGGTGAAAACTGCAAAACCGGCCACCGCCGCTGGTAGCGTTGCCGGCGGTGTGGACGGGGCACTGAGGAGAGGGTTCCGCGACGGCGATGCGGACGCAGTACGCGTGGTCTACCAGGCGTACGGTCGGCTGGTGTACGCCGTGCTTCTCCGCGTCCTCGGCGATCGCGGCCGGGCCGCGGCGGCAACCGAGGAGGCGTTCATGCGAGTCTGGCGGGCGATGGCGGCCGTCGAGGGGGAGGGGGAGATCGGTCCGCTTCTGGCGGCGATCACGAGGGGCCCGGCGGATCAGGAGGTCTCGATCGCGGCCCTCGATGACGCCTGGAATCTCCGCCAGGCAGTCGACCGGCTGCCGTCGGATGAACGGGAGATCGTGCGTCTGCGCCACCTGGACGGGCTGAACGACGAGGAGATGGCCCGCCGGATCGGGGCCGGCGAATCCACGGTGAGAGCGCGCTGCCTGCGCGCGCACAAGCGGCTCGCCACGCAGCTGGGTTGGCTGCGGGAGGAGCCGGTCCGGCTTATCTACCGTCAAGACGAGTAGTGGACGATTTGCCCATCGCGCGAGACGACGAACGCATCGCCTACCTGGCCGGGGAAGTGGTTGGCACCCTGAGCCCGCCGGAGCGGGCCGAGCTCGACCGCCTCCGTTTCCTGCTCGACGATCCTGCAATCTGGGCGGAGCCCGATCCCGAGCTCGAGGACCGGATCGTGGCCCGTATCGGCGCCGCGGCCGCGGAGGAGCCGGCCACACCCCGCCGCGGGCGAGCCCGGCGCTGGGGGCCGATCGGGAGCATCGGGGCCGTCCTGCGGCGGCACCCCCGCCTGGCACTGAGCGGGATGCTCGCCGCCTTGGTGGCGATCCTCGCCGTGATCGTGTTGCTCGTGTTCGGCGGCACTCCGAAGCAGCCGCTGCGCCTGACGATGGCCGTCACCGGCACGTCGCTGGCTCCCGGCGCACACGGGACCGCGAAGCTCACGCGCACCGAGGCCGCCTGGCGGATCGAGCTGCGGGCCACCGGCGTCCCGCGCCTCGACGGAGCGCGCTACTACGAGGCGTGGCTGGCGAACGCCGCCGGCGACGTCGTCCCCGTCGGGACGTTCAACGACGCGCGCAAGGTGACGCTGTCCTCGGGCGTTGCCGCCACCGAGTTCCGCTCGCTCAAGGTCACCCTGCAGCACGCCGGCCGCAACCCGGCGGTGTCCGGGCCGACGGTCCTCATGGGCACGGTGCGGTAGGGCCGGCGGGAACCCGCCGGCGCGCGCCGCTCATGCGCACTGCATATGCGCGCTGGACCGCTCGAGCTCGAACCACACGTGGGTCGCGCCCTCAAGGATGCCCCACCGGCTCGCCTCGGCCTCGACCAGCGCGAGGCCCCAGCCGCCGAAGCTGTCGAACGTGCGCTCGCGGACGACGCGGTGAAAGCCGCCGCCCTCGTCGATCACATCGACTCGCACGACCCGGTCGCTGACCTTGGCCCGGAACAGGATCATCCCGTGGCCGTGGAGGACGGCATTGGTGACCAGCTCGGTGGACAGCAGCTTCGCCGTGTCGAGCTCTTCGCGCGAGAGGGTCCCCGTCAGGAGGTTCGTCAACGCGCGGCGCGCCTGACCGGGCGCGCTCGCCTCGCGCGATAGCTCCAATTCCAGCTGGCCGCTGAGCGTGTCGGACAAGCCTGCGTCGTTTCGGGTGGGGGAACGCCGTCCTTCACCCTCATTATCGGCACGCGCGCTGGGGTCCGCAGTGTGACGTTTGTCAGATTGTCACCAGCTCTGTGAGCAGTCGATCGAGGGTCCGCTGGGGGTCATCGGTCAGCCCCGTGTGCACCTCCGAGGGCTGGATCACGGTGGAGGAGCTGGCCGCCACCCACCCGAACCGTTCCGACGCGCTGAGCCGCGCCAGCTGACCCGCCGCGGCTGTCGCCCTTGAGCACCGCCGCGATCGCGTCGAGCGGCGCCCGGATCGTGCCGGGGTCGAGGCCGGGGGCGAAGGCGGACAGGCGTGCCTCGTCGAGGGCGATCCGCACGCCGATAAACCGCCGCTCGGGGCAGAACAGCACGACGCCGACGTTCATGCACTCGCCGCGCTCGATCCGGGGCACCACCCGCAGGATCGTGTACTGGAACGCGCTAAGGCCGGGCATCCTCAGCCTCCTGCACGAACGCCCGCGGGGCCACGAGCCGGCTGCTCAGGAACGCACGGAAGTCTTCGCGACGGGCGGCGGCGCCCGCGCCCAGCCATGCGTCGGGGATCAGCGCCAGTGCCGAGGCGACGGCGTCGGCGGCCGGCTCGGCGAGGCGCTGATCGGCCTCCGCGAGCGAGGCGGCATACGGGAGGAGCACGTGGTCGGCGATCATCGGGAACTCGCGCTCGGCCGTCGCGGCCAGCGGCTCAACGCGATGCTGACGGAAGAACGCGGCGCCGTGGTCGATCAGCCAGATGCGTCCGTGCCACACGAGCAGGTTCGGGTTGCGGGCGGTGCGGTCGACGTTCGTCACAAGCGCATCGAGCCACACGATGTCGGCCGCCAGGCCGGGGTCGATCGAGGCCGCCGCGGCCGGGGTGAACGGGAGCGCGCCCGGGAGGAAGTCGACGCCGAGGTTCTCGCCGACGCTCGCCTCGGCGAGCTCCTGGATCTCGATGTCGGGCTCGGCCCGCGCGAGCGCCGGGTCGAGCTCGGCGACGACGAGGTCGGGCACCAGCAGGCCGAGGCGCCGCGCCAGCTCGCCGGCTGCCACCTCGGCCACGAGCGCCGCCGGGCCCTGGCCGGCGCCGCGGAACTTCATCACGTACAGGCCGTCGTCATCTGCCTCGACCAGGCCGGGCAGCGAGCCCCCCTCGCGCAGCGGGGCGACGTACCGAGTCGCGGTCACGTGGCGCAGGCCGGTCATCTCCGGGACTCCGAGCTCGGGCACCGACCGCACGCTACTGACCGCGCGCTACTGACCGGAGCGGCGGGGTCAGGCGGCCCGAGCAGGCGCCGCCGGCGGCACGGGCGCGAAACTCCTCGGCACGGGCACGCCGGAGTGCACCCGGATCCAGGTCGCGGCGAGCAGGAAGTTGATGACGTTGGCGACGGTGACCGCGCCGACCACGACGAGTGCGAACCCGGTGCTCGAGCGTCGCAAGCCGGCGTTCAGGGCCACGCGGATGATCAGGCTCCCGGCCAGTACGTTGACGTACATGCCGAGGTTCCATACGAGCGCCAGCCGGTGGCCACGCAGGCGGATGCCGTCAGTGTGGAGCGCGTCGAGGATGCGCGAGGTCAGGCAGATGGGGAGATTCTCGCGATTAGATGCTCCAGTGCATCATCGTTCCTCCGTTTCCTGTGCGGACGTTTGTAGTAGTGACCACTGAGATCGCCGAAACCCATCCGAGCGCATTCAGCGGGCGCACCGCGTGGGCGCGAAACCTCGCGGCGCCGGTGCGGGACTTTCTCAGCACCGAGACGGGCAGCGCCAGCGTGCTGCTCGCGGCGACCGTCGTGGCGCTCGTGTGGGCGAACTCGCCGCTCTCGCACAGCTACCGCTCGTTGTGGACCACGACGCTGTCGATCAGGCTCGGCGGCGGCTCGATCTCGGCTGATCTCCGCCACTGGGTCAACCAGGGCCTGATGACGTTCTTCTTCCTCGTCGTCGGGCTCGAGGCCAAGCGAGAGCTCGACGTCGGGGAGCTCCGCCAGCGACAGCGGCTGGCGATTCCGGCACTGGCCGCGATCGGCGGGATGCTGATCCCGATCGCGATCTACCTCGCGTTCAACGCCGGCGGCCGGGGCGGTCGCGGGTGGGGCGCGGCGATGTCGACCGACACCGCGTTTGCGCTCGGGGCGCTCGCTCTGCTGACCTCGCGCGGGGCCACGCGGCTGCGGGTGTTCCTGCTGTCGCTCGCGGTCGTCGACGACCTCGGGGCGCTGCTCGTGATCGCGACCGCCTACACCTCGCACGTCCACGTGGGCGCGCTGGCCGTGGCGCTCGCGATGTTCGTGCTGCTGGCGGCGATCCGGTTCCTGCCGTTCGGCCGGCGCCAGGCGGCCGTCGTTGTCGGGGTGGCGGTGTGGGTGGCGATGTACAAGTCCGGCGTCGACCCGGTGATCGTTGGGCTCGCCGTCGGCCTTGTGACGAGCGCGTATCCGCCGAGCCGCGAGGACCTCGAGCGGGTCACGGCGCTGACCCGGTCGTTCCGCGAGCAGCCGACGCCAGAGCTGGCGCGCTCGGCCCAGCAGGGGGTGCTGTCGGCGATCTCGCCCAACGAGCGCCTCCAATACAGCCTGCACCCGTGGACGGGCTACGTGATCGTGCCGCTGTTCGCTCTCGCCAACGCGGGCATCCACCTGAGCGGCGGGCTGCTGAGCGACGCCGCCGGCTCGCCGATCACGATCGGGATCATCGTCGCGTACGTCGTCGGCAAGCCGATCGGGGTGGTGAGCGCCTCGTGGCTGGCCTCGCGTCCTGCGATCCACGGGCCGCGGCCGCTGCTCAGCTGGCCGGCGCTGGCCGGCGGCGGCGCCGTTGCCGGGATCGGGTTCACGGTCTCGATCCTGATCTCGACGATCGCGTTCAGCGGCCGCACGCTCGACGAGGCGAAGCTCGGGGTGCTCGGGGCGGCGATCATCGCGCCGATCGTCGCCTGGCTGATCCTCCGCCTGATGCGCCGGCTGCCCTCGAGCGTGCGCGCGCGGCAGATCGGCAGCACTGCCGAGGACATCCTCGACCTGGCGGAGGACGTCGATCCCGAGCAGGACCACGTGCGAGGGCCGGAGAGCGCGCCGGTGACGCTGATCGAGTACGGCGACTTCGAATGTCCGTACTGCGGCCAGGCCGAGCAGGCGATCCGCCAGCTGCTGAACGCGTTCGGCGACGAGCTCCGCTACGTGTGGCGGCATCTGCCGCTGAGCGACGTGCATCCGACCGCCCAGCTCGCCGCCGAGGCGGCCGAGGCCGCCGCGGCTCAGGGGCAGTTCTGGGAGATGTACGACATGCTGCTCGCACACCAGGATCAGCTCGGGCCGCAGGATCTCCGCCGTTATGCGGAGCGGCTCGGCCTCGACGTCGAGCGCTTCTGGGGCGAGCTGCGCCGGCACGAGCACGCGGAGCGGATCGCGCAGGACGTGGCCAGCGCCGACGCAAGCGGGGTGTCGGGGACCCCGAGCTTCTTCATCAATGGCCGCCGCTACCAGGGCGCCTACGACCCGGCGACGCTGACGATCGCGGTGCGCTCCGCCCGCACTCGGGCGAGGCTGCTGGAGACGGCCGCCGCGGCCCAGGCTGCCGGCGCCGAGGCCGGAGCCCACGAGGCCGGCCCCGAGGCCGGAGCCCACGAGGCCAGCGCCGAGCCCGGAGCCCATGAGGCCAGCGGCGCGGCGGACGGAGATCAAACGGGCGGTTGATAACCGTCAGCCGGTGTTGCATCATCGATGCGGCCGAGGCGTGAGCGCAGCCGGCGAACGCGCTCACCCCTCGCGCAGCGCCGCCTTCTGCACCTTGCCCATTGCGTTGCGCGGCAGCTCCTTCAGATACCGGACCGACCGCGGTCGCTTGTGCGGCGTCAGCAGCCGGGCGACGTGGTCGGCGAGCTCGCGTTCCGAAGGCCGCGCGTCCCCGTCTGGCACGACCCACGCCACCACGACCTCCCCGAGGTCCGGGTCAGGCTCGCCCGTGACCGCCGCCTCGGCCACGCCGGGGTGCTCGAGGAGCGCCGCCTCGATCTCACCGGCGCCGATCTTGAAACCGCCGCTCTTGATCAGGTCGGTCGCCTGACGGCCGATCAGGCGGATGTAGCCGTCGGGCTCGCGCACGGCCACGTCGCCGGTACGGAACCAGCCCTCGTCGAACGCCTCCGCGGTGGCGTCCGGCCGGTTGAGGTACTCCAGGAACAGGTTCGGCCCGCGGACCAGGATCTCGCCCACCGTCTCGCCGTCGGCGCCCTCGATCGCCGACCCGTCCTCGTCGACGATCCGGACGTCGACCCCCGGGAGCGGCAGCCCGACGGTGCCAGGGCGCCGGTCGCCATCGGCCCGCACCGAGCTGATCATCAGGGTCTCGGTCATCCCGTAGCGCTCGACCACCCGCTGCCCGCACGCGGCCTCGATCCGCCCGTGGTCGGCAGCCGACAGCGCAGCCGAGCCGGACACGAGCAGGCGGGCAGCTCCGAGCGCCCGGGCGACCGAGGGCTCGGCCTCGGCGGCGTCCGCCAGCCGGTGGTACATCGTGGGCACGCCGAACAGCATCGTCGCCGCGGCCGATCAGCTCCTCGGCCACGCGCTCGACCGAGAACGACCCCAGGTGGTGGAGCGTCCCGCCGAGCCGTAGGGGACCGAGCACGCCCAGCACGAGGCCGTGGACGTGGAACAGCGGCAGGCCGTGAGCGAGCACGTCGGAGCCGGTCCACTCCCAGACTTCGGCGAGCCCGTCGAGGCTGGCGGCGATCGCCCGGTGGGGAAGGACGACTCCCTTCGGCGGGCCGGTGGTGCCCGATGTGTACACGATCAGGGCGGCGGACTCGGGGTCTGGCGCGGGGGCCGGCGAGCCCGTCCGCGCGCGCGCTGAGGTCGATGTCGACGCGCGGAATCGCCGCGCAGGGCCTCGGGCAGCTCGGCGCCCGGAGCGGCCGAGCACGAGGCCGGGCGCGCTGTCGCTGACGACATGCCCGAGCTCGCGCTCCCCGGCCTTCGGGTTGATCGGCACCGCGGGGACGCCGGCCGCCAGCGCGCCCACGACCGCCGCGCAGGTCTCGAGCACCGGCTCCGCCCAGACCGCCACCCGCTCGACCGATCGCAGCCGCTCGCCGAGCGCGCCGGCCACGGCGTGCAACTCGGCGTAGGAGAGCGCCCGGTCTCCGAACCGGATCGCCTCATGGTAGCTGGGCTCTGCGAGCAGCGGACGGCATCGTGGGAGGCCGGCACAGCGTCGTGCCGGCCTCCCATGATGATGCCGGTTAGGGCCACGCTGAACGTCCCGTGAAGGCCGCCGACCGAGCTGTCGCCGACCCAGACGTCGAACGGTCCCGGCTCGACCACGAACTGGCTCGAGCCGTTGTAGAACCCGAGGTTCCCGCTGTCGAGCGTGAACGACACCGGCTGTGACTGGCCGGGGCTTCAGCGTCACCCGCTGGAATCCCTCGAGCTTGCGCACCGGCTGCAGGATGCTCGTGTCGCTTTCGTGGATGTAGAGCTGTACGACGTCGTCGCCCGTCACCGTTCCGGCGTTGGCGATCGTCGCGGACACGTGCACCTGCCCGCTCTGGCTCGTGGCCGCCGGCGTCACCGACAGGTTCGAGAGCGAGAACGTCGTGTACGACAGCCCGTAGCCGAACGGGTACAGCGGCGTGTTCGGCACGTCGAGGTACTTCGACGTGTACTTGTTGTTCGGGTCATACGGCCGCCCGGTCGGGCAGCTCGTTGTACGAGATCGGGATCTGCCCGACGTCGCGCGGGAACGACATCGGCAGCTTCCCGCCCGGATCGACAGTGCCGAACAGGACGTCGGCCACCGCGTTGCCGCCCTCGGTCCCGGGGAACCAGGACTCGAGCAGCGCGGGCGCGTTGTTGGCCAGCCACGGGATCGTCAGCGGCCTGCCGTTCATCAGCACGACCACGTAGGGCTTGCCGGTGGCGGCGATCGCCTGCACGAGCGCGAGCTGTTGCCCGGGCAGGTCGATCACGCTCCGCGACGACGCCTCGCCCGAGTCCGAGGCAGGCTCGCCGACGACGACCACTGTCTTGGACGCCTTCCTGCGCGGCGTTGACCGCCTGATCGAAGTGGCTCGTGTCCGCGCACGCCGGGTCACACCCCTGCGCGTACGTGACGGTCGGCGCCCGGGTCGGCGGCCTTGATCCCGTCGAGCACGGAGACGTTCTTGCCCTGGGTGGGGTCGTAGCCGATCGGCTGGTCGGGGCCGTCCTGGTCGGCGACATCGTCGGCCAGCGGGCCGACCACGGCGATGCTGCCGCTGCCGGCCGACAGCGGGAGCGCCTTGTTGCGGTCCTCAAGAAGCACCATCGACTCGTCCGCCGTGGTGCGAGCCTGGGCCAGGTGGGGGGCGGTCAGCTCCTCCTTTGTGACCCGGCTCGGGTCGGTGTACGGATGGTCGAACATGCCGGCCAGGTACTTGAGCGTCAGGACCCGGCGCACCGCGGCGTTGAGCTCGTCCATCGTGATCTGGCCGGAGGCCAGCAGCTGCTTGCCGTAGTTGTGGTATGTCGAGTACTTGCTCGGGATCGACACCGCCATCTCGATGTCGACGCCTGCCGTGAGCGCCTCCTTCGCGGCCTGCTCGCCGTTTGCCGCGTAGCCGAACGCGATCAGCTCCTGGACGGCCTGGTAGTCGCTGACGACCGGGCCGGCGAAGCCCCACTCCTGGCGCAGGATCGTCCGCAGCAGGTACGGGTTGGCGCTGGCCGGTACGCCGTTCAGCGAGTTGAACGCGCTCATCACCGTGGCCGCACCCGCGTTGACGGCTGCCTGGTAGGTCGGCAGATAGTCGTTGCGCAGCTGCTGGTCGGACATGTCGACCGTGTTGTATTCGCGGCCGGCGACCGGGGCGCCGTAGCCGGCGAAGTGCTTGACGGTGGCCGCCATCCGGTTGAGCGCGCTGTAGTCGCTGCCCTGGTAGCCGTGGACCTTGGCCGCGGCGATCGCCGAGCCGAGGTACGGATCCTCACCCGCGCCCTCGACCACGCGGCCCCACCGCGGATCCCGGGAGATGTCGACCATCGGGTTGAACGTCCACTTGATCCCGTCCGCCGTCGCCTCGTCGGCCGACACGGCCTCGTCGTTCGTGACCGCGCCCGGGTCCCAGGTCGACGCCTCGCCGATCGGCACCGGGAACATCGTCCGGTAGCCGTGGATCACATCGAGCGAGAAGATCAGCGGGATGTGCAGCCGCGACTGAAGCGCGGCCTTCTGCGTCGGTGTTGATGTTGTCGACACCGACGAGGTCGAGCACCGAGCCGACCTCGCCGGCCCGCGCCTCGCTCAGCAGCGTGGTGCCCGGCGTCCCGTTCGGCCCCGTCGGGCCCGACATCTCGAGCTGGCCGAACTTCTCGGCCACGGTCATCTTCGCGATCAGCGCGCTGACCTTGGAGTTGATCGACTGCTCCCGCTTGGCAGTGATCGCGTTCGGCCCCGAGCGCGCCGCGCTCGGGCCGCTCGTGGCACCGCCGGCAATCAGCGCTCCCACCGCGGCGACGACCGCCGCCAGGAGTGCCGCCAGCCCGATCCGGCGCCGTGGCCTCGCCCACACCGAGGCTGTGAACCGCTCCGCCATGTCGTCTCCTCTCCTCCAGATTGGCGGGCCGTGCGTACCCCTGCCCGGGTCCGTGCAAACGAGAAATCCGCCCGCTCCAATAGCCTTCTTTTCCGATGGTCTCGGGCTTTCGAAGCGGTGCATCGCGGCGGCTCGGGCCCGCCGTTGCTGTGCCTGCACGGCTTCACCGACACGTGGCGCACGTGGGAGCTTGTGCTGCCCGTGCTCGAGCGTGAGCGCGAGGTGATCGCGCCGACGCTGGCCGGCCATGCCGGCGGTCCTGTCGATCCACGCCGAGCTGACCGGTGCGACGCTGGCCGACGCGGTCGAGCGGCAGCTCGACGAGGCGGGCATCGGGCTCGTCGACGTGGCCGGCAACTCACTCGGCGGCTACGTCGCGCTGCAGCTCGCGGCCCGCGGCCGCGCCCGCTCCGTGGTCGCGCTCGCGCCGGCCGGCGGCTGGGAGGCGCAGACACCCCTCGATCGGCCAGGCGCTCGACCACTTCGTGGCGATGCAGCAGCTCGCGCGCCGCCGCCGCACCGCACGCGGACACGATCGCCTCCACTCCCGAGGGCCGCCGGCGGGCGACCGCGTACATCTGCGAGCGATCCGAGCACCTGCCGGCCGATCTCGTCGCCCACCAGATCCGCGGCGTCGCGGGGTGCACCGGCGCGGCCGCGCTGATCGAGCTCGCCCGCCGCGAGGGCTGGCCGATCGAGGCTGAGCAGATCGCCTGCCCGGTCCGGATGGTGTGGGGGACCGCAGACCGGCTGTTGCCGTGGCCCGCGGCCGCGGCCCGGTACCGGCGGGACTGGCTGCCCCAGGCGGACTGGATCGAGCTCGACGGCGTCGGCCACTGCCCGCAGCTCGACGCGCCGGTCGAGACCGCGCAGTTGATCCTCGGGTTCAGCTCTCGCTGAGCGCCATGAGCGCCCCGACCCGGCGGATCTGCGCGCCGTAGGAGCGCGCGGCAGCGTCCTCGCGATCCAGCGCCGCGATACAGGCGGCGAACGCGAGGCCGCGATCGTCCGGAGAAGAGGTGTCGAGCCGCTCGTACGCGAGCCGCACGCCCGCGCACTCCTCGCGCCATGCGCAGTACAGCTCGATCAGCCGGTCGACGAGCGATCGGTCCGGTCCGGCGACGATCGGGGCGGCGTGACGCATCTGATCAGACGGACGGCCGCGCGGCCACAGATCTTCCCGACGGCCGGGGCGTGGCGCATCCGCCGCCGGCGGCCGTGACTGCCGCCGCTGGTTATGCCCGGTTCGCGCGGGCGGCAAGCAACTCGCGCGCGGGGGCGCCCGCACCGGTCGCCGACGAGCCGTTGCCGTGGCCGAGGCCGGCGGCGACGCGGGCGCCGATATCGGCGTCGATGTGCGTCCAGTACGCGATCACCCGGTGCTGCATCTCGTCGGTGACCTCATCTGAGGCGTGGCCCACGATGTTCGTCACGAGATGCTCGCGGTCGGTGTCGGTCATCACCTCGCGGACGAGCGTGCCGGCCTGCCCGAAGTCGTCGTCCTCTGCGTGCTTCTCGTACGCGTAGCGGCCGAGCTCGCCTTCCGGGACGTGCCAGAACAGATCGGCTCCGCGGTCCGGGTCGGCGCTTGGGCCGCCGAACGAGTTCGGCGCGTACACCGGCTGGTCGCCGCTGTGGTGGTACGTCATCGCAGCGTCCTTGTTGTAGGTGTTCACCTGCGACTTCGGCCGGTTGATCGGAAGCTGCTCGTAGTTGGGACCGATCCGGTGCAGGTGCGTGTCGTGGTAGGAGAAGATCCGGCCCATCAGCATCTTGTCCGGGCTGAGGCCGGTGCCGGGAACGAGATTTGCGGGGGAGAAGCTCGACTGCTCGACCTCGGCGAAGAAGTTCTCCGGATTGCGGTCGAGGACCAGCCGGCCGACCTCGATCGGCGGGTAGTCGCCGTGCGGCCAGACCTTCGTCAGGTCGAACGGGTTGAAGCGGTAGCCGGCCGCCTCCTCGAACGGCATCACCTGCATCTCCAGCCGCCATTCGGGCGCCTCGCCGCCGGCGATCGCCTCGAACAGGTCGCGGCGGTGGTAGTCCGGGTCCTCGGCCGTCATCGCGGCCGCATCGGCGTCGGTGAAGTTCTCGATGCCCTGGACGCTCTTGAAGCGGTACTTGACCCAGAATCGCTCGCCGCCGGCGTTGATCCACGAGTACGTGTGGGAGCTGAACCCGTGCTGGTGACGCCACGTCCGCGGAATCCCACGGTCCGACATCAGGATCGTCACCTGGTGGGCGCTCTCGGGCGACAGCGTCCAGAAGTCCCACTGCATGTTGTTGCTGCGCAGCCCGGTGTCGGGCAGGCGCTTCTGGGAGTGGATGAAATCCTGGAACTTCGTCGGGTCGCGGACGAAGAACACCGGCGTGTTGTTGCCCACGAGGTCGTGATTGCCCTCCTCCGTGTAGATCTTGATCGCGAACCCGCGCGGGTCGCGGACGGTGTCCGGGAAGCCCTGCTCGCCGGCCACGGTCGAGAACCTCACGAACACCGGCGATCGCGCACCGGGCGCCAGGAACGCCGCCTTCGTGAACTGGCTGACGTCGCCGGTCACCTCGAAGAACCCATGGGCGCCGCCACCCTTGGCGTGGACGACACGCTCCGGCACGCGCTCCCGGTTGAAGTGCTGCATCTTCTGCACGACGTAGTGGTCGTGGAGTGGGATCGGGCCTCCGGGGCCGACGGTGATCGAGAACTCGTCGCTCGTCGCGGGGATGCCCGAGTCGGTCGTCGTTCGTGGGCGTCGTTCGTTGCTCACCTGGTTCTCCTTGGCGTGTTCTGGAGGTGCTGCCCAGCGGTCCCAGCTTGATGATTACCCCGATCTCGCGCGCTGACGCGCCCGATCCGGGTACCGTTGTCATGTGATTCTCCTCATCGCGCCGTGAGCTCTCGCGTCCTCGTCACCGGAGCCACCGGGTTCATCGGCGGCCGCCTGGCCGCGCGGCTCGACCGCGCGGGCTACGAGGTTCGCTGTCTCGTCCGCGATCGCGATTCGCCCCGCGCTCGTGGCCTCGCGGACGCGGGATACGACCTGCACGAGGGCGACGTGCTCAAGCCACAGTCGTTGCCGGGCGCGGGGGAGGGGGTCGACGCCGCCTACTACCTGATCCACTCGATGGGTCGCGGCGGAGATCGTGAATTCGCCGTGCGCGAGCGCGCCGCCGCCACCGCGTTCGCCCGGATGGCGCGGGCGGAGGGGGTCGAGCGCGTCATCTACCTCGGCGGCCTCGGCGACACCGGGCAATCGGAGCATCTGCGCAGCCGCCACGAGACCGCGCTGGCGCTGCGGGAGCACGGACCGCCGCTCACGTACTTCCGGGCCAGCATGGTCGTCGGCCCGCAGAGCGAGTCCTACCGGACACTCCGCTACCTGGTCGAGCGGCTCCCGGCGATGATCGCTCCGGCCTGGCTCAAGAACCCGACCCAGCCGATCGGAGTCGACGACGCGCTTGCCTACCTGACGGGCGCGCTCGAGGTGCTTCCGTCGGCCGGCCGTGAGATCCAGATCGGCGGCCCCGACATCCTCTCGTACGGCGAGATGCTCGACCGGATGGCAGCGGTGCTCGGGGTCCGCCCGCGCCCGCGGCTCCCGGTGCCATTCGTCACCCCGTGGCTGTCGTCGCTGTGGATCGGGCTCGTGACACCGGTTGACGCCGGCGTGGCCCGGCCGCTGATCGCGGGGCTCGGCGCTCCGACGGTCGTCGAGGATGACTCGGGGATGGAGCTGTTCGACGTCGAGCCGGTCGGGTTCGACGAGGCGCTCCGGCGGGCGGTGCAGGAGGACGACGATCAGCCTCCGCGCCCCGCGCGTCATCCCTCGCCGGCGCGCTGAGCGGCTCCGGGGCGCCCCGAAGGCCAGGACAACCAACGGGGCGCTAGTACAGACCCTCGCGCCGCGCGTAGCGCTCGGCGCGGGCCCGGTCATACGCCTCGTCGTCGAACGAGGGATCTGTCAGCGAGCGGAGGATCTTGCCCGAGCTCGGCAGCTCCGAGCGCTCGATGTGCCGGTCCGGGTTCCACAGCTCGGAGCGGATCATCGCCTTCGGGCACTGCGTGTAGGCCTCGTCCACCGAGATCAGGATCCCGAGCTTGGGCGCCTTGCCGTCGACAGTGCACGGCTCGAGCAGCTCCGGGTCGTCGACCAGCACCGCCGTGCCGTTGACCCTGAACGTGTCGCCGACGCCCGGGATCAGGAACAGCAGCGCGATCCGCGGGTCGGCGAGCAGGTTCGTGAGGGTGTCCGCGAGCTTGTTGCCGGGCCGCTCGGGAAGCAGCAGCGTGCGCTCGTCGAGGATCTGCACGAACCCGGCCGGGTCGCCGCGGGGGGAGACGTCGAGGCCGCCGTCGGGCCGCGCCGTGGCCACGCACACAAACGGCGAGTGCTCGATGAACTGGCGCGTCAGGGAGTTGATCCGATCCGCGATCTTCGCCTGGATCAGCTCGGCCGGGTAGCCGACGATCTCCCGCAGCTCGGCGTCATCGCTGATCGTGTGCGGGGGGATTTCGATGGCCACGACGCCGAGCATACTGAGCGGTTCCGGCACCGGTTCGGTCACCTCGCCGGGATCAGGTCGCGTACATCGTCTGGCCGCCGACACCGCAAGCGGGAGCTGGGAGTTCGCCGGGTTGACAGCGGCCGCGATCCACCGTTAGGTTGAGCATCAGGACCATGGGTGCCGGGGCAGCCACCGCGTGGAGGCGCCGCGTTGGCGGCTTCGTTGCCCTGCTCGGCGCGTTCCTGCTCCTCGCGCCGGGCGCGGGAGCGAGGATCGTGCGGATCCCGGGTGAGCTGGTTCCGGTTCTGTCATCGGATCGTGCGCACCTGCGACCGGTGCAGGCCGCCGGTGCCGAGGCGCGCGGGCCGATCACACTCACGCTCGTCCTGCGCCGGACCGATCAGGCCGGCTTCGAGGGCTACCTGGCCGGGTTGAACGATCCGGCGTCGCCGACCTACCATCGCTACCTCGGCCAGCGCCGGCTCGCGGACCGGTTCGGCCCGACGCGGGCCGCCTACGCGAGCGGTGCTGCGCTGGCTCCGCGCCCGCGGGTTCAGGCTGATTCAGGGCTCGGCCAACCGGCTGACGCTGAGCGTTCGTGCTCCGCGAGCCGTCGTCGCCCGGGCGTTCCGCGTCCGGATCCGCGACTACCTCTCGCGGAGCGGGCGGCGGTTCTATGCCAACGCCGCCAACCCGGCGCTTCCCGCCCGCCTGGCGCCGCTCGTCGAGGACGTCGGGGGCCTGACCGACCTCGGTGGACCGTCGCGCTCCAGCGTCTCCGGCCAGGCCGAGGTCCGGGCCGCTGTGCAGTCGGCCGGCGCCTCGCCCCAGGGCTTCAACTCGTGCACGAACAAGCTGTTCGGCGGCAGCGTCGAGTGCACGGCGTTCGTATGCGGTCTGATCTTCACCCCGCCGAACTTCTTCGGGGGCAACCTGATCGAGACACTGCTCAACGTCATCTTCGGCTCGATCAAGCCGCTCGGCCTGTTCCTGATCCCGGTGTGCGGCGGCATGTACGTCGGGATGGGCGCCAGCGGGGTCACCTGCATGGCGCTGGGTGCGTTGGACCCGAACGTCTGGAAGACCAACCCGCAGTGCGCCGACTTCGCCCAGTTCGGGTTCGGTGGCCCGGGCTCCGCGCGCCGCCGAGGAGCAACGTTCCAACCGAAGCAGAAGATCGGGTTGCTCGAGTTCGACACGTTCAACCGCAGCGACGTGTCGGATTGGCTGGCCCAGATGTCCGGCGCCGGTCCGCTCGCCGGGCTGAGCGAGAAGCCGGTCAACGGCGGGGTCGGCACACCCGGTGCCGGGGAGTCCGAGGTCCTGCTCGACATCGACGCAACGATGCTGTTCGACACCCTCCCGGGCACGGGCTACGTCGTCTACGACGCCCCATCCACGACGACGTTCTCCCAGGTCTTCCAGGCGATGATCGCCGACGGCGACACCGTGATCAGCAACTCGTGGGCCCAGTGTGAGGATCAGACGAGCCTCGCCGACGCGCAGGGCATCGACTCGGTGCTCGCCCAGGCTGCGGCCGCCGGGATCAGCGTCTACAACAGCAGCGGCGACGGGGGGAGCACCTGTCTGGACGGGACGCCGAACACCATCTCCGTCCCGGCCGACTCTCCCCACGCGACCGCCGTCGGCGGGAGCAGCGCCACCCCCGGCCCGGGCCTCACCTACGGGAGCGAGGTGTGGTGGGACGGCTCGGCTCACACGCCGGCGACCGGCCAGGGCGGGTTCGGGGTCAGCCGCTACTTCGCGCGGCCGTCCTACCAGACCGGGTTCACGGGATCGGCGATGCGATCGGTCCCCGACGTCGTCACCAACGCCGATCCGGCCCAGGGCTTCCAGATCTGCCAGGCGGACGCCGGGGGCTGCCCCAGCGGCGGCAGCTGGGGAGGGACGAGCATGGCGGCCCCGGTGTGGGCGGCGATGACCGCGGTCCTCAACGAGTCGACCGGGCACGAGCTGGGCGAGGCCAACCCCGCGCTGTACCCATTGCACGCCTCGCCCGCGTTCCACTCGGCGGCGAGCATGCACTCCGACTTCGCCCACGTCGGGCTGGGGTCGTTCGACTTCGAGCAGTTGCGGCTCGCGATCGGCGGCGGCACCGTCGGCGCCGTCAGCGACACGGTGTCGGTCGCGGCCGGCGCGGGACCGTCGCCGACCTCGGCCGACCAGGTGCCCGCCGACGGTACGAGCAAGGGGATCGTGCAGGTGATCCTGCGTGACGGCAGCGGCGACCCGGTGAGCGGCAAGACCGTGACCCTGTCGGCCGCGCCGGGCTCGAGCGCGGCGATCTCGCCCGCCGGCGGTCCTTCGAACGCCGACGGCGACGTGACGTTCACGGTCACCGACACGGCCGTGGAGGACGTGACGTTCACGGCCACCGGAGACGGGGTCACGCTCGCCGACCGGCCGTCGCTCGACTTCGTCAGCCCGTCGGCCGCCGGCGCGACGATCACCGCCAGCCCGACGAGCGTGGCCAACGACGGCACTTCGCAGACCACGGTCAGCGTGTACCTGCAGGACTCGCTCGGGCGCCCGGCGTCCGGCAAGACTGTGTCTCTGTCGCAGAACGGCCACGCCATCGTCTCGCCCGGTACGCAGGCGACTACCGGCTCCGACGGCGTGGCCACGTTCTCGGCCACGGACACGAGCACCGAAGCGGTCAGCTTCACGGCTGTCGACGTCACCGACGGCAACCTGCCCGTGCCCGGCGTGGCGACCGTCAACTTCCAGCCCGCCGGGCCGCCGACGTGCTCGGATGCGCTTCCGGCCGGCTCATCGCCGTACACAGTGCGCGCGTTCGCCACGGGCTTCCCGGCCGAGCAGCACCCGGTGGTCTCCTTCCGCAGCGGGGTGACGTTCACAGCCAGCGGCTGCCGGGGCGCGATGACCCCCACCTGGGACGCCTCCGGGAACATGTACGTGCCCGACGAGGACACGGGGCAGATCTACGTGTTCGGCCCAGGCGGCGGCGCCGCGGACACGGGCACCGCGCTTCCGGCTACGACGTTCGAGCCGAACACGCTGGGCGGACTGGCGTTCGGCAAGCACGGGGAGCTGTGGGCGGCGGTCAGCAGCAACACCTCCGGCGTCGTCCAGCTCGATCAGCTCGATCCGGCAACCGGCGCGGTCCAGCGCGTCGCCGCGACCATCACCTCCAACGCGAGCGGCAAGTATCACTGTCCGTCCTGGATGGCCGTCGACCCGCTGAGCGGCGACATCTTCGCCACCGACGAGTGCGGCGGGTCGTACGCCTCCGGCGTCGTGCTGCGGATCTCGAACCCCGACTCGAGCAGTCCCACCGTCTCGGACTATGTCGACCTCGGCACCGGGGCGTGTGGGATCACCTTCGCGCCGGACGGGACCATGTACGTGGCCGTCTGCGGGAACGGGAACGTCGAGTCGGTGACCGGCACCAACGCCGGGACGCCGACCGCCACGACGGTCACCAACGTGGCCAACGGCGTGTTCGGGCTCGGCGTTGCGAGCACCGGTGCCGGCGGCGCGGCAACATCGCTGTACCTGACCACGCTCGACGGGCTCGTCCACCTGATCGACCTGACCCAGAGCCCGGCCACAGTGAGCACGATCGCCACCGGCGGCGGCCGCCTGTGGACGGGCGCGATCGGTCCCGATGGCTGCTTCTACATTGGCGACGTCGACCAGCTCGTGAAGCTGACCGGCGGGACGGGCTGCTCGACCGCGCCCACCGCGGAGGTGACGCTGGCTGCGACCGGCGCCGGCACCCAGGGCACCGGCACCGAGGTCACCTACACGGCGCACCTGTCGCACTTCTCGGTCACCGCCGGAACGCCGGTCGAGTTCTCGGTCCGCGGGCCGAACACCCAGCTCCAGTTCGTCCACGCCGACACAAATGGCAACGCCGCGTTCACGATGACCGGGATCCTCACGGGGCGCGACAGGGTGACGGCCTCCGCGCCGGACGGCACGACAACCGTGACCTCCGCTCCGGTCGTCGTGCAGTGGACGACGGGCAAGGACGTCACCTCGCTCGACCTCAACCAGAGCCAGCTCGGCGGCCCGGCCGGCTCCGCGGCGCGGCTTACCGCGTCGCTGACCGACGTCTCGCGAACGCCCGCCGCACCGGTGCCGGGCGCCACCGTGACGCTCGGGCTGCAGGGCCGGACGTGCACCGCGGTCACGGACGCGACTGGTGCGGCGAGCTGCTCGGTCACCCCCTCCTCGGCGGGGCTGACGACCCAGACCGCCGGCTACGCCGGCGACTCGTCCCTCACCGCCAGTGCCACCAGCTCGCCGTTCCAGGTCGGCCCCCCGGTCACCCAGGGGCCGCCCGTCAACCATCAGCCGCCGGTGATCTCGGGCACTCCCGGGGTCGGTGACACCCTCAGCTGCTCGACCGGCGTGTGGACGAACGCCCCGTCGCGGTTCTCCTACCAGTGGAACCGCCACGGGCCGGCCATCCCCGGCGCCACCTCGCCGAGCTACACCGTCGCCGCCGCCGACCAGGGTTCGTCGCTCACGTGCGCCGTGGTCGCCTCGAACGCATTCGGGTCGAGCGCTCCGGCCACGAGCGCGCCGGTGTCCGTGCCAGGGCCGCCGAACGGCGCGCCGGTCAACACGAGCCGGCCGGCCATCGCGGGCACTCCGACCCCGGGCCACACCCTGACCTGCTCGCCCGGGGGGTGGACGAACTCGCCGACCAGATTCGCGTACCAGTGGGCCCGTGACGGGGTGCCGATCGGATCGGCCACCTCATCCGGATACCAAGTGCAGATCGCCGACGAGGCGCGCTCGCTCACATGCACGGTGATCGCGTCGAACGCCACGGGGTCGGGGATGCCGGCGACGAGCGGCGCGGTGATCGTCGCCCTGCCGAACACGCTCGGCTGCCCCAAGCCGTTCGGGACGCTCCGCGGCAGTCACCTCGGACCGCTCAGGCTCGGCATGACCCGGGTCGCCGCTCGCCGCACGCTCCCGCGCTTCGGGGTCACGCACAACAACTTCGACAACTTCTGCCTGTACGCGGGATGGGGGATCCGGGCCGGCTACCCATCGGCCGCGCTGTTGCGCTCGCTCCCGGGGCGCCGACGGGGAGCCGTGCGCGGGCGGATCATCCTCGCCCTCACCGCGAACCCGTTCTTCGCGCTCCACGGTGTCCGGCCGGGCGCGCGGGTGAGTGCGGTGCGCCACCGGCTCCACCTCGGCAAGGCGATCCGGATCGGGTCGAACTCCTGGTACGTCGTCCGCGCCGGCTCGGCGGCCGGCGTGCTCAAGGTCCGCCACGGCGTGATCCAGGAGGTCGGGATCGCCAACCGGCGCTTGACGGCCGGATCGGCGGCGCAGTCGCGATTCCTGAGGAGCTTCCGCAAGGCCTGACGCCGGTCCGGGAGGCCCGACGACGGTTCGGGAGGCCCGACGACGGTTCGCAAAAGGCCTGACGCCGGTCCGGTGTGCGCGGGACGGTTTTGGCTTGGGAGTGGTCGGGATGGCCGCGCTCCCGGGTGCGCGCAGGCCGTCGTACTGGGTGAGGCGGGGTGTCCCGTGCGGAAAATTGCGCCGCTGATCCGCTGTAACGCAAGACCGGCGCTGCGGTAGGCGCCCGCCGACTCACGGCCGCATCACTGCTCTCCGCGGGCGCCCCGCCGCCCGCCACCCGGGTTCCTCGCCGCCTGCCACCCCGGTTCCCCGCACGCCGGGCCCGTAGGTACAGCCTGACTACGGACGGAAAACGGGCTCGCGCCCGGGTGCGGGGAGTCACTAGGAGGGCGGGACGTCGTGGCTTGGGGTCAGCCCGGCGGGTCAACGCTGCAACAGGCGACCCACGCCATAGGGTCCCAACCCGCTGCACACGTTTGCGGTTGACACGCGCGCGGTCCGGGACTATCGTCGCTGCAATCGTTTGCAACCCCTTGCGGTGCCGGGGTGCCGCAGGACCCGAGGAGAGAGTGATGAGAATCTTGCGCAACAGCGCTTGGGCGGGACTCATTCTGGCCATCGCGATCGGTCTCGCGGCGTGCGGCGGCTCCAGCAGCAGCAGTTCGAGCGGCTCGGGCGGGTCCGGCGGCTCCAGCAGCTCCGGCGGCGCGAGCAAGAGCCCCGTCACGATCGGCGCCTCGCTGTCGCTGTCGGGGGACTTCGCCACCGACGGCCAGGCGTTCGAGCGCGGCTACCAACTGTGGGCCGCGGACCAGAACAAGAAGGGCGGGCTGCTCGGCCACCCGGTGAAGCTGGAGATCGTCTCCGACGCCTCGAGCCCGGCGCAGGTGGTCAGCAACTACCAGAAGCTGATCGGCTCGAACAAGGACGCGCTCGTGTTCGGGCCCTTCTCGACCCTGCTCACGGAGCCCTCTGCGCGCGTCGCCGCTCGGTACGGCTACGCGTTCGTGGAGGGCGCCGGGGGCGGCCCGTCGGTGTTCGGCTCCGGCCTGCACAACGTGTTCGACGTGTCGGTCCCGGTGAAGGACAACCTCGTCACCTTCGCGCAGTGGGTCGCCTCACTGCCCGCCTGCTCAGCGGCCGAAGACAGCCGCGTACGCGACCGTCAACGACCCGTTCACCCAGCCGCAGATCCCGGTCGCCCAGAGCATGCTCCAGGCCGCCGGGCGTCAAGACGCGTCGCCTCAAAGGTGTTCCCGGCCGAGGTCACCGACTTCACCCCGATCGCCAGCCAGCTCGCCTCGACGAAGGCCGACGCGGTGGTCCTCGGCTCGGTCGACGTTCCGACCGTCTCGGCGTTCGTGCACGCCTTCATCCAGCAGCACTACAGCCCGAAGATCTTCATCGCCACCGCCGGCCCGGACCAGGGCGCGGCGTTCGTCAAGGCGATCGGCAAGGGCAACGAGAACGGGATCTTCGTCCCGAACGGCTGGTACGGCGGGTTCAAGAAGGCCGACAGCCAGCAGATGGTCAAGGAGTACATCGCCAAGTACGGCGGCACCCCGTCCGACGTCAACGCCGACGTCGCCGAGGCGTACTCGGTGGGCCAGGTGATGGCCGAGGCCGTCAACGCCACCCACAGCCTCGACAACTCCAAGATCACAGTCCTACCTCCACAGCGGGGTCACGCTCGATAGCGTCCAGGGGCCGGTGAAATTCGACGCGCTGGGCGAGAACACGGCTCAGAAGACGCTGACCTTCCAGTGGCAGAAAGGCGCCCTCGTCCAGTCGCTGCCCACGACCGACGACGGGCGCGACGCCTCCGCTCTACCCGAAGCCCGCATGGGCGGGATAGGCGCCGTGTCGGGCACCGCGCTGCTGCAGGCGATCGTCGACGGCATCCTGACCGGCGGCGTGTACGCGCTGATGGCCGCGGGCCTGACCCTGATCTTCGGGGTCATGGACATCATCAACATCGCCCAGGGTGCGATGGTGGTCCTGGGCGCCTACCTCAGCTACGAGCTCTCGACGCACGTCGGGATCGGGCTGCTGCCGGGCCTGCTGCTCACCGTGCCCGCGATGTTCGTGCTCGGCGTGGCGATCGAATTCCTGTTCATGCGCCGTCTGCGCGAGTCCGACCGGACCGGGATGTCGATCCTCGTCACGTTCGCGGTGGCGATCCTGATCGAAGGGGTCCTCACCGCCCTGTACGGCGTCGACTACGTGCAGCTGCACGCGTCCTACGTGGACAAGTCCGTGTACGTGCTCGGGCTTCTACCTGCCGTGGATCTACCTGATCGGGTTCGCGCTCGCGGTACTGCTGCTGGTCGGCCTCTACTACATGCTGTACCGGACCAAGTTCGGGCGCGCGGTGCGGGCATCGCTGCAGAACCGCACCGCGGCGGACCTGATCGGGATCAACGTCAACCGGACGCGGACGATCTCGGTCGGGATCGGCGTCGCGGTCACCGCCGTCGGCGGGATGGTGTTCGGCGCCACGACGGCGTTCAACCCGAACAGCGGCTATGACCTGATCTCGCGCCTGTTGGCGATCGTGATCCTCGGCGGGATGGGGAGCATCGGCGGAGCGATGGCGGCCGCCGTGTTCATGCTCGTCGTCAACGACGTCGTGGCGGTCGCGTGGTCGCCGACGTGGGCGCCGCTCGTGTTCTTCGCGGCGCTCGTGATCGTGCTCTCGATCAGGCCGCAGGGGCTGTTCGGCTCCATCGGCGGTCCGAGCCCAGTGAGGTCGGCCGCGGTGAGCCGGCGCGGTCTGCACGCCGCCGGAATCCTCGCCGCGCTCGTCGTGCTCGGCGTGTTCCCGCTGGTGATCACCGACCCGACCGCGACCTCGATCGCCGTCTTCACGCGTGATCTTCATGGTCGCCACCGCGGCCTGGAACATCTTCAGCGGCTACTCGGGCTACCTCGCCCTCGGCCATGCCGTGTTCTTCGGCAGCGGCGGCTACGCGGTCGCCCTGGCCGCGCGCGATTGGCACTTCAAGGGCGGCTGGGACGTGTTCGGCCTGCTCCCGTTCGGTGGGCTCGTGGCAGCTGCGATCGCGGTCCCGTTCGGCCTGATCGCGCTGCGCACCCGCCGGCACACGTTCGTCGTGGTGACGATCGCGATCTTCTTCATCTTCCAGCTGGCCGCGTTCAACCTCGGCTTCACCGGCGGGCACCTCCGGGATCCAGCTGCCGTTCGCGCCGTTCTCGGCTGCGAACTACAACAAGCCCTTCTACTACGTCGGGCTCGTGATCCTGATCCTCACCGTGACGCTGTCGTGGGCGGTTCGGCGCTCGCGGTTCGGCCTGCAGCTGCTGGCAATCCGCGACGACGAGAACCGCGCGCTCGGGCTCGGGGTCAAGACGAGGCGGGTGAAGCTGGCCGCATTCGTGCTCTCGGCGTTCCCGACCGGAATGGTCGGCGGCCTGTACTTCTACTTCCTCGGCCAGATCTTTCCCCAGTTCGCCTACGACCCGCTGTTCGACGTGTCGATCGCGCTGATGGCGTTCCTCGGCGGGATCGGCACGCTCGATCGGGCCGGTGCTCGGCGCGCTCGTGCTCGAGGCGCTGCAGCAGTACCTGACCCAGTCGGTGTCGGGCAACGGGACGTACCTGATCGTCTACGGGGTCCTGTTCCTGGCCGTGATCCTGCTGCTGCCCCGCGGCGTGATCCCGAGCCTGACCGCAGTTCGTCCAGAGCCGCCGCGCCCGCGCCGCGGATGCCGAGGACGCCGAGGAGCGCGAGGCGCCGCGTCCGCGGGATCGCCGGAGCGATCCGATGAGCAGCCTGCTCGAGGTCACCGGGCGTGTCGAAGTCGTTCGGCGGCGTCCACGCTCTGTCCGCCTGCCACCTCGACGTCCAGGAAGGCGCGATCCACGGGCTGATCGGCCCCAACGGCTCGGGCAAGACGACGCTGTTCAACGTGATCACCGGCTACGAGCGGATCCAGCAGGGCGAGGTCCGGTTCCGCGGCGCCGAGATCACCAACGCGCCCCCGGACCGCGTGTTCGGGCTCGGCGTCGGTCGCACGTTCCAGCTCACCCGGATCTTCGCCCGCCTGTCGGTGCTCGAGAACATGCTCGTCGCCACCCAGCGCCAGGAGGGGTGGCTGCGGGGCGTCGCCCGCCGCGCCGGCTCGAGCGCCGAGCGCCGCCGGGCGATGGAGCTGCTCGAGTTCGTCGGGATCGCCGGCCTCGCCCGCGAGCCGGCCGGGAATCTGTCGTTCGGCCAGCGCAAGCTGCTCGAGCTCGCCTCGCTGCTCGTCGCCGATCCGGCCGTGCTGCTGCTCGACGAGCCCGCCGGCGGCGTCAACCCGACGCTGATCACCCACCTCGCCGACCGCATCAACGAGCTCAACAAGGCCGGCAAGACGTTCCTCGTCGTCGAGCACAACATGGAGTTCGTGATGGGCCTGTGCCACCAGGTGACGGTGCTCAGCCAGGGCACGCCGCTCGTCTCGGGCGCCCCGCAGGAGGTCCGCTCGAATCCGGCTGTGCTCGACGCCTACCTCGGCGGCGAGGACGACGCCGGCGACCCAGCAGAGGCTCGCCCGCGAGCCGGCATCGACCGCTGCCCCGCCGGGCGCGCAGCCGGTGGTCGTCGCGCCGCGGGTCAAGCTCGGCGGCCCCGAGCCGCTGCTGAGCGTCGAGGACGTGACGGCCGGCTACGGCGGCGGCGACATCCTCAAGCAGGTCACCTTCGACGTGCCAGAGGGCGGGATCACCTGCATCGTCGGTCCCAACGGGGCCGGCAAGTCGACGCTGCTGGCCACGATCAGCGGCCTGCTGCGCCCGCGGCTGGGCGAGATCCGGTTCGCCGGCGAGGTGATCTCGGGTCGCGCGCCGCGGGAGATCCTCGCCCGCGGGATCGCGCACGTGCCGCAGGTCGCACAGCCTGTTCCCGCGAGATGACCGTCCGCGAGAACGTCGAGATGGGCGGCTTCACGATCCGCGACTGGTCGCTCGTCCAGAAGCGGCTGAAGGCCGTCGAGGAGCTGTACCCGATCGTCCGCGAGCGCGCCGACGAGAAGGCCGGCAGCCTGTCCGGCGGCCAGCAGCGGCTCGTCGAGTTCGCGCGATCGCTGATGCTCGACCCGGCGATGATCGTGCTCGACGAGCCGTCGATGGGGCTCGACCCCCAGACCCGGCAGATCGTGTTCGAGATGATCGAGCTGATGAACCGGCAGGGCAAGACGATCCTGCTCGTCGAGCAGAACGCCCGCGCCGGGCTGAAGCTGTCGAACCGCGGCGTCGTGCTCGAGAACGGGATGGTCCGGCTGCTCGGCTCCGGGCGCGAGGTGCTCGAGCATCCCGAGATCGGGGCGCTCTACCTGGGCGGGGCGGTGACGGGCACCGCGGCCAAGGCATGAGCGCCGACGTCGTCGTCGCCGGTGCCGGCCACAACAGCCTGATCACGGCCGCGTACCTGACCCACGCCGGCTACCGCTGCCGGGTCCTGGACGCGCGGCCCGTGGCTGGTGGCGGGGTCGCCTCCGAGGAGCTGCTGCTCCCCGGCTACCGGCTCGACTCGTGCTCGACCGGCCACACGCTGATCCAGACCAACCCGCTGCTCACCGCCGACGAGCTCGGGCTGATCGCCGACCACGGCCTGCGCTACGTCGCGCCCGACCCGGTCGGGCACGTCGTGTTCCCCGACGGCGAATCGCTGACGATGTGGCTCGACCTCGACCGCACCCGCGAGGAGATCGCCCGCTTCAGCCGCGCCGACGCCGATTCCTATCTGCGGCTGCTGGCCGAGTACGACGCGGTCAAGGACGTGTTCGGCTCTGTGCGCTTCACGCCGGTCGGGTTCGGGCCGAGCTTCGATCAGCTGCTCGGAGACCGTCCCGGCGCCGATCGCTGGCGCCGGCGCGCGGTGCTGAGCGCGTGGGAGGTCGTCCGCCACGAGTTCGAGAGCCGCCACGTGCGCGCGTTCATGCTGTGGATGGCCTTCCAGACGGGGCAGCCGGTCGACTCGGCCGGCTCGGGACCGCTCGCCTACTCGATCATCTTCGGCCGCCAGCGCCGCAGCTGGACGCTCCCGGTCGGGGGCTCGGGCGAGCTCGCGCGGGCGCTGGTCGAGGTGATCGAGGCGGGCGGGGGAGAGGTCCTGTGCGGCCGGCTCGTCACCCGGCTGATCGTGGAGGGCGGGCGGTGCATCGGCGTGGAGACCTCCGACGGCGAGGAGCATCGGGCCCGGCAGGCGGTTCTGTCCACGATCCATGTCAAGGACCTCGTCGCGATGGCTCCTGAGGAGGCGTGGGGCGAGGACTTCCGGTACGCGATCGACACCTACGACGCCGGGATCGCCGCGTTCGCCGCCCACTACGCGACCACCGAGCCGCCCCGCTATCCGACCCGCGACGGCGGCGAGATCACCGCGGTGTCGGCCGGCACCGCCGGGTGGCCAGAGGACATCGTGCGGATGGGGCGCGACGTCAAGGAGGGCCGGATCGTCCGCGACGGCGCCTGGCTGCTGTTCCCGACGCCGACGGTCGCCGACCCCTCGCGCGCTCCGGAGGGTCGCCACACCGTCAAGGTTCTGGGAATGCAGCCCTACGACCCGGGTGGCGGACCGCGGCGCTGGGAGTCGCTGCGCGAGGAGATCGCGGCGGTCCACCTCGGGCACCTGCGCCGCGTGGCGCCGAATCTGGTCGACGAGACGATCCTTGCCTCGCTCGTCGTCTCACCCGTCGACCTCGAGCGCTCGAACCCGCACATGTGGCACGGGACCTTCCACGGCGGCGACCGCTCGCTCGCGTTCGGCGGCGCGCAGCGGCCGGCCCCCGGCTGGGCCCAGCACCGGATGCCGATCCCTGGCCTGTACCAGACCGGCGGCACCACGCATCCGGGCGGCTCGGTCACCGGCGGCCCGGGACGCAACGCCGCGATCGTGATGCTCGGCGATCTCGGTCACGACCCCCGGGAGGTGATGGGCGGCGCCATGTCGGCGTCCGCCCGCTGAGCGATGGCCCGGGCGCGGACGGCGGTGACGATCCGTGACGTGGCCCGGGTGGCCAAGGTCCATCCCGGCACGGTCTCGCGCGCCCTCAACGACGAGACCCGCGCGCTCGTCAACCAGGAGACAGCCGAGCGCGTGATGCGGGCCGCCGAGCATCTCGGCTACCGCCCCAACCGGCTCGCGCGCGGGCTGAAGACGAGCCGCTCGTACACGATCGGGGTGCTGATCCCGGACATCACGAACCCGCTGTTCCCGCCGATCCTGCGCGGGATCGAGGACCGCCTCGACGAGGCCGGCTACACGTCGCTGATCGTCAACACCGACAACGACGCGGTGCGCGAGCGCAGCCACCTCGAGGCGATGCGCGCCCGCCAGGTCGACGGGTTCATCTCCGCCACCGCCCGCCTCGATCGCGAGCTGCTGTCCGACGTGGCGGCCGCCGGGACGCCGCTCGTGCTCGTCAACCGCAGCCTCGAGGACGGCTCGGTGCCGGCCGTCACCGTCGACGACCGGAAGGGCATCCGGCTTGCCGTCGAGCACATGGTCGCGCTCGGACACACCCGGATCGGGCACGCCGGCGGGCCGCAGAACATCTCCACCGGCCACCGCCGCCGCCAGGGGTTCCTCGAGGCGATGGAGCGGGCCGGGCTCGAGACGCCCGAGCGCCGGGTCAGGCTCGGCCGGGCGTTCGTCGAGGAGGAGGGCGCGCGGATCTGCGCGGCGCTGCTCGACGCCGACCCCGAGCTCACCGCGATCGTGGCCGGCAACGACCTGCTCGCGATCGGCTGCTACGACACGCTCGAGGAGCGCGGCCTGCGCTGCCCCGAGGACATCTCGATCACCGGCTTCAACGACATGCCGTTCGTCGACCGGCTGCTCCCGCCCCTCACCTCGGTCCGGATCCCGCAGCGCGAAATCGGTGTGGCGGCCGCGGAGCTGCTGCTCGAGCAGATGGCCGACGGCACCCAGACGGCCCGCGAGATCCTGCTCGAGCCGAGGCTCAGCGTCCGCGGCTCGACCGGACCGCCACGATGAGCGCGATCGACTGCCACGCCCACGTGATCGTGCCGGAGTTGCTGCGCGAGTCCGGCCCGCACGAGGCCTGGCGCCCGCGGGTGTCACGTGACGATGCCGGCCAGTTGATCGAGCTCGGCGGCCGCCGGATCCGCTCCGCGGTGTCGGAGTTCGTCGATCTCGAGGCGATTCTCGCCGACCGCGAGCGCGTCGGGATCGACCGGGTGCTGCTGTGTCCGTGGGTGCCGCTCCTGTTCGGCGGCCTCGAGGCGGGCGCCGCTGCCGAGCGGCTGCGACTGCAGAACGAGGGCCTCGCGCGGATGCGCGCGGCGGCGCCGGAGCGGGTCGCCGTGCTCGGCGGAGTGCCGCTCCAGGATCCCGAGCTGGCCGCGGTCGAGCTACAGGCGCTGATGGAGTCGGGCGCGTTCGCCGGGGTCGAGGTGACCGCCAGCGTCGGCGGCGTGTACCTCGGCGATGCGCGCTTCGAACCGTTCTGGGCGCAGGCCGAGCGCAGCGGCGCGCTCGTGTTCGTCCACCCGACGACGCGCGGGTTCACCGCCCCGGTGTTCGGCGAGCACTACCTGTGGAACCTGGTCGGCAACCCGATGGAGACGACGATCGCCGCCGCTCACATCGTCCTGTCGGCGGTGCTCGAGCGCCACCCGTCCCTGCGCGTGCTGCTCGCCCACGCCGGCGGCGCGCTGCCGGCGCTGCGCGGGCGCCTGCGCCACGGCGCCACCGCCGTCGACGCGGCCGGGTCGGCACTGCGCGAGCCGGTGCAGTCGTCGCTGACGCGGCTGTGGGTCGACACGATCACCCACGACCCGGCGGCGCTGCGGGCGGTGGTCGAGGCGGCCGGCGCCGAGCACGTGCTGCTCGGGTCCGACTACCCGTTCGACATGGCCGACCCGGACCCGGTCGCGACCGTGCGCGCGGCCGGCCTCGGCGATGCCGCCGAGCGCGCGGTGATCCGCGGCAACGCCGAGCGGCTCCTCGGGTTCGGCGCGGCGGTGGCCAGATGAGCGAGGGACTCGATCCGCGCCTGCGCTCGGCGATGGACAACTGGGGCCCGCGGATGATCGCCAACGGGATCGACTTCAACGACTACGTCCGCACGACGGCGTCGGTGACCCGCTGGGACGACTGGATCGAGGCGTGGTCCGCGACCGCCGACGGGCACCGCGAGCGGGCCGAGCGGGCGCGCGCCGACGGGCATGCGGTGAGCGCCGGCGAGGCGTTCCTGCTCGCGGCCATCAGCTACCACTTCGCCAAGTTCGTGTGGGTCGTCGACCCGGACCGCAATCACGAGGCCACGCGCGCGGCGGTCCAGGCGATGTACGACGCGCATCGGCTGCTCGACCCGACCGCGGAGCGGATCGAGGTGCCGTTCGACGGTGCTGTGCTGGCCGCCAACCTGCGGCTGCCCGCGTCCGCTGAGCGCCCGGCGCCGCTCGTGTTGCTGCTCCCCGGCCTCGATTCGACCAAGGAGGAGTTCTGGCGCTGGGAGTCGGTGTTCCTGGAGCGCGGGATGGCGACGCTGTCGCTCGACGGGCCCGGCCAGGGCGAGACCGGGATCGCGCTCTCGATCCGCCCTGACTACGAGGTCGCGGTCACCGCGATCCTCGACGCGGTCGCCGGTCGCCCCGAGCTCGACCCGCACCGCGTCGGCGCGGCCGGCGTGAGCCTCGGCGGCTACTACGTTGCGCGCGCGGCGCCGTTCGAGCCGCGGCTGAAGGCGATCGCGGGCGTGAGCGGCCCGTACGACATGGGCGCCCAGTGGGAATCGATGCCGGCACTGACCCGGGCGACGTTCACCCACCACAGCGGCGCCGGCGACGAGGCTGCGGCGCGGGTGCGAGCGCGCGAGCTGAGCCTGGCCGGAGTGGCCGAGCGGATCGAGCAGCCGTGTCTGGTCGTCACCGGCAAGCTCGACCGGGTCGTCCCCTGGGAGCAGACCCGCCGGATCGCCGACGAGGCCCCGAACAGCGCCTGGGTGCTCTACGACGACGGGACGCACGTGTGCAACAACGTCCCGTTCAAGTACCGGCCGCTCGTGGCCGACTGGATGCTGGATCAGCTCCGGTGACGCTGATCGGCAGGCCGCTGCCGCGGCGCGAGGACCCGCGCATGCTGCGCGGCGAGGCGTGCTACGTGGACGACCTCCGCCGGCCCGGAATGTGTCACGCCGTGTTCGTCCGCTCGCACCTCGCACGCGGGACGATCACCTCGATCCGGGTGCCGGAGACGGCGCCGGGGCTGCTGGCGGTGATCACCGCGCGGGAGCTGCGCGGCCGCGTGCGGCCGTATCCGGTCGACGTGCCGGCGGGCGCCGAGGTCGCTGACGAGCCGCATCCGATCCTCCCCGAGGACGAGGTTCGGTACGTGGGGCAGCCGGTCGCTGCGGTCATCGCCCGCTCCGTGGCGCTGGCCAGGGATGCGGCGGAGCTGGTCGAGGTGGTGTGCGAGCCGCTCGAGCCGGTGCTGTCCTGTGCGGCCTCAGAGATGGAGCTGATGCGGTGGTCGGGTGGTGGCGGCGACGTCGACGGCGCGTTCGCGCCGCGCGGCCCACGTCGTGCGCGGGCGGTACGCGCTGCCGCGTCTGGCGGCGGCGCCGATCGAGCCGCGTGGCGCGGTGGTCGAGGTCGACGGGGATCGCCTGACCGTGTGGTGCTCGATGCAGGACCCCCACCGGCCGTTGGCCCAGCTCAGCCACATCCTCGGGATCGACCCGGACCGCCTGCGGGTGATCGTCCCCGACGTCGGTGGCGCCTTCGGCAGCAAGGGGGTGATCCCCGCCGAGGCGGTGGTCGCGGCGATCGCGGCGATCGACCTCGGTCGCCCGGTGAAGTGGGTCGAGGACCGCACGGAGAACTTCCTCGCCGCCTACCAGGGCCGGGGCCTCGAGGGCGAGCTGGAGCTGGCCCTCGACGGCGACGGTCGCATGCTCGCGCTGCGGGCCGTCCTGACCGCGGACCTCGGCGCCTACCTGCTCACCACTACCGCGATCCCTCCACACACGGCAAGCATGCTGATGACCGGGTGCTACGACATCCCGGCGGCCTCGGTGACGACGGTGGGGGTGAGGACGAACAAGGTGCCGACCGGCCCCTACCGGGGCGCCGGGCGGCCGGACGCCGCCTACATGCTGGAGTGCGTCGTCGACGACGCGGCCCGGGCGGTCGGGATCGATCGCGTTGAGCTGCGCCGGCGCAACCTCATCCGGCGGTTCCCATTCGAGACGCCGCTGGGGTACAGCTACGACTCGGGTGACTACGAGCGGTGCCTCGACCTGGCGGTTGGTCTGTTGGGCGACGCGTGTCTGGAGGGGTGTTCGTCCATGCTGTCCGGGACCGGGGTGGCGCTCTACGTCGAGCGGGCCGCAGGGCGGTGGGAGAGCGCGACGGCCGCGCTCGAGCCGGACGGGCGCGTGTCGATCGCGAGCAGCGCATCGCCCCACGGGCAGGGCCACGACATCACGTTCGCCCAGATCGCCGCCGACCGGCTGGGGGTGGGGGTGGACCGGATCGTCCTGCGCTTCGGCGACAGCGACCTCGTGCCCGCCGGCGTGGGGACTTTCGGAAGCCGCTCGACCGCGGTCGCGGGCTCGGCTGTTCTGGCGGCCGTCGATGAGCTGGTGCGCGAGGGTCGGGGGCTGCTGCGCCGGCGTCAGGCGCTGCTCGGGGATGCCGGCGAGGGGGAGCTCGACTGGCCGGAGCTGGCCCGTGTCGCCGGCGAGGCCGGCGTCAGTGTGCGTGCGTCGGCCCGGTTCGACTCGGAGCTCGTGTTCTCCTCGGGGGCGTACGCGGCGGCGATCGAGATCGACGTGGAGACGGGTCGGCTGATGGTTCGGCGCATCGTCGCCGTCGACGACGCCGGGACGATCATCAATCCGCTGCTCGCCCACGGCCAAGTGGTCGGCGGCGCCGTCCAGGCCCTCGGCGAATGCCTCACCGAGGAGGTGATCTACGACGAGGACGGACAGCTCCCCACGGCCACCTTCATGGACTACGGCCTGCCCACGACCGGCTCCGTGCCCGAGATCCTCCTCGGCGACGTCGCCACGCCCTCGCCCCACAACCCCCTCGGCGCCAAGGGCATCGGCGAGGGCGGCGCGATCGGCACGCTCGCCGCGGTCGCCAACGCCGTCGCCGACGCCCTCGGCGGCCGTCACGTGGACCCGCCGTACACGCCCGAGAAGCTGTGGCGCGCGCTGGGGGGCCAGGGGAGTCCGGGGCGCGTGCGCTGAGCCGCCCGGGGCGCGTCCGCTGAGCCGCCCGGAGCGCCGCCGCTCGCCCCGGCCCGCCGGGAGCGCCCGGCCCCCAGGGTGTGCGCCGTTTTTCCCATCCCCCGGAGGAGACGAATGGCTTCTGTCCGCGGCTGGGGCGGCTTTCAGCATCCCGCTCTGGCGTCTGCGGCCCGCCCTGGGCGAGCCCTAACGTTACATCGAACCATCGCGGTCAGAATCGTGTGACGTTAAGGTCATCTGCGCGCCTTAACGTCACACGCAACGGCGCCCGGTGGCACCATGTCACGTTAAGGTCCGCCCACGCCGCGGCCCGTCTCGCGCCGGCGCCGCACAGGCCGCCACGGGCTCTCCTCGTCGTGCTCGGACTCCAGCCAGGGCGCGGCCTTGCGCCGGCCCAGCTCGATCAGCTCGCGGCAGAAATGACGGTCGAAGGACAGCAGCGACAGAACTCGGAATGGGTCTCGGTCGCGCCGCCCACGGCCCGGCGCAACAGCGTCCCCCCGAGCCAAACTGGCGGCAGTCCGCGCTGGGACCCCGTTCCCCGCTACCCCCGCGGCGTCGCCTCCTGCGTTCCGGAGTCCAGGTCGGTGTTGAGGTTCGACTGGGTCTCGCGCTCGAGCGGGAGCGTCCCGCCGACCGTGTAGTACGGCCTGCCGGCGATCACCAGGTCCTCGGCCGGGAAGCGGGTGATCACCTCGCAACCGTCGGCGGTGACGACGAGCTGCTCCTCGATCCTCGCCGCCGACCAGCCGTCGGAGGCGGGCCAGAACGTCTCGAGGGCGAACACCATCCCCTCGCGGATCTCCTCGGGATGGTCGAGCGAGACGAGCCGGCTGAACACCGGCTTCTCCCAGATCGAGAGGCCGACGCCGTGGCCGAACTGGAGCGCGAACGCGGCTTCCTCGTCGGCGAACCCGAAATCCTGCGCCTTGGGCCATAGCGCGGCGACTTCGCCGGTCGTTACCCCAGGCCGGATCAGCGCGATCGCCGCGTCGAGGTAGTAGCGACAGCGCTTGTACGCATCGACGAGCGCCTTCGACGCGCTGCCCACCGCGAACGTGCGGTAGTAGCACGTGCGGTAGCCCATGTAGCTGTGGAGGATGTCGAAGTACGCGGGGTCGCCCGGTCGCAGCGCGCGGTCGGTGAACACGTGGGGGTGGGGACTGCAGCGCTCGCCCGAGATCGCGTTGACGCCCTCGACGAACTCGGAGCCCATCTCGTACAGGACGCGGTTGACGAGCGCCACGCAGTCGTTCTCGCGAACGCCGGCGCGCATCGTCCGGTACAGCTCCTCGTACGCCGCATCGACCATCCCGCAGGCCATGTTGAGCAGCGTGATCTCGTCCCGGGTCTTGATCACCCGCGCCTCCTGCATCAGCTGCTGACCGTCGGCGACCTTGATCCCCTCGCGCTGCAGGGCGAACAGCACCGGTGGCTCGATCGCGTCGATCCCCACCGGCTCGCCGAGCAGCCCTCGCTGCTCGAGCTCCACCCGGATCTTCCGCGCCACATCCTCGGCCCGGCCGGACGCCGGCGACATCGCACCGCGCAGCGTCGAGATCCCCGCGCGCGAGCGGCCGTCGCCGAGCCACGGGTTGTACAGCTGGTGGTGCCGCGCAGCGGACCCGAAGTCCCACATGATCGGCTCGTCGCCCTGCGCCAGCAGGCAGAACCGGTTGAGCTTGTCCTGCGCCCAGGTGCCGATGTGCGTCGCCGTGATGTAGCGGATGTTCGTCATGTCGAAGCACAGCAGTGCGCCCAGCTCAGACGCCGCCAGCCGCTCCTTGATCCGGGCCAGCCGCTCGTCGCGGAGCCGGTCGTAGCGGACCCGCTCCTCCCAGTCCACGCCCATCGCGCCGTAGCTGTGAATGCCCATCGCTCGTCCGCCTTCCGGTCGATGATCGCTGCTCGCCGAAGGTGCCCGCGGCAACCCTCTGCAAACGTTTGCAAGCATACCCGACGAGGCTGCGCGCGGCCGGGGCCGCCCGCGCCTCGGGACCGGCCGCACGAACGCTCCGGCCGCAGCCGCACCGGTGCTCCGGCAGTGGCAGCAGCGCCGTCAGGGTTGACCGTTCCCAAACGGTGAGCTACGCTACTGCAAACGATTGCAGGAGGATGCTGGGCGTATGAGCGTCGACCAAGGACTGAGGCTGGGGTGGATCGGCACCGGCCGGATGGGGCTCGTCCTGGCGTCGCGGCTGCTCGACGCCGGGCACGACCTGTCGGTCTACAACCGCACCCCGGCGAAGGCCGAGCCGCTGGCCGAGCGCGGCGCGCGGATGGTCGAGCATCCCGCCGACCTCGCCGATCGCGACCTCGTGTTCACGATGGTGGCCGGGTCCGCCGACGTCGAGCAGGTGGTGAGCGGTCCCGATGGCCTGCTCTCGCGTGACGGCGTCTCGCCGCGCGTGATCGTCGATTCGACGACGATCTCCCCGGCCACCGCTGAGAAGATCCGGACCGCCGCCGAGGAGCGCGGCACCGCGATACTCGCCGCCCCGGTGAGCGGCAACCCGAAGGTCGTCGAAAGCGGCCGGCTGACAATCGTCGCCTCGGGTCCCCGAGAGGCGTGGGAGCTGGCTCGTCCTTACCTCGAGCTGCTGGCCCGCAGCGTCACCTACGTCGGCGAGGGCGAGCGCGCCCGGCTCGTGAAGATCTGCCACAACCTGATGCTGGGGATCGTCGCCCAGTGCATGGCCGAGGTGACCGTGCTGGCCGAGAAGGGCGGCGTCTCGCGCGCGGACTTCCTCGAGTTCCTCAACGACAGCGTGATGGGCTCGACCTTCACCCGCTACAAGTCGCCGGCGTACGTCAACCTCGACTTTAGCCCGACGTTCACGCCGTCGCTGCTGCTCAAGGACTTCCAGCTCGGGTTCGAGGCGGCTCGGGCCAGTGGTGTGCCGATGCCGCTCGCCGCAGCAACGGAGCAGATCGTCCAGGGGCTCGTGGCGCTGCGGGGCGACGAGGTCGACTTCGCCGCGCTGCTCGACCTCGAGGCGCAGGCCGCCGGGCTCGCGCTCGAGCCGGAGGACGTCGACGTGGACGACGGCCTCGGCCCGATCGAGCAGTGCACCAACGGCGGCGCGCCGGACTCGGCGTCGACGCGGTCGGCGAGCTAGCTGCGGCCACCACGGCCGGCCACCCACGGCGGGCCGCCCACGGGCGACTGCCGCCCACGCCCGGCCACCCATCGCCGGCCGCCCGGCAAGCCGGTTACAACAGAAGCGCGTGCGGGCGCTCGAGCAGCTCTCGCACGCGCGTCAGGAAGCGGGCGCCGTCGACCCCGTACAGGATCCGGTGGTCGCACGCGAGCGTGAGGATGATCGTCGGGCGGGCCCGGACTTCGCCCGTGTCCTCGTCGACGATCGGGCGGCGCCGCAGCGCTCCGACGGCCAGGATCGCCGCCTGGGGCGCGTTGATCACGGCCGAGAAGCTGTCGACGCCGTACATGCCCAGGTTCGAGACGGTGAACGTCGCGCCGGACAGCTCGGCGGGGGAGATCGAGCCGTCGCGGACGCGCCTGGCGAGCTCGCGGGCGGTGCGGCCGATCTCGCCGATCGACAGACGGTCGGCGTCGGGGATCGTCGGCACCACGAGGACGTCGTCGCCGGCCACGGCGATCCCGACGTTGACCCGCGAGAACGTCTCGAACCGATTGTCGCGGTACGCGCCGTTGACGCGCGGGAACTCCCGCAGCGCGAGCGCCGCCGCCTTGACGATGAAGTCGTTGTACGAGGGCGCGGGGTCGGCGACCTCCTTGAGCTGGTCGCGCAGCTCGACCGCGGCGCCCATGTCGACCTCGACGCGCAGCTCGATGTCCGGCACGGTCGCTCGCGACTGGGCCATGCGCCGCGCCACCGTCTGCTGGATCCGGCTGAGCTCGTGGAGCTCGGAGCTGCCCTTGGCGGACCCGGCCTCCGGCTCGGGCGCGGGCGCCGCGCGGCCGTTGGCCACCCCCGCGCGCTCAACATCCGCGCGGATCACGCGTCCGTCCGGACCGGAGCCGATAATTGTGGTCAGGTCGACGCCGAGCTGTGCCGCAATCCGCCGCGCGAGCGGGGACGCTTTTGGACGCCCTCCGCGCCCCTCAGGGGGGACGCGGCCCGGGCCGCCGCCAGTTCGGCGTGGGCCGCCGACCCGGCCTGGGCCGCTGATTCGGCCGACGCCTCTGACGCGGCCGACGCCTCTGACCCGGCCCGGATCGCCGGCTGATCCGGCCGACGCCCCGTGACGCCGGCCCTCTCGCCAACCCCCACGGCCACCGGCTGTTCCGCTGCCACCGCCGCGTCCTCCTCGGCGGGCGGATCCTCGCCGGGCTCGCCGAGCATCGCGATCACGGCGCCCACCGGGACGGTTGAGCCCTCGGCGGCTCGGAGCGACAGGATCACGCCGGCGTCGTCGGCTTCGTAGGTGACGGTGGCCTTGTCGGTCTCGATCTCGGCGAGGGGCTGGCCGGGCGCGATCTCGTCGCCGGGGGCGACGAGCCAGCTCAGGATCGTGCCCTCCTCCATCGAGTCGGACAGGCGCGGCATGACGATCTCTGCGGCCACTTCTCCTACCTCGCCGTGGGGACTGCAAACGTTTGCGATACTATCGCACGAGCCGTTGTCAGCAGGAGGAGATCGAGTGGCGAACGTCCAGACCGCGCAGCAGACCGAGGCCGCCAGGATGTTCCTCGAGGGGTATGCGCGGATGCTGCTGATCCGGCGGTTCGAGAACGCGATCCACCGGCTGTTCCTGGCCGGCGAGGTGCACGGGACGACCCATCTGTACGCGGGCCAGGAGGCTGTCGCGGTCGGAGTGTGCCTGGCTCTGCGCCCCGAGGACTACGTCGCCGGCACCTACCGGGGGCACGGCCACGCGCTCGCGAAGGGCACCCCGCCGGCCCCGCTCGTGGCCGAGATGCTCGGCCGCTCGACCGGCGTGTGCGGCGGCCGCGCCGGCTCGATGAATGTGATCGACCTCGAGCATGGGCTGATCGGCTGCTACGGGATCGTCGGCGGCTCGATCGCCGCCGCGCTCGGCGCCTCGATGTCGGCCCAGCGCCAGGATCGGGTGGCGGTCGCGTTCTTCGGCGACGGGGCCATCGAACCAGGCCTACTTCCATGAGTGCCTGAACATGGCGCAGGTGTTCTCGCTGCCGGCCGTGTTCGTGTGCGAGAACAACTTCTACGGCGAGTTCACGCCGATGGCGGCGGTGACCGGCGGCGGGGACATCGCCGCCCGCGCCCGCGCGTACGGGATGCCGGCCGCGACGGTCGACGGCAACGACCTGTGGGCCGTGCACGCGGCCGCAACCGAGGCGGTCAACCGCGCCCGCGGCGGTGGCGGCCCGACGCTGCTCGAGTGCCAGACCTACCGCCACTACGGCCACTCGAAGAGCGACCCTGGCGCCTACCGGCCCAAGGACGAGGTCGAGCGCTGGAAGGCGCGCGATCCACTCGCGATCGCCCGCGCGCGGCTGCTCGAAGACGGGCGTCAGCGACGAGGAGATCTCGGAGGCCGAGGAGGCGACCGACGCGCTGATCGAGCAGGCCGTGGAGTCCGCCCGAGAAGCCCCGTACCCCGACCCGGCGGTGGACGCCGCCACCGAGTTCCGGCCGTGAGCACGCTCGAGTTCCGCGACGCCATCCGCGAGGCGCTCGCCGAGGAGCTCGAGCGCGACCCGGCCGTCGTGTTCTTCGGCGAGGACGTCGCCGCCGCCGGAGGCGTGTTCAGCGTCACACCCGATCTCGCCGCTCGGTTCGGCCCCGCCCGCGTATTCGACACGCCGATCTCCGAGCTCGCGCTGGCCGGCGCCGCCTACGGCGCCGCCGTTGACCGGGCTGCGGCCGGTGTTCGAGGTGATGTTCGGCGACTTCATGGGCCTGACCATGGACAGCCTCGTCAACCAGGCCGCGAAGTTCTGGTACATCTCCGGAGAACAGGGCAGCGTCCCGCTCGTCGTCCGCTCGGCTGTCGGCGGCGGCGGCCGGTTCGGCGCGGTCCACTCGCAGACCCATGGCACCTGGTATCAGGGCGTGCCCGGCCTGAAGATCGTGTTCCCCTCCTCGCCGGCCGAGGCCAAAGGCCTGTTGAAGGCGTCGATCCGGGACGACAACCCGGTCATCTTCCTCGAGCACAAGCGGCTCTACTCGGTCAAGGGCCCGCCGCCCGAGCAGGAGACGATTCCGCTTGGCCAGGCGGGGATCGCCCGCTCCGGCGCCGACCTCACGATCGCCTCGATCGGCAAGGGCGTGCCGGACGCGCTGAGGGCCGCCGAGGAGCTCGAGCGCGACGGGATCTCGGCCGAGGTCGTCGACCTGCGCACGCTCCGCCCGCTCGACCTTGACACCGTGCTCGAGTCGGTCTCGCGCACCAATCGCCTGTTGGCCGTCGAGGAGGGCCCGCGCACCGGTGGCTGGGCCACAGGCCTGCTCGGCGCGGTCGCCGAGCGCGGGTTGCACGACCTCGACGACGCGTGGATCATCGCCACCGACGAGACGCCGATCCCGTACAGCCCGACGCTCGAGGACGCCTACATCCCCGACACGGCCGCGATCGTGGCCGGCGTCCGCGGGCGCGCCGGCGTCGGGACCGCGGCCGCGGTCAGCTGACGATCAGCGAACGCAGAAGCTGCTGCCGGTGCGGTTGGCGCACAGCAGCCCGAGCAGCGTGACGCCGTCGGGGACGCCCGTCGCGCTCGATCGCCCCCGCGAAGCGCTCGCCGCCGACCGTCCATCCCGCGGCCGTCCCCACAGGACGACTGGCTAGGGTGTTCCGCGTGTCACGACGACGGTGCATCGGACCGATGGCGATCGGCGCCTGCGCCGCGCTCGCGGGGTGCGGGGGCAGCTCGCACGCGGCCACGAAGAAGGAGGTGATCGCGCGCGGCGACCAGATCTGCCAGACCGCCGACTCCCAGGTGCGGGCGGTCCCGCCGCCGGCCGCCGGGTCGCCGAGCTCGCTGGCGAGCTACTACCGGAACGTCACCCCGATCGTGCGGACCGAGGTGCAGCAGCTCCTGGCGCTCCCCCGGCCCGCCAAGGACCGGACGCTGCTGACCCGCTACCTGGCCGCGATCTCGCTGGCGGCGGGGCAGTACCAGGCGCTGGCGGCGGCCGCCGCGCGCGGCGACAGCGCAGCGGTCGCCGGCACCGGTGCTGCGCTTCGTGCAAACCCGGCCGGCGATCTCGCGGGCCGCTACGGCCTGACCGGGTGCGGCGGGTCGCTCGGCACCTCCGCATCCTGACCGCCCGACGCTCCGGCTGGGAACGTCGCGCCGCCGGTCACCCGGATCCCGATGTCCGAGCCGACCTCCGGCCCCGGCAGCGGCGCGTTGGCGTAGATACGGCCGCGATCGTGCTCGAGCTCGAGCCGCAGCCCGTCCTCGATCGGGATCGCCCGCACGACCGTCGCCCGCATCTCGGCCTGGGGGTCGATCACGACGTGCTGGGGGCGGGTGAGCAGCAGCTCGTCGCGGTCGCCGCGCAGAGTGCCATCGAAGCCGAGGAACCGGGCCACCTCGACGCTCGGCGGCTCGGCGAACATCGTGCGCGGCGTGCCGTCGGCCACGATCCGGCCGTCGATCATGATCAGCAGCCGGTCGGCCAGCGACCAGGCCTCGGCGCGGTCGTGGACGACCACGAGCGTCGTCGAAGCCCAGGCCCGCAGCGCGGCGCCGGTGTCGTCGAGCAGGCCCGCGCGGCTGGCGGCGTCGAGGCCGGCGAAGGGCTCATCGAGCAGCAGCACGTCGGGCCGGACCGCGACGGCGCGGGCGAGGTGGACTCGCCGGCGCTCACCGCCCGACAGCGCCCGGGACGGGCGGTCCCGCAGGTGGCCGGCGCGCATCGCCTCGAGCGCCTGCTCGGCCCGCTCGCGCCGCCGGGCGCGGGGGACGCCCCACCATGCGAGGGCCAGCTCGACATTCGCGAGCACCGTCCGCCGGGCGAGGTCCGGAGCCTGCAGCGCGAGCGCCACGCGACCGGCGCGGCGCAGCTCTCCGCTGGACGGGAGCAGGCCGGCCAGCGCCTCGAGCAGCGTGCTCTTGCCGGCGCCGTTGGGGCCCAGGAGCGCGGTGATCTCGCCGGCTCGCAGCTCCAGATCGACGCCGCGGACGACCGGGATGGCGCCACGGGCGACGGTCAGCGCGCGGGCGCGGAGCAGGGCCTCGCCTGCCGCCGCGCTCACGTCGCCGGGGCTCGCCGTGGATAGCGGCCCGCGCCGCCGAGCTGGACCGCCGTCAGGGCCGCCATCAGCAGCAGGATCAGGCCGATCAGGATCATCCCGATCGCCATCCCCTCGCCGTAGTGCCCGGCGTTCACCTGCTCGAGCGCGGCGCTCGCGAGCGTCTGGGTCGACCCCTCGATGTTGCCGCCGACGAGTACGACGGCGCCCACCTCGGACAGCGCCGAGCCGAGTGCGGCGATCGTCGCGGTCATCACGCCGATCCGGGCCTCGCGGAGCGCGAGCGCGAACACCTGCGGGGTGCTCGCGCCGAGGGCGCGCGCCTGGTCGAGCAGGCCGGGCGGCAGCGAGCGGACGGCGGAGGCGGTGAGCGCCACGATCACCGGGAACGCGAGCACGGTCTGGGCGACGATCACGCCGTTGAGCGTGAACAGCAGGTGGAGGCTGCCGAGCGGGGCGGCCGGGAACATCAGCAGGGACAGCACGAGGCCGACGAACACGGGCGGGAGCGCGAGCCCGACGTTGCCGAGCACGAGCCCTCCGGCCGCGCCCCAGCGGCTGCGCTCGGTCGGGCCGGTGCGCCGGCGGCGGACCCTGCGCGACCGGGGCCCGAGCCCGATCAGCACCCCGAGCGGAAGGCCGAGCACGAGTGCGATCGCGGTCGAGATCGCCGCCACCTTCAGCGTCACCCCGATCAGGTGGATCGTGTACGGGTCGCCGTTGACGATCAGGTGCCAGCCCTGGCGGATCCCGTGCCAGAGGAAGCTCACGGACGACTACCTGGTGGTGGTCGGGGCGGTGGGGGTGGTCGGGGTCGTCGGGACCGTCGAAGAAGTGGTCGTCGGCGCGGCCCCGGGCACACTCGTGGCCCCGGGGGTCGTCGTACCCGGCGTTCGCGCCTGGGGTGGTGGTCGCGCCTGGGGTGGTGGTCGCGCCCGGTGTCGTCTGGGTCGCACCCGAGCTGCCGGACGTCGCACCCGAGCTGCCGGACGTCGCACTCGCGCCCTGGACGTACACCAGGCGCCCATCGTCGAGGCGGTACACGACGCCGACCTGCGTGCCGCGGCCGATCGTCTGACCGCCCGGGGTCGGCAGCGGCGAGACCTTCTCGCCCGGCTGGACGACGACGGCCTGGGTGGGCACCGCGTGGAGGCCGGTGCGGGTGATCGTCTTGCTCAGGTGCAGCGAGGACAATGCCGCGAGCAGGAACGCGACCGCCAGCACGATTCCGAGGTCGAACAGGTTGACGAGGCCGTCGAGCGGGTCGCCGGCCCGGTCCTCGCGGCGGCGCGCGTGACGGCTCACCTCGATCACAGCTGTTGCTCCTGTGCGGGCGTGTCAACCGGAGGCGCAGGCGCCTGAACGGGCGGCGCCGCGGCCACGGGCGGCGGCGTGCTCGTGGGCGGCGGCGTGCTCGTGGGCGGCGGCGCGGCCTCGGGCGGCGGCGCGGCCTCGGGCGGCGGCGCGGCCTCGGGCGGCGACGAGGCCTCGGGCGGCGGCTCCGGGAGGTCCCGCAGATCGCTCACCACCGCGGCCAGGTACTCGAGGTCGGACAGGTCCTGTCCGTACATGCGGTCACGGTACAGGGACAGGCCGAACGCGACCGCGCCCACGAGCAGCCCGAGCACGGTGACGCTGAAGGCCACTCGGAGGTTCGAGCTGAGCCGGTCGACGTTGCCCTGGGCGAGGCCGGTGAGGGCGGGGGAGAGCGGGATCAGCGTGCCCATCAGGCCGAGCGCCGGGCCGGCGCGGACGAGCAGCCGGGTGCGCGCGAGGCGGCGCTGGGCGTCGTAGTCGAAGTCGGCGAGCGCTTTGCTCACGCGGTGGTCGCCGCCGGTGACTCGGGCGTTGGCGACGATCGCCGACAGCGCCCTGGTCATCGGGCCGCTGCGCGCGACCGGGGCGGCGGCCCGGGAGGCGGCGGGGAGATCACCGGCCAAAAGCGCTGTGCGTGTGGTCGAGGTCGCGCGCTCGAGGTTGATCCGCCGTCCCCAGCGCGAGCGGACCTCGACCGCGAACGTGCCGAGCTCGAACACCACTCCGGCCAGCGCGAGCAGGGCGAGCACGAGCACCGGCACCTCGAGCGCGTCGGCGATCCGGAAGATGGCGTTGTCGATGCCGTGCGTGGAGACCGCGAAGAACATGAGCGATGACGTTGGTCAGCTGCGGGGCGCCGGAGTCACCGGACGACGCTGCTCGCGCAGCTCCAACCCGGCTCCCGACGCGAGCAGCAGGAGCACCGCGGCGCCGGCGAGCAGCCCGGCCACCGGCGTCACCGAACCGCCCGCGAGCCTAGCCGATGGCGCGGAGCCTTGGCTGCCCGCCGGCGTCTGCGCCGCGAGCTGCTGGGGCGAGATCGGCGTGACGCTCGAGATGAGCAGCCCGCGCACGATCGTGCCGGTGGCCGTGCTCGGAAGCCCGATCGGCTTGTGGGCGCGGGGAACATGCGGCAGCCGCGGGTGTGCCGGCAGCCGTGGGGTGGTGATCTGCGGGACGGTCGGGATCGGCGTCACCGGGGCCGGCGCCGGCGTCACCGGGGCCGGCGCCGGGGTCACCGGGGTGGTGGGTGTGGTGGACGGCGTCGTCGGCGTCGTCGCAGTCGACGGGGCGCTCCCGCCCGAGCTCGGCTTGTTCTTGTGGTTCGGCTTCCCGCCCGTCGTGTTGCCATTGCTGTGGGTGGGACCGGAGTTCGAGCCGTTCTTGCTGCTCCCTCCGGGCGTTCCGCCGTTCCCGCCGGTCGGCGGCTTGCCGACCGTGATCGGCACCGGCTCCGAGGCGCCGCCCGAGTCGTTGGCCCTGCCCCTCACGGTCACCACCACGTAATACGTGCCGTTGGAGGAGAAGCTGTGCTGCACCGCGTGATGCTTCGCCACCGAGCCGTCCGCGAAGTCCCAGCTGAACGTGAGCTTGCCATCGGCCGGGGTCGCGTTGGCGACCGCGGCCGCGAACGACACCGGTTGGTTGCGTTGCACCCTCTGGGGGCTGCCCGTGGCGAACACCTGCAGCAGCTGCCCGCTCGACACGAACAGGTCGATCGCGGCGCCGCCCTGGGCGGTGACGAAGTCCTGGGCGTTCGTGTCGGTGCTGCTGCGCAGCGGCCGCAGGTAATCGGTCTCGCCGCCGTTGATCCACACGATCGGTTTGAGTCCGTCCTGGAACGAGGGGGTGGCGGACACATCGGAGCGGTCGAGCGTGGCCCAGGTGCCGGTCGAGCGCACGACGTGCGTGAACCCGACTGCGGTCGGGTTCAGCCCGGCGAGCGTCAGCAGCTTGTTGATCGAGATCGCGTTGCTGACAGGGTTGTCGTTCGGGCTGCGGCTCGTGGCCCGCTCGGGGTAGTTCGTGTCGGGCGGGACGTCCGAGTTCGCCTCGATCACCGAGGCTGGGCACCAGATCACCGTGTTGCCCGCGGTGAGGTGAATGTTGACCCCGCCGGCGGTCGAGGCATCGGTGCCGACCGGACCGGTCTGGCCCTTCTCGCACCCGCTCGGATCGGCGGTCACCGAGGCGGGAACGGCCGTGGCCGCGATCGAGATCGCGGCCGCGACGCACAGCCTGGATCGAACGCGCGGCACCGCCTCAGGGTACGCGAACCGTCCTCAGCGATCCGTACGCCAGGCCGGCCGACCCGCCGGGTGCGTAACGCAGGCCCACCTCCCAGAACTGCTTGCGGCGGAGCTTGCCTTGGATCGTGAACGTGGTCGCGCCCGCCTTGACCGTGCCGGTGGCGACGACGCGGAGCTTCACGCCGCCGGCCGCCGTCAGCGCGGTGGCGATGCTCTTCTTGCTCCCCTGGGTCGGACCGGCGCCGAGCGCCAGCAGCTGGACCTTCTCGCCCGACGACGGGGCTGGGGACAGCTTGCCCTTGAGCGTGAACCGGCCGTGCGAGACCGAGAACGAGGTCGTCCGCACGCTGGCCCGGTCACGCGCCGGGACCTTGACCTTCTTGGTGCCGGTCATGGTGGCGACGATCTGGCCCGGATCCGAGAAGCGGACCTTGACCGACCACGGCCCCGGCCTGCCGAACGCGAGCAGGGCGAACTTGCCCTGCCCGCTGTGCAGCCGGGCGGAGGCGACCTTCTTGAACGCGCCCGTGTTCCCGTGACGTGCGAGCAGGGCGACCGTGCCCTTGACGTGGCTGGTGCCCGGCAGCACCGAGCCGGTGGCCAGCACGCCGCCGGGCACGGCCTTGATTGACAGCCCCTGCACCGCGCCCCTGACCGTGATCTTGAAGGAAGCCGTCGCACCCGGCTGGAGGATGTCTCCGAATGCCGGGTTCAGCGACGCGTTCTCGATCTTCTCGATCTGCCCGGTCGTGACCTGGTAGGAGCCGGTGCTCGGCGCCTTGAAGGTGATCGTGAACGCGCCCGTCGAGTCGGTGTTGGCCGAGGCGACGGGGATCCCCGCGGCGAGGCCGCCGCCGACCTCGCTGACCGTGACGGGCTCGTTCGAGAGCGGCGGGGTGCCCGGCACCAGGTTGGCGATGTTGCCCGTCACGGTGATCTTCGTGCCGCCCTTCGTCTTGGCGGGGAAGCCCTTCGACAGGGTGATCGCCGGTGCGGCGTCGGCGATGAACGGCGGATCGTTCGTCGAGCCGAGGTAGCTCTTCAGCTCAGCCTGGAACGACGGGGAGGTGATGAAGTTGAGGAAGTCCTCGGCCGCCGTCGTGTTCAGCTGGACGTTCGGGTTGCCCTTGAACTTGTTCGGGTTGATCGCGTAGGCGTGGAACGAGTTGACCAGCAGGGTGCTCCCGCCCTTCGCCGAGGCGCTGTTGTCCCTGGTGACGATCTGCAGGTTCGTGGGCGCCGCGCTCCCGGCTCCGGCGCAGCTCGAGCTGATCAGGCACTCGTACGTGCCACGGTCGGTGAACACGTAGCAGTCGTTGCCGTTGTGACCCGCGTTGGGGAAGTTGCACGTGTTGCCGGCCTCGATGTTCGGCCCCTGTGTGAGGCCGGTGGTGTGGTACCAGGACGGGCTCGAGCTCGTCGTCGGGCACGGCCCACTCTGCGTGCTCGGCGCCTCGCCGCCGCCGTTGGTGCCGCTCACGTCGCACAGGGTCAGACCGGGTGTCCCGGAGTCGAGCGCCCAGATCGCGTGCTCCTGGACCGTCGTCCCCGGCGTGCCGCCGCGGGACACGAAGTCTGCCTTGCCGGCCGCGCCCGCCGCCGCGATCCGCGCGAATGCGCCCGCGATGTCGTGCGGGCTGTTCGCAAGCACTCCGGCGGGGTCGCTCTTCGGTCCGAGCAGCACGTAGTCGCCGTAGAAGATCGCCCGGCCGAACTTCTCGTTCGAGAAGCCCTGGGCGACGAATTGGTTCTCGAGCGACGCGGCGTGCACGAGCAGGGCGCTCGCCAGGCCACTCTCGGCGTCGTTGATCGCGACGCCGGTGCCGACGCTCACGTAGTTGAGCTTGTACTGCGGGAAGGCCTTCTCGAACATCGGCGTGACCAGGTTCGGGATCAGGCCGGAGTCCTGGACGTCGCTGGTCCCGACCACGGTCAGGGTGTGGGCGTCGTCGGCGCGGGCGGCAACCGCCGGGAGGAGGAGCACGGCGAGCAGCGCCGACGTGGCCAGCGCGCAGATGCGCCGGAGCGTCGCGGGGCGAGGGGGGAACGGTATGGCAGAGGTCACGGCAGCGATCCTATCTACCCATGTAGTGCCCAGGTATCTTCAACCTGAAGTGCCGCAGTGCGCACGCGCCTGCCCGACCTCGCGCGCCGGTGTTACGTTCTCGGCACCGATGACCAGTTCTCCGCCCGCGGATGATCAGTTCTCCGCACCGATGACCAGGCATCTGTCGCTGGGCGAGGCGGCCGCGGCGCTCGGCGTCAGCGTCGACACGCTCCGTCGCTGGGATCGGTCGGGCCGGCTGCACACCGAGCGCGACGAACGCAACCACCGGCTCGTCCCCGCGTCCGAGGTGAGGCGTCTGAGCGCCCGCACCGAGCGCCATGCGACCGGCACGTCGCGCTCGGCCCGCAATCGGTTCGCGGGCGTCGTGCGCTCGGTGGAGAGTGACGGCGTGATGGCGCTGGTAGAGATCGAGGCCGGTCCGCACCTGGTGACGGCCGCGATCACGCGTGACTCGATCGAGGAGCTCGGGCTCGCGCCGGGGGTGTCCGCCACCGCGGTCGTGAAGGCGACCTCGGTGATGATCGAGCGGGACTGACCGGGCGGGGGGAGCCGCCGCGGGGGAGCCGCCGCGGGGGGAGCCGCCGCCTCAGGGCGTAACGTCCGCGGCGATGCTCGGCACCGCCCCCGGACTCGGGACCGACGAGCTGCTGGCGCTCGACCGCCGGCACGTCTGGCACCCGTACTCTCCGCTCCCGCCGGCGGCCCCGCCGCTGCCGGTCGTCGCGGCCGAGGGGGTGCGCCTTCAGCTGGCCGACGATCGCGAGCTGATCGACGGGATGGCCTCGTGGTGGTGCGCCGTCCACGGCTACCGGCACCCGGCGATCGACGCGGCGATACACGACCAGCTCGGCCGGATGGCGCACGTGATGTTCGGCGGGCTGACCCACGAGCCGGCCGTCCGGCTGGCCGCGACGCTGGCCGAGATCGCGCCGGGCGAGCTCGAGCACGTGTTCTTCGCCGACTCGGGATCGGTGTCGGTCGAGGTGGCGATCAAGATCTGCCTGCAGATCCGCCCCGGCCGCCGGCGCCTGCTGACGCTCCGCGGCGGCTACCACGGGGACACGCTGGGGGCGATGGCGGTGTGCGATCCGGTCGACGGAATGCACGCCCTGTTCGCCGGGGCGCTGGCCGAGCACGTGTTCGTCGAGCGCCCGCCGAGGCAGCTGACGCCCGAGTACGCGGGCATGATGGCCGACGCGTTCGACCGCCACCACGATGAGCTGGCCGGTGTGATCGTCGAGCCGGTCGTGCAGGGAGCGGGCGGGATGCGGTTCTACGACCCCGCCGTCGTGCGTCTGCTGCGCGAGCTGTGCGACGTTCACGACGTGCCGCTGGTGCTCGACGAGATCGCCACCGGGTTCGGCCGCACGGGGACGCTGTTCGCCTGCGGGCACGCCGAGATCGCCCCGGACATCATGTGCGTCGGCAAGGCGCTGACCGGCGGCTACATGACGCTGGCGGCGACGATCTGCACGCCTCAGGTCGCCGCCGCGATCACCTCAAGCGACGGCGGCGCGCTGATGCACGGCCCGACGTTCATGGCCAACCCGCTGGCGTGCACGGCGGCGCTCGCCTCGCTCGGGCTGCTGGCCGCCGGCGGCTGGGAGGACGACGTCCGGCGGATCGAGCGCGGGCTCAGCGACGGGCTCCACGCGGCGCGCGGACTTCCCGGGGTCGCGGATGTGCGGACGCTCGGGGCGATCGGGGTGATCCAGCTCGCCGGCCCCGTCGAGATGGCGGCGGCCACCGAGGCAGCGGTCGAGCACGGGGTGTGGCTGCGGCCCTTCCGCGACCTGATCTACGCGATGCCGCCATACGTCTGCGACGACGACGACGTCGCGGAGATCGCGGCGGGGATGGTCGCCGCGGCCCGCGCTTCGCTCGCGCGCGCGACGCTCTGCTGAGCGCGCCCGTCAGCTGACCGGAACGCGCAGCGCTGGCGCCGCTGGTGCTTTCGCTAGCGTCTGCGATCGCGTGAGATGGCGTCCCGCCAGCCTGCCGACGGTCCCGCCCCGGCTGGCGGGCTCCCGGCCGTTCCGGGTGCTCACATCGAGCGTGGTGCTCGGTCTGATCGCGGCGATCGGCAGCTGGAACGTCGTGCTGCTGGGCCCGTCGTCGGGGCTCGATCCGAGCTGGCAGGCCGCGCTGTACCTGGCCGTCCACGACGGTCTGCACTTCGGCACCCAGGTCGTGTGGACGTACGGACCGCTCGGGTTCCTCAGCCTGCCGGGAGTGTGGTTCAGCGGCCTGGCCGCGATCGCGTTCGTGTACTCGGCGCTCCTGTACGTGGCCCTGTGCGTGAGCGTCGTGTACCTGCTCCGCCGGGCGCTCGGTGCGCTCCCGGCGTTCGTGCTGACGCTGCTCGTGCTCGCCGCCGCGCCGGGGATCGAGGTGCCGGTGGCGCTGGCCGGCGTGTGGTGCCTGGCGGCGCTGGCCGATGACCCGCCGCCGTTCGCGGCGCAGCTCGTCGTGATCGGGGGCGGCGTCCTGGGAGCGAGCGAGATCCTCGCGCTGCCCCGTTCGGGGCTCGCGATCCTCGCGATGTGCGCGATCACGCCCCTCGGACTGCCCGGCCGCCTGCGCCGACTGGCCACGTTCGCGGGCTGCTGGCTGCTGTCGGTGATCGTGCTGTGGTTCGTGGCCGGGCAGGGGGTGGGCAACGTCGGGCCGTTCGTGCGCAACGCGCTCCAGGTCGTGTCCGGCTACAGCGAGGCGATGGGGACGACGTCGGCCTCGAGCCTGTACGTGCCCGGGGTGATCGCGGTGGCGGTGGCGCTCACCGCCGGGGCGTGGCTCGCCTCCGGCCCCAGCAGCAGGCGATGGGCGGCGGCGGCAGCGATCGGGCTGGCGAGCTTCGACCTGTACAAGGAGTCGGTCGTCCGCCAGGACACCGGCCACGTCGAGATCCTGCTCTCGACGGCGATCGCGGTGGTGCTCGCGATGCCACGACGCGGGCGCTGGGTTGTGAGCGGGCTGGCCGTCGCTGGCGCGGTGGTGATCGCGCTCGCCGCTCCGCGCCCGCTGCACGAGCCACTCGACGTCAACCCGCTCGACCACCTCCGCACCGCGCGGACCGAGGTCGACCAGGTGCTGCACCCGTCCAAGACGGAGTTCGTCGGGGCTGTCGCGCTCGCACTCCAGTACCGCCTGGCGCCCTCGACGCTGAAGCTGCTCCACGGCCACACCGTCGACGTGCTCCCGTGGGAGGAGTCGCTCGTGTGGGCCTACGACCTGCACTGGGACCCGCTGCCGATCTTCCAGGACTACAGCGCGTACACCGCCGCGCTTGATCGCGTCAACGCCGACAAGCTCCGCTCCGCGAGCGCGCCGCAGCGGATCCTGCGCGAGAACGCAGCGCTCGTCGACCCCAGCTACGCGACCGGCTCGATCGATGGGCGCAACCCGACGTGGGACCCGCCCGGCCAGGCGCTCGCGCTGCTGTGCAACTACGTGGCGCTCCAGAGCACCCCGCGCTGGCAGGTGCTCGGCAAGGGCCGCGACCGGTGCGGTGCGCCGCGGCTGCTGCGCACCGATCAGGCCGGCAACGGCACCCCGATCCGGATCCCGGATCCGCGCCCCGGCACGATCGTGTACGCAGAGCTCGGCCGCGCGGGCGTGTCCGGCCTCGAGCGACTGCGGACGCTCGTCTACCGGGCCGACTTCCGCTACCTGACCGTCAACGCCGGGGCGGTTTACCGGCTCGTGCCGGGGACGGCGGGGGACGGGCTGCTGATGTCGGCCGCGCCCGGGGCCGACTTCCCGGCACCGTTCGGGCTGAGCCCGCGCGCGCACACGATCAGCCTCGACGGCATGCCGGGGACGGTGACCGTGCGGCTGTTCGAGATGCGGGTCGGCCGCTGATCGACGGGTGGCATCATCGGGTGATGCGCACGGCGGCTCGTCTGCTCGCCGGCGCCGCGGCGGCGGCGCTGCTCGGCGGCTGCGGCGGCTCGGCCCACCACACCGCGCGACGCACGACCCACGCGGGCCCCACTCCGACCGCGCCGCAGGAGCAGACGACGACGATCCCCACTCCGGCGCCGACCGGCGCGCCGGCCAACACGGCCGCGGTGCACGTGATCCGTGCCTGGTCGAACGCCCTGCGCCACGGGGACGTGCGCGGGGCGGCGCGTTACTTCGCACTGCCCAGCGAGATGATCAACGGCGCCGCCGGCGGCCAGGTGTCGGTGATCCGGATCCGCTCGGCCGCCGACGCGGTGGCCGCCAATGAGTCGCTTCCGTGCGGGGCGCGGTTCCTGTCCGCCGACATGCGCGGCCGCTATGTCAACGCGCTGTTCGAGCTCACCGGGCGCCCTGGGCCCGGAGGCAGCTCGTGCGGCTCCGGCGGCGGGGTGACCGCCCGGACGAACTTCGTGATCGCCGGCGGCCGGATCGTCGAATGGATCCGGGCCCCGGATGAGCCGGGCGACAACGGCGGGCAGGGCGCCCCGCCGCCCTCCGGCCCCATCGCCTAGTGGTCTCCTGGGAACGCAGGCGAGCTTCGCACGCGGCACCCGCCGCCGGTTCCGAGTTGCCATCCGGCCGCACGTCGCGATACAAGCGCACGATGAGCTTCGGTCCGCAGCGCCCGCATCATGCCCTCGCCGCACTCCTGGCCGGGCTGGCCCTCGCCCTCGCCGCCCCCGCGGTCGCGTCCGCATTCACGCTGCCGATCACCGGCCCGGCCGACGCGCCGCGGATGGTGTTCGACACGCACATGCAGGTGACGTCGGTGTGCCTGCCGGTGACGAACCCGGCCGGTGGCCAGAGCATCCTCTATGGCCAGCGGTTCGCCGACGGCCCGGTGACCGCCTCGACTCCCGCGATCGTGCTCGTCCACGGAATCGGCTCCTCGACCGAGAACTGGGACTTCTCGCCGACCTGGTCCGTGGCTCGGGCGCTCGCCAGCGCCGGCTACCTCGTGTTCTCCTACGACCGGCTCGGATACGCAAAGAGCAGCTACTTCGACCACCAGGGGGGCGGCGAGACGCTGACCACCGCCGCGCACCGGGCGATGCTGCACGACGTCGTCGGCGACGTGAGGTCCGGCGGGTATCAGATCGCGCCCGGTGGCGACTGCGGCGCCCCGACGACCCGGGCCGACACCATGAGCCAGAGGGTGATCATCATCGGCCACAGCGCCGGGGGCTGGGTCGTCGCCGGCTACCCGGGCCAGTACCACGACGTGGCGGCGATGATCGAGACCGACATCTCGGGCTCGGCCGGCGGCTCGGGCAGCTCACCGCTGGGCGGCAACTCGTCGGGCGGGTCGTTCACCCCGGACCCGAGCCACCCGGACTACTTCGAGTTCTTCCAGACCACCCAGAACTGCCTCGACTTCAACACGTTCACGCCCGGGATCGTCCAGTACGTCGTCGCGATCGCGTGCAAGCCCCCGTTCCTCGACTCGCCGTACGGCGAGATCACCGACCTCGGCGCGATGTACGCCCAGAACGACGCCTCGATCGCGATGATCGGCCCGTCCATCCCCGTCCTGCTGACGAGCGGCGACGAGGACACGACGGACCCGCCGTCCGCGGCGATGGCCGACTACGCGTACTACAAGGCCCACTGCGGCTGCGACGTCACCCAGTACCTGCTGCCGGCCACGGCCCATCTGTTCATGGTCCATCGCTCGCTCTCGACCTGGGTCGACGAGGTCGTCACGTGGCTCGATGCGCACCACCTGTCGGGCACGCCTGGCGCCGGCTCGAACGCCCCTGGCGGCGGCTGCCCGCTGCCGACGGGCCGCCTGCGCGGCGCGCGCCTCGGGCCGCTGCGGCTCGGCTTCACTCGCACGCGGGCGCGCGCGATCCTTCCTCGCCACCGCGTCGCCCGGCACCGGATCGACGTGTTCTGCTTCGCCGGCGGCCCCGGGATTCGGGCCGGCTACGGGTCGCGTGGGCGGCTGCGCGGCCGGATCGTGATCGCGCTTACGGCCAACCACCGCTACGCGCTGCGCGGCGTCCGGCCTGGGCGGCGGCTCGGACGCGCGGCCCGTCGCCTGCACGCCCGCGCTCCGGTCAGGATCGGCCGCAACCGTTGGTACGTTGTTCCCGGGCGCCGGGTCGACGGCGTCGTGCTCGTGCGCGGCGGTGTGGTCCGCCAGGTCGGCGTCGTCAACCGCCGGCTGGCCTCGGCGACGGCCGCCCGCCGCCGGCTGCTGCGGACGGCCGGCTAGTGCCCCATTTGCGAAGTTCGCACGCATTCGAGGCACCCCTGGCGGCGCCTGGCTTTGTCCTCGAACCCTCGTGTACCTCCAGTACACGTCGGGTCCTGCGTCCGCGCCAGGCATCCACCAGTGGCACCTCTCGGTGCGCACGCACTTCACAAACAGGACACTAGTCGCTCTGGGACCCGCGCGCCCGTGCCGTGCGTACACGGAGTGTGCGGTGCCCGCGCGGCTCGATCCTCCTCGTCGCCGTTCTGGCCGGCTGTGGCGCGTCGCACCGCGCGGGTTCAGGGCCGGCGCCCGGTCCGGCGCTCGCCCCGGCCGGCTGGCTGCGCCTCACGACCCACGTGTCGCCCCGGGTCCGCGCAACCTGCGCCACCGCCGCCCGCGCGACCCATCTCACCGTGATCTGCCCGCCGCTCGTCCCCGCCGACGGCGTCACCGCCGATCACGACATGTACGGCCCGCAGTTCGAGAGCCGCGACCTGTACACGATGTCGTTCAACAACGGGCAGGTGCCCGGGCACATCCATTGGGAGGTCGGGGCGGGGACGCTCGGGGCGCTCAGCGCGGCCGAGTTCGACATCCGCAACTGGGACGCGACAGCGCCCAAGCACCCGGCGCGCACGCTGTGGGTGCGCCGGATCGGCGGGCACGTGATCACGATGTACCGCTTCCCCGACAACGACGGCCAGCTCGAGGGCCACGACGCGGCGCTTGCCACGCTCGGGCGGGTCACGTACATGGTCTCGATCCACGGCCACGACCACGACCCCGCGGACGTGGCGATGCTGGTGGCGATCCTTCGGAGGGCTCAGCGCATCGAGCGGTAGCGCCGGATCAGCGCGTTCGTCGACCCGTCGTGGTCGAGCTCCTCGTCGCTCTCGAGCTCGGGGATGATCCGCTTGGCCAGCGCCTTGCCGAGCTCGACGCCCCACTGGTCGAACGAGTCGATCCCCCACACGACACCCTGGGTGAACACGCTGTGCTCGTACAGGGCCACGAGGCTGCCGAGGATCCGCGGCGTGAGCCGCTCGGCGAGGATCACGTTGGTGGGGCGGTTGCCCTCCATCACCCGGTGCGGCGCGATCTCCTCCGGTGTGCCGTCGGCCCGGACCTCCTCGAGCGTCTTGCCGAACGCGAGGGCTTCGGCCTGGGCGAACACGTTCGACATCAGCAGGTCGTGGTGGTCGCGCAGCGGGTTGAGCGTCTTGCCGAATCCGATCAGGTCGACCGGGATCAGCTTCGTCCCCTGGTGGATCAACTGGTAGAAGCTGTGCTGGCCGTTGGTCCCCGGCTCGCCCCAGTACACGGCGCCGGTCTCGTAGTCGACGTGCCCGCCGTCGAGCGTCACGTGCTTGCCGTTCGACTCCATCGTCAGCTGCTGGAGGTACGCGGGGAACCGCTTGAGGTACTGCTCGTACGGCATCACACCGATCGTCTGGGCGCCGAAGAAGTCCCCGTACCAGACCGCCAGCAGCCCGAGCAGCGCCGGCAGGTTGCGCGCGAACGCCGCAGTCCGGAAGTGCTCGTCGATCGCGTGAAAGCCGGCGAGCATCTCGTGGAAGTGCTCGGGCCCGACGGCCAGCATCGTCGAGAGGCCGATCGCCGAGTCCATCGAGTAACGCCCGCCGACCCAGTCCCAGAAGCCGAACATGTTGTCGGTGTCGATCCCGAACGACGTCACCTCGTCCGCGTTCGTGGAGACGGCCACGAAGTGCTTGGCGATCGCCCGCTCGTTGCCCTGCATGGCGGCCAGCGTCCACTCACGCGCGGAGCGGGCGTTGGTCATCGTCTCGAGCGTGGTGAACGTCTTCGAGGACACGATGAACAGCGTCTCCTCGGGGTTGATGTCGCGGGTCGCCTCGACGAAGTCGGTCGAGTCGACGTTCGAGACGAACCGCATCGCCAGGTCGCGCTGGCTGTAGTGGCGCAGCGCCTCGTACGCCATAACCGGCCCGAGGTCCGAGCCGCCGATCCCGATGTTGACCACGTTGCGGATCGCCCTGCCGGTGTGCCCGCGCCAGATCCCCGAGCGCAGCTTCTCGGCGAACGCGGACATGCGATCGAGCACCTCGTGGACCTGGGCGACGACGTCGACCCCCTCGACGATCAGCGAGCGGCCCTTCGGCATCCGCAGCGCGACGTGGAGGACCGAGCGGCCCTCCGACACGTTGATCCGCTCACCGGAGAACATCGCCTCGATCCGCGGCCCGAGCTCTGACTCGCGCGCGAGGTCGACGAGCAGCCGCACGGTGTCGTCGGTGATCCGGTTCTTCGAGTAGTCGAGGTACAAGCCCTCGGCCTCGGCGGTCAGCCGCTCGCCCCGACCCTCGTCCTCGGCGAACAGGTCGCGGAGGTGCCGCTCGCGGATCTCGGCGTGGTGGCTCTCGAGCGCCGCCCAGGCGGCGCGCTCGCGCAGAGGGGAAACGGTCGACATGGCGTGCGTGCTCATCAGGCCTCCAGGAGGGGTGCGGTCAGCCCTCAGTCTTGCGCACCGCCGACCACGCCGCCCGGGCGATCTCGGCGCACAGCTCCTCGGTGGGTCGCTCGGCATCGAGCGCGGTCACCCCCAGCCCGGCGTGGAGGCGGTGATAGAGGGCGGCCCGCTCGCGCAGGTTCTGCAGCGGGAAGTCCTGCTTGCGGATCAGCGCGCGCTCGGGCGCGATCTCGAGCAGGTAGGCGACCGCGGCCCGCGGGGCCAGCCGGCGGATCAGCTCCGACTGCCAGCGCAACGGCCGGCCGTGGCCCCAGCGGTGGCGGACATAGACAATCGCGTCGAGCGTGTGGCGGTCGTAGATGAGCACGCGGGCGGAACCCGGCGTCCGGCGGCGGGCGGAGCGCATCGCGAGGATCTGGGACACGGCCACCAGCCCGGCCAGGATCTCGGTCACGGGGGCGGCCTGGCCGGGAAGGTCGGGGAACCCGGGGACCTCGGGGAGCGTCTGATCCGGCGGCCCGATGGCCGCGGGACCGTCGGGGGCTGCGTGGCTGATCGGGCGGCCGCTGCGCCGCAGCAGCCCGAGCAGCCGCCGCTTGAGTGCCGGGTGCATCCCGAACAGCCTGTTCTGCGACGGCGGCCACAGCACAGCGGCCTCGATCCCCAGTCGCTCGAGCGCGCAGCGCAGGTGCTCCGCCTGCGTGCTCTTGCCGGCGCCGTCGATTCCCGACAGGGCCACGACCACCCGCCGCCCCGGCCGCGCCCGCGTCACCCGGCGCAGCAGCACCGACGGGCGCCGCAGCGCCGGGTCGCGGGCCATCAGCTCGCTGGCCGCCCGCGCCCGGAGGCCTGTCGACGGCCGGTCCTCGACGATCGCCTGGAGCAGCGACAGGGCGGCCTCCGAGCCCCACAGCGGCGCCCGCTCGCGGGCGGTCGACCAGGCGCGCGGATCAGCGCCGACCGCACGTCCGATCCGCTCGCGGCGAGAGGCCTTGAGCGGGCCGCGCGAGCGCGCCTGGATTCTGGCGGCGATCAGAAGCACATGGTGGGGGGCGGGGTGCAGGAAGCCCGGCGCGCCGGGGAGGGGCACGGCCTCGTCGAACACGCGGCCCAGCTCGTCGGCCCGCAGGCGCCACCCGTCCGCGGGCACCACGTCGACGGCCACCGCGGTGCAGCCACCGAAGGCGACGAACTCGACTCCGCGCTGGACGAACCCGTGCGCGAGCAGCCAGCCGGTGACAGCGGGCTCCTCGGCGCGCCGCACGAGCAGGTCGAGGTCGCGCCCGTCGGGCGGCAGCGAGCCGAACACGAGCACCCCTCTCGACAGGCCGGGGCCGACCCCGGCGATCACGTCGGCCGGCGTGTGGATCTGCTCAGCTGGCCGGATCCTGTGCTCCACGGAGCCGGTGAGTTTCACAAATCCTCACCGAGTCGGTCAGAATCTGGGCGTGCTGCGCGATCTGGGGCGTGTGGGAGTCTCGGCGACGAATGGGGCGGGTCCCGCGACCCGGGTGCTGATGACCGAGGACGTCCCGTCCTACGGGGTGCTGGCCGCCGTTCGCGGCCTCCGGGCCGCGGGCCACGAGCCGTGGGTGGCGGTGGTCGGCCGCGGCGCGTACACGGGCCGCTCGCGGGCCCCCGGCGGCTTTGTGCGGGTGGGCGATCCGGCGCTCGATCCCGCCGCATACGCCGACCAGCTCGCCGAGGCCGCCGGCGCGATCGGGGCTGTCGCGGTGCTGCCCGGCACCGAACGGGCGATCATGGCCCTCACCGGTCGCACCGGCCGGTTCCCGGCCGGCGTGTCCGTCGGCGTGTGCGAAGCGCGGGCGATCGACCGGGCGACGGACAAGTCGAAGCTCGTGCGCCTCGGCCGCGCCAGCCGGCTGCGCTCCCCGGAGACGTTCGAGGTGCGGCGCGGGACGCCGGTCGACTTCGACGACTTCGAGTATCCGGTGATCGTGAAGACCCCGCAGAAGGTCACGCCCGGCCCCGACGGCCGCCTGGTGACGACGGGCGCCGAGCGCGTCGCCGACTCGCGCGAGCTGCACGAACTGATCGCCGCCTCCGACGCCGAGTCGTTCCTCGTCCAGCCGTTCGTCAGCACGCAGCTCGAGGCGATCTGCGGGGTGGCGTGGAGGGGTAGGCTCGTGTGCGCGCTGCATCAGGTGGCCGACCGCATCTACCCGCCCGAGGCCGGCGTCAGCGCGAGCGCGCACACGGTCGTCGCCGACCAGGACCTGCGCGCCCGGGTGAGCCGGCTGATCGAGCTCATCGGCTGGAGCGGCGTGTTCGAGATCCAGGTGCTGCGCAGCGGGCGGCGCCACTACGTGATCGACTTCAACCCGCACATGTACGGCTCGATCGGGCTGGCGATCGGGGCCGGGCTCAACCTGCCCGCGATCTGGCTCGACTGCCTGCTCGGTTCACAGCCCGAGTGCGGCGAGTACCGGGTCGGCGTTCGCTACCGCTGCGAGGAGCGCGATGCGGGCGCGCTGATGGCGGCCGCCGCGCGCTCGGACTGGCGCACCGTCGCCGACGGCGTCGTGCCCCACCGCGGCACCGTGCACGCCGTGTTCGCGCGCGGCGATCCGCTGCCCGTGCTCAACAGCTTCAGGCATGTGCGGCGGCTGCGGCCGCTGGTGGGGCAGCGGATGCGCCGTCTGCGAGCGCCCGACGGGGCCTGAACGCCATCCCCTCGTCCTCGAGGCTCCCGCGCCGGAGCATGACCACGTCGCGGATGTAGTTCTGGTGCAGCCGCCACGGCGGCACCGCGCCCTGCTTGGGCAGCTGCTCGAGCGAGCGCAGCACGTAGCCGGACTTGAGGTCGAGGAACGGCGTTGTCGGCATCGACGGATCGGGCGGGCGCGGGATGCACATCGCCAGGTCGTGGGCCTCCATGTGGCCGAGCAGCCGGCACACGTACTCAGCCACGAGGTCGGCCTTGAGCGTCCACGACGCGTTCGTGTAGCCGAGCGTCACGGCCATGTTCGGCACGCCGCTCAGCATCATGCCCTTGTAGCTGATCGTCTGGGCGTAGTCGACCGCCTCGCCGTCGACGGTCATCGCGACCCCGCCGGCGACCTTGAGGTTGAGTCCGGTGGCGGTGACGATCGCGTCGGCCTCGAGCCTGTCGCCGGACGCGAGCTCGATTCCGTCCTCGGTGATCGTCTCGATCACGCCGGTGGCCACGGACGCCCGCCCCGAGGTGAGCGCCGCGAACAGGTCGCCGTCGGGCACCAGGCACACGCGCTGGTCCCACGGGTCGTAGCTCGGCCGGAAGTGCGTGTCGACGGGATAGCCCGGCGGCAGCTGGCGCTGCACCATCCGCCGGATTGCGCGCTTGGCGAACGCCGGCCGGCGGCGGCACAGCTGGTAGAAGCCCGACGCGACGAGCACGTTCTTCCAGCGCACGACCGCGTACGCCAGCTTCCGGGGGAGGATCCGCCGCAGCAGGTCGGCGAGCGGGTCGCGGGCCGGTAGCGAGAGCACGTAGCTGGGGGAGCGCTGGAGCATCGTCACGTGCGCTGCGTCGCTTGACATCGCGGGGACGAGTGTGACCGCCGTGGCGCCGCTGCCGATCACGACCACCCGCTTGTCGCGGTAGTCGAAGTCCTCGGGCCAGTGCTGCGGGTGCACGACGGGGCCGTTGAACCGCTCGATCCCGGGGATCCGCGGCGTGTAGCCCTCGTCGTAGTCGTAATACCCGGTGCAGCCCCACAGGAAGTCGCAGGTCAGCTCCGCCGTGCCGCCGTCGGCGCGCTCGGCCTGCACCGTCCAGCGGGCGTCCTCGCTGGAGAACGATGCGGCCACGACGCGGTGCCCGAACCGGATCAGCTCCTCGACGCCATGCTCGCGGGCGGTCTCGACGACGTAGCGCCGGATCGCCGGGCCGTCGGCGATCGCCTTCGCGTCATCCCACGGCGCAAACGCGTAGCCGAGCGTGAACATGTCGGAGTCCGAGCGGATCCCGGGGTAGCGGAACAGGTCCCAGGTGCCGCCGATCGCGTCGCGCGCCTCGAGGATCGCCACCCGCTTCTCGGGGAGCTTGGTGGCCAGATGGCATGCGGCGCCGACGCCCGACAGGCCGGCGCCGACGATCAGGACGTCGACATGTTCGGTGGACATGGCATCAATGGTACATCAACGTACCGCGCGGGTGGGCGTGCGCTTCGCCGCCGGGGGGCGGACAATCCCGGCATCCACCCATTGGGCGTTCCGGAGGAGGTTGAGAGGTGATCGTCGACTGTGCCCACTACCACGACGGAAGCCGGCAGCACGAGGGTCCGATGGAGCTCGATCAGGCCGCCCGTGTATGCGGTGCGGACGGCCAGGACGGCTTCGTGTGGATGGGGCTCTACGAGCCCGACGCCGACGAGCTGGCCGAGGTGCAGGCCCGGTTCGGACTGCACGACCTGGCGGTCGAGGACGCCCAGTCGTTTCACCTGCGTCCCAAGGTCGAGCACTACGAGGACGCCGACATCTTCTTCGCCGTGCTGCGCACTGCTCGCTACGTGCAAGAGGTCGACGAGGTCGAGTTCGGCGAGGTGTCGGTGTTCCTGTCCACGCGGTTCCTGATCACGATCCGCCAGGGCGCGGCCAGCGATCTGCACGGCGCCCGCCAGCGGCTCGAGCGCCGCCCCGAGCTGCTCAGGGAGGGCCCGGCCGCGGCGCTGTGGGCGATCATGGACAAGATCGTCGACGACTATGCGCCGGTCGTCGAGGGGCTCGAGCAGGACGTCGAGGAGGTGGAGTCGACGGTGTTCGGCGGCTCCGCGGCGGCGACCGAGCGGATCTACAAGCTCCGCCGCGAGGTGACGGACTTCTACCGGGCCGTGCACCCGCTGCTCGGGCCGCTCGACGCACTCGAGCGCGGCGCCTACCTGCACGCAGGCGACCGGCTGCGCCCGTTCTTCCGCGACGTCAACGACCACCTCAAGCTCGTCAACGAGGAGGTCGCAGGCCAACGCGACCTGCTTGCCGTCGTGCTTCAGGCGAACATGGCCGTGATCTCGCTCGAGCAGAACGAGATCAGCGTTCGCCAGAACGACACGATGAAGCAGCTGACCGTGATCGCCACGATCTTCCTGCCGCTGACGTTCATCACCGGGTTCTTCGGAATGAACTTCGGCTGGATGGTCCGCCAGATCGACGCCTTCTGGGTGTTCGCCGTGTTCGGGGTCGGCAGCCTGGTGCTGTCGGCCATCGGGCTGTGGATCTGGTTCCGGCGGACCGGGATGGTCGAATCGGGCTGAGGCGGGGCGAGCGTCGGGGGCTCAGGCCGCCGCTGGGGCTCAGGCCGCCGCTGGGGCTCAGGCCGCCGCGTGGGCGCCGGCCGTGGCGCTGTCCGCGGGCGCCGTTCCGCCGGCCGGAGGGATCCGGCTCATGGCCCGCTCGGTCATAGCGGTGATCGTGAGGCTCGGGTTGGCGCCGATGTTGGCCGGGACCGCCGAGCCGTCGCACACGAGCAGGTTCTCGTAGCCGAACGCGCGGTGGTCGGCGTCGACGACGCCGGTGTCGGGACCGGACCCGATCACGGCGCCGCCGAGGATGTGGGCGGTGCTCGGGATCGACAGCAGCGCCTCCATGATCATCGGCCTGCGGCGTCGCCGCCGATCCGGCGCTCGATCCACTCGGCCGCGCGGTAGGCGGCGGGAACCTTGTCGGGGTTCGGGTTGTTCGGGTCCTGCTCTGTCGTCAGCACGACGTTCCCGTTCGGCCAGCGCCGCTTGACCTTGAGCCGCATCGAGTTGTTCAGCGTCTGCATCACGAGCAGGATCATCGTCCGCCGCGACCAGCCGCGGATCCGGGTCGCCCGGATCGCCTGGAGCGGATGGCGGGCCACGTTGAGCAGCAGGTGCAGCGGCTGGGTGCCCCGCCTGCCCGCCTCGGTCATCAGCGTGTACAGGAGCGACTGCGAGTCGGCGCCCTTGCCGTAGGTGACGGGCTCGATGTGGGTGTCGGGGTCCGGGTAGACGCTCGAGGTGATCGCGACCGCACGGGTGAAGTCACGAGCGTCGTCGGGCGCGGTCACGGCCAGGATCGACTCGCTGTTCGTCCGCACGAGGTAGCCGAGCCGGTCGGAGAGCCTCGGCAGCGAGCCGCGCAGCTTGCAGCTGAACAGGAGCTTGTTCGTCCCGAGCGCGCCGGCCGCGAGCACGACCCCGCTGCGCGCGGATCCGGCGGCGATCGCGGCGCAGCCACGCGCCCGAGCGCTCGTGCGTCATCTCGTACCCATCGGAGCCGTCGCCGGCCGCCGAGCGGGCGGACGTCGGTCACGGTTCGCTCCGGGATGACCCGGGCGCCGCGGCGTCTCGGCGAACCACAGGTAGTTCTTGGTCAGCGTGTTCTTCGCGCCGTGACGGCAGCCGATCATGCACTGCCCGCAGCGCACGCAGCCGGTCCGCGCCGGCCCCTCGCCGCCGAAGATACGGGTCCGGGACCGTCCGTCCAGCCTCGCCGAGAAACACGCCGACGCGCGTCTTCGCGTACGTGTCGCCGAACCCGTTCGCCTCCGCGTACTCCTTGAGCAGCAGGTCGGCCGGCGTGTCCTCGTCGTAGGTCGTGACCCCGAGCATCCGCTCGGCCTCGTCGTAGTGCGGGGCGAGGTCCTGCTCCCAGTCGATCAGACCGGCGATCTGCGGGTCGGCGTAGAAGCCGGGACGCGGCCCGGTACAGCGTGTTGGCGTAGCCCAGCGAGCCGCCGCCGACCCCGCAGCCGGAGGCGACGAACACGTCCTTGAACAGCGGTGAGGCGGAACACGCCCTTCATCCCCAGCTTCGGCATCCAGTAGTACTTCGCCGCCTCCCAGGTCGTCTTCGCGAAGTCCTCGTCGTCGAACCGCCGGCCGCACTCGAGCACCCGACGCGGTAGCCCTTCTCGGCCAGGCGCAGCGCGCTCGTCGCTCCCGCCGAACCCCGAGCCGACCACGATCCAGTCGTAGTCCAACGCGTTCGTATCCGTGTCACCTCGCCCCACGATGCCCTCGCAGGGGCGAGCATAGCGTGGAGGGCCGTAGACACTCCGATACCGTCCAGCTCGTGAGCGTGCAGGTGCGCCCAGTGCGCGGCTTCGCGGATCTGCGAGCGTTCGTCGCGCTGCCGTTCCGCCTGCACGCGGGCACCCCGTGGATCCCGCCGCTGAAGCTCGAGCGCTACCTGTTCCTGACGCCGGCGGCTGAACGCGTACTTCACCCATGGCGAGGCCGAGTACTTCCTGGCCCGAGCGCGACGGTCGCGTGGTCGGACGGGTGACCGCGCAGATCGACCGGGCCTTCAACGAGTTCCATGGCGACGCGCTGCGGGATGTTCGGGTTCCTCGAGTTCGAGGACGACGCCGAGGTGCTGTCCGCGCTGCTCGCCGCGCGCCGAGGGCTGGCTGCGCGAGCGCGGGTGCGAGCGGATGCTGGGCCCGATGGACTTCCAGATGAACGACGAGAGCGGCGTGCTGATCGAGGGGTTCGAGCGCGAGCCGATGATCAAGCAGCCGTGGCACCCGCCGTACTACCAGCGCCGTTGCGAGGCGGCCGGGCTGACCAAGGCGATGGACCTGCTGATGTGGGAGCGCCACGTGTTCGACGCGGCGCAGGTCAGCCCGCAGCTGCTGCGGATCGCCCAGCGCGCGCAGTCGACCGCTACGGCGTCCGGGTGCGGTCGATGTCGCGCCGGCGCCTGCGCCGCGAGCTCGACGAGTTCGCCGAAGGTCTACAACTCGGCCTGGTCGCGCAACTGGGGGTTCGTCCCGTACTCAAAGGAGGACCTCGACGCCTACGCGCTCGACCTGCAGCTCGTCTACGCGCAAGGACTGGTTCATGATCGCCGAGGTCGATGGGCAGACCGCCGGGCATGGCGATCACCGTCCCCGACATCAACCAGGTGCTCAAGAAGATGCGCGGACGCCTGCTCCCGCTCGGCTGGTGGTACTACCTCAACCAAGGGCCGGATCATCGACCGGGTGCGGGTCGGCTTCCTCGGCGTGATTCCCGAGTACCAGCACACCGGGGCCGGCGTCGCGCTCTACCTCGCCCAGTACCGCTCGGGCGAGCGGACTCGTCAGAAGGGCGGCGAGATGGGCTGGATCCTCGAGACCAACCACTCGATGAACCGCGCGATGGAGGCGCTCGGCGGGCGGATCGTCAAGCGCTTCCGGGTGTACGAGCGCGTTCTCTAGGCGCCGTCGCGCTTCTGCGCCGGTCTGTGGCCGGGCCACCGAACCAGCGTCGCGCCCCAGGTGAAGCCGCCGCCGAAGGCCGCGAGCAGGACGCGGTCGCCGGGCCGCAGCCGGCCCTCCTGCTCGGCCACGGCGAGCGCGATCGGCAGCGTCGCGGTCGACGAGTTGGCGAACCGGTCGACGTAGTCGACCACGCGCTCGGGCGGCAGCCCGAGCCGCTGCCCGACCGAGCGGATGATCCGCGAGTTCGCCTGGTGATAGACGAACAGGTCGACGTCGTCAAAGGCGACAGCCTCGCGGTCGAGGACCTCTTCGGTCGCCGCCGACAGCGCCTCCACCGCCGCCGGAACGTCTCCTGGCCGCGCATCTCGATCCTGCCGCTGCGCGCGAGGCGGATCAGCTCGGCGCCGCCCGCGTCGGACGCGCAGCAGCACCGGGCCGATCCGCCCCGGCGCGCCGGCCTCGACGGCCGAGACGACGGCCGCCCCGGCGCCGTCGGCGAACAGCGGCGTCGTGTCCCGGTCGGAGAGGTCGAGGAATTGCGAGAGGAAATCGGCCCCGACAACGAGCGCGTGGCCGAGCCCGCCCCGACTCGATCTGCCCGCACGCCATCGCCAGCGCCGCCAGCCAGCCGGTGCACGCAGAGCCGACGTCGAGCGCTCCAGCTCGCTCGGCGCCGATCAGCCCGGCGACGAGCGGCGCCGCGTTCGGGGTGATCTCGTCGGCGGTGGAGGTCGCGACGATGACCAGGTCGAGGTCCCCGGCAGGGATGCCGGCTCGTTCGACCGCCTGCGCGCCCGGCGCGCGCCGCGAACGTCGCTCATCCGCTCGCCGGGCTGCGCCCACGGCCGCTCGCAGGTCCCGGTTCGCTTGGCGATCCATGCCTCGTCGACGCCGAGGCTGTGGGCGATCTCGCGGTTGGTGACGCGGCGGTCCGGGACCGCCATTGCCACCGAGCGCAGCGTGGCAGTGGCGGTGGCGGTGCCGGAGGTGCGACGTTCGGCCACTCGCCGAGGTTACTCGCCGTGCCGTGCGACTAACCCGCGGCGAGGCCGGCGCTCAGGGCGTCATGTCGAGCTTCTGCTCGCACGCGTCGACCGACGTGCGCGCGCCGGGAGTGTCGGCCGCGTCCATCGCCGCGAACACCCGCGCCCCGGCCGCCAGGTCCTCGGCCGTCTCGAACTGCTGCAGGACGACGGCCGTTCCCTGCTCGGAGTCGAACAGCACCTGAAGGCGGGTGATCTTGACCTCCGGAGGCGGGCCGTCCGCCTCGATCCGAGCCAGCATCGCGTCCATCCGCTCAGCGCTCACGTCGTTGAACCTGACAACACGTACGAACATGATCCGGTCCTCCTGATGGGGTTGGTACGGCGACGATAACCCGGGATGACCGGCGTCGGTCAGCGTTTTCTCAAAGGCGGGGAGCGTCGCTGGAATCGGATCCGTCGCGGTGGCCGAAAGATCAGATCCATCCCATCTCGGTGGCGCGGAGGACCGCCTGCGCGCGATTGGAGACGCCGAGCTTGCGGTAGACGTTGTGCAGGTGCGTTCTCACCGTGCTGACGGCCGTCCCCTGGTCGAGCGCGATCGCCTTGTAGACCTTGCCGTCAGCGAGCCCTCTGAGCGCTGCGGTCTGGCGTGGTGAGAGCGGTGACGGCTCGGCTCGGCGTTGACGGCTTCCGCCGGCGTGCGGGAGATCGAACAGGATCTCGCGGAGCGCTGCCGCTGACACTCCGCACGTGTGTGCCAATTTCAACAGCTCGTCGCGATCGATGGCGTTGCCCTGAGCATGGTGGGCGGCCATGTCCGCCAGTCGCACGAGGGTCGCGATCTCGTTCGAGTCGCGCGCGCTGTGGTGCCTCGCGACGGTGTCGGCGAGACGGGCCGGGAGCCCCCATCGGCGGATGAGAACTCCGCTGATGCTCGAGTGATCGATACCCCATGCCTGTCGCTCCCGGCGGGCTCGGGCCTCGGGAGTGGTTGTGCGGTCGGTGGCTCCGTCGTACTCCGGCATCGCCCGGCCGAGGACGAGCTTGCCGACGTCGTGGAGGAGGGCCGCGACGAGAAGGTCGTCGCGCTGATCGAGTTCCAGCTCCCGGGCGATCCGATCCGCGGCCCGCGCGACCGCCTGCGCGTGGACGAGAGAACGATGCATCAACGTCTCCAGTGGTGACGTGCGCCATGGAAACGCGGCCCACGGGACCGTCTTGACCGCCTCGGCGATGCCGTCCGGCCCGAGGGCCATGACCGCGTCGGCGACGTTATTGATGACCGCGCGGCTGGCCCGCAAGGGCTGGGCACGTCGCAGGACCGCCACCGTCAGGCCCATGTCGCTCTCGACCGCCCTGACGAGGTCCCTGGCCGTTGTCGTCTCAGATGCCGTCGCGGCGAGTACCCGTTCCACCGCCGGCGCGAGCGCTGGCACGTGGTCGAACTCCGCGACTGCGGCGCGAAAATCGAGCTGCCCGTCCGGCGCCAGCGCGGCCACCCTGCGGTGGGCGACGGCAGCATGCTTGGCCTCCGCCATCGGTTGGCGCTCCCGCGAGAGCACCGCGAGGAGCGCGGCGACCGTGGCCGGGTCGAATTGCGTCCCGCTCTCGCGGCCGATGAGTTCGAGCGCTGCCTCGGTACCGAACCCGCGGCGGTAGGGCCGATCGCCCGCCGTGGCCGCGAACGCATCGCAGGTCGCCACGATCCGACTCAGGAGCGGAATGTCCTCACCCTGGCGCCCGTCGGGGTACCCCTCGCCGTCCCAGCGCTCGTGGTGGGCCCGCACGATCTCCGCCGCGGGGGCGACGATCGACAACTCCTCCAGGATCTCGGAGCCGATCACCGGGTGACGGCTGACGAGTTGCCAGTCCGCCGGCGACAGCGGAGTGGAGGCGAGTAGGACCGCGTCGGGGAGAGTGATCATCCCGATGTCGCGGACCCGTACCACGATGTCCAGGAGATCCCGGGCCTCGAGGCCCAGCCCGAGTTCCTTGGCCGCGCGGCCGGCCAGCTGACGCACAAGTGGGGTCGACGCGTGGACGCCGGGGGCGCGGGCCTTCACCGCTGCCTCGAGTGCCGAGGCCACCCAATCGGCCGGGCTCGGCGCGGTCGCAGATCGGGCGGTGGCCGCGGTCGCGGCGCCGCCCGGCTCCTCCCCGAGGGGCGTGAAGCCGGCGCCGCGACCGGAGCGCGCAGCGGTGGAGCGAGGAGAGCGGACGCGTGATGTGGTCAATGCGGATTCTCAGCCGTTGGATTGGTCAAATGCCGCGCCCGGGCCTCTGAAGCCTGAGCGCGCAGAATGGCCGCTTGGGCGCGGGCGAGGGCGATCTCGGCCCGCTCTCGCGCCGCGACCGCGCGGTCGATCGCGGCCAGCCGGATGACCGTCTCCGTCGGCTGCCGGCGGCGGGGCCGCGGCGGCAAGGTCAAGCAGCCGGGCTTCGTCGAGCGCCGCCTGCTGGCTGTCGCGTCCTCCCTGAGCGTGGTCGAGCGCCTCCTGGCCGACGTCGCGCGTCAGTTGCTCACGATCGATCCGCACCTGGCGATCATCGAGGTTGGGGCTCGGCAGACGGTCGGTCGCCGCGTCGAGCAGTCGCTGCTCGTCGTGGCTCAGCTGCGCCCGGTCGATCCGGTTCTGGTCTTGATCGCCGGCGAGCTGCTCACGGTCGGCCAGTGCCTGCTGAAGGTCGGTGAGGCTCTGTTCCCGGGCCAGCTCGTCGGCACTGCTCGCCTCGCGTGACTTCGCTGAGATGGTTCGTTCGTCGGCGGTCATACGGTCAGCCTCCCTGCCAATGGCTCGGGTCGTCCGATCCAGAATCCCTGCCCATAATCCGCCCCCAGCAGCCGGAGCTGGTCGAGCGTTGCCTGGTCCTCGATTCCTTCAGCGATCGTCTCGATTTGGAATTGGTGCGCGACTCCGATGATCGCTTCGACGATCTGCCGATCGTCGGGGCTGGCCATCAGGTTGCAGACGAACTGGATGTCGATCTTCAGGTAGTTGATCGGCAGATGCCTCAAGTAGGTAAAAGAGCCGTGGCCGACGCCGAAATCATCCAACGCAATCGCGCAGCCGAGGTCGCGCATGCGAACCGCGAAGCCATGCGCCGCATCGAGATTGTCAGCGACGGCGGTCTCGGTGACCTCGAACACGAGATTGCCTGGCGAGGCGCCGCTGGAGCTGACACTCGCTTCGATCCGGTCAACCTGGCGCGGGTCAGAGATCGTCCTGGCCGAGATGTTCACGGTGACCCGCCGGCCGCCGGCCGCCACCGCGACCGCCCGGTCGATCACCCACTCATCGATCGCCGTGATCAGATCAAAGCGTTCCGCCGCCGGCAGAAACGTGCCCGGTAGCGACAGTTCGGCGCTCTCGCGGCTCTTGCGCATCCGGACGAGCAGCTCGACGGTGTTCGGCTGCGGTGATGTGAGAGACACGATCGGCTGGGCGTAAAGGACGAGACGGTCCTGAGCCAACGCCGAATAGATCAACTCCGAGCACTGCAGCCGTTCACGCTTGGCCACCTCCTCCAGACGGCGATCGGTGATGTCGGTAGACGCGGTACACACGCCCTGGATCTCCCCGGACTCGTCCTTGAGAGGGAATCTCGTTCGCAGCAGCAGCCGATCGCGGCCGCGCACCTCGACGATCTCCTCTTCCTGGGTGTGATTGCCGTCGTTGAGCACCGACGTGTCTTGCGCACGGGCCAGCGCGAGCTTGGACGGCGGGAGGATGTCGGCGTCAGTGCGGCCCAGGATCCAGGCGCCTTGAAGCCCGAAATGCTCCTCGAACTCTCGGTTGACGAGTTTGTACCGGTGGTCGCGCCCCTTGACCGAGATCATCGCCGGCGTGTTGTCGATGAAGGCACGCAGGGTCCGCTCACTGTCTTGGAACAGGTGCTGGGTGGCTCGTCGCTGCGTGGCGTCGTCCGCGTGGGTGACGAAGAACAGGGGTTGACTGTCCGTGTCCCGGATCACCTCGGTTCGGACATGAGCCCAGACGACCGATCCATCCTTTCTCACGTAGCGCTTGTCGCGTTCCTCGCTGTCGACGGATCCGTCGACAGCGCGAGCGATGAACCGTGCCGCGTCCGCGGCGTCATCGTGGTGGGTGACTTCCCGGTAGGAAGCACGCTCCAGCTCAGCGTGGCTGTAGCCAAGCAAGCGGCAGAACGCCTCGTTGACCTCCAGCCACCGACCCGTGAGATCGGTCACCGCCATGCCGCTCGGGGATCGATCGAACGCCGAGCGGAGAATGCCCCAATCGGACGGATCAGCCGGTGAGCCCACGATGCTCCGGCGACGGGGCATGGCGCCGTCGGACACCCTTTGGTCGCGGTCCGTCTGTCGGTCGCGGTCCGTCTGTCGGTCGCGATCCGTCTGTCGCGCTGCGCCCACGGCTCAGCCTGCCATTCAATGGCTCCGGCCGAAGCAGTTCGAGGGGTGAACGAGTATGCGGTCAGACGACCGGCGCAGGTCCGCTCAACTATCGTTGCGCATTCTCGGTACCTCCGACGAGCCCTGGGAGGTTTAATTCAGCTTTTGCAGGTGCTATCCGGCGATTGTCGGGCGTGGCTGATCGTTCGGCGGCGGTCTGCACCGATTCAGCCGGCTCGGTCCGCCGCGTCGTGCGGATGAAACGCGACCGTGGGCTCGCTTGGCTTCATACACCGCCACGTCGGCGTCCTGATCATCGATCTCCCTCGACCCGGCTGTTTTCCGTCCCAGTGCTGAAGCCCGACCGGCGCGCCCGGCCGGCGGGGAACCGGGTGGCGGGGCGCTCGGGGGAGGGGCGCTCGGCGGAGGGGCGCTCGGCGGAGGGGCGATCGTGGCCGGGAGCCGGCGGGTGGCCGCCGTAGCGCGCGGGGGCTGGGGGCGTGCAGAGGCCGGCGCGGTCCTCCCCGGCCGCGCAGCCGTTTTCTGTGAGCCTGGGTATCTAACGGGCCTATTTTTCCCGCCAGATACCCAGGCCCTTAGCACGATGTCGTCGAACGCTTGGAGCGACTCGTGCTGGGCTGCCCTGGACACCCTACGACGCCTGGGAATGACCAGTTATTCCGTCTTCGCGCTGCTGGACCGCGCGCGGGAGCTCCGCGCCAACCTGTCCGCTTTACGACGCCTCGTACGTCGCGCTTGCCCAGGTCCTGGACTGCGATCTGCTCACCGCCGATGCGCGATTGAGTCGCGCGCCGGGCGTTACGCGACGCGGCGGTGTCGGGAAATCGCCGTCTCGCCGACCAAGGAGAACTGCGATAGAGCAGTGACCAGCTTTCCAGCATCAACGATTAGTTCACGCGAGACGATCGGTCTCTACGTCCATGAGCAATAGAAAAGTGATCCTCAAGATGGTCGTGTCCCTCGACGGGTTTGCGACCAGCCCCGACGGGACCCATGAATGGATGTTCGAGTGGTTTGGCGAGGACTCGATGGAGCGCAACCTCCGTGCGCTCGAGCAGGCCGGCGTTCACGCGATGGGCCGCCGCAGCTACGAGATCATGGGCCCGCACTGGGCCGCGTCGGAGGGGCCGATCGCTGCGGCGATGAACGAGAAGCCGAAGGCTGTCTTCTCCCACACCCTGGAGAACGCGGAATGGGGGCCGGCCGAGATCTTCGGCGGGGATCTGAGCGTGGAGATCGCGGACCTGAAGGCCCGAGACGACGAGGGGACGATTCTGGTTCACGGCGGTCCCGACTTTGCCCAATCGCTGACCCGCTTGGGTCTCGTCGACGAATACCAGCTGTCGACGGTCCCGATTGCGATCGGCGCGGGCCACAGCCCCTTCGCCAAGCTGGATGAGCACCTCAAGCTCGAGGTCGTCGAAGAGCAGCGCTTCGGGAGCGGGGCCCTCGCGCAGACCCTGGTGCCGAGGCGATGAGCGCCGGCCAGGCAGACGTGCGAGCTCGAGCCGATCACGGTCCGCCGAACGGCAAGCGGATTTCAAAGCCACGTCGACGTAGGGCACGTCTCACAACGGGATCGACAAACGGACGCTGCCGAGCCCGCTGAGTACGTTCGCGCTACGCCGGCGGCGTCGCACAAGCCGAGGCCTCAAGTAACGATCGGTGAAAAGAGGTAGATGCCTAGCGTGGGCACGCAAACGGCCGACCCCCAAAGGACTGTCGATCGGAGCCCGGGCGGCGAAGCCCGCAGCCTGTCAAGACCGCGATCTCGGAAGCTGCACACCGCAACCCGCCTGAACGGACCCGAACCGGTCCGCGGCCTCGGCCAAGCCGCCGCACAATCCCCATCTTCAGCGACAAAGATCGCCTCCCGGCGACCTTTGCGCAACAGCCCCCACATGCAGGGCTTCCCAGTGCGCCCGAGAGGACTCGAACCTCCACGGACCATTCAGTCCACAAGGCCCTCAACCTTGCGCGTCTACCAATTCCGCCACAGGCGCGTGAGGCGGGCAGTATAACCCTGGGCGCGGGTTCCGCGAGAGTCGAGCGTGGGGGCGCGTGGCCCCCCGAGTGCACCGTCGACGCCTCAGCGCCGCACCCCCGTGGCACCCCCCGGCTGCACCCGCGGAAACCGGCGATATGCCTGTCTGAGCAGCGGGAAACATTGGGTGGATGGCTTGTATCCGTCCGAACGCACAGGTACATTTGCGAACACATGTTCGACGGGGAGCCCTCAGGGCCTGACCGAGCAAGGAGTGACGGATGGATCTGACCAAACGCCAGCAGGAGATCTTCGACTTCATCAAGCGCTACTCGGCGAAGTACGGCTATCCACCGACCGTGCGCGACATCGGCAAGGCGGTCGGGCTCGCATCCTCCTCAACGGTGCATGCCCACCTGGCCAACCTCGAGCGGATCGGCCTGCTCCGGCGTGACCCGTCGAAGCCCCGGGCGATCGAGCTGCTCGACCGGGCGGCGGCGAGCGTGCGCGGCTTCGTCCGGCCCGGCCTTCCGCTCGTCGGCCAGGTGGCCGCGGGCCAGCCGGTCCTCGCCGAGGAGAACATCGAGGACTACGTGCAGACGCCCGAGGCCGCCGGTGGCGTCGAGGGCGAGTACGTCCTGCGCGTACGCGGCGAGTCGATGAAGAACGTCGGCATCCTCGAGGGCGACCTCGTCGTCGTCCGGCCGCAGGAGATCGCCAACGACGGCGACATCGTCGTCGCGCTGGTCGGCGAGGAGGCCACCGTCAAGCGGTTCTTCCAGGAGTCCGACCATGTGCGGCTGCAACCCGAGAACGAGACCATGGAGCCGATTCGCAGTCGCGATGTCCGGATCCTCGGCAAGGTCGTCGGGCTGATGCGGAGCATCACGTGAGGGGCGTGCTCAGATGACCACGCTGCTCACCATGGACGCTCCCAGCCTGTTCGACGCGGCGGGCGGTGAGCCCACGCTGGACGATCTGATCGCCGGCGTGTGGGAGGGACTCACCGCCCGCGCCGTCGTCGAATGCCCCGTCTGCGGCGACGAGCTTCGGCCCGTCTACGCGACCCACGCCCGCCCCGTCGGCGGCCGCTGCGCGGACTGCGGCTCGACGCTGTCCTAGCAGGCGCGCTCGCCGCCGGCTTTTTGCGGCCGGTCCCCCCGCTCCGCGCGCGAGCCGCATCCGGGGGCCGGGCTCGCCGCACGCCGCGGGCGCCGACGGCCGCCGCGGGCACCGACGGCCGCCGCGGGCAATGGGCGGATGCCCGCTCGCCGGCCCGCTGCAACCGCCAATCCAGCGCAGGGCGTCTCGGGGGCTATGATTCCCGCCGCAGGCTGAGCAGTCGCGGAGGTACGCCTTCGAGGAAAGTCCGGACATCACAGAGCGAGGTGGTCGGTAACGCCGACCCGGGGAAACCCGCGGGAAAGTGCCACAGAAAAGACACCGCCTAAGCCTGGTGCCGCTGCAGCGCATCGGGCCGGTAAGGGTGAAATGGTGCGGTAAGAGCGCACCGGCGTCGCGGTGACGCGGCGGCCAGGTAAACCCCACCTGATGCTAGGCCAAGCAGGACCGTTCGCAGGCGGCTCGCCAAGGTCCGGGTAGGCCGCTCAGATGGATGACTGCTCTCGACAAGATCCGGCTTACAGGCCTGCTACGGAAAGCCCTCGCTTCGGCGGGGGCTTTCTATTGCCTGGATGCCGCCGGGGCCGCGTGGGCCAGCATCCGTGGGAGCCGCGTGGGCCAGCATCCGTGGGAGCCGCGGCCTGGGACTCGCGGCCGTCGACACGCGGCACGCGGCCACGCGGCCACGCGGGTGGTCGCTCTTGTCCCCGCATAGCGATGCCAATAGCAACTCCACCCCCCGGCCGGTGTGGTCTCCGACTGGCCTGCCGCCGGACGTGGTGGCTCTCGGGCCCGAATACGGCGCACATGAGAACCCAGCTGGCCCGGGAGGCCCGTGCGACCTGGACCCGCCCGTCCCGCACACCGCACCAGGTGGATCGAGTAGCGTGCCGGACGGCGAGGGAGGCTCCGGTTCGGTTGTCGGAGAAAGGAAGCCCCGTGCGTCAGAAGCTGGTCGTGTTCGTCGTTTCGCTGGCCGCGGCGTGTTTCACCCTGGGGACCGGTCTGACTGCGGTCTGCGCCGCCGCGGGCGGGAGCGTGTCGAAGGACTACGCCCCGATTGCGTTGGACATTCTGCCGGCGGGTGAGTACGGGACGATCCCGGCGCCGTCGGGCGCCGACCGGCAGGCGCGGATGTACGACGCGCTGACGCCGCTGTTCGGCAACGTGCACGAGCCGCAGCTGAGCCAGTACTTCAAGCCGGACACGATCGGCGACCCGACGCCCGGCCCGCTCACGACGGAAACGGTGCCGCACCCGGGCGTGACGATCATCCGGGACGTGTACGACACCCCGCACATTCACGGAGTCACCCAGGACGACGTGACCTGGGGTGCCGGCTGGGTGGTCGCCGAGGACCGATCGTCGCTGCTGCAACAGGCGCGCTACGACTCGCGGCTGGCGGCGATCGACGCGCCTGGGGAGAGCGCGCTCAACCTGATCGTCAGCCTCCAGTCGTTCAAGCCGAGCGCGCAGACGGAGGCCACGCTGGCGAACCAGACGAAGGTGCTGCTGCGCCACGGCCGCAAGGGCCGCGAGGTCCTGCACGACATCGACGTCTACATCCAGGGGATCAACGGGTACATCGACAGTCATGGCCATACGCTCGGCCTGTTCTCGAACGTGGCCGACTTCACGCGCAACGACATCTACGCGCTCAACGCGCTCAAGGGACAGTTCGTCGGCCAGGGCGGGGGCCAGGAGGCCGCGCGATCGGAGTTCCTGTCCGCCCTCGAGCGCCGGCTCGGCAAGTACCGCGGGTATGCGGTGTGGCAGGACTTCCGCGAGGCCAACGATCCCGAGGCCCCCGCGAGCCTGCCCGGCAAGGCTCACTTCGAGCCGCCGCCCCGGAGCACGAAGGGCAATGTGATCCTTGACTCGGGGAGCCTCACCCCGAGCAACGCCGGCCTGCCGGCGGCGGGGGACGGCGCGCAGGCGAGCAACACCCTGATGGTCTCCGGCGCGCGCTCGACGACCCACCACCCGCTGATGGTCGCCGGCCCGCAGATCGGCTTCGACTACCCCGGGCTCGTGCAGGAGATGGAGCTGGACGGCCCCGGCATTCACGAGCGCGGCGCGATGTCGGCCAACTTCCCCGGCTACATCTTCATCGGGCGTAGCCAAGACGCCGCGTGGACGCTCACGTCGGCCGGCCTCGACATCATCGACACGTACGTCGAGACGCTGTGCGGGCATAGCCGGATCCGCTACCTGTACAAAGGCCGCTGCCGGTCGATGAAGCTGTTCGACGCCGGCAGCCTGAGCGGCAAGGAGCTCACCTTCTACCGCACCGTGCACGGGCCGGTGATCGGGTATGCGCGCGTGCACGGCCGACTGGTGGCGGTCACGCGCAAGCGATCGAGCTACGGCCGTGACGCGCTCGATCTGCTCTTCTACCACGACCTCGCGCACGGTCTCGTCCACAACGTGCACCAGTTCATCCGCGCCGCGAGCCAGACCCCGCAGACGTTCAACTCGTTCTACATCGACGACAAGGACATCGGCGTGTTCACGAGCGGGCTGATCCCGATCCGCCCGGGCAACGTCGACCCGGCGCTGCCGATCGACGGTCGCGGCCACGAGGAGTGGCGCGGGTGGGTGCCCGCCAGAGACCATCCGCAGGGAGTCAACCCGCCCAGCGGGGTGATCATCAACTGGAACAACCGGACACAGGGCGGCTACGAGGCGCCCGACGACAACTGGTCGCTCGGCGCGCGCGCACCGCGTGCAGCTGCTGATCCGCGACCTCGGCCACCACCGCCGGTACAGCCCGGCGAACCTGGTCGCCGCGATGAACATGGCCGCCACTCAGGACGTGCGCGAGGAGAACATCGAGCCGCTCATCTCCAAGGTGCTGCGCACCGGCAAGGCTCCGAGCCGGCGCGCCGCGGAGATGCTGCGACTGCTCAAGGACTGGCATCGCCACGGCGGCAGCCGGCTCGACCGCACCGGCAACGGCCAGATCACCGATCCCGGCGCGGCGATCATGGACGTCGCCTGGCCGGGGATCGCGGACGCCTGGGCCTCCTCGGTACTCGGACCCAAGCTCCGAGACCAGCTTGCGGTGTTCGACCCGCGCTTCGACGAGCCGTGGAACGGCCCCGCGCTCCCCACCGGACGGGAGCAGACGAAGGGCTGGCACATCTACATGAGCAAGGACCTGCGCTCGCTGCTCGGCGAGAAGGTTCGCGGGCCGCTCCGCGTCCGCTACTGCGGCGGGGGCAAGCTCCGGCGCTGCCGCCGGCTGCTGTGGGCCGCGCTCAACCGCGCCGGTGCGGTACTGGCCGCCCAGCAGGGACCCGACCCAACCGACTGGCGCTCGGACGCGAATCGGGAGCGGATCGACTTCGCGCCGCTCGGGCTCGATGGGTTCACGCTGCGCTACACGAACCGGCCGAGTGGCTTCCAGCAGATCCTGAGCTTCTCCGGACACGCGAGCATCGACCGCGGCCGGTAGCGGCGCGGCCGACAGACCCGCTCAGTGCGGCAGCGGTCCTCCCGCCGCCCCGATCACCGCGCCGATCACCGCCGCCGCGATGAGAGTCGAGACCACCCCGCGGCGCGCCGGGAGCAGCGCCACCACCGCCGCAGCGAGCACGAGGAACTGCCACGTCTGCGTGAGCGAGCCGGCGAGCGGGATCGCGGCCCCGAGGATCGCGCCGATGGCCGCGGGGCCGGCGCCGTCGAGGAACGCCTGGGCGCGGGCGTTCGCGCGCAGGCGCTCGAACTGCGGCGCGCCGATCAGCACGAACAGGAACGACGGCGCGAACGCGATCACCGAGGCGAGCGCGGCGCCGCCGACCCCGCGCGCGGCGTAGCCGATCGCTGCCACGGTGGCGACAACCGGACCGGGCGTCACCTGGCCGAGCGCGACGACCGAGAGGAACTGAGCGGACGTCACCCAGTGGTAGGTGGACACGGCGTCGCCGCGGATCAGCGGGATGATCACGAATCCGCCGCCGTAGGAGAGCGCGCCGACCTTGATGGAAACCCAGGCCAGCGCGCTCACGCCGCCGACGGTCACCGCCGCGCCGACCGGCGGCGCGAGCGCCTTCAGCCCCGACAACGCGGCGGGAGCGAACGACGGCAGACGCCCGCCGGGGGCGCCGCCTGACCCGGACGAGCCGCCTGACCCGGGCGCGTCGCCTGACCCGGGCGTGGCGCCTGACCCGGACGCACGCAACACCAGTTCGCCCAGCCCGCAAACGAGCAGTACGACCACCACGAGCGGGCCGAGTACCGACCCCGCGACGACGCCGAGCCCGGCGTAGACGACCCATCGCGCAGGTGACCCCGGCCCGCGCGGTGACCCGCGCCCAGCTCGGACCCAGCAGAGCCGCCGCTGCCTGCAGGGCGACGGCGGCGACCGCGGAACCGGCGCCCGCGCCCGCCCCGCGGATCCAGGCCGGCGGCGCGCTCGCCAGGAACACGGCCGACAGCGCAGTGACGATCACCACACCGGGCACGATGAATCCGAGCCCACCGAGGATCGCGCCGTAGACGCCGCCGACGCGGCGGGCGCAGTAGATCGCCAGCTGGGTCGAGGCGGGGCCGGGGAGGAGGTTGCACGCCGCGATCGCGTCCTCGATCTCGCGCGCGTCGATCCACTGGCGGTCGCTGACGACGAGCCGGCGCAGCAGGGCGATGTGCGACGGCGGCCCGCCGAAACCCGTCAGGCCGATCCGGGTCCACTGCGCCGCCACCGTCCCGAGCCCGACGCGCGCGCCGCCGGGCGGGGGACTCGGCCCGGCGAGTCCCGGACCCGGCTCGGGCTCCGCCGACGCCGAGCCCGGCGCCGAGCTCACGCCGGCGCGCCGGCCACGTCCCGCAGCGCCAGGCCGGCCAGCCGCAGGGTCTCCCACTCGGCCATCCGCTCGGCCCCGAGTGCGTCGTAGAAGCGCAGCGCGGGCTCGTTCCAGCGGAGCGCCGACCACTCGAGCCGCCCGTAGCCGCGCTCCAGCACGACGCCGGCCAGGTGCGAGAGCAGTGCGCGGCCAACCCCCGCCCGGCGGTGCTCCGGCCGCACGTACAGATCCTCGAGCCACATCCCCGGCAGGCACAGCCAGGTGGAGAACGTGGGAAAGAACAGAGCGAACCCCGCCACCGCCGGGCCCACCTCGGCGATCACCGCCTCACACGAAGGCGGGGACCCGAGCAGCGCCCGCTCCAGGAGCGACACGTCGCCGATGACGCTCTCGCGGGCCCGCTCGTAGTCGGCCAGCTCGACGATCATCGAGAACACGACCGGGACATCGGCCCGGGTGACGGAGCGAATGCGGACCGCGGGCGTCACGCTGACGGGAAGGCGGTCAGGTCCCGGTGAACTCGGGCCGGCGCTTCTGCATGAAGGCCATCACGCCCTCGATGAAATCAGCGGAGCCGGCGCGCTCCTGCTGGACGTCGGCCTCGAGCTCCAGCAGCTCGTCGAACCCGGCGTAGGCGCGGTGGTTGATCGTCCGCTTGATCGCGGCGTACGAGCCCGGAGGGCCCGCAGCCAGACGCGCCGCGAGCCCGCTCACCGCAGGCACGAGCGAGACATCGGGCACGACGTTGTTCACGAGGCCCCACTGCGACGCCAGCGCGGCGGGGATCCGATCGCCGAGGTAGGCGATCTCGAACGCCCTCGCGTGACCCACCCGGGCGACCAGGGTCTGCGAGGCGCCGCCGTCGAGACCGAGGCCGATGTTGACGAACGCCATCAGAAAATAGGCCGACTCCGCCGCCAGCACGAGGTCGCAGGCCAGCGCGAGCGAGCAGCCGATTCCGACCGCCGGGCCGTTGACCGCCGCGACGACGGGCTTGGGCACGGTGCGCACGCGGCTGATCAGCGGGTTGTAGACCTCGCGCAGCGGGGTGCGCACATCGGGCTTGCCGTCGCCGCCGAGCAGGCTGCCGGACTTGAGATCGGCACCGGAGGAGAACGCGCGGCCGGCGCCGGTCAGGACGATCGCGCGCACGTCGTCGTCCTGCGCCGCGTGATCGATGGCGGCGATCAGATCCCGGCCGAGCTCGGGGGTCCAAGCGTTGAGCGCATCGGGGCGGTTGAGCACGATCCACGCGACGCGGTCTTCGGTCCGGTACTCCACGGTCCCCAGCTCCAGGCTCAGCATGCTCACCTCGGCGTTGTTGGCAGGGCGACAATAGCGCCGCGCGCGGAGCGAGCTCGTGTGCGGACCGGAGCGAGCTCGTTGCCCACGTAGCGCCCACGCGCGCGTTCCGAGAACATGTACGCGGACGCCGATGGACCTGATCCCCAAGCAGATCAGCCGGCCCGTGTCCCGGCTGGGCGCGGCCGCGCAGAACGCGCTCGAGGTGGCGCGGTTCGGCGGGCTGGAGACCGACGAGCGAGCCGTCGCCGTACGAGGTGGTGCAGCGAGCAGCGCGTGTACCGGCTGCGGCGCTACTACCCGGACGCGGCCGGGCACGCGCGGGCCGCCGGTGCTGCTCGTGCCGCCGATGATGCTCGCCGCCGAGGTGTACGACGTGTCGCCGACGACGAGCGCGGTGACGATTCTGCGCGAGCACGGCGTCGACCCGTGGGTGGTCGACTTCGGCGCGCCCGAGCAGGAGGAGGGCGGGCCTCGAGCGCACGCTCGCCGACCACGTGCTCGCCGTCTCGGACGCGGTCGATCGCGTCCGCGAGGTCACCGGCCGCGACGTCCACCTCGGCGGCTACTCGCAGGGCGGGATGTTCTGCTACCAGACCGCCGCGTACCGGCGCAACGAGGGGCTCGGCTCGCTGATCACGTTCGGCAGCCCGGTCGACACCCGGCTGGCGATGCCGTTCGGCCTCCCCGAGCAGATCGCGGCCGGCGCCGCCGGGGTGCTGGCCGAGCGCGTCTTCCGGCGGCATGGCGCTGCCGGCGTGGGCGAGCCGCACCGGGTTCCGGCTGCTCGATCCGGTCAAGTCGCTGCGCAGCCAGCTCCAGTTCATCCTGCAGCTGCACGACCGCGAGGCGCTGCTCCCGCGCGAGGGCCAGCGGCGGTTCCTCGAGGCCGACGGCTGGGTCGCGTGGCCGGGTCCGGCGATGGCCGACTTCCTGCGCCAGTTCATCGCCCACAACCGGATGCTCGAGGGCGGGTTCGTGATCGAGGACCGGCTGCTGACGCTCGCCGACATCGCCTGCCCGATCCTGTCGGTCGTCGGCTCGGTCGACGAGATCGCGCCCGCCGCCGGGCGTGCGCGCGATCCGCCAGGCGGCTCCGCGGGCCGACATCTACGAGCTGTCGCTCCGGGCCGGGCACTTCGGCCTCGTCGTCGGCTCGACGTCGAACACGGTGACGTGGCCGACCGTCGCCGGCGTGGGTCGCGGTGGCGCGCCGGCGACGGCGAGCTGCCGCGAGAACATCGAGCAGATCCCCGACGAGGCCTCGCGAGGAGCTCGATCCCCGCGGTGCGCAACCGGGTCGGCTACGGCCTCGAGCTCGCCGGCGGGGTCGGCGCAGGGCATCGTCCGCTCCGCGTCGGCACGGCCCGCGCGGACGCGCGCGCGGCGTGCGCGAGCTGACGCAGCGAGGCCGATCGGCCAGCTCCCGCGCCTGGCCCGGCTCGAGCAGATCCAGCCGAGCACGCGGATCTCGCTCGGGCCTGCTCGTCGAGGAGCGCGGGCGCCGGGCGCCCGACGACATCTTCTTCCTGTTCGAGGATCGCGGCTACAGCGCCGGGCAGATCAACGAGCGGATCGACAACATCGTCCGCGGGCTGATCTCGATCGGCGTTCGCCAGGGCGAGCACGTCGGCGTGCTGATGGGCAGCCGGCCGAGCGCGCTCGCGCTCGTCGTCGCGATCAGCCGGCTCGGCGCGGTCTCGGTGCTGCTGCGGCCCGACGGCGACGTGGCCCGCGAGGCCGAGCTCGGCCAGGTCGAGCGGATCATCGCCGACCCCGAGCGGGCGCCGCTCGCGGCCGGGGTCGGCGACGATGCACACGTTCGTGCTCGGCGGCGGCGGCGGCCCGCGCGACCTCGGCGCGGCCGTCGACACCGACATGGAGCAGATCGACCCGGACGCGGTCCGGCTGCCCGGCCTGGTACCGCCCGAACCCCGGCCGGGCGCAGCGACCTCGCGTTCATCCTCTTCACCGGCGAGGGCGAGCGGCACGCGGATGAGCCGGATCACCAACCGGCGGTGGGCGCTGTCGGCGTTCGGCACCGCGTCCTCGGCCGCGCTCGGCGGCGGCGACACCGTCTACAGCGTCACGCCGCTCTACCACCCGTCGGGGCTGATGATGAGCATCGGCGGCGCGATCGCCGGCGGGGCGCGGCTGGCGATGGCGCGCGAAGTTCGACCCGACGACGTTCTGGGAGGAGGTGCGCCGCTACGGCGTGACCGTCGCCTCCTACACGTGGACGCTGCTGCACGACCTCGTCGTCGCGCCGCCCGAGCCCGGCGAGCGCCACCACCCGGTGCGGCTGTTCATCGGCTCGGGGATGCCGCGCGGCCTGTGGCGGCGCGTGCAGACGCGGTTCCGCCCGGCGCGCGTGCTCGAGTTCTACGCCTCGACCGAGGGCGGGGCGATCCTCGTCAACCTCAGCGGCGCCAAGGAGGGCTGCATGGGCCGGCCGCTGCCCGGCAGCACCGAGGTCCGGATCGCGCGCCTACGACATCGACGCGCGGCCGGCTCGATCTACCGCTCCAACGGCTTCGTGCGCGAGTGCGGCACCGACGAGATCGGGATGCTGCTGGCGCGGGTGCGGCCCGGCGACACGGGAGCGGCGACCCCGCTGCGCGGCGTGTTCGCGCGCGATGACGCCTGGCTGCGCGACCGGCGACCTGTTCCGCCGCGACGCCGACGGCGACTACTGGCGGGTCGACAGCGTCGGCGACGTGATCCACACCGCCGACGGCCCCGCGTTCACGACCCCGATCCGCGACGCGCTCGGCGACGCTGCCGGCGGTCGACCTGGCGGTCGCCTACGGCGTGCCGGCGAACGGCGAGCGAGCACGCGATCGCGGTCGCGGCGGTGACGCTGCGGCGCCGGACGCCGAGCTCGGCGCCACAGGACATCGGCGTCGCCATGCGCCGGCTGCCGCGCGGCGATGCGGCCGGCGATCGTCCACGTCGTCGACGAGATCCCGGTGACGACCTGGTTCCGGCCGCTCACGGCGCCGCTGCAGCGAGGCGGGGATCCCGGAGCCGGGCGAGGGGGTCCGGGCGTGGTACCTGAGACGCCTCGGGCGAGACGTACCGCCCGCTGACCGGCGCCGCCCACCGGCGCTGGTCGGCACGGCGGCGTGAGCGCCGATCTTGAGCGAGACGGCTGGCCATACCCGGCGCAGCGTGATCCGGGGCGCCGCAGGGGCAGCCGCGCTGTCGGTGCTGGCCCGGTACGAGCCGTGGCTCGAGCCGGGCCGCGGCGGCGGCGATCCGCGCGGCCCGACTCGCTGCCCGATCCCGACCCGGCCGGCCGGCGAGCCGACGGCGGCGCTGCCGTTCGACCACATCGTCTGCCTGATGCAGGAGAACCACTCGTTCGACAACTACTTCGGGATGCTGCCGCGGCGCGGGCAGCCGGCGGCGGACGGGTTCACGTTCGACCGCCACGGCGTGCCGACTGAACAGCAACCCGCTCGGCGGCGGGATCGTGCGCGTCGCGCACGCGCCGTCGGTGTGCCAGCCGACCGGACGTCAACCAGTCGTGGACGCCGACCCACGAGGAGATCGACGGCGGGCGGATGGACGGCTTCGCGAAGGTCACTCAGGGCCAGATGCTCTACTACGACGAGTCCGAGATCCCGTTCTACTACTCGTTCGCGAACGCGTTCACGGTCGGCAACCGGTGGTTCTGCTCGGCGCCGTGCCAGACCTATCCGAACCGCCGCTTCTACCTGGCGGGCACCGCGTTCGGGCTGATCTCGACCGACACCTCGAAGGTCAGCCAGTCGCCGCCGAACGGGACGATCTTCGACCGCCTCAACGCGCACGGGATCAGCTGGAAGGACTACTTCGTCGACGTCCCCGGCACCGCGGTGATCCTCGACGTGCCGCAGAACAACCCGCAGCAACATGGCGCCGATCTCGCAGTTCTTCGCCGACTGCGCGGCCGGGACGCTCCCGGCGGTGAGCTTCGTCGATCCCGAGATCGGCGCGCTGAACGTGCGTCGGCTCCGCAGCTCGCCGGGACCGATCCCGATCGGCAACGGCGTCGCCAACTACATCGGCGGCCCAGGATCAGGACGAGGAGAACCCGGCCGACATCCAGCTCGGCGAGTCGTTCATCCACTCGGTCGTCGACGCGGTGCTGAGCTCGCCGGCCTGGCCGCGGACGCTGATCGTCTGGACCTACGACGAGCACGGCGGCTACTACGACCACGTGCCGCCGCCGGCGGCGATCGCGCCCGGACTCGATCAAGCCCGATCTCGGACCCACACGACACGCCGGGCGGCTACGACGTCTACGGCCCGCGCGTTCCGGCGGTCGTCGCCTCGCCGTACTCGCAAGCCCCACGCCGTCACGAACGTCGTCCACGACCACACCTCGGTGCTGGCGACGATCGAGGCGAAGTGGAACCTGCCGGCGATGACGCTACCGCGACGCCAACGCGACGACCGTCGCCGACTTCCTCGACACCTCGCATCCGGCGCTGCTCGAGCCGCCGATGCTGGCCGGCGCCCGGCGACGTGGCCGGCAACGAGTCCAACTGCGTCACCACCGACCCGCACCTGCACGTGCTGCCGGCGCCGAAGCTGACCCACGTCGGCCGGCTGATCGTGCGCTTCCTCGGCCGTCGACACCACCATCACCACCGGGGGCTCGTGGTCGAGCTGCGGACGACGCAGCGGGACGCTGTCGAACCTGACCGTCGAGCTGCGCCACCACCGCCACGGCCACGTGCTGGCCCGCCACCGCGTCAAGCACGTCGGCACTCATGAGCACAGGGTCGTGCTCGAGCCCCACCGCCACCCGGCCGCCGGCCACTACCGCTCGTGGTCAAGCGACACGGGCGCACGCTCATGCGCCGCCGCGTGCACGTCGCCCAGGCGAGCCCCCGCAGCGTAGGCGGGGAGCTGCTCGCCCGAGTACAGCTTGAGCACCCTCACGGTGCCCGCGGGCGCGGCGTTGATGCACAGCTCGCAGAGCACGCACTCGTCGAGGTTCTCCTCGACGATCCGCAGCGTCCCGTCGTCGTTCTGCGGCGAAGATGTCGACCGGGCAGACCTCGGCCAGCTTGGCGGCCAGGCCGGGGTCGCTGGCGACGCGGCTCGTCGACCTCGACGTTGATGAACAGGGCGTCGCTCATCGTCCGCACCTCGGCGCCGATCTTCGGTCCTTGACGATCGAGGGGATCTCCGAGATCTCCTCGGCGACGACGATCCCGGCCTCGGCGAGGCGCGCGATCTTCTCGCTCGCGGTGTCCTCCTTGCCCTCGACGATCGTGCCGGCGTGGCCGAAGCTCATCCCCGGCATCTCGTCCATGAACCGGCCGGCCATGAACGCGACGATCGGCAGCCGCGAGTCGTTCTCGGTCACCCAGCGGGCGAGCTCGGCCTCCATCCGGCCGCCGGGCTCGGTGTAGATGACGATCGCCTCGGTCTGCTCGTCGGCCTCGAACAGCGGCATCAGCTCGGCGTAGCTCGAGCCGATGATCGCGTCGCCGCCGATCGAGACGGCGGTCGACTGGCCGAGGCCGGCGGCGGTCAGGGTCGAGGACATCTCGGTGGTCATGCCGCCCGAGCGGGAGATCACGCCGACCGATGGCCGGGGCTGTAGGACTTCGCCGCGTCCTTCGCCGGGCCGCCGATACCGCCCATCTTGATCACGTCGGGGACGATGATCCCGAGGCAGTTGGGGCCGATGATCCGGGCGCCGTGCTCGGCGGCGACCTCGACCATCTGGGCGACGTCGCCGCGCGGGATCCGCTCGGTGACGATCACGACGAGCTTGACGCCGTTCTCGAGCGCCTCGAGCACCGCGTCCTTGGTGAACGCGGGGGGGACGGTGACGACCGAGCCGTCGATCGGTCCGCCGTGATGCTCGACGGCCTGGGCGACGGTGTCGAACACCGGCACGCCGTGGACGTCGCGGCCGAGCCGGCCGGGCGTGACGCCGCCGACGATCTTCGCGCCGGCGCCGTAGTCGAGGCACTCGCGCGTGAGGTTGACGGCCTCGCGGCCGGTGATCCCCTGGACGATGAAGGTCGTGGTCTCGTCGATCAGGATGCTCATGCGGGTTCTCCGTCCGGAATCGGCGTCCCCCGATTCCCCGGAGATTCGCCCCCGGCGAATCTCCCTCGGGAATCGGCGCCAGCCGATTCCCCTCGATCTTCTCGACCGCGCGCTTGGCCGCCTCGTGCAGCGACACGCAGCGGTCGGCGTACTCGACGCCGTACTTCTCGAGGATCTTGAACCCCTCCTCCTCCCAGGCGCCGGGAATCCGGAAGATCGCGATCTTCTCGGCCGGGTCGTAGCCGAGCTCGACGCACGCCTTGATCACGCCGCGGGCGACGATGTCGACCCGGGTGTTCGAGACGATCGACATCATTACCGCGATCTTGTCGACGCCGGGCTTCTGGAGCACGAGCTTGGCCAGTCCGCAGGCCTTGCGGACCGACGGGTTGCCGCCGATCTCGCAGTAGTTGGCCGGGTCGCCCCCGTGCGCGCGGACCGCGTCGAACAGGGTCAGCGAGCCGCCGCCGGCGCCGATCACGAGCCCGAGGTTGCCGTCGAACTCGGTGACGTTGCCGGCCACCCCGCGGTGGTCCTGGGCGTCGACCTCCTCGCCCGCCAGCTCGAACGGTGTCGCCTCGCGCGCCTGGCGGGTCTCCTCGTCGCCGACGCCGAGCTCGTGGAGCATCGCCTTCTGGCGGGGCCGGGCCTCGTTCTCCATGTCCATGTGCGCGTCGAGCGCGAGGAACGAGCCGTCCTCAAGCTCGCCGAGCGGGTTGATCTCGGCCAGCGTCATGTCGTACTGGAGGAACAGGCGGGCGAGCCGGGCGACGATCGGCGTCAGCCGGTTCAGGGCTGAGCCGCTGATCCCGAGCGAGGCGATCAGCGGTCTTCGCCTCCCAGTCGGAGAATGGCCGGGTGGTTGAGAAGTGACGGCGCGCGCGACGTGGTCGGGATGCTGCTCGGCGACCTCCTCGATGTCGATCCCGCCCATGTCGGAGAAGAGCATCACCGGGCGCTTGCGGATCCCGTCCCAAACGACGCCGGCGTAGTACTCGTGCTTGACCGCGGCGCGGGAGTCGACCAGCACGCCGCGGGGCATGTGGCCGTTGATCTCCAGGTTGAGGACGTGCTCGGCATGCCGGCCGGCGTCCTCGGGCGTGTCGGCGAACTGGACGCCGCCGGCCTTCATCCGGCCCCCGGTGAGCACCTGGGACTTGATCACGACCGGCCCGGCGATCTCCTCGGCGATCCGCTCGGCCTCCTCGGCCGTGGTGGCGAACCCATGTTTGGTGACGGGGATCCCGGCCTTCGCGACGATCGCCCGCGACTCGTACTCGAAGAAGCGCATTGAAGGCGGCGGAATCTAGCGAAGCGGTCGGCCCGGGGCGGCCGCGGTCGGTGGCGTCCGCTTCTGGAGCACGGACTCGGATGCGTCGGTGCGCGACCGCGCCAAGAAAGGCTATTATTCCCGTGAACTTGATAAAGAAACTTGTTTCAATTGACAAAGGGGGATTACTTGTGAAGCACTCAATCAAGCTGGGCATGAGCACGAAACTCGGCGTCGCGGCCGTCGTTCCGGTCGTCCTGGCCGGCGTGATCGCCGGTTGCGGCGGCTCGTCGGACACGAGCGGCGGCGGCTCATCGACCGCGTCCTCGGGTGCGAACAGCGTCCAGCTCGCGCTCGTCGGCTATTCGACGCCGAAGAAGGCGTACGACGCCCTGACCACCGCGTTCGGACAGACCAGCGCGGGTGAGGGCGTCACCTTCAGCCAGTCGTTCGGCGCCTCCGGCGCGCAGAGCCGCGCGGTTGACTCCGGTCAGCCGGCGGACGTGGTGGCGTTCTCCACCACGCCGGACATGACCCGCCTGGTCAAGGACGGGATCGTCTCCTCGAGCTGGGACACGAACGCGGAGAAGGGCTTCTCCAGCGACTCGGTCGTCGTGTTCGTGACCCGGAAGGGCAATCCGAAGCACATCACCAGCTGGGATGACCTGATCAAGCCCGGCGTCGACGTGATCACCCCGAACCCGTCGACCTCGGGCAGCGCCCGGTGGAACATCCTGGCCGGCTACGGCGCCGAGCTGAAGGAGGGCAAGACGCCGGCCCAGGCCCTGGCCTACGTCAAGACGCTCCTGAGCAAGAACGTCAGCGTCCAGGACTCCTCCGCCAGCGCGGCGCTTCAGACGTTCACGAGCGGGAAGGGCGACGTGCTGCTCGACTACGAGAGCGACGCGATCGCCGCCCAGAAGGCCGGCGACGCCGTCCAGTACACGATCCCCAAGCAGACGATCCTGATCCAGACCCCGATCGCGATCACGCCAAGAGCTCGCACGCCAAGCAGGCCCAGGCGTTCGTCAACTGGCAGTGGTCGCAGGCGGGTCAGCAGATCTGGGCCCAGCAGGGCTATCGCCCGGTGATGCCGTCGGTCGCCAAGCAGTTCGCGAGCAAGTTCCCAACTCCGCCGCAGCTGTTCACGATCGACTTCCTCGGCGGGTGGACGAAGGTCAAGAAGACCTTCTTCGACCCCTCGACCGGGCTGATCACCAAGATCGAGCAGGCAGCGGGGGTTCCCACTGCTTCCTCTTAGCTCAGTCGCCGCTCCGGCGGTTGGCGCCAGGCCCCGCCGCCGCGCACGCGCCGTGCGCGGCGGCGGCCTGGGGCTCGGGGTGGCCACGCTCTACATGAGCGTGATCGTCCTGATCCCGCTGGCTGCGGTGGCCGTCAAGGCATTCTCCGGAGGCCTCAGCACGTTCTGGGACTCCGTCACGACGAGCGCGGTGCTGACGTCACTCGCGGTCACGATCGGCGCCTCGCTGATCGTCGCGGCGATCGGCGCGGTGATGGGCACGCGTCGTGGCCTGGGTCCTGGTCCGTGACCAGTTCCCGGGCAAACGCTTCATCAACGCCCTGATCGACCTGCCGTTCGCGCTGCCGACGATCGTCGCCGGCCTGACGCTGCTCGCCCTCTATGGGCCGGGCAGCCCGTTCGGCATCCACCTCGCGTTTACGCGGGCCGCGGTGATCATGGCACTGCTGTTCGTGACGCTTCCGTTCGTGGTGCGCTCCGTGCAGCCGGTGTTGATCGAGCTCGACAAGGAGGTGGAGGAGGCCGCGTCGTCGCTCGGCGCCTCGAATGCCGTCACCTTCCGGCGGATCGTGCTGCCTGCGCTGCGACCGGCGATCCTGTCCGGGGCCGCGCTGGCCTTCGCCCGCTCGGTGGGCGAGATCGGCTCGCTCGTCCTGATCGTCGGCAAGGTCCAGATCGCGAGCATCGTGATCTTCGCCGACATCGAGAACGACTCACCGCAGGCGGCGGCGTCCCTGTCGGTGGTGCTGCTGCTGATGTCGCTGCTGATCCTGTTCCTGCTGCGCAGGCTGGGGGGTCGCGTTGCTCATTAGCCGCAGGGCCACGCTGTCGATGCGGGCGATCGCACTGCTCTACCTGTTGCTGCTGTTGCTGCTCCCGCTCGGCGTTGTGTTCGCGCGCACGTTCGAGCACGGGGTCGGCACAGCGATCAACTGGATCACCACCCCGGCCGCCGTCAGCGCCTTCTGGCTGACGGTGACGGTCGCGGTCATCGCCGTGCCGCTCAACACGATCTTCGGCGTCGGGTGCGCGATGGCGCTCGTCCGCGGCAAGGGCCGCGGCCGGGCGGTCGTCGACGCGCTGATCGACCTGCCGTTCGTGGTCTCGCCGGTGATCATCGGCCTGGCGCTGATCCTGGTCTACGGCCAGGGAGGCTGGTTCGGGAACTGGTTCATCAACCACGGAGTGCGGATCATCTACGCGGCCCCGGGGATGGTGCTGGCCACCATCTTCGTGTCGTTGCCGTTCGTGGTGCGCGAAGTGGCGCCGGTGCTGATCGAGGTCGGCAATGAACAGGAGCAGGCCGCGGCCACGCTCGGGGCCTCCTCCTGGCAGACGTTCTGGCGGGTGACGCTTCCGTCCATCCGCTGGGGCGTCGCGTACGGCGTCGTGCTCACCACCGCGCGGGCGCTCGGAGAGATCGGCGCGGTGCTGGTCGTCTCCTCGAACGTGCCGGGGCAGACGCTGACCCTGCCGCTGCTCGTGTACCAGCGCGACTCGCAGTTGGGGCCGCAGGCGGTCACCGGGGCGTACGCCGCCGCGACCGAGCTGGCGCTGATGTCGCTGCTGGTGCTGTTCGTCATGACCATGCTTGGACCAAGGAAAGGGGAGTCGAGATGAGAATCGACGTCGATGCCATCTCGAAGAGCTTCGGGGACTTTCACGCGCTCGACAACGTCACGCTCGAGGTTCCGGAGGGCTCTCTCACGGCGCTCCTCGGGCCGAGCGGGTCGGGCAAGTCGACCCTGTTGCGGATCATCGCGGGGCTGGAGACGCCGGACCAGGGGTCGATCGCGATCGACGGTGGTGACGTGACCGACGCGCGGCCGCAGGAGCGCGGGATCGGGTTCGTGTTCCAGCACTACGCCGCGTTCGCCCACATGAGCGTGCGCGACAACGTCGCCTTCGGGCTGCGGATCCGCAAGCGCCCGAAGCCCGAGGTGCGAGCCAAGGTCGACGAGCTGCTCGCGCTGGTCGGGCTGACCCAGTGGTCCGAGCAGCGTCCGCACCAGCTGTCCGGTGGCCAGCGCCAGCGGATGGCACTGGCCCGGGCCCTGGCGGTGGAGCCGCAGGTGCTGCTGCTCGACGAGCCGTTCGGGGCGCTCGACGCCACCGTGCGCGCCGAGTTGCGGACCTGGCTGCGCCGGCTGCACGACGAGCAGGGCGTGACCACCGTGCTCGTCACCCACGATCAGGAGGAGGCGATGGAGGTCGCCGACCGGATCGCGGTCATGCACGTCGGGAAGATCGAGCAGGTCGGCGCGCCCACCGAGGTCTACGACGCCCCGGCCAACGACTTCGTGATGGGCTTCCTCGGCCCGGTCTCGAAGGTGGAGGGCCGGCTCGTGCGCCCGCACGACGTGAGCGTGTCGCTGACCCCGGAGCCGGGTGCGATCGAGGCCACGGTGGCCCGGGTCGTGCACCTCGGCTTCGAGGTGCGGATCGAGCTCGAGTTCCCGGACGGCTCGGCCGGGCGGGCGCAGCTCACCCGCGGTCAGACGGCCGAGCTCTCGCTCGAGCGCGGTGACCGGGTGTACGTCCGCCCTCCGTCGGGGGCGCGGGTGGCCGCCCCTGACGCAGGTGGGGCGATCGGCGAGGACACCTCGCTCGGCAAGGTCGACGAGCTCGAGCGCCTGCGAGCGCCTGACCGTCAGCGTGTGACCCAGGCCTCTGGGTCCTCGGCCAGCTGCTCGATCTCGACGGGCAGCTGGCCGCTCGCGATGTCGGCCAGCGTCACGTGCTCGGCGACGCCCCGCAGGCTCGCCCGGACGGCGATCCACACCCGCAGCAGCGAGCTGGCTGCCCCCTCGTAGGCGGCCTCCTCGGGCGGGCCGCCGCGGACGCTGGCCAGCGGTCCCTCGACCGCCCGGATCACATCGGCGACGGTCAGCTGGTCGGCGGGCTTGGCGAGCCGGAACCCACCCTCCGCGCCGCGATGGCTGCGGACGATCCCGGCGTGACGGAGCTCCCCGAGGATGTTCTCGAGGAAGTTCAGCGGGATGTCCTGGGCGGTGGCGATCCGCTCGGCCTTGACCGGCTTCTCGCTCGTGGTCGCGGCCAGCTCAACCGCGGCGCGCACCGCGTAGTCGACTTTGGCCGAGATCCGCATATCAGGTGATTGTTACGCCGGGGTCGGCGCGAAGCCGTACGCCTCGGCCAGATCGGCGTCCTTGGCGGCCAGCATCTCGGCCAGCTCGACCATCACCTTGCATTGCTTCCAGGTGGCGTCGTCCTGCATCTTGCCGTCGATCATGTGGACGCCGCGGCCGTCGGGGATCGCCTCGAGCACCTTCTTGGCGAACAGGACCTCGTCCGGATCGGGGCTGAACACCTTCTTGGCGATCCCGATCTGCACGGGGTGCAGCGACCAGGCCCCGACGCAGCCGAGCAGGAACGCGGCCCGGAACTGGGTCTCGCAGCCCGCGACGTCCTTGATGTCGCCGTACGGCCCGTAGAACGGGAGGATCCCGGCCGACGTGCAGGCGTCGACCATGCGGGCGATCGAGTAGTGCCACGGGTCCTGCTGGGCGGTCGAGCGCGGGCCCTCGGGGTTGTGCGGATCCGGATCCTCGATCACCCGGTAGCCGGGGTGGCCGCCCCCGACCCGGGTCGTCTTCATCCTTCTGGACGCTGCGAGGTCGGCGGGGCCGAAGCTCATCCCCTGCATCCGCGGGCTGGCGGTGGCGATCTCCTCGAGGTTGACCACTCCGAGGCCGGTCTCGAGGATCGCGTGGATGAGGATCGGGCGGTCGAGGCCGGCCCTGGCCTCGAGCTGGGCGAGCAGCCGGTCGACGTAGTGGATGTCCCAGGCACCCTCGACCTTGGGGATCATCACGACGTCGAGCCTGTCGCCGATCTCGCCGATCAACTGGGTGAGGTCGTCGAGCACCCACGGGGACTCGAGGCTGTTGACGCGCGTCCACAGCTGCGTGTCGCCGAGCTCCATCTCCTTGCCGACCGTGAGCAGCCCGGCCCGCGCCGCCTCCTTGCGGTCGACCGGCACGGCGTCCTCGAGGTTGCCGAGCAGGATGTCGACCGTCGGCGCGATGTCGGGCACCTTGGCCACCATCTTCTCGTTGGAGAAGTCGAGGAAGTGGATCATCCGCGACGGCTTGAAGGGGATCTCCAGCAGTGGCTGAGGGGCGCCGATCGCGAGGGGCTTTCCGAAGTCGCGGGGGTTACGCACGGGGGGTGAATCTCCTGTTCGAGTGGTATCGAACCGTACTCGGCGCCCGGCGAACTTTGCGGCGTCGCGCCTGCAGGCCGGGCGCCGGGCCCAGAGTTCCCCAACGTGGTACACATATTTCTGGTGTGTCGACCCGGCGCCTGCCCCGGCGCCGGTCAGCGGACGGACCCGGCGCGACGCCCAGGCGGGAGGGGATGGCATTCTCTGCCGCAACCGACGCAGGAGACGAAATGACCAACGTGGAGACCGAGCAGGCGGCGCGGGAGGCGAGTGGGGCACATCCCTACGGGCGCTACCTGGAGGAGTTCGAGGTCGGCGCCGTGTACAAGCATTGGCCGGCCAAGACCGTGACCGAGGCGGACGACCACATGTTCTGCCTGATCACGATGAACCACCACCCGCTGCACATCAACGACGTGTACGCCAAGCAGTCCCAGCAGGGCCGAAACGTCGTGGTCGGGCCGCTCGTGTACTCCCTGGCGCTCGGGATGAGCGTCTCGGACGTGAGCGGCAAGGCGATCGCCAACCTGGCCACCGAAGAGCTCAAGCACCCGGCCCCGGTGTTCCACGGGGACACGCTGTTCTGCGAATCCGAGGTGCTGGAGGTCAAGCCCTCGCAGTCCAAGCAGGACCGCGGCACGGTCCGCGTCCACACCCGCGTGCTCAACCAGGATGGGGTGCTCGTGGCCGAGTTCAAGCGGGTCGTGCTCGTGCCCCGCAAGAACCCCGGAGGGCCGATCCAGGAGGCCGAGACGAACGTCGAGTAGGTGCCGTGGCGGGGAGACCTCTCCGATGCTAGAAACCCCCCGCCCGGGTAGGCTTGAGAACAGCGACAACGCGCTAAGGAGCAGCTAAAGACCCATGGCCCATACCGCACCGACGCCCCAGGCAACCACCGATCACACCCGCCTCCAGGCATGGGTGGATGAGGTCGCCGCGCTCACCCAGCCCGACGACATCCACTGGTGCGACGGTTCGGCCGAGGAGTACGACCGGCTCGCTCAGGTTCTCGTCGACGCGGGCACGTTCGAGAAGCTCTCGGACTCCAAGCGCCCGAACTCCTACCTCGCCCTGTCGGACCCCGAGGACGTGGCCCGGGTCGAGGACCGGACGTTCATCTGCGCTGAGCGGGAAGCGGACGCCGGCCCGACCAACAACTGGCGCGAGCCGAAGGAGATGCGCCGGGCGCTGACCGAGCTGTTCGAGGGCTCGATGCGTGGCCGCACGATGTACGTGGTGCCGTTCTCGATGGGCCCGCTCGGCTCGCCGATCTCCTACATCGGCGTGCAGCTCACCGACTCGGCGTACGTCGCCTGCTCGATGCGGATCATGACCCGGATGGGCCAGCCGGCGCTCGACGTGCCTCGGCGAGGACGGCGACTTCGTGCCCTGCCTGCACTCGGTCGGGATGCCGCTCAGCGCGGGCGTCCAGGACGTCCCGTGGCCATGTAACGCGGAGAACAAGTACATCGTCCACTTCCCCGAGAGCCGCGAGATCTGGTCCTACGGCTCTGGGTACGGCGGCAATGCGCTGCTGGGCAAGAAGTGCTTCGCGCTGCGGATCGCCTCGGTCATGGCCCGCGACGAGGGCTGGCTGGCCGAGCACATGCTGGTCCTCAAGCTCACCTCTCCGGCGGGCGAGGTGAAGTACATCGCCGCGGCGTTCCCGAGCGCATGCGGCAAGACCAACCTCGCGATGCTGATCCCGACCCTCCCCGACTGGAAGGTCGAGACGATCGGCGACGACATCGCCTGGATGAAGTTCGGCAAGGACGGCCGGCTGCATGCGGTCAACCCCGAGGCCGGCTTCTTCGGCGTCGCCCCGGGCACGGGCGCGATCACCAACCCGAACGCGATCGACACCATCACGCGCAACTCGATCTTCACCAACTGCGCGAAGACCGACGACGGAGACGTGTGGTGGGAGGGCCTGACCGCGGAGACGCCGTCGCACCTCTTCGACTGGCACCGCAACGACTGGACGCCAGAGTCCGAGGTCCCGGCCGCGCACCCGAACGCCCGGTTCACGACTCCGGCCGCCCAGTGCCCGTCGATCGCCCCCGAGTGGGAGGACCCGGCCGGCGTCCCGATCGACGCGATGTTGTTCGGCGGTCGCCGCTCGACCGTCGTCCCGCTCGTGTGCGAGGCCCGCGACTGGGTCCACGGCGTGTTCCTCGGCTCGACGATGTCGTCCGAGACGACCGCCGCGGCCGCCGGCAAGGTCGGCCGGCTGCGCTGGGATCCGATGGCGATGCTCCCGTTCTGCGGCTACCACATGGCCGACTACTTCCGCCACTGGCTCGAGATCGGCAAGCGCGATGGCGCCAAGCTGCCGCGGATCTTCTACGTCAACTGGTTCCGCAAGGACGACGACGGCAAGTTCATGTGGCCCGGCTACGGCGAGAACTCCCGCGTGCTCGAGTGGATCTTCCGCCGCTGCCAGGGAGAGGGGAACGCCGAGGAGACCGCGATCGGCCTGCTCCCGGCGATCGGCGAGGGCGGGATCGACATCGACGGCCTCGAAGTGACCGAGGAGACGATGGCGAAGCTGCTCGAGGTCGACATCCACGGCTGGAAGCAGCAGCTGCCGCAGATGCACGAGCACTACGCCGAATTCGGCGAGAGGCTCCCCGACGAGCTGCACGCGCAGCTCGACTCGCTCGACGATCGTCTCCACGGCTCGAGAGTAACCGCCGCTCGAGAGCCTGCGGGGCGATTCGCCCCGTACCGTTACGGGGGTGGCCCTGCCGTTCATCCCGTCCGACGCCGGTCTGCTGATCGTGCAGGCCGGCGTCGTCGCGCTGGCCCGCCCGCCGGTCCGGATCGAGCGCCTGCGGCGGCTGAGCGGCCGCGGCTGGGCGGTCGTCCCGATCGCGTCGATCGTCCTCGTGATCTTCGCCATCCGGTACGTGTCGGACACCGCCACCGGGCTCACCTGGCTGGCGTTGATCGCCGTCCCGCCGCTCGCCGCGGCCGCGCTCGCGTGGGCGATGCGCGGCAGCACCCCGTGGGCGGCGCGTCGCCGTCGTGCCGATGTTCGTGCTCGCCTGGGCCGACCGCAAGGGGCTCGCCGGCGAAGCCTCGGCGGCGCTGCTGTCGGCGCTCAGCTGCGTCACCCTCGGCGTGCTGCTCGCCTCGGTGACGCCGCCGGCCTGGCTCAAGGCCGGGATCGTGCTGATGGCCGGGGCCGACAGCTGGCTCGTCATCTCCGACCTGCTCCAGGCCCCGAACGCGTCGCTCGTCGCCGCGCACCCGCCCGCCGGGCTCCCGCGCCTGCAGAGCGAGATCTTCGGGACGGTCGTGATGGGCTACGGCGACCTGTTCATCGCGGGTGTGCTCGGGGCCGTGTACGCGGCGCACGCGCCCGCGTCAGCTCCGAGCGGCGGTCCTGACCATCGCGATCGCGGGCTGCTTCGACCTGCTGTTCCTCGTCGTCAACGAGCTCCCGGCCACGGTTCCGGTGGCCCTGGCGCTGATCGTCGAAGAGACCTACGTCCGGGTCAGTGCTGCCCGTCGCCCGTCGATGCGGGCGGCCGCGATTCCTCGGCGAGCGAGGTGATCGCGAGCGTGCCGCGGGCGGCGTCCTCGAGCACCTCGGTGGCCTCCTCGGCCGAGCGCGCGTAGAGCTCGACGAGCAGGTGGACGACGATCCGGTCGTCGTCGTGCTTGTGGAAGCGGACATGGGTGAAGAACTCGCGGGTGCCGTGATCGCCGAAGGCGGCGTAGGAGAGGGCGTCGCCGGCCTCGGGGCCGGAGCAGGTCTCGACGTCGTCGGCGTCGACGGTGACCGTGCAGGACGCCACCCACGGCGTCCCGGCGATCATCCGCTCCCAGCGGTCCTCGACGGGTTCGACGCGGCCGTTGTGGAAGCCCAGGTGCGGCTGGTCGTGCATGCACTCGAGGCACTGCACGACGGCCTCCTGCATCTCGTCCACGACCTCCGCGCGTTCGCCGCTGTCGGGGTCAATCCGATGAATTCCCTCGTAGTGGACCTGGACTTCTAGATTCTGCGACCAGCAGCGGTAGCACCGCAGCCAGCTCTTGACCTCGATAGAGCCCTCCATCACTTTGATAATACGATCCCGCTGCTGAAGGGACCCCGGGCGTCGGCTGATGCGCGGGCGGCACGCCCCGATGGGGGTGATCCTCGCGGGCGGGATCGGCCGCAGGATCGGGGGATCCAAGGCCACGGTCGCGCTGCGCGGCCGTCCGCTGATCACGTATCCGCTCGCCGCGATGCAGGCCGCGTTGCGCGATGTCGCGGTGATCGCGAAGGCCGACACCGAGCTTCCGAGCCTCCCCGGAGCCCAGGTGTGGATCGAGCAGCGGGAGCGATCGCCACCCGCTCGTGGGCCTGATCGAGGCGCTCGAGCTGGCCGGCGGGCGTCCGGTGGTCGTGTGCCCGGTCGACCTGCCGTTCGTCACTCCAGCGCTGTTCCAGGCGCTTGCCAAGGCGGACCGCAGAGGCGCCGCGGCGGTGATCGCGACCGGCCGCGGCCGGGACGCAGCCGCTGCTCGGCTGCTACCAGCCGCGGGCGGCGGCGCTGCTGCGCCGTCCCGCATTCGACGGGGTCGCGGTCCGCGACGCGGTGGCAGCGATCGAGCCCGGCCTGCTCCGAGGTCCGCTCGCCCGAGACTGCTGTTCAACATCAACGCGCCCGAGGACCTGCTGACGGCCGCCGCGATGCTCGACCGCATGGGCGGCCCGGGCGCCCATTAGCGCCGCCGCTGCTATCCGAACGTGAAGTCGTAGGCGCTCACGCCGGGCGGGACCTACGACCGTCACCGTGTGTTGCTGCGCGCTCGGCAGCGACACGAGCGAGTACAGCCGCTGTCCCTGGACCGTGAAGCTGCCGTCGTGGACGTCCTGGCCGGCCTCGCTCGCCGGGATCGGCTTGCCGTCGAGCAGCACGTGCCCGGTGCGCGGGACGTTGCCGGCGGAGGTCATCACCAGGTAGACGCGGGCGGCCTGGACGTTCCCCTCGATCGAGGCGCCGGCCGACACCGGCGTCGCCGACTGCTGAGCTGACCTTCCAGCTCCCGGACAGCGCGAACTCGTTGAGCTGCAGGTTGGAGGCGCCCGGATACGAGGTGACGCCGGACTTGAGCTGCACCGCGAACCCGTGGGCCCGGTCGGTGTTGAGGTACGTCTCGGGGGTGCCGAGCTGCGCCGAGGGGACGACCGCGTGCGCGGTCATCGGCGGCGGCAGCCGGTGCGACTCCGGCCTCGTACAGGAGCTCGCGGACCGCCGCCTCGTCCTGCTTGTAGTTGCCCTCGCCGAACTGGGTGTGGCGGACCTGGCCGTTGGCGTCGATCAGGTACTCAGCCGGCCAGTACTGATTCTGATAGGCGTTCCAGGTGCCGTAGCGGTTGTCCTGGACGACCGGGTAGCGCAGCCCGTCGGAGGCGATCGCCTGCTGCACGTTGCCGGCGTCCTGCTCGAACGTGAACTCGGGCGTCTCCACGCCGACGATCTCGAGCCCGTAGCGGTGGTAGGTGGCGTACAGGCCGTCGAGGAACGGCAGCGTGCGGATGCAGTTGATGCAGGTGTAGGTCCAGAAGTCGACCAGCACGACGTGCCCGCGCAGCCCCGCCAGCGTCAGCGGCCGCCCGCCGGGGGTGTTGAACCACTTCTGCGTGTCGGTGAACTCCGGGGCGGCGCCGAGCACCGGCAGCGACGGGGTCTTGACCCCGGCGATCGACACGCCCGGCGCGTGTCGGCACCGGCCCGAGCGAGGCCTCCTGCTGGCGCTGCGGCGAACCCGGACGCCGGACGCAGCGACGCGAGGCGCTTCTGGACCGCGCTCGAGGTTTCGAGCGAGTGCGTGGGGTCGAGCAGGAACGAGGGCAGGCTCTGATCCTTGGCCAGCGCCTCCTCGAAGCGGACGTCGAGGTTGGTGGCCATCACGACCGCGGTGACCAGCAGCACGGCGCCCATCGAGCGCTCGACCACGTGTCCCCGGGCGGAGCGCTTGATCCGGTCGATCAGCTTGCGGCCACCGAGTCGCGTACAGCAGCAGCACCGCGCTCAGGCCGAGCGCGTAGGAGAGCGCGACGGCGACGACCTGGGCCGAGGCGCCGCTCTGGGCGCTCACCGAGGTCACGGCGGCCAGGATCGGCCCCGCGCACGGGGCGCACACGAACCCGAGCGCGCCGCCGACCGCGACCCCGGTCCAGAACCCGTCGCCGCGCGTCTTCGGCCCGAAGCGGGCCAGCCGCGAGAGGGGCGCCTGCACGCGAGCGGCGAGGTCGGGGATCAGCAGCACGACGCCGAACCCCAGCAGCACGATGATCGCCACCGTGCGGGCCGCGCCGCTGGCCAGCCCGACGCCCTTGACGAGCTGGGCGAGCGCGACGATCGCGATCGTGAACGTGGCCGCGAGCCCGGTGACGATCCCGAGCGGGCGCCGCCGGCCGCCGACCGCGCTCGCCGACAGGAGTGCCGGCAGCACCGGCAGCACGCACGGCGTGATCGCCGTACCCGCGCCGGCGATCAGGGCGAACAGCATCAACAGCGGCATCTGCCCTCCAGATGATGCCTGCGACTGGTTGCGAAAGCCTTAACCGCCAATGGCGGCCAATCCGCGGGCGCGGACGGGCTTGGCGATTCCTCAGCCCCCGATCGACAGACATCGTGCGCGCCGGCTGGATGAACCCCGGCTCGCCGACCCGGTGCTTGAGCTCCTTGCGCCACACGGCGTCACGGACGATCTGCTCCAGCTCGGCGTCGGTGGCGCCGTCTCGGATCGGGCCCCGCAGGTCGGTCTCGTTGAGCGAGAACAGGCACGTGCGCAGGCGGCCGTCGGCGGTGAGCCGGATCCGGTTGCAGTCGCCGCAGAACGGCTCCGAGACCGGGTTGATGAAGCCGATCTTCCCGTTGCCGTCGGCGAACCGGTAGACGCGGGCGGTGGCGCTCGGCTCGCGCGGCTCGGGCTCGAGCGGGTACACCGCGCTGATCAAGTCGCGGATCTCGGCGCCGGTCAGCACCTGGTCGGGCGTCCACGCATGGTCGGCGTCGAGCGGCATGAACTCGATGAACCGCACCTCGTACGGGGTACGCCGCGCGAATCCGGCGAACGGCAGCACCTCCTCCTCGGTGAAGTCGCGGATCGCGACCGCGTTGATCTTGATCGGGTGCGCCTCGGGGTGCGCGGCCAGCGCCTCGAGCCCGCGCAGGACCTGGGGGAGGGCGTCGCGCCGGGTGAGCTCGAAGAAGCGGTCGTTCTGCAGCGAGTCGATCGAGACGTTGAAGCGGTTGACCCCCGCCTCGACGAGGGCGGCCGCATCGCGCTCGAGCAGGAACCCGTTGGTGGTCACCGACAGGTCCTCGACCCCGTCGATCGCCGACAGCATCGAGACAAGCCGGGGGAAGCCCCGGCGCACGAGCGGCTCGCCCCCGGTCAGGCGCACGTCGGAGACACCCATCTCCGCCAGCAGCGCCACGATCCGGGCGATCTCCTCGAAGCTGAGGATCTCCTGGCGCGCGAGCCACGGCAGCCCCTCGGCCGGCATGCAGTACTGGCAGCGGAAGTTGCAGCGATCGGTGACCGACACCCGCAGGTCGCCGATCGTCCGGCCATGCCCGTCGCGGAGTGGTTCGAGGGCCATGCACAGAGGCTACCCTGCCGTCGATGCGTTCATCGGCCGGCATCCTCCTGGTGAGCGCAGCGCTCGTCGCCGGCGGGTGTGGATCGAACGCGTCCGCGGACGTCCGGGCGAAGGTCGAGCAGTTCGTGACCGCCGTCTCCAAGCGGGACTACACGACGATCTGCGACCAGGTCCTGGCCCCGTCGCTCGTCGCGCGGCTGACCGCCGCCGGGGTCAACTGCTCGCAGGCGATGCAGGTCGCGTTCTCCGCGGTCGAGAACCCGACACTCAGCATCGCCAAGATCCACGTGACCGGGCACACCGCGTCGGCGGTCACGCTCACCTCCGCTCAGGGGCAGCCGTCCTCGGTCGATGCCATCGAGCTGACCGACACCTCGCACGGCTGGCGAGTCGTGTCGCTCGGCTCGCCGGAGCGGTAGCGCGGATCCGCGGCCGGCCGGGCTCAGGTGGAGTCCCCGACGGACTGCAGAGCCCGGGCGTCGGAGCGCCGCTCGATCACCGTCGCGATCAGGACGCTCAGCTCGAACAGCAGATACAGCGGCACGGTCTCGAGGAGCATCGTGATCGCATCGCCCGGCAGGGCGGCGGCCACGAGCGCGCACAGGGCGACCGCGTAGCGGCGGTGGCGGCGCAGCTGACCGGGTGTCAGCAGGCCGGCCCGGGTGATCCCGAGGATCACTACCGGCACCTGGAACAGCAGGCCCATCGCCAGCAGCGTCGTGGCGGCGAACTTGTAGTACTGGCTCGCCTGCACGAGCACGTTGAACTCGTTGCTGTTGAAGTTCTGGAAGAAGTGGACCGCGGCCGGGAGCACCACGAAGTACCCGAACAGCACGCCGCTCACGAACAGCAGCGGGATTGCGAGCATGAGGGGCCTTGCCCGCCGCTGATGCTCGGGATCGAGCGCCGGGATCAGGAACCCGTACGCCTGGGCGAGCAGCGCCGGCAGCGACAGGATCAGCGCGAAGATCAGCGACACCGTCAGCGTGGTGGTGAACGGCTCGCCGATGCCCAGCGTCACCGGGCGATCGCCCGAAGGCGGCGCCGACAGCGTGGCCACGTCGTGCTTAAGGCTCGCGTCGACGTGGTTGAGCGACGCCTGGATGTCGGGATGCCGGCCCTCTGCGGCCAGCACACCGACGACCGCATGCAGCTGGAGCGCCACATCCCGGGCGCCCCGCTGCACGATGTACGTCTGCCCGAGCGGCCCATGGCCGTCACGCACCTGCTGCTGGGTCTGGTGCGCCAGCGGCGCATCGATCAGATGCAGCAGCCGGTGGTTCTGCCAGAAGCACAGGCCGAACGCGACAGCGACGGTCGCGAGCGCGACGATGATCCGCGTGCGCAGCTCGTCGAGATGGCCGACGACGCTGACCTGCTCGTCGTGTGCGATCCGTCGCGGCACCGATCAGTGTCCTGCGTGCGAACTTTGCAAACGGGGCACTAGTCCTCGGTGGTGTGCCGGCCGTCGGTGGCGGCCGTCAGGTGCTGCGTGGGCGACCCGTCGCCGTTCAGCGACTCCTTGAAGCCGCGCAGGCCGGAGCCCAGCGACTTGCCCATCTCGGGCAGGCGCTTGGCGCCGAACACCAGCAGCAGGATGACCAGCAGGAACAGCAGATGGATGGGATTGTCGAGGCCCATGTCTCCTCCTTCAGTCGGTGGTCGCATGTATCTACGGACCGCGGCCCCGCCCGGATCACTCCCGGGTCCAATGAGATCGGGCCGCCACAGCGGTCTGCACCCCGGACGGCAACGGCTCGTCGGTGCAGCAGGGGCGCGCGGCGTAGGATCCGCGGGCATGCCGGAACCTCCGCGAGATCGTCCGCATCGAGGACATCGACGCGATCCCCGGACCGGGCAGCCTGACCTGGCGCCCTGTCCGGTACGCGCTCGACATCCGCGCGTTCGGCACCAACGCCTACACGGCGCTCGAGGCCGGGCAGGACGTGGTCGAGCCGCACACCGAGGACACCGAGGACCCCAAGCTCGCCCACCAGGAGCTGTACTTCGTGGCGACTGGCCGGGCCACGTTCACGATCGACGGGGTGGCGCACGACGCACCCGCGGGCACCTACGTGTTCGTTCCCGACCCGGCCTCCCACCGACATGCCGTCGCGGCAGAGGGCGGCACGACCGTGCTCAGCTTCGGCGGGCCGGCGACGTTCACCCCCTCGTCGTGGGAGTGGGCGTTCCGCGCGACACCGTACATCCGCAGCGATCCCGACCAGGCCCGGGCGATCCTCCGCGACGGCCTCGAGCACGATCCTCGCGCGGCTGGGCTGCACTACAACCTCGCGTGTGTCGAGGCGGTTCGGGGCGACCGGGACGCCGCGCTCTCGGCGCTGCGGACGGCTCTCGAGATCCGCCCCGAGGCCGCGGGGTGGGCGCGCGAGGACGCGGATTTGGAGTCGCTGCGGGGCGACGACGGGTTCGAGGAGCTCGTCGGCGGCTCGGCGTAGGCGGCCGCGCCCGCGTCCTCAGAGCTCGCCCGGCAGCATCCGGAAGGCGACCATGTCGAGCCGCCCGTCGCGCCCCTTCAGGTAGGAGCGAAGGACAGCCTCGCGAGTGAAGCCGGCCCGCTCGGCCACTCGCTGCGAAGCCTGGTTTCCGGTCGCGGCCAGCAGGTCGATGCGCTCGAGGCCGAGCGTCGCGAAGCCCCACCGGCACAGGAGCCGCACGGCCCGGGTCGCGTGGCCGGCGCCCCGGCCGTGCGGACCGAGCCAGTAGCCGACCTCCGAACGCTGGTGCTCCCACACGATCCGGTTGAGCCCGACCGAGCCGAGCAGCTCGCCGTCTGGCGCAGCGACGATCGCGAACGGCGCGGCGAGGCCCGAGTGGATGAAGTCGAAGCGCGAGTGCAGGTATGCGCGGGCGTCGGAGTCGCGGTACGGGACCGGGATCGGGATCCACCGCTCCACCTGGGGATCCCCGCACGCGGCGGCGATCGCCGGCGCGTCGGAGTCGCGCCACGGGCGCAGCAGCGGTCGGGCCGTCGACGAGCGGCTCGGCGGGCAGGACGATCGGAGCCATGGGGCCCTCGCGGCCCCGTCGTCAGGCCCGGCGCACGATGACGAGCACGGCGGCCAGCGCGAACCCGATCTGGCCAAACGCGAGCGCGGTTCCGAGGTTGATCGCGCCGAGGGCCGCGGCGATTGCGCTCGCCAGCACGAACGTCCCGAGCATGATCGCCAGGTCGGTCAGCACCCGTCGATTGTGTCAGGACTTGTGGGCCACCAGCGACGAGGCCGTACACGACGATCGCCCCCGACAGGAGGATCGCGAGCCCGGCGAGCGCGGCGTAGCCGGTGGCCGCGCCACTGCGCCCCGCCCGGCGCATGTCGGCGGACCGGGTCGCCCCGAGCACCGCCAGCGAGAACACGACGGCCACCCCGACGCCGGCCACGAGCGAGGAGTAGAGCACCTTGAGCAGCGCCCCGGTGTCGACGGACGCGAGGATCATGCGCCCGGCCGGGGTCGGGGACGCGTGGTGCTGGAGGCGGCGGGCCATCACGACCGTCACCATCGCCAGGAGCGCGAGGCTGATCAGCATCGGGCCGAGCGCGCCGGTCCCGAACAGCCGCGACACCGCGTACGTGACGCCGCCGACAAGCGCGGCCGCCGGGAGCGTGAGCACCCAGGCCGCGACGATGTTGCCGGCCACGCCCCAGCGGACGGCAGAGAACCGCTTGGCCGCCCCGGCGCCCATGATCCCGCCGGAGATCACGTGGGTGGTGGACAGCGGATAGCCGACGCTCGAGGCCGCCAGGATCACGGCCGCGCCGGCACCCTGAGCGGCGAAGCCCTGCGCCGGGTCCATCTTGATGATCCGAGTCCCCATCGTCTTGATGATCCGCCAGCCGCCGGTGAACGTCCCGGCCGCGATCGCGCTGGCGGCGAGGATCACGACCCAGACAGGCACGTGGAAGGCGCTCGCACTGATGTCGCCGTGGGCGACGAGCGCCAGCGTCACGACGCCCATCGTCTTCTGCGCGTCGTTCGTGCCGTGGGAGAGCGCCAAGAGGCCGCTGGAGGCAAGCTGGCCGTAGCGGAACCCGCGCCCGACGGCGCCGGGGCGCAGCGCGCCGACGATTCGGTAGACGATCAGGATCGCGATGCCCGCGGTGAGGAACGCGACGAGCGGAGCGACGATCGCCGGGATGATCAGCTTGTCGAACAGCCCACCGCCGCTGACCGCCGACCATCCGTGGGCGACGACCACCGAGCCCACGAGACCACCGATCAGCGCGTGCGAGGAGCTCGACGGCAGGCCGTAGTACCAGGTGATCAGGTTCCACGCGATGGCCCCGATCAGGCCCGCGAACACGACAGTCGTGGTGACCGACCCGGTGGACACGAAGCCCTTGCCGACCGTGTCGGCGACCTTCAGCGAGATGAAGGCGCCAATGAAGTTGAACACCGACGCGAACGCGACGGCGGCTCTCGGCGCGATCGCTCGGGTCGAGATCGACGCGGCGACGACGTTCGCGGTGTCGTGGAAGCCGTTCGTGAAGTCGAACGCGATCGCCGTGACGACGACGATCACGAGAATGATGTCGGAGCTCATGGTTCTCTGCGTGTGTGCCGTGCCGACCCTGGCTCGGCCTCGTGCTCGAGGGCACGCAGCAGCGAGGGTACATCGAGCCCCGGATCCTGCCCGGCCAGCCACCGCTCAGCCGCCCGGCGACCCCCGACGGCGCGCAGGCCGCGCTCCCCGAGCTCGGCGGCGAAGTCGGCCAGCGCGTGCCGGCGCCGGCCCTCGAGCCGGCGGGAGGGGAGATCGAGGCCGGCTCGGTGGGCGTCGAGCGCCTCGACGAGCTCCGCGATCCCCGACGGCGGCGGGACCGAGGACACCGCCACGACGCGCCGTGCCGGGCTCACCGAGAGCACGCAGGGCGGCGTGCAGGTCGGCCAGCGCCCGCGTGGCCACCCGACCGAGGTCCGCCTTCGTCACCACCAGCACGTCCGGCACCTCCATGATCCCCGCCTTGAGGAACTGGAGCACGTCGCCCGAGCCTGGCTGGACGATCACGGCCACCGAATCGGCCACGTCGGCCACCTCTGTCTCCGACTGCCCGACGCCGACTGTCTCGATCACGACCACGTCGAACGCCACGGCGAGCGCGCTCGCTGCCGCCCGCGTGGCCGGGGCGAGCCCGCCGAGCCGGTCGCCGGCGGCCGTCGAGCGGATGAACAGCGAGCGATCCGCGGGGTCGGCTTCGATCCGGGCCCGGTCGCCGAGCAGCGCGCCGCCCGAGCGACGCGAGCTGGGGTCGACGGCGAGCACGGCGACGGAGCGGTCGCGCGCCCGCCACTGGGCGATCAGCCGCGAGAGCAGGGACGACTTGCCGACGCCCGGCGGACCTGTGATCCCGACGACGTGCGCCGGGGCCTCGCCGCCGAGCGCGGCGGGGGAGAGGGCGGCGAGCAGCCGCCGCCGTCTGCTCGCGGGCCTCGGGCGAGCGACTCTCGACGAGGTTGAGCACGGCAGGGGCGGCCGTCACGTCGCGCTCGCGCAGGCGACGCGCGAGCTGTGCGCCGTCGAACGGAGACCGGGTCAAGCGGTCGTCGCGGCCTCGATGCCGTGGCGCTGCGCGACGAGGCCGACGATGTCGCGCATCATCCGGTTGAGGTCCCAGTCCTTCGGCGTGTAGACCGCGGCCACGCCGGCCTCGAGCAGGCTGGCGGCGTCTGCCTCGGGGATGATCCCGCCGACGACGACCGGGATCTCGCCCGCCCCGGCCTCGCGCAGGGCCTCGAGCACCGACGGGATCAGCTCGGCGTGCGAGCCCGGACAGGATCGAGAGCCCGATCACGTGCACGCCCTCCTGGGCGGCCGAGGAGGCGATCTGCGAGGGGGTCAGGCGGATCCCCTCGTAGACGACGTCCATCCCCGCGTCGCGGGCCCGGACGGCGATCTGCTCGGCGCCGTTGGAGTGGCCGTCGAGGCCGGGCTTGCCGACGAGGAACTTGAGCCGGCGGCCGAGCACGTCGGAGATCCGCTCGATCTCCTCGCGCAGCTCGGCGACCTCCTCGCTCGACACCGCGGCCGCCTCGCCGACCCCGGTCGGCGCCCGGTACTCGCCGAACGCGTCGCGCAGCGTCTGGGACCACTCGCCGGTGGTCGCGCCCGCCCGAGCGGCGGCGATCGTCGCCGGCATGATGCTCTCGCCGTCGTCCCGGGCGACGCGGGCGAGCTCGGCCAGCGCCTGCGAGACGGCGGCCTCGTCGCGCTCAGCGCGCCACTCCTGGATGGCGGCCCGCCGGTCGTGCTCGACCTGTGGGTCGACGCGGAGGATCCCGCCGTCGGCGTCGGCGGTGAGCGGCGAGGGCTCGCTGGACGTGAAGCGATTCATGCCGACGATGGTCAGCGCTCCGGACTCGATCCGCCGCCAGCGCTCGCGGTGGGACTCGACCAGCGACGCCTTCATGTAGTCGACCGCCTCGACCGCCCCACCCATCTCCGCCACCCGTGCCATCTCGGCGCGGGCGCCGTCGGCCAGCTCGGCGACGAGACCCTCCATCACCTTCGAGCCCTCGAAGATGTCCGGGTACTCGAGCAGGTCGGTCTCGTAGGCGAGGATCTGCTGCAGCCGCAGCGACCACTGCTGGTCCCATGCGCGCGGCAGGCCGAGAGCCTCGTTCCAGGCCGGGAGCTGGAGCGCGCGGGCTCGCGCGTTGCGGCCGAGGGTCACGCCGAGCGCCTCGAGCGCGATCCGGTAGACGTTGTTCTCGGGCTGTGCCTCGGTCAGGCCGAGCGAGTTGACCTGGACGCCATAGCGGAAGCGGCGGAGCTTTTCGTCCTCGACGTCGTAGCGCTCACGGCCGAGCTCGTCCCACAGCTCCGACATCGCCCGCAGCTTCGCGTGCTCCTCGACGAACCGCACGCCGGCGTTGACGAAGAACGAGATCCGCCCGAACACGCTCCCCATCAGCTCATGACCACGGGCTTCGCCCGCCGGGCCCACCCGCTCGCGGACCGCGTCGAGCACCGCGATCGCGTTGCTCATCGCGTACGCGATCTCCTGCACCGGCGTGGCGCCGGCCTCCTGCAGGTGGTAGGAGCAGATGTTGATCGGGTTCCACTTCGGGACGTGCTCGACGGTGTAGGCGATCATGTCGGCGATCAGCCGCATGCTCGGGCCCGGCGGAAACGCGTAGGTGCCGCGGCTCAGGTACTCCTTGAGGATGTCGTTCTGAGTGGTGCCCTGGAGCTGCTCGGGGCGGACCCCGTGCTCCTCGGCGGCGACGATGTACAGCGCCAGCAGCCAGGCCGCTGTCGCGTTGATCGTCATCGACGTGTTCATCTGGTCGAGCGGGATCCCGTCGAGCAGGGTGAGCATGTCGCCCTTGTGGGCGATCGACACGCCGACCTTGCCGACCTCGCCGCGGGCGAGCTCGTGATCGGGGTCGTAACCCGTCTGGGTCGGTAGGTCGAATGCGACCGAGAGACCGGTCTGGCCCTTCTCGAGGTTGCGCCGGTACAGCTCGTTGGACCGCCTGGCGTCCGAATGACCCGCGTACGTGCGCATCATCCACGGCCGGTCGCGCTCGGGCAGATGATGGCTCTGGCTTTCCGACATGCGGTCCATTGTATGGACGATCGCGCCCTCGGCAGCCCGCCGTTCCGGGCCTCGCCCGCGGCCGCAATCGGGTGGGTCACGCCGGCCAACGGGTAGTAAGGTCACTGGATGCCCGACCAGAGTTCAGCCGCCAGCGAGCACGCCCTGATCCAGGAGATCACGGCGCCGCTCGCGACGCTTCCGGACGACGCGATGCCGATTGTGGCCGACGTGACTTCCCAGTCGTGTTGCGGGGCTACGACCGCCTCGCCGTCGACGCGTACGTGAAGAAGACCAGCCAGCTGGTCGCCGAGCTGCAGGCCACCCGCTCGCCTGAGGCGGCGGTCCGCCGCGCCCTGGAGCGGGTCGGGGAGCAGATCTCCGGAATCCTCCAGCGCGCCCACGACACCGCCGAGCAGATCACGATCCAGTCCCGCAGCGAGGCCGAGGACCGGCTGGAGGTCGCCCGTCAGGAGGCCGCCGAGATCAAGAGGGCCGCCGAGCTTCGGGTCCGGGACCTCGACGGGGACACCGACCGGATCTGGGCCGAGCGCCACCGGATCGTCGACGACGCCCGCGAGCTGGCCGGCCAGCTGCTGGCGCTCGCGGAGTCGGCGGCCGAGCGGTTCCCGGCGGCGGAGGAGGCCAGCGCGCCGGAGCCCGGCGTCGGCGAGTCTGTTCCCCCGCCGCCGCCGTCATCGGAATCCACGCCGCCGCCGTCGCCGGCATCCGCGCCGCCGCCCTCGCCGGCATCCGCGCCGCCGCCGGGCCGGGCGGAGCGCGACATGGAGCCGATGTTCGAGCCGCCGCCGGAGTTCGAGGACCCGGACGTCACCGAGGTGCTCCCGCACCTGCGCCGCGAGCAGGATCCTCCGGACAGCCCGGCCTCCTGACCCGCCGGGCACAGTCGCTCCGATGCGGTTGATCGACGCCATGCACCTCGGGCGCGAGCGCGTGATCGGCGTCTGGCAGCTCGACGACGTGCTGATCGACCCGGGCCCGAGCTCGTGCCTGCCGACGCTGCTCGAGGCGCTCGGTGACTGGGAGCCGCGGGCGCTCCTGCTCACCCACATCCACCTCGACCACGCCGGTGCGTCCGGATCGCTGGTGCAGCGCTGGCCATCGCTCGAGGTGTACGTCCACAGCCGCGGGGCGCCGCACATGCTCGACCCGGAGCGGCTGATCGAGCAGCGCGCGGCGGCTGTACAAGCGAGGACATGGACCGGCTGTGGGGGGAGATGGTCCCGGTGCCGGAGGAGAACCTGCGGATCCTCAAGGGCGGCGAGTCGCTGCTCGGCGGGCGCTTCGAGGTCGCCTACACCCCCGGCCACGCATCCCACCACGTCTCCTACCTGCACGATGGCGTCGCGTACGTCGGCGACGTCGGCGGGGTGCGGATTCGCGAGGGCCTGCCCACGATCCCACCCACGCCACCGCCCGACATCGACGTGCCTGCCTGGCAGCGCTCGATCGAGCTGATCCGCGGATGGGAGCCGCGCCGCCTGGCGATCACCCACTTCGGCTCCGCCGAGGACGTCGACCCACCAGCTCGACGAGCTCTCCGCCCGCCTCGAGGACTGGTCGGAGCGTGTCCGCGAGCAGGACGAGCAGACGTGGATCGCCGGGATCCAGGCCGAGGTCGTGCACGGCGCCGGCGACGGGCTGCTCCCCACCTACACACAGGCCGCTCCACCCGATCAGCTGTACGCCGGGCTCAGCCGTTACTGGCGTAAAGTAGACGGCGGTATGACGGCCACCGTCGAGTTGCCTCGCGCTGAGCGGGCCCGGGAGCGGACTCGGCGGCGTGTGGCGCGTGCTCGTCCTCAACGACAACCACAACACGTTCGATCACGTGGCCGAGACGCTGGCGCGCGTGATCCCGGGCGTGACGCTCGCCGAGGGCTACCGCTACGCCGACCGGATCCACAAGACCGGGTGCGCGATCGTGTGGAGCGGGCCGCGCGAGGATGCCGAGGAGTACTGGCAGCAGCTGGATGCGGCGGGGTTGACGATGGCCCCCTTGAAGAAGGGTAATTCGCGGGTGCGAATTACCTGCGAGAATCGGCTGGCGCCGATTCTCAGGTGTCGCTGCGAATCAGCTGGCGAGAATCGCCTAGGGCGACTCCGGGCGATGCGCTGCCGGCACGGCTATCGCGGTGACTACGCCGTTCGCGCGGCGCCGCGGGGGCCTGCGGAGCCCGGGGAGGGTCTTGGCGAGCTGCCTCTCGGGGCTGACCCGGACGACGTTCCAGACGATCCCGAGCTTCTCGAGCAGCGCGATCAGCAGGCCGGTCGGGTCGGCGAGCCGCTCCCAGAAGCGCAGGCCGTGGAAGGCGGAGGTGGGGAACGCGTGGTGGTTGTGGTGCCATGCCTCGCCCATCGACAGCGGGGCGAGCCAGAACACGTTGCGCGACTCGTCCTCGATGTCGAACCGCTTGCGCCCGAAGAAGTGGCACACGGAGTTGATCGACCAGGTCACGTGGTGCAGCAGGAAAACCCGCACGAAGCCGCCCCACAGGAGCGCGGTGAGCGCCGTGCCGATCCCGCCGCCGACGATCCAGCCGATCGCGAACGGGATCGCGAACCCGAGCACGACCCACACCCAGAACAGCTTGTCGACCACCCGGATCACCCGGTCCTTGAGCAGGTCGGCGGCGAACCGCTCGCGCTCGGCCGTGCCGACGGTCTCGAACAGCCAGCCCATGTGCGCGTGCCACAGGCCCTTGACGCCGCCCCAGAAGCCCGGGCCGCTCAGGTGCGGGGAATGGGGGTCGCCGTCCTGGTCGGTGAACGCATGGTGCTTGCGGTGATCGGCCACCCAGGTGATCACCGAGCCCTCGACCGCCATCGAGCCGAGCACCGCGATGATCGCCCGGAACGCCCGCGAGGACTGCGAACGCGCGGTGCGTGAACATCCGGTGGTAGCCGAGCGTGATGCCGAGCGCAGGTGAGGACGTAGAGGCCGATCAGCAGGGTCGAGCTCGAGCGGGCCGATCGCGCGGTTCCACAACAGCGCGATCGCGGCGATCAGGCCGATCATCGGCAGCGGGACGCCGATCAGGTTCGCGATCTTGTGTGCGCGCGACATCCTTCGGCAAGCATACGACGATCGAGTGAGGTTTTCTGTGCGCCGAGACACGAGGCTCGGGGCAAAATTTGTAGATTTACTCATAACGAGATGGCCGAGCATCAGCCATGGCATGAGCTTCCGCGTGAGGTCGCCGCGGTGTTGCGCCCGGTCCTCGCCGAAGTCGCCGACGAGATGATCGAGGCGGTGCGCGAGGTCCCGGCCTACGCGCGCCCGCTCGAAGGGACGTTCGGCGTCGGCATCCGGGAGGGCGTCGAGGAGGCGCTACGTCACTTCCTGGCCGAGATCGAGGCCGGCGGCCCGGTGCCGCGGGCCGACGTCTATGGCGAGCTCGGCCGTGGCGAGATGCGCGCCGGCCGCAGCCTCGACGCGCTGCTCAGCGCCTACCGGATCGGCGCCCGCGTCGCCTGGCGGCGGTTCGTCGCCGTCGGGGTCAAGGCCGGGCTCGAGCCGGAGACGCTGTACCAGCTGGCCGAGTCGATCTTCGCCTACATCGACTCGCTGTCGGCCGAGTCGGCCGAGGGCCACGCGCTCGAGCAGTCGGTCGCCGCCGGCGAGGCCGAGCTCCGCCGCCGCCGGCTCGTGCGGCTGCTGGTCCGCGAGCCGCCGCTCGACGCCGCCACCGCGCGGGCGGCCGCCACCGAGGCGGGGTGGCCGCTTCCGCGGGTGCTGGCGGCGATCGCGATCGGCGGCGCGCCGCCGCGACGCCGCCGCCTCGCGCCTGCCGCCCGACGCGATCTCCGAGACGATCGGCGACATCACCTGCGCGCTGCTCCCCGATCCCGAAGGGCCCGGGCGGCGTGCGACGGTCGAGCGCGCGATCGTCGAGGCGGGCGCGAGGGCGGGCCTCGGCACGACGGTCGGGTGGGCGCGAGGCGGCGATCAGCTTCGCGCGTGCGCGCGGCGGCGCTCGAGCCTGAGCGGCGGCGCGCCGGCCCTGTCGGTGGCCCGGGAGCGGGCGGGGGAGCTGCTGCTGCGCAGCGAGCCGCGGCTCGCCGGGGAGCTCGCCGAGCGACCGGCTCGCACCGCTGCGCGGGCTGCCGCCGGGCTCGCGAGGCCCGGCTGACCGAGACGCTGCGGGTGTGGCTGGCCGAGCAGGGGCGGCTCGGGCAGGTGGCCGAGCGGCTGCGGGTCCACCCGCAGACCGCCCGCTACCGCCTGGCACGGCTGCGCGAGCTGTTCGGCGGCGCGCTCGACGATCCCGACGAGCGGTTCTGGCTCGAGCTGGCGCTGCGGGTCTCCGAGCCGGCGGCTACGCCACAGCGTGCGGGCTGACCGGTCGGCCGCGGTCGGGCTCCGGGGCCATCGGCACCTCGGGACCGAACTCGCCGGCGGCGATCTCGTCGTGCCCAGCTGTAGACGACGGGGATCTGGAAGCGGCCCGCGTTGCGGCGGCGGAACTCGATCATCTCCGGCCCGTCCCAGTAGCGGTACCAGTCGGCCTTGGACTCGAACCAGGTCATCTGGGTGATCTTGTAGTGATCGTCCTGCGAGACGTGGACCGCGTAGCGCGTGGCGCCGTAGCGCAGCGCGATCGGGGCGACGCTTGGCGACCTCGGCCGCGAACGACTCCTGCGGAACAGCGTCGCGTACCAGGGGATCCAGACGACGCCGGCCATCGTGCCTTAACGGCCTCCGCCGACCTCGGCGCGGATCGCGCCGGGGCCCTCCGCGGTGCGGCCCTGGCCCTCCTCGGTCGCGCCGACGAGGATCGCGATCTTGCCCGAGGTGCTTGTTGTCGCGCAGGAGCTGGTGGGCCTCGGCGACCTTCTCGAAGCCCATCGTCTGCCACAGCACCGGCCGGATCTTCGACTCCTCGATCAGCTCGTTGGCCTTCGTGGCCTCCCACGCGTTGGCGAAGTGCGAGCCGATGATCTCCTTCTGGCGCATCCACAGGTAGCGGACGTCGAAGTCGAGGTTGTAGCCCGAGGTGGCGCCGCAGATCACCACCTTGCCGAACGGCTTCACGCACAGCACCGAGGTCGGGAACGTGGCCTTGCCGACGTGCTCGAAGACGATGTCGGGCGGGCCGCCGAGCATCTTCTCGACCGCCTTGCAGAACCGCCGCGACTCCTTGAACCGGGCCCGCTCCTCGTCGGCGGTCTCGCCGCCGCGGCGCATCATCCCGGCGAACTCGGAGCGGTCGATGTAGCCGACGGCCCCGAGCTGCTCGATCAGCTCGCCCTTCTCCTGGCTCGAGACGACCCCGACGGCATCGGCGCCGGTGAGCGCGCAGAGCTGGGTGGCGAACACGCCGAGGCCGCCGGCGGCGCCCCAGATCAGCACGCGGTTGCCCGGCTGCAGCTTGCAGCGGTCGATCAGCATCCGGTAGGCGGTGAAGTACGTGAGCCCGTAGGCGGCGGCCTCCTCCCAGGCGAGGTGCTTGGGCTTGTGCAGCAGCTGCTGGGCCTGGACCTTGCAGAACTGGGCGAACGAGCCCCAGCTCGTCTCATAGCCCCAGATCTGCTGGCTGGGCGCGGCGAGCGGGTCGAGGCCGTGGACCTCGGGATCCTCGTAGGAGGCCTGGTTGCAGTGGATCACGACCTCGTCGCCCGGCTTCCAGCGGGTGACGCCCTCGCCGACCTTCCACACGATCCCGGAGGCATCGGAGCCGCCGATGTGGTGGTCCTCGTTGGGGTGAGCGTAGCGGAACACCGACGACCGGCTCGCCGAGGGCCGCCCACACGTTGTTGAAGTTGACCCCCGCGGCCATCACGCGGACGATCACCTCGAACGCCCCGGGCTCCGGGACCTCGATCTCCTCGAGCTGGAACGCGTCGGTCGGCTCGCCCTGGCGCTCCTCCCGGATGACCCACGCCGCCATCGTCGGCGGGAGCACCCCCGGCTCGGTCTCGACTTGATGGACTTGGCTCAGATCGACGGCCACTCTGGTTCACACCTGCCTGGTTCGGGGATTCGATCGCTGGATCGTACCCGGGTGAGGGCGTACGTGCGTTCGGGTCGGCCGGGGCTCCGGACGGCCGGCGCGGCGGCGCCGATGCCCTTTCAACCCTGCGACCGACCCGATTTACGTCAAAGCGGTCTAATGTGCCGGCGGGCGCGCTGAAGTGCAATCACGCGGTGCCGGGGCGCCTGGCGGGCGCGGTGGCGTGTCGATGACAGCCGCCATCAGGCTGCGCTCAGCTCGCGGGCGGCGTCCTCGGCCGTCAGCTCCTCGGGGCTCTCGGTCGCGACGAGCTGCCGGCTTCGGGCGGGCCTGGATCAACGACCAGGCGACCCCGGCGCCGAGCAGCGTCACGATCGCGCCGACCGTCAGGCCGGTGCTGAGCGCCGAGACGAACGCCTCCTTGACGGTGGCGATCAGCTGCGGCGAGGCGTGGTGCCCGCTGACGGTGCCGCCGATGCCGAGCGAGTTGGCGATCGACGCCCGTGTCGTGGCCGGGGAGGTTGGGGAGGAGCTGGTCGATCTTCGAGCGGCCGACCGTGGTCACGATCGCGCCCATGATCGCCACGCCGAACGTGCTCCCGACCATCCGGCTCATCGACAGCACGCCGGAGGCGGCGCCGGCCTTGGTCCGGTCGACGGCGTTCATCGCCGCGGTGCTCATCGGCGACATCACCATGCCCATCCCGAGCCCCATCAGGACGAAGCCGGGCAGCAGCAGCGCCGTAGCTGCTGTGGACGGTGATGCGCGACTGGATTCCGATCGCGGCCGCGACGATGATCAGGCCGATCGTCATCAGCGGGCGCGCTCCGACCTTGTCGGTGAGGCGGCCTGCCAGCGGGCCCATGAAGATGATCACGACCGTCGAGGGCAGGAACCTCAGCCCGGTCTGCAGCGGCGAGTAGTTCAGGACGTTCTGCATGTACAGCGTCACGAAGAAGAACTGGGCGAACATCGCGAACGTGACCAGGAAGCCGACGAGGTTGGCGCCCAGCGACGTGCGCGAACGGAAGAACGCGAAGTCGATCATCGGCGCCTTGACCCGGCGCTCGATCTGGACGAATGCGGCCAGGGCGATCACGGCGAAGGCGAACATCCCGACGATCCGGGGCGAGCCCCAGTGCCAGCTGTTGCCCTGCACCAGCGCCAGGACCAGCGAGGTCAGGCCCAGGGTGAGGGCGACGATCCCGGCGATGTCGACGGCGTGCCCGACCGTCTCGTCGCGCGACTCGCGGGCCGCGAACAGCGTGACCACGAGCGCGATCACGGCGATCGGCGGGTTGATGAAGAAGATCGCGCGCCAGCTCACCTGCTCGGTGAGGAAGCCGCCGACGACCGGGCCGATCGCCAGCGCGAGTGCGCTCACGCCGGCCCACGTCCCGATCGCGGTGCCGCGCTGCTCCGGCGGGAACGCCTGGGTGATGATCGACAGGGTGGCGGGCATCATGAACGCCGCGCCGACACCCTGAAGCGGCGCGGAACGCGACGAGCGCGGTGTCGCTCGGGGCGACCCCGATCGCCACGCTCGTGACGCCGAACACGACGACGCCGAACAGGAACATGCGGCGACGCCCGAAGATGTCGCCGAGCCGGCCGCCGGTCACCATCAGCACCGCGAACGTCAGCGTGTACGCGTTCACCGTCCACTCCAGCGCGGACAGGGACGCGTGCAGGCTGCGCTGGATCGAGGGCAGCGACACGTTCACGACGGTGTTGTCCAGCATCACCATGAACAGCGCGAAGCACATGGCTCCGAGCGTCCACCAGCGGCTGTTCTCCTCGGTCACGAGGCGATGGCGTTGGGCGCGAATGCGGTCAGTCATGCAGTCAGGTCCTCCGGTCGGCAGGCGGCGACATCCTCGCGGCGGAGCAGCACCGAGAGCGCTCCCGCCAGCTTCCGTCGCTCGCCATCGGTCAAGGTCTGGGCGAACTGCTCGAACCCGGTCAGGCGAGCCGCGTTGAGCTTGCGGATCACGGCCCGGCCGGCGTCCGTCAGACGCACGCGCTTCATCCGCCGATCCTCCGCATCCTCGCGGCGCTCCACGAATCCCCGCCGCACGAGCTCGTCGACCATCCGGCTCGCGGCCGGCAGCGACACGTGCACGAGCTCCGCGCCGGCCTTCAGCGACAGCTCGTGATCGGCGTCCTCGAGGTGGTGGAGCAGCTTGATCTGGGTCAGCGTCAACTCCAGCACGCCGACCGCCTCGAACAGATCCGAGTTGCAGTTCTTGTGCAGATACACCACGAGCGCGTACAGGTCCTCAGCCAGGGCCGGCACCGGGTCGCCGCCCGCTAAGGTCGAAGCGGACGGGCTCGTTACCTTCGTAGTTACTTGCACGCATGCAAGTATTGCACACAAGTTGTGTTTGCGCGAGCGCAAGTAATCTGGTGGGGTGGGTCGGCCTGGGCGCTGCGGCTGCTGCGCCGAGGCGTCTGGTCGCCGTCCGCGCGGCGCGGGGGACGGGACTGGGGCGTCAACGGCATTTGGCTGGGAAAGGGTGGCGACGTGGCGTCCGTTGGGGCCGCGAAGGGTCGGCGCGCTGACGGCAGGCCTGGCGAGCTCGGCCCTCACGTCACACGGAACCGCGGCCGCATGGACGATGGAACGTTGGGGTCGCGGGCGAGCCCCAACGTCACACGGAACCGCGGACGGGGGAACGATGGAACGTTGGGGTCGCGGGCGAGCCCCAACGTCACACGGAACCGCGGACGCAGGGGAACGATGGAACGTTGAGGTCGCGGGCGAGCCCCAACGTCACACGGAACCGCGGCCGCATGGACCATGGAACGTTGGGGTCGCGGGCGAGCCCCAACGTCACACGAAACTGGACGCCCGGCACGGTGGAACGTTGAGGTCGCGGGCGAGCCCCAACGGGGCCTGGGTATCTGGGTCGCTGATGGGAAATAGCCGCGATGCCCTGTAAAGCAAGATTAACCACTAAACGGTGTCACGGCGGTCGTGTCACCCGCCGGCGGACCGCCAAGGCCTGGGTATCCAACGGGAAAAATGGGCCCGTTAGATACCCAGGCTCACAGAAAACGGCTGCGCGGCCGGGGAGGACCGCCGGCTCTGCACGCCCCTCCAGCGCCCCCGCGTGCTGCCGCGGGCGCACACCGGCGACGCGCCGGGCCACCGCACCCGACGCCCCGCGGACCCCACCCGACGCCTCGCGCACCCGCCAACGCCCGCACGCCACCCACTCGATGCGCCTTTAACCGGTCGATCATCGAGCAACCGAACTCGGACGGCACGGAACGGGGAAACCCCGGATACGACCGTCCTAGTGGGAAAATCGCCGCGATCCGCTGTGAAGCAAGATTCACCACTAACCGGTGGTACGGCGTCGTGTCACCCGCGGGGCGGAAGGCCAAGGGCCTGGGTATCTGGCGGGAAAAATAGGCCCGTTAGATACCCAGGCTCACAGAAAACGGCAGCGCCCCCGCGTGCTGCGGGCGCGCGCCCGCCGGCTCCCGGCGGCGAGCGCCCCTCCGCCGAGCGCCCCGCCACCCGCCCCCCGGTTCCCCGCTGGCCGAGCGCGCCGATCCGGCGTGAGCCCTTCACGCCACCGGCTTCCGGGTCGGTGTCGTCCGTGAGACAACCTCGCTCGCCGGTGGCGCTGGAGGCCGCGGGACCGATTCGGCTACGGCTGGAGCAGCACCCCGTTCGATCCCGTCCGCTTCTTGCCGACGTGGAGCGAGGCGGGCGCGATGTGGTGGGCGGTCGCCTGGGCGGCGTCGCTGTTGCCGGCGCCGGTACTGGCCACGCTGTAGGTGCCGGGATTGCTGAAGTCGACGGTGACCTGGTCGGTCGCCTGGGGGTTGATCGGGCCGGTGGTGCCGAGGGATTGGCTGGGATTGCCGGCCGGGTGGATCGTCAGGGACTGGGCGGTGTCGGCCTGGTTGGTGACGATGAAGATGACTTCGCCGGCGCCGACGGTGGCGGGGGAGACAGAGACCCGTGCGTTGTCGATATAGACGGTGAGGTCGACCGGGGTGGCGGGGCGGGTTTTGTTCGCGAACGTACCGCCGCTGCCGCAGCCGACCAGCGCCAGCATGGTCACGATCGTTGCGAACGTGGTCCTTCGCATGCGTCCTGCAGGCTCTCCTCTCCGGATCACAACGCTGGGGTGGCGTCCCGCCTGTGCTGTATCGGCGAGAACCCTAACCGACTGAAACGCGGTGCGGAAGTCAAACGACGCCCGCGTAGCCTCGAATATATGTCCGCACGCGTGGTGATCCGCGTTGCGGCGCGGTGGGGACGCGCGTCCAGGGACGACGGAGGAGTACGTCCGAGTCCAGCTCGGGTTTCGCGCCCGGCAGCGGGCTCCGTCAGGCGCGAGGCTGGCCGGTCCGGCTCAGGTGGCGTTCTCGAACAGTGACCGGCGGCGGCGGTCGACGCTGCGCAGCTCGCCCTGGAGCTGGGCCCAGGCTTCGTGCTCGACCCGCTCGTACTCGGCGCCGGTGAGGTCGCGCAGACCCTCGCTGTAGGCATTCCAGGCGCGCCGGGTGTCGTCCTCGAGGGCCCGGAGCTGCTGGCTGTCGTCTGGCGCTATGGCTGTCACGGAATGCCTCCTTCCCTGCTGGTTCTCCGAGCGCAGGTGCCCGGGGTGGCCACTAGCACTGTTGGCTGATGCTACCCACCGGGGCGGTCGGCAGTCGCAGGTGGTGAGCGGTTTCGGGCCGCTATCGGTGCGAGGACGCACGCCGCCACCACAGGCGCGACGACCGTAAAGGCCTGCTGCGTTCGCGCGCTCGGGGCGCCTCCGGCCTGCAACCGTCCGTGCGTGCCGTCCGGCCCGGGGCGTATCACGGGTGGCTTGGAGTTGCTCGAGTCACCGATCGCGTCGGTCGAGTTCCTGGTCATCGACACCGAGACGAATGGTCTCTCGGGCGACGCCTGCGAGCTGACCGAGGTTGGGGCGGTGCTGGTGGGCGGCGGCGAGCTGCACGACAGATTCTCCTCGCTGGTCCGGACGCACATGCCACTGCGCCGCGGGATCCAGCGGTTCACGGGGATCACGCAGCAGATGGTCGACGCTGCCCCGGAGCTCGATCGGGTGATCCCGCAGGTCGACGAGCGGCTGGCCAACCGGATCCTCGTCGCACACAACGCGCCGTTCGACCGCCGGGTGCTGCGCCAGGCGTACGAGCGCTGCGGGCTTCAGTGGCCGAACCCGCCGGTGATCTGCACCGCCGCGCTGGCCCGCGTCCTGCTGCCGCTGCAGCGGGAGCGGCGCCTCACCGCGCTCGCCGACGCGCTCGGGATCGACGTCGAGATCGCCCACCGCGCGCTGCCCGACGCCGAGACGTGCGCGCGCGTGCTGTGCGCGCTGTTCCCGCGTCTGTGCGCCAACGCGATCACGGTCCGCGATGCCCTGCAGCAGCTCAAGCCGAAGCGCCCGAGCCGTCCGCGACCGAAACGCCTCATCGCGCAGCACGACGTGGCTCGGCGGCTGCCGGCCGTCGACTTCGGCCGGCTCCCGAGCGACCCGGGCGTCTACCTGTTTCGCGACGACGCAGGGCGCACCCTGTACGTCGGCAAGTCGGTGTCGATCCGCAGCCGAGCCCGCGCCCACTTCGCCCCGTCGGCACCGCGGGCCGCGTGGACCGCGCACGCGACGCTCGTCGACTACCGCCCGACGAGCTCCGAGCTCGGCGCGCTCGTGCTCGAGAACCGGCTGATCAAGGAGCTGAAGCCGCCGGGCAACGTGCGCCTCACCAAGCGCGACGACCGGCTCGTGTACCTGTGCTGCCGGCTCGACATCCCGTTCCCGATCCTCGAGGTCTCACCGCGCCCGGCGCACGGCCACGCGGTGAGCATCGGGCCGCTGCGGGGACGGCGGATGACGGCCGAGCTCGTCGAGCAGCTCGACTCGCTGTTCGGCCTGCGGCATTGCGGCCGCAAGCTCACGCTGCGCCCGCACCCATCCGCGTACGGGCAGATGGGCCGCTGCCTGTCGCCCTGCCTCGGCGACCTCGACCCGAACCTCTACCGCCGCCGGCTCGACGCGGCGCTGAGGCTGTTCCTCCACGACACGGGTGGGGGCGAGCGGCTGCTCGACCACGTCCACGCGCAGATGCGCCAGGCCGCAGCCGAGCAGCGGTTCGAACGGGCCGCCTGGCTGCGGCGGCGCGCCCGGCGCCTACGGGCGATTCTCACCCGGCTCGGGGGCGTGCTCGAGGCCACGCATGCGCGCCCGCGGCTCGTGATCGCGCCGCATCCGATCGGCCGGGGATCGCGCCGACGCGTTCTGGCTGGCCGGCGGCCGGCTCGTCGACTGGGGCCCGGTCCCGCACGACCCCGACGAGCTGCACGGACGTACGGCGCAGGCGATCCGGCGCGGCGGCCGAGCCGGCGAGCTCGGCGCGCACGTCCCGCCCGACGAGGTCGACGAGGTCCGGATCGTCTCGACCTACCTCGCCTCGCACCCGAAGGCGGCGTGGCTGGCGCTCGAGCCGGGCCCGAGCGCGGAGGAGCTAGCCGCGTTCGTCGGCGCCGCCGAACGGCAGCTCGACGACGGAGGCCTCGACCCCGTCGCCGGCCCCGACGCGGATGATCCCGCCGGGCTCGACCTCGCGGCGGACGAAGCCGAGGGCGATCTCGCCCAGCTTCGGTGAGTCGACGACGCTCGTCACGCGCCCCACCTCGCGCGCACCAGCGCCCTCGCCCGCGAACAGCGGCGCGCCCGGCTCCACTGCCGCGGTCAGCCGCAGGCCACGGAGGTGGCGGTTCGGCTTGCCCCGGTAGAACAGCCGGGCGACGGTCTCCTGCCCGACGTAGCAGCCCTTGGTGAACGACACTGCGCGCTGGTTGAGGCCGGCCTCCTGGGGGATCACCGACTCGTCGAGGTCGATCCCGTAGCGCGGGCGGCCGTGCTCGACGCGCAGGCACTCGACCGCCTCCTCCGACACAGGCTCCGCGCCCGGCATCTAGGACGGCGGCACGTAGCGCATCGACGTCAGCCGCGGTGCACAGCAGGTCCACGCCGACGTCGGTCCGGATCGCCCGCGCCGTCACCCCGCCGAGCGTAACCACGGCGTGCGCGTGCTCCTCGGACCCGAGCGGGTTGGCGCCGGGCGCGTCGGGACCGCGCGCGCCGCCCACACCCGCGACTGCATCGGAGCCGGGGCCGATCAGCGACAGGAGCCCGGACTCGAGCGTGCGCTTGTGGAGCTCGACGTCGTAGCCGATCGAGAACCGCCGGATCATGTTGAACAGCCCCTGCAGGGCGGAGCGCTCGGTGTCGAGCAGCAGCTCGTCGCCCGGTGGCGAGCGCGCGCAGGTCGCCGAGCATCTTCCCCTTGGGGGTGAGGAACGCGGCGTAGCAGCCCTGACCGGGGGCGAGCGCCTCGATCTCGTTCGACACCTGACCCTGGAGGAACGTCGCCGCCTCGCCGCCGGTGAGTGCGAGCTTGCCCCGCTCGGAGCGGTCGAGCAGCCCGCAGCCCTCGGTCAGCGCGCGATAGTCGGCAGTGAGCGACGCAGTCGACGACATGTCCTCACAACTATAAGAACGCGCGCGGGCGGGCCGACCGAGGCTCCTGCGCCGGCCGCGCTAACGCTTGTACCGGGCGATGCCGATAGAAACCTTGCCGAAATCGATTTTTAGGCGTACCATAATTTCACTGATGGCTCACCAGGAACCCACCGGCATCTCGTCCGCGGTCGAGGACTACGCGAAGGCGATCTACGCGCTCGAGGAGCGCGCCCAGGGCGCCGTGAGCACGAATGCGCTCGCCGAGCGACTGGGGGTCACGCCCGCGTCCGCGTCCGGGATGGTCAAACGGCTGTGCGAGTTGGGGCTGGTCGAGCACCGGCCCTACCACGGCGTCTCGCTCACGGACGGCGGCCGCAGGCTTGCGCTCGAGGTGATCCGCCATCACCGGCTGCTCGAGCTGTACCTGGTCGAGAGCCTCGGGGTGCCCTGGGACCGCGTGCACGCGGAGGCCGAAGTGCTCGAGCACGTGCTTTCCGAGGAGCTCGAGGAACTGATCGCGGCCAAGCTCGGCAACCCGACGCGCGACCCGCACGGCGACCCGATCCCCACCCGCGAGCTGACGATCGACGAGCGCATGACCCACAGCCTGCAGATGCTGGACGCGGGGGAGGGCGGGACGTTCGCCCGCGTGTCCGACGCCGATCCGGACATGCTCCGGTTCCTCGCTGAGCGCGGGATCGCCCCCGGCGACCGGTTCGAGGTGATCGACAAGCACCCGTTTGACGGCCCGCTGTTCGTCCGCTTCGGCGACGGCGTCCATGTCCTCGGCGGTGCGCTCGCCAGGGCAATGCGCGTGGAGCTCGGACCGTGACCCCGCCTCCGATCACGCGTCCGGCGCTCGAGGGCGTCGGCGCCGACGGGTCCGGCGTCCGTCTCGAGGACGGCTCCGTCGTCACGCCGCTCGAGCGGCTGCTGGCCAAAGGCCGGGTGCGCGCGACGCTGGCGATGCTCGGCCCGGCGTTCGTGGCCTCGGTGGCGTACGTCGACCCGGGCAACTTCGCCACCAACATCCAGGGCGGGGCGAGGTTCGGCTACCTGCTGCTGTGGGTCGTGCTGCTGGCCAACCTGATGGCGATGCTGATCCAGTACCTGTCGGCCAAGCTCGGGATCGCCACCGACCGCAGCCTGCCCGAACTGTGTCGCGAGCGGTTCCCGCGCTGGACCGCGGTCGGGCTGTGGATCCAGGCGGAGGTGATGGCGATGTCGACCGACATCGCCGAGTTCCTCGGGGCCGCGGTCGGGCTCAACCTGCTGTTCGGAGTCCCGCTCTTCACGGCAGGGCTGATCACGGCCGTCATCGCGTTCGGGATCCTCGAGCTCCAGCGCCACGGCGTGCGGGCCTTCGAGATCGCGATCACCTCGCTGCTCGGGATCGTGTTCGCGGGTTTCCTGTACGAGACGCTGCGCGTCGGGCCGTCGGCCCACGAGTCGCTGCGCGGGCTGATCCCGAGTCTTCACGGCGGCGATTTCATCTACCTGGCGGTGGGGATCATCGGCGCCACCGTGATGCCGCACGCGATTTACCTCCATTCCGCGCTCACCAACCGGCGGGTGCCGGTTCGCGACGACGAGGAGCGCAAGCGCGTGCTGCGCTTCGAGCGGCTCGACGTGATCATCGCCCTCTCGCTGGCCGGGCTGATCAACCTGGCGATGCTGGCGGTGGCCGCCAAGCTGTTCCACACCCCCGCGCTGTCCGGTCTCAGCACCCTGCAGGGCGCCCACCACGAGTTCGGTCGGCTGGTCGGCGGCGGGGCCGCGCTCGCGTTCGCGACCGCGCTGCTCGCCTCGGGCGCCTCGTCGTCGAGCGTCGGCACGTACGCCGGCCAGGTCGTGATGGCGGGCTTCATCAACATCCGGGTCCCGCTGCTCGTGCGCCGGCTGGTGACGATGATCCCGGCGCTCGTCGTGCTCGCGGTCGGCGTCAGCCCGACCGGCGCGCTCGTCCTCAGCCAGGTCGTGCTGTCGTTCGGGATACCCTTTGCCCTCGTGCCGCTCGTCGTCCTCACCTCCCGCCGCGACGTGATGGGCGTCCACGTCAACCGGCTCGCGGTCACGATCCTGGCCGCGGCCGTGGCGGCGGCGATCACGATGATGAACCTGTTCCTGGTCGCCCAGCAGCTCCTCTAGATGGCAGCGCTCGCCGACACCTTCACGACGATCGTCGAGTCGCTCCCGGACGACTGGACCGACCTCGAGCTCGACCTGCGGATCGCCGACGAGCGCCGCTACGTCGACGCCGCGGTGCTGGTCGTCACCTGCAACGCCCAGCCGTACTCAAAGCACGACTGGCACTGGCGGCTGATCGTCGCCCACCGCTTTGGCCACGGCGCCGCCGCGCCGGCCGTCCACTCGGCGCTGAAGCTGCTCGACGACGCCGGGATCGACGGCGAGCTCGCGGTCCGCGAGGTCCGCACCGGCCGCGCCGAGGTGGCCCCGATGTGGGGGCGGACCGAGTCGGTGCGGCGCGAGTTCCGCCGGCTCTGGGCGCAGTAGTGGCCGCGAGGGGCCGCTAAGCGCGTGGCACGCGTCCTCGCGTTCATCCCCGACCTGCTGTTCGGCTCCCACGTCGTCGCGGGGCTGAGCGCGGCGGGCCACGAGGTGCAGCTTGCGTCCTCGCCCGAGCACGCCGCCCAGGCCGACGTGCTGATCGCCGACCTCACCGCCGAGACCGACGCCCGCATCGCCCAGATCGCCGCGCTCGGAGCCGGGCGGCCGCCCACGCTCGCGTTCTTCGCCCACGTCGAGCCCGAGGTCAGACGCAGCGCCCAGGTGGCCGGGATCGACCTCGTCGTGCCGCGCTCGCGGATGAACCGCGAGGGCCCGGCGCTCGTCGAACAGCTGCTAGCCCGTCGCTGACTGCTGCTTCACGCTCAGGAACTCCGGGTCGAACGCGGCGCTCACGTCGGGCGCGCGGCCGACGATCCGGAACCGGGCCTCCCACCGCGCCCACGCGCGCAGCGCGCCGAGGTCGAGCACTCCGATCCGGTGGCTGGGGCCGCGGAAGGCCGGGACCTCGACGCCGAGCTCGGCCGCGACCAGCGCCGGGTCGAGGCCGGGGACGCGCGACTCGAGGTCGGCGGCGCTCTGGCGCGGGTCGGCGGCGGCGAGCCCGTAGCCGCGGACGAGCGCCCGCACGACCCTGTGTGCGAGCGAGGGGTCGCGGCGCAGCGAGGTCCGGGTCGCGCACAGGACGAGCTCGGGGTAGGAGGGGGCGCCGAAGCCGTCTACGCGGAACACGTGGAACCCCGGGCGCTCGCGCTGGAGCGTCACGCCCTCGTCGTTCCAGAACGCCGTCGCGGCCGACACGCGGCCGGAGAGGAGCGCCTGGACCGCGTTGAAGCCGATCGTCACGGTCCGGACCAATGCCGGGTCGCCGCCGGCGCCGGCCACGATCGAGCGCAGCACGGCGGTGTCGCTGGGCACGCCGGTGACCCCGACGGTCTTGCCCTCGAGCTGCCGAGGGTTGTGGATGTCCGGGGCCGCGATCAGGGCCGCCAGCGGCCGCTCGACGATCGCCATGATCCCCACCAGGTCGATCCCGCGGGCGCGGGCGATCGCGAGGTCGTGGATGTCGAGGATCGCGAAGTTCGCCCTGCCCGTCTCCAGCAACTTGATCGAATCAGTGCTCGCGGTCGGCGCGATCACGTGGAGATGAACGCCCTCGGCACCGTCGTAGCCATGGGCCAGCGCCGAGTAGATCCCCGCGTGGATCGCGTTCGGCGTGAAGTCGAGGACGAGCGTGGCCGGCTCCTCGGAGGAGCTGTGGCTGCTGCTCCCGCAACCGCCGGTGGCGATCGCCGCGCTGGCCAGGCCGATGAGCACCGAGCGCCGCACCGGCGGGCAGCATAGGCGTCATAACGGGCGCGCGCGCCCGGTTCCGTAGAATCGACACTGCGCATGAGCCGCCGCGTCACGTTCAGCCGCAACCTCACGCTCTCGCTCTCCCGCACGTGCCGCTGCTATTGCAAGTACTGCGCGTTCGCGACGCATCAGCCGCACCTGTACGCGCCCGACGAGGTACAGCGCCTGCTCGACGACGCCGCCGGCAAGCACCGGGTCAAGGAGCTGCTCGTGCTCACCGGCGAGAAGCCCGAGGTCAACGCCGGGGTGGCCGCGCGGCTGGCCGAGTACGGCTTCGCGGACTTCACCGCGTATGTCGTGTGGGCGTGCGAGCGGGCCCTGGAGCGGGGGCTGCTGCCACACACGAACCTCGGCGTGCTCCCGAGCGCGGACCTCGCCCGCCTGCGCGAGGTGACCGCCTCGCAGGGGCTGATGCTCGAGTCCGTGGCCGAGCGGCTGATGGAGACCGTGCACGCCGGCTCGCCGACCAAGCACCCGGCCCGGCGGCTCGAGACGATCGCGGCCGCCGGCGAGCTGAAGATCCCGTTCACGAGCGGGATCCTCGTCGGGATCGGGGAGACCGAGGAGGAGCGGGTCGCGTCCCTGGAGGCGATCGCCGAGCTCCACGCCCGGCACGGCCACATCCAGGAGGTCATCCTCCAGAACTTCGTCCCGCATCAGAGCTACTACGGCCGCGAGCCAGCCGAGATCGCCGACGCCGCCGCGTCGCAGTACTGGCGCACCGGGCTCACCGAGGCGCCGCACCTCGAGTGCCCCGAGCTGGGCCTGCGTGGTCACGATCGAGGACATGAAGCGGCTGATCGGGGAGGCCCGCCGGCTGCTGCCCGGGGTGGGGATCCAGGTCCCGCCGAACCTCAGCGACTGGTGGCCCGAGCTCGTGCGGGCGGGCGCCACCGACCTCGGGGGCCTGAGCGCGAACGGCGACCACATCTCGCCCGAGCATCCGTTCCCCTCGCCCGCCCAGGTCCGCAAGCAGCTCAAGGCCGACGGTGTGGCACTCACCGAGCGCCTGTGCGTGTACCCCGACCACATCGACGCCGAGTGGATCTCACGGCCGGTGATGGACGTGATCAAGCGGTGCTACTGGTCGTTCATCCCGCGACGGGGCTCGGGCCGGCGCGCGAGCGTGGCGATCCCCGACGACGCCGCACCGCGGGCCGTCGCCCGGGCGCGCGAGGGTCAGGCGCTCACCCCCGAGGAGCTGACCGCGCTGTTCGCCGAGACCCGGCCGGCAGTGATCGAGGAGATGCGCAGCGCCGCCGACGCGCTGCGTCGCGAGCTGGCGGGGGAGACGGTGACGTTCGTCGTCAACCGAAACATCAACGTCTCGAACATCTGCGTCGTCGGTTGCGCGTTCTGCGGATTCGGCCAGTCGCGGCGCTCGCCTGACGCCTACGAGCACTCCGAGGAGGAGTTCTCCCGCCGGGTGCAGGAGGCGATCGAGTTCGGGGCCACCGAGATCTGCATGCAGTCCGGGATCCATCCCGACTGGGGCCTCGAGGAGTACGAGCATTGGCTGCGGTTCGCCAAGCGGCTCGCGCCCGACATCCATCTCCACGCGTACTCGCCGATGGAGATCTCGCACATGTGCGACGTCAGCGGGCTGGCGCCCCGGGTCGTGTTCGAGCGCCTGCGCGAGGCTGGGCTCGACTCGACGCCCGGCACCGCGGCCGAGGTGCTCCACGACGGCGTCCGCGAGCGGATCTCGCCCAACAAGCTGCCGGTGGCGCGCTGGGTGGAGATCATCGAGGCCTCCCATGCGGTCGGCCTGCGCTCGACGGTCACCGTGATGTTCGGCCACATCGAGGAGCCGTGGGAGCTCGCCGAGCACATGCGGGTCGTGCGCGAGCTGCAGGAGCGAACCGGCGGGTTCACCGAGTTCGTGCCGCTCTCGTTCATCCCCTTCCACACGCTGCTGGGCCGCACCCACGGTGTCGAGGAGATCAGCCCCGAGGACAACCTCAAGCACACCGCGGCGTTCCGGCTGGCGCTCGGCCGCACGGTTCGCAACGTCCAGGCGAGCTGGGTGAAGATGGGGCTCGACGCGGCCACCGAGGCGCTCCGCTGGGGGGTCAACGACCTCGGCGGGACGCTGATGGAGGAGTCGATCTCGCGGATGGCCGGCAGCTACCACGGCGTGATGCTCGAGGCCGGCGACCTGGTCGCGGCGGCGCACCGCGCCGGCCGCCCGGCGGCGGAGCGCACGACCTTGTACGACATCCGCCGCCGATACCCGATGCCGGTGGCCGCGTGAACGTCGAGCCCGGCGCGACGGGCGCCCGGGTGCAGGAGCGCCCGGCCGCCCTGTTCGCCGGCGTCGAGCCGCTCGAGGTGTTCGCCGAGCTGCTCGCGGACATCAACACCGACAACTCCTCGACGGAGTTCTACGACCGCATCTGCGAGGCGATCTGCCGCCTCACGACGATGCGCCGGGCCGCGATATTCATGGCGGACCCGGGCCGCCGCCGGGTGCGCGCAGTCGGCGCCCACGGCACGCCGATGAGCCAGCTCGCGGCGCTGCGCCCGACACTCGTCAACACCCCGATCGCCCAGCGCGCGATCCGCGAGGACGCGGTCGTCGTCGTGTCGGACGAGATCGAACGCGCGGTCCCGCCGGACTACGCCCGGGTGCTCGGGATCACGACGCTCGTGTGCACGCCGATGAGCGCGGCCGGACGCGCCTACGGCGTCGTCTGCGCCGACCGCGGCGGTGGCCGGTTCGAGCTCTCCGACGGCGAGCGCCACCTGCTGTGGACCCTCGGCAAGACGGCGGCGCTCGTCGCCACCGCCCGCAACGCCACCCGCCAGCAGGAGCGCACCCGCCGGCTCGGCGAACGGCTCGACCTTGCGCGCGAGATCCACGAGCGCGTGATGCAGCGGCTGTTCGGCGTCTCGCTGGCCCTGAGCGCCGAGGCGCCGCTGGAGCTGGCCGAGCGTGAGCGCTGCCGGGTCGAGATGCAGCAGGCGCTCAGCGACCTTCGCCGCGCGCTCGAGCGGCCGCTCGCGCCGCTGCCGGCCGAGACCGGGACGACGCTGGTGGCGGAGCTCGAGCGGCTCGGTGCGCTGCCCGGCGCGCCGATCGTGCTCGAGTGGCCACCGGAGGTGCGGGTTCCGGCTGAGCTCGAGCCGCTCGCTCAGTCGGTTCTCGCCGAGGCGCTGCGCAACATCGCCAAGCACGCCGAGCCGACCCGCGTCGACGTTCAGTTGTCGCGCGACGCCGACACGTTCACGCTGGCGGTCCGCAACGACGGCGTCCGGACCGGCGCCCGCGGGGCGGGGATGGGGCTGCGGCTGGCCGCGTTCGAGGCGCTCCAGCACGGAGGGGTGCTCGAGTTCGGCGCGGCCGGCGAGCACGGCTGGCGGGTCCGGCTCGTCGTTCCGCTCGGCTCGGAGGCAACGTGAGCGCGACGCCCGCGGCGCCGCGCCGGCTGCCAGACCGCAAGCTGCGGGTGCTCGTCGTCGACGACCACGACGTCGTCCACTGGGGCTTTCGTGTGCTGCTCGGCGAGCAGCCGTGGGTCGAGCGCTGCCTGGCCGCCCGCACCGGGGCGGAGGCGCTCGAGCTCGTCCGGAGCTTCGAGCCGCACGTCGCGCTCGTCGACCTGTTTCTGTCCGGCGAGTCGGGTGCCGAGCTGTGCGACTCGATCCGCCGCGCGTCGCCCTCGACCCGCGTGCTGCTGATCTCCGGCGCCGGCCGGATGTCCCCGGCAGCGGCGCGCGCGGCGGGCGCCTCCGGGTTCGTCTCCAAGGACTGGGAGGCCGGCGACATCGCAAGCGCGGTGCGGATGGTCGGGCTCGGGATGACGATGTTCGCGCCGAAGGCCGAGCAGCCCGTGCCGATGCTCAGCGAGCGCGAGCGCGAGGTGCTCGACCTGATCGCCGTCGGCTCGACGAACCGGGAGATCGCCGACCGGCTGTTCCTCTCCCCGCACACGGTCAAGGAGCACACGAGCGCGCTGTATCGCAAGCTCCACGCCCGCAACCGGGCCGAGGCCGTCCAGCGGGCGCAGCGGATCGGCCTGCTCGCGTGACGCGCACTGCGTAACGATCCGGCCCCGTCCGGGACAGAGGGGCATGGCTATGTGTAGGCTCGAACGGTGCTGATGGTGATCGGAGCCCTCGTCGTCATCGTCGGCGTGATCGTCGGCTGGTACACCGTCGCCGGCAGCGGCATCCATCATCGTCCGTACGGCAAGGGCGACGCCCCGGGCGCCGGCCGCCACCATGGCGAGAGTCCGCTCGACTCTCCGTGGCAGATGAACGAGTGGAGCCGCGGCACGTCATCCAGACGCCGGCGACGGCGATGACCCGATGGGGCCCCCGGGCCGAGGCTCGCGCACGCGTGGCGGGTCGCTACGACGTGCGCGTGCTCGAGCCCTCGCCGCCCGCGAGCACGGAGCCGCCGTTCTTCGCCGACGACCCCGTGCTCGACGCCACTGCCGACACCGGGCTGCCGGTCGTCTCGCCCGTGGTGGGCGCCGACGCGCGGTGGGAGGACATCGCGGCCGATCACCCCGAGCTGGCCGCGTTCTGCCGCGAGCGGTGGCTCGGGCCCTACCCGGCGCTGCAGCCGCTGCCGTCCTCGTTCACCGAGACGCGCCGCGCGCTGCACCGGATCGCCGAGGACGTGATCGCCCCGGCCCGCAAGCGGGCGAACACGAAGATCGGCCTGCGCTACACCCGCGCCGGATTCGGCACGCCGTTCTTCGGCGACGACGTGCAGGTGCGGGTGGAACGGGCCGACCTGGTCGTCGTCGAGCGGGGCGAGGAGCGCCGCGGCCGGATCACCACGCTGCCCGACGCGGTCGCGCTGCTCGGCCGCGACCTGGCGGGGGACACCGCAGTCGACGCGACCATCTCGCTGCGGTACACGGCCGAGGCCGCCGGCGTCCTCGGTGACTGGTTCGGGTTCGCCGCCTCGGTGCTCGAGGAGCTGCGCGCCGAGGCCGGCGCGGCCGCCGAGTCCTCGCGCGTGCAGCTGTGGCCCGAGCACTTCGACCTGGCGCTCGAGCTCGGCTCCGAGGCGGCCGGAACGCGGGCCAACTACGGGCTCTCGCCCGGCGATGAGGAGCACCCGGAGCCCTACGTGTACGTCGGCCCGTGGTCGCCGCCGCCGGCCGGGGAGCTGTGGAACGCGACGGGATTCCCGGGCGCCGAGCTTTCCTACTCAGAGCTCCTCAAGGCTGACGACGCCCGCGAGACCGCGCTCGGGTTCATGCGCGAGCGCCTCGACGCCCTCACCGGGTAGGAAAACCCGCCGCATGGGGTAGGTAAGCGGGGATAGCCGACTGGCGAGTCGGGTAAGGTGTCATGCACAGAACCCGCAGGAAACGGGTCGGTTTCGAGGCAGATCGAAAGGAGTCAGGTGCTGAGCGTGATCGACGTGGCGCGGCAGGCAACCGCTCAGTTGCTGCTGGTGTCACCGCCTCGGCGCCGGGTGTCAGGCGCCGGAGAGTTCTACACCCCGCCCGACCCGCTCCCCGAGGGCCATCCCGGCGAACTGATCCGCTCGGAGCCGATGGACGCCTACCTCGTCCCAGGACTGCGGATCCGGGCCCGGACGTGGCGCATCCTGTACCGCTCGACCGCCGCGACCGGCGAGCCGACCGCAGTGTCCGGCACGGTGCTGATCCCGTCGGGCCGGCGGCGCTCACCGCGCCCGCTGATCGGCTACGCGGTCGGGACGCACGGGATCGGCGACGCGGCGGCCCCGTCGCGGCTGCTGGCGCGCGGATTCGAATGGGAGGCCGGGTTGATCGCGATGATCCTGGCCCGTGGGTGGGCGGTGGCGGTCACCGACTACCAGGGGCTGGGAACGCCCGGCGACCACACGTACATGGTCGGGCGCGCGCTCGGCCCGAATGTGCTGGACGCGATGCGCGCGGCCCGCGAGCTCGACCCCGAGGTGCTCCCGGCCGACGGCCCGGCGGCCATCATCGGCTACTCCGAGGGCGGCGCCGCGGCGGCCTGGGCGGCGCAGCTGCAACCCACCTACGCGCCCGAGGTCGAGCTGAAGGCGGTCGCGGCCGGGGCGGCGGCGGCGAACGTCGAGACCGGCGGTCAGAGCCTCGACGGCAGCTTCTTCTCGTTCTTCATCGCCTACGGCGGGATCGGGTACGCGGCCGCGTATCCCGAGCTCGACCTCGACTCCCACCTGACGCCGTTCGCGCGGGCCGGGATCGCGGGCCTGCGGCGAGTCGACGATCCTCCAGGCCGTGCTGTGGGGCCCCAAGTTCATGCGGGCCTCGGACCTGACCCAGCCGAACGTGCTCGAGCTGCCCGAGTGGCGCGCGCGGTTGCGGGAGAACCGGCTCGGGACGATCGCGCCCGCGGCGCCGATGCTGCTGCATCACGCCCGGCGCGACCAGATCGTGTCGTTCGAGCACAGCGTCAGCCTTCGGGCCGACTGGGAGCGCCTCGGTGCCGACGTGCGGCTGTACGTCACGCGGGGCGGCGTCGATCACCTCAGCGGCGCGGTGGCCGGAACCCCGGTGGCGCTCGACTGGATCGCCCGGCGGCTCGGTGACCGGGCGCGGCCGGCGGCCCCGATCGAGGCCGTCATCGAGGACGTGGCCGAGGCCGCCTGACCCCCCGGCGCGCCCTGCCTACGGCGCGCCCTGCCGACGGTGGCCGGCCACGGCGCGCCCGGCCTACGGTGCGCCCGGCCTACGGTCGCGCGTCCCAGCCGTCCCGCAGCGCTGCCTCGCACAACTCACGCCAGGCGCCGGTGGCGCCGAGCCGCGCGATCGTGCCGAACATCAGCGCGACGCTCTGCGTCAGCAGCAGGTCCTCCGGGGCCGGCGTACCGGCCGCGATGAGCTCCAGCAGCTCGCGCGGCCTGCCGAGCAGCCGGTCGCGGGCGCAGATCAGCGCCTCGGAGTCGAGCCGGGTCGGCTCGTCGGCGGCGAGCTCTCCGAGCCCGGCGTAGGTGTGCTCCAGCACCGCGGCCGGAGCCGGTGAGCCCGGGGCGACGGCGCGGGTGGAACCGAAGTCGACGATCGCCAGCCCGCCGTCGGGACGGACGAGGACGTTGTCGGGCGCGGGGTCGGCGTGAACGACACCGAACCTGACGGCGCCGAGCACGAACGCGATCAGCCGGGCGGCGGCCCGGTCGGGATCGCCGGCCTCGGTGAACGGCACCCCGTCGACCAACGCGCTGACGAGCACGTTCTCGTGGGCGAGCCGGGTGACCGGGGCGGGAACGGTGAGGAACGGGTGCCCGCGCAGCGCCCGGTGAAAGCGGCGCATCACCATTGCCTCGTGCTCGAGGTCGAGCTCCTCGAGCGTGCGCTCCCGCAGCTCGCGGATCGCGCCCTGGGGGTCGAGCTCGGAGAACGCCGCCCCGAGCGGAGCGCTCAACGCGTCGATCAGCGCGAGGTCCTGGCGCACGGTCGCCGCCAGACCGGGCCGCAGCACCTTGATCGCCACCGGCTCGCCGTCGAGCACGCCGCGGTGGACCTGGGCGCCTGGGGTCACCGCCAGCGGCTCCGGATCGAGCTCGTCGAGCTCGTCGGCGGGGCGGGCGCCCCACGCCTCACCGAGGATCCGCTGCACGCGCTTGAACTCGATCGGCTCGCGGGCCGCCTCGCGCGACCGGGCCAGCTCGGCGGCGAGCTGATCGCCCCACGGGCGCGGGATCCACTCCAGGTCGATCGCGTCGGCCACCCGGGCCAGGACAACGCGCCCGGACGGAGCCGAGCGGGCCAGCCGGAGCCCGACCCCGATCAGCGTGTCGATGCGGCGGAAGGCGTCGTCGGGCATCCGGGCACGATGCCATGTCCACCCTCCCGGTTGCGCAGCGGGCCGGGCCAGGGATATGGTCAGCGCCCGTGGAAGACCGCGGATCGCTGACGGGCAGGCGGGTCCTGATCACCGGCGCGGCGCGCGGGATCGGGGCGGCGCTGGCCGAGGCGCTGGCGCGCCGGGGCGCCCGTCTGGCGCTGATCGGGCTCGAGCCGGAGAACTTGGCCGCGGTGGCCGGGCGGTGCGGGCCGGGCACGTTCGTCGGCGAGTGCGACGTCTCGCGCCGCGAGCAGGTGACCGCCGCGGTCGACGCGGCCGCGGAGGCGCTCGGCGGCCTCGACGTCGTGGTCGCCAACGCGGGGATCGCGACCGGCGGGCCGCTGCGCGCCCAGGACGTGCGGTCCTGGGAGCGGGTGATCGAGATCAACCTGCTCGGCGTCATGTACACCGACCGCGCGGCGCTCCCGCACCTGGAGCGCAGCAGGGGCTACCTGCTGAACATCGCATCCACCGCCGCGGTGCTCCGGGCACCCGGGATGAGCGCGTACTGCGCGGCCAAGGCCGGGGTCGAGGCGATGACCGACTGCCTGCGGATGGAGATGCGGCCGCTGGGCGTGCAGGCGGGAGTCGCCTACTTCCTGTTCCTCGACACCGACATGGTCCGCGACGCCGAGCGCGAGATGCCGCTGGTCGAGCGGGCCAAGCGCGAGATGCCGAAGGTGTTCGCGCGGACCTACCCGCTGGCGCCGGCGATCGACGAGCTCGTGGCGGCGATCGAGCACCGCCGCCGCCGGGTCTCGTACCCGCGGTGGTTCGTCAAGGCGATCGGGCTGCGCCAGGTGTTCGCCTCGGCGCTCACCGAGATGGTGCTGAGCCGTGACTCCCGGCGACGTGCTCGAGGAGTACGACCGGCTGGTCGCCGAGAAGGGCGCCGCCGCGGCCGCGGCGACCGAGCGCACCCGCGAGGTGGCCGGGCTCTGATCCGGGTGACGGTGGGCCGGGCTGAGCGCTACGGCTCGGCGGGCGCGGTGCGCAGCTCGCCCAGCCGCCGGCGCTTGAGCTTGCCCGTCGCGGTCCGCGGGAGCTCGTCGACGAACGCGATCTCGCGCGGGACCTTGTACCGGGCCAGCCGCTCGCGGACGTGGCCCTTGAGCTCGTCCTCGGTGGCCGCGGCACCGTCGGCGAGCACGACGAACGCCGCCAGCCGCTGCCCGAAGTCGTCGTCGGGAACCCCGACCACCGCCGCGTCGGCGACCGCCTCGTGGCTGCAGAGCAGATCCTCGACCTCCTGCGGGAACACGTTCTCGCCGCCGGACAGGATCATGTCGTCGTCGCGGCCGTCGATGAACAGCCGGCCGGCCGGGTCGAGGTGGCCGACGTCGCCCGTGCTCATCAGCCCGTCGATCACCTCCTTGCCGCCGCCGCCCGTGTACCCGTCGAACAGCAGTGGGCTGCCGACGAAGATCCGCCCGGTCACGCCCGTCGGCAGCGGCTCGCCCTGCTCGCCGAGGATCCGCAGGCGGGTGCCGCCGAATGGCCGCCCGACCGTGCCCGGCGCGGCGCGGAGGTCGGCCGGGGTGGCGAGTGTCCCGGAGCCGACCTCGGTCGAGGCGTAGCCGTTGTAGAGGATCTCGCCGAACGCGTCCATCGCCGCGCTGGCGAGCTCGGGGGACAGCGGGGCGGCGCCCGAGATGAGCATCCGCAGCGACGAGGTGTCATGGCGGCCGCGAACCTCGGCCGAGCAGCTGCATGATGCGCTGGAGCATCGTCGGGACGACGAGCAGCACGCCGGCGCGCTCGCGTTCGACGAGCGCGAGCGTCCGCTCGGGGTCGAACCGGCGCTCGATCACGAGCGGCGAGCCGTACGCGAGCCCGGCCATCATCGCCACGAACCCATACAGGTGGTAGAGCGGCGGCGCGACCACGATCGGCTCGCCGGAGCGGGGCACGGGCCGGATCCGCCCGATGTCGAGCAGCCCGGCGATCGCCAGCGGGGCGAGCGCGCGGCGGCTGACCGTGCGCGTCGCGCCCTTCGGGGTGCCGGTCGTGCCGGAGGTGAGCGTGACGATCCGCCCGGGGTTGCGCGGGGCGGGCGCCTCCCGGCGATCGGCGGCGGCGATCAGCGCGTCGAGCTCCATCGGAGTCGACCCGGGTCACCGCGGCGTCCGCCGAGCACCGTCGCGAACTCCTCGTCGTGGACGACCGCGGTCACGCCCTCACGGGCCAGCACCTCGGCGAGCTGAGGACCGGAGAAGTCGGTCCCGAGCGGCACGAGGTCGCACCCGAGGCGGGTGGCGGCGACGGAGGCCTGAACGAACCCGCGGTGGTTGCGGCACAGGATCCCGACCCGGTCCTGTCCGGTCAGCCCGAGCTCGTGGTGCAGGCCCGCGGCGAGTGCCCGCGCCTGAGCGCCGAGCTCGGCGAAGCTCAGCGTCCCGGCGTCGTCGATCACCGCCGCCCGGTCGCCGTACAGCTCGGCGCCGGCTGCCGCGGCGGCGGCGGGCGTGGCGCCGTAGCGGCGCTGGGCGAGCAGCGCCCGCATCACGCCGGTCGGGGCGGACCGGGCGGATCACGCCGGTCGCAGCGATCGTGGCGAGCCCGCCGGCCATCGCGGGGAGCGCCCGGGGCGGCTGGGCGCGGGCGCGGCGCCGGCTCTCCGGGTTCGAGCGGCGTGCGTACTCGGCCAGCACGAGCTCGAGCGGCGCCTGGGCGAGGCCGGTGACCGCGTCGCCGATCCGTGCCCAGCCGGGGGCGATTGTCCGCGGCTGCTCGACGATCGCCCGGGCGACGATCCCGGCCGCCTCCTCGCTGCTCATCCCCGGCAGGTAGTTCCAGATCCGGAACGGTCCGAGCATCGGCGAGCGCACGAGCTGGAGCTGGACAGACGTCGTCCGCACCCCGTCGGCGCGGATCTCCGGCCCGACGCCGGCCAGCCAGGTCTCGAGCGCCGCCTTCGAGGCGATGTAGGCGCTCCAGCGCAGTGGCGGGAACGCCACCCCGATCGTGGCGATGTTGATGATCTGGCCACGGCCGCGCGCGCGCATCGAGGGCAGCAGGCCGAGGATCAGCCGGACCGGACCGAGGTAGTTGACCCCGATCGTGCGATCGATGTCGCGGTAGCGGTCGTACGTCTCCGACGCCCACCGGCGGATCGAGACCCCGGCGTTCGAGACGAGCACGTCGACCTGGCCGTGCGTGCGCAGCACCTCGGCGCACAGCCCGTCGACCGCCTCGCCGTCCGAGAGGTCGCACGGATGCACGTGGGCGGTCCCGCCGGCGGCGGCGACGAGGTCGCGAACGCGCTCGAGCTCCTCGGCGCGGCGGGCGACGAGCAGCACCGTCGCGCCGGCGCGCCCGAGCCGCAGGGCGGTCGCCTCGCCGACGCCCGGACGAGGCGCCGGTGATCAGGACGACCCGTCCGTCGACCGCCTCGCGCAGCCGGCGATCGCCGACGCCGCGGCTGGTGGCGCCGATCATCAGCCGGACGGGGCGGGGGAGGAGCTCGCTCACGTCAGCCCTCGGGATCGCGCCGGTGCAGTCACGACTCCGACACTCGGCCTCACCGCGGGCGCATCATCCACTCGAGCGCCACTCGGCCTCACCGCCGGCGCATCATCCACTCGAGCGCGGGCAGCTTGACCGCGTTGGGGACGAACCGCGCGGCCTGCATCGCCGTGCGCATCCCCAGCCCGGGCACGACCACCCGGTGGCCGGCCTCGAGCCCCTTGACCCCAGCCGACGCGGCCTGCTGAGGCGAGATCCAGGCCGGGCCCGGGACGGCGCTCTCGAACGAGTCGCCACCCTTCACCTGCCACCCCGAGATCTCCCAGAACTCGGTCCGCACCGGCCCCGGGCACAGCACCGTGACCGTCACGCCCTTGCCGTGCATCTCCTGGTGGATCGCCTCGGAGAACGTGAGCATGTACGACTTCGCGGCCGAGTAGCCGGCCGAGTAGGGGAGCGGCTGCATCGCCGCCGTCGAGGCGACGTTGAGGATCGCCCCTCGGCCGCGCTTGACCATGCCCGGGAGGAACCACGCGGTGAGCGCCACCGGCGCCTCGACGAGGATCCTGACCTGCTCGAGCTCACGGTCGGGATCGGCCTCATCGAACGGCCCGTTCGTCGCGAACCCGGCGTTGTTGATGAGGATCTCGACGTCGAGTCCGAGCTTCTCGATCCGCCCGGGGAGGCGCGCCCGGGCGGCCGCCGACGTGAGGTCGCACGCGATCGTCTCGACGCGGACGCCGTGGGCCTCGGAGAGCTCCTGGGCGACCTCCTCGAGCTTCTCCTTGCGCCGGGCGACGAGCACGAGCGCGTGCGAGCGGGAGGCCAGCTCACGGGCGATCTCGGTGCCGATGCCGGCGGAGGCTCCGGTGACCAGGGCGACGGAGGAGGGGCTGGGCGGCGGGAGGCTCATGTCGGTAAGTCCATTCACGAAGTCGGCGAACCGGGACGGATCGCGGAGGGGCGGGCCATGACCGAAGCACACCAGTTCCGGGCGCAGCGCGGCGATTCGCCGGGCGGACTCCCGGTTGAGCGCGGGATCGGTGCTCGCCGGGCCGAGCGGCTCGGCCATCCCGGGCCACCCGGCCGCGAACTGGAAGTTCCACACTACGTCGCCCGCGATCAGCACGCGGTCGCGCTCGCGCCAGAAGCAGATGTGGCCGGGCGTGTGCCCGGGCGTGTCGAGTACCTGGAAGCCCGCCACCTCGTCGCCCTCGCGCAGCCGTCGCGACACGGGATGGCCGGCCGCCACCTGGGCGGCGACGAACAGCTTGACCAGCGGCGCGATCGGCACGCCAGCAACGCTGCCCTCGTGCAGCGAGGCCGCCAGGGCGCCCGTCGAGGCCGCGGCGTCGGCATCCCGCGCGCCGACCCAGAACGGGACGCCGAATCGCTCGCACACGGCGTGGCTGGCGCCCATGTGGTCCGGATGCGCGTGCGTGAGCGCATGGGCGGAGATCGTCCGTCCGCCGAGCTGACGCAGGATCCGGCCCGTGTCGGAGCGAACTCCGGCGTCGATGAGCACTTCCTCCAGCAGATAGGCGTTGACCATGTTCGGGGGCCAGCCGTCGAGGTGCCAGACGCCGGGGGCTAGCTCCTTCATGCCCCGGGCAGCCTACAGCCCTGTAGGCGATCAGGACCCCACCCGAGGATTCGCCGAGCGTGCCATCCGGGCAGCCGCCCCGTGTGGGGCGAGTCCCAGGGAACCTGCCGGCCGCGCGGTTGGCCCGGCCGCGATGCGTGTCACGTGGGGCTCGCCCACATCTCGCGGGCAGGTCGGAGCAGCGACGTTCGGCCGCGTCCGCGCAGCCTGGGTATCTCGCGGGACAAATAGGCGCCGTTAGATTACCCAGGCTCCCGACGCACGAGCGAGCCCTAACGTCACACGGTGCCACCGCGGCCCGTCGCATGTAACGAAACGGCCTCTGAGGAGCCTCTAACGGTTACGCGCGTCGGCGGGCGTGGTCGGCCGTGTCACGTTGGGGACGTGGAGAGCCTCGACGTCGCACTGCGGGGCCGTCTCACGCGCGATCCGGCAGCGAGCGCGTGACGGCGCATGCTGGCGCTGATCGCCCGGGACCGATTGGAGCAGCGCCACGCGTCGCGGGGCGAATCCCCATGGGAATCTGCCCCGCAGCCGATCTCGGCAGCCCCGCCATCGCTCGGGGCAGGTGGGGAATTCGCCCGTGACCGGTCGATGAGCGCCACGCGTTGCGGGGCGAAATTCCCAAGGGAATCTGCCCCGCACGCCGATCTCGGCAGCCCCGCCATCGCTCGGGGCAGGTGGGGAATTCGCCCGTGGCCGATGGATGCAGCGCCACGCGTTGCGGGGCGAATCCCAAGGGAATCTGCCCGCGCAGCCGATCTCGGCAGCCCCGCCATCGCTCGGGGCAGGTGGGGAATTCGCCCGGGACCGGTCGATGAGCGCGACGCGTTGCGGGCGAATTCCCTAAGGGAATGCTGCCCGCAGCCGATCTCGGCAGCCCTGCCATCGCTCGGGGCAGATTGCCCTTCCCCGTTCGGGGGGAAGTCCATCGGCGCGGTGTATCCGCGGGCCCGCTCGTGCGTACGCTCGATGCAATGACCGTCACCGCCAGCCAGCCCCGCGCGCGCCGGATTCAGGCGCCCACCGTGCCCCCGCGCACCGCGACGATCTTGTCCGTCGGGACCGAGCTGCCGGCCGACGTGCTGACCAGCGCGGACCTCGCCGAGCAGCTCGGGATCACCGAGGAATGGATCCTCACCCGCACCGGGATCCGCGAGCGCCGCCGGGCGCGTCCCGAGGAGCGGCTGTCCGACTATGCCGCCCGCGCCGGCGCAGCGGCGCTTAAGCGCGCCGGCGTGAACGCCGCCGATCTCGACATGGTGATCGTGGCCACGCTGACCGCGGACGAGCTGACCCCGAACGTCGCGCCGATCGTCGCCGACGAGCTCGGCGCACGCCGGGCCGGCACGTTCGACGTCGGCGCTGCCTGCACGGCGTTCCTCACCGGGCTGCAGATCGGCGCCGCCCAGATCGAGAGCGGCCGCGCGGACACGATGCTCCTGATCGGGGCCGACTTCGTCACCCGGATCACCGACTTCACCGACCGCCGGACCGCCGCCCTGTTCGCCGATGCCGCCGGCGCGGTCGTGCTCGGTCGCGCGCGGACGACGCCGCGCAGGGCGCGATCGGCCCGATCGTGCTCGGCGCCGACGGGTCCCATCGCCGCACGATCCACATCGAGCATTCCGACCGCAAGATCCGGATGGACGGCCCCGAGGTGTTCAAGCACGCGGTGACCCGGATGGGCGACGTCACTCTGGAGGCGACGCAGCGCGCCGGGCTCACGCTCGACGACATCGACCTGTACGTCTACCACCAGGCCAACGCCCGGATCACCCGCGCCCTCGGCGACCGGCTGGGGCTCCCGCCCGAGCGCGTCGTCGACTGCATCGAGACGCTCGGCAACGCGTCCGCGGCGACGCTGCCGGTGGCGCTCCAAGTCGCCGAGCGCGACGGGCGTCTGCTGCCCGGGTCCAACGTGCTCCTGAGCGGCGTTCGGCGCCGGCTTCACGTGGGGCGGCGGCGTCGTCACCTGGGGAGCCGGACGTGGCTGAGCGGGCCGGCAGCGCGCTGGTGACCGGCGCCTCGCGCGGGATCGGCGCGGCGATCGCCCGTACGCTCGCCGCCGACGGCTGGCCGGTCGGCGTCAACTACCGCTCAGACCAGTCCGCGCGCCGAGTCCGTGGTCGGGTCGATCGAGGCCGACGGCGGGCGCGCCGTCGCGCTCGGCGCCGACATCGCCGACCCGGGCGCCGCCGACGAGCTGTTCGGCGCGCTCGAGGAGCGCTACGACGGGCCGGTGCTCGTGCTCGTCAACAACGCCGGGATCAGCCGCGACGACCTCACCCCGTCGCTCGGCGACGAGGAGTGGGGAGCGGTGATCGACACCGACCTGACCGCCGCGTTCCGTCTCACGCGCCGCGCGCTGCGGCCGATGATGCGGGCTCGCGCCGGGCGCATCGTCAACATCTCCTCCGTGGTCGGCCTGCGCGCCAACCCCGGGCAATCGAACTACGCGGCCGCCAAGGCCGGCCTGATCGCGCTGACAAAGACGTCCGCGGTCGAGGTCGCCCGGCGCGGGATCACGATCAACGCCGTGGCCCCGGGCTGGATCGACACCGAGATGACCGCCGGGGTCAGCAACGACCTGCTGGCGGCGGTGCCGGCCCGCCGGGCGGGCACCCCGGAGGAGGTCGCCGCGTGCGTACGCTTTCTCGCATCTGATGAGGCCTCCTACGTGACCGGCGCGGTGCTGTCGGTCGACGGTGGGCTCGCCGCGTGAATCCCCATCCCTGCGATCCAAGGAGCAACTGAACATGTCAACGGTCACCACTGAGCAGGTCCAGGCCCGGGTCGTCGAGGCGCTCGCCAGCTTCGGCCCGGACGAGAGCCAGATCACCCGGGACGCCACGTTCGAGTCGCTCGACATCGACTCGCTCGACCTGGTCGAGCTCGCCCAGATCGTCGAGGACGAGTACGGCGTCGTCCTCAAGGGCGAGGACATGAAGGAGCTGAAGACCGTCGGCGACGCCGTCGACCTGATCACGGCGCGGGCATCCTGACTTGAGGCGGCGCGTCGTCATCACCGGGCTCGGAGCCGTGACGCCGCTCGGCGTCGGGGCACCGCCGCTGCTCGAGCGGTGGGTCACCGGCGTGGTCGGCATCGAGGACGGGCGCGGGGCCTGCCGCGAGTTCGACCCCAAGGAACACCTCTCGGTCAAGGAGATCCGGCGGCTCGACCGCTTCTCCCAGTTCGCGGTGGTGGCGGCCGACGAGGCGCTCGCCCAGGCCGGCTGGAACGGCGAGCCGCCGTACGACCCGCTCCGCGTCGGCTGCGTGATCGCCACCGGGATCGGCGGCATCGACACCGTCGAGACCCAGCACGACGTGATGCGCGATCGCGGTGCGAAGATGGTCTCGCCGCTCGGCATCCCGCAGTACATGCCGAACGCCGGCGCGGCCGCCGTGGCCATGCGCAAGGGCCTCAAGGGTCAGATGTACGGCGTCGTCTCCGCCTGCTCGGGCGGCGCCCACGCGATCGGCTCGGCGCTGCGGATGATCCAGTACGGCGACGCCGACGCGGTCGTGGCCGGCGGCGCCGAGGCGACCCTGACTGAGTTCGGGTTTGCCTGCTTCAACTCCATGCAGGCGCTGTCCCCGACCGGGATCTCGCGCCCGTTCGACGCCCGCCGCGATGGTTTCGTGATGGGCGAGGGCGGGGGCGTCCTCGTGCTCGAGGAGGCCGAGGCCGCCGCCGCGCGCGGGGCCACGATCCTGGGCGAGGTGGCCGGCTACGGCGCCACCTCGGACGCCTACCATCTGACCGCGCCTGAGCCGACCGGGATGGCCGCCTCGCGAGCGATCGAGCTGGCGATCGATGACGCCGCGATGACGTCGTCGGACATCGCCTACGTCAACGCCCACGGGACCTCCACCCAGCTCAACGACGCGGCCGAGACCGCGGCGCTGAAGCGGGCGCTCGGCGACGACGCGTACCGCGTGCCCATCTCCTCGACGAAGTCGACGATCGGCCACCTGCTCGGGGCTGCCGGCGCCGTCGAGGCGGTGGCCACGGTCCAGGCGCTCGCCGCGCGGGTGATCCCGCCGACGCTCGGCTACGAGGAGCGCGATCCCGAGCTCGACCTCGACTACGTCCCCGGCGAGGCGCGCCCGATGAAGGCCGCCAACGGCGGGCCGCCCGCCGCGGTCTCGAACTCGTTCGCGTTCGGCGGCCACAACGTCGCGCTCGTGCTGAAGGGAGCGTCCTCGTCGTGAGCGTCACGCTCGTCCGCTCGCCGTCCGAGCGGCTGCACCCGCTGGAGCGGCTCGAGGCGCTGTGCGATCCCGGCACCGTTCGCGTACTGCGCTCGCGCGTGACCTCCTCGCGGCTCGGAGCGCGCGCGGTGGCGGGCGACGGCGTCGTCGGCGCCACCGGCATGGTCGACGGCCGCCCGATCGCCTGCTACGCCCAGGACGGCACCTACCTCGGCGGCTCGCTCGGTGAGCGCCACGCCGACACCGTCGTGCGCGTGCTGCAGACGGCCGGCCGGGCGAGGATCCCCGTGGTCGCGTTCGTCGAGTCGGGCGGCGCGCGGATGCAGGAGGGGACGGCGGCGCTGGCCGGCTACGGACGGATCTTCCGCGAGACGGTCGGCCTGACCGGCGTCGTGCCGCAGATCTCGGTCGTGTCGGGCGCGTCCGCCGGCGGCGGTGCCTACTCGCCCGCGCTCACCGACCTCGTGCTGATGACCGAGGACGCCTCGATGTTCCTCACCGGCCCGGGCGTCGTTCGCGAGGCGCTCGGCGAGGAGATCGACGCGGCCGCGCTCGGCGGTCCGCGCGTGCACGACCACAACGGGGTCTGCCATCTCGTGGTGCCCGACGTGCTGAGCGCCGCCCACCGGGTCCGCGAGCTCCTGTCGTATCTGCCCTCGGCGGCCGGCGAGTCGGCGCCCGCGGCCGCCGCTGTCGCGCCGTCGATCGACGACCCGGGCTCGGTCGTGCCGCTCGAGCCGCGGCGCGCCTACGACGTGCGCGACGCGCTGTCCGGAATCGTCGACGCCGGCTCGCTGCTCGAACTGCAGCCGCGCTGGGCGCGCAACGTGGTCACCGCGCTGGCCCGGCTCGACGGCCGCCCGGTCGCGGTGGTGGCCAACCAGCCGCACCACCTCGGGGGCGTGCTCGACGCCGAGGCGTCCGAGAAGGCGGCCCGGTTCGTCGGTTTCTGCGACGCGTTCGGGCTGCCGCTGATCGCGATCGTCGACACGCCGGGGTTCATGCCCGGCTCCCGTCAGGAGCAGGCCGGCGTGATCCGCCACGGCGCCTCGCTCGTGCGCGCGTTCGCCGCCGCCCGGGTGCCGAAGCTGACCGTCGTGCTGCGCAAGTCCTACGGCGGCGCGTACATCACGATGAACTCGCGCGACCTCGGGGCCGACCTCGTGCTCGCTTGGCCGACGGCCGAGCTCGGGATCATGAGCGCCCGGGGCGCGGTCGGGATCATCGACCGCCGCACGCTCGCCCAGGCGGCTCCCGCCGAGCTCGAAGCCACCCGCGACCGGCTCGCCGATGCGTACGCGGCCGAGCACCTGCGGGCGGAGGCCGCCGCGGCCGAGGGGTTCGTCGACGAGATCATCGATCCGGCCGAGACCCGCGACCGGCTCGTCTGGGCGCTCCGGGGCCTGGCCCGATAGTGGCGCTTCTGGACGGCAAGCGCCTGCTGATCACAGGCGTGCTCACCAAGGACTCGATCGCCTTCCACGCCGCCGAGCAGGCGCAGGCCGAGGGCGCCGAGGTCCTGCTCACGAGCTTCGGGCGCGCCCGGCGGCTGACCGAGCGCGCGGCGCAGCGGTTGCCCTCGCCTGCGGACGTGATCGAGCTGGACGTCAACAGCGCCGAGGATCTCGAGGCGCTCGGCGCGGCGGTGCGCGAGCGCTGGGACGGCGTCGACGGCGCACTGCACGCGATCGCGTTCGCACCCGAGGACGCGCTCGGCGGGAAGTTCATGACCGCCCCCGCGGAGAGTGCCGCGCAGGCGTTCCAGACGAGCGCGTTCTCGTTCAAGTCGCTGGCCGCCGCGCTCGACGGGCTGATGCCGCCCGGCTCGAGCCTCGTCGGGCTCGACTTCGACGCCACGGTCGCGTGGCCGATCTACGACTGGATGGGCGTCGCGAAGGCCGCGCTCGAGTCCGTCTCGCGCTACCTGGCCCGCGACCTCGGCCCGAAGGGGATCCGGGTCAACCTCGTGTCAGCCGGGCCGCTGGGAACGGTGGCCGCGCGCGGGATCCCCGGGTTCGAGCAGCTCGCGTCGCTGTGGGAGGCCCAGGCGCCGCTCGGCTGGGACATCGCCGATCCGGCGCCCGTGGCGAGCACGGTCGTGTTCCTGATGTCGGACTACTCGCGCGCGATCAGCGGCGAGATCCTCCACGTCGACGGCGGCTTTCACGCGATCGGCGCGCCCACGCAGGCCTGAGCCAGGCCCCACGCCGGCCGGCCCGTAGTCTGCTGAGCGTGGAACGCTGGCTCTCGGTCGAGCGCAACGTGCGCGTCTGCGCTCTCGTGGGCGCGGTGACGATCGCGTTCTCGAGCATCCTCGTCCGCCTCAGCCACGCGAGCCCGTCGACTGCCGCCGTGTTCCGCTGCGTCTACGCGCTCCCCGTGCTCGGCCTGCTCGCCTGGCTCGAGGACCGGCGCTTCGGCCGCCGGTCGTGGGCCGAGCGGCGCTTCGCCGTCGTCTCGGGCGTGTTCTTCGCGTGCGACCTGATCCTCTGGCACCACTCGATCGGTGACGTGGGCGCCGGGCTCGCGACGGTGCTCGCCAACGTCCAGGTCGTGCTCGTCCCGCTCGTCGCGTGGGCCGTCCTCACCGAGCGCCCAGGCCGCCAGGTGCTCGCCGCGCTGCCGGTGGCGCTGCTCGGCGTGCTGCTCATCTCGGGCGTGCTCGAGAGCGGCGCCTACGGCCGCAATCCGACCCGCGGGGCCGTGTTCGGCGTGTGCGCCGGGATCGCTTACGCCGGGTTTCTGCTGCTGCTGCGCCGAGGCGGCGCCGATCTGCGGCGACCGGCCGGACCGCTGTTCGACGCGACAGCCGTCGGGGCCGTGTTCTGCGTAATCGGCGGGCTCGTGATCGGCGACGTCCACCTCGTTCCGGCCTGGCCGAGCGCCGGCTGGCTCGTGCTGCTCGCGCTCACCTCACAGGTGCTCGGATGGCTGCTGATCACGAGCTCGCTGCCACGGCTGCCGGCGGCGCTCACCTCGCTGATCCTGTGCGTCCAGCCGATCGGCTCGGTGTTTCTGGCCGCGATCATCTTCGGCGAGTCGCCGAGCCTGCTGCAGCTCGGCGGGGTGGCGCTCGTGCTGTGCGCGCTGCTCGGCGCCACGCGGTCGCGGTCGGTTCGCCGCCTCGCGGTGCGCGAGCGGTGGGGACGCGCGCGAGTGTGAACTGACACGACCCTCGCACGAGTTGACACGCTGCGGGGCGGCCGGGAGACTGACCCGCGAGATGCGGGCCCGGATCCTCGCGCTCTCGGGGCTGACTGTGTCACTCGCGATGTCGCCGGCCGTTGCGCTCGCCGGACGCACGCGGGCGGCTGTCGCCAAGGGTGCGATCGCTGTGCATGTGGTGCAGACGACGGCCGACCTATCACAGCGGCTGACCGCACTGCCCGACGTGGCGATGACAGCCGGCCACGCACCAGCCCGCCGCACACAGGTGACCCGCGTCATCCGGGTCCGCGACGACGAGCGCTTCCAGACGATCCTCGGGTTCGGCGCGACGCTCACCGACAGCTCGGCGTGGCTGATCCGCGACGAGCTCGCGCCCGCCGCCCGCGACACGCTGATGAACGAGCTGTTCGGCCCGGGCGGGATCGACCTCGGCCTGCTGCGGGTGCCGATCGGCGCCTCGGACTACACCGCGCACGGTCGGCCGTACAGCTACGACGACATGTTCCCCGGACAGTCGGACCCCGCGCTGGAGTCGTTCTCGATCGCGCACGACCTGCCGTACATCGTCCCCACGATCCGCCAGGCGCTCGCGATCCATCCCGGGCTGTTCGTGATGGGGAGCCCGTGGACGGCGCCCGGGTGGATGAAGACGAACGGGCAGCTCAACGACTGGCACGGACTCGGAACGCTGATGCCCGAGGACTACGCGGCGTACGCCGGCTACTTCGTCCGCTACCTGCGCGCCTACCGCCTCCGGGGGATCACGGTCGACGCCGTGACCCCACAGAACGAGCCGGGCGTGCCGACAGGGCCCGAGATGAACCTCACCGAGCCCGAGGAGGCAGCGTTCGTCGCCCACGCGCTGCGCCCGGCGCTCATCGCCGCGCGGCTGCACACACAGATCTACGGCCTCGATACGAGCTGGATCGCCTCCCCGTACGCCACGGCCCTCGCCGGCGGACCCGCCGGGCGGAGCCTCACCGGGATCGCCTGGCACTGCTACACCGGCAGCCCGCGGGCGATGGCCCGGCTCCACGCCCGGGAACCGCGGCTGATCGAGCTCGTCGACGAGTGCTCGCCCGAGATCCGGCCGTTCCACACCGCCGAGGCGCTGATCGGCTCGCTGCGCAACTGGGCCAGCGGGGTGGCGCTGTGGAACCTCGCGCTCGAGCCGTTCGGCGGTCCCGTCCAGCAGCTCGGCAGCTGGTGCCCGAGCTGCCGCGGCGTGATCGACATCGCCAGCGCGACCCACGCCGCCGATCTCGGGTCCCGGTATTACCAACTCGGGCAGATCAGCCGGTTCGTCCCGCGCGGAGCCGTGCGGGTCGGGGCGACGACGTTCGTCGCCGACCGCACGGACGCCGTCCACTTCTACACGCCGACGCTCGGGCTCGACGACGTCGCGTTCATCGACCCCGACGGCGAGCACGTGCTGATCACGTTCGACGGCGCGGCCCGCGCGATTCCGTTCGCCGTCAGCTGGCACGGGCGCTCATTCACCTACGTAGAGCCGGCAGGCGCGATGACGACCTTCACCTGGCGGTGAGTGAGTGACGGTCCGGCTCCTCGCGGCCCTGGGCACCGTCCTCGTCCTCGCCACGACCGGCTGCCATTCCTCGGCGCGCCCGAGCGCCTCCGGCGGGGTCGAGGTGACCCAGACGAGCAGCCGGCTCCGCCAGTACCTCAAGCGCCTGCCCGATCTGCGCTTCGGCACCCGGCCGCCGGCCGGGGTGCCGGTGATCCGGGTCGACGACAACGTGCGCTACCAGCATGTGGTCGGCGTCGGCGGGGCGCTCACCGACACCTCGGCATGGTTGCTCCACGACGAGCTGAGCCCGGCCGCCCGCACGCGCGCGCTCGACGCCCTGTTCGGGCCGGACGGGATCCGGCTCGGCGTCGTGCGCGTGCCGATTGGCGCGTCGGATTTCACCCGGGACGGCCGACCGTACTCGTACGACGATCTCCCTCGCGGCGCCTCCGATCCGACGCTGGCCCACTTCTCGGTCGCCCATGACGATGCGTACATCGTTCCCACTTTGCGCGCCGCGCTGCGGCTCCGGCCGGGGCTGACAACGATCGCGTCGATGTGGAGTCCTCCAGCCTGGATGAAGACCAACGAGCGGCTCGACGACAGGCTGGGCTCGGGCCGGCTGCTGACCGGCGACGGCGCCGTGCTGGCCGCTTATCTCGTCCGCTTCCTCGAGGCGTACCGGCGGCGGGGGATCGCGGTCGCCGCGCTGGCGCCTGTCAATGAGCCCGGCCAGCGGACGCTCTATCCGGGACTGAACATCGGCGAGCGGGCGGAGGGACGGTTGATCGCGGACCAACTGGTTCCGGCGCTGCGAAGCGCCGGACTCCGGACCAGGGTGTACGCCCACGACTACAAGTGGCTGTTCGTCCGGCAGGTGCAGCGACTCGTGTCCGACCGGCGCCTGCGGGCGGCGCTCAGCGGGATCGCCTGGCACTGCTATGACGGCGATCCCACGGCGATGACCGTCATCCACGGCCTCGCCCCGGCTCTCGATCAGATGGAGACCGAGTGCTCGTCGGGGATCCCGGCGGGGCCGGCCGCGGAGGCGATGATCGCCTCGTTTCGGAATTGGGCCAGCGCCGTCCTGCTGTGGAATCTGGCTCTCGACCCGGTGGGCGGTCCGGTCCAGCCGCCGAACTACGGCTGCCCGGGTTGTACGGCCGTTCTCACCATCAACGAACGCACCCATGCGTTCGCCTACGGCTTCGACTACTACCAGCTCGGCCAGTTCAGCCGCTTCGTGCTGACCGGCGCGGTTCGGGTCGCGTCGACCACCTTCGTGCGCTACACGAGCCCGACACTCGAGCACAGAATCAACTGGGCCACCGCGGGAGTGGACGACGTCGCCTTCGTCAACCCGGACGGCAGCGAGGTGCTGCTCGCTCACAACAACGCTCTCGGCCCGCGCAGGTTCGCCGTCGTGTGGCACCGGCGGGCCTTCGCGTACACGCTTCCCGCCGCCGCGACGGTGACGTTCCGCTGGCCCGGTGCCACTTAGTGGTGCGAAATCGGCCACTTAGCGGCAGAGCGGCTCGTAGGCCAGGCCCGGAGCGTACTCGGACCATTCGGCCCGGCTGAGACCGCTACCCACGAGCCGGCAGACGTCGGTGCTGAGCGCGGCACCAGAGGGGAGGAGCGCGTCAGGCCAGATCCGAGCGGCACCGTCGGTCGAACCGGTGGCCATGAGTCCCCGCGAGCTGAACGTGACGCCCTCGACCGACCCGGCGCTGACGTGGAGCGGCTCCCCGACCTCGGTCCGCGACGTCACGCTCCACAGCCGGACGGTGCCGTCCTTGCTGGCTGAGGCCAGCGTCTGGCCGTCGGGGCTGAACGCCACGCCGCGCACGTAGCTGTGGTGACCGGTCAGCGGGGCGCCGACTTCGCCCAGCCGGCCGCTGACGCTCCACAGGCGCACAGTGTCGTCGGCGCTGCCGGAGGCGAGCAGCTGACCGTTGGGGCTGAACGCGAGGCCGAAGATCGCGTCGGTGACGCCGACGAGCGTCCCGGTCGGCCCGCCCCGTGCCACGTTCCAGAGGCGGATTTTCCGGTCATCGCCCCCGGTGGCGAGGGTCTGGCCGTCGGGGCTGAAGGCCAGGGCGTAGACCGGCACGCCGGTCGGCCCGCTGAGGGAGGTGAGGGTCTGCCCGCTCCGATGCCACAGTTCCACGGCCCCGTCGTTTCCGGCGAAGGCGAGCAGCTGGCTGTTCGGGCTCCAGGCCACCGCGTACATCGGAGCGCGACGGTGCCGGAGCACCACCTCGGCGGTGCTGTGGTTCTGGACGCCGGAGATCCCGACGACGCCGCGCTGGGTGGCGAAGGCGACGAGCTGTCCATCCGGGCTGAGCGCCACGCTGCGCGCCCGCAAGCTGTCGGGCACCGGAGCCCCGATCGGCGATCCGCTCGCGACGTTCCACAGCTCGACGCCCCGTCGCCAACTCGCTGCGGCCAGCGTCTGGCCGTCATGGCTGAACGCCACGGCGCTGACGCTGCCCGCCGGCTCCCCGATCGCGGCGCCGAACGGGTCATGCGCTCGCAGGTCCCAGAGCAACACGGTCCGATCGACGCTGGCCCCGGCCACCAGATCGCCACCCGGAGCGAAGGCCAGACTGGTGACGACTCCGGTGTGACCGCCGAGCACGGTCACCGGGCCGGGATGCGCAAGATCGACGATCCGCAACGTCCCGTTGGCATCGGCCGCTCCCAGGCGGGTGCCGGTGTCGTTGAACGCAAGGTCCTGGATCGTGCCGCCAGTGGCGTCGACCGGGGTGAATGGGCCGCGGGAGGCGGCCGGATTCCAGACGTACGCCTGGCTGCGCAGGCCGCCGGCGGCAAGCTCGTCTGAGCCAGGGCGGAAGGCCACGGCGAACAGGTGGTCTCCGCGCACCTTGTGCTGTGCGGCCTGCGTCCACGTCGCGACGTGCCAGACGCGGATCTCGCCGTCGTTGCCGACCGCGGCGAGAAGTCGTGAGTCGCCGCTGAACGCGATGCTCCGCAGGAACGGGTCGGGAAGGTCCTTTGCGGGGCCGGCCGGCCGGCCGTTGATGACTGGCCAGATCCGGATCTGACCTGACAACGACGCGGCGGCCAGCTCCCGGCCGTCGGGGCTGTAGACCACGCGGATCGCGATGCCGCTCAGCGCTCCCGGAGCGAGTGCCAGGAGGCGGTGCGTGGCGACGTCGTAGATTCGGACGTGGCCGCCCTCGTCCGAGGTCACCAGCTCCCGGCCGTCTGGCGAGAACGCGACGCCGAAGACAGCCTCCGAGGGGTCGGCGAAGACCGCCTCGATCTTGTGCGTGGTCGCGTTCCACAGCCGCACGGTCCCGTCGCCGCTCGCCGAGGCGAGCAGGCTCGGGTCGGTCGGGTCGAACGCGACGCGGGTGACGGTGTCGGTGTGACCGTGAAGGATGCCCACGGCGCCCGAGCTGCTGACCATGTCGAACGCCGACATCAGGCTGCTGGCCGCCAGCTCGGGCGAGGAGCCGCTCGGCACGTGGAGGTAGGCGGCCAGACCCAGAAGCAGCGAGACGTCGGGGCGGATTGGGGCGAGCGCCTGCGCGCTCGACGCGAGCCCAATGTAGGTGGCCCTCGCCTTCTGCTGCCGCGCGCTCTGCGCGGCGTCGCGGGCACGGACCGCCAGCACCGCCACGATCGCGACGACCGCGACCGCCACGGCGGCCAGCACGCCGAACTGGATCATCCGCCGGCGCAGCTTCCGGCGCTCCTTCTCGCGCTCGAGCTCCTGGCGGCGCAGGCTGATCCGCGGGATCAGGAACTCGCTGACGAGCTCGTACAGGTCGACGTCGTGCCGGCGCTCGCGGCGGATCAGCCCCGATTCGCTTTCGAGCCGCTCGATCGCCGCGCTCAGCACCTGCGGGGTCAGCTCGGGCTGATCGCTCCGAGCCCGCTCGATCAGGTCCGCGGCGCTGACCACGTTCCGGGTTCCGCTCGGGGTGATCATCTGGACGAGCACGGCCACCGCCGCATCCCGGAGGCCGCCGAGCTGGGCGAGCGCCTCGTCGAGGTGGTCCTCGAGCAGCTCCGAGACCTTGCGGCCCTTGAGCACCGCCGCCGGGTCCCGCTCGCGCCACAGGCGACTGCACACGATCTGCAGCGCCGACAGGCTCAGCTCGTCCCGGTTGCTGTGGGCGGTCAGCTCCGAGGCGATCCGCTCCGCCAGCTCGGCGCTCAGCTCCCGGTCGTAGCGAAACCGCTCGAACGGAGCTCGGATGATCTCCACCGCGGCGCTGAGCGGGGGCGGGACCAGGCGGAGGTTCTGATGAGCGAGCTCGGGTTGCGCCTCGAGCAGCGGTCTGAGGCTGGCCAGGTAGTCCTCGCGGAAGACGAACACCAGCTTGACCGGCAGCGTCTCATGGCGCAGGAGGCGCGTGAGCATGCCGAGGATGCGCTCCGCACTCTCGCGTTCGGGGCCGGTCGCTGGAAACAGCGTCACCAGTTCCTCGAACTGGTCGAACACGAGCAGGACGCGGTGCTCCAGCGCTGCGGCGGTGATCACGGCTTCGAAGTCCTCCACCGACAGCACCAGACGCGTTCCCGGCGCGTCGGGGCCGAATGCGAACGGGAGGAACGCGTTCTCAGGGTCATCGGAGCAGGCGATCGGCTCGATCACGAGCTCGTGGTCCGGGCGCGGTTGCACGCGCACCCGGTGCGGCCAGAAGCCGTCCTCGGTGGCCAGCGGCAGGAGCCCGGCGTTGACGACCGACGACTTGCCGGCGCCCGACTGTCCATACAGCAGCACGCCGCGGTACATGGTGATCAGCCGGATGAGCCGCACGGACTCCCAGTCGCGGGCGGCCAGGATGCCCGCGTCGGCGAACCGGAACGCGGCCAGGCTGCGGTAGGGCTCGCGGGGCGCTCGGCGGGCCGCCGCCAGGAACCGCTCGAGCTGGGGCGGGGCGACTGCCGAGATGCTCACGGCGCCAGCTCGCTCACGGCGCGAGCTCGCGCCCGGTGACCAACTCGTAGAGCTGGGGCACGAACTCCCACACGTCCTCGACGATGAACTTGAGGCCGTGTTCCTGGATCCACACGTCCTTGACGAGCGGGTCGGGCCTGACGTCCACCGAGTAGCTGCCGGGGCGCTGGGCCTTGTCGAGCTTCCACCGCAGGGTCCGGAACAGCAACCTCAGATTGAAGTCGAGCAGCCGGTACCCGACGAACAGGGTGGGCCAGCGGTTCAGCCAGAAGCGAAACGTCTCCGGGATCGGGTGGGTCTCGGCCGTCTCCGCGCTCATCCGCAGGACGAAGTTGATGTAGTCCTCGTCGGTGACGACGATCGACTCGGGGGCGTTGACGTCGCCGTGGGCCTTGAACACGAACGGCGCATCGGCGTCCGGTACTCCGCCAGGGACGTCGCGAGCCCGCTCGTAGCGCTCCGGGTTGTAGACCCCGACGACCGGCTCGGTGTCGCGATGACGACGCACCGCGCGTTCGTACAGCGTGTCGTAGTTGGTCGTCAGCACGAGTGGAAACGGCAACTCCGCCAGCCCCCGCAGCGCCGCCGAGGGCTTCGTGCGCTTCTCCACCGCGTCCCGGATCTGCTCGACCAGCTGCTGGCGGCCGAACGTCCGCTCGTAGCAGAGCGCCACGCGCTGCAGGTCGTCGTCCGGCTCACCGGGACAGACCTTGGCGAAGTGGCAGGCACCGGCGAGCTTCTGCGCCAGCTCGCGTCCGAGCGGTGGCCGGACGCTGTCCTCGTAGGTGAACGGCGACTCCTTCGGCGGCTGGTGGTGAACGCCTGCTCCGAGGAACAGGATGCACTGTCCTTTCTTGACGCTCTCCGCCAACTGGCCGAGCAGAAGCTCGTCGGTTAACCCGGCGTCGGCCGTCGGCACGACGGCGACGGCAGTGGCCATTTCGGCGTCTGAAGGTGACACGGTGACCCCCGAACCTTCAATTCCTCATCAAACCTCACCACGCAGCCGGATGACGCGTGTGAATTAACGGTATAACGGCGCCACGACGGATTGGCAAGCGTCGAAGGGTGGGTTAATTGTCACGTCTCGGGGTATGCCGTGGGCGGCGTCAGGCTCGTCATCCGGCGGGCGGCTGAGCTGCGATGGCGGCCGCTTGGATCGGCTTCGCCGGCGGTCTGATCGCCGCGGTGATCAGTGCGGCCGTCGCGGTGCGTCAGTCGCGCATGAACGATCGGCTCGCCCGCCTGAACGCGGATCTGCAGGCCGAGGTGCACCGCCGCACCGCGATCATCGACCGCGACCTCCAGGCCGAGGAGGTGCTCACGCGCTACCGCGAGCCGCTGGCCGCGGCCGCCTTCGACCTCCAGAGCCGGCTGTACAACATCCTGCGCCTCGACTTCTTCGACAAGCACGGCCAGGCGGATGGGAGACCCGAGGAGGCGCTGCGGACGACCCTGTTCCGGCTCGCCCAGTACTTCGGGTGGACCGAGATCCTCCGCCGCGACATCCAGTTCCTCAGCTTCCCGGAGGACGACGACACCCGGCACGTCGCAGGGCTGCAGTTCGAGATCGCCAAGTGCTTCCTCACCGACGACTACGGGCGCGCAATGATGATCTGGAAGGACGAGCAGCGCGCGATCGGCGAGCGGATGATCGTCGAGCAGAACGGCAAGCTCATGTGCATGGGCTACCACGGGTTCTCACGCCAGTGCGACGAGGCCTTCGCCGGCTGGCCGGAGCGGCTCGCGGACGAGCTCCGCAATCCGGCGGTGGAGCAGCGCCTGCGCGACGCGCAGCACAAGCTGTGCGATCTCGTCGTCGCGCTCGACGTCAAGCGGGTCCGCTACACCGAGGACATGGACCGGGCCTGACGCGGCGTCAGGCGATCGCCGGGACTCCGAGCGTCCTCCGTCGGGCGCTCAGGCGATCGCCGGGGCGTCCGGCAGCCGCTCGAGCGCGGCCGCCATGTCGGCCTCGGAGAACTCGGGATCCTCGAGCTTGCCCGCCAGGAACGCGTCGTATGCCGACAAGTCGAAGTGCCCGTGCCCGGACAGCCCGAACAGGATCACCCGCTCCTCGCCGGCCTGCTTGGCGGCCTCGGCCTCGATGAACACCGCCCGGATCGCGTGCGCCGGCTCGGGACCGGGGATGATCCCCTCGCAGCGCGCAAACTCGACCGCGGCGGCGAAGATCTCGTTCTGCGAGTAGGCCTGCGCCTCGACCAGGCCGGCCCTGACGAGCCCGCACAGCATCGGCGAATCGCCGTGGTAGCGCAGACCGCCGGCGTGCACCGGCGGCGGCACGAAGTCGTGGCCGAGCGTGTACATCGGCATCAGCGGCGTGAGCCCGGCGGTGTCGCCGAAGTCGTAGCGGTACGCGCCGCGGGTGAGCGTCGGGCAGGCGGCGGGCTCGGCCGCCAGGAACCGCGTCCGCGCGTTCCCGCGCAGCACCTCGCGGATGTACGGGAACGACAGCCCCGCGAAGTTCGACCCGCCGCCGACAGCAGCCGATCACCACGTCCGGCTGCTCGCCGGCCATCGCCATCTGGGCGATCGCCTCCTGGCCGATCACCGTCTGGTGCAGGCATACGTGGTTGAGCACCGATCCGAGCGAGTAGTTCGTGTCCTCGCGCTGGGCGGCGACCTCGACCGCCTCGGAGATCGCGATTCCCAGCGAGCCCGTCGGGTGCTCGGCGTTCGCCCGCCCGGCCTCGGTCAGCTCGGACGGGCGAACGGTGCACGGTCGCGCCCCAGGTCTGGATCATCGAGCGGCGGTAGGGCTTCTGGTCGTAGCTCGAGCCGACCATGAACACCTCGCACTCGAGCCCGAACAGCGAGCACGCGAACGCCAGCGCCGAGCCCCACTGACCGGCGCCGGTCTCGGTCGCGAGCCGCGTGATCCCCGCCTGCGCGTTCTCGTAGGCCTGCGGGACCGCGGTGTTCGGCTTGTGCGATCCGGCCGGCGAGGTGCCCTCGTACTTGTAGTAGATGTGGGCGGGGGTGTCGAGCGCGCTGCTCGAGCCGCCGCGCCCGGTACAGCGGCGTCGGGCGCCAGAGCTTGTAGGCCTCGCGGACCGGCTCGGGGATCTCGACCTCGGGTCGCCGGAGACCTCCTGCATGATCAGCGCCATCGGGAAGATCGGGCTAAGGTCGTCGGGCCCGGCCGGTTGCAGCGTGCCGGGATGCAGCGGCGGCAGCGGCTCGCCGGGCAGCTCGGGGAGCAGGTTGATCCAGTGGGTCGGGATCTCCCGCTCGGGCAGCAGGTATTTCGTGGTCTCCTCGCTCATGCGACGCGGACCCTACCTGAACAGATCCTCGGCCTCGGGGCGGATCATCGCCGCGGCGCCCGGGGCCGTCCTCGTCGGTCACGTGGCGGCCCGCGCCCGTCGATCACGCACGACCGGCTGGCGGCCGTCCTTGGTCCGCGCCAGGTCGGCCGCGGCGGCGAGCTCGTCGGCGACCGCGATCAGCGTCGCCTTCAGCTCGCGGCCGGCCGCGTCGGTGCGCCCGCGCCAGTCGTCGAGCGGCGCGAGCCCGGCGCAGCCGATCGCCACCTCGCCCTGCCCGTGGCGCCACGCGCGCCCGAACGAGTCGCTGATCACGACCGCCGGGCGCGGCGCCGGTCAGCTCCGCGCAGGCCGCGCGCGCAGCCGGCGGGCCGAGCCGTCGGGGTCGAGCGGGCAGCATGATCACGCTGTCCGGGCTCGGCCGCGTTCGAGGCGTCGACGCCGGCATTGGCGCACACGAAGCCGTGGTGGGTGACGCAGATCAGCACCCCGCGGGTGGCGCGCAGGACCTGTCGCCGACTCGTCGAGCACGACCTGGACATGGCGCGGGTCCTTGCCGAGCTCGGCCGCGAGCCGCCGTGCCTCGCGCGTCCGGGCTCGACGTCGGCGAGCCGGCGGATGCGGCCCTCGGCCTTCGACACGACCTTGTGGGCGACGACGACCACGTGGTCGCCGCGCAGGCGTCCGGCCCGGCGGCGGCGGCGATCAGCGCCGCCAGGTCGTCGCCCGCCTGCGACCTCCGGGATCCCCTCGAGCGCGATCGCGGTCAGCATGCCGCTCAGCTGCGGCTGCGCAGCAGCTGGCTGAGCATCCCGCGCGTGTGCGCCGCGCCGCCGTGGGTGGCGGCCAGCGTGCGCCGGCAGCTCCTCGAGGTCCTCGGGGGTGTCGATGTCGAGCGCGAGCGAGGGGACGTCGACGACCTCGCGCGGCGCATCCCGGCCGGCTGCGGCGCCATCGGCGGTGGCGCTGGCAGCTGCCGGGCCCGAACGCCGGCGCGAGCGCGTCCGGCGGGGTCAGCAGCAGCGCGTTCGTCCCCGTCCCGTGGCGGTCGGGGACGATCAGCGCCGAGCGCGCGGGCGCGCGCCGGGTGATCGAGCTGCCTCGAGCTCGTCGGGGTCGAGCATCGGGCAGTCGCCGGGGACGAGCAGCACGCGCTCGGCGCCGGCCTCGAGCGCCGCCGCGATCCCGCGCCGCGCGGCCGGGTTGTGGCCCGCGCTCGGTGTCGTCGAGCGACCATCGCGCCGTAGCCGCCGGCGATCTGCTGGGCGCCGTGGTCGGGGCTGACGACGAGCACCTCGTCGATCGACGGCCGTGCGCCGCAGCGCGACGAGCACGTCGGAGAACATCGCCTCGGCCAGCGCCCGCCGGGCGCCGGCCGTGAGCTCGTCGGCCAGGCGCTGCTTGGCCTCGCCGAAGCTCTTGATCGGCAGGATCGCGAGCGTTCGCATCGGCGGCGAACGCTACCCGGTCCCGCCCTACGGCGAGCGCCAGCGCGAAGCCCGAGCGTCTCGCCGCGCCAGCCGCCGGCGCCCGTCGGCGCCGTCCATCAGCACGTCGGTCTCGAGCACCGGCACCGGCGCGTGCGCGGTCGTCGGCCACCAGCCCGTCGATCACGCCGCGCGTAGGCGCGGCGATCCCGGCGCTCGACAGCGGCCGGCCCGAGCCAGGCCATGAACGCCGCCGGTCGGGCCCTTGAGCACCTGCGCCGCGGACGAGCGGGCTGACCGCCACGACCGGGGCCGGCGCGCTCGCGCAGCGCCTCGCGCAGCTCGCGCGACGGCGAGGATCGGCCCGATCGAGATGACCGGGTTCGACGGCCCGATCACGATCGCCCGCGCGCTGCGCGATCGCCTCGAGCACCTCGGGCGTCGGCGGTCGCGCGCCGGCGCGCCCGCGGAACTCGACGTCCGTCGACCGGGCCCTCGCCGCGGCCCTGGATCAGGAACTCCTGGAGCGGCCACCAGCGCCGCCGGGCCATGCACCCGCGTGCGGACCGGCCGGTCGCTCATCGGCAGCACCCGGGCTCGGACGCCGAGCGCCGCGCGAGCGCGCCGCGTGCGCGCTCGGTCAGCCGCGCGCCGCCGTCCAGCGCCCGCGCCCGCTCGATGCCCGATCGCCAGGTCGCGGTCGCCGAGGTTGAACCACACCTCGACGCCGAGCTCGCGCAGCCCGTCCATCACGTCGAAGGTGTCGCCGGCCAGTCCCCAGCCGCGCTCGTCGATCCGGTCGGCGAGCCAGAACGTGACCAGGTCGGGGTCGGGCGAGACGTAGGCGCCGTAGATCTCGATGTCGTCGCCGGTGTTGGCGATCACGACGAGCTCGCTCGGGACCGACGACGTCGAGCATCCCGCGGGCGAGCTTGGCGCCGCCGGTGCCCCCGGCGAGCACGACGACCGGGCCGCTCACAGGCCGGTGATCTTGATTCCGGCCCGGACCTTGTTGCGGACGTTGATCGAGATGAGCAGCGGCGTGAACTGCTCGACGATCCGGGCCATCTCGAGCGGCCCGCAGTCGACCGCCGCGCAGGCCCGGCGATCAGTCCGACGAGCTCGATCACCTTGGCCTTGTCCTCGCGGCGGTCGCCGCAGACGAGCACGTCCTCGTCGAGCTCGTGGTCGAGGTCGGTGAGCAGCGCGGCGCTGACCGTGTGGAAGGCGGAGACGACGCGGACGCCGTCGGGCGCCATCTCCTGCGCCTGCTGGGCGGCCGAGCCCTGCCACACGCCGAGCGTCCGCGTCGCCTTGCCGCTGACCGCGGCGGCGAGCGGGACGGTGGCGTCGACCAGCAGCTGGCCCTCGCGCAGCGCGCCCTTGAGGTTCGTCAGCGTCTCGGACTGGCTGCGGAACGGCACGCTCGAGCACGACGAGCTCGGCCTGGGTGACCGCCTCGGCGTTCTGCGGCCCGTGAACGAGCCGTCCGGGACCTGCCTCGGCGGCCTTGCCGGCGGCCTCGTGCGGCGCGCTCGGCGTCGCGCGAGCCGATCACGATCGGGACGCCGGCCCGGCCGAGCCGCAGCGCGAGCCCGAACCCGAGCGCGCCGGTGCCGCCGACGATGCAGACGGGCGATGGCACGGCGCGGGAGTCTATGCGATCGGCCCTCCGTAGTAGCCTGCGGCCGCGCATGGGGTCCGAATCTCGAGGTGGGGATGACGCGGCCGCACGAGTTCGACGTGGAGGGGCGGCTGCTCACCGACGTCGGCGGCACGCTCGGCTTCTCCGTGCTCTCGACGCCCGGCGATGATCGCGATGATGGAGCGGACCGCCGCGATGCTCGTCTACCCGCGAGCTGGCCGACGGCAAGGCGACCGTCGGCTTCGAGGTGTGCGTCAAGCACGTCGGCGCGGCCGCCGAGGGGTCGCGCTGCACCGCCCGCGCCCGGCTCGAGGAGATCGTCGACGGGCGCAAGCTCCGGTTCGCGGTCGAGGTGACCGCCGAGGACGGGCGCACGATCGGCGTCGGGACCCACGAGCGGCGGATCGTCGACGCCGGCGGGCACGGGCCGATGAGGCTGCTCGGCGACTGCGTCGGCGCCGTGCGCTCGGCGCTGCTCGTCGCTCGCGCTCGGCCGGTCGCCGCCGGACGCGCGACGCAGCGAAGCGCCGCGCGCCCCATCCGGCGTCGCCGTCGCGCCGTCGCTGACCCAGGACGCCCAGGACCTCGTCTGGACGGTCCAGCTCGACCACCGCTTCGCCCCCGCGGCGCTCAGCCACGGCGGCCGCTCGCTGTGCCTGCTGATCGAGCGGGCGAAGGGCGGCGAGCGTCTCCGGCGTCGTGTGCGTCGTAGCCGGCCAAGGACGGCACGCACGCCGCGCTCGCCTACCAGCACGTGACCCGCGCGGGCCGCGGCCCGGCCCAGCCGGTGAGCGCGACGCGTCACCCGCTCCGGCGCGCACGATCTGACCGCACGCTTCCGCCCGAGCGCGTTCGGCAACGCCTACCAGCCGATCCGCTGGCAGGTGCTGAGCACGCTGGCCGCGCCCGCGTGCACGCCGCCGAAGCCGAATCCGCTCGGGCTGCACGACCGTGTTCCCGGCCAAGCCCGCCCTGGCCCGCTCCACACCCCGCAGCTCGTCGGGTGCGTGCCGAGCGGCGCCGCCGTTCGTCGCCCACGGCCCGCGCAACCGGCACGTGATCGCGCTCACGTTCGACGACGGCCCGTGGCCCGACACGCCCGCAGTTCCTCCACGTGCTCGAGACCAAGCACGTCGTCGCGACCTTCTTCCAGATCGGCGAGCAGGTCAGCGACCTACGGCGACGTCAAGCTCCCCGACGGCCTCACCGTCGACCAGCAGATGCTCGCCGACGGCGACATGATCGGCGACCACACCTGGAGCCACCCGATCCTGGCCGTTCCCGCTCAGCCAGGTCGACGCGACGCCCGCGCGGCGATCCAGCGGCGACCGGCTTCAACACCTGCCTGTTCCGCGCTCCCGGCGGCGGCACCGGGCCGGCGCTGATCTCCTACAACCAGTCGGTCGGCCTCACCACGATCCAGTGGGACGTCGATCCCGCGCGACTGGGCGCGGCCCGGGCACGGACGCGATCTACTCGACCGTCGTCGGCAACGCCCAGAACGGCTCGATCGTCCTCCAGCACGACGGCGGCGGCGACCGCTCGCGAGACGCTGGCGGCGCTGCCCGCGCGAGATCGACACGCTCCGCGCGCGGGGCTACCAGTTCGTGACGATCCCCCAGCTGCTCGGGCTGAAGCTGGTCTATAAGTAGGGGGATGAGCGCGCTCCCCAGCGCGTCCGGGTCCGCGAGGTCGGGCCGCGCGACGGCTTCCAGAACGAGCCCGAGGTGATCGCCGACCGCCGACAAGGTGCGGCTGATCGAGACTGCTCGCGGCGACCGGGCTGCGCCGGATCGAGGTGACGAGCTTCGTCGCGCCCGGACGTGATCCCGCAGCTCGCCGACGCCGAGCAGGTGCTCGCGGCGGTGACGCTGCCCGACGCGGTGTCGGTCAGCGTGCTGATCCCGAACGAGCGCGGGCTCGAGCGCGCGCTGCGCGCACCGCGCGCGCTTTCAGGAGATCAACGGCTTCCTGTCGGCGTCGGAGACCCACAACCAGCAAGAACGTCGGGCGCTCGATCGAGGAGTCGCTGGCCGGGCTCGAGCGGACGTTCGGCGCGGCGCCGGCGAGGAGGGCCTGCGCTGCGAGGGCGTGATCTCGACCTCGTTCGGCTGCCCGTACGAGGGCCACGTCCCGCCGGAGCGGGTGCTCGCGATCGCCGCGCGGCTGGCCGCCGCCGGCGCCGTGGAGATCGGCTTCGGCGACACCACCGGGATGGCGAACCCGCGGCAGGTGCGCGAGTTCTTCGCCGCCGCGCTCGAGGCGCTGCCCGGGGTCGAGCTGACCGCCCACTTCCACAACACCCGCGGGCAGGGGCTGGCCAACGTGCTGGCCGCGCTCGAGTCCGGGGTCGAGAGCTTCGAGTCCTCGTTCGGCGAGCTCGGCGGCTGCCCGGTGCCCGCCGGCGCGACCGGCAACATCGCCACCGAGGATCTCGTCTCGATGCTCCACGAGATGGGGATCGAGACCGGGATCGACCTCGGCGCGCTGATCGACGGCCTCGCGCGAGCGTCCAGAGCGTGCTCGGACGCCCGCTCGGCAGCCACGTGCTGTCGGCCGGGCCCGTGGAGTGGCAGACTGACGCACGGGCGGCGGAGGCTCTCTAGCCTGCCGGCCTGACCCCACGAGCGGCCATCGGAGACGGTGCTGGGCGTGAGACCCGCGCCGGTCCGCGTGATCGGCCGTCGGCCCGATGGGACCCGCGACGCGCGGCGGCCGATGGTGCCGCTGACGGAGTCCTCGTCCGGAGTCGAGACGCGAACGCTCGCGCAAGGACCGACGTCGCTGAGCGACGCGCCGGCCCGTGCGCTGTCGGGCGGCCCGGAGCGTCCAGCCGGAGCGAAGGCGGCCGAGCAGGGGCGGATGCCGGTGCGCGACCGCATCGCCCGCCTGCTCGACCCGGGCTCGTTCGTGGAGGACGGGCTGCTGGCGAGCTGGGAGCAGGACGGCCTCGGCGCCGACGGCGTCGTCACCGGCCTGGGGACGATCGGCGGGCCGCCGCGTGGCGGTGTCGGCGAACGACCCGACGGTCAAGGCCGGGTCGTGGTCGGCCAAGACGGTCGAGAAGATGCTGCGGATCCAGGAGCGGGCGCTGTCGCTGCGGGCGCCGCTCGTGTACCTGGTCGACTCCGCCGGGGCACGGATCAACGAGCAGGTGCAGATGTTCCCCGGCCGCCGCCACGCCGGCCGGCTGTTCTTCAACCAGGTCCGGCTGTCCGGCGTGGTGCCGCAGGTGTGCGTGCTGTTCGGCCCGAGCGCGGCCGGCGGCGCCTACATCCCGGCCTTCTGCGACATCGTGATCATGCGCGACGGCAACGCCTCGATGTACCTCGGCTCGCCGCGGATGGCCGAGGTGGTGATCGGCGAGAAGGTGACGCTCGAGGAGATGGGCGGCGCCCGCATGCACACCTCCAAGAGCGGCTGCGGCCACGCGCTCGTGGCGAGCGATGAGGAGGGCATCGACTTCGCCAAGCGCTACCTGGGCTACTTCCCATCGTCGTTCGAGGAGGAGCCGCCGCCGGCGGCGCCCGCCGGGCCGGGGTCGGACCGGCCGATCCGCGAGATCGATGCCCGCCGACGAGAACAAGCCGTTCGACATGCGCGAGCTGCTCGACTCGCTGCTCGACGCTGGGTCGTTCCTGGAGATCCACGCGCGCTGGGCGCGCGAGGTGATCGTCGGGTACGCCCGGCTGGACGGCCGGGCGATCGGGATCGTGGCCAACCAGCCCAAGGTCAAGGGCGGCGTGCTGTTCGTCGACTCCTCCGACAAGTGCGCGCGGTTCATCTGGACCTGCAACGCGTTCAACATCCCGCTGCTGTTCCTGGCCGACGTCCCGGGCTTCATGATCGGCACCCATGTCGAGCGCGAGGGGATCATCCGCCACGGCGCCAAGATGATCAGCGCCGTCTCGGAGGCGACGGTCCCGAAGATCTCGGTCGTCGTGCGCAAGGCCTACGGGGCCGGCCTGTACGCGATGGCCGGGCCCGCGTTCGACCCCGACTGCTGCATCGCGCTGCCGACGGCGTCGATCGCGGTCATGGGACCCGCGGCCGCGATCAACGCCGTCTACTACAACCAGCTGGCCGCGCTCGACGACGAGGCGCGCGCCGAGCGCAAGCGCGAGCTGCTCGACGCCTACGCGGCCGACATCGACATCCTCCACCTGGGCTCCGAGCTGATCGTCGACGCCGTGATCCAGCCCGAGGACCTGCGCTCACGAGCTGATCGAGCGATTCGTGCTGGCCGAAGGGAAGAACCGCGTGTGGCCGGCCAAGCACAACCCGGTCACCCCGACCTGACTCGGGCGCGCTCGCGGATGTAGGCCGCGACCGCGTCGACGAGCAGCAGCCCGAACTGGACAGTCCCGTCGAGCGTCTGCCGGCTGCCGCCGATCGCGATCGCGGGGAGTCGGGCGGCGCGGGCCGGGAGGGCGGGGGTGGCGCCGCGGCCCCGGCGCCCGGACGCGTGGAGGTGTGGCTCGGCCGCGGCGATCTGGGCGGCAAGCGTGATCAGCCGGCCGAGGTAGCGCTGCGGGACGAGGGGGCCGTCGCTGATCCACCATTCCGGATGGTGGGCGGTCGACGCCAGCCCGATGACGACCGTGTTGGCCTGGTTCAGCTCGCGTTTGCGATTTCTCAGGTGCTTGGCGAGGCCGATCGTCCCCGCGCCCTGAAGCACGATCTCCACGCTGAGGCGCGGGGGAGGGGCGACGTCGAGCGCGGCGGCGACCTGCAGAGCTAGGCCGACCCCGGTGGCGCTCGTGTCCGCGTCCCCGGTCGCGTAGCCGCCGGTGCCGAGGTCGATGAGCAGGGTGACGGCGAGCACCAGCCCGACGGTCGGGATCAGCTGGAGCGCCCCGATCAGGGCGCCGTGGTGCTGCCCGGTGAGGCGGAGGATCGCGATCACGAGGACCCAGGCGAGGAGGATCGCGAGCCAGCCGAGCCAGCCGAGCCAGCCGAGCCAGCCCAGCCGGCCGAGCCGGCCCGCCGTCGCGCGCGCCCGCGACGGGAGTCTGCGGGCGAGTCCGGTTCGGGGTGCGTCGTAGCTCGCCGTGAGGATGAGATGGACGGCGTCGTCGGGTGGGTGCGCCGGCGTCGAGACGACGTTCTGGCTTGCGTGCTCGAACGTGAGCCGCCGGCCGATGCTGTAGCCGGTCACCTCGTCGGCGATCAGCGAGAGGAGGGCGACGAGCACGATCGCGCCTCCGACCCGCGGATCTGACACAGCCACCAGGCTGCCGACGACCCCGATCAGCGCGTGCCAGGCGTGGGCGAGGAACGTGTTCGGGCGCGTCCAGAACGGCTCGATCGTCGCCGTGCGACGATCGGTGGCGATCCGCTGGGCGAGCCAGTTCGCGGCGCGCCGCTCGGCGTCGGTGCCGGCGAGGCGCTGCTCGAACGCGGTGAGCCCGGCGATCGTCTCCTCGGCGCGCATCGGCCGGGCATGATCGCAAGCGGTCTGCCTGGGGGCGGCGGTCACACTCCCGCCGCGCGCCCTCGGCCTGCATTCGCTAGAAGTCGCGGGGTGAGCGTTGCGTTCGAAGACGAGCTGCTCGGCGTCGCCCGTGAGGCCGCGAACGCCGCCGCCGATGAGCTCCGTGACCGCTTCGGTCGCCGCGCGGCCGGCGTGCGCGTCAAGAGCAGCCCGACCGACCTCGTGTCCGACGCCGATCTCGCCGCCGAGCGCGCGATCCGCAGTGTGCTCGCCGCTCGCCGCCCCGGCGATGCGATCCTCGGCGAGGAGGGAGGAGAGACGGGCAACGGCGACCTGCGCTGGGTCGTCGACCCCCTCGACGGCACGATCAACTTCCTGTTCGGGATCCCGGTTTTCGCCGTCAGCGTCGCCTGCGAGGACGACCAGGGCGCGCTCGCCGGCGTCGTGCTCGATCCGATCCGCGACGAATGCTTCGCGGCGTGTCGGTCGGGAGACGCCACACTCGATGGCGAGCCGCTCCTGTCGCCCCTGCGCGACGACCTGGCCAAGGCGATGCTCGCCACGGGCTTCAACTACGACGCCGCCGTCCGGGCCACCCAGGGCGCCGTGCTCGCGCGGATCCTCCCGCGCGTTGGCAATCTGCGCCGCGCCGGCGCCGCCGCCATCGACCTCGCCTGGTGCGCGGCGGGACGCTTCGACGCCTTCTACGAGCGCGGCATCAAGCCCTGGGACTTCACCGCCGGGGCGCTGATCGCCTCGCGTGCCGGGCTGGCCGTCCGTTGGCTCGAGGCCGTTGGGCCCGACGAGCCGTCGGGGGTGCTCGTGGCGCCCCCTGCGTACGTCGACGAGCTCCTGGCGTTGGTCCTGGGCTGAGCCTTTCCCGCACCCCGCATCGACCCACGCCATCCCGCCGCGCCTACACTAATCACCCCGCGGCGGTGGCGAAATGGTAAACGCGACGGCCTCAAAAGCCGTTGTCCTCACGGACTTGTGGGTTCGAGTCCCACCCGCCGTACTCAGGCCGGGGTCTCGCTGCCAAATCCACGCCGAACGGGATTTGGCAGCGAACAAGCCTCCGTGAGGGTGTCGCGCAAACCCTGACCTATGGAGATTTGGCTCGGTCGCGTCAGGCCGTGGCGGGCTCGGGCGAGGACGGCGGCGCGTTCCCGCGGGAGGAGCGAGCGTTCGGGTCCCGCACCTCCTGCTCGACGTTCCAGCCCTGGGCGAAGCCCTGCATCGAGAAGATGATCAGCGCGAGCTGGACCGGCGCCAGAATCAGCGTCAGCGTGCCCAGGAGGTCCGGGCCGAGGCCCTTGCCGCCGAACAGCGACTTCGGGGCGGCGAAGCCGAAGTGGTTGCGGTCGAACCAGCTCGTGCCCGCGACCCCCGTTCCCGAGATCAACGCGAGGATCAGCAGCAGGATCGCCAGGGCGGCCGCGATCGGAAGCAGGCCCCGGTTCCAGCGAGCCACGAACACCGCGATCAGCACGTACAGGATGCACCAGATCAGGTTGACCGGCTTGAGCCCCTGGAGCTTGCTCCAGCCTCCGACGGTGATGATCAGCATCAGCACCACCGAGGCGAGCAGGAGGAGGACTACGATCGCCTTGGTCGCCTTGCTCGATGCCTTGTCCCGGTTGGGATAGGCGACGATGTAGCCGGGCGGGAGGTTCCGGACCGGAGGCATGTTGCGGACCATACAATCTGGCGGCGCTGCCTGCTCCACTTCCTTGTGCAGCCAGGCGGATCCCGCGGGCGTGGCGAAATTGGTAGACGCGCCGGCTTTAGGTGCCGGTGGGCGTGAGCTCTTGGGGGTTCGAGTCCCTCCGCCCGCACCTCCGCCCGCATCCCCGCGCCCGGACGGCGCCCTCTCCGACCCGCCGGTCTCGGGAGTGCCCCACAGGGGAGACAGGACTCGAACCTGCAACCCCCGGTTTTGGAGACCGGTGCTCTACCAATTGAGCTACTCCCCTGGGCGGGGCGCAGTCTAGAGGCTCGGCGCCCCGGCCACCGAGGCCATACGATCCCCGCGATGCGAGCCCACACCGTCTACCGCACGTTCAACACGGACCGCCGCCGCGAGTTCGTGCGGATCACCGAGGACGTCGCCGACGCGGTGCGCGAGGCCGGGATCGCCGAGGGCATGGTGCTCGTCGCGGCGATGCACATCACGGCCGGCGTGTGGATCAACGACGACGAGCCGGGGATCCAGGCCGACGCGCTCGAGTGGCTCGACAAGCTGGCGCCGCCGAGCTGGCACGAGCCTGACGGCGAGGTCGCGGCGGCGCTGCTCCCCAATCCGGGCGACTACCGCCACCATCGTGGCGGCGAGGACAACGGCGACGCGCACCTCAAGAACCTGCTCGTGCACCATCAGGTGATCGTCCCGGTGACCGACGGGCAGCTTGACCTCGGCCCGTGGCAGCAGGTGTTCTACTGCGAGTTCGACGGCGGGCGGCCGAAGCGGCTGATCATCAAGGTGCTCGGGGAGTAGTGCTGCCCGAGTCGCGCGTGTTCGCCGCCGACGCGCTCGCCGGCCGGGTCGCCATGGTGACCGGTGGCGGCACGAACCTCGGCAAGGCCGCGGCCACCGAGCTGGCCGGGTGCGGCGCGCAGGTCGTGATCGTCGGCCGCCGGCCCGAGGTGCTCACAGCGGCGACCGCCGAGATCGGGCACGGGGCCACCCACGTCCAGGGGGACATCCGCGAGCCCGACCAGGCCCGGCGGATCGTCGCCGAGGCGGTCGACCGGCACGGGCGGATCGACCTGCTGCTCAACAACGCCGGCGGCCAGTACTTCGTGCCCGCCGAGGCGATCGCGACCAAGGGCTGGCGAGCGGTCCAGCGGCTGAACGTCGAGGGCACCCTGGCGATGTCCGAGGCGGCCTACGAGGGCGCGATGCGATCGCAGGCCTCGGGCACGATCGTCAACGTCACCGTCTCGCCCCACCACGGCATGCCGGCGATGGCGCACACCGGCGCCGCCCGGGCCGCGGTCGAGGCGCTGACGCTCGAGCTCGCCCGGCGCTGGGCCAGCGACGGCGTCAACGTCGTGGCCGTCGCGGTCGGCCGGTTCGCCACCGAGTCACTGCGCAAGTACCCGGCCGAGCTGTGGCGCAACGCCGCCGCGAGCGTACCGCATGCAGCGGCTCGGTGAGGTGGAGGAGTACGGCTGGCTCGTCGCGCTGCTGGCCGGTGACCTCGGACGCGCGTTCTCCGGGTCGGTCGTGACGATCGACGGCGCGCTCGACAACTGGACCGGGCCCTGGCCCCCGCGTGACCTCGCCTCCGACGGCCAGGTGCCGACCGAGGAGCGCCGCCCGATCGACTCAGCCGCGGGCGCGGCACCGATACCATCTGACCCCTGAGGCGGGCGAAGTGTTGTGGTTGCACAGAAGCCTTCCAAGCTTCTAGGGCGGGTTCGATTCCCGTCGCCCGCTCCTCCCGCTCGCGCCTCGCGCCCCGCCCGCAGCCCGCTGAGGCCGGTTATCATCGACCGACCACGGGGAGTGGCGCAGTCTGGTAGCGCACCCGGCTGGGGGCCGGGCGGTCGCAGGTTCAAATCCTGTCTCCCCGATTCACGCCCCGAGAAATCGGGGCGCTGCCGGGGGAGTCAGGAAGAAGCCTGAACCCCACGCACGACGAGGCTTTGGGGCGAAATCGGGTGTGCGGCCGGACGTGGCCTTCGAGGAGCACGCGCTGTATCTCGCGGCGGATACCGGAGTTGCGGAATGGACCGCTCGGGGGACAGCGCCGGACGGGCGGCGCCTGGAGTCGGACGGACTCGTCCACCGATGCGTGTTGGCGACGGCCGGTTCGTCGTGGTCCATCCGATCGCGCGCCGCGATGGCTTCGCGTGGGACACTGCCGGGTGAGCGGGCGATGGCAGACCGCGTGGCATCAGATCGTGTGGACGAGTTGCTGGCGGAGGCCGGTCAGGGGCTCGCGCTCGGTGCATGGGGCGAGGCCCGGGAGCGGTATGAGCAGGCGCTGGGGCTCGAGGAACGTGCTGAGTCGCTTGAGGGGCTCGCGGTGGCTGCGTGGTGGCTCGATGACGTGGACAGTGCAATTGCTGCGCGGGAGCGGGCGTATGTCCTTCGCCGCGAGCAGGATCAGACCATCGAGGCGGCCCGTCTAGCGGGTTTCCTGGCCTGGGATTACGGTGCGATGCGGGGTGTCAACGCGGTGGCGAACGGGTGGTTGCAGCGCGCGCGCCGCCTCGCCGCGGACGTGCCGCCGTCGGCCGAACATGCGTGGCTGCCGCTGATCGAGGCATCGTTCTATCTGGACTCCGATGCCGGCGAGGTCTTGCGGCTGAGTACCGAGGCGGTCGAGCACGCGCATCGGCATGGGGCGCTCGACATCGAGATGACTGGACGGACCCTCCAGGGCCTGGCGCTCGTGAGCCTCGGGCGGATCGCAGAGGGCGCGCCGTTGCTCGACGAGGGGGCAGCCGCGGCGACCGCGGGGGAGCTGCACGACCCAATCGCGATCGGATCGTGCTGCTGCAACATGATCATCGCGTGCGAGCGGTCGCGAGACTTCGACCGCGCGGGCCAATGGTGTGAGCAGCTGACCGCCTTCGCGGAACGCACCGGCCAGCGCCCGCTGCTGGCGCTGTGCCGCGCGCACCATGGCACGGTGATGGCCGCGCGCGGCCACTGGGACGAGGCTGGCGATGATCTCGCCTGGGCGGCTGGCGAGCTGGCCCGGCTGCGTCCGCCCCTGGCGGGATTCGCGCGGGCTCGCCTGGCGCAGCTCCGTCATCGCCAGGGTCGCGATCAGGAGACGCGGGGGTTGCTGGAGTCCGCGGCCGATTTTGTGCTCGTGTGGCTCGTGCGGGCTGAGGTCGCGCTCGACGTCGGGGACCTCGCGGCTGCTTTGGGGCATGCCGAGCGTTACGTGCGCAGTCTTGGGCGGGAGCGGACGATCGAGGCCGCGGCAGCGTTTGAGCTGCTGGTGAGAATCGGCATCGGCTTGGGCGACCTCGGCCGGGCACGTGAAGCGCATCGGGCTCTGCAGGAGATCGCAGCGGCGGTCGGGAATGGTTCCCTGCAGGCTGCGGAGCGTCGCGCCGCCGGCGAGATCGCATTGGCCGAGGGTGACGCCGAGGAAGCGGCGCGCCTCTTCGAGGATGCTGTCGATCTGTATCGCCGCGGTGCGTCGCCGTTCGACCTGGCTCAGGCGCGCCTCGCGCTGGCACGGGCGCTGGGCGGGAGTGACCGTTCGGCCGCAGCCGTAGACGAGGCGGACAAGGCCATGACGGCGCTCGAGGAACTCGGTGCCGGTCGCGCAGCCAGGGACGCCGCCAGGCTGCTGGCTCGCCTCGGCAAGCCGACCGTGACCGCCAACCCGTGGCGACTGACCGGACGCGAGCTCGAAGTCCTCAGGCTCGTCGCCGATGGCCTCTCGAACGCCACGGTCGCCGAACGGCTCGTGATCAGCGAGCACACGGTTCACCGGCACGTGGCGAACATCCTCGCCAAGCTCGGCGTCTCGACGCGAGCTGCGGCGGTCGCGGTCGCCGCGGAGCGCGAGCTGCTCGGCTGACGCGCCGGGCCACGTGTCCGGACCTCGAAAGATGGCCCGATCAGGCGATGACGCATGCCCGCGCGGCGCGCACACTGTCCCGCATGACCACAACGCAGGCGACGCGCAGTGGCTCCTCTACCGTCGAGGGACAGCTCTGGGGAGAGCGTGCCCGCGACTTCGCCACCCAGGAACCGAAGTTCGTCGCGCTGTACTCGGCCGTTCTTGACGAGCTCGAGATCGGGCGCGGAACACGGCTGCTCGACGTGGGGTGCGGAGCGGGGTTGTTCCTTAAGCTGGCGGAGCAGCGCGGCGCCATGGTCAGCGGCCTCGATGCCGCGGCGGCGCTGGTCGAGATCGCGCGGGAGCGGGCCCCGGCGGCAGAGCTCGTCGTGGGCGACATGGAGCAGATTCCTTTCGCTGATCGGTCGTTCGACGCCGTCACCGGCTTCAACGCATACCAGTTCGCGGCGAATCCGGCGCGCGCGCTGACGGAGGCAGCGCGCGTGGGCAGCGCAGGTGCTCCAGTGGTGATCGCCACCTGGGGTCGACCCGAGCAGTGCGAGGCGGCCGCGTACGTCACAGAGCTCGGCGCGCTGCTTCCACCGCCACCGCAAGGTACCCCCGGTCCGTTTGCGCTGTCCGTGCCAAACGGGATCGAGCAGTTCGCCGCCCTCGGCGGACTGACGGCCGGCCCGCGCCAGGGAGGTGCTCTGCGTGTGGGACTACCCCGACAAGGCGGCATTGCTGAGAGCGCTCACATCCACGGGCTTCGCGGTCAGGGCGATCAAGACCGTCGGCGAAGAGGCAGTGACGAGAGCGACCCTGCACGCAGTGGCTCCGTTCCGGCTCAGCGGCGGGGGCTACCGGCTCGAGAACGTCTTCGTCTACGCGATCGCCAGCGCAACCGGCCCCGCGGGATGACCCGCACCGAGACAACACACACACACACGATCAGAAGGAGACCTCATGCCAACACAGGCCAAGACCCTTGACCAGCCCGAGGAGACGCGCTCGTTCGAGAACGGACGTGTCGACCTCGTCGAGATCGCCGGCAACAAGGTCGGCCGAACGAACCTCGAACCGGGCTGGCGTTGGTCAACATCGGTCAAGCCCCTAGTCGAGACGGACAGCTGCCAGGTCGCCCACGTCGGCTACGCGATCTCGGGGCGGCTCCACGTCGTGATGGACGACGGAACCGAACTCGACATCCGCGCTGGCGATGTCTACGAACTTCCCCCGGGTCACGACGCGTGGGTCGATGGGAACGAGTCGTTCCAAGGCGTCGAGTTCGAGAGCCTCGCACACTACGCAACCCGCTGAGCGACCGCCAAGCAACGCGTGGCCGGCTCGCGGTGCCGGCGCACCGCGACGCCGCGCCGCGCGTCAACTCCGGCCGGACCCTGGCGGCGACCTGAGACGCGATGGCCGGTCCCCGCAAGCACGGCCTCAACGGCGTCGGCGTCGAGTCGACCTGCTCTGACATCGGCGCGAAGCTCAGCGGCTGCCTCGTCTGCCGCGCGCTCGGGCCGGTGCGGTCGCGGCTCGCGCATCGCCTGGTGGGCGTCTGCGGCGCCGAGGAGCCGGGCCGGGCGGTCCGCGCTTGTCCCCGATCGCGTTCGGCGCCTATCCCGACCGGCCCTAGGGTTTCGTTACTCGCGATCGTGCTTCCAGGTGCGGAACGCGGCGAGGAGCTCGTCTCGGGCCTCGGGATCAAGTGACTCTTCGGTGAGCGCTCCGGTGATGCGGATCGTGTCCTGCATCTGCGCGAGGTAGGTGGTGCAGCCGTCGCAGGCGGTGAGATGTGCGTCGAAGCGGCGCAGCTCGGTCTCGGAGAGGGCACCTTCGAGGTAGTCGGTCACGAGCCGCACAAGCTCTCTACAGCTGAGCTCGTCAGAGCGGGTAGCTTTCTTGCGAAATCGTGGGAGTCTCATTGGGTCTCGAAGTAGTCCTCGAGCGCGTTTCGCAGTCGCGATCTGGCTCGGTGGAGCAGGACCCGTTGGTTGCCAGGGGTGATTTCGAGCGCCTCGCAGACTTCGCCGGAGCTCCAGCCGTCGATGTCCCGCAGACCGACGATCAGCTGCTGGGCCGACGGTAGCTCTGCGACGGCTTTGCGGAACTGCGCCACGGTCTCGCGCGCGAGGATCCGTTCGTGTGGCCACGCAAGTGGAGGTGCGGCCCATTGTTGTGGGAACTTAGGATCATCGATCGGGTGGAATCGCGCCTCGTCGACCTCCGGTTCGTCATCGTCGACCAGCGCTGAGAACGGAAGTTGGCGGTGCTCTCGCTGTGCGCGGGTCTTGGCGCGGTTCGTGAGGATCCGGTAGATCCAGGTCTTCAGCGAAGAACGTTCCTCGAAACGGTCGACGCCCTCGAGCACGGCAAGCCATGTCTCCTGTACGACGTCCTCGGCGACCGCCCGGTCCCTGACATAGAGCTGAGCGAGGCGCAGAAGGGACTGGTGGTGCCTTTCGACCAGGCGAGCGAACGCGCGCTCGTCGCCGCAACGTAGCGCGCCGAGCAGCGCGCTGTCCCCAGGTTCAGCGTCCACCGGCACGGGTCTGGAACCTAGCCGATCTCCCGCCGTTGGGGTCGTGGCGCTTGAACGCGATCCCGCGGACTGGGACCACCTCGGGCACTGCGATCGCCCCGCTCAGGATCATCCGACGAGCGCCCGCAGGCGCGCGCGGTCATCGGCGCTCAGGAGCGTTAGGCGGTGCTCGGCATGATGCTTGCGGGCTGGATCCCTGCGGGGGCGCCGCGTCGCAGCAGGGACAGTCCGGTGACCGGAAATACGATCACCGACAGTAGCCCGGCGGCGATCAGCCCGGCGGCTGTCGGCTTGGAAACGACGCCGATCTGCTGCCCGATCATGGTCGCGGTGACGATGAACGGGAGCGAGGTTGACTGCAGCATTCCGGCGATCGCCGCCCGGCGCGGCCGATCTGGGAGCTGTAGAGCAGCGCCGGGATCCCGCGCACGGCGAGCAGTGCGAGCAGGAACAGCGGGACTCGGCCGACGGTCGAGGCGCTCGAGAACAACGCGTTCAGATCGAATCGCAGCCCGCTGGTGATGAAGAACACGGGGATGAACAGCCCGAATCCGGCCGCTTCGAGCTTGAGACGCAGCAGCGGATGGGTCATAGCCTCGTCGCGGTCCACGAGCGAGAGCAGGGCGCCGGCGGCGAACGCGCCGAGGATCGTTTCGAGGCCGACCTGCTCGGCGAGTGCGACGAATCCGATCAGCAGCACGAATGCGCCGCGGACGCGGATCTGCGCGGTCGTGTCCTGCAACGAGGAGAGCACGCTTGAGAGGCGATCTGAGCGCTCGAACCCCTGATCGCGAAGCCGATCACCGCGACCAGGACGGCGAATAACCCGAGCAGGATCAACTTGCCCGTGGTGTCGGTAGAGCCCTGGCCGGAGAAGAACAGGGACGCAAGATGATTGCGCCGAAATCCGCGATCGACGCCGCCGCGATCACGAGCTGACCGAAGCTCGACCCGACGTTGCCTGAGTCCTTCGGCACGGGCCCGATCACCCCAAGCGAGGTCGAGGAGAGCACGATCGCGATGAAGAGCGGCGAGCGGACCAGGCCACCGGCATGGAACGCGACGCCCACGCCGACGCCGATCAGCAAAGAGACCAGGAATCCGATGCTCGTGATCCGCACCGTGCGGCCGCGGAGTCGCTGAACGTCGATCTCGAGGCCGGCCAGGAACAGCAGGAACGCGAGCCCGATCAGCGACAGGATCCGAACTGGCTCGTCGATCTGGACCCAGCCGAGGCCGGACGGTCCGATCGCGATCCCGGCGACGATCTCGAGCACCACGGCGGGAAGACGCAGTCGCGGGACGACCCCGAGTGCGAACGGCGCGGCGAACGCAACCACCACGACGATCAGGAGGTTCGTGAACTGGGTCTGGGCCATCGCGGGATAGTCCCGCAGCCCTCGGCTTCGTTACAGCCGCCCGTCGAGCAAGTCGGCTGTAACGCTTCGGTCGGCTGCGTGACAGTGCCCGCATGACGACAACATCGCCCGAGCAACTGACCTGGCATCGCGTGCTCTCCCTGGACGAATTACCGGCGGGGCGCGTGAAGACCGTGACCGCCGGCCCGCACAGCTTCGCCGTGACGCACTACGAGGGGCGCTACGCCGCCCTCAGCAACCGCTGCCCTCACCAGGGCGGTCCGCTCGGGGAGGGATCGATCGAGAAGGGCATGCTCCGCTGCCCGTGGCACGGCTATGACTACTGCCCGCTGGACGGCAGCTCGCCGTTCGGCGACAGCGTGCCGACATTCCCGACCGAGGTCCGCGACGACGGCATCTACGTCGGCATCGAGCCCGAGGCGCCGCATGTCCGCACGGTCACCGACGTGATGGCCGAGACGATGGTCAACTGGGGCGTGCGCCACGTGTTCGGGATGGTCGGGCACTCGAACCTGGGCCTCGCAGACGCGCTCCGCCGACAGGAGGAGGCCGGCAAGCTCACGTACATCGGGATCCGGCACGAGGGCGCAGCCGCGTCGCCGCGTCCGCGTACGGCAAGCTCACCGGTCGGCCGGCGGCGTGCCTGACGATCGCCGGGCCCGGAGCGACGAACCTCCTCACCGGGCTGTGGGACGCGAACGTCGACCGCTCGCCGGTGCTGGCGCTGACTGGGCAGGTCGACACTCAGGTGCTCGGGCCGGGCGCATTCCAGGAGGTGGACCTGTCAGCCGCGTTCGGGAAGGTCGCCCGCTGGACCCAACCCGTGCTCGAAACGTCCAAACACGCCGAGCTGATGACGCTCGCGTGCAAGCACGCGATCCTCCAGCAAGGCCCCACCCACCTGATCTTCCCCGACGAGGTGCAGACCAAGCCGGCCGGCGACAGCGCCGCCTCGGGCCCCGAGGGCCGGCTCACGCCGCTCGAGATCAGCCCGCCGGAGTCGGCGCTCGATGACGCGCTCGAGCTGATCGGGACCGCCAAGCGGCCCGTGATCATCATCGGGCACGGCGCCCGCTTCCACCGCGATCAGGTGATCGCGCTCGCCGAGCGGACCGGTGCGCCGGTGATCACGACGTTCAAGGCCAAGGGGCAGATCGCCGACGACCACCCGCTCGCGTGTGGTGTGCTCGGACGCAGCGGCACCCCGGTCGCGAGCTGGTTCATGAACGAAGCCGACCTGCTGATCGTGCTCGGCGCGTCGTTCTCCAATCACACCGGCATCTATCCGGGCAAGCAGATCATCCAGGTCGATGTCGACCCGTTGCAGCTGGGCAAGTTCCACCCGGTCACGGTGCCGGTCTGGGGCGAGATCGGCGTGGTCCTCGACAGCCTCTGCCGGCGCCTCGCGACACCGCCGGACGACCGCGTCGACCAGCGCCCCGAAGTCGCGGAGCGCTGGGCGATCTGGCGGACCGAAAAGGCCAGCCGCGAGCACGACGACCGCGGCCAAGGCGTCAACTCCGCCATCGTGTTCGCCGCGCTTGGCCGCCACGTGCCCATGGACGCGGTGATCGCCGTCGACGTCGGCAACCACGCCTACTCATTCGGGCGCTACTTCGAATGCAAGCCCGGCCAATCGGTGCTGATGTCCGGCTACCTCGGCTCGATCGGGTTCGGCTACCCGGCAGCGATCGGCGCCTGGGCGGCCACGCCGGACCGGCCGATCTTCGCCGTCACAGGCGACGGGGGTTCGCCCAGTACATGGCGGAGCTGCTCACAGCGGTCAAGCACAAGATGAAGATCACCCATGTGCTGCTCAACAACGGCCAGCTCGGGAAGATCTCCAAGGAGCAGCGGGCCGGCGATTGGGAGGTCTGGCGAACCTGGCTGATAACCCGGACTTCTCCAAGTACGCCGAGATCTGCGGAGCCCTCGGGATCCGGGTGACCATCGCCTCTCAACTCAACGACGCACTCGTTGCCGAGCGGAACATCACGGACCGGCACTGATCGAAGTACTCACCGACCCCGACCTGATCTGAGCGAGGAGCTGACCGATGACGAACCTGACCGAGAGGCACGAGACCCTGGCTGCGCAGTCGGAGTGGGACTTCTCCGACTGAGAGCGCTGTTCATCAACTGCACACTGAAACGCTCGCCGGAGGTATCGAACACGCGCGGCCTGGCCGACCTCGCGGTCGCGATCATGGAGCGCAACGGTGTCAACGTCGACGACGATCCGCGCCGTCGATCACCAGATCGCGACCGGCGTCTACCCGGACATGACCGAGCACGGCTGGGACGTCGACGAATGGCCGGCGATCTTCCGGAAGGTGATGGCCGCCGACATCCTCGTGCTGCTCTCCCCGATCTGGCTGGGCGAGAAGTCCTCGGTCTGCACGCAGGTGATCGAGCGGCTGTACGGCAACAGCCACCTGCTCAACGACGCCGGCCAGTGGGCGTACTACGGCCGCGTCGGCGGCTGCATCATCACCGGCAACGAGGACGGCGCCAAGCGCTGCGCGATGAACATCCTCTACTCGCTCCAGCACCTCGGCTACATGATCCCGCCCCAGGCGGACTCCGCCTGGCTCGGCGAAGCGGGACCCGGTCCGAGCTACCTGGATCCTGGCTCGGGCGGACCGGACAATGACTTCACCAACCGCAACACGACCTTCCTCGCCTGGAACCTGATGCACATGGCGCGGATGATCAAGGACGCCGGCGGGATCCCCGCGCACGGCAACCAGAAGAGCCTGTGGGACGCGGGCTGCCGCTTCGACTTCGCCAACCCCGAATACCGCTGAGCCTGATCCGACGATGACCGATTACACGATCCGAAAGCTCGATGACGTGCCCGACGGGTTCGGCGGCCAGTATCCCGGCACGATG